>NZ_JBHSDH010000013.1:0-1886206 GCF_042651485.1 Sphingorhabdus arenilitoris
ACATAGAGACGTCCATACCTACCGCCTGACCGCGATCATGAAGGCTCGAACACCAAAGGCTCCAATGCCGTTCGCAGACCTCGAAGACAACCATCGGTAATCGGGTAAAAAAACGTCACGAAAGCAGAACAATGCGAATATCAATTAGACAACTAAATTCAAGCCATCTTTTCCGCCGGTCTGTGTTGACTGACGGTAACCTTGCATCAGAACAAAGCGGCTGGCAACTCTATCCTACCCGGTATGTGCCTGATAAACAGTGACACGGCGCAGTAAAAGGGGACCGCGGTCACCGCAGCGCCCTATATTTCGCGCAAAGACGCAAAGGCACAAAGGAGCAGAAGGGGGCGGCGGAGCCTTCAATTACCATTTTGTTCGCGCAGGCCGTTGCTGGAGCAGAGAGTTATGCTACGTGTGACATCATTCCCATATCTGGTATTCGTTTAGTATAGTGTTCCTAGAGTTCCCGATAAATAAGTCGTTTAAGTGACGAATCCGCCATTGACAAAGCTGCCGCTATGCTATGAAACTGCCCCTGGGTCGATTGTCATTTGCCAAATATTTAGTTTGGCCTTGAGGATCAAAACAATGAAATTCACTATTGCTGCCCTAGGCCTCCCCGCACTTTTAGTCCTCTCTGCATTTGCCGCAACGGTAGCGAGAGCTGACGGCCCCGCCCCACCTACCTGGACGCCCCCTGGTGAAAAAGGACAATGTTCCCCGATTAAGGGTAGCAAGGCTTGCAAGCAGATTTTCCGTCCCTTTATTGTCAACAAAGCAGACGGATCGGGCGTCACAAGATTGTCGCTGATTGAAAGCACGAGCCTGTCCTATGCCGATGTTGCAAAAACAGCGAAAACGTTGGGTGAACCGCTGTTCCCCAAGAATGACAGTTACACGAAGAAAGCTCTCGCCAAGAGGTCTTATTTCGGCGTCATGCTTGATACCGAAAACGAAATAATTGAACCGGCGCTTTATCCACATATACTGCCGATATCTGACAAAGTCGCACTCGCACTAGCTAACACTAGCACTACTTTCTATCAGAAAAATAGTCCATATTACACTCCGGTCAATAAATATTATTTTGTAAATCTGGACGGCAAGCTCACTAAACCTGAACAGCCCGGGATCGATCCGGCTAATCTTTATTATGTTGGAGGTTATTACAGCGACCTTCCAGCGCAGATTTTCGAACTTATCGGGCGAGATACAGCGCGGGGCACTGTCACCCTTCGGCAATATGATAGTTATGGTCAGGAACGCGCCGTTTTCAACAACATCCTTTTGCATAAACGGCGCGATAATTTTGACTCTTTCGAAGTCAGTATCTATGCGAATAGTAAAGACAATTTTGTTATGTCCGCCTTAGAGCCTGCGACCGGTGAGCGGGCCTCTCTCTGGTTCAGAGCTGACGGTTCGGTGATTGGTTATCGCCCGCCAGCTGAAGTCCGCAGCATTCTCAATTTCGGAGCTAATCGAGCCGGATATGCGAAAAATACGCAGTCCCAATTGGTAGAAGTCATTGGCCGACTGCCTTTTAACACAGCGTTAAAAGATGACCGGTTGTACCACCCACTTGACGTAAACGGCGAGAGAGTTGCTGCACCATCCAACTTTATAGGAATGGCTCGATTACATTATAGTCGCGACAGTTACGGCGATCTGTCGACATCACAGAAATATTTCTCAGACTGGCTGTTGGTTTATGCCCTTCCGACCGGATATGGCTTTAAAATCTCCGCTCGCACATCAAGCTCTGTCGAATATCCTGCTTTGGTGAGGGCTGAAAATGTTCTTTTAGACGAGAAAACGCTCAAAATGTTCTCGGGCTTTGGCTTCTCACGTATTGCCGATGATAATCATGCGATGATTGTCAGGCCATTTGACCGCTATGAGCCAGATGGCGTAACGCCGGCGCAAGGGGCATTGCCCGACAAATGGCGCCGTGCAATTGATTGGCCAAGCATAAGCTTCACCGCAACCGAGGGAAGGATTGGGGAGATGGCCTACAATACTTCGACAGAGGCGTTTTTTGCATTTGGCCAACAAGCACTTGCACATAACCGCGAATATGCCAGAAGGATGGCCTTATACCAACAAGAGAAAGCTGCACAGGCCGCCGAGCGTGAAAGGGATCGCGCTATTCGTGAGGCCGAGCTGAAGGCTTATTATGAGAAACAAAGGCAACAAGAAGAGGAATATGCTAAAGAAAGGTCCAAATACCGACGCAAAACTGGGGCAGAAGAATTCCTAGAAGCACTGAAAAATCGGCGATCATATTCAATTGAACGCGCTGACGGCAGCAAAATTTATTGTCAAGATAATGGTGACGGAACCGAATATTGTTTTTGATAGATTGTGCCTGCATTCATTCTAGCGGGAATTACCGGGACACAAGAATAAATTCATGACGTTTTCCCCAGTGGCTCGGACCTTCATCACCCTCGCATCAGAAAAAGGTCAGTGGCAACGGCATCCTATTTGATATTGTGCCCTAAGTTGCTCTATGTCTGAAGAATTCTGGAAGCGGGCTAGCGCGGCGGGGGCTGGGTATTTCACGCGAAGGCGCAAAGATTTTGAAGATGGCGGCGCAGAGTGGTGAGGGCGCAGGGCAGCTCCGCCCCCTTGATAATCTTTGCGGTCTTTGCGTGAAATTATGGGCGGGTGATGGCAGTTGCTCGGTAATTCGGTAATTCTGGCAACGCCCCCTATTCGCAGCTTGTCCCTTCGCTGGCATCCAGATCGAGGCAGCGGCCGTCGAAGGCGTTTGTTTCCACCGGGAGTTTGATGAGCGCTGCCAATGTGGGCGCTATGTCGACCGTGCTGACCGACAAAGGCTGTTCAAAGCGGGCCATACCGCTGCGCCAGAATAGTATCGGCACGCGCCGATCATAATCCCATATGCTACCATGCGTGGCAACCGTGCCGCGTTTTGTATCGGGTATTGGCGTGATGCGCGGTTTTAGCGCGACGTAGAAATCGCCCGAACGGTCGGGGTGGAATGTGGCGCGGGCCCGTTCGATCAGGCTCCAGCTTTCGGGCGGCGTGCCCGCTGCGGGGACTTTTGTTGCCAGCAACTCGGCCCGCGAAAAAGCGGCGGCGACCATAGGATGCGCGCGGTAGGCGGCAAGCGCTTCGTCCAGCACTCTCGCCTTTGTCTTCGCGTCCAAATCCTTGTCAATCCAAACATCTCCCACGCCCCGGCTGTTCAGCGGTTGCCGCGCGAGTTTCAGCTTTGATGCGATAGCCGCGCCCATCACTTCGGGTGCGATGCTGGCGGTGATGCGCTGCGCCTCTGGCACGGCATGGCTGCGCAATCGTTCGGGCAGGTCATGGCCGCCATGATCGGCGGTCAGCACAACGGCATAGTCGGTGCCTTGTTCATCCAGCGCGCGGAAAAATACCTCCAATGTGTTATCCAGCACCAACAGGTTGAGGCACATTTCGCTGCCCGATGTGCCGTAGGTATGGCCAACATAGTCGGTGGCCGATGCGCCGATTGCGATCAAGTCGGTGGCCTCGCCCTGACCCAGCTTCATATCCGCGACTAAACCGGTGGCCAGACCGAATAACGCCATGTCGGAATAGGGGGAGGCGCGAAAACCGCGGGCGTCTCCCGCCGCTCTGGCAAATCGTCCGGTGCCGACCGTTTTGCCATCATCTATGGCGACGGCGCGGCTATGTGCTTGGCAGAATCCGGGCAGTTTTTCGTCGCTTGTCGCGGATGCAATCGCGGTTTGGACCTGTGAATTGACTTTCCGAACGGCGGGCGGCACGGCGCGCCCGGCATAGCTTGTGAATTTTTTGCTGTCGTTATCCCACCACCATAGCTCATCAACGTCATGCCCGCCCATCATCACTGCGGCGCGGTCTTTGCCCGCCACGGAAACGACGCGTGAGGCGGCATTTGCCTTTTTCATCCGCTCACCCAGGGTGGGGACCAGCAGATGCACGTCGGATACCGTATATTTATCCGAATTGCTTCCGGGAACGCTTTCATCCTCGGCGCAATAAATGCCTTTATCCTCGCGCCCGGTATTCAGGTCGATCCAGTCATTGGCGATAATGCCGCTGCGCGCTGGGTAAACGCCGGTTAGGATGGTGGAATGCCCTGGGCAGGTTTCGGTGGCCGATTGCGCTTGATAGCCCGATGGGAAAACCGCGCCTTCCTGCAACCGTTGCAGCCCGCCTGTAAACTCGCGGCGATATTCGGCGAACAGGTCGGCGGAAAATTGATCGACGGAAATGGCGACAATTAACTTGGGTGGAGCATTGTCAGCCGGCGGCGCGGCATCGGCGATCGGGGCTCCGGCTTGATATACCACTGTTTGCGCCGTGACGGGCATCGGGGCCGCGCAAAGCAGGGCGATTACAGACAGGCTGCTACGAAAAATATTGGCGGTCATTGGCACCTCAAACGCAAAAAACGAATATGCTCACCATAAGCAAATGAAAGCGTTATGGAAGGCTTAGTTTACGGTGGTGTGACACGCGATATATTCGCAAGAAGATAATCGACGCGCTCATCAATAGGTATTTTAGGTAATTTGATGATCGAATAACCGGCCTTTTGATAGGCCGCATGCAGCGGAGCAAATTCCAACAACGCCTCATCAAAAGATTTAGGCCGCTGGGCATCTTTGACGTATATTTCGGACCAGGGCGGCACGATGAAGACCGATTTGTGGTAACGATAAGTATGTATGGCCTTGGTGAGTTCCGCTGGAACGGCTAAGTTGTGTTGCTCGAGGTAGGCAACCGGGTCAATCAGGCTGCGGTCCATGAACACATGGCCGACTTGGTTTTCGGTATCTTGAAATTGAGCAATGGCTTTTTCAGCCAACCTTAGCGCAAATGCTTCTGGGTTTAACCACGGCAAGGCACCGCCACCTATGGCCATTTCTTCACGCACAATCATCCTGCCTGCTTCTTGCACAGTAGCAAAACCACGTTCTGCCAAGGCATCAATCATTGATGACTTCCCGCCGCCTGAACATCCGGAGATGACGATGCGGCGGGGCGGCATTGTTTAGGCGGCTTTTTTGCGCGACGCTTTTTTGCGTTCGTTGGGATCAAGGATCGCTTTGCGCAAACGGATGGATTTGGGCGTTACTTCCACCATTTCGTCATCATCCACATAGGCGATCGCTTGCTCCAGCGTCATGCGCCATGGCGGCGTCAGGCGGATGGCGTCGTCCTTTCCGGTTGAGCGGAAGTTGGTCAGCTGCTTCGATTTCATCGGGTTGACTTCCAAATCATCGGGCTTCGCATTTTCGCCGATAATCATGCCTTCATATAGCGGCTCACCGGGGCTGACCATCAATATGCCGCGCTCTTCCAATGGGCCGAGCGCGTACGCCACGGCCTCACCATTGCCGTTGGAGATTAAAACGCCATTTTTGCGGCCGCCAATATTGCCCCGATGCGGGCCATATTTTTCGAACAGGCGGTTCATGATGCCGGTGCCGCGCGTATCGGACAGAAATTCGCCATGATACCCGATCAAGCCGCGCGATGGTGCGATAAAGCTGATCCGGGTTTTGCCGCCGCCCGATGGACGCATATCGGTCATTTCGCCTTTACGCTCCGCCATTTTTTCGACGACCGTGCCAGAAAATTCATCATCAACGTCGATCACAACCGCTTCATAAGGTTCGGTTTTGGCGCCGGTTTCGTCTTCACCGAACAACACGCGCGGGCGCGAAATGCCCAATTCAAATCCTTCGCGCCGCATCGTTTCGATTAACACGCCGAGCTGTAATTCACCCCGGCCTGCAACTTCAAAGCTGTCTTTATCGGCGGATTCGGTGACGCGGATGGCGACATTGCTCTCGGCTTCGCGCAGCAAACGGTCACGGATCATACGGCTGGTTACTTTGTCACCTTCGCGGCCGGCCATTGGCGAATCATTCACCGAAAAACGCATCGACAATGTCGGCGGATCAATCGGCTGCGCCTGAAGCGGTTCAGTCACTGTAATGTCGGCAATGGTATCGGCGACAGTCGCGGTGGTCAGGCCCGCGAGCGAGATGATGTCGCCGGCCTTTGCCTCATCAACCGGGATACGTTCCAATCCGCGAAAAGACATGATTTTCGAAGCACGGCCAGCTTCGACCTTTTTGCCATCGGGGTTCAGCGCGTGAATTTGCTGGTTCACCTTCACCCGCCCCGACAATACGAGGCCAGTGAGGATGCGGCCCAAGAAATTGTCGCGGTCGAGCAACGTGACCAGCATTTTAAATTCACCGTCTACATCGGCCTTTGGCTCTGGTACATGGTCGACGATGGTTTGGAACATCGGCGTCAAATCGCCTTCGCGCGCAGTCGGTTCGAGCGAGGCATAACCATTGCGGCCCGATGCAAACAGCACAGGGAAATCAAGCTGTTCATCGGTCGCATCGAGCGAGACAAATAGGTCGAACACTTCGTCCAATACCTCTTGAATACGCTCATCCGGGCGGTCTACTTTATTGACGACGACGATAGGGCGCAGGCCGAGGGCGAGCGCTTTGCCGGTAACAAATTTGGTTTGCGGCATGGCCCCTTCGGAGGAATCAACGAGCAGGATGACGCCGTCAACCATCGACAGGATGCGCTCAACTTCGCCGCCGAAATCGGCGTGTCCAGGTGTATCAACAATGTTGATCCGCGTGCCTTGCCATTCGACGCTGGTGCATTTGGCGAGAATCGTGATGCCGCGCTCTTTTTCCAGATCGTTGCTGTCCATCGCTCTTTCTTCAACGCGCTGATTTTCGCGGAAGGTGCCGGATTGGCGGAAAAGCTGATCAACCAGGGTGGTTTTGCCATGATCGACGTGGGCGATAATGGCGATATTACGCAAAGACATTCGAATAAACCTTTTGGGAGTAAGGCAGCATCATACCGCCATTCATGCGCGCGCCTTTAGCGCGGTTAGTGCTGCGGCGCAACAACGGAACGGCAGGGTGATGATTTTGATGAATAATCTTTGCCCCAATTACGGTAGCCTGCAGTATCAATATGGAACCGCGTCCCGCGATATATACCAAGGCCCATTTGCGCAGATTTGCCCTTGGACCTGTGCAAAGTGCAGAGTTTTTGAATCAAAACAGGGCGATCCATTTTGCCCACCGGTTGCATATCAATAGCAAAAAAGCGCAAATGGAAGCTTTTACTCGCACCTTTAATACATGTGTTTATGCTCGGCTCCCTAAATACAGAGACGGCTTCCACTGGCCCTAAAATCGGAATGATCTCGCGCTGGACCAATTTTAACGTGGCGACCATATTGGGCCAATATTTGCGAGGCGGAACAGAAAATGGATCGGCACCGCATTTTTTCCATCGGACGTCGCTGCGCAGCAGCTCCGCAATTGGCAGAATATGCGCAACGTCCCTTTCCGCAAAATAGTTTTCCAGCGCTGCGACATTTTTTGTATTGTCCGTTTGTGCGATCCAACGGCGATATTCATCGTCGGAAGGCTTGGAATGCTGTTCCTTGCAGGCGGTAAGCAACAATGAAAATGCCGCGAGCAAAAATATCATGGAGCCAAGGCGGCTTATCACATCAGCATCCCCAATTCCCACACCGAACGGCCAGTGATTAACGCCGCCAAGAGAAATAAGATGACGATCCAGACAAATAATATCCCGCCCGTTATCCGCCATTCCTTTGGTGGCAGGCCTTGGATCAAAAATGTGGCGATGCCAGCAATGTTGATACAGACCAAATTTGTCGCAAACAGGAATAGCGCCCTTGCCGCCAGTCCATATTCCCCGATCCCAGCGTAAATTCCGGTGGCCGCAAGCGGGGGGATGAGCGCGACGGCGATCATAACCCCGACCAGCGTTAAGGCCGATCCGCGGCTGAATGCCAATACACCGGCCATCCCGCTGGCTAACGCTAAAGTGATATCAGCAGGGTGCACGATCGTCCGGTTATGTAATTCAGATGCCATTGGATCAATCGTCGCAGTCAGTCCAATGATGAGGCCCGACGCTATCCCAAAAATACTGCCGACTATCAAGGTCAGCAAAGCCTTGCGGCCCAATTTCATATCGCCGATGGTGGCCGCCAACGCCGTGCCGATCGACGGTCCCAGCAGTGGCGCAATAATCATCGCACCGATTATCGCAGCAACTTGATTGCTACGCATACCCAGTCCCGCGATGATCGATGATAAAATGACATTCAGCAAAAAGGCTGGTCTTATATGCAGGCTTTCCTGAATATCGTCATAAATTTCCTCTGTGCTGATCCGGTCACGAACAAAAAAGCGTTCAATGGCTGTTGGCGCGCGTGTGGGTGCTGGAAAAGCGACTTCGCTGCCCGGAATTTCCGATACTGGCGGAATGATCGCTTCGGGGATCGACACATAGGCGTTGAAGCCTTCGACATCGGCGAATGCGGTCATTAATTCATCAAGCAATGCATCGACGCGCCGCTGCTGCACGATGCAACTGGTTTTTTCCATCTGTCCGGGTACGGTTTGCCGCCAAAACCGGCTGCTTTGGTGGCTCAATATTTGGGACAGCTTGTTATATTGGCTATCGGGTAATATTATTTCGATCAGGCGCGCAGTCATGTTTGCGACGATACTGGTTTTTTCGAAATTGCCCAATGCCTATTGTTGTTCGCGGCTGCCTCCGGCAAGGGGGGGTGCAATGTCTCGATTACTCCCTGACCGATTTATAGTGCTGATATTGATGGCTTTGGCGGCTGGATGGTTGCTGCCGGTCGGCGGGGCCGCGCTCGATGTTGCGCAAAATGTAATTTTTATCGGCGTTTTCCTGCTATTTTTTCTGCACGGCCTTCGCCTGCCGCGCGGTGAAGTGGTGAAAGCAGCGCGAAGCTGGCGCGTGCAGGCGGCGATGATGGGTTTTATATTCATTGCCATGCCCATTGCGGGCTGGGGCCTTGCCAGTGCGGCATCACCCGCGCTGCCGCCGTTACTGGTCGCTGGGATCATTTACACCGCGATCCTGCCCTCCACTGTGCAATCGGCAATCAGCTATAGTTCGATAGCACAAGGTAATGTCGCGGCGTCGGTCATTGGGGCGGCGCTATCCAATTTGGCCGGTATCGTGCTGACTCCGGCGCTGGCTGCCTTATTGCTGGGCGCGGCGGGTGTGGGGCTGGACAGCAATGTCATCGTTAAAATTGCGACGATGCTGATGTTGCCTTTTGCGCTGGGCCAATTGGCGCAGCGGCTATTGGGCGAGTGGGCGGCGCGGCAAAAGGCGTTGCTCGGCTTTTTTGACAAAGGCGTCATATTGCTTGCGGTTTACATCAGCTTTGCCGGGGCCGTGGCATCGGGCGCGTTGATGCAGCTGGATGGACCGATTTGGGTGGCGCTGGCTCTCACGCTCGCGTTATTGCTGGCTGCGGCCTTTGCCGGCGCGATGCTGCTCGGCGGGCTGTTGCAGATGGAGCGGGCCGACCGGATCAGCCTGATATTCGCAGGCGCACATAAAAGCATCGCAACCGGCGCACCGATGGCGGCGATATTATTTGGTGGTAATGCGGGGCTGATCATCCTGCCCGCCATTCTCTATCACATGGCGCAGTTAGTGATTAGCGCACCGCTCGCCGCGCGGCTGGCCCGCAACCACCCCAAATAGAGCTCTATTTCAAACAGCTACCCATGAACAGTCCCTGCGGCAGAGCGACGGGTTCATCAAGCGTTTCGCCGGTTTCGATATCTGTATATTTTTCGTCATACCAAAAATATTTGGAGACGTCGGGAATATAGATCGCAACAGGCGCCATATCGCCAGATTGCGGTGCATCGGGTAAGCGAACAAGCCCGCCCGCTTGGTTTTGTGCAAAACCATGGAATGCAATCGGATCGTCGGGCTGGTCCTCCGCTGGCATGGATTGTCCTAATTCTGCATCATCGACGGTCACTTGCAAATAGGTCCCGCCAAAGCCTTGTGAAGCTTCAAAGGAAAAATCGCGGACAAATGCGCTGCCCGTCACCATCAGCAGCAGATCCGACGCGGCGCTGGGGCGTATCTTAGGCTGGGTGAAACTAATCTCCCACGCCTTTTCGCCGGCAATCGTATAAACCGCATCCTGTATTGTGCAGGGCAGGGCAGTCAGCGGGGCTTCCTCGCCGCCTGCTGTTTCCGTTTGGTCCAAACTCTCCGCCGCGCATGCGTTCCCGGATGCTGCATCACAGCTCAGCGGTTGGGCCGCGGTCAATAAAAATAAAGAAGACAGGACAAATGACATAGGAAACCCCCCGTATTAAATGACCCGCTGTCTAACTGCTATAAATCCCCGAAATTTCCAAGGCCTTTTTTTTACAGGCTGCGCAATGCTTCTGCTGGACGGGCGGCCAAGATGGGCAGCGATCCCAACAGCCCCAGCAGGAACGTCACCCCAGCGCCGCCGACCAAAGTGACCGCGAGCACGCCATAATCGGGTGCAAATTTGAAATCGAATATCTGCACCACCACATACCAGCCAGCGCCCATGCCCAGTGCGAGGGAGAGCAAGCCAAGCAATAGCGCCAATATGGCATATTCCATCGCCTGCGCTCCCAATATCTGGCTGCGGGTCGAACCCAGAAGTTTCAGAATCACGCTGTCATAAATGCGGCTGGCCCGGCTGGCAGCAATCGCGCCGACCAGCACTGCGATACCGGCCAATATTGCTATCGAGGCGGCAGCGGCGATGGCCTGCGCCATTTGCGTCAGCAGGCCGGTAACCTGTGTCACAACCTCTCCCACTTCAATCAGCGAAGTCGAGGGGAATGCCGGAGGAATGGATTTTGCAATCGCGGCTTCGGCGGATTCGGGCACGGTCAGCGTCGCAACCATATTATGCGGCGCCGCGTCGAGCGAGCCGGGCGAGAATACCATCACATAGTTGAGCCCGAAATTGTCCCATTCCACTTTGCGCAGCGATGCTATTTTCGCGGTCACTTCGACGCCCAGCAAGCTGATCGTAATATCATCGCCGACGCCAACGCCAAGCGAGGCCGCAACCTCTTCCTCCATGCTAAGCAGCGGCGGTCCCCGGTAACCCGCATCCCACCATTGGCCAGCAGTAATTTCGCTGCCCGCAGGCAGGACGGCACTATAGGTGAGGCCGCGGTCGCCGTTCAGCACCCATGCGCCGGGCGGCAATTCGTCCATTTCATCTACGCGCTGTCCAGCATAGGCGATGATCCGTCCGCGCAGCGCGGGGATCATGTTGATTTGTGCATCGGGTGCGGCTTTGGTCACCATATCACGGAAACGCTGTGCATCCGGGCGGGGAATGTCGAGTGCGAAAAAGCTAGGAGCGCGTTCGGGCACACTGCGGTCAATTTCATTGTTGATGCTCGTCTGAATCGTAGCCAGCGTGGTGAATAAAGTAAGGCCAAGGCCTAGCGCGACAACCAATGCCTGTGTCTGCGCCCCGGGCCGGTGCAAATTGGCCAGCGCCAGCCGGAACAACGGCTTTTTGGGCCGGGGCAGGCGCATGGCGACCCAGCGGACGGCAAATGCAATCGCCGTCAGGATCAACAGCAATGCGAAGGCGGCGGCAATAAAGCCAGCCGAAAATAGCGGCTCGCGCGCAGTGCCGACGGCGAGCGCAACGATGGCCGCAATCGCCGCACACACTCCGGCGATGCTTTTTTTGTCTGGCCGCGAAGTTCCGTTTGTTACCGCACGAAATAGCCCCGCAGCTGGCACCGTCCGGGCACGGGCCAGCGGCGGCAAGGCAAAAGCGATGGCGATCAACAATCCATAGACGGCGCTGACCATCAAAGGAATGGGATATAGCGCAAAACCAGCAGGGACAGGCAGCAGGTCGCCGATAATCAACCCTATTGCCTGAGGGGCGATGCTGCCAATCAACAAACCGGCCAATATCGCAACGGCGGCAACGGCCATGATCTGGATCATGAATATACGGAATATCATTTGGCTATCCGCGCCAGTAACTTTCAAAGTCGCGATGCTTGGCCGCTTGCTTTCCAAATAGCTGCTGACCCCATTGCCCACTCCAATTCCGGCAATGACCAATGCGGCGAGGCCAACCAATGTCAGAAATTGCCCCATGCGTTCGATGAAGCGCCTTGTCCCCGGTGCACCATTGGAACGGTCGGTAATTTCAAATCCGGCGGAGGGGAAGCGGCTTTCAATCTGTTTAACCGTTACCGCCGGGTCGGCGTTGGCGGGAAGTTTGATGCGGTATTTGGCTTGAAACAGGCTACCTGGTTGGATCAGCTTGGTATCGGGCAGGGAGTCCAGACTGATGATCGCAACTGGCCCCAGAGTGAAGCCTTCGCCCAGCCGGTCGGGCTCTTCACCGATAATGCCAGCAACCGTAAAGCGCGCCTCGCCAAATCGCACGATACCGCCTGTTTTAATATCCAACCGGTCGGCCAATGTTGGGCCGATGTAAATCTGCCCTTTTGGCGGCGCTTTGACGGCGCGGCCGTCGGATAGGGTTAGCTGGCCATAAAAGGGATAAGCACTGTCGGCGGCTTTCAACTCGGCCAGCAAGCTGTCTTGGCCTGCACCGCCAATCGCCATCGCGCGAAGCCGAACGGTTTCGGACAGCTGCCCCATGCTGCGCAGCGCCGCCAATTCTTCGGCTGTTGCCATGCGCTGTGCCGTTTCCACCTCAACATCGCCGCCCAAAATGGATTGGCCGCGGTTTGACAATTCAGTAGCGATACCGGCGGTTAAGCTGCCGATTGCGGCCAAGGTCGCGACCCCCAGAAACAAGCAAACGGCAAGCAAGCGCAGCCCACGTATCCGCGCATTCAAATCGCGCCGAGCAATATGCCAAGCTATCGTCCAAAGACGGATCAAATCGCTTGCTCCACAATCACACCATTTTGCATGGTCACAATGCGGTCGCACCGTTTCGCCAGTTCCGGATCATGGGTGATGATAAGCAACGTCGCGTTCAACTCTTTGCGCCGGGTGAAAAGCAAATCGATAATGCCCGCGCCGGTTTCGCTATCCAGATTGCCGGTGGGTTCATCGGCAAAGATGATCTTTGGCATTGCCGCCATCGCCCGCGCAATCGCCACGCGCTGCTGCTCTCCGCCCGATAGCTGTGAGGGATAATGGTCAACGCGGTGGCCAAGGCCGACGACATTTAATTCGCGCTCCGCATCCTGAAACGCATCGCTCATCCCCGCCAGTTCCATAGGGATAGCCACATTTTCGAGCGCGGTCATGGTGGGAAGCAGATGAAATGCCTGCAAAACAACGCCAATTTTCCCGCGCCGCGCTCTGGCCAGTCCGTCTTCGTCTAGTGCAGTGAAATCGGTTCCAGCGACTTCGACTTTGCCGCTGGTTGCGCGCTCCAACCCTGCGAGCACGGCCATAAGCGAGCTTTTGCCCGACCCAGATGGTCCGAGCAATGCGATGCTGCTGCCATAAGGGACCGACAGGTCGACGCCGCGCAAAATTGACACCGGCGCGGTTTTTGTGCCGAGTGTAAGCGTGACATTTGACGCGCGGATTGCCATATCCGTTTCATGGCTGTTTGGAAGTGACAAAGGAGAGGCCCCGTTGATTAGAATGATTTCGCTGCGGAATTTATCGCTATATGGGGCGCTGCTGTTCCTTTTCCAAGGGCTTGTTGCCTGTGATGCCGCCCCGCCGCCGGATCAGGTGAAGCAGACCCAGCAAATGGCCTCCAAACAAAATGCGGAACCGACCCGTTTGGTGGTGGCATTTGGGGACAGCCTATATGCTGGATATCAATTGGACCCAAAGGACGGCTTTGCGCCGCAATTGCAAGCTGCCTTGCGGAAACAGGGCTTTGCCGTATCCGTCCTCAATGCCGGTGTTTCGGGCGATACCACGGCGGCCGGAAAGGCGCGGCTAAATTTCGTGCTCGATAACGCACCGCAGGAGGTGGAGATGGTGATATTGGGCCTAGGCGGCAATGATATGCTGCGCGGTATCCGGCCCGAGGAAACCCGCGCCAATATAACCGCAATGATGGATGAGCTGAAAAAACGGCGGATCGATGTGGTGTTAACAGGTATGATCGCCGCGCCGAATTTAGGAGCAGATTATGCCAGCAAATTCAATTCGATATATCCCGACCTTGCAAAGGAATATGATACTCCGCTTTATCCCTTTTTCCTCGACGGCGTGGTCACCGACAGCAAACTGATGCTCGCCGATGGTATTCACCCGAACAAGCAAGGCGTGAGCAAAATCGTAACCGGTATCGAACCGGTTATTGCAAGCGCGTTAAAGGCGAATGAATAGCGAATTTTCAAGCTGTCTTATAAAAATAATACAGTGCGGGCGGGATTGACTTGAAATCCGCCCATTTTCCCTCCATCTTGGCAGAAACAGCGAAATCTGCCCATTAGGAAGAGGGATTTATGTCAACAGAAACCAAGACTGCCACCGAAACTGATTTGAAGTTAACCCCGCCCGATCCGGTGCCTGTGGTTACGGCCGAAAAATCAGCAGGCCTGGTTCCGGTAACTGATGAGCAAAAAACCAAGCTTCAAGAACGGGTTGAGGCTTATATCGAAGATTTGATCGCGCAAGATGTGAATAGCCCGGAATTTGGCAAGCGCGTCGATCAGCTGACTAATATGGGCCGTAAGGAAATTATGGAGGCGGCGGGGCAAAGCAACCGTTTCCTCGACAAACCCATTCGGACAATGGACGGCAGCAGCGGCGTCGGCGCTGATCTGGCCGAATTGCGCAGGACGGTGGAGGACCTCGATCCTTCGAAAAAAGGCGATTTGCTGAGCAAGGAAAAATTATTCGGCATTATCCCGTGGGGTAATAAGCTGCGGAATTATTTTGACAGCTATCAAAGCTCGCAAACGCATATCAGTTCGATCTTGGAGCGGCTTGCCAATGGCAAAGACGAATTGCTGATGGATAATGCCGCAATTGATGTGGAGCGTCAGAATTTGTGGGCGTCGATGGGCAAGCTGGAACAGATGATCGTCATGTCGAAACAGCTGGATGGGAAGCTGGAGGAAAAAGCCGAAGAGCTTGACGCATCCGATCCGAAAAAGGCGAGAGCCGTGCGCGAAACCGCACTATTTTATGTGCGTCAGCGTACTCAGGATCTGCTCACCCAAATGGCGGTAACGGTGCAAGGCTATCTGGCGCTCGACTTAGTTAAAAAGAATAATGTGGAGCTGGTCAAAGGTGTCGACCGGGCGTCAACCACGACCGTCGGAGCATTGCGCACTGCGGTTACAGTCGCGCAGGCGATGACCAATCAGCGGTTGGTGCTGAGTCAGATTAACGCGCTCAACGAAACCACCGCTAATCTGATCGATAGCACGGGCAATCTGCTGCGCGAAAATACCGGCGCGATCCATGAACAAGCCGCCAACAGCACGATACCGCTCGAGACATTGAGCCGCGCTTTTCAGAATATCTACGATACGATGGATGCGATCGATACCTTCAAGTTGAAAGCGCTCGATCATATGAAGCAAACATCCGAAGCGCTCGACCAGGAACTTCAGAAATCCAAAGGCTATATCGCGAGAGCCGAAGGCCAGGCACAGGGGCTGGGCAGTGGGAGCGAGAGTAAATTGTTGAGCGCGTTGGAGGGGTAATTTGAACAATATCGCGTCACAATCCGATGAGATTATCCGGGCGGCTTCCAATTCGCTTCGTGCCCAAAAAACGGTGCCTATTGGTATGAAAGCCCGCGCGCTGCGCAAAGCGCATTTTTGGGGCAAGGTGCGCAATGCTGCGCTGGCTGTGGGCGCGGTGTTGATTGGCGCGGGCATTGTCGGCGCAGTGATTGACGGCATCGGATTTTGGGGGGTGATGATCACCGGCATTGCGGGCGCGGCGGCTGCATTTGTGTTGATGCGCTATCCCGATATGCCCATGCCCACCACGGAAAGCTTGAAGCATAGCGATTTGGAGACATTGGCTGGTAAGACCGAAATCTGGCTGGAAGCGCAGCAGCCGCTGTTACCAGCGCCAGCGGTAAAAATTATGCAGGATATTGGCGTGCGCCTCGACCAATTGGCGCCGCAGCTATCAACCCTGAACGAAAATGATCCGGCGGCCCGTGAAGTGCGGAAATTGGTCGGCGAACATTTGCCCGAACTGGTCAATGGCTATAAACGTATCCCTGCCAGTTTGAAGCAGCAGGATAATAAAGGCAAAACCCCCGAGGAGCAGCTGGTTAGCGGGTTGAAGCTGATCGACCGTGAAATTGAAACGGTAACCGGTCAGATTGCACGCGGCGAACTCGATAAGCTCGCCATCCGCGACCGCTATCTCGAACTCCGATATGACGGAGCAGGCGACCAATAACGTCGGTATCGCGTCAATGCCAATTGTTTTCGCCATATAGGAAATGGTTCCCCGGTAAGGATTCGAACCTCAATAGACGGAGTCAGAGTCCGTAGTCTTACCGTTAGACGACCGGGGAATATCGCGCTGCAAATGGGTGTGCCATGCTGGATTGTCAACCCTTTCATCAATTACCTGCGCATGAAATGCGACCCATTTGCGCAATAAAGTTGAATTATTAACCGGTTCGGCTTAGCTTGTCGGTCAGGTACCAAAGCGGTTTGCGTTTTGGATAGAAGATAAGAAATGAGTACGGTCATGGGCGAACCCGTCGCACCATCGCCGCAAAATGGTCGCGGCGGGAAAAAGCGGAAACGCGCCCGTCGCAAAAATGCGGCTCATAAAGCTGGCTCAATAGGGCCGGACACGTTCGCGGTAGCGGCAGAAAAAAAGGCTGATCCTGAAACGGGAAAGCCGCGTTCGTTCGCTCGGAATTCAAACGCCGACCATAATGGCGGTAATGGCCGAAGCCCAAAATCGCGCAAATCCGAATCCTTTGATCCGCGCCGCAGCTGGATCGGACGCTCGGCTTATGCTGCGCTCGACCTTGGCACCAATAACTGCCGGCTTCTGATTGCGCGTGCCGGGGCCGATGGGTTTACGGTTGTTGATGCATTTTCGCGTGTTGTTCGGCTGGGTGAAGGTTTGACCGCCACGGGAAAGATTAGCGATGAAGCCATGGACCGCGCGGTCGAAGCGCTATCGGTATGTGCTGACAAGTTAAAGCGCCGGAATGTGACATTGGCGCGGTCGGTCGCCACGGAGGCTTGCCGGCAAGCGGTGAATGGCGCGCAATTTATCGAACGTGTGCGGCTGGAAACCGGAATAGTGCTGGACATCATTCCGCCGCAGGAAGAAGCGCGTTTGGCAGTGATGGGTTGCCATGCGCTGCTGGAACCGGGTGATGGACCCGCATTGATATTTGATATTGGCGGCGGCTCAACCGAATTGGTGCTGGTATCCACAGATGGGGTGGTTCCGCAAATTATTGATTGGGTCAGCGTGCCTTGGGGCGTTGTGTCCTTGACCGAAAGCGAGCCTTTCGATCAGGAAGATGAGCAGGCACGGCGGGTTGGCTATGCCGCCATGCGCGCCAAGGTGTTGGCCAGCTTTGCTGAATTTGCGGAGCGTTTGCCAAATGATCGAGGCGATTTGCGGCTTTTGGGTACATCGGGCACGGTGACAACATTGGCCAGCGTTTATTTGGGCCTGCGCAATTATGACCGCAAACAAGTTGACGGGTTGCATTTGCCATCCGACGCGATGCGCGAGATTAGCCGCGAACTTGCAAGCCGAAGCCCCGACGGCCGCGCCGAATTTCCAACCATTGGCCGTGAACGCGCCGATTTGGTTGTTGCTGGCTGTGCGATATTGGAAGCGATATTGGATATTTGGCCCGGTGAACGGCTCGGTATTGCCGACCGGGGAATAAGAGAAGGTATTTTACGTGCATTAATGGCCAGCGACGAAAAACGCAGCGGCCCGAAATCACGGCACCCATAGGAGCGATCGCGAAAATGGCAAAAACTCCCTTTGGCGGCAAAATCTCTAACCGCAGCGTGGCTGGTAAACAGCGGGTGAAGACCGCGAAACGCCGGACGGCGCAATCGACTCGCTGGCTGGAGCGGCAATTGAACGATCCCTATGTGCAAAAAGCGCAAGCCGAGGGATATCGTAGCCGCGCAGCGTTTAAGCTAACCGAATTAAACGATAAATTCCATTTTCTGGACGGGCGTAAGGCGGTCGTCGATTTGGGCGTTGCGCCCGGTGGGTGGGCGCAGGTTGTTCGGCGGCTGCGCCCCAAAGCGGCGGTTGTCGGCATTGATTTGCTGCCCGTCGATCCGATTGAGGGCGTCACGCTGTTTGAAATGGATTTCATGGCGGATGATGCGCCCGATTTGCTGACAGACGCGCTGGGCTCTGCGCCGGACCTGATCCTATCGGATATGGCGGCCAATACAGTTGGTCACAAACAAACCGACCATTTGCGCACAATGGGCCTCGTTGAGGCGGCCGCAGATTTTGCTATTCAAACATTAATGCCCGGCGGTCATTTTGTGTCCAAATGTTTCGCCGGCGGCACTGATGGTGAATTGCTGAAATTATTGAAAAGCAATTTCACGGTGGTCAAACATGCAAAGCCGCCCGCCAGCCGCAAGGGCAGCGTTGAATGGTATGTTGTAGCCATGGGCCGCAAATAACCGCTGACTTAGGGTCCGGACCCTTGATCAGCTTTTACTTTCACGCGCTTTTTTGATGGCGGCATTCAGCCGGTCAAATCCTTGCGCACCTTCGATAATCTGATTGCCAATGATGAAGGTCGGGGTGCCGTTAAATCCGATTTGCTGCATCATCGCCAAGTTATTATCTAACTCCGCATTGGCCTCGGCGGAGCTGGCAAATTTTTCGGCTGCGGCCATATCCAGGCCGACATTTTGCGCTGCTTTTCGGATGGTGGCGTCATCGGGTTTTCCAGCGGCGAACATCGCGCGGTGAAAGGCGTCATGCTTACCCTGCTTTGCCGCTGCCAATGCCCATAGCGCGGCGGTTCGGCTCGATGGTTTTAATATTGGGATTTCGCGGTAGATCAGGCGGATATTGCCATCGGATTTCAACAACTGGTCGACATCGGCCACCGTTTGCCGGCAAAAGCCGCAGTTATAATCGGTAAATTCGACAATAGTGATGTCGCCATTGGGGTTGCCCGCGACATCGCCGGCAAAGGGAGTTTTGATCGCGTCACCAACGGATTCGAGCCGCTGCGCCATTTCCCGGCTTTGCAGCACGCCGATTGCTTCGGTGATGATTTCGGGATTTTCGAGGATATAGGCCCGCACCAATGCCTCGGTTGCCTTGCGCTCAGCATCGCTCATTCCGGCAGCGGCGACCGCGTCATCGGCATCCTTCGATGCGGCGCTGCTGTCGCTGCTCGCCGCGCTGCTCCTATTTTGATAGATGTACACGGCAAAACTGCTGATCAAAAAAACGCCGATCAGTAACAGGTAAAAGGGCAGGCGGCTCGCGTTTTTGGTTTCGGTCATGCGCGGGGATTATCGAAAGTCACCCCGCTACGCAATCGCCTCTTTCCTTGTTTTTGTAATTGTTCCAATTGCGCCTGCGCGACCAGATTGATGTCCTGCGCGCGGATCCAGTCCGGCGTATATTCTTTCAACCCGGCCATCGCGGTTTGCGCATTGCGCAGGGCTGCGTCAGGATCACCGATCATCAGGCTTCTCTCTGCGCTGGCAAGCGCGGCCCGAGGTTCATCGCCGCGTTTTGCGTAAACCACACCCAATTGGTACCATGCGAATGGGTTTCGGTTATCCTTAACAATCGCCGCTTTCAGCACGCGTTCGGCCTCTTCCAATCGGCTGCTATCTTCGCTCGCAATTAGGGCATGACCAAAAATCCCGGCGATGAGCGGCTGATTGTTGGTCAGCGTTGTGGCCTGACGCAGCGGTGTGATCGCTTCGGCGGGTTTGCCGGATTCGAGCAATATCTGCCCGTAAAGCTCAAGGAAATAGGGGTCTTTAGGCGCTATCGCCAATAACGCTTGCGCTTCATCCAATGCTTTTTGCGGATAGGCCGCCTGATGCCATGCGTAGGCGCGGGCATAGCGGGCTGGGATACTTTGATCTGTTTCGGGATAGGTGCGCAAGGTGCGGTTGGGATCATCAATATAGCCGAGCAGCTTTGCCTTTATCCGCAAGAAATCCTCTTGCCATTTCGGGTTGGGGACCGCTTCCCATGCAGGATCTTTTTGATACGTATCCTGCAATACAGAAATACGCTCGCCCGACAGCGGGTGTGTCCGGTTATAGCTATCCTCTTGCGGGATGCCGAGGCGAAATTCGAAATTCTGAAGCTTCTTAAAAAAAGCGATGGAACCTTTACCGGTAATCCCTGCCTTCGAAAGATATTCCGCGCCAGACGCATCGGCCACACCTTCTTGACCGCGTGTATAGGCAAGCAATTTGCCCAGCGCTGCCTGTTGGCCCGCACCCAATATCCCGGCGCCGGCTTCGCCCGATCCTGCCGCGATGGCGGCTGCCGCCAGGATCAGGCTCAATATACTAATTCCTGTGGCAGTTTTATAGCCTTCACCAAAACGCACCGCATGACCGCCAACCACATGGCCCAATTCATGTGCGATTACGCCTTGAACCTCATTAGCGCTATCGGCGGCTTCGATCAGGCCGACATGAATATAAACCGCCTGTCCGCCCGCGACAAAGGCATTGATCGACCGATCATTAACCAAGATAATGTCAACATTATTGGGATTGAGGCCAGCGGCGCGGATCAATGGTTCCGATATTTCATCGAAAAAAGCTTCGGTTTCCGCATCGCGCAATATGGATTGCGCCATTGCCGGTTGAACGGACAGCACGATGAGAAGCAACAAGGTGATTGCCGCACGCATGGCTGCAAAGAGGGGTAGGTTCATAACGCATAACATGACGCGCCGTAGCTGAACACGCAATGAAGAAATGAAAAGCCCCGCCGATTGGAAAACCGGCGGGGCTTTTATTATGTCAAATAAGGCCTTTGGCCACAGATGCATTTAACCAAATGTGCGCTGCCACCATCCGCTGCGTGATGGTTTTTGGTCTTTGCTGTCGCTGTCATCCGAGGTTGCCGGTTCAGAGGCTGTAACGGATTCCGATGCAGCTTCAGTCTTTTTTGCCCGCGATGCGCGCTTTCTGGGAGCCGCTTTTTCGGTTGCGGATGCGCCCTCATCGGTCTCCGCAGCCGCCTTGGGTTCGGCCTTTTTGCGAGGCTTCCGCGTGGCGACCGGTTTGTCTGCGGCAACCGGTTCACCTTCTACGGCCGCTTTTGCTTTTGCTCGGCTCGGGCGCTTGGCTTTCGGCTTTTGCGCAATTTCAGCTTCCGGCTGACTGGTTTCGGCAGCTACCTCAGCGCTTTTTGCGGCGTCTGCTTTGGCCTTTGCCGGAGTGCGGCGGCGTTTCGGCTTTTCCGTCACTACTTGCTCGCCTTCACCCGCATTGTCGGCTTCAGCAACGGCGCTGTCCACCTCAGGTGCGGCCTTCGCCCTAGGGCCGCGCCGCGAGCGTTTGGCTCTTGGCTTCTCTTCGCTGTTATCGTCCGTGTTTGCTTCTGCTGTTTCAGCAGGTTTGCTCTCACCGTCGGCCGCAGCTTCATTTTGAGCGCCATCTTCGTCGCGATTTCGGCGGTCACGGTTGCGCCCGCCCCGTCGTCCTCGGCGGCGTTTGCGCTTATTGCCGTTTGCCTGCGTCTCGTCGCTGGCGGATTCTTGGACGTCATCGGTGCTATCGTTGATGCCGTCTTCTTCCTCCTCATCCTCATCATCTTCGACAAGGTCGATGATTGGGGCAGGCAAATTTGGACGGTCGGGCTTTGGCCCTGAACAGCTGACCGACATTTTTGCGCCCTCATCCTCACCATTGGGAATGATTGAGATGCTGACATGATAGCGTTCTTCGATTTCTGCGAGCTCCGCACGTTTGTTGTTGAGCACGTAAATTGTGGCTTCTTGGCTGGCTTGCAGTTGGATCTGGCTCCCATTACCGCGCGCCGCTTCATCTTCGATCAAGCGAAGGGCGGATAATGCAGAGGAGCTTTCGGTGCGGACCAATCCTGTGCCCTCGCAATGCGGGCATTCGCGGGTCGATGCCTCTAGCACGCCAGTGCGTAGGCGCTGCCGCGACATTTCCATCAAGCCAAAGCTAGAAATCCGGCCGACCTGTATCCGGGCGCGGTCATTTTTCAACGCCTCTTTCATTGCGCGTTCAACCTTACGGTTGTTCGAATGATGCTCCATGTCGATAAAGTCGATCACGACCAATCCGGCCATATCGCGCAAACGCAATTGACGAGCGATTTCGCGGGCGGCTTCTAAATTGGTCGATAGCGCCGTTTGTTCAATGCCATGCTCTTTGGTCGATCTGCCCGAGTTAATGTCGATGGAAACGAGCGCCTCGGTCGGGTTGATGACGATATATCCACCTGATTTCAATTGCACAATCGGGTGATACATCGCGTTCAACTGATCTTCTGCGCCATAGCGCTGGAACAGCGGGACGGCATCTGCATATTGTTTCACCCGTTTTGCATGGCTGGGCATCAGCAGCTTCATGAAGTCCTTGGCCGCGCGGTAACCATCCTCGCCTTCGACAATGACTTCTCCAATGTCGCGATTGTAAATGTCCCGAATGGCTCGTTTGATCAGGTCGCTGTCGGAATGGATCAATTCGGGCGCGGACGCTCTTAATGTTTGTTCGCGGATCCCATCCCAAAGCCGGGCGAGATAATCAAAGTCCCGCTTGATCTCTGGTTTAGTCCGGGCAAGGCCCGCCGTGCGGATGATGCAGCCCATGGTGGAGGGCAGGGTCATATCCGAAATGATTGATTTCAACCTTTTACGGTCGGATGCGCTGCTGATTTTGCGGCTAATCCCGCCGCCATGAGAGGTATTGGGCATCAGCACGCAATAGCGTCCCGCCAGGCTTAAATAGGTGGTCAGAGCCGCACCTTTATTGCCGCGCTCTTCTTTCACGACTTGGACGAGCAGAACCTGACGGCGGTGAATGACGTCCTGAATTTTATAGCGGCGGCGAATGTTCATCCGCTTTGCGCGGGCTTCATCGCTGGCCTTTGCTTTGCCCCGGCCGGGTTTGCCGCTCTTGGCATTGTTCCCTTTTCCGCCACGTCCCCGGCGATTTCGGCCCCGGCCTCGTTCGCGGCCATTCTCACTATTTTCAGCGTCTGCCTCACCGTCTTCATTATCGCCAGCATCGTCATCATCGTCGGAATTTTCATCATCCAACTTGGGCTCTTCGCCCTCGCTCACGTCAATCGTGTCGACACTGTCGTCATCGTCAATTTCGATGACATCGCTATCTTCGTCGCCAACGGCTTCTGACCGCATCAATTCGGCTGGCTCGTCGCCTTCCTCCTCTTCTTGCTCACGCAGCGCGGCTTCTTCGGCGGCTGCCTCTGCCTCTTCGGCAAGTAGTCGTTCGCGATCTTCCTTTGGTATTTGATAATAATCAGGGTGGATTTCGGCGAAGGCGAGGAAACCATGACGGTTGCCGCCATAATCAACGAATGCCGCCTGAAGCGACGGTTCGACCCGTGTTACTTTTGCTAGATAAATATTGCCTTTGAGCTGTTTATGCTCAGCAGATTCAAAATCAAACTCCTCAATTTTGTTCCCTGTGACGACGGCGACACGGGTCTCTTCCCGGTGCCGCGCATCGATTAACATACGCGTTGTCATTTATTTTTCTCCGGATGGCGCGTGCCGCAGCCATAGACCGTAGCCTGCCATCTCTATGGTTAAGTCCGCCCGTGCCAGCTGGTAAGCCGGATGAATAATAGGGGCGGGATTGTTTTGTTATTATGAAAATTGCTTTGGCTGGACGGGCATAGCAGACGCTTTTCGCGCGTGCGTTACTTCCATACCATGCGGCGGCCCTTTGCGGGACAGCCATGGTGGAAATAATATACCTCATGCAGCTTCAACCTGTAATGCGCCGCTGCTAATATCAGATGATTAAGCGGCTTAATTCAGCAAATACATTCCTTTTGAATGCAGCTGTTACGGTGGTAGCACCGCTTATTCCTTGCGGCAAGTATATTGGGTGGATAAAAATATCACAGCAGGCGCCCCCGGACACCGTTTGGCCTTGCAATAAAAATGTTGTTTTACTGACCGTGAAAAACAATCAATGTTTCCGTTGCCTTTTCCGCCAAACTGGTTCAGCTTAGACGCTGACATGACAACGGGAACACAATTGAAAAGTGGAAATCGCAAAAATCCAATTTTGGCGTCTATCGAACATAGTCCGATAGCCACTGTCATTAGCGACCCGCGTCAAAAAAATAATCCTATCGTTGCGAGCAATAAAGCTTTTTCAGAGCTGACCGGCTATCCTGAGGAAGAGATAATCGGCCGCAATTGCAAATTTTTGGCAGGCGAGGGGACGGAGCCTTGGCTAACGGAAAAACTGCGGGAAGGCATAGCCGCACAAAAGCCGGTTCTGGTCGAGCTCCTCAATTATAAACGCGACGGCACGCCGTTCCGCAACGCGGTGTTGATCGCCCCTGCTTTTGATGATGATGGTGTCTTGGAATATTTCATCGGATCACAGGTTGAATTGCCCGAGGACGCCGACGCTCCGTCGGTCAACCGTCATCAAAATGCCGTTGAAATTGTGAGCCACCTTTCGCCCCGGCAGAAAGAGATTTTGCAGAAAATGGCTGCTGGTTTTCGTACCAAGCAAATTGCTTATCAATTGTCATTGAGCGAAAAAACCGTGCAAATGCACCGGATGTTGCTTTTCAAAAAGCTGCAAACGTCAAACGCCGCCGATGCAGTTAGGATCGCCGTAGAGGCAGGGCTTTAGGTGGTTGGCAGATTACGCACGGCGGACCAAAGCAGAGCGCGTGAATATAGTTTGTGGAACCATAATGTTGCCGAAAATAAACGGGGAATACGGCTGCCGTTGCCTTTGGCTCGCACTATTGCTGTGCCGAAAAATAGCTTGCTGCCCTGATCCTCAGTCACCATGAACCAAGACAAGGTCATACCCTTATAGTCCCGCATAAGGAGCTGCCCTTCGCTCCGCGTTTCGACCGTCCAGGCCGAGAAATTTTCTATTTCACCATGGGCCAATAGCCGGGCCTGATGATCGGTCGAGGGCTTCGCGATCAACAACCTCAATATCAGCCGTTCAAATTTGAATAAGCGGCTGGTGTAAAACGCCTGCACAAATTCGTTCAGAGTAACAACCGTGCTGACCTTCACATGATAACAATCGGCATAACCGCCTTCGTCGCGATAGTGCCGGTGTAAGGCGTTATCCGGCAACATATGCGGCATCGGCATCATACACGCGGCTTGTTAATCGTTATCATCCACATCGACCGCTTCGCCTGTGACTTTTTGCGCCAGCGCAGCGGCGATGAAGGGATCGAGCGAACCGTCGAGCACGTCAAAGGGCGCGGTGCTGACGACGCCGGTGCGCAGGTCCTTCACTTGTTGATAAGGTTGCAGGACATAGCTGCGTATCTGATGCCCCCAACCAATTTCGGTTTTGGCTTCATACTCGCTGCCCGCCGCTTCTTCTCGCCTGCGTAGCTCGGCCTCATACAGCCGCGCTTTCAACATTCCCATCGCAGTGGCGCGGTTTTTATGTTGGCTGCGGTCATTTTGACTAGCGACAACGATGCCCGTTGGTTTGTGGGTGATCCGCACTGCGCTGTCGGTGGTGTTAACATGCTGCCCGCCGGCGCCCGACGCGCGGTAGGTATCGATTTTCAAATCGCCCTCATTAATGTCAATTTCGATATTATCGTCAATCACGGGATAGACCCAGACAGAGGAAAAACTGGTGTGCCGTTTCGCCGCGCTATCATAGGGCGAAATGCGGACCAACCGGTGCACACCGCTTTCGGTCTTGGCATAGCCATAGGCATTTTCGCCCTTTATCTGCATCGTGGCGGTCTTAATTCCCGCTTGATCGCCCGACTGATATTCCATCATTTCGACCTTATAGCCGCGCGCCTCGGCCCAGCGCATATACATACGCTGCAACATTTCGGCCCAATCCTGGCTTTCGGTGCCGCCTGCGCCTGCGTGGATTTCGATGAAACAGTCATTGCCGTCGGCTTCACCGGACAGCAGCGCAGCAACCTTATCCTTGTCCGCCCGAATGGCGAGCTTTTCCAAATCAGCTACGCCTTCATTCGCCAGCGCCTCATCGCCCTCCATTTCGGCCAGCTCAATCAATTCCACCGTGCCGGTTTTGGCCGCGTCAATTTCGCGCACCGTTGTAATCGCGCTATCGAGGCGGCGGCGTTCGCGCATCACTTCTTCGGCCGCCTTCGGATCATCCCACAGGGTCGGATCTTCGACCCGCGCGTTTAATTCATCTAACCGCCGGAGCGCTCGTTCCCAATCGAGCGACATGCGCACCAGATTAAGCGCGGCATCAATAGTTTGAACAAAGCCTTCTGCGTCGGCGCGCATGGAACACTCCAAATGAAAAATGAATTGCCGCGCCTTAGCGCAATGCACGCCGATGTAAAGTGACAGGCCAGCAATGAAAAGCCGGTTTTCGTGAATAATCGCGGATTAACGCGGGCGTTCATTCAATTTTTTTACTAACGCCGCGATAGTAGCAAATTGCGATATTGTCTTGCCCAGTCTTTCGCGATCCTGCGCCGGATCAAGCGAAGCGCTTTCAAACATATCATTGGTTTTCATTACCAAAATAATATCGCCTTCCTTGAATAAGGCTGTCATTTTCGATCCGTCAAACTCCCGCTCAATCGCTAACAACCGTTCGCAATATTCCGGATGGACCAAATAGCGGCTTTCGACCTGATCATTGCCATATACATCGAATGTATCTTCGAAATCCGGGTGCACCATTTTGATCCGCTCGAGCTTTTCCCCGCCATAATTTTTATTATCGCCGAACAAGGTGAATTTGAAACCATCGCGCCGGACCAGTGTCGTCCCCAGAAAACTGCGCGCGAATTGCAGGCGTAGCACAATACCGGAAAATACGGTGACCGTCTGTTTATCTTTCCCGCTGCCCTGCTCTTCCGTCAATCTAGTTTCGTAGAGCAGGAAATCTGTACCACTTATGCTGCCATGCCATTGATCCTGAAAATAGCTATCATCATGGCTTGGCAGCAAACGATAGGTGCGTGCCGTCTTGAATTCCTGACCGGGGAAAGCATCAACTGAATAATTAATGTCAAGCGCTTTTGCGAGCGATCCGTTCATTTCCTGTTTGAGGATATTCACCATCTGCTGCTGGATATGTTGCCCATAGGCAAAAAAGCCGAAGCCGATGATACCGGCTGCAAAATAACCAAAGGTACCCCAGCCCATTACCAGTGCAATTGTGCCAACAATAGCGGCCGCAGCGACACCCCATATTCTGATCTTGAATAGCTTAGCGGCGGTGCGCGCCCGTGCCGCTTTTTGTCCTTCAAGCCATTCACCCAGTCCGCCGTCAAACAAACTGTCTACATCGGGTAATTCAATCATATTTTGCATCTCCCCCTGCAGATGATATACCACTTTACCTGTCTATCTGGTGGATTAAAACGGGGGAGTAAAGCGAACATGTGGATCATTATTACGGTTCTTATTTTGGCAGCAATCATGCTGATTTTCATTTATAACCGTTTGGTGGGCCTTCGTCAGAATTGCAAACAAGGCTGGGCGGATATTGACGCTCAATTGCGCCAGCGCCACGATTTAATCCCCAATTTGGTCGAAACAGTCAAAGGATATGCCGCCCATGAAAGCAAAACCCTGGACGCGGTGGTCGCTGCCCGTAACAGCGCCATTTCCGCCCGCGGCCCCGATCGTATGGCACAGGCCGAGGCAGGGCTTTCCGGCGCGCTAAAAGGCTTGTTTGCGCTTGCGGAAAACTATCCGGACTTAAAAGCCAACACGAACTTCCTGTCGCTGCAAGGGGAAATGGCCGATGTTGAAGATAAGCTTGCTGCATCGCGGCGGGCCTTTAACGCGGCGGCAGCGGATTATAATGCAGCGCGGGAAAGCTTTCCCGCCGTGCTGTTCGCCAGCGGTTTTGGCTTTACGGCGCAGGAATTCTGGGAATTAAATGCCGATGATCGCCCTCTGCTGGAATCCGCACCAAAGGTTGAATTTTAGTCAAAGAAATAACGGCAACAAAAAAGCCCGCCGGGTTGTCCGAGCGGGCTTTTTGGTTTTTATGGCAGCGCCGCTGGAGCTATTACACCAGCTTGCGCATCCTTTTGGAGCGTGCCTCTGGGCTTGGGTGAGTTTGCAGCCACGGCAGGCCGCCGCCGCTTCCCAATTCGGCCAATTTGTCCAGAGCCGTCACACAAGCCTGCGCATCATATCCTTTGCCCTTCATAAAGCTCATCGCATAGTCGTCGGCTTCATTTTCGTTTTTCTGGCTATGCTGCGCGACCATAACCTGCTGGATCAACCCGCCTAGCTCACCCTCAGCAATTCTACCCGCGGTGCCGCCTGCGGCCGATGCTCCTTTGCGCAGTGCGCTGGCCCGAAGCGCTGCCTGCATCCGTTTGCGGCTATGCCCTGCCTGCACATGACCGATTTCGTGGCCAATCACATAGCGAATTTCATTATCGGTGAATTTGTCCATCAATCCGGCAAAAACGCGGATCGTCCCGTCGGCCATCGCAAAGGCATTCACGTCGGAAACCAGATAGGCTTTAATGTCCAAATCCAACCCGTCATGCTTTTCCAAACCTTTTGAAAGAGCAGCAATACGCTTGCCATAGGGATCTTTGGGGCCAGCAACGGGATTCAGCCGGTCATATTCCGCCGCCATTTGGGAAAAATTGCTTTTCAACTGCTCATCGCTCAGCGTTTCGGCCTCAGCCAAATCTTTTGCTGCGCCTAAGGCTTTGCCTAACTTAAATTGCGCCATAGCTGGCGTTGCAAAGCTGATACCACCAGCCAAAGCGCTGATCGTCATGATTTGCCGGCGGGTTAGCTGAATCCCCTCATTCTCGCTTTTCATTTTGTCTGTCATAGTTGGTCCTCCATGGGTCTAATGAGATCGACAAGATCGGGCGTTAATAAATACCGCCTTGCTCTTGAATAAAGTCTTGGTCGCGTTTCGTGCCCGATGCTCCTTGAACCGGGGCCGGTGCAGCGGCGCTTGTGCCGTTATCCTGATTACCGCTGGCTTTCCGGGTGTCAGATTTCGGACGTTTCCGGTCGGTCCGTGCTGCAATCTCTTCTTTGCGGATCGACCTTTTGGGTTCGGTTTCCGCTTTGAATGCCTCCCATATCACGCCGCTTTTCGGATCATTGCCGGGCCATGCGCCAAATACGCGCTTGCCAGTTGTCCGATCGATTCGAACGAGCCGGGCACCTGCGGGGGCGATGAAAGGCGTTTTGGGCATATCGGCCATCGCCTCACGCGCAAATTGTTTAAAGATAGGCGCGGCCAGTGCACCGCCCTGCGCATAGCCGCCCATATTGCGCGGCTGATCAAATCCGAGATAGACGCCCGACACCAGATTGGGCGAACCACCAACGAACCATACATTGGTCGGGCCAGAAGTAGTCCCGGTCTTACCAAATAAAGGACGGTCCAAGTCGCGCAATATCGTTGCTGTCCCGCGCTGTATCACACCCTCCAGCATGTGGACGACCTGATAGGCTGTAACCGGATCCATCAACTGTTTACCGGCGGCGGTAAAGCGCGGCATAGCGCGGCCGTCCCAATCCTTCGCATTGCACCCTTGGCATGGTTTCCATTTGGACGGCCAGATCACCTTACCGCGGCGATCCTGAGCATAATCGATGAATGTGGGTTTCAGCTCCCGGCCATGATTGACCAGCATCGAATAGGCATTGGTCATTTTAAGCACCGTTGTATCGCCCGCCCCCAATGCAAACGAGAGGTAGGGCGGATATTCGCCAATCCCCATGGTTTTGAAGGTTTCGGACACATTGGCCATACCGGAATCACTCGCGGCACGAATGGTCATCAAATTACGTGACTGTTCCAGCCCCCAACGCATGGTTTTGGGCCCCGCGCCCCGCGACCCGCCAAAGTTGCGGAAACATTTGCGGCCCAGCGATGCCGATTGCCAAACGCAATAAGGTCCATCGACAATGATGGTGGCCGGCGTCATGCCATTGTCGAGCGCCGTGGCATATACGAATGGTTTGATCGTCGATCCGGGCTGACGCTGTGCCTGTGTTGCGCGGTTAAAACTTGAGATGCGCGAGTCAAATCCACCTTGGACGGCCAGTACGCGGCCGTTCAGCGGGTTTTGGACAACCATACCGCCGCCAACCTCTGGAATGATCCGCAAAGCAAAATTCTTGCCCCCGCTCGGCGCGACCGCGATGATGTCGCCTAGCTTTAATGCAGCGGGACGGCCTACCAATAATCCTGTTGATCCATCGGCAAAACCAATATCGGCGTTGCTCCCCTTCATGCCAATTGCCACGGCGGCGCGCCAGTTGGAATAATCAATACCGATATTCGATCCGGCCAGCCGCGACTGCCATTTTCCATCATCCATTGGAATGGTTGCAATTGGGCCTTTCCAACCTTGGCCGCCATGGTAACGCAGCATACCGTCGCGCAATGCTTTTGTGGTCAGCTCCTGATAAAAAGGATTCATGGATGTGCGCACCCACAGACCGCCTGCATAGACACTATAGGGGTTACGGCCTTCATCGGCGGTTTCGCCAAATCGTTCGATTAATTGCCGCCGGACTTCCTCCACAAAATAGCCGCCGATGCGCCCATATTCCTTTGACCTGCTATTGACGAGGCCAAGTGGCATGGCCTTTGCCTTTGCCAACTGCGCTTCGGTGATCCAATCATTATTATACATTTCGCCCAGGACCCAGTTCCGGCGCTTCAGCGCGGATTCGGCATTTTTCAATCGACCATAGGTTTCAGGAGCTTTGGGCAAAATCGCCAAAAAGGCCATTTCATGCAATTGCAGTTGATCGACACTTTTGTTGAAATAGGCCTGAGCCGCTGCCTCAACGCCGAAAGATCGCCTGCCGAGCGCAATTTCATTCAGATATAGCGACAAAATCTGCTGTTTGTTCAAGGTCGATTCAATACGCCGGGCGAGAAAAACCTCTTTCAATTTCCGAGTATAGCTAAGCTCATTGGTCAAAAGCAGGTTTTTTGCCACCTGCTGCGTGATTGTCGATGCCCCAACCGGGCGGCCATCTCGGGTCAAATTGCCTAAAGCCGCGCTAACGATACCGGGATAGTCGATGCCGCCATGCTGGAAAAATGTCTTATCCTCCGCCGCAAGATAGGCGCGGACCAACAGCGGCGGGAAATCGGCGTAATCCAACTGCACCCGGTTTTCGCGGGCATAGCTATGATATGGCATGCCATTTATGTCACGCACCACGGTCGGCAGCGGCGATTGATATTCGAGCAGCTGATCAGTGTCCGGCAAGTTGCGAATGATAAAAATCCACAGGAGCAGCAAGAAAAAAAGCCCCGCCGCCGAGATGTAGGATAACCAGCGGAACCAGGGATGCTGCCACATTTTCTGCAGCTTTTCCCATAGCCCGCCAACTTCGCGCGTCAGTTTATAACTGATATTATTAGATTCTGTTTCGTCCATTACCCGCCATATCTAACGGATTTGCGGAACAGGTCCAGTTTCTATTCGGGCATTTTGCCGCTTTTTATCATTTATCGGCGGGCAAGACGGCGGGCAAAATGGACTTGTACCGCGCTGGCAACGCTGCGGCCAATTTTTTGCTGACCAGCCGCGGATGCCAAAAACGCACCGTCGCTTTCATTACTAATATAGCCGGTTTCAAAGAGGATCGACGGTGTATCGGGCGCCTTTAACACGACAAAGGATGCGAATTTGTGGCTGTTGGAGCGCAGCGTTATATTCGGCTTTGCCTCGCGCAATAGCAGCTTTGCAAAGTCAGCCGATACATTCATTGTCTCACGTTGGGTCAAATCGATCAGGATCGAGGAGACATTGCTATCCGCGCCGCCCAAATTGACGCCGTTGATAATATTCGCCTTATTTTCCCGCGCCGCCAGTTTCTGCGCCTCTCGGTCCGATGCGGTTTCAGATAAGGTGTAGACGGTGGCTCCATTTGCTTCTGGGTTTTCTGCGGCGTCGGCATGGATAGATATAAACAGGTTGGCGCCCATTTTCCGCGCAATGCCGAACCGATCCTGCAAAATGATGAAGCGGTCATTATCACGCGTTAAAGCAACCCGGACGCGGCCAGATTTGACCAGTTCCTCGCGGATCGATTTGGCGATGGCGAGCGTAATATCTTTTTCCCGCTTTCCATTATGCGGGCTGATCGCGCCGGGATCATGTCCGCCATGGCCGGCATCGATTACCACCAGAGGAAGGCTGTCATCCGCAGGGCCATGAATTTTGGGGAGGTTTTTAGAATCCCGGCCGCTGCCAATGGGGGCAGTCACCTCATATTGTTTCTTGGGCGGGGATGCCCGAAAATTCAGGGGTGGGATTATATCTGTTCGCCCCCGGCCCAATGTGCTGACAAACTCGCCAAAGGCTGCTTGGCGTAAATTCAGATGCAAGCTGCGTCCATCGTCGGAAAATTGCCCGCCGGTGATTAAAGCCGGGCGGCCAAGATCAAAAACGATCCGCGCGGTATCTGAATCAAATTGTCCTTGCCGCACGGCGGCGACAGGTCCGCCAGCATTGGCCGAACCACCGGTTGTCGCGCCTACTATATCGACCGCAATCCGGTCAGGTCCCGACAAAGTGAAAATCGAGGCTTTGTTGACGACATCGTCAAAATAAATTGTCACCGCATTGTCGGTGGCCGCAATTTGCCGCACGGTCCCGGCGAGGCTGGGAGTTATGGTGAACAGACCGGAAGCTATCAATGCGGTTAGAAGCATGGATGCTTTATGTATATTCAGATGCGGATTGGTCCAGCAATTTTTTAAAGCCACGGTTCAACGTCCTCTTCATGATGAAGAGCAAATTAATCATGAAGCGGTAAAAGCCAGTGTCCAGATAGGGTTAACGGCAAATTAGGTATGAATAACTGCAAACCCGCAAAGAAAGCCCATATGTCAAATTTACAAAAAAATGATCCGGGCCAAGAGGGACTTGACCCGGATCAGCTTGCCAAATGCCATAAACGGTGTTTCGGGGGACCTAGGCTATTTGGCAGGAGGGATGATTCAATAGCTACAGGTGAATTTTGAAAAAAACTATACGGGTATAATTCTGTAAAAAATTCAGGTTGGAAAGTTGCGATTTAGGGACAGCATGTGACGGCTTGAATTGAGGTTCAGGACCTATTTTGCAAATATCTGCGAACAGTGTGACGCCCTATAGTGTTTTCAAACCGCCATCCGTAATTTCCTTGCCTTATCTGCGTTACATCCATAAATTTAATCGAGCGATTAAAAACGGAGGAATGACATGGCGAATGAAGGGCCGCTTTCGGGCTATCGGATTGTGGAATTATCGGGCATCGGCCCTGGCCCCTATGCGGGGCAGCTGCTCGCTGATCTGGGCGCAGAGGTCATAGTGGTTGAGCGGCCCGGCCCTGCAATGCGCGGCATTGACGCGCGGGGTAAAAAATCGATCGTGATGGATTTGAAAAAGCCGGAAGCCATTGCTGCTTTGTTGAAAATCATTGCCGGTGCGGACGCGATGATCGAAGGGCTGCGGCCCGGAGTGACCGAGCGGCTTGGCATTGGCCCTGACGCCTGCCACGCGGTTAATCCAAAGCTCGTTTATGGCCGGATGACCGGTTGGGGGCAATCGGGGCCGTGGAGCCATATGGCGGGGCATGACATCAATTATATCAGCATGACCGGCGCACTGAACGCGATGGGGCGCGCAGGCGAACCGCCCATGCCGCCGTTGAATCTTGTCGGCGATTTTGGTGGCGGGTCGATGTTTCTAGTCACCGGAATAATCGCGGCACTGCTGCGCGCAGAAAAAACCGGGCAGGGCGATGTCGTTGATGCCGCGATTGTCGACGGTGTCAATTCGTTGATGAGCTTTGTCTATGGTATGAAAGGCGCTGGCGCTTGGCAGGTCGCGCGGGAAGCCAATTTGCTCGACGGGGCAGCGCCCTATTATCGCTGCTACGCCTGCGCCGATGGGAAATTTGTCGCGGTGGGTTGTATCGAACCCCAATTTTTTGCGGCGATGATGGAACGGCTGGACGTCGATCTGGCGGAATATGGCGGACAGAATGACCGCAGCAAGTGGCCTGCACAGCATCAGATGCTGGAAACGGTTTTTGCGAGCAAAGATCGTGATGAGTGGGACGCGATATTTGCGGGCACCGACGCCTGTGTCACGCCGGTACTGGATTATGAAGAGGCAGTGGTGCATCCCGCCAATGCAGGTCGCCAAACGCATATCCAGCAGCCCGGTTGGACCCATCCGCAGACAGCGCCGCGCTTGGCGAGCCAACCCTTGGCCACCGCATTTACAAAGCCGGAAAAAGGGGCGGATTATGCCGCTATATTAGCGACTGCTGGGGTCGAGCCTGACCATGTGGCCGCATTAGTGGATGGCGGCGCGGTGATTGCAGCCAAAGGTTGAGCATTACATACTCGCGTTACCTGTCGGTAGATTTAACCGGAACGAAAAAAAAGGGCCGACTTCAAACGAAGCCGGCCCATCTCCTCCCGTGAGATAGTTATTTAGAATTTGCCGCGAACGGTGACACCGAATGTACGTGGTTCGAGGATGAAGGTCGAACGTGATCCGGTACGAAGCGTCGTGTTGAACGTGACGCCGCGTGTTCCAACATTGGTCAAATTCTGTGCCCAAAATTCGATGGCATATTGATCATCAACCCCGCCGATACCAGCGCGAAGGTTGATTTTGACATTGCCGTCCTGAATATCAAATGGCAGCGGCGGCGTGGTGCCGACACCAGCCAATGTGGTTGGCAACACGGTTGGCTGCGTGGATGTGCGAGAGTCGCTTTCCATCTTCACCTGACCATTCAGGAAGAATTTCAGGCTATTGCCAATTTCATTGCTGTAGGTCGCACCGACAATACCCGTGATTTGCGGCGCATTGGTCAGCGGCGCACCGCATAGGTTGGCGACGTTGATTTCCGTCGATGTCCCTGCACAATCATTCGGATATTCTGCATCAACATAAGTAAGCGCTGCGTTTACGGTTAGATTATCGTCTGGACGGATAACAGTTTCCAATTCAAAACCTTTTGACCGGGCCTTAGGCACGTTAAATGTTTGGAATCGCGTCCCTGTAAATTCGAGGACTTGGAAGTCGGTAAAATCTTCCAAGAAAAATGCCAAGTTTGCCGTAACCGCATTGTCGAGCAGCTTCGCTTTCAAACCCAGCTCATACGCATCGACCAGTTCCGAACGGAAACGAGGATCCGCACCGCCAATGGCCGCTGTACTATCAAGGTTAAAGCCGCCGGATTTATAGCCGTGGGTGAAGCTGGCATACGCATTGACCGAACCAAAATCATAGATCAGCTTTCCGGTATAGATCAGCTCATTATCTTTAAACTTACCAGAAAAGCTGCGCGGTAGCGGCAAGACAGCGCCGGCGGGCGTGTCGGCTGGCGCAAGGAACGGGAGGCAGCCCAGAACCAATGCAGTCCCGCCCAAAGCCCTGACGCGGGGATCGGCGCTGGTCAAATTGAGCGCCCCTGTGTTACCCAAAATACCAAGACAGGTTGCGTTGCTATTTGCCAATGACGCATATGAACCGTCTTTGGATTCATCCGAATAGCGCAGACCGACGGTGAATTTCAGATCATCGGTAATGCTGAATGTGTTGTTCGTGAACAATGACCAGCTTTTACTATCCTGCGTATAGCCATTGGTTGCCCGCGTTGTGGCCGGGTTTGCACCGCCCGAAAGCGTTTGCAATGCGGTGGGGCCAAAAGAGGGGATGCCCAGCTGAGCGGCTAGTCCGAACAATGACGCATTCGCGAAGGCGGCATATTGCGTACCCAAGCTAAAGCTGACTTCTTGGCGAATATCTTCCGTCGAATAATAGCCGCCAACCAGATATTCGAGCTTTCCGCCTAGCGCCTCACCCTGTAACCGAAGTTCGTGGGTCATTGTGTTAATGCGAGTGTTGTTCAAATCGACATTAAACAAATCCAGCGCAGTAAAATCCGTGTCATAGGTTTCACGAGCCTTAAACTCTCGGTAGGAGCCGATATAGATCAGGTCCGCATTTTCGCCGATTGGAATGTTGACTTCCCCAGTCACACCATAGTTTTTGACATTGCCAATGGGTTGGAAATTGGCAGACGAAATTCGGTCGTCAACTGCTTGCAAGCCCCGGTTATCTTGGAATTGTCCTCCAGTCGCACCAAGCCCGAAAGCATTGAGCAAACCGCTTGTCTCACTCGCAGCTGGCAGCAATTCGATCGCGGTGCAGCAGCTTGCTTTGCTTTGCGAATAATCGGCGATGATGCGGCCATCAATACCGCCAAAGTCAAAGCCGAGTTGACCACGGATCAAATATTGGTCCGCATCATTCGATTCTCCAACCTTTGCTCCGCCCACGCCGCGGATGTCAACGAAACCGTCGCGTTTGCGATAGGAACCAGTTACGCGGAGAGCCAAACTTTCTTTCACCACAGGCACGTTCACCGCGCCTTGCACGTTAATGAGGTTGAAATTGCCATAAGACGCATTGGCAAATCCGCCAAATTCGTCGAGGTCAGGGCGGACATTGGTAACGGTCAGCGCGCCTGCCGATGTGTTGCGGCCAAAAAGTGTGCCTTGCGGACCACGCAGAACTTCAACCCGTTCAACATCAACAAATTCGCTTAGCGCGACGCCGGGCCGGGATTGATATGCGCCATCAATGAAAATACCGACCGCGCTTTCAAAGCCAATATTGTTGGATGTGGTGCCCACACCGCGAATACGCAGCACAATGGAACCCGATGAGATTTGCGCGTTTGATGCCGAAAAGCTGGTTGAAACCTGCGAAAGTTGCTGCACGTTTACGACGCCTTGACGTTCCAATTGAACTGGACTGACGGCGGTCACGGCCAACGGAATGTCTTGAACATCCTCGGCACGGCGGGTCGCGGTCACGATGATTACATCATCGCTTCGGGCGCCTTGTTCATCACTCTGTGCTTCTTGCGCATAGCTGGTGGCTGGTATGAGCATCGAGCTGCATAGAGCTGCTGTGAGTAAACGGTTAAATTTTCGCATTTTGGTTTTCCTCCTCAAAAAAATGCTGCGCAACATTTTGACCTGTAGGTTCTGTATGTCACACTGCCCATAACGGCAAAAGCCTGTGCTTTTCCTAGGGGTATTTCTCTCTCCTCACCATCAATAGCAGAGAAAAAACGGAAATCCAGCGATTTAACCACGCGATTGAAAATCGAAAATCACTGTGGCTTTTTTGCCGCGCTGCTATACATCCGTCGCAATGTTCGACCGCGCAACAATTATTGACCAAGGCTTTGCTGAAAAGCTTCTGTCGGGGCGGCTTCCCGGCGCCCGTAGCGGTGCGCTTACGCTGCAAAATGTTGCGCAGCATTTGTGGGTGGATATGTTCGATACACAGATCATGTCCCGCCATTTGGACCTTTGGGCTCGCCGATCAAAGGGTAAGACATTTTATTCAATAGGCAGTTCCGGGCATGAAGGCACCGCAGCGTTGGCGGTTGCATCACGCAATGACGACATGGCATTTTTGCATTACCGCGATGCCGCATTTCTTATTCAGCGCAAAAAGCAGGCAGGTGGTTTGACCCCGCTATATGATATGGCATTGTCATTTGCGGCGTCGGCGGATGACCCGATATCGGGGGGGCGGCATAAGGTCCTGGGTTGTGCTCATAATTTTGTCCCACCACAAACCAGCACAATTGCCTCGCACCTGCCCAAAGCGGTTGGAGCCGCGCACAGCATCGGTATGGCCCAGCGGCTCAAAAATACCGAAGCTGAATTGCGCGGTGATGGCATTATCATATGTTCTTTTGGCGACGCGTCGGCCAATCATTCCACCGCGCAGGGTGCGTTCAACGCGGCGAGCTGGGCGGCTTATCAAAATTTGCCGATGCCGATCATTTTTCTATGCGAGGATAATGGCATAGGCATTTCGGTAAAAACGCCAGGCGGTTGGATCGAAGCGAATTTCAGCCAGCGCCCCGCGATACACTATATACAATGCGACGGTGTCGATATGGCGGACGCTCTGCGCGGAGCGGAAGCAGCAGTGGAGTATGCGCGCACGCGCAGGCGGCCGGTGTTTCTGCATATGCGCACGGTGCGATTAATGGGCCATGCGGGCGCCGATGTCGAGGCAAGCTACGCCGATCTGGCGAGCATCGAAGCTGCCGAGGCGCAGGATCCGTTGCTGCACAGTGCGCGTCTGCTCATTGAACAATGCAGTTTTTCAGCAGCAGAGATCGTCGCGCGATATGAGGCGATGCGCGCCCGGGTAGACAGAGTAGCAGCCGAGGCGCTTTGCAAGAAGCGTCTGGAATCTGCGGCGCAGGTCATGGCGTCGATCGAACCTCCGGCATCGGCCAAAAGCTCACCGCCGCCGGCTGACGAGCAGGCAAGGTCGGTTCTATTTGCCAAAGATGCGCGCAATTTAGCTAAGCCAGTGACACTCGCAAAGGCGATGAATTTTGCCCTCGCCGACCTGATGCTGCGCTATCCGAATAGCGCAGTGTTTGGAGAGGATGTGGCGCGCAAAGGCGGCGTTTATGGCGTCACTCAGGGTTTGCAGGCAAAATTCGGCGCGGCGCGGGTTTTTGATACTTTGCTGGATGAACAAACGATTTTGGGGCTGGCAATTGGCATGGCGCATAATGGCTTTCTTCCTATCGCGGAAATCCAATTTCTCGCCTACCTGCATAATGCAGAGGATCAGATAAGAGGTGAGGCGGCAACGCTCGCCTTTTTCTCAAACCAGCAATATCGCAACCCGATGATTGTCCGTATCGCGGGGCTTCCGTATCAAAAGGGTTTTGGCGGTCATTTCCATAATGACAACAGCCTTGCGGTGCTAACCGATATTCCCGGGATTATTTTGGCCTGTCCCTCCAATGCAGCAGATGCGCCCGCAATGCTGCGCGAATGTGCACGGTTGGCCCATGAAGATGGCCGCGTGATTATATTTGTTGAGCCAATCGCGCTTTACCATATGGCCGATTTGCATGAAGCGGGCGATGGCGGCTGGACGGCGGATTATATTCCGCCCGAAAAAGCGCAACCAATCCCTTTTGGCGAAGCCGCTATTCATGGTGATGGCACGGATTTGTGCATTATTACTTATGGCAATGGCTATTATCTCTCGCGTCAGGCCGAGGCGGTTTTAGCGCGGCAATATGGCATGAATGTCCGCATCGTTGACCTGCGCTGGCTCCACCCGCTCAATGCCGACGCGATAGTGAAAGCAGCCGAGCCTTGCGGACGGATATTGCTAGTCGATGAGGCACGCCGGTCGGGAAGCCTGAGCGAAAAATTGATGACCATCTTTGCCGAAGCAGGCCGGGGAAGTGATGTTAGCCGGATAACCGCCGATGACTGTTTTATTCCGCTTGGTCCTGCGGCTGAGCTGTTATTGCCCAGCAAAGCATCGATAGTCGGCGCCGCGCTGGCCGCCACCGGAAAAACGGCATGAAGAAAACCGCTCTTGTGATCTGCCCCGGCCGGGGAAGCTATAATGCGACTGACCTGGGCTATTTGCGCAAATATCATGGCGGAGGCGGTGATATTGTGGCCCGTTGCGATGCGCTGCGGCGGCAAATGGATCAAGTAACCATTTCCGACCTCGACAGCGCAGACAAATTCTCGCCTTCGCTCCATATGACCGGGGATAATGCGTCGCTGCTGATTTATGCCTGTGCGATGGCTGACTTTGCTGCGATTGACCGCGATGCCTATGACATTGTTGCGGTGACGGGCAATAGCATGGGCTGGTACCTCTCGCTTGCGTGTGCCGGTATGCTGAGCTTTAAAGCCGGGGCGAGGCTGGTCAATAATATGGGCACCTTGATGCATCATCACGGCGCGGGCGGGCAGGTGATCTGGTCCATGGCAGACGAAGACTGGCGCATCGATCCCGCCAAGCAGGATTTGGCGAGCCAGCTGCTCGCGGCGGCGAAAGATAAAGGGCTGCTGTTATGTGTTTCCATCCGGCTTGGCGCGATGATCGTTTTTGCAGGAGAGGAGGCTGCGCTCCGCTGGCTTATCGAGCAGCTTCCCACTGATGGCCGTTTTCCAATGCGCCTGGGTCATCATGCGGCTTTTCACAGCCCATTGCTGAACGCCATTATTCCGATGGCGCAGGCGACCAATCCACAGGACGATTTTGGCATCGGTACATTACCGGCGGTTGATGGCGAAGGACGGATATGGACGCCGGCAGCATTCGCCGTAGAGGCCCTTTACGCCTATACCTTAGGCCGGCAAATCAACCAAACTTATGATTTCACTCGTGCGGTGCAAGTTGCCGTCCGGGAGTATATGCCGGAAAAAATCATCATCACTGGCCCCGGTACGACAATGGGCGCGCCCACGATGCAGGCGCTGATCGCAATAGGTTGGCGGGGGTTATCGAGCAAAAAAATATTCTTGGCCGCGCAGCAGGAGGACCCGGTTATTTTGTCGATGGCCATGGAGGATCAACGGCATATCGCGACTGGTCATTAAGGGGTGACTTTTGCAAATGATCTGATACAAATATGGCATCGTTGTCATGGGGTGACATGTTTACTTTGCACCGAAATAGCTATTTTGCCTTCGAAAATCGGAGCGTATCGTTATATAGGGCGCGAAATTGGCACTATGACTTAAAAAGATAGAGAGATTATCAGTAATGAGCGAACAGATGAGCGACCGTAGCTCCACTATGTTGTTGTTTGGAGCGACCGGCGATTTGGCCCGGCGGATGTTGCTGCCGTCTTTATATGCGCTCCATTCAGATTCGTTAATTGCCCCTGATTTGCGGATATTCGGCACTGCGCGCAGCGGATTGTCGGACGATGAATATCGCGAATTTGCCCGCACAGCATTGGAAGAATTTTTGCCTGAAGATCGCAAGGCGGAAAATATGATCGATAGTTTTTTGGACCGGTTGCAATATCAAGCTCTCGATGCGTCAACGCTGGACGGTTTTGATGATCTGGCCAAGAAAATTGGCGACATTTCAGGCGGGCTATCGATATTCCTGTCGACCGCACCCTTTTTGTTCGAACCGACGATCAAAGGTTTGCAGCATGCCGGGCTCGCCGGAGACAATGTACGGATTGGCCTTGAAAAGCCATTGGGCAATGATCTTGCTTCTTCGGCGCAGATTAATGATGCGGTCAATGCGGTGTTTCCGGAAGAACGGACATTCCGCATCGACCATTATCTTGGCAAGGAAACGGTTCAAAATCTAATGGCGCTCCGTTTTGGAAATATGCTGTTTGAACCGCTGTGGAACGCCAATGCCATCGACCATGTGCAGATTACAGTCAGTGAGACTGTTGGGCTTGAGGGGCGGGCTGGCTTTTACGATGATACCGGCGCGTTGCGTGATATGGTGCAAAATCATATGCTGCAATTGCTGTCGATCATTGCAATGGAACCGCCTGCCAATTTTGATGCAACGGCGATCCGCGATGAAAAGGTGAAGGTATTGCGGTCCCTGCGTCCCGTAGCGGAGGGCGATAGTGTGCGCGGTCAATATGGCGACGGTGCTGTAAATGGCGAAGCGGTGCGCAGCTATGCCGCCGACTTGGAGGGTCAATCGGACACGGAAACTTTTGTCGCGTTAAAGGCATATGTCGATAATTGGCGGTGGCAGGGGGTTCCTTTTTATCTGCGCACGGGCAAACGGCTCGCGCAGCGGCGCAGCGAGATTGTGATTCAGTTCAAATCCGTACCGCATAATATTTTCGGTGGGCGCGGAGGTAAGCTGGAGCCGAATGTTTTGATTATCCGCCTGCAACCCGAAGAATATGTCCGGTTGATGGTTATGGCGAAAGAGCCCGGGCTGGACCGGGGTGATGTAAAACTGCGCGAAGTACCGCTCGACCTATCTTTGACGACGGCATTTGCCGGAAAGCGGCGGCGGATTGCTTACGAACGGTTGCTGCTGGATTTGATTGAGGGCGATCAAACCTTATTTGTCCGCCGCGACGAAGTGGAGGCTCAATGGACTTGGGTCGATGGCATTCGGGCCAATTGGGCGAAAAACAATATTGAAGCAAAACCGTATGCTGCCGGTGGTTGGGGCCCCAGCGCATCGGTCGCGCTAACCGAGAGGGAAGGGGTGAGTTGGCATGAGTGATTTGCACGAGGGCGATTGGTTGTTGGTCGATATTGACGGAGAAATCGTCACTTTCGGATTGGCCAAACCTGCCGCCCAGCCTGCTATTCACAGCCAAAAAACCTATAATAGTAACGATTTTCCAACGGCTACCGATTGTTTCAGCCGTTATGCCAGCGACATTGGTATCAGGCTGGCTGGCCGGCCCTGCGGTATGAGCATTTCCGGCGCGGTCAATGGCGATACATTACGTATTCAAAGATGCCGCTGGATCATCTCTATCACCGGTATCGCTTATTTGACGGGCAGCCGTCCGATGGTGATGAACGACAGCGTCGCCAAAGCTTGGCTCAATCTGGGGAGCAGCGCAGGCATGTTCCCGAAAATCGGCGGGATGAGTGCGGTGGACTTTTCCAAGCCCGGTAAATGGACAACGATAAACTATCATCGCGGCCTTGGCGCTTCGCTCCTCACTCGCGCAGAGGGGCAGCCTCTATTATCGTCGGAAAGCGAATGTGGTCACATCGGTTTTTCGCCGCAAGATGATATGGAATTGGAAATATCGCAGGCACTGGCCAAAAAAGATCCGCGCGTCACCTATGAACGTATTTTGTTCATAGACCGCGACGATGCATTATGGTCCCAGCTATCACGGCCACTGGACGGTCATGCAAAGGATCGCATCCGGGCCGGCATTTTAGGTTCTTTTGCAGGCGATATGACATTGGCTTTCGCTGGATGGTCGGGGCTATATTTGCATGGAGACCAAACTCAAATTCTATCCAATGCGGAACTGGCCAGCATTTTCAACCGCCGATTTGAGAGCAAGGCTGGATTTTCCAGCGTCGTACGGCCTGTGCCGCGTTTCCTAGCGAACCGGGAAGCAAGCAATCTTCCGGGAGTGGCGCAGATGATGGCTGCGCATCATAGCAGTTGATTATGCGCCTTACCCTTCTATTACCACACAGCATCTCACCCAATAGTTGAAAGCGATTATGAATCCCGTCGTCGAAAAAGTCACCAACCGCATTATCGAACGATCAAAGTCCGGGCGTCAGGCCTATCTGGACCTGATTTCACAGGCTCGCGACAAGGGCGTAAACAGGGACGCCTTGTCCTGCGGCAATTTGGCGCATGGCTTTGCCGCTAGCGGCGACGACAAGCCCGCCATTCGGGGCGGCAAGGCGATGAATATCGGCATAGTTTCCGCCTATAATGACATGTTATCAGCGCATCAGCCCTACGGCCGTTATCCTGAACAGATTAAGATATTCGCGCGCGAACGCGGTGCAACGGCGCAGGTTGCAGGCGGTGTTCCCGCCATGTGCGACGGCGTGACGCAGGGGCAGGACAGCATGGAATTGTCGCTTTTCAGCCGCGACAATATCGCCATGGCTGCCGCCGTTGGGCTAAGCCATGGTATGTTCGAATCCGCCATGTTGCTGGGTCTGTGCGACAAGATTGTACCCGGCCTGCTGATCGGTGCACTGCGATTTGGTCATTTGCCGACGATATTGATCCCTGCAGGGCCGATGCCATCGGGTTTGGCCAATAAGGAAAAGCAGCGCGTGCGCCAATTGTTTGCCGAAGGTAAAGTCGGCAAGGAAGAATTGCTGGAAGCAGAAGCTGCATCCTATCACGGTGCTGGCACTTGCACCTTTTTCGGCACGGCCAACAGCAACCAGATGATGATGGAGATGATGGGCCTGCATATGCCGGGGTCCAGTTTTATCAATCCCGGCACCAAATTGCGTCAGGAGCTAACCCGTGCGGCGACGCATAGGCTCACCGAAATTGGGTGGGACGGCGATGATTATCGCCCGCTCGGCCATTGCGTCGATGAAAAAGCGATTGTGAACGCCGTCATTGGCTTGCTCGCCACGGGCGGGTCGACCAATCATGTGCTGCATATTCCCGCTATCGCCCGTGCTGCGGGGATCATAATCGACTGGAATGACATTGATGAGCTGTCATCGGTGACGCCGCTTATTGCCCGTGTATATCCCAATGGTTCGGGCGATGTGAACTATTTCGCGGCGGCAGGCGGAATGCCCTTTGTCATTCGCGAGCTGGTCGGCGCAGGTTTGGCGCATGATGATATCTTGACTGTATATGGCAAAGGCCTGCGTGATGGAGCAAAGCAGCCCGATATGGACGGGGAAGCGCTCATTTGGCATGATGCGCCAGCGTTGTCCGCAGATGACACAATGCTGCGCCCTGTGACTAGCCCGTTTCAACCCGATGGCGGTATGCGGCTGGTTACGGGCAATTTGGGCCGGGCCACCTTCAAAACCAGCGCCGTGGAAAAGGAACGCTGGACAATCGAAGCACCCGTCCGGATTTTCAGCGATCAGAATGACGCGGTCGCGGCGTTCAAGGCAGGCGAATTGGAGCGCGATGTTATCATCGTTATCCGGTTCCAAGGGCCAGCGGCCAACGGAATGCCCGAATTGCACAAGCTGACCCCTTCGCTTGGCGTGCTTCAGGACCGCGGATTTAAGGTGGCGTTGCTAACCGACGGACGTATGTCCGGGGCATCGGGCAAGGTTCCCGCCGCCATCCACTTGAGCCCAGAAGGCGCAAGGGGCGGGGCAATTGCGAAGTTGAAAGACGGCGACATCGTTAGGCTCTGCGCCAACAAAGGCACGCTCAACGCACTGGTCGATGCGGCGGAGTGGGATGCCCGTCCGCTGGCCGCTGTCCCCCATGACGGAATTGGCACCGGCCGGGAATTATTCGCAATTATGCGCGCCACCGCAGACGAAGCCGAAAAAGGCGGGTCTGCTATGCTCGCAGCGGCTGGTTTGTAATTTATTTTCAGGAGTATGAAATGGAAGCAGTAGAAAAGGTGATGCGCACGTCACCGGTTATTCCGGTGTTGGTGATTGAGGATGTGGCCCATGCCCGGCCGATTGCAGAAGCGCTGGTCGCGGGCGGTTTGCGGGTGCTTGAGGTAACATTGCGCACGCCAGCCGCATTGGATGCAATTGCTGAGATGAAGAAAGTGCCTGGCGCGATTGTCGGTGCTGGCACCGTGATTAACGTCGCCGGGCTGGAAAGCGCTATTGCAGCGGGCGCCGAGTTCATTGTTTCGCCCGGACTCACCGATACGCTGGGCAAAGCAGCGATCGCGCGCAATATTCCGTTGTTGCCCGGTATCGCCAACGCGGGTGATATTATGCGGGGGCTGGACCTTGGTCTGACGCATTTCAAATTTTTCCCGGCAGAGGCAAATGGCGGATTGCCCGCGCTCAAATCTCTGATCGGACCATTTGGCCAGTGCAAATTCTGCCCCACGGGCGGGATTAAGCAGGAAACCGCATCCGATTGGCTTGCGCTTGAACAGGTTCTTTGCGTTGGTGGCAGCTGGTTGGTAGGAAAGGGCGAGCCGGATTCGGCGGCGATCACCGCAGCAGCAAAAGCGGCGGCCGCTCTGGCGCATTGATCCTACCGGCCGCGCAAAAGCGGCGCAGGCCGAAGTTGTGGGCCTTTAATAATGATTTGGGAGTGTGGCATTTATGGCAGAAGAAATTGAATGGTGGGATTTTGATGCGCAGGATGAATTAGTTGATCAGCTTGCGGGTGACATTAAATTCATCATCGAAAGCGCATTAGATGCCCGTGGTCAGGCATTGGTCGCCTTTCCCGGCGGTTCAACGCCCGCTCCGATATTTGCCAAGCTTGCCGAATCTTCTATTCGTTGGAAAAATGTGACGATCATTCCGACCGATGACCGGCTGGTTCCGGTTGATAATCCTTTGTCCAACGTAGCGATGATCGCCAAGGCATTTTTGCCGCTGGGCGCGCGCGTGTTGCCGTTGAATAGCGAGGCGGAAGATTACAAGCTAGCGGGCAGCGCGGCCAATGCGCGGCTGCAGGATTTACAATGGCCACCTGATCTTATCTGGCTGGGCATGGGTAAAGATGGGCATACAGCGTCGATATTCCCTGGTCCTGATCTGGATGAAGCAATGACAGCAGGCGACGATATTCGCGCCGTTGGCGTTGCGCCGGATCCGCTGCCCCCCGAAGCGCCGGTTAACCGCGTGACTTTGACCGCAAGTGCAATAGCGAGCGCGAAGACCACTTTGGTGGTGTGCAATGGCGCAGAGAAAAAAGCGGTGCTGGATCAAGCGATTGAGGAAGGCGCAAAGTCGGCATATCCAATAGGTAAGGTTTTGGCGAAAATTCCTGTGCCGGTGGATATATATTGGCTGGATAATTAAAGGGCGCGCCCCGAAGTTAAACCGATTCCCGCCTTATATGCGGCGCAACCGGCTTGGGTCGGTTTTAATCTTCGACGCCTCATCAAGCTTCTTCAGGTAAAGCGGTTTGTCCGCCTGATTTGACCCAGTAGGCTTGCGGGCGGCTTTAGGATCGATGGGATGATCAAAGGCGATGCCGATGCGTCCCTCGGTCACCCACGCGACACTGCCGCTGATCCAACCGATATTGCGCAAATTAACTTCGGCTTTTTCGCCGCGTGTCACGCGGACGGGGGCTTCCGCCATCAAACCGCCAGCAGACAAATTGCGGATACGCACTTCGCCTTCGGCCTCTGAAGAGGGAAAGCGTAATATTGCTTTTAAAAACAAGCTGTCCCGGTCCTGACCGCGTTTAATATCGGCAGGGCTGCTAACGGAATGTTTTTCAAAGGCTTCGTTCATTTTGCGCGGTTCCGAAATGCTTTTCAGTTATGTTATCCGCCATGATGTGACAGATAATCGTAGCAAAAAGGTTAACGCCGGTATGAATTGTAGAATATTGTAAAGGCGAAAAATTATCGCTTGATCAGCCATTCGGCCCTATCATCGGGCCAATCCATGGGTAACGCCGAAGGTTAATCGTCGCGCGAAACGCGCTCTTGCCGTTCATGGCGCTCCTGCGCTTCCAACGTCATGGTTGCAATCGGCCTAGCCTGAAGCCGTGCCAGCGATATTGGTTCGCCTGTCACCTGACAATAACCATATTCGCCTTCTTCGATCCGGCGCAGCGCAGCGTCAATCTTTGCCACCAATTTACGCTGACGGTCCCGGGTCCGTAATTCTATGCCCCAATCGGTTTCGCTCGATGCGCGATCATTAAGGTCAGGTTCGCGGATCGGTGCATCCTGAAGCTGATTCAACGTACCGCGCGATTCTTCTAAAAGCTCATTACGCCATTTATTCAGCTGATTTTTGAAGAAGGCCAATTGCCTTTCATTCATAAATTCTTCGCTGTCGCTGGGGACATAATCGGGATCAAGGTCAATGTCCAAGCCATTATGTTTATTGGCTTTATTGTCTGATGTGGCGCCTGCGCCCATTATATACTCTCCGCCATTTTTTTACGGCTAATGCTCATGCCGATTCAAAAGCCTACCGCTTAGCGGCGGCGTATAGACTCGGGGCGATAATGGCACAAGACCCAATTGGTAAAGCGCAGGTGCAAGCGGCGAAAAGCCAGTTTCGTATGAGTCACCGATCAACGCTTTACCAAAAAACAGTTCCACATCGGGACGATTGGGCAGCAGGCCACAGATTTTTCACAAAAAACAACAATGGACAGGCTCAAACAGGGTTAACGCGATTGTCGGCCTGCTTTTCTTCTGTCTTTCTAGGCCCATCCGAAAGCGGTTGGTTTTGTTCATATTGGTGAAAAGACCCAAAGCTTTCCAAGCTGAAGAAGGTTATTATTATGTCAGTACGCATGGCTTTAGCAAAATTATGTGCCTGCACTTGCGGGGGAGCACTCATTGGTGGGGGCGCGGTTTCCGTGACCGCAGGGGCACCGGGACCAGAATATCAACAGGTTCGTAAGGTCAGCTACGCCAAGAAAAAGGTGAAGGCGCGCAAAGTCGCTGCCAAAGCGCCCACACGGTCGACCAAAAGAGTGCGCCGCGTTGTACGGACAACAAAAACAACGACCAGCTGCACACCGAGCGTGGTGAAAATCGCAACGCAGCAAGCGGCTCCTTTGCCGCCCGTGCCATTACCTTATGTGCCGCCTCCTGCACCGATACCTTATGAAGGCGGCTTTGGCGGCAGCGCACCTGTTCTTGTCGGCGGCTCTGGCGGGTTCAGCGGCGGCGGCTTCGGCGGCGGCTTCTTTGGCGGCTTCTCCGGCGGCGGTGGCGGCGGCGGTACCGTCGTGATCTCGTCAACCTCGAGTGGCGGCGGCGATGGTGGTTCCAATGGGGGCGTCGTTATTGATATCGACAATAGCAATAACGGCGGTTCGACCAGTTCTTCGACAGGTGGTTTCTCATCGACTGGTGGTTCGACCAGCTCTTCAACGGGTGGTTTTTCTTCAACCGGCGGCTCTACCAGTACTTCGTCGGGCAATATCAGCAGTTCATCAGGCAATGTTAATGTGTCTTCATCGACCGGCGGCGTAAGCAGCTCGTCCGGAAATGTTAGCTCGTCAACGGGCGGCGTCAGCAGTTCGAGCGGCAATGTCACCGGCGGATCATCTTCGTCTTCGTCGAGCAGTTCGTCATCGAGCAGCTCCTCATCCAGTTCGTCATCATCTAGCTCTGGCGGTGTTACGAGCACCGGCGGCATGACAAGTTCCGGTATGACCAGCTCCGGCATGACAAGCTCGGGCATGACTAGCAGCGGCGACCCGCATCCATCGAGCAGCGGCAATACGTCGAGCGGCAACACGTCGAGCGGCAACACCTCGTCCGGCGGTTCAAATGGCTCCTCCGGTGGGTCATCAGGCGGTTCGTCCGGCGGCAGTTCTTCATCCTCGTCGAGCAGCAGTTCATCAAGTAGCAGCTCGTCTTCGTCCAGCGGTGGTTCCAGCGGCAGCTCCAGCTTCGGCGGATCAACCGGCAGTTCCAGCTTCGGTGGATCGACCAGCAGTTCGTCAGGTTCAACATCGACCAGTTCGTCGTCCTCAAGTGGGGGTAGCACGTCAAGTGGTGGCTCAACCGGCGGTTCAACCGGCGGCACCGATGTTCCTGCACCCCCAATGGTCCTACTCTTTGGCGCAGCGGCAGCCGCAATGTTTGCCCGCCGCCGGTCAAAGAAAAAGGCGAATGAAAATCAGGTCGCTTAATTACGGCACCAAACAAGTTCAACGTTCAAGCAAAAGGGCGGTCAGCAATGGCCGCCCTTTTCGATTCAGCCCTCTTTCCTATTGCCTAAGCCTTGGCAGGGCGGCATAGCCCGCTGCATTATGCATGACTTAAAATATATTCGTGAAAATCCCGAAAGCTTCGATGCTGCGCTGGCGCGGCGCGGGGCTGAACCGGTTGCCGCAACGATCATCGAATTGGACGCCACAAAGCGCGCCGTTCAAACGCAATTGCAAGAAGCGCAGGCCCGCCGCAACGACGCATCCAAAGCGATCGGCGCTGCCATGGGCAAGGGCGAGAGTGATAAGGCGGAGGCGTTGAAAGCGGAGGTCGCTGCGCTCAAGACCAAAATGCCTGAAATGGAGGAGCAGGAGCGGGATATTACGGCAAAGCTAAACGCGCTGCTTGCTGGCTTGCCTAATCTGCCTTTCGATGATGTGCCGGAAGGCGCGGATGAAAATGACAATGTGGAAATTGGCCGCTGGGGCGAGCCGCGCATATTTGATTTTGAAGCGAAAGACCATGCCGACATCGGCCCGGCGCTCGGCCTTGATTTTGAAACCGGCGTGAAGATTTCCGGCTCCCGCTTTACTTTCATGCGCGGTGGCATGGCGCGGCTGAACCGAGCGCTGGGGCAATTTATGCTCGATCAGCAGACGGCGGTGCACGGCTACAGCGAATGCGCGACGCCCTACCTGGTGCGCGATGAGGCGGTCTTTGGCACAGGGCAACTACCTAAATTTGCCGAGGATTTGTTTCAGACCACCGATGGCCGCTGGTTGATCCCCACCGCCGAAGTCTCGCTGACCAACAGCGTATCAGGCGAAATATTGGAAGACGCGGCGCTGCCGATCCGCTTGACCGCGCTGACCCCTTGCTTCCGCAGTGAGGCCGGCGCGGCGGGGAAGGATACCAAGGGCCTGATCCGTCAGCATCAATTTGAAAAGGTCGAGCTGGTGTCGATCACCCGCCCCGAAGACAGCGCGGCGGAGCATGAGCGGATGACCGGCGCGGCGGAATCGATCCTGCAAGCTCTGAAGCTTCCTTACCGTAAATTATTGCTGTGCACTGGCGACATGGGTTTTGGCGCGCGCAAAACTTATGATTTAGAGGTCTGGTTGCCAGGGCAGGGGCTATATCGCGAAATTAGCAGCTGTTCAAACTGCGGGGATTTTCAGGCGCGGCGGATGAATGCCCGTTTTCGCCCTGAAGGGGAAAAGCAAACCCAATTTGTCCATACGCTTAACGGATCGGGTCTGGCCGTGGGCCGGACATTGGTCGCTGTCATCGAAAATTACCAGCAAGCCGATGGCAGTGTCATCATTCCCGAAATATTACGCCCCTATATGGGCGGTATCGAAAAATTGGAGCCTGCCGCCTGATGCGTATACTTCTGACCAATGACGACGGCATAAATGCCCCCGGCCTCAAAGTGCTGGAGGCAATTGCGCGTCAGTTTAGCGATGATATCTGGGTTGCGGCTCCGGCGGAGGAGAATAGCGGCGCGGGTCATTCGCTCACGCTCACACATCCGGTCCGGATACGCGAACATGGGCCAAAAAGGTATTCTGTAACCGGCACGCCCACCGATGCGGTGATGCTGGCGGTGGGAGTGATCATGAAGGACACGCCGCCCGATATCATCTTGTCCGGCGTCAATCGCGGCGCAAATTTGGGCGATGATGTCACTTATTCCGGGACAGTCAGCGCCGCGATGGAAGGCACGCTGGCCGGTGTCAGGTCGGTCGCGCTGAGCCAGGTTTTTATCAAGGCAGCCTCCGGCGATAATGTGTCCTTTGACGCAGCCGAGCAATGGGGAAAAAAAGTCCTAGAACCGATTATCGGCATGGATTTTGCGCCCCGCACGCTGATCAACATCAACTTCCCCGCCATGGCCGCCGATCAGGTAAAAGGTATCCGCGTAGTGCGGCAGGGATTTCACGACTATGCCCGTGCAGCCATTGTAAAAGGCACCGATCCGCGCGGCTATGATTATTATTGGTTCGGCCTGCATGGCATCGAACATACGCCGGAACATCAAACCGACTTGGAATCGATTGGCGACGGCTTTATCTCCGTAACGCCGCTTCAGCTGGACCTGACCCACCAACCGTCATTGGCCCATTTGGGGCAGGCTTATGGCGGAGATTAGCATCGTTGATGAGCGGGCGCAGCCGCTATTTTATTGGCATTAACCGATTCTGCTCGTAAAGACATCTGCATGAGTGGGCATCATAATCGGACATTGGTCGCAACAATATCGCTAAGCGCGGCTGCCATGGCGGTTTCGGCCTGCATACCGCAAGGTTCGGGTGATTATCGCATAAACGGCACGGCAAGCTCTGGTGCGGCCGACATCCGCCCGACCGAAAGCGCGCCGCAGCTGGTTCCCGAAAATGAAGTGATAAACACGACGCCGAGCTGGAGCCCGGCCATTGTTGAACGCAATTCGCGGCAGGTCGATGGCGGTAGCTATATGGTGCAACCCGGCGATACTTTGTCCAAAATTGTTTCGGAAACCGGGGCATCTTTGGCAGATATTGCGGCCGAAAATGGCCTTTCCCCGCCCTATATTTTGCGGGTAGGTCAGCGGCTCACCATCCCAACTGGCCTGTATCACAGCGTGAATGCGGGCGAAACCGGCATCGCCATTGCGCGGGCCTATGGCGTCGCGTGGAGCGATATTGTAGCGGTCAATGGATTGGAAGCGCCCTATATTCTGGGTGTTGGGCAAAGGTTGAAATTGCCCGCTGGCGCCAGCGGCGGCGGTGAGGGCAGCTATGCCGTCAATAATGGCGATTTGTCCCCGGAGCAACGCGCCGCACGGTTCAGCTTAAATATTGACGATGTTGTTACCGGCAGCGAGCCTGCATTCGCGCAGACCAACGCGGGCCTACCGTCCAATCCGATTGTACGAACCAACTTTGCCGCAGCGGTTGACCGGCCTGCGGCCTTTGGCGGGCGATTTGCTTGGCCGCTGTCGGGGGCAACCATTTCCAGCTTTGGCAGCAAAGGCGGGGGAAAGGTCAATGACGGTATCAATATTGCCGCTGAATTGGGCACCGCTGTGGGCGCATCGGGCGATGGTGTGGTTGTCTATAGCGGCAATGAAATTGGCGTTTTCGGCGGCCTAGTGCTGGTCGATCATGGCGGCGGATGGGTGACCGCCTATGGCCATTTGGGCGAGCTGACCGTCGCGCGCGGGGACAAGGTAAAGGCTGGACAGAAATTGGGCAGCGTTGGGGAAACCGGCTATGTTGACCGGCCCCAGCTGCATTTTGAAATCCGCCGGGACCGCAAGCCGGTTGACCCTGTAACAATGTTGCCTGCACGATGAGCGGCAAGGCGCCTTTGGGTAATTACCGAACGCTAACCCGTAAATCGGGTTTGCCTTTGTGGGCCGATGTCATGGTGCGGGTTGGCTTTGTCCTTGGCCTTGTGGGAATGGCGATCGCCGTCCACTGGTTCGACCGAGAGGGGCTGAAAGACAATTACGACGGACATATCAGTTTTCTAGATATCGTCTATTTTACAATGATTTCCATCACAACCACTGGCTATGGCGATATTGTTCCGGTTACCGAAACCGCCCGGATGTTTGATGCCTTGGTAGTTACGCCGATCCGCGTGTTTGTGGTGTTAATCTTCCTTGGCACGGCGTATAATTTCGTGCTGCAAAAATCATGGAACAGGTGGCGTATGAAAATATTGCAACGCAATTTAACAGGCCATATCGTGGTGATCGGCTTTGGCGTTTCCGGATCCGAAGCTGTCAAAGAGCTTATTGGACGGGGACAAAATCCGCGGCAAATAGTGGTCATCGATAGCGGCGACGACAATTTGGAAAATGCCGAAAAATTGGGCTGCAATGTGTTGAATGCCGATGCCACCCGTGACCAAACATTGGTCAGCGTTAGGGTAAGGCAGGCAAAAAGCGTGATCGTTTCGGCAGGGCGCGATGACACGTCGATCCTGATTGTTCTCACGGTCCGGCATCTGGCCCCCAATGTGCCGATCAGCGTGGTTGTCCGCGCATCGGATAATGAGTTACTCGCCCGTCAGGCCGGGGCCAATAATGTTATCAATCCGGTCAATTTTGCAGGCTTCCTCCTCGCTGGTACCTGCCATGGCGAACATATTTCCGAATATATGAGCGACCTGGCCACCGTGAAGGGGCGCGTTATGTTGCGCGAACGAGTGGTCAGCAAAGACGAAATTGGCAAGCCTTTGCGCGGGCGCGAAAATGCAGTTGGGCTGCGCGTATACAGGGGCGAGAAGGCCTATGGATTTTGGGAGCCGGAAGCGGGCAGCCTGCAAGCAGGTGATACGATCGTTGAGATTATTCCTAACGTGGATACGCTTTGAACCGGCCATTCATTGCAATAGCGTATAATCCCAAATCGGGCAGCTTTCGTCTGGACCGTTTGGAACAGCTGGCATCAGCCTACGATGCCGCAGGTTATGATAGCTTGTTAATCGACAGCTATGCGCCGGATTTTTTAGCACAGGTTAGCGGTGCAGCGCAGCTCTGCGTATCGGGCGGTGACGGCACGCTGCGCGATGTGATCGCCCGGCTAAACGGCGCAGAAACCATACCGCCGATCAGCATGTTTCCCGGCGGCACCATCAACCTTGTTGCCCGGGAGGCTGGTTATCCGGCTGATATTCCTGCCTTTGTTGCGCGGACAACGGGCCCGCATGCCGGCGAATTGCGCGTGCACCATCATGGTGTTGCCGGGAATGCGTCGATGCTGGTTTGCTTGTCCGCTGGCCCAGAAAGCTGGGCAGTTCATTTGGTTTCCGAAGATTTGAAGAAACGAATTGGACGTTTCGCTTATGCTGCGGCCTTTGCTAAACTGCTCTGGCGCTGGCCTCGTGTGGCGATTCAGGTGCGGACCGATGAGGCCGAATATCGCTGCGAAGCTGTCTTTGTTCTCAAGGGGCGCTATTTCGCTGGTCCTTGGATGATCGATCCGGCTGCCGACATGATGAATGATCATTTTAATCTGCTGTTATTGCCAGTGGCGCGGCGACGCGACTATCTGCGGCTAATACTCGCGACAATTATCCACCCGGCATTGGGTAGCAAAAAATGGCTGCGGCTCCCGTCCCGGACCGTGGATATTGAAGGGCCGGAGCGGGTTCCGGTGCAAGTGGACGGTGATATTGCCTGCCACTTACCGGTTCAAGTTCGGATGGCGGAAAACAACATCATATTCGTGTAAGTGTCTGAGCCCCGCACCTATGCGCCTAGCAATATGAATACCCCGCCCATCACGGCGTAAAAGGTGATCCAATATCCAGCGTCGATGAAAAATAGCCGGCCCGATTTATGTGAAAACAGATAATTGCTTCCGATCGCAGGCATAATGAAGCCCAATGCGATACCGACCGACATCATCATGATGATATGCGCTTCGCTAACTCCCGTTCGGGCAAGCAGATGGCCCAGCATGACAGCGGAAAGCAGGCTGAAAGCAAAGGTAAGCCCGTAAATTTTAACAGCGTTACCCTTGGCCAAGTTTTCTTCGGTAAAGCCATGTTCTTTCATCCATGCTTTACCAAATATCGGCCCATACCATAATCCGCCCACCATAAACGCAGATACCGCAGCGGCAAAGACCGCCAATAGATTGATATTTCCCATAAAGTCCCTTTCTTGTTGGTCCCACGCCTGCCCCGCAATCTGTTGCAAAAGGCTGTGCGATACTTGCTCGTAAATACCATTGATGACAAGCGGCATGAAAGCGCCTATGCGCAAGCCCGTTATGGCTACTAAAATTCAACAGGCGCCCAAAGTGGGCATGGTTTCTCTCGGCTGTCCCAAAGCGCTGGTCGACAGCGAGCGGATCCTTACCAAATTGCGCGCCGATGGCTATGATATGTCGCCTGATTATGCAGGGGCAGACGTTGTGCTCGTCAACACTTGCGGCTTTTTGGATTCGGCGAAAGAAGAGAGCTTAGAGGCGATTGGCGAAGCGATTGCCGAAAATGGCCGGGTGATCGTCACCGGGTGCATGGGCAATGAGGCGGAGCTGATTATGAACCGCTTTCCTCAGGTGTTGGCGGTTACTGGCGCGCATCAATATGAAGATGTCGTGGGCGCGGTGCATAAAGCCGCTCCTCCTGCTCGCGGGGCATTTGTGGATTTGGTGCCCAATTTGGACGCGATTGGCGGATTAAAGCTAACCCCGCGCCATTATAGCTATTTGAAAATTTCCGAGGGATGCAACCATAGCTGTTCTTTTTGTATCATTCCCGATTTGCGCGGCAAGCTGGTCAGCCGCCGGATTGACGCGGTGCTGCGCGAGGCGGAAAAGCTGCTTGCTGCTGGGACAAAGGAGCTGCTGGTTATTTCGCAGGATACATCGGCCTATGGCGTCGATACACGGCATGAAGCGAAAATGTGGAAGGACCGGGAGGTCCGCGCCCATATGACCGATCTGGCGCGCGAGCTGGGACAGCTTAAAACCACGGATGGCCATGCGCCGTGGACAAGGCTGCATTATGTTTATCCCTATCCCCATGTAGACGCCGTGATACCGCTGATGGCTGAGGGGCTTTTGACGCCTTATCTCGACATTCCGTTCCAGCATGCAGCGCCATCGGTGCTGAAACGCATGAAGCGCCCGGCAAATGAGGCCAAGGTTTTGGAGCGGTTGCAAAATTGGCGCAGCATTTGTCCTGAAATCGCTGTACGTTCGAGCTTCGTTGTTGGGTTTCCCGGTGAAAGTGAGGCAGATTTTGAATATCTGCTCGGTTGGCTGGAAGAGGCGCAGTTGGACCGGGTGGGGGCGTTCCGATTTGAGCCCGTTGAAGGCGCGCAGGCCAATGCGCTTGACGGTGCAGTTCCAGAAGAGGTCAAGGAGGAGCGCTATCAACGGATCATGGCAAAAACCGCCGCGATCAGCGCCGCGAAATTACAGGCGAAAATTGGCCGCATCTTGCCTGTGATTATTGATGAAGTAGGCGAAGCGGATGAAGATGGCAGCATCGGCGCCACTGGCCGGTCACAGGCCGATGCTCCGGAAATTGACGGAAATGTATTCCTGCGTGATGTGGCTGCTGACTTGCGGCCGGGTGATATTGTCAATGTTGCCATAGAGGATGCAGACGAGCATGATTTGTTTGGCGTGGTGGAAAGATAACAGAGCCGGCGTTTTAAAGGCGCGGCCTTGCGCTATTCCACGCGGTAGAAATCCAGTTTGATTTCCGTGTCCCAGTTCAGCTCCAGATGGTGCGGTCTGATCGGCGGGATGATGATATGCTCGCCTGCGCTGAGCAAAGTTTCGGTGTCCCTAGTTTCATTATCGCTGTCATCCCAGATGAACAATATTTGCCCATCCAGAACTTGCAGTTTCACCCAGCAGCCTTCTTTGACATTATGCCGTTTCTGCAGGCCGGTCGGTACTTGATCGGCCTTCCACGGGCCAAGCTCGCGGTAACAAATCGCACCTGCTGGGATTTCCGCGTCTGGCATTATGTGTTCCTTCAAAATAGTAGTGCACGGAACGCAACCATCGCGACACCAAATAAGGCGAGGCAAAACGGAATTGTTAGTATTTGGGCAGCAACCGCGCCGTAAGACATAGAGCCAGTATTGGTTTGCAAAGGACCAATGCCTTTTTGAAACAGGCCGGGCCGTTCGGGTGCGTTCATGTTGAATAGTAAGCTTGCGGTACCAAAATACATCACGACGTATCCGATGCTTATTGTCAGCATGAAAATCGCTCCAGCGCTATGGCCTGTTGCAAATCCCAGGCCAGCAAAGAAAACCGCATAAGAAGCGAACATGGCTTTCCAGATCGCAGACGGTATTTCCAAGCCGCTATGCTCTGGCTGCGGTTTTGTAACTGGAAGTTCGATTGTCTCGGCTGGTGCAAAGTCGGCATATTCTGTGACAGACGCAATGTTCATTTGATGAAGCATGATATTATCCCTTCCTTTGTTTGTTTGGTAATTTGCCGTCGCGGTGGATGCGGATGCCGGTCAGCAAGCTGTCGGCGATCATGTCGGCGCGGGCGTGAATGGTTTTGGTTGCCGCGTCATTGATTTCAATTTCCTCTAATGTGGCGCGGAACAATTTGAGCCAATGTTCAAACTCAGCCTCTTCGATGCCGGGAATGGCGACATGCTTCATCATCGGGTTCCCCGAAAAACCGCCGCTTTTATAAAGGATGGAACTCCAGAAGGCCTTCATTTTGTGCAGATGCGTAGGCCAATCGTCGATACGAGTTTGAAATATTGGGCCCAAAAGCGTGTCTTCACGCACACGGGCATAAAAACGTTCGACCATGTTGGAGATGAAACTGGGGTCAATACCGATGGCTTCGGCCTTTATGGTTTTATCTTCCCGAGCAGCAATTGTTTTTGGATGTGGTTCCATCGTGACGACTCAATAAGTGGTATTTGAAATACATCTTATGAATGCTTGCCGATTAAAGCAACATATAATATACCACTTTTATGAGATTAAGCTTACACACAGATTATTCGCTAAGAATGCTGATGTTTTTGGCGCAGCATGGCGAGATGGCGTCGATAGACCAGATCGCGGCGGCTTACGGGATTTCGCGCAATCATTTGATGAAGGTTGCGGCGCGATTGGCTGAACTTGGCTATATTGAGCCAAAGCGCGGACGCGGTGGCGGCATTATGCTTGCGATGGTGCCGGATGAGATCAATGTCGGTGCCGTAGTGCGATCAGTGGAGAATATATCCGGTTTTGTGGAATGTTTTGATGCTGAAAATAACAGCTGCATCATTGCCGGAGGATGCGGTTTACAAGGCGCGCTGTCGGCGGCGCTAAGGGATTTTTTGCGACGGCTCGACGGTTATACACTGTCCGATATAGTTCCGGACAGGAATAGATTTGCAAAGCTATTGGCTGCCGCAGTTTGATCAAGGCGATGGGCACCATGTTTGCAATTGTAAGGGACCTCGGGCTTTTATCCGTTGCAATCTGCAACCATATGGATAAGCTAATCGCTCGATTAAACGTATGAGAGAGATGCATCGGGAGAGTGAGCATGGTGAGCACGCCAGACGCAGTTAGCGTAGCATCAGAAAGGATAGCAGACGTCGATGTTCTGATCGTCGGTGCGGGTCTGTCCGGCATTGGCGCAGCGGCGCATCTGACCATGCAATGTCCGGGCAAAAGCTATGCCATTGTGGAGCAGCGTGCTGATATGGGCGGGACGTGGGATCTGTTTCGGTATCCCGGCATTCGCTCTGACAGCGATATGCACACGCTGGGATATAGGTTTAAACCATGGCTGCATGAAAAAACGATCGCCGACGGTCCGGCGATTTGGGACTATGTGCGGGAAACCGCCGAAGAATTTAACATCAAACAGCATATCCATTTTCGCCACCGGGTGATTAAGGCCGACTGGTCGAGCGCGGATGCGACTTGGACGGTGACGGCGCGGCGCGAAGAGGATGGTGCAGAGGTCCAGTTTCGGGCCAATTTCCTGTTCATGTGTGCGGGCTATTATAATTATGACGAAGGCTATAAGCCCGATTTCCCGGGCGAGGAAAATTTCAAAGGGCAGGTGATCCATCCGCAGCACTGGCCGGATGATTTCGACCATGCGGGAAAGAAGGTTATTGTTATTGGGTCGGGCGCGACCGCCGTAACCATTGTGCCAGTGATGGCGCAAACGGCGGCAAAGGTAACGATGCTGCAACGATCGCCGACCTATATGGTATCTCGCCCCGCTATCGATCCATTTAGCCGGTTTATGCGCAAGATATTGCCCGAAAAAATTGCTTATGCGGTCACGCGTTGGCGCAATATCAATTGGCAAAGGCTGGTTTACTGGCGCGCGCGGTCTGCACCGGATAAAATGGCGAAAACATTGCTCGATGAAGCGCGCGAAGCCATGCCCGGATACGAAAATTTCGAAACCGACTTTGTGCCGCGCTATGGCCCGTGGGAGCAGCGGCTGTGCCTTGTCCCCGATGCAGATATGTTTGATGCAATCAACAAAGGCAAGGTGCAGGTGGTGACTGATCATATCGATCATTGGACCGAAACCGGGATCAAGCTGAAATCTGGAAAAGAGTTAGAAGCTGATGTGATTGTCACGGCAACCGGGCTTAACTTGGTGCTGTTGGGCCAAACCGACCTGAGCGTAGATGGCAAACCCATCAATTTAGCCGACCATGTCAATTATAAGGGCGTGATGTTCAACGACATCCCCAACATGGCCAGCGTTTTTGGTTATGTGAATGCCAGCTGGACATTGAAAACCGATATAGTCGCCGACTATGTCTGCCGGTTGCTGAATGTCATGGATGCCAAAGGCGCGAAAATAGCCAATCCGCATTTGGACGAACCCGGCATGCCGCGCCTTCCTTTTGTCGAAGATTTTTCCTCCAGCTATTTTGCACGCAGTTTTGACAAGCTCCCCAAAAATGGTGACCGTCATCCGTGGCGCGTTCTGCAAAATTACGCGGCGGAAAAAAAGATACTGACGAAGGATCCGGTAGATGACGGCGTGATGATTTTCAGCAACGCGAGCGCCAAGATGGGGGATAGCGCCGATACCACCGACGTGATGGAGGCGGCGGAATAACGGTTATTGCGGCAGCGGTGGCGACGCTCAAATACTTATGAGTATACGGCCTAGGTCTTGACCCTAAATGCATTCCGATATTCTGGCTTGACCGCCTGCAAGGCGGCCTGTGTCACTGGCAGAGTGACTTCATACGCGCCCTCGGCGTACGGTCCAGCGCTATAAGGCCCTATCAATATTCCGATTTTGTCAAAATGCACCTTATCGGTTGATCCCAAGATCACGGTATTTTCAGCGGGGTTGATACAGGCGTCAAATTCCGGAATGCTTGATTTATCATCTAACCCCTCGCGCTTTTTGGCTCGTTGCCGGTCGAGCTGGGTACAAAAGGCTTTGACGATGGATGCAGTGAAGGCAGTGTCCGACGTGAATAGGTCCAGCGGTTTCATCCGTTTTCCTGCCTTTTTATCCCATAGCAGACTGTCGAAACCATAATTGCCATGCGCCCCGCCGCTATAAGAGGAAATTGTGGCGGATAGGCTTAAGTAACGCGGAGTATCGGCAACGCGTTGCCATTCGGCACCATAGGAAAAACCACGATATTCATAACCATTTTCCTTGGCATCTTTTTCGGCCTCCGCGACATCGGATAACAATGCGGCCTTGTCTTTTTCAAGCTGCGCATCGAACCAGCTTTTCAATGCGGCGATCCGGCCGGCCTCTGCCGGGTAGCTGAAGCTAAATGAATAGCGGTCATTTTCTTCAGCAATGCTGCGGCCAGATGCGCCGGACGCTTGGGCTGTTGCCCCGCCCGCCGCTGCCCGCGCGGAGGCCTTGGGTATAGTACCGACTGGATTGTCTTGATTGATTTTATAGGTTTTTTTATTCTCTGCACCGGGGGAGCAGCTGGGCAACAGGGCAAGCAATCCCAATATCCCTGTCGTTAAAAAAATGCGGCTATGCATCAAAACAATCTCCCCCAAGCGGCAAATAGCGGTTAATGGATATGAATGACAGATTATCATAAACTTATCGCGCCGGATACGGGCCAAGATGCGAAAAGCATACTAGTTGTTCAAACCAGCAATTTTGGCGAATGGCTAACGGCCCAAAGCGACCGGATACGGGGGATGGTCGCAGCTCATAAATTCACGGGCGGCGCAGGTGAGCTGGCGATCCTTTCAGGCGAAAATGCCGGTGACTGGTCAATATTGATTGGTGCAGCAGATATCAGCAAGCTGGACGTATGGGCGTTGGCCAAGGCGGCCGAAAGTTTGCCTGCGGGCTGTTACCGGTTGCAAGGCGCAGAGGCCGGTGATGCAATGCTTGGCTGGATATTGGGGCAATATAGCTTTGACGAATATCGTGACGCGAGCCAGCGGGAGGGTGCCCGGATATTATTGGTTCAGGAACCAGGACGCATTGACACCGTGGTTGCGCAGGCACAGGCAACCGCATTCGTCCGTGATTTAGTCAACCGGCCAGCGGGTGATTTGGGGCCGGAACAGTTGGAAGCCGAAACGCTGAAAATCGCAAAAAAGCACAAGGCCAAGGTGCAGGTTACAAGCGGCGATGCGTTGGAAAGCGGCTATCCGATGATCCATGCTGTGGGCCGGGCGGCGGCACGGGGATTTGGCCCGCGCTTGATTGAGGCCCATTGGGGTGATGAACGCCACCCGCGTATAGCGGTGATTGGCAAAGGCATTACCTTTGATAGCGGCGGACTGAACATGAAAAGCGGCGCCGGTATGCGTATTATGAAAAAGGATATGGGGGGCGCGGCGCATGCGCTGGCGCTGGCCGACCTGATCATGGCGGCGCATTTGCCGGTGCGGTTGCATCTGTTGATCGCTGCGGCCGAAAATTGCGTTTCCGGCAACGCGCTGCGTCCCGGAGATATTGTCAAAAGCCGGAGCGGGATTACCGTTGAAATTGACAATACCGATGCCGAAGGCCGCCTGGTGCTGTCCGATGCCTTTACCAAGGCAGGTGAAGATACGCCCGAATTGATGATCGATTTTGCGACGTTGACCGGCGCGGCGCGGGTTGCGCTGGGACCAGATTTGCCCGCCATGTTCACCAATGATGATGCGCTGGCCGAGGCGATACATGACGCTGGGAACTTAGTCAGCGACCCCAATTGGCGGCTACCGCTGTGGGATGACTATGCCGATATGCTGGCCAGCGATGTTGCTGACACCGCAAATAGTGGCGGCAGCTTCGCAGGGTCTGTGACCGCAGCCCTATTTTTGAAGAAATTTGTGCCGGAGAATACCCGCTGGGTGCATTTTGATACATATGCTTGGCGGCCTGCAGCAAAGCCGGGCCGGCCAAAGGGTGGGGAAGCGCTTGGCCTGCGTGCGGTATTCGGCTATCTGGCCAAAACCTATCCAGCGCGATAGGCAGGGGATATACGCGAAAGGTAGTAATTTGGCCGATAAACAGCCAGCCATAAAAGCCCGGCCAACCTTCACATTGGAGGGGCATAGTTTTGTCGGTGACAAACGTACAACGCCGATACGCGGTGATCTAGCGGATATAAAGCTCGCCGGGTTATTATTCGCGCCGCATTATGCCGTGCCGATGATACGTAGCTGTATTTTACCATCTGCGATGATGCATGAGCGAGCAGATGGCGACTCCACGGGCATTAGCGAGCTGATTTACGGTGAAGATTTTGCCGTCCTTGATGTTTCGGGTAAATGGGCCTGGGGCTACACCGTGCATGACGATTATCTCGGCTATGTCGATTTGGACGCATTGGGGGAGCGGCCGGTTGCAACCCATGTGGTCACCAGCCGCAGCGCTACCTTGCTTGCTGCACCCGACGCCAAGGCGAACACACTGGCGCGGCTGCACATGGGGGCAAAGCTGGTTTGCGGCGAAGCGGATGAAAGCGGTGAATTTTTAAGCTGCGATGACGGTTATATTTTTCGGGACCATGTCGCAGCAGTTGGTCAGGTTGAGGACGATCCGGCGGCGCTTGCCGAAAAATTGATCGGCACCCCCTATTTATGGGGCGGACGCAGCGGCCATGCAATTGATTGCAGCGGGCTGGTGCAGCTGGTCTATGGAATTAAGGGCATATATTTACCGCGCGATACCGATTTGCAGCAGGATGTTGTTGGAACCCAGCTTGCCGATGGAGAACCGCTCCGCCGCAATGATTTGGTCTATTTCCCAGGCCATGTGGGGATCATGCAGGATGCAGATACCATCATCCACGCAACCGCGCATCATATGCAGCTGGTAGCGGAACCGCTAAGCGATGTTGTGGCCCGCAATCAACCAGAGGATGGCGGCCTCGCGATCACTGCGCGGCGACGATTGCTTTAAGGCAGTTGCATAGAGGCTGTTTGTGAGCGGCCCAGATGGTTCCTTACACCTTGATCCAGGGTAGCAGTGAAAACGAGTTTTAAGCCTATGACAAAGAGTATTTTTATTGATGGCGCGGCTGGTACCACCGGCCTTGAAATCGCACAGCGGCTATCGGGGCGCAGCGAATTTGCGCTAATCTGCCTTGATGAGCGGCGGCGAAAGGATATATCGGCCCGGCGTGAGGCGATGAATGACGCGGATTTTGTGATCCTCTGTTTGCCGGATGAAGCAGTGAATGACGCCGCCGCCATGGTCACAAGCGGTGATACTGCGATTATCGATGCGTCGTCTGTCAACCGGGTAGCGGACGGTTGGACCTATGGCTTTCCTGAGCTGAAACCCGGGCAGCGGGAGGCGATTGCAAAGGCCAAGCGGGTGAGTAATCCGGGCTGTTATCCCACAGGTTTTCTGGCATTGCTGGCACCGTTGGTGTCTGCGGGTCTGCTTCCGGCTGACTGGCCCTACACGGTCAATGCTTTGTCCGGCTATTCGGGCGGCGGTAAGGCGATGATCGCGCGTTTTGAGGAGGCGGGCACTATTGCCGCGCGCGGCTATGGCTATGATCTGGCGCATAAACATCTGCCGGAGATGCAGAAATATGCCGGACTGTCGCATCCTCCGATATTTGCGCCAACGGTCGTGAACGCATTTCGCGGTATGATCGTTGAAATACCGCTGCCATTATTTGCGATGCCGAGTGCCGCTGCGGCGGGGACGTTGCGGGACGCGCTGGCGTCGCATTATGCTTCATCGCCGCTTGTTACCGTGGCAGGGGCCGCCATACCCAGCGAGCTGTTAATGTTGGACGGGGCCGATGGGCGGGATGATTTGCAGCTGTTTGTTGCACCGGCGGCAGACGGGAAAAGCGCCCGGTTAATCGCCATGCTCGACAATTTGGGCAAGGGCGCAAGCGGAGCAGCCGTGCAGAATTTGAATATCATGGCGGGTTTGGATGAAGCAGCGGGGTTGCGAATAACCTAGCAATGCTTGACAAACGTTTGATGTCATAATATATGGTCCATATATAGACAAAAATACGGACAATGTTATGCAATATCCTGATACCAAAACCGCTGCTTCCAAATCCGGGGCTGTGCGTGAAATGCCGATGACGTTTGCTGCGGGGCCGGGCTTTCCGGGATTTGGAGGCGCGTTTCTGGACGGCTTTTTCACCAAAAAAGGTCTCATCGATATCGCCAAAATGCTGTCGGCATTTCATATGTCGCGGGCACAATTTGCCGAAACAACCGGACTGCCGTTGACCACCGTTACCAAGGCCGACCGGTTAAAATCCGCCAAGGCACAAGGAAGGATGACCGAAATGCTTGAAATCATTGCCCGTATCCGCGATTGGGCCGGCAGCGACACGCAGGCCATGGCTTGGTACCGGTCCCAACCTATCCCGGCATTGGATGGCCGCACGGCGGAATCGCTGGTGAAATCGGGCGATGCGGCGGCAGTGCGCGATTATCTCGACCATATGGCGCTCGGCGGTTTTGCGTAAAGCGCGCCGATGATTTTCAAAGGCCGAGCATGGCGGGCGCATGATCCCCGCTGGTCGTGGCAACCGACATCGGGACGCGGCGCAGCGATAACAGGCGGGCGGTTTAATGAGCGCGGGCAGGAGGCACTCTATCTCGCCTTGTCCCCGATCACCGCGCTGGCCGAATGCACGCAAGGTTTTGCGAACCGGATGTTGCCGCTCACTTTATGTGAATATGATATCGACATGGCCGACATCATCGACCTAACCGATGCGGCGACGCGGGAGGCAGAGGGCGTCAAGGAAGCGGACATGGCCTGCAGCTGGCTGCGCATCAACCGCGAAGGCAAAATCGCTCCGTCGCAAAAGCTCGCTCGATCCCTTATCAAAAAAGGCTATAACGGCGCAATCGTGCCGAGCTTTGTGCCTGATATTGAAACAGGTTCGCACAATCTGGTGCTATGGCGGTGGGGCGACCGCCCGCTGAATAGCGTGAAGGTGTATGATCCAGAGGGACGGTTGGAGAAGGGGTGACCCGCAATTTTCTTGTGAGGAAAGAAGCGTTACGGGAAAACAAAGCAGCTCAGCCAATACTGGATTGGTTCAGTGTAGTCGCAATGACGCGCGAACGTTCAGGTGGAGCAGGGACAAGTGCAGCATTAGAATATCAAGGCAGAGCAAAAAAGTGAAGATTAGAGTTAAGCATTATGAAATTAGATGAAAAAAGATCTGATGAAATGCAAAAATCTCTTGAGCACATTAGCGATTCATTGAACGAAATGATGCGTCCGTTGATTGCTGCATTGAGTCAGTTGAACTTAAATTGGGAAAAGATCGAATTTCCCAAGATCGAATTTCCAAAGATTAAACTGGCTAATAGCCAGAACGACATCCTTAAAGAGGTCGATCTTGAAGACAAGCTATGCAAGAGATTTGAGGATGCAGGGTGGATTGCTCATTATACATCGCCGTGGCGGATCGCAGAAGACGCAAGCCTTGAGCCAGACCTACTCGATCGTAAAACACAAGACTACTATATGAATGAATGGCCTGAGATATCCGAAGTGTTTATTGACAGTGTGAATAAGAGTGATGTTGATTGTGAGGCTAAGAAAACATTCGCAGAAGCTGTCGCTGCACATACACATGGTCTGTACCGTTGCGCCCCGCGACTTCTATTCCCTGAAATTGAGCGTGTCTCTAGATCTGAAATACACGACGGTGAACAAAAGCCTATAACTAGTCAGAAAGACCTACAGAGTCTTATCGCTGAGCTGACGCATGCAGAAATGGCACCATTTGGAGTGGCAGCGTTTCGATTTTACGTGAAGCTGGTAAATCATGTATATCTCCAAACAGACAAAATGAATAACGCTGATGATATCAATGCGGTATTTAACGATCCTGTTCCAAATCGCCATGTCGCATTACATGGACTATCATCCTATTCGACTGTCCAAAACAGCTTGAATGCAATCATCTTCACCGACTACATTTTTCAATCAATCTCCAAAATCAAGCAAAATCAAAGAGAAATAGCAGAGTATTAATACCCCTCAATAAGGCGGTCTATCCAACCCTTTGGGGCTACTCGTAAATATCTCGGCGCCATTTTCGGTGATGCCGATGCTATGTTCAAACTGTGCGGACAGGCTGCGGTCGCGGGTTACGGCGGTCCAGCCGTCATCCAAAATCTTGCCCCCGGGCTTGCCGATATTGATCATCGGTTCGATGGTGAAGAACATTCCGGGGCGGATTTCGGGGCCCGTGCCCGCGCGGCCCGCATGGAGTATTTCCGGCGCGTCGTGGAACAGGCGGCCCAGACCATGGCCGCAAAATTCGCGCACTACGCCGTAGCGATGCGCTTCTGCATGTTTTTGGATAGCGGCGCCAATATCGCCGATATGATTGCCGGGTTTGGCCTGCTCGATACCCAGCATCAGGCATTCATAAGTCACATCGACCAGCCGCCGCGCCTTTACCGGCACATCACCGACAAAGAACATCCGGCTGGTGTCGCCATGCCAGCCATCCAACTGCGGCGTCACATCAATGTTAACAATGTCACCATCGCGCAATTTCTTATCCGATGGAATGCCGTGGCAGATCACATGGTTGATCGAGATACAGCAGCTATGCGTATAGCCGCGATATCCCAAGGTTGCCGGAACAGCGCCCGCCGCAATCGTCATGTTGCGGACAATATCGTCCAATTCTTCGGTGGTAACACCCGGCACAACATGGGGCACAAGCGCGTCCAAAATCTCGGCTGCGAGCCGCCCGGCATTACGCATGCCTTCAAAACCTTCGGCCCCGTGCAGTTTGATGGTGCCGTCCCGGGCAATGCTGGCCTCTTCAGGCGATACTGAAATATATTTGTCCATAAGCCATTATATACGCCATGATTACGCATTTTGCGAGGGCAAGTTTATTTCAGGATAGATTCTACATCAACCAGTTGCACCTCATGCATCATGTCAAGATAGGCATCATAATAAGCCTTGTGCGATGCGCCGACGATATTGAGCACGCGTGCGCCCGGATGGTTGCCGAATGCCGCGCGGATATTGGCCACCATGCGCAAGTTGCGGGTTTCCCACCAAGCGACATATTGGCGGCCATAGAGTTTCGGCGTGTTATCTTTCAGGGCATTGCCGAAATCCACGCTTATGAGAAGACGCTGTGTCTGGGGATCATTGAGCGCACGATAATAAGCGATGATGTCGCCGCTTTCCAAATTTTGCGCCTGCTTTTTATTATAATCCGCCATATCCGGGCCGGTAGGCGCGCTCCAGATTTTCTGAATGGCAGCTTCAAAGTCTGAATCCACCAGTTCGTAAATGCTGTCCGCGGTGTGGTCATCCACCGCATATATCCGTTGCAGGCCAAGCCGGACGGCAAGATTTACGGCAATCTCATAGGTTTCGTTGGGCTTTGCACCGTCCCGCTGCAATATTTTTAACAAAGCCCCGTCAACTCCATTGCCTTCCTTGCGCTCTGCCATGGGCAATTGCAGCCATTGCACTTGCGCAGAAGGCCGGTCTCCTGCGGCCAGAAACAATGCCGCGAGATGGCGGCGCTGCGCAGCGGAGGGCTTTGATGGCCAATCTATAAGTGCTTTTTCAACCTGGGCCATCGCGGCGGGAACAGTCAGGCCGGTTGCTTTTTCCGCCTCGGCCGTCCCCCAGCAATAATCGTTGAATATATTCGGATAACGCGCCGGATAGCGGTTCACAATATCGCATTGTTCGCCGGACAGGCCCTCATGCGTAATTACCGTAGGATTATAGGCAGCCAGCCTATCCAGCAATGGTTCGAGCATTTGCGTGGTAACCGGCTGTTCCATTTGGCCCAGATGCGCGCTGCCCAATGTCAAAACCTGCGTTGGTGGTCCCGCCTGTTCGCCTTTCCAACTTTTGGGATCAAAAGCAGGTGTCTGCGCTGCCACCGAGGTTGCGCATAAAAGGGCAATGAACGAGATCAAAACACGCATATTCTATCCTAATGCTAATTTAGTGTATCAGTAGTATAATACAGATTAGGCGCAAGTGTTTTATTGGACTTTGTTTGGCTTTGTGGCAGAGGAGAGTTATGGATAAAAAACGCATCTACACCGCCGCAATCGTCATCATTGGCGATGAAATCCTTTCCGGTCGCACACAGGACAAAAATATTTCGCAAATTGCCCTGTGGCTGAATATTCAGGGGATACGTTTGCAAGAAGTGCGGGTTGTTGCCGATGACATGGATGCGATTGCACAGGCCGTGAATACGCTTCGGGCGGCGCATGATTACCTGTTTACCACAGGCGGGATTGGCCCCACCCATGACGATATAACGGTCGATGCCATTGCCGCCGCGCTGGGCGTGGAAGTAGTGATCCATCCAGAGGCGAGTGCGGTGCTGCATAAATATTATGAAAGCCGTGGCGGGATTAATCCCGGCCGGCTGCGCATGGCGCGGGTGCCCGATGGAGCAGAACTGATCCCCAACAAGATGTCGGGCGCACCCGGCATCCGTATCGGCAATATCTACATTATGGCGGGCGTTCCGCATATCACCGCCGGTATGCTCGACGCGCTGACCGGCACGTTGGAGGGCGGCGATCCGTTATTGTCGCATCAGGTCGGTTGCTGGGTCGCGGAAAGCGAAGTCGCTGCGCTGCTATCCGATGTCGAAAAAGCGCATGAAGGGTGCCAAATTGGCAGCTATCCCTTTTTCCGCGAAGGCCGTGTGGGCGCAAATTTCGTTATCCGGTCGGTCGACCCGGTGAAGCTTAATCAATGTTCAGAAGCACTGAAATCCGGCCTTGAGGGGCTTAGCTATCCCGCGATTGATGGCGGCATTTGACGCTGCTGGATCGATTGTCGTTCATCCGCCAGAAAGGCGTTTGCCATCATTAAGGTTAATATGAAAAAACCGATTATCTGCCTTCTCCTGCCGCTTGCGGCGCTCCTGTTGCCTGCACCTTTATTTGCGCAATCCTTGACCGATGCCGCGCCTGCCGCAGATGCAGTTTCCGCCAAAGCAGATACAAAGCCCTGGCTGTATGAAGGCAGCGATATTCCGGTTGATGAAAGCTGGACTTTCGGCACGTTGAAAAATGGTCTGCGTTATGCAGTGAAAAATAATGATGTTCCGGCCAAGCAAATGTCGATCCGCGTGCGCATTGATGCAGGCTCGCTCCACGAAAAGGATGATGAGCAAGGCTTTGCCCATTTGATCGAACATTTGGCCTTTCGTGGCTCCACGCATGTGCCTGATGGCGAGGCAAAGCGGATATGGCAGCGTTTCGGCGTCACCTTTGGCAGCGACAGCAACGCTCAAACCACACCGACCCAAACCGTCTATCAACTCGACCTGCCCAATAGCGATGATGCCCGTTTCGAAGAGTCGATGAAAATCCTGTCCGGCATGATCCGCGAGCCGCGCATTTCGGAAACGGCGCTGAATGCTGAACGGGCAATCGTCCTGGCCGAACAGCGGGAAAGCAGCGGCGCAGGACAGGATGCTGCCAATAAATTGCGCGAACATTTATATCAGGGGCAAAGACTTGCCAAGCGGGCGGTAATTGGCACCACGGAAACCCTGCTGTCCGCCGATGCCACACGGTTGGCGGCGTTTCACCAGCGCTGGTACCGGCCAGAAAATACAGTTGTGGTAATCGCAGGCGACGGCGACCCTGCGGTTATGGCATCCATGATTGAAAAATATTATGGCGATTGGCCCAGCGAAGGTATCCCGGCAAAACAGCCTGATTTCGGCAAACCAGCGGCCGGGGAAACCGCCGACCTGTTTATCGAACCGACAATGCCATCATTGGTCACCATGGCGTGGCTGCGCCCATGGACGTTGAAGGATGATACCATTGTCTATAACGAAAGTATTTTGACCGAATATCTGGCAACGGCGATGGTCAACCGGCGATTGGAGCGAGCGGCCCGTGAAGGATCGAGCTTTGTTTTTGCGGGCATTGATACGAATGATTTGGCGCGTTCAGCCGAAACCACGCAAATCGCAATACAGCCCGTTGATGGGCAATGGGAAGCAGCGGTAACCGATGTCCGGGCGATCATTGCCGATGCGCTCGCCACCCCGCCATCGCAAATGGATGTTGACCGGGAAAAACGCGATTTTCTCGATGTGTTCCGGACGCAGGTGCAAAGCTACCGTTTTGAAAGCGCGGCGAAACAGGCAGATTCGATAATCACGGCGGTGGATATTCGCGAAACCGTCGCCGCGCCTCAAACCGTGCTGGATGTGTTTACAGCAATGGATGCAAGGCTGACCCCTAACAATGTTCATGCGGCGCTCAAGCGGCTATTTGCGGCAGATGCGGAACGTGTGTTCCTGACTGCGCCGAAAGCCGACGGCGCCGGGGCGCAGGTGATGAAGGATCGGCTCGCCCGGGCCTTTACCGAAAATGTTGTCGCCAATGCCGATGCCCGTTTGCCCGAAAAAACGCTGACCATCGATGACTTGCCTGCTTTGGGGCCACCCGGAGGGGTTGTTGCCAGCGGAGTGCATCCCCGGCTGCAAATTGAAACGGTGCAATTTGCCAATGGGGTGCGGGCATTGCTTGATCCCAATAAGGCCGAAAATGATCAGATCCGGATGATCGTCCGTTTTGGCAAAGGCTATCAATCCTTTACGGCCAAGGGCGGGGACCTGTTATGGGCCGGGCCGCTGGTTTTGGGCGATAATGGTGTGGGCGAGTTAAGCCGCACCGAAATTGACGAGATTGTCAAAGGCCGCCGTATCAGCCTTGATTTCAGCATCGAAGATAATGCGTTTGAATTTTCGAGCACAACGCGGCCCGATGATCTGGCGGATCAGTTGCGGTTGATCGCGGCGAAGCTGGAGCATCCCGGCTGGCGGCCGGGGCCTGTCACCCGCGCAAAGGCGAGCGCAAAAGCCAATTATGATAGTTTTGAAATGTCGGCCAATTCGGTTCTGCAGCGGGACCTCGAATATCTGATCCGCAGCAAGGACCGCCGCTGGAAATCCCCTAGTCCGGCGGAAATTGACGCATTAACACCGGAAAAATTTGAAGAATTCTGGTCACCATTGCTGAAACAAGGACCTATTGAGGTCATCATATTTGGCGATTTTGATAGGGACAAAGCAGTAGCGGCATTATCCGCAACCCTTGGCGCGATGAAGCCGCGTGAAGATGTGCCGCCTAGCGACACTCAGCTGCAAATGGCGTTTCCGAAAGACAATAAAAAGCCGGTTACCTTAACCCATAAAGGACCGCAGGATCAGGTCGCGGCGCTGATCGCTTGGCCAACAGGCGGCGGGTTGGAGCAGATTTCGGAAAGCCGCGAATTGGATGTTTTAGCCGCAATTTTCAGGGACAGGTTGTTCGAAAAATTCCGCGCCGAACAGGCCGCAAGCTATAGCCCGGACATGGCGAATAATTGGCCCGAAAATTTCCCGGAGGGCGGTTATTTGATGGCCTATACGCAGGTGCGTCCGCAGGATGTCGATAAATTTTACGCCTTTGCGAATGACGTCGCACAGGATTTGATTGACACGCCGATCAGCGATGACGAACTGCAACGGGCTGTCGAACCGATCAAACAATATATTGAACGGGCATCGTCAGGGAATACATTCTGGCTGCAATATCTGAAAGGTGCGGCGTTTGATTCGCGGCGTTTTGACGCGCTTGGCCGGTTATATACCGATTTCAACAACGTGACGCCTGCACGTTTACAGGATCTGGCCAAACGCTATTTCCGGAATGATAAGGCATGGAAGTTGACGGTTCGCCCGGAAAAGATCACGGCCAAGGGGGCAGGCGCGGTGCCTGCGGGACGCTGAAGCACGCCAAACAGTTTGCGATGCTCAGGCGATGATTCAGGATTGACCGATTGCGGCTGTGATATCGCGAGCTACCGCCGGGGGTGATGAGAAATGATAACCGATCACAGCGTCATGCTGAGCGCGCGCAAATATTATAAAATATACTTGGAGAGGTCACTGTCCTTGGCGATGCCCGATAGCTGCTTTTCTACATAGGCTGCATCGACTTTCAACTTCTCACCCTTGCGGTCTTCTGCTTCAAAGCTGACGTCTTCTAGCAATTTTTCCATCACCGTTTGCAACCGGCGCGCACCGATATTTTCGACGCTGTCATTCACGTCGGCGGCAAGCTTTGCAATTGCATCGATGGCGTCGTCGGTGAAGTCCAGCGTCACTTCCTCGGTTGCGAGCAAGGCGGTATATTGCTCCACCAGATTGGCGCGGGTTTCCGACAATATGCGCACAAAATCTGCATGGGTCAGCGCGCGTAATTCCACCCTGATCGGGAGGCGGCCCTGCAATTCGGGCAACATATCTGACGGTTTTGAAACGTGAAAAGCGCCCGATGCAATGAACAGAACATGGTCGGTTTTCATCGGTCCATATTTGGTGGCAACCGTCGTGCCTTCAATCAAGGGCAGCAAATCGCGTTGCACGCCTTCACGGCTGACCGATCCGCCGCGCACGTCACTGACCGCGATTTTGTCTATCTCGTCCAAGAATACGATCCCATTGGCCTCGGCATCGGCAAGGGCAACACGGGCAACATCGTCCTGATCCAGACGCTTTTCCGCTTCTTCCTCAACCAATTTTGCCCAGGCATCGGGCACCTTCATCTTGCGGCGTTTCAGCTTGTCCCCGCCAAAGGCCTTGCCCATCATATCGGACAGGTTAATCATTCCAATATTGCCGCCCATACCGGGAATTTCCATTTGAGCAGTGGGTGTGTCCGCAACTTCGATTTCTATTTCGACGTCGTCCATATGATGTTCGATAATACGTTGGCGGAATGCCTCGCGCGTTGCCTCACTGGCGGTTTCGCCCGCCAAGGGTTTTAACAGCCGTTCCATTGCCGCTTTTTCTGCGGCCTCGCGTACCTGTTCGCGGCGGCGGTCTTTTTCCAGCCGGACGGCTTCTTCGGCCAAGTCGCGGGCTATTTGTTCCACGTCGCGCCCGACATATCCGACCTCGGTAAATTTTGTGGCCTCAATTTTGATAAAGGGTGCATCCGCTAGTTTTGCCAAGCGCCGGCTTATCTCGGTTTTACCGCATCCCGTGGGGCCGATCATCAGGATATTTTTGGGCGTCACTTCGCCGCGCAATTCGGGAGACAGCCGCTGCCTGCGCCAACGGTTTCTCAGCGCTACTGCAACCGCACGTTTAGCGTCGGATTGCCCGATGATATGTTCGTCGAGCGCCGCAACAATGGCTTTTGGCGTAAGGGAGTTATTCATGTCTTTTTCCAATAAGGAGAGGGTTCAGGATACGCTGTCGAGCGTTTCAACCGTTAATTGATCATTGGTATAAACACAGATGTCGGCGGCAACGGCCATGGCCTTTCGCGACAGTTTTTCTGCGTCCTCTTCATATTCCATCAAGGCACGCGCGGCGGATAGGGCGTAATTTCCTCCCGAACCGATGGCGGCAATTCCGTCCAACGGTTCAAGCACATCACCATTACCGGTTAGAATGAGCGTTACTTCCTTATCCGCAACGATCATCATCGCCTCCAGATTGCGCAGATATTTATCGGTGCGCCAATCCTTGGCTAAGTCGACCGCCGCACGCATCAATTGGCCGCGATGCTGTTCCAGCTTTCTCTCCAGCCGGTCAAATAAGGTAAAGGCATCGGCCGTTGCCCCGGCAAATCCGCCAATGACCGACCCGTCATGCAATTGCCGGACCTTTTTCGCGTTGGGTTTCATGACGGTCTGCCCCATTGAAACCTGGCCATCGCCAGCGATGACGACTTTACCATTTTTACGGACGGACATGATGGTGGTGCCGTGCCAAACCGGCGCGGCGTGGTGGGAATTATCGCTCATCCAGCGGATATGGGATCAATTGCCATAAAGCGCAAGGGCAGGGGAAATAGCATGATTGCTGTGCGGGTTAGCGTCGGTCGCTCAGCTGCCTTTCCCATGCCAGCGCGTGGGCAACAATGGTGTCGAGGTCGGCATATTGCGGTTCCCAGCCAAAGCGTTCGATGATGGCGCGATTATCCGATATCAACGCATCGGGGTCGCCTGCGCGGCGGCCTTGCAGGTCGCGGATAATTTTTTGATTCGTCACACGGTCCACTGCGTCCAAAACTTCCAACACGGAAAAACCCCGGCCATACCCGCAATTGAGCGTGTGGCACAGCGCCGGATCTGCAACCAAAGCTTCGAGTGCCTTTACATGTGCCGCCGCCAGGTCGCTGACATGGATATAGTCGCGCACACCTGTGCCATCGGGCGTATCATAATCGGTGCCGAAAACGGCCACTTTGTCCCGTTTGCCCAGTGCCGCTTCAACCGCCACCTTTATCAAATGAGTTGCGCCCGCAGTGGATTGGCCGGTGCGTGCCTGCGGGTCTGCGCCTGCCACGTTAAAGTAACGTAGCGCGCAATAGTTGAAATCATGCGCCGCGGCGACATCGCGCAGCATATATTCGGTCATCAGCTTTGACAGGCCGTAAGGGTTGATTGGTAAAGTTGGGGTATCTTCGCGAACCGGGCTTTCCTCTGGAACGCCATAGGTCGCAGCGGTGGAGGAGAAAATGAAATGCTTTACGCCATTTGTCACTGCCGATTCGATCAACGCCCGGCTTTTCGCGGTATTGTTGTGATAATATTTCAGGGGGTTCTCGACCGATTCGGGGACGATGATCGACCCTGCAAAATGCATGATCGCACCGATATTATGGTCGGCAGTGGTCTTTGCAACTAAATCGGAATCGGCAATATCACCTTCGATAAAGGCAACATCTTCTGGAATCGCCCAGCGGAATCCAGTCGTTAAATTATCGATAACAACCGGCGACCAGCCTGCGTCTTTCAGCGCGAGGACCGCATGACTACCGATATAGCCAGCGCCGCCTGTCACCAAGATTTTGAAACCATTATTAGCCGTTGTCATGACCGACCCCCATTTTGTCTGGATGCTCCAATATGCGAGCAATATATTGTTTTAGGACAAAAAAAAGGCGACCATTTGGCCGCCCTTCTTAAAAAGAATCCAACAACATTCAGCCTGGGCTGGTTGGTGTATCTTCGTTATTGCCAGCAGCAATCACGATGCCAGCAATGATACCTGCGGCAGCCAAGATAGCGAGGATGATCCCCGTGCTGCCTTCCAATTTGCTTTCGTCCTGAGGCGAAGCGCTTGCACGCTCTACTTGATTTGACGCTGCTTTAGCAGCAGGTGCAGCCTGAGCAATCGTAGGTGCAAGCACCAAAGTTGCGGCAGCAACGGCAGCCAAAGAATTTTTACCGAAACGCATCGTTATGCTCCTTATTATTTCGTTGAGTGGGTATCTCTGGCCATGGTTCTACACAAAGGGGCAGACATTTCAACCCTTGGGGAAACATTTTCCACATTTTGTCTTGTTTTTTCGGCTTGTTGCCGATTCGTCACAATTTACTTTCTATCGTTTGCTCCTCTACTATGTTCGGGGCAATCTTGGTTCCTGCAATAATTGAAAAGCAAACAGATGAAAATTGCGGTCCATCAAATGCGGAGCGGTATTCATCCGCAACAAAATATTTCCAAAATGGAAAGTGCCATTGCGTCTGCGGCCGAATCTGGTGCGATGTTCTATTTTGCGCCGGAAATGAGCTGTTTGCTGGACCGCGATCGGCAGCGCGCGAAGCGGCATATTGTCGCTGAGCCAGAATCAGCTGCTATTACAGCACTATGTGACGCCGCACGCAAAGCCGGAATTTGGGCCCATCTGGGTTCAGTCGCAGTGCAATCGGAGGTACATCCGGACAAACTGGCCAATCGCTCGGTGGTAATCAACCCTTTGGGCGGAATTGCCGCACGCTATGATAAGATGCATTTATTCGACGTCGATTTGGCCAGCGGCGAAAGCTGGCGCGAATCATCGGCTTATGGTGCTGGTGATGAAGCGGTCATGGTTGATACCCCCCTTGGGCCTATGGGACTGACCATCTGTTATGATATGCGCTTTCCGCAACTTTACAGCCGTTTGAGCCAAGCCGGCTCTCAGATATTTGCGGTTCCTGCCGCCTTTACCCGTCCCACGGGCCGGGCGCATTGGCATAGCCTGCTGCGGGCGCGGGCGATTGAAAATGCGGCTTTCGTTGTTGCTGCGGCCCAATCTGGTAACCATGATGATGGCCGCGAAACATTTGGCCACTCACTTGTGGTTGATCCTTGGGGAGAGGTTTTGCTGGATATGGGGGATGGTGAGGGCCTTGGCTATGCCGACCTCGATCTTGCGCGCATCGATGCCGTGCGGTCCCAGATACCCGTGCTTATGAACCGCCGCGCGATTCCCGAAAAGGTGAAGCGCTACTAACCCTTAGCAGCTTTTCGCGCCAGAAAATGTTCGCGCCACGCTATGACAATACCGGCGCATATAATGATGGGCGCGCCAACCCATACACCTGGCCCCGGAATGTTGGCGAATATGAAATAGCCAAGCAGCACCGACCATAGCAAGCCGCTATAGTCCATGGTCATCACCGCAGCGACTGGCGCGTGGCGTAAGGCCGCCGTCAATAATATCTGAGCACAGGCACCAGCAAAGCTTAGCCCGGCAAGATAGGTCCAGGCTTCGGCGCTATGTGCCTTAGCGACGAAAAACATGATGAGGCCCAATGGCAGTAAAGAAGACAGGCTGAACCAAAATACAATCGCACCGGTTGTCTCGCTTCGCGTCATGCGTCGCAATTGGATCGACACGCTGGCGGTCAGCAAGGCGCCCGATAAACCAACCAATGCGCCAAACGGCGCGATATCGCTGCCGCCTGGGCGAGTGGCAAATAAGATACCAGCAAACCCAGCCATAACCGCTGCCCAGCGATAGCGCCCTGTTTGTTCGCGCAGCAACAAAGCCGCCAGAACGGTTGCAAATATCGGTGTTGCGAAGCTCAAAGTCGTCGCCTCTGCCATCGGAAGCAAGGTCATCGCCCAAAAGTTAAGCGCCATTGCCGTAAGGCCAAGCGTCATCCGTATCGCATGCAATGAAGGCCTATGTGTTTTGATCGCTGTCAGGTCATTATTCCACCAAAGCCACACTATGACGACCGGCAATCCGGTTAATTGCCGCCAAAAAAGGCTTTCGCCGACATGGACGCCCGCGTCATTGGCCAATTTAACCAGCGCAAACATGATCCCAAGCGCAGCCATCGCGAGCAGCCGCAACATGATGCCGAACAGAATGCGATTATTTGGCCATTCAAGCGGCGGGGTTTGGGGGATGCCCGGTTTCATTTTCCGGCGTTAGGAGAAATTCGCCATATTGAATAGTCAAAGCCTTGAACAATTCGTGCCGCAAGGCCAGATGGTCAGGATCATGGGATCAATATTGGAATATTTGACCGGCTTGTGGAACGATCATTTGTGGATGATCGTCGCCATATTGGCGGCGACAACATCGTTATTCAGCATTTTTGCTGATCGCAGGCGCGTTAAACGTATCAACCTTGAAAAGGTCGGCTTCATGCCGTGGACGGGCATTTCCGTCCTCAGCATTTTTATCACCGTGGCTGCGATCGCCCTAACGATCAAAACCGAATTTGGCGGTTGAAACGCTTTACAGACACGCTTCCAAAAAGGGTTGATCAAAACCGAATTGGCGCGCTTTTTCCAATGTATAAGGGCGCACGCCGCCGGGGACATATTCGCCCGAAATTTTACCGTTATCGTCTTCGCTGCGATATTCGAATTTAAACAGCTCCTGCGTCACGATCACGTCGCCCTCCATCCCGATAACCTCGGTAATGTGGGTCACGCGGCGCGAACCGTCTCGCAGACGCTTAATCTGAACAATTAAATCAACCGATTCGGCAATCTGGCGCGAAATGGCCTCTTTCGGGATTTTAATATCGCCCATCAGGATCATATTTTCCATACGGCCGAGGCATTCGCGCGGGTTGTTGGCGTGAAGCGTACACATGGAACCATCGTGACCTGTGTTCATAGCAGCCAAAAGGTCGAAACATTCCGCGCCGCGAATCTCACCCAGAATGATCCGGTCAGGCCGCATACGAAGGGCGTTTTTCACAAGGTCGCCAATGGTAATCGCGCCCTGTCCTTCAAGGTTTGGAGGACGGGTTTCGAGCGGCAGCCAGTGCGGTTGCTGCAAGCGAAGTTCGGCCGCATCTTCGATCGTCAGCACGCGCTCGCCCGGATCGATCATTTTCGACAGGGCGTTGAGCATGGTGGTTTTACCCGAACCCGTACCGCCGGAAATAACAATATTCATCCGGCACGCCCCCGCAATTTTCAACGCGGTGCACATTTTCTCATCCATCGCGCCCCAATTTTTGAGCATATCGAGCGTGATCGGCTTTTCCGAAAATTTACGAATCGAAATAGCTGTGCCGCGCAAAGAAAGCGGCGGGACAATTACGTTAACGCGGCTGCCGTCTTTCAAACGGGCGTCGGCGAGTGGGGTGGTTTGGTCGACGCGGCGGCCAACCTGGTTCACGATCCGTTGAGCGATTTGAAACAAATGTTCTTCGTCGCGGAACTGGATCGGTGCGAGCTGCAACTTACCGCTTTTTTCAATATAGGTTTGCGCCGGGCCGTTGACCATGATGTCGGAAATTTCGGGATCAGACAGCAATTCTTCGAGCGGTCCAAAACCGAGCAGTTCGTCCACCAGCACTTTTTCAAGCACGAATTGCTCGCGCCGGTTGAGTGTCAGCTTCAGCTCTGCAAGAACTTCCAAAATAATTGGCCGAAATTCTTCGGTCAGCTCTTCCTTATTCAGCGTTGCCGCAGCTTCCGGGTCAACACGTTCGAGCAGGCGAGGGAGAACCTGTTCCTTGATTTTATGAACCGATGCTTCAAAACCTTCGACTTCGGCAGGGGCTTCGTTCAGCGCGGATGCCCGGTCGGCAAGCCGTGACATTGCATCCTGATCTTTGGATGGCACAGGGGTGCCAGGCAATTCAACGGATTCAATTTTGGGAAATTGTTCGCCGCCTGATTTCCCGGCGTTTTCGTCGGTTTCGACTGGCTTTTTAGAACCGCCACCCATGGGCCGTGCCACACCAAAAGACGGACGTGATCCGCCCATGCCAGGTTTCTTGCCAAATGCGCTCACAGCGGGCCGCTCCCATTGTTGGTTAATCTCTAGACCGGACGCTCTAATGTAAAATGGTAAACAAACTCGTAACACTTTCGGCCAAATGCCTATGCTTTGCTGTATGGCTGATCTAAAGCCCCGGAAAGATAATCAGGGTTTCTGTATCCATCATGCTCTCTCGTATCACCAATAGCGGCCTGATTTTGGCGCTTTGCGGCTTTGCTGGCTTGTCGGTCGGCGATGCGATTATCAAATCTATGGCGGGGCATTGGCCGGGAACGGCGATTGCGGCTTTACGCTATACGATAGGTGCCGCTGGACTTGGGCTACTGTTATGGAAGGTGGAGGGAAGGCAGGCATTTCATATACCGATGCCCAAGGCGCAATTGCTACGCGGCTCCATGGTTGCGCTGGCGACTGTATGTTTTTTCAGCGCCATCTTCCTGATGCCGCTTGCCGAAGCAACCGCGATTCAGTTTAGCAGCCCGATGATAACCGCTTTATTATCCGCATTATTTCTGGGCGAACGCGCGACGAAGGCAACCTGGCTGGCCTCAATCATAGCTTTTGCAGGGGTGATCGTTATATTGCGGCCCAATGTTGAGCTTTTGGGCTGGGCGGCGTTTCTGCCGCTGATCGCAGCCTTTGGCATGGCCGGTGTCATGATTGGTAATCGCCAAGTTGCAAGCGCTGGCTCGGCGCTTCAAATGCAGTTCCTGATCGCCGTTATCGCTGCAGTGTTTTTGATTGTCGCCGCGATAGCTGGGCATTTCAGCGGTTTTGAACCGCTGGCCGTTTCATGGCCCGACTGGACGGTTGTTGCCCGCTGCGCTCTGGTCGCGGTGACCGCGTCATTTAGCCACAGCCTTGTGTATATGGGGACTACCAAGGCATCGGCCGCGCAGGTTGCGCCGATGGTTTATGTGCAGATTGTGATGGCGATGGCGCTGGGTATATTATTTTTCGGTAACTGGCCCGACATAACCGCGCTAGGCGGCGCAGGCATCATTATTGCCGCCGGTATATATTTGTGGCGCAGCAAGCGAGTGGGCAGGGGTTAGGTTCTGCCCCTAAGCATTTGAAACACGTGAAGCGCGGCCTCGGCTGGAATCGCTTACCCGCTACCGAGCGATTATCGCTTATCCGACGCTTTCAGCCAAAATAGTCAGGCCCTTGTCGTTGACCTCGGCAAAACCACCGGCGATAGCAATGCGTTCCGGAGCCGCGCCTTCGCTGGCATAGATTTCGACGGCGGCGTCGCTACGGATCGTGCTCATCATGGGGCTATGGCCTTCCAGAACGCCAAAGTCGCCTTCGCTGCCGGGGACGACAACCATATGCACGTCTTCGCTGCGCACGAGCCGTTCGGGGGTTACCAGTTCAAATTTCAATGCCATGACAAATATCCTTTCCCCTCCTGAATTCAGGAGGGGAGGGTTAAGGGATTAAGCCGCCTCAGCAGCCAGTTTTGCGGCTTTGGCAACGGCTTCTTCAATGCCGCCAACCATGTAGAAAGCCGCTTCGGGCAGATGGTCATACTCGCCGTCCACAACCGCCTTGAATGAAGCAACCGTGTCTTCGAGCTGCACGAATTTGCCGGGGATACCGGTGAACACTTCGGCGACATGGAAAGGCTGTGACAAGAAACGCTGAATTTTACGGGCGCGGGCCACGGTCAGCTTATCTTCTTCGGACAATTCATCCATGCCCAGAATAGCGATGATATCTTGCAACGACTTATATTTCTGCAATGTTTCCTGAACGCGGCGGGCGGTGTCATAATGGTCCGCGCCCACAACATCAGCAGTCAACACGCGGCTCGTCGAATCGAGCGGATCCACAGCAGGATAAATGCCCAGTTCGGAAATCGCACGATTCAAAACGGTTGTCGCGTCCAAGTGAGCAAAAGAGGTTGCAGGGGCAGGGTCGGTCAAGTCATCGGCAGGCACGTAAATCGCCTGAACCGAGGTGATCGATCCTTTGTTGGTAGATGTAATGCGTTCCTGCAACGCGCCCATGTCGGTGGCGAGTGTTGGCTGATAACCCACAGCCGACGGAATACGGCCGAGCAAAGCGGACACTTCGGAACCGGCCTGCGTGAAGCGGAAGATATTGTCGACGAAGAACAGAACGTCTTGCCCTTCTTGGTCACGGAAATATTCTGCGATAGTCAGACCCGATAGAGCAACGCGGGCACGCGCACCGGGAGGTTCGTTCATTTGGCCAAAAACCAGCGCCACTTTCGAACCTTCCGAGGTTGCATTGCCGTCTGCATCCTTGGCAATAACGCCTGCGTCTAGGAATTCGTGATAAAGGTCGTTACCTTCGCGGGTCCGCTCACCCACGCCAGCGAATACCGAGGTACCGCCGTGGCCTTTTGCGATATTGTTGATCAATTCCTGAATAAGCACGGTCTTACCAACGCCCGCACCGCCAAAAAGACCAATCTTACCGCCCTTTGCATAAGGCGCGAGCAGGTCAACGACCTTAATACCGGTAACCAGAATTTCGGTTTCGGTAGACTGGTCAACAAAAGCAGGCGCTTCGGCGTGAATAGGCGCTTTTAGCTTGGCATTCACAGGGCCGCGTTCGTCGATAGGCTCACCCACCACATTCATAATACGGCCCAATGTTTCAGGACCAACGGGCACAGAAATCTGCGCGCCGGTTGCCGTCACGGCTTGACCGCGGGTCAGGCCTTCGGTTGAGTCCATCGCAATGGTGCGCACGGTGTTTTCGCCCAGATGCTGTGCCACTTCCAAAACGAGGCGGTTGTCGCCATTTTGGGTTTCCAGCGCTTCCAAAATAGCGGGCAGGCCGCCTTCAAATTGCACGTCAACAACCGCGCCAATCACCTGGCTGATGCGGCCGGCGCCGGCGGATGCGGTCGTTGCGGGGGTTTTTTTGGCAGCTGGCTTTTTCGCGGCTGCGGGTTTTTTCGGGGCGGTTGCCATATCTGTCTTCCTTGCCTTTTTAGCTTAGAGCGCTTCTGCGCCAGAGATAATTTCTACGAGTTCTGTTGTAATTGCCGCCTGACGTTGGCGGTTATATTCGATTGTCAGCTTGTTGATCATGTCGCCTGCATTGCGCGTTGCATTGTCCATGGCGGTCATCGACGCGCCTTGTTCGGATGCTTCGCGTTCGAGCAGCGATCCGAAAATCTGGGTCTTCACATAACGCGGAGCCAAGTCTTCCAGAATTTCTTCCTCGCTAGGTTCATATTCAACAGACGCACCGGCTACGCTGCTGGCTTCGACCTGCGGAGAGGGAACAGGGATCAACTGAACCATGGTCGGATCCTGTGCTAGCGCAGATTTGAACACCGGATAAACGAGGTGAATGACATCAAATTTGCCGCCGTCGAACATAGCAAGCAAATCGTCGGTGATTGCCTCGGCCTGTTCGAAACCCAAATTGCGAACAGCCGACGTATCGAAATGCTTTTCAATCTGCTGACCATAGTCGCGTTTGATTGGCGCCAGACCTTTTTTACCGACAAGGTAAAATTGCACTTGCTTTCCAGCAGCCAAAAGCGCCTTTGCCTGTGACTTTACCTCTTTGACGATGTTGGAGTTCAAACCGCCGCACAGGCCTTTGTCGGTGTTGATGACAACGATTAAATGCCGCTGATCACTGCCGGTTCCAGACAATAGCTTAGGCGCGCTGTCGCCTGACACTTTGCTAGCGATTGAGCCCATCACTCCGGCCAAACGCTCCGCATAGGGGCGCGCAGCTTCCGCAGCTTCCTGCGCCCGGCGTAGCTTTGCCGCAGCGACCATTTTCTTCGCCTTGGTGATCTTCTGGGTCGACTTGACCGAGTTGATCCGGATTTTGAGTGCCTTTAAACTGGCCATCTCTGCTTTCCTTTATCCCGTCCGATAAGACAGGGTGATTTTACGCGAATGTTTTGCCGAAAGCGTCCAAAGCCGCAGCCAGCTTATCCCGAACATCGTCTTCAAACTTTCCTGTGTCGCGGATTGTTTTCAAAATGTCGGCATGGTTGGCACGCAAGTCGGCGAGCATTGCCTCTTCATAGCGAACAACATCGGTCACAGGGATTGAGTCCAAATATCCGCTGGTCCCAGCAAAGATAGATGCGGTTTGCTCTTCGAACGGCATGGGCGAATATTGCTTTTGCTTCAACAGCTCGGTCAAACGCGCGCCGCGATTGAGCAGCTTCTGCGTTGACGCATCTAGGTCCGAACCAAACTGTGCAAAAGCCGCCATTTCGCGATATTGCGCCAGTTCCAGCTTAATCGAGCCGGATACTTTCTTCATCGCTTTTGTCTGTGCCGCCGAACCAACGCGCGACACCGACAGACCGACGTTAATCGCCGGGCGGATACCTTGGAAGAACAGATCGGTCTCCAAGAAAATCTGACCATCGGTGATCGAGATCACGTTGGTTGGAATATAGGCCGAAACGTCGCCCGCTTGCGTTTCAATGATCGGCAATGCGGTCAGCGATCCGCCGCCATTTGCATCGCTCATCTTTGCGGCGCGTTCTAGCAAACGGCTGTGCAGATAGAAAACGTCGCCGGGATAAGCTTCACGGCCCGGAGGACGGCGCAGCAGCAACGACATTTGACGATAGGCCACAGCCTGCTTCGACAAATCGTCGTATACGATACAGGCGTGCATTCCATTGTCGCGGAAATATTCGCCCATGGTTACGCCGGTATAAGGAGCCAGATATTGCAGCGGTGCTGGTTCAGACGCCGTTGCGGCGACAACGATGGAATATTCCATCGCGCCTTTTTCTTCCAGCGCGCGGACAATCTGCGCCACGGTCGAGCGTTTTTGGCCAATAGCAACATAGATGCAATACATCTTCTTGCTCTCGTCATCGCCTGCGTTGACGTTCTTTTGGTTGATGAAGGCATCGATAGCAACGGCGGTCTTACCGGTTTGGCGGTCACCAATGATCAATTCGCGCTGACCACGGCCAACAGGAACCAGAGCGTCTAGCGCCTTGAGGCCGGTTTGCATCGGCTCGCTCACGCCTTGGCGCGGGATGATGCCGGGCGCTTTTACCTCAACGCGGCCGCGCTGGGTTGTTTTCAGGGGGCCTTTGCCGTCAATCGGATTACCGAGGCCATCGACTACGCGGCCCAGCAATTCCTTGCCGACAGGAACGTCAACGATGGTCCCGGTCCGCTTCACAGTGTCCCCTTCGCGGATTTCACTGTCGCTGCCGAAAATAACGGCGCCGACATTGTCCGCTTCCAGGTTCAGCGCCATGCCCTGAATCCCGTTGGAAAATTCGATCATTTCCCCTGCCTGAACATTGTCGAGGCCGTGGATACGGGCGATACCGTCCCCTACGGAGAGAACCGAGCCGGTTTCGGAAACCTTTGCTTCGGTGCCAAAATTGGCGATCTGGTCTTTGATAACCTTGGAAATTTCTGCGGCACGGATATCCATGTTTAGCCTTTCATCGCGGTCGCGAGGGAGTTGAGACGGGTTTTAATACTATTATCGATCAACTGACTGCCGATTTGGACAGTCATGCCGCCCAATATGGCGGGATCGACTTTTGCGTTGATGGCAACGTCGCTGCCAACACGTAATTTCAATTGCTCGGCGAGTTTTTTGCCCTGCGCTGCGGTGAGCGGACGGGCAGTAGTCACCTCAGCGGTTACTTCGCCGCGATCCTGCGCTGCCAGCATTGTAAAAGCATCTGCCACAGCCTTGAGCTGATCCAGGCGGCGATTTTGCGCCAACACACCCAAAGTATTTGCAGTAAGTGCATCCAGCTTCATCGACTTTGCAACTGCGGCGATTGCCGTTTGGGCATCTTTGCGGGACAAAACAGGGTTCGTGGTCAATGCTTTCAGCTCAGCCGATTCGGCAAGTGCAGAGCGCAATTTGGACAGGTCGGATTCGACGCTCGCCACTTTTTTATTCTCATTTGCCAAAGCAAACAAAGCGGCTGCGTAACGCCCACCTAAGCTTGCTGAAATAGCGCCGGAATTTCCCACGTGTGAATGTCCTTAAATCAGACTTTGAATTGATAGTGAATTTGCGGGGCAGTGACGCCCTGTTCATTCGGTCGCCGCGCGCCTAGCATCGGTTGTGCTGCGATGCAAGATAGGGATTGGCAATATCGACCATCCTGAACCTCTTTCATCACGCGATCGCGCGGTAAATCCCATAAATGCTTGTTGCGGTCAAAATAATTCCGACCATGAGCAGTAATGGCTTTGTCGGTATGCGCTTTGCGATAATCGCACCAAAAGGAGCCGCGATAACACCGCCAATAAGCAGACCAATCGCTGGCTGTGTAAAAGCCTCCAGCCCCAAGGTGAGCAAGAAGGTAACGGAAATCGACATGGTCAGGAAAAATTCGACACTGTTGACTGTGCCAATGGTGTGGCGCGGCGATGACCCCTGAATCAGCAGGTTAGAGGTAACCACTGGTCCCCAGCCACCACCGCCTGCAGCGTCAAGGAAGCCGCCCGCCAGACCCAATGGTGCCACATATTTGGGTTCTCTAACCTGCGGCGGCCAGCGCAACGCGCGGTAAATTAAAATCGCACCTATTATGGTTAAATAGGTAAGAACAAAAGGTTTGGCTATTCCGGCGTCGATATTCGACAAGACATATGCGCCAGTGATGCCGCCTGCGATTCCGGGCAGCGCAAGCTTTCTGAACAATTTCCAATCCACGTTGCGGTGATATACGTGGCTGACCCCGGAAACGCCGGTTGTCACGCATTCCACCGCGTGCACGCTCGCGGATGCCAGGGCAGGCGGTACGCCCATGCTTATTAACAAGGTCGTTGAAATAACACCAAATGCCATGCCGAGCGCGCCATCGACAACTTGCGCTGCAAAACCGATCAAGATGAAAATCAGCAAGGCTTCAAACATGTGTGATGCGCCGATCAATGGGTTGTTTGGCGGTTATTCTGCATAGAAACCGTATGGTCAATATAAGTTTGGTTTCTTGCGCTAAACGTAAATTGATAGCCCGCAATCCAATAACGACCAGATAGCTTTTTGGTGAGACGCTGACCCCAATAATGCGGCTTTAATGTTTGAAAGCAAGTTTCGGGATGCAGCAAGTTTTGGGTTCGCTATAAGCGATTTATGACGCAGACTGATCCTGATACCGCTTGGAATGCTGTGCTGCGCCGTGACCGGCAGTTTGACGGGCAATTTGTCACTGGCGTGCTCACTACCGGCATTTATTGCAGGCCAAGCTGCGCCGCGCGGCATCCAGCGCGTGCCAATGTGCGCTTCTTCGCTCATGGAGCGGCGGCGCGCGCGGCGGGTCTGCGGCCTTGCAAACGGTGCCTGCCCGATGATGTGGCGCGCGACGAAGCCGCGGTCAGGCGGGCAGCCGGCTTATTGGGGATGGATCAACCCCCAACCTTAACCGCGCTGGCGCAAATGGTTGGCTATGCGCCGCATCATTTTCACCGGTTATTTAAGCGGCATATAGGCGTAACACCAGCTGCCTATGCTCGGGCGCTGCGCTCTTCACGTGCTCAAAAGGCATTGGACAGCAGTGCCACCGTGACCGGTGCTATATATGATGCTGGCTATTCGGCGCCCAGCCGATTTTACGCCGACGCAAAAGGGAGATTGGGCATGACGCCAAGCGCTTGGAAAAATGGCGGGAAAGATGTGGTGATAAGATACGCGGTTGCAGAAACGTCGCTGGGCTCGATGCTTGTCGCAGCGACGGATAAGGGGATATGCAGATTGTCCTTTGGCGAGGATGAAGAAGAACTGCGCCGCCGTTTCCCCAATGCGGCAATCGAAGTAGGCGGGGCGGCGATGGATAGCTTGGTAAAGGATGCCGTTGCGGCCGCGGAAAATCCGCGCGCTATGCCCGATATACCAATTGACGTTGCGGGCACCGCATTTCAGGAGGCTGTGTGGCAGGAACTGCGCCGTATTCCACCCGGTGAGACGCGCAGCTATGCCGAAATTGCTGCGGCGGTTGGAAACCCCAAAGCCGTTCGTGCGGCGGGCAGCGCCAATGGTGCAAATAATGTCGCGGTGCTAATCCCGTGCCACCGGGTCATCCGCAGCGACGGATCGCCGGGCGGCTATGCCTATGGCTTGGATATAAAGAATGAGCTACTGCGCCGAGAAAGACAGGAGGGATAATGGACGAGGCAGAGCAACCGGCGGTAATTCGCATCTTAAACCATATCATTGCTCATCCTGCATTTTTGATGGTTTTTGGAATTATGACGATCTGGTTGTCGGTCGGGCTAACCGCTTCGGTTTTTTTCGCGCTCAATCCATCGCCAGCGCAGACAGAGGGTTTTGAAAGCGGGCTGGGCGTTGCCGTCGCATTGGTTAGCGCGATGGCTTATTTGCTATTCGTCCTTTTTGTGGAACGAAAACCGCTGACAGATTTTGAGGCGGAGGGGGCCTTGCGCGAATGGGCATGGGGCCTTGCCATTGGCGCAGGCGCGATGACCGCGATTATTGCAGTGATCGCCGCTTTTGGCGGCTATTCGGTGACGGGCAGCAACGGCCTATGGGTGGTGGTTCCGTTATTCGGCATGGCGATGCAATCGGGAATAATGGAGGAAATATTGTTTCGCGGCATTTTATTTCGCTTTGCCGAACAATGGCTGGGCAGCATATTCGCTCTATTCATTTCGGCGTTGCTATTCGGCCTCGTTCATCTCGGCAATCCCAATGCCAGCCTGTTTGCCGGATTGGCGATCGCGATAGAAGCAGGCATATTGCTTGGCGCTGTTTACATGATTACGCGCCGTTTATGGGCGGTGATCGGCTTGCATATGGCGTGGAATGTTACCCAAGGCGGTATATTTGGTATCAAAGTATCCGGCACCGATATTCCCGGATTTTTAATCAGCAAAACGGACGGACCGGCGCTGCTCACCGGCGGCGCATTTGGCGCTGAGGCGTCATTGCCTGCGCTGATTATCGCAACTGCGCTCGGATTATATTTCTTGCGTAAAGCATGGCAGCAGGGCGAATTTGTACATCCAAGCTGGCACCGGTTCAAAACGGGTGCAGCCGCGCCGAATGCCGCATGAGGCCAGTTTTGTCGGTGTAGGACGGCTCATGACGAATAGCTTCAAATAGCGACGAATTGGTTTTTTTTAACTGTCTAACCCTAAACGGGCTTGCGACCTTGCAGTGGTTAATGCTGGTGCGAAAAAAATACAGAGGGCCGTTGCATCTCGATGAAGTAGGGCCGCATTTTCAGTCCGAAAATCGCTCCAAAAAACTGTAAACAAATAGTTGCGCCAATGTCTCATAGAGGGACGCGGTCATTTTTTGCGGCGAAATACAGTTAATACTAACAAGTTGTTCACCTTTTTTCATCATATGAGTGGGTAATCTGTGACCAATGCCTGCGCTGCGTGACTGCGAGCGGGGCAATTTGGGGGCGCGTTGATGAAGGAAGAAAAAATGAATAATGCTCTGAAAACCAAAGCGATACTGGGCGTGAGCGCGGCTGCACTTGCGCTGTCGGGCTGCTCTGGCTTTGGCGGCAATAACCTGCCCGAAGCACCAGTAACGGCATCGCAGGTTCAGCGCGGGAGTGAGGAATATCTGATCGGGCCGCTCGATACGTTGACGATTTTTGTTTGGCGCAATCCTGAACTTGGCGCAAAAGTGCAAGTGCGTCCCGATGGCCGCATCACCACCCCGCTGATTACCGATATGCCCGCAGCGGGCAAAACATCGACGATGCTTGCGCAGGATATTAAACTGCAATTATCGCAATTTATCAACGAACCGATCGTGTCAGTGATCGTCAATGATTTCCAAGGCGGAAGCCAGAATATCCGGATATTGGGCGCGACCGAAAAACCGGCCAGCATCCCATATCGCGCCAATATTACCGTGCTTGACGCGATCATCGCGGTCGGAGGCCTATCCGAATTTGCATCGGGCAACCGGGCCCGCCTGATCCGTGTTAACCGCGCCACAGGGCGGCAGCAGGAATATGCGCTGCGTCTTGGTGACCTGCTGAAGCGCGGGGACAGCCGGGCCAATGTGCAACTGCAACCCGGCGACGTCATCATCATCCCCGAAAGCGCCTTTTGAGCGAGCGATGATAGCGATGACCCACATAAACGACGGAAAGATAAGAAGCTGATATGACAGGTCTTTATGATGAAATCCGGATTGCGATCCATAGTGTCTGGAACAGGCGCTGGCTCGCTTTGGCTATTGCCTGGGGCTTTTGCCTGCTGGGTTGGCTTGGCGTGGCGATGATCCCCAACAGCTATGAATCAGAAGCGCGGGTTCAGGTGCAGACGCAGGAATTTCTGTCAAATAAAGTGGGCATTTCGGCCAATGACCGGGCGCGGAATATCCAACAGTTGGAACAAACGCTGACCTCCTCGACCAATTTGGAAAAGGTCATTCGCGGCACAGAGCTGGGACAAACAGTGGTATCAGACCGCGAAATGGCGGGCAAGGTTGAAGGGTTGCGGGCCAAGATTGAGGTTAAATCTGAACAGGATAATTTCTTTGCCATCACGGTAAAGCAATCGAGCCCTAAACTGGCGCGCGATGTGGTGCAGAAACTGATTGATGTTGCAGAGGAAGACAGCATTGCGGGTGACCGGAAAGAAACCGGACAAACGCTGCGTTTCCTCGAAAAACAAATTCAGGACCGTCAGGTTGCATTGCAGGAAGCCGAAGCCAAGCGGGTGGAATTTGAAACCAAAAACCTTGGTCTGTTGCCCGGCATCGGTTCGGTGTCGCAGCGTCTGGCCTCGGCCCGTGCAGAAATTACACAAATCGATTCGCAGCTGGTGCAAGCACGCAGCGCTTTGGCGGCGTTAAACAGCCAGCTTGCGGGAACTCCGCAAAGCTTGTCGACGCCATCTTTTGGCGGCGGCGGCGCCAGTGCCAGTCCATCGCAAGTGGCGCTGTCGCAGGCTTTGGCCGATTTGGGTGCGATGCGAGCACGCGGCTTAACCGATAACCACCCAGACGTAATTGCGCAAAAAAATCAGGTTGCGAACTTGCGGGCACAAGCAAAAGCATCGCCAAGCACAGGCGGCGGTAGCGGATCGTTTAGCACGCCGAATCCAGCTTATTCTTCTTTGCAAAGCTTGCGGGCGGAACGTCAAGCGTCCGCCACGGCGCTGGCTTCGCGCAAAGCGGCGTTGGAGGGCGAGATTTCGCAGCTGACATCACAGCAAACCGCTGAACCCGGCGTTGCTGCCGAAATGACACGGATCAACCGGGATTATGATGTCCTGAAAAAACAATATGATGATTTGGTGGCGGAGCGTAACAATGTGGCGCTGCGCGGTGATGTGGAAACGCAAACCGATGCGGTTCAGTTCCGGGTGATCAACCGGCCGACCCTGTCCAGCGTCCCTGCCGCGCCCAACCGGCCATTATTGCTGGCGATGGTGCTGTTTGCCGGGATTGGCGCAGGTGCAGGCGCGGCTTTTGCATTGGGCCATTTGCAGACAAGCTTCCCCACGGCAGCAAAGCTGGAGCGGGCAAGCGGCTTGCCCGTCATCGGATCAATTTCGCAAATGTTGAGCAGCGAAGCCCGCGAAGAACGGCGGCGTAAGCTTAAACTATTTTACACAGGTTCGTTCGCACTGGTTGGCGTTTTTGCGCTGCTGCTGGTCGCCGAATTTGTTCAGCGCGGCATCACGGCGTGAGAAGGGCAAAGATATGAACAAGCATAGCTCCATCAAATCATCCGGCTCGCTGCTCGAACGTGCCTCTGAATTATACGGCTTTGGCGATGCCTTGCGCGGCGGCGCACCGATGGCACCGCCAGCCGCCGAACCTGCCTCACCGGATAGCTCGGTAACAGGCGGTTCAGTGCCCGGACCAGTGCCGGGTCCGGCGCCCCAAGCCAGCCCCGTTGCCGAGATCGCTCCGCTTGCTGCTGCGCCTACCCCGGTGCAGGCCGCAACCCCGCCCGCTTATTCCAGCCGGTCCAACCGGCCGCAGCAAAGCACCCGTTTTGCCAAGATTGACCGGCAATTGTTGACCGATGGCAATTTTATTGACCCGACTGGCCCAGTGACTGGATTGTCGGAAGAATTTCGGATTGTGAAACGGCAGCTGCTGCTCGCGGCGCGCGGCGGAAAAGGATATGAGCCTGTTGAACATGGCGAACGGATATTGGTCTGTTCGGCGCATCCAAATGAGGGTAAAACCTATTGTTCGATCAATTTGGCGCTGTCCATGGCCTCGGAAAAGGACAACCGCGTCCTGCTCGTTGATGCCGATTTTGCCAAGCCGAGCATATTGGCGACGCTGGGAATTGACCATAGTCCGGGATTGATGGACGCGTTGGCCGATCCCAACAGCAATGCCGAAAGCTTCGTTATTGAAACAGATATAGCAGGACTGTCGGTTCTGCCTGCGGGGGCGCAAACCAATCAGGATACCGAGTATCTGGCGGCATCACGGACAGCTGAGATCATCGATGATCTGACCCGTAATGATCCCAGCCGGATAATCATTTTCGATTCGCCCCCCGCATTGGCGGCATCGCCGGCCTCTGTGCTTGCACTTCATGTTGGTCAGTGTTTGGTAGTGGTGAATGCGGATGAAACCACAGACAGTGCCCTGCGCGATGCGCTTAGTCTGCTCAGCGGCTGCGACCATGTTCAGCTGCTTTTGAACCGCGCAAAATTCTCTCCCACAGGCCGAAAATTCGGCAATTATTATGGATATGGAGCATGATCATGCACAACCGGACTTCCAGCAAGAAGATATTAATCACCCTTTTGGGTAGCGCGGCATTTATGTTGCCGCAGGCTGCTTTGGCGCAGCAATTGGCACCTGAATGGTCGCCGTTGGATGACAGCGGCCCCGTTTATGGCAGCGCAGGAAGCGACGAGGTGCCCGCTGCTGAAGAAGAAAAAAGCTCTCGCCGCAGCGGCGCGCGAAAAGGACCGCGCGTTGATGTAACCCCATATCTGGAGGTGCAGCAGGTTGCACTGACCAGTTTCCGGGACGGCAGCAATGATGTGCTGACCTATACTACGGTTGCCGCCGGCGTTGATGCATCCATATCAACGCGCCGCGCCGAGGCGCAGGTTAATGTGCGTTATGAACGGTTGATCGCTTATGACAATGGAGTGGATGACCAAAATCTCGTATCCGGCCTTGCGCGCGGTTCGGTGCTGGTCGCGCCTGGTTTGAGCCTAGAGGCAGGGGCCATTGCAACCCGCAGCCGGATTGACGGACGCGGCGCATCGCCCACCAATTTGGTTGGCAATCCAGATAACGTCTCGCAAGTCTATTCGGTTTATGCCGGCCCCACATTTGCGACCAATGTTGGCGGTTTGTCGGTCAATGCTGCTTACCGTGCGGGCTATACCAAATTTGAAAGCAAGGATGTTGACCTTCCGCCCGGCCAGGAACCGTTCAGCACATTTGACGACAGTGTCAGCCACCTAGCCACTGCATCTGTTGGGATGCAGCCCGGTGAATTGCCGATCGGTTGGGCGATCAGCGGCGCATATGAGCGTGAGGATGCCGGACAGCTGGATAACCGCTATGAAGGCAAATATGTACGCGGCGACGTGACCGTGCCTGTTGCCGCCGGTCTCGCCGTGATTGGCGGTATCGGATATGAAGATATTGAGATTAGCGAACGTGACGCGCTGCGGGATGCGGCGGGTGATCCAGTGGTCGATGATAATGGCCGCTTTGTGACGGACCCTGCTTCGCCGCGATTGGTTGCGTATCAGGAAGACGGGCTGATCTGGGACGTGGGCCTTGCCTGGCGTCCAAGCAGCCGGACTTCGGTTAGCGCTTATTATGGGCAACGCTATGGCGGCGATACTTTCGGTGCCAATTTGACTTATCAACCGAATAACAACTTTGCGGTGAACGTGGCGGTTTATGACCAGGTCACGGGCTTTGGCAGCTTGTTGAACGATAGCTTGGCGGCGTTGCCGACCAGTTTCCGGGTCGCGCGCAACCCATTGTCCGGCGACATCGGCGGCTGTGCATTCGGCGGGGCAGGTGGTTTCTGCTTCAACGATGCCCTGCAAAGCGCCAACAGCGCATCGTTCCGCAATCGCGGCGTGACGGCGGCATTGGCTTCCAATCTTTCGGGATGGGATGTCGGCGTCGCGGCAGGTTACAGCAACCGCCGTTATCTGGCATCTGCCGTCGGGGCCCGTGCGGAACTGTCCGGATTGGTTGACGAGAACTATTTCGCGCTCGCATCTTTGGGTCGGAATATTGATGAGCGCTCACGCTTTGATACCAGCGTTTATGCGACCTATTTTGACCCCGGATTTACAGGGGCACCTGATGTTCTGGGGCTGGGCGCAAACGCGGCTTATTACCGCGAGATTGTTCGCGGCCTGTCGGCAACCGCAGCGGTTGGCCTCGATAGTTTCCGTCAGGAAGATTTTGACAGCGATTTGACCGCCTCTGCTTTGCTGGGGCTGCGCTACAGCTTCTAATGCTGAGCAGATGAATTTGGATCGGAGAAAGACAATATGTACGACCAATTTTACGGACTGAACGGACGGCCATTTCAGCTGACGCCTGATCCGCAATATTATTTTGAAAGCGGAACGCACCGCAAGGCATTGTCCTATCTGGGCTATGGCCTTGCGCAAGGCGAAGGCTTCATTGTCATTACGGGCGAAGTAGGCGCGGGTAAATCGACGCTGGTGGCGCATTTGATGCAGAGCATCGATAAATCGCGCCTCAGCGCCGCGACGATTGTGACCAGCCATTTGGATGGCAAAGATATGGTGCAAATGGCCGCTGAAAGCTTTGGCATCTCTTCGCATGGCAAAGATAAGGCCGAGATGCTGAAAGCCATTGAAAGCTATTTGCATGGTGAAGCGCGTTCCGGCCGCCGTTGTTTGCTTGTGGTGGACGAAGCGCAGAATTTGTCCATCGATGCCGTTGAAGAGCTGCGTATGCTGTCCAATTTCCAATTGGGGTCGCAGGCGCTGTTGCAAATTTTCCTTTTGGGACAGCCTGAATTTCGGGATCTGGTTCAAAATTCGGACGCATTGGAACAGCTGCGCCAACGCATCATCGCCACGCATCATCTCGACGCGATGGAGGCTGACGAGGTTGAACCCTATATCATCCACCGCCTGACCCGTGCTGGATGGAATGGCAATCCCCAATTTGGCAGCGATGCTTTCACCGCGCTCTATGCTGAAACTGGCGGCGTCCCGCGCAAGTTGAATATGTTGATGAGCCGGGTGATGTTAATGGGCGCGGTCGAACAATTGCATCATATTGACGGCGCTCTGGTGAAAGCGGTGGTCGCAGATATGGCTGGCAAACCATTTGAATATACGGCCCCGCCGTCGGCAAAAGCCCCCGCTGCGCCGGTAGTGCCCGAAGCGCAAATAGCGCCTGAGCCGGAAACAGAAACCGAACCGCTGCCTGCTTATACTGCCGAAGCCGCAGAAGAGTTGGTGCTGGATAACGCTGCGCCCGCTCAACCTGACGGGCAAGCTGAAACTCGGCTCGCCGATAATGAGGACGAAGATGTTGCAGCAGTAGCCGCGCTTGAAGCCAATCCCGAACTGATTGCCCGTTTGGCAACCTTGGAACAGCGAGTGAGCGAGCAGGAAGATGCGCTGCGCCATGTGCTGTCCATGATGATTGATTGGATGGACCGTGAAACTTCGCTAGAAAGCAAGCTGCGTCAGGCAAACCGCGCCGCGTAACATTGCAATGAAAGGACGTTTAGCCCGTGCGAAACGCGCTTTCCGTAGATGTCGAAGACTGGTTCCAAGTAGGTGCATTTGAAACCGTAATCAAACGCAGCGACTGGGACAGCCTAGAGTGCCGCGCTGAGCGGAATACCGACGGGGTGCTGGCATTATTTGATGATGCCGGAGTGAAGGCGACCTTCTTTACTCTTGGCTGGGTGGCCGAGCGTTATCCGGCATTGATGCGGCGTATTGTCGAGGCGGGGCATGAAATTGCCAGCCATGGCTATGCCCATGACCGGGTCTTTAATTTTACCCCGGATCAATTTGCCGCCGATATTGATAAAGCGCGCAAGATTATTGAGGATACAAGCGGCGCGGCTGTTACGGGATACCGCGCGCCTAGCTTCTCAATCGATAAACGCACGCCTTGGGCACATGAAATATTGGCTGAAAAAGGCTATTATTATTCCTCCAGCGTGGCGCCGGTGAAGCATGATCATTATGGCTGGGCCGAAGCGCCGCGTTTCGCCTTTCATCCGGTGGCAGGTTCGGATTTCCTTGAGATTCCGGTCACTACGGCGCAATTAGGGCCCAAACGGCTGGCGGCTGGTGGCGGCGGGTTTTTTCGGCTTTTGCCTTATCAATTTTCGCGCTGGGCCATTCGTCAGGTGAATTTGGAGGAAGGCCGCCCCGCGATCATCTATTTCCACCCATGGGAAATTGACCCCGATCAACCCCGCGTTGCCAATGCACCGGTAAAATCGAAATTGCGGCATTATACAAAACTCGACAAAATGGCGGGAAAGCTGGCGCGGCTCGCCCGTGAATTTGAATGGGAAAGGCTCGATGCGATTGCGATGCGGGAGCAGCAACGGCTATTGGAAAAGGCAGCCGCATGAACGCGCCGCAACATTTCCGTTCAGCACAGGGCTTGGCGTCTATCCGTGCGCTTAATCTGGGCGACCCCGGTGAATGCGCCCGCATTGATTCTTGGGTCATGGCGCAGGCGGCCGGATCGCCGTTTCACCGGCCGAAATGGCTGAACGCGATTGAACGCGCTACGGGGCAAGAGGCCCATTGCTTGATCGCTGAAGCGGGGGGTGAGATTGCTGGCATACTCCCTCTGCATATCATGCACTCGCCGTTATTTGGGCGGGCGCTGGTATCATCCGGCTTCGCCGTCGGCGGGGGCATATTATCCGGTAATCCCGTGGCCGTGAAACAACTTGCCGAGGCAGCATGGCAATTTGCTGAGCGTCGGAGCTGCCCAACCGTAGAGCTGCGCGGCGGGGCGATGCCCGGCGGCGCATGGACCGAAAAAAGCGATGCCCATGCCAATTTCGCCCGCGCCCTGACCAGCGATGATGAGGCGGAGCTGCTCGCGATACCCAGGAAACAAAGGGCTGAGGTGCGCAAAGGTCTGGCCAATGGTTTGCGCATCACCACTGGCAACGGTAGGCAGGATCGCCGCCACCATTATGCGATTTATGCCGAAAGCGTCCGCAATCTCGGCACGCCAGTGTTCCCGCAATCGTTGATGGACGCGGTGCTGGACGGCTTCGGCGATCAGGCCGATATATTGACCGTGCTTGATGGCGACCGGCCGGTGGCGAGCGTGTTGAGCCTCTATCATAATGGCATCGTCATGCCTTATTGGGGCGGCGGAATATGGGATGCGCGGCGTCTGCGCGCCAATGACGTTATGTATTATGCGCTGATGAACCATGCCCGGCAAAAAGGCTGCCATAGTTTTGATTTTGGCCGCAGCAAAACAGGCAGCGGAGCATATCATTTCAAGAAAAATTGGGGTTTCGAACCCGATCCGCTGTCTTATGCAGTGCGCACGGCGGATGGCGGCGAACCGCGCGACGTGAACCCGAATAGCCCGAAATATAAGATGCAAATCGCGCTCTGGCAGCGGCTGCCCTTATCCATCGCCAACCGTTTAGGCCCTTGGATCGCCAAAGGATTGGGATAGTGGCAGAGATATTATTTCTCGCCCACCGCATCCCATGGCCTGCCGATCGGGGCGATAAAATCCGGTCTTATCATATCTTGCAGCATCTCGCGCAAATGGGCCCCGTGCATGTTGGTAGCTTCGCCGATGACGACCGCGATATGAGCTTTGTCGCTGAAATGGAGCCGAACTTTGCGTCGGTCCATGCGGAAAAACGGGTCAAGCCGCAGTGGCAGGCGGGGCTAGAGGCGCTGCGTTCCGGCAGACCCATTTCGGTGGAAAGCTTCGCATCACCGTCAATGGCCAATTGGGTGAACAGCGTGCTGGCAAGCCGCCCAATCAGCCACATTTTCGTTTTCTCCGGCCAAATGGCACAATATATTCCGGATGATTTTGCTGGGCGGATCATCATGGATTTCGTCGACGTGGATAGCGCCAAATTTGAACGCTATGCGAGCGAAGGCGGGGCGTTTATGCGCTGGGTCAATCGCCGCGAAGGCCGTTTGCTCGCTGCTTTTGAACATCAAGTCGCTGCCCGCGCCGATGCCAGCTTGTTCGTCAGCGAAGCCGAGGCAGCGCTTTTCCGGCAGCGTAGCGGGCTTAGCGCTGATATAGTCCTGCCCATTGGCAATGGCATTGATACGATCAGCTATGACCCGCTGGCGGACATACCAAGAGCAAAGGGCGTGCCGCGTGGGAAGATTATTATGTTCACCGGGCAAATGGATTACCGCCCGAATATAGAGGCAGTGGATGACTTTGCCCGCCGCGCGATGCCCGCCATTTTGCAACGCCACGCGGATGCCAAATTTATAATCGTTGGCCGCAGCCCCACCGACGCAGTTAAAGCGCTCGCAAATTTGCCCGGCGTGACTGTGACAGGGGCGGTTGACGATGTGCGTAGTTGGTTAACGGCGGCTCATGTGGTGGCCGCGCCGCTGCGCATCGCCCGGGGGATTCAGAATAAAGTGCTGGAAGCGATGGCCATGGCAAAACCGGTGGTTGCCTCTGCTGCTGCGGCCGAAGGGATAGAAGCCACTGACGGCGTTCATTTCCACGTCGCCGCCAATATCGGCGAAGAAATTGAAAAAATCTGCGCCTTGTTAAGTGATGCCGAGGCCGCAAAAAGGCTCGGTATCAGCGCGCGTTTGCATGTGCAGCAACATTATAGCTGGGATGGTCAGCTGGCCCCTTTGGATGCGTTGATGTCAATTAAGCCGCTCCGCGAGGCGGCGGAATGACAGCAATGTCTTCTCGCCTCGACGATTGGGTGGGGCCAGCCAGCGGCGGCACGGACATGATTTGGCGCCGGTCGCTACTGATGCTGGTGGGCATGTGGGTAGGTATATTGCTGCTATTCTGGCGCGATGCAGCCGATATGGCGGTAATTTGGTGGACGAGTTCCACCTTTAACCATTGCCTGCTGATTCTGCCCATCCTCGGCTGGCTGGTGGTGATGCGCAAGACTGAACTGGCGGCGCTTGTTCCTGTCACTTGGTGGCTGCCTTTATTATATGTCGCGGCGGGCTCATTTGGTTGGCTGCTCGGCGATGCAGCGAGCGTTGCACTCGCGCGGCAATTGGGTCTGATTATGATGTTGCAGGGAACGGCTGCGGCACTGCTTGGTCCCAATGTGACTCGTGGTTTGTCCTTTCCCCTATTTTATATGTTCTTCCTTTTGCCTTTCGGCGAAGAGGCTGTGCCAGCGCTCCAATTGGTAACCGCCGATATGTGCATGTTTCTGCTTGGCTTATTTGGCATACCTGCGCATATTGAAGGGATATTTATTTCGACACCAGCGGGTCTTTTTCGCGTGGCTGAGGCTTGTTCAGGGGTGAAATTCCTGATCGCGATGGTGGCGCTCGGCGCGTTGATATCTAATCTCTGTTTCACAAGCTGGAACCGGCGGGCAATTTTCATGGCGGCCTGTTTCATAGTCCCGATAATCGCCAATGGTATCCGCGCTTTTGCCACTATCTACATCGCCGAATTTCGCGGCATTGAATCGGCGGCCGGGTTCGACCATGTTTTTTACGGCTGGATATTTTTCGGCATTGTGATCGCGGTCATCATCGGCGGCGCATGGCGCTATTTCGATAAAAGCCCCGATGCGCCCGCTTTTGATCCCGCCCGCTTGCAAATGCCCGCCCGGTTTCAGGTTTCAGCGAAGGCGGTGATGATCGGATTGGGCTTGATCATCGCTATCCCCGCTGCTTGGCCCGTCATAATTTCGGCCCAGGTGCCGCCTTTGCCAGAGCAGATTGATCTGCCGCGCCCTGCCGGTTGGCAAATTGTGGACCATCAAAGCGGGCAGCATTGGAGCCCGCGTTTTGATGGAGCGAGCCGGATATTATATGCTCGGTACCGCAATCGCGCAGGCCAAGAGGTTGATTTTTTCGCCGCACTCTATGACCGGCAAAGCGAAGGACGCGAAATTGTCGGATATGGTCAAGGCGCGATTGATCCCGATGGTGGCTGGTCCTGGGTCGAAAATATCCCTGCACCGCAAGGGGCCAAAGCGGAAAAAATTATGGGCGCAGGCGGGGTGCTGCGTGACGTAGTCAGCTATTATCGCATCGGCGGCGTGACCAGCGGATCGGCGAGCCGGATCAAGCTGGCGACGATGAAGGCAAAGCTGTTGGGGGGTGATCAACAGGCTGCGGCCATATTGCTGTCCGCGCCCTATAAGGGCAAAGCGTCGCAAATTGCCGCGATTAACGGCTTTGCCAACGATATGGGAAATATTGACAAAGTTGCTGACCAGATGATGGGGGTGCGCTAAGCGGCTATCTATGTGCGGAATTGCAGGCATTTTTCATGTGGAAACGGCAAAGCCGGTGGATCCAGAACGGGTGCGCCGGATGACCGACGCGATTGCCCATCGCGGTCCCGATGGTTCGGGCGTGTGGACCGCCGCGGGCGTTGGGTTCGGCCATAGGCGGCTGTCGATCATCGACCTGGCGGGCGGGGGGCAGCCGATGCACTCCGCCGATGGCAAAGCGGTTCTGGTTTTCAACGGCGAAATATATAATTTCCGAGAATTGCGGCGGCAATTGGAGCAGGCCGGATATGCTTTTCGAACCGATAGCGACAGCGAGGTTATCTTGCATGGTTGGCGGCATTGGGGGACGGATTGTGTAACGCATTTCCACGGTTTTTTTGCTTTTGCCATTTATGATCTAACGCAAAAGCAGCTGTTTCTGGCGCGCGACCGGCTGGGCGTGAAGCCGCTATATTATGCGGACCTTGCCGATGGCAGTATCATTTTCGGGTCAGAGTTAAAGGCGCTGATGGCGCATCCGGCGCTGCGCCGCGAAGCCGATTTGGGCGCAGTCGATGATTTTTTAAGCTTCGGCTATGTTCCCGACCACACTTGTTTGATCAGCGGGGTAAAGAAGCTACCTGCCGGACACACCATGCTGCTCCAACAAGGCCGCCCGCGTCCGCAGCCAGTGGAATATTGGGACATTGATTTCTCCAACCGGATCAAAGGGTCGCAGGAGGAATTGGAGGAGGAGCTGCTGCGCCTGATGAAGCAAGCAGTCGAATCGCGCATGGTCGCCGACGTACCGCTTGGGGCGTTTCTATCGGGCGGGGTGGACAGCAGCAGCGTCGTTGCACTGATGGCGGAAATATCCCGGCAACCGGTAAAAACCTGCTCCATCGGTTTTGACGTCGGGGAGTTGGATGAAAGCGCCTATGCCGACACCGTCGCCAAACGCTTCCTCACCGATCATCGCAGCCGGCAGGTGGGCAGCGATGATTTTCAATTGATTGATACGCTTGCCTTTCATTTTGATGAACCGTTTGCCGATGCCAGCGCGCTGCCAACTTACCGGGTTTGCGAACTCGCGCGGGAACAGGTGAAGGTGGCCTTGTCGGGGGATGGCGCGGATGAGGCGATGGCCGGTTATCGCCGTCACGTATTTCATCACGGCGAGGAAACAGCACGCGGCATGATACCGGCTGCGCTGCGCTCGGCCCTATTGGGGCCGCTAGGCCGTGCCTATCCCAAGGCCGATTGGGCGCCCCGGCCGCTGCGTGCCAAAACGACCTTGCTGTCGCTCGCGCGTTCGGGGGAGGAAGGCTATGCCGAAGCCGTGGGCGTGACCGGCCCCGCCATCCGGCATCAACTCTATTCTGGCCGCGCCAAGGGCATATTGCAGGGATATCGCGCCGAAGAGCATATGCACCGGTTGATGCGCGGCGCGCCTGCGCGCTCCGGGCTCGACCGTGCGCAATATGCCGATATGAAGTTATGGCTGCCCGGTGATATATTGACCAAGCTGGACCGGACCAGCATGGCAGTAGGATTAGAGGCGCGGGAGCCTTTGCTTGACCACCGGCTGATAGAATTCACTGCAAAGCTGCCTGAAAATATGCGTGTGCGCCGGGGGCAGGGCAAATATCTGATGAAGCAGACGATGGAGCGCTATCTGCCCAAGGATATCCTCTACCGGCCAAAAATGGGCTTTGTCACGCCGGTTGCCCAGTGGCTGCGTGGTCCCTTGGCCGATAGCGCGCGGGGGATAGCAAACAGCCAGATATTGGCGTCAATGCAATGGTTTGACAGCGCCGCGATTGGCAAGATCGCAGAGGATCATATCGCCGGGCGCAGCGACCACGGGCGGCTATTGTGGCAGCTGATTATGCTCGAAAAATCGGTTGCCCGGATATTCGGTTAAGGGCGGCAAGATTTCCCTAACCCTGCGGATAGACGGCATCGACAAAATATAATCCGTCGGGCGGGGCATTATGGCCCAATCGTGCACGGTCCTTTGCGTCCAATGCGTTTTGCAGGTCTACCGCGCTCCATTTACCCCGGCCGACCAGCGCGAGACAGCCGACCATAGAGCGCACCTGATGATGCAGAAAGCTGCGCGCTGCGGCCTCGACAATCACCCGCTCCCCGTCGCGCCGCACGTCCAACCGGTCGAGCGTTTTGATCGGGCTGTCCGATTGGCATTCAGTCGACCGAAAAGTGGTGAAGTCATGCAGTCCGGTAAGCAACTGCGCGGCTTCATGCATCGCATCGCTGTCCAGCGGAAAGGGGATTTGCCATGCCTTTCCCTTTTCCAGCGCCAATGGTGCGCGACGGTTGACGATATGATATTCATAGGCGCGGCCGGTGCAGCTAAACCGGCTATGCCATTCATCATCGACAATCTCACAGGCGCGGATGGCAATCGGGGCTGGACGCAAATGGGCATTGAGGGCGCCTGCCAGACGGAAGCCGGTCAAATGCGTATCGAGATCGAAATGCCCGCGCATCGCAAGCGCATGAACCCCGGCGTCGGTGCGCCCTGCCGAATAAACCGGAATATCCGTGCCGCAGGTTTTACGCAGCGCTTTTTCAATTTCACCCTGCACCGTCGGCGCATTATCCTGACGCTGCCACCCGGCATAGGGGCCGCCATCATATTCAATCGTCAAAGCAAAACGCGGCATTAAAGCAGCACTCCGGCCGGAATTTTATTGCCTTTCAGAAACTCTCCGATGGACATAGCAGGCTTGCCCGCACGCTGGATCAGCTGAGGATGGATCGCCCCACTTTTACAAGCAATCGTCAATCGGTCGTCCATGACCATGCCTTCGGGGCCAAGCTCCTGTGCTATTTCGGTGACATCGCATTTCAATATCCGGTATCGCTGTCCGTCATATTCGAACCAGGCGCTCGGATAAAAAGCGCGCACTTGACGCTCGACTGCACTGGCATCCTGCCCGAAATTCAGTCTCGTTTCGGACTTGTCAATTTTCGAGGCATAGGTCACGCCTTCGCTTGGTTGCGGCTGTGCCGGGTATGCAGGAAGGTCGGCCAAAACCTGCACCATCAAATCCGCGCCCATAGCGGCAAGCTCCTGCGTTAGCTCGCTGCTGGTCTTACGGGCAATCGGCGTCGTCGCAGCGGCGCGCACGCCACCAGTATCCAGCCCTGCCTCCATCTGCATCACCATCACGCCGGTTTCTTGGTCTCCGGCCAATATCGCCCGCTGCACCGGCGCCGCACCGCGCCAGCGTGGCAGCAGCGAACCATGGACGTTCAGGCAGCCATGGGCCGGCGCATCCAGCACCGGTTGCGGCAGGATCAATCCATAAGCGGCGACCACCGCAATATCGAGGTTGAGCGCAGCAAAAGCGGCCTGCTCTTCCGCGCCCTTAAGCGACACGGGCGTGCGCAGTTCGATCCCAAGCTGTTCGGCGCGGGCGTGGACCGGCGAAGGGGATAGCTTCTTTCCCCGGCCAGCCCGGCGTGGCGGCTGAGAATAGACGGCGGCAATGTCATGCCCCGCCGCCGCCAGCGCGTTAAGCGTCGGCACGGCAAATTCCGGTGTTCCCATAAAGGCGATGCGCATATGTCTTTTCCTTTGTTGCAAAGCGCCCTAATGATGTCGTCATGGCATCGCAAGAAATAGACGCATTGGCGCAGGCATTATCAAAACTTCCCGGGCTTGGCCCCCGGTCTGCGCGGCGAGTGGTGCTGCATTTGATGAAAAAACGCGAAAGCGTGATGCAGCCGCTGCTCCGCGCACTCGAAAATGTCAACGAACGGCTGGTGACGTGCGAAAATTGCGGCAATATTGATACCGTGACCCCCTGCGGCATTTGCGCTGACCCGCGCCGCGACAGCCGGTCAATCTGTGTGATTGAGGATGTGTCGGATCTTTGGGCGCTGGAACGGTCGCGTTTATTTCCGGGGACTTTTCATGTGCTGGGCGGAAAATTGTCGGCGCTCGATGGCGTGCGGCCAGAAGATTTGAATATCGACGCATTGGTCACCCGTGTTGCGGCCGGCGGGATTGATGAAGTCGTGCTCGCAATGAATGCAACATTGGAGGGACAGACGACCGCTCATTATCTGGCCGAGCGGTTGGAAAGCTACCCAATACGCCTGACACAGCTGGCACACGGTGTGCCAGTGGGCGGAGAGCTTGATTATCTCGACGACGGGACGCTGGCACAGGCGCTGCGTGCCAGGCGGCCCGTGGGGTAGAATTTACCCAGCAGTTTTGGTTGTAAATAGGGGCGATATTGCCTAAATTACCGCTATGGCTATTTTACCGATTTTAGAAGTCCCCGACCCACGATTGAAAACCATATCGCAGCCGGTGACCGAATTTAACGCCGATCTGCGCAAGCTGGTCGAGGATATGTTTGAAACCATGTATGACGCGCCGGGCATCGGCCTTGCTGCGATCCAAGTGGGCGTGCCGAAACGCGTGCTGGTCATTGACCTTCAGGAACCGGCACCGCATGATCATGAACATGGCGAACATTGCAATCACGATCATGACGTGGTCCGCGATCCCCGTATCTTCATCAATCCCGAAATCCTCGATCCGTCCGAAGATATGGCCAGCTATAATGAAGGCTGTCTGTCGGTGCCCGATCAATATGCTGAGGTGGACCGCCCCGCAAAAATCCGCGCCCGTTGGCAGGATTTGGACGGCAAAACCCATGAAGAGGAAATGGACGGGTTGATGGCGACTTGCCTTCAACATGAAATGGACCATTTGGAAGGCATATTGTTCATCGACCATCTCAGCCGGTTGAAACGGCAAATGGTCCTGAAAAAATTGAATAAACAGCGTAAAGCAGCTTAAACCGAAGGCCTAGGTCCTGACCCTAAAACCAATCGCGGAACCATTTGCCGGTTCGCGCGATATGTTTCTTGTCCACTTTTTCGCCTAGCTTCATGTTTAAGAAGACGAAAACATATATCGGGATGAATATCAGGATTAGGATTGCGGGCAGCGGTCCTTGCATCTGCGGCTCAGCAACCATGATAACGCCGACAATGATTAAGAGTATAACAAACCCCCAAATATGAAAATGGCGAAATATGTTTTCCCGCTTAGCGACCATTTCGCCAACCGGATCTCGAAATTGTAGTTTTTGTTCAATTTTGCCGCGCAAGGCGTTGCAGCTTTGTCTGAACCTCAAATAGGGTTGGCTCGCAACATATACGCCAATTGCCATCGGCATAGTGACAGTTAAAAACATGTTCAGTTCCAACATTGTGCACAAAAATATTGTCACAAAAAAGGTTACAATCATCGACAGCATCAAGTCGCTTACGACCAATGTCTCTTCTGCGACATAACGCTCGACTATATGGTTCGCATCGGCCAGCCAAATGTCTTGCTCTGCACGTGTTATTGGCAGCGCATGGCCATTCCGATCATAATAGACCAGCATTTCGCGATCATCGCTGAACCACCGAGCCAGTTTGGCCTTCTGCCCTTGCTCCAACTGTTCGAATTTATCGTTCGGGAAAAACCCTGTTTGCCAGTTCCACGCCATGCTGAGCATTTACCGCCAAACGCTGAATCAAGCGTAAACGGAGGCCAATGGTTTTAGCAGCCGATTGCGATGATTATTTTGCAAATGCGCCTGGTGCGGCTTCGATAACGGTGAATTGGCCCGCTCGCACTTCCTGCACCTCCAGCATACGTTCGGACAGACCATTGCCGCTAAAGCGGAAAGCGCCGTCAATGCCGATAAAGCCGCCCGGATCGATTAAATTGGTAATCGGGAAAGTCGTGCCCAATTGCCATTCCTGTGAAACGCGGCTGGTCAGCAATATCGCGTCATATCCCAGGCTCGATAGGCGCAGCGGTGCTTTGCCGTATCTGGTCCGGTATTTTTCGGCAAACTGCCGGTAATAACCATCCGCGACGCTGGCAAACCATGCGCCCCGCATATCGGCGCTGCTCGCCAAGCGGCTATCAATATTCCATAGCTCCGTGCCCAAAATCTGCGCATTGACCCGGCTGCGTTTCAAAGACGGGGCGACCATGCGGGCCCATCCGCCGGTGCCGCCGATTAAAATGGCGTCAACCGGACCTTCCGCTTTTAACCGAGCGACTGCGGCATCAATCGATGCCTGCGAATCATCGGCCTGTTGAACATTTACGAGCACTCCGCCCGCATCACGAACCGAAATGGTCAGGTTGGAACTGGCCCGCTGGCCATAGACATTGTTGCTGACAATCGCGCCGAAACGGTTTTTCCCCTTTGCCTTTGCAAAACGGACAATCCGGTCAACCGACTGACTAGGCAAATGGCCGAGCACATATACATTGCGTCCGGCCACGCCGATATCGTTGGAAAAGCTTATGATTGGAACATTTTTGGTGCGGGCAATATCGGCGGCAGTAACGACATTATCCCCGCGCAACGGGCCAAGGATCAGCTTATTACCATCCGCAACCGCCTGCTGCGCCGCTGCCGCGACGCCGAGCGCGGTGTCATAGGTTTTCAGGTTGATTTTTGTCGTGCTGTTTGTGTCGGTCATGGCCAGCGCGGCGGCATTGGCGATGGATTGCCCAACATCGCCGTCAGGGCCAGTGATGGGCAACAGTAACGCAACCTGATGCCGGCCATCGGCGGGAATGACGATCGGATCCGGCTTTGGTCCGGCCACAGGGACATTGCCGCCCTTTGGCACTACCGATTGGCAAGCAGCCAGCAAAGCCAAGGCGGAGAGCGCCGCAACTCTTTTTACCGCGCGGGCAAAGCCTGATACCCGCTCTTGCGGAGCGGCAGATGTTGCTGCAAAGATTGCTGTCATGACTTTGTCCTCACTCGATAATCCCCAGCCGTTTTCGGCATTCGACTCAGGTCTTTATATCGTTGCCACCCCAATCGGCAACCTTGCAGATTTGTCACAGCGCGCAGTGCAGCTTTTGGCTGCGGCCGATATTGTCGCCGTGGAGGATAGCCGGGTCACGGGAAAGCTGCTTCATCATTTGGGCCTGAAGAAAAAAATGAGGCGCTATAACGACCATAGCAGCGCCGATGACCGCGACAGGTTATTGGAACAGGCGCGCGCCGGGATCGTTGTTCTGGTTTCCGATGCTGGCACCCCGCTGATCTCTGACCCCGGATATAAGCTGGTCCGAGCCGCGCGGGAGCAAGGCATCTATGTCAGCACTGCGCCGGGGCCCAGCGCGGCCATCGCTGCTTTGTCCATATCCGGCCTGCCTACCGATGTGTTTCTATTTGCCGGGTTCCTGCCGAATAAAGAGAAAGCGCGGGCCGATGCGATCGAACGATACCGCACCGTCGATGCGACATTGGTTTTTTACGAAAGCGGTCCTCGGCTTGGCGCAGCGCTAGCGGCGCTGGCGTCCGGTCTGGGTGATCGCAAAGCTGCGGTGGCGCGGGAATTAACAAAGAAATTTGAAGAGGTTGTTACGGGTTCGTTGGCCGACCTCGCCGAGCGTTACGCCGCCGATCAGCCCAAGGGGGAAATCGTCCTGATGGTCGGCCCACCGGCTGAAGCTGCGGCAGCGGAAAGCGGTGATGCCGAAGCGGCGCTGGCGGAAGCGTTGCTGCGCCTTCCAGCGGCTAAGGCGGCAGCGGAAATTGCTCGCCGCTTCGGGCTCGACCGCAAGGCCCTGTATGCGCGGGCTACTGCTATGAAATCAGGTGCATAGCAGCCATGCCGTCACCCGTTAAACGCCCAGAGGGCGCCCGCAAGGCTGCCGAAAAGCGCGGCCGCCGCGCCGAAGCGATAGCGGCATGGTGGCTGCGCCTGCACGGTTGGCGAATAGTCGCGCAGCGCGTGCGCAATCCCCGGGGGGAGGTGGACATCGTCGCGCGGCGAGGGAAAACCCTTGCCTTTATTGAGGTAAAGGCCCGGGTAAAGGATGCCGACCTTGCCACCGCCATTGACGCATGGCGGTTGCGGCGCGTGGCGGCGGCGGCGGAAGCGATGATTGGCCAATATGGCAAAGGCGCAGAGAATATCCGCATAGATGTCATACTCATTGCTCCGTGGCGGCTGCCGCGTCATTTGGTCAATGTCTGGGACGGCATGGGTTAGCATAGCGGCGCGCGCACCCCGCGCTTGTGGCTTGCGCAATTTGCCGACATAAGGAGCGATAACGACTGGCCGCTAAGCTGCTAATGGAAAGATAAGAAATGACCTTCAATACTGCATTCCAAATGGACCCGATGAACGGCGTCAACATTCATGGCGACAGCAGCTTTGCCTTGATGCTGAGCGCGCAGGAACGCGGCTATGCCATCTGGCATTATGATGTCGGCACGCTGACCCTCGATGCGCATGACCGGCTGACCGCGCTGGCGCGGCCCGTATATGATGTGCAGCGTGTGGAGGGCGATCATTACCGATTTGGCGAGGCAAAGCGGATTGATCTGGGCCGCGATATTGATGTTGTGATGATGCGTCAGGATCCGCCCTTTCACGTCGGCTATATCACCGCGACACATTTGCTCGAACGGATTGCGGACGAAACTTTAGTGGTCAATAATCCGGTCAGCGTGCGCAATGCGCCAGAGAAAGTGATGGTGCTTGATTATCGCCATTTCATGCCGCCCACATTGATCACCCGGTCAGCCGACCAGGTGCGCGATTTTCAGCGGCAACATGGCGCGGTCGTCGTTAAACCGCTGCACGGCAATGGCGGCAAGGCAATCTTTAAGATTGAGGCCGATGGCAGCAATTTGGGCGCTTTGTTTGAAGTGTTCAACGGCACATGGCCCGAACCGCATATGGTGCAGCCTTTCCTTCCCGACGTGGCGAAGGGCGACAAGCGGATCGTGTTGGTCGATGGCGAGGTCGCAGGCGCGATCAACCGCCGTCCAGGGGAAGGCGAATTTCGGAGCAATCTTGCCGTCGGCGGCAGCGCAGAAGCAGCCCAGCTCACCCAGCGCGAGGAAGAAATCTGCGCGGCGATGGGACCAAGGCTCAAAGAACTCGGCTTAATTTTCGTAGGTATCGACGTGATCGGCGGCGAATGGCTAACCGAAATTAACGTGACATCACCCACCGGGATTGTCGCCATCGACCGGTTTAACGGGACGGATACGGCAAGCGCGATCTGGGATGCGTGTGCGGGGCGGTTGGGGTGATGAGAAAGGAAACCAAACCTGAAATAGCTGAAATGCTGAGAGAAGTTTCAATATCACTCAAACTTGTCGGATGTGATTTGGTCTTAGGCGCAGCAGAGCATGATCGATTGAATTCCCGAAAAATTCACACAAAATGTTCCTATGCGTCCAGCTGGATCGATGACGGATTTATTAGGTTAGGCAATGACGTTCATGATGTGCCGATCCCTCGCTACAAACGTAGGGATAAGTCTGTTGAGGAGTTTGAGAAGCAGACTGGTAGGGATCTGTATCAAATACCAATTTTTCTGCAAATTTTTGAAGTGGACAGCGATTGGTTTGATAAATGTGCCGAGAACCATGATGGCGAAAAATATCCCGGTTTCCTATCGTATCATGAACCTTACGATTCTGAGTTTGGCAATTCAGAAACTGGAGATGTCTACGCTTGGATAGGGCTTGGAAAAGAAAATTACGCTCTTCTAGTGAAGCAAATCCTGTCTTTCGAGAAGCCAGACTTTAAGCTGAACATTACTGTAAAATTCCCTCCACAATCAATCGACAGCGGTTGGACTGAAACAAATGTGCATTGGGACGGCAAAGGAAGTTTACCGATCACGAAGGCGAACATAAGTTGGACAAAGGGCAGTTTGGAAGATTCCACAGATGAAGATGTTGAGAGTAACCGACTGGATTTCGAAGAAGCAGTCCATTCCGAAGCTCAAGAGGCCAGAAGACATGGCGAGGTATTGGAAGCACTTCAGAATCTCTCAAATCATTTCGCTAAATTGACCATGTCGCTTTGGCTAATCTTTATTGCTCTTTTAGTCTTCGCATATTTTTCTGGACCTTAACCACACCTCTCCCTGTGGGAGAGGGCAACGAGACTAGGCGGCCTGCCGCCTAGTCGCAGTGGGTGAGGGGTTGTTTGCTTTCGGGAGAGCTGAACCCCTCACCGAGCTACGCTAGTGGACAAGTCCACAAGCTCCGCTTGCCTCTCACAACGGGAGAGGAGTTTGAGAAATGCTGCCAAGGCTGCGTATCCTCTCCCAAAGGAGAGGAATTTATGCCCTCGGATGGGCATTCAAATACTCATCCAGCAGCATCGCTGTATCAACACCTGTATAAACCTGCGTTGAGCTTAAACTCGCATGGCCGAGCAATTCCTGCAAACTGCGCAAATCTGCGCCGCCCGCCAGCAAATGCGTGGCAAAGCTGTGGCGCAGCGCGTGGGGGGTCGCGCTGTCGTGCAGTCCCATGCGCCTGCGTGCGCCTTGTACCGCTCGGCGGATTAAGGCGGGGGAGAGCGGCCCGCCACGAGCGCCGCGAAACAGGGATTGGTCCTTTGCGGTCGGATGCGGGCAGGCGGCGAGATAGGCTTCAATCGCATCGCGCACTTGCGGCAATAAGGGGACAATCCGGGTCTTGCCGCGTTTTCCGGTCACGCGCAGCGTATCGGACAGCGGTAATATATCCCCGCTCAGGCCGGTTGCCTCGCTGATCCGAAGGCCGCTGCCATACAGGAGCAGCAGCACGGCCCAATCGCGCGCACCGATCCAGCTTTCGCGGGCGGTTTCGGCAATATCATCCGCCATTGCCAGCACGTCGTCGGGCGCAATCGGGCGCGGCAGGCTGCGCTGTGTGCGCGGACCTTTTATGGCAGGGATGGCGGCGTCGTCGCCCAGAGCGAAGCGCAGGAAATTGCGGACCGCCGACAGCTCTCTTGCCGTTGACCGGTTGGTCAGGCCATCGCCCCGCCTATCGGCCAGAAATGCGCGCAAATCGCCAGCGGTAACCTTGGCCAATATGCCTCGGTCGGCGGTCTCACCAAAATGCCCCTGAAGGAACAGCAATAGCCGCTGTGCGGTCGCGGTATAGGCTCGCACGGTTGCACCCGATTGCCGGCGGCTATCGGCAAGGTGGCTGCGATATTCGGCGATCAACGCATTCATGTGATCAGCCTAGGCGCTGATAAGTCTATTGTCGAGTTCGCGCACCATCACCCCGCCGTCACCGCGACAATTTCCGGCAGGATCGCATCGAGCAGCGGCATTCCTTTCGCCGTTACATGCAGCCGGCTGCCCTCCGCACGCAACAAACCCAGCCGGGATAGGCGGCCAATTGCGGCCTTGTCGAGCATCTGCCAGACGGATAGGCCAAAACGTGCGGCCATTTCATCAGGCGCTATCCCTTCAGCAAGGCGCAGGCCCATTAGCAGCGCCTCGACCGCTTGTTCCTGCGGCGGCAACAGCCGTTCCTCTTGCAGGCCATGGCCATTGCGCGTGATGGCGGCGAGGAAATTTTCCGGTTTTTTGTGACGCTGTGTCGCCATGCCGCCCCTGCGCCCATGCGCGCCGGGACCAATGCCGACATAATCCTGATACCGCCAATAGGTCAAGTTATGCTGGCTTTCCTGACCGGCGCGGGCATGGTTACTGATTTCATAGGCCGGTATCCCTGCCGCCGTCGTTATTTGCCGGGTTATCTCAAACAGATCGGCGCAATGGTCATCATCGGCCGGGGTTAATTTACCGGTGCGGACCAGCGTTTCAAACTGTGTCCCCGGTTCAATTGTCAATTGATACAGCGACAAATGACCGGTGCCGAAACGGATTGCCCGGGTGAGTTCGCTTTCCCACGCGTCGATGGATTGGCCGGGCCGTGCATAGATTAAGTCAAAGCTCATACGGGCAAAATTCTGCTGTGCAATATCGAGTGCGACCAAGCTTTCATCGACGCTGTGGGCGCGGCCCAAAAAGCGTAAGCTTTGATCATCAAGGGACTGTAATCCCAATGAAATGCGATTAACTCCGGCCAGCGCCAATTCGGAAAAACGCGCAGCTTCGACAGACGACGGATTTGCTTCCAGTGTGATGTCGCATTGCGGGGACAAACCCCATAAATCATCCGCCTGAGCAATCAAATCTGCGACGAGTTGAGGGGGCATTAGCGATGGAGTGCCTCCGCCAAAAAAGATCGATCCGATCGTGGGTGCGGGATTAACTTGATGTTCATGTCTCAAGTCAAAAATGAGCGCACTGCGCCAATCGTCAACATCAATGTCGCTGCGCACATGGCTGTTAAAATCGCAATAAGGGCATTTGGAAACGCAAAATGGCCAATGAATGTAGAGCGCTAACCCGCCTCGGTCATTTGCTTTGGTCGCAATAGCGGAGGATGGATTATGGAGCATCGGCGGACCTGTAAATATGCGGCGTTAATCGCGCAAGGAACAATCATATTACTAGCTACAGGCTGCGGCGGTGGTTCGGCCAGCTCCGGGCCCGTTGCTCCGGCGGTATCGCTTCCGGCGGCACCTCCGGTTGCGCCGCCTCCACCACCGCCACCTCCTCCTCCTCCTCCACCGCCGCCAACTTCAACAGCCACTCCGGCTCCTGCAAATGATGCGCTGGCATCGGCCATGCTCAAAGCGCATAATGATGCCCGGGCGGAGGTCGGGGTTGGTCCTGTAAAAATCGATCCAGACCTTAGCGCCGCCGCGCTTGCCTATGCGCAGGTGCTGATCGCCAATGGCCGATTTGAACATAGTAGCAATGCCTCGCGCCCCAATCAGGGCGAGAATTTATGGGCGGGAACCGCGGGCGCATTTTCGTTTCAGCAGATGGCGGATGGTTGGATAAACGAAAAACGCTTTTTCCAGGCGGGCGTGTTCCCCGATGTCAGCACCACGGGCAATTGGCGAGATGTCGGTCATTATACGCAGATTATATGGCGCAGCACGACGAAAATCGGCTGCGGGATTGCCAGCAATAGCCAGCGCGACGTTTTGGTATGCCGCTATAGCCCGCCCGGTAACTTTATTGGCCAGAGGGTGTTTTAGGGTCCGGACCCCAAGCCGCGTCCTGCGGTTAGAAAACCGCCGCCACCAATTTGGCAAATGCAGCCGCCCTGTGGTCTTGTTTCAGCTTATAATCCGGCCCCAGCTGCGCATAGGTGTGCGTTTCGCCGGTCGGAACAAAGACAGGGTCATAACCAAATCCCAATGTCCCTCGCGGCGGCCAGCTGAGCGTTCCGTGCGCCTTGCCTTCGAAAATCTCATGATGTCCATCAGGCCAAACCAACGCGAGGGTGGATATGAAATAGGCACTGCGGTCCACGTCTGCCCCCAATTCAGCGAGTTTTCCTTCGACCTTGCCCATGGCGAGATACCAGTCGCGCCCCGGACCGCCCAGTGCATCCGCTTCGACCGGGTTCCGCTCGGCCCAATCGGCTGTCCATACGCCAGGCGCCCCGCCAAGCGCGGCCACGCAAAGCCCGCTATCATCGGCGAGCGATACGCAGCCCGTGGCATCACAAGCCGCACGCGCTTTGATGAGGGCGTTTTCGGCAAAGCTGCTACCCGTTTCCTCAGGCTCGGCCAGTCCGAGATCGCCCGCTGCCTCGGTTGCCATGCCATAGGGTGCGAGCAGCGCGTCAATCTCGGCCAACTTGCCCTTATTGTGCGTGGCGATAATCAGCCTGCCGGAGGCGAGTTTGCGGGACGTCACTTTATTGCGGCCGCCTGCGCCTTGAATATATCGTCGCATCCCATGCGCGCGAGGCGCAGCAGGCGCAGCAAGCCTTCCTCGTCATAGGTTGCGCCTTCGGCGGTTGCTTGCACTTCGGCGATCTTGCCGCCTTCGATCAAAACGAAATTGGCGTCGGCATCGGCCGCGCTATCTTCATCATAGTCAAGGTCGAGCACCGGGGTGCCATTATATATGCCGCAGCTAATCGCGGCGACATGTGCGGTAATCGGGTCTTCTTTGATCGCGCCCGACGCGAGCAAGCCATTAACCGCGAGGCGCATCGCCACCCATGCGCCGGAAATAGACGCAGTGCGCGTGCCGCCATCGGCCTGTATGACGTCACAATCGAGCGTAATCTGATGCTCGCCAAGTTTTTTCATGTCGACAACAGCCCGCAAAGATCGGCCAATCAGCCGCTGAATTTCCTGCGTCCGGCCAGATTGCTTGCCCCGTGCGGCTTCCCGTTGGCTGCGGGTATGGGTGGAGCGGGGCAGCATCGAATATTCGCCCGTGACCCAGCCTTCACCCTTGCCGCGCATCCAAGGTGGAAGCCGGTCTTCGACACTGGCCGTAACCAGCACCCGCGTGTCGCCGCAGCTGATCAAGCAGGAGCCCTCTGCGTGTTTCGTAAAGCCTGTTTCGATGGTGAGAGCGCGCATTTGATCTGGCGCGCGGCCGGATGGACGCATAATTGATTCTCCTGATGATGGGAAACTCGACATAGACAGATAGGCTTGCATTGCAACTGCTGTGCGCTAGATATTTCTGCTATGACCAATCCCCCCATCACCGAATTGAATGACCGCACCCGCACGATTTTCCGGATGGTGGTGGAAAGCTATTTGGAAAGCGGCGCGCCGGTTGGTAGCCGCACGCTTAGCAAAGCGGGGAGTAAATTTGGCGGGCTCAACCTGTCGCCTGCATCCATCCGCAATGTCATGCAGGATTTAGAGGAGCTGGGCCTGCTGGCCGCGCCGCATACCAGTGCGGGGCGAATGCCTACTGAAATCGGTCTGCGGCTTTTCGTTGACGGGATTATGCAAACCGCAGAGCCAAGCGCCGAGGAACAGCGCGCGATTGAATCGCAGATACAGGGCGAGGGGCCAATTGAAGAGGCCTTGGCGGCGGCGACTTCGGTTTTGTCGGGGCTGTCGGCTTGCGCGGGGCTGGTCATCGTTCCGCGCCGCGAGGCCGTGTTGAAGCAATTCAGCTTTGTGCGCCTTTCGCCGGTGCAGGCGTTGGCAATATTGGTCGGCGGTGATGGCAGCGTGGAAAACCGGCTTGTTGATATATCGCCGGCCATAACCGACAGCAGTTTGAATGAGGCCGCAAATTATATCACGGCGCGGCTTTCCGGTCTGACGCTTGCCGACGCGATGAAACGGCTGGATAGCGAAATCCGCGTCGAAAAGGCGGCGCTGGATAAAGCGAGCGCCAACCTTATTCGGCGGGGCCTTGCCATGTGGACGCTTGATGCCAATGAACGGCCGGTGATGATTGTGAAAGGGCAGTCCAACCTGCTCGATGAAAGCGCGGCGGTCGATTTGGACCGTGTTCGGCAATTACTGGATGAATTGGAAAATAAAGAGGAAATCGCCAAGTTGGTTGATAGCGCCCGCGATGCGACATCGACCCGCATATTCATCGGCGCAGAAAATAACCTCTTCTCGCTCTCGGGCTCGTCGGTCATCGCATCGCCCTACCGCGACGAAGGCGGGCAGGTGGTCGGCGTGGTCGGCGTTATAGGGCCTACGCGGTTAAATTATGCCCGGATCGTGCCCATGGTCGATTTTACCGCACAAACGCTTAGCCGCTTGATGAAATAGCATGAGCGCTTATATGCGCTTCAGACGAAACAACTGGGTCCCACCGTGCGGGCCAATAATCAGAATGAAATTGGGGCTATGACCGATAAAAAATCTAAACCAGTAGATGAAGCAGTTGAAAAGGAATTGGAAGGCGTTCCAGAGCATTTGTTGGACGAAGGCAGCGAAGAGGCAGAAGCAACCGAGGGTGACGCCGAGCGCATTGCCGAGTTGGAGAATAAACTCGCCGAAGCGCAGCAAGAGATCCTATATGCAAAAGCCGATACGCAAAATGTTCGCCGCCGCATGGAAAAAGAAATCGCCGACGCACGCGCTTATGCCGCGACCGGCTTTGCCCGTGATATATTGTCGGTATCCGATAATTTGAGCCGCGCGCTGGAATCGATCCCGGCCGAGTTGCGCGAAGATGAAAAGATGAAAGGGCTGGTCATCGGCCTTGAAGCCACGGGGCGCGAGCTCGAAAGCGTCTTCACCAAAAACGGGATTACCCGGATAGCCGCTATGGGCCTGCCGCTTGACCCCAATCAGCATCAGGCGATGGTCGAAATACCGAGTGCGGATGCCGAGCCCGGTACCATTGTGGCGGAAATGCAGGCCGGATATATGATTAAAGACCGCCTGCTGCGTCCAGCCATGGTGGGTGTCGCGAAGAAGCCCGATTAGGCCATTATTTCGGTAGCTTTGCCAATCTTGCGTCAATCTGCGTTTTCAAACTGCTAAGCCACTTTTTTCCCGCTTTGGGGTTAAAGGCATCGATTGGCTGATGCCCTTTTTTGTTGTTGCATGGTTTGCAAGCGATTACCAAATTGAACAGATCCGATTTCCCGCCAAGTACCGTTGGCTCAACATGATCGAGTGTCCAATCAAGCGATGGCTCACCCTTCATAGCCTTGTTGCAATAGAAACAGTTGCCGCCATGAATTTTCATGGCGCTGCGCAAGGCTTTTTCCGCTCCGCAAGCGCCGGCACTGCTGCCCGCTACCTGATACAACATCGGGCCGCCATCTGAGTGCAGCTTGATCGGCACAATCGCCCTATATGGTAGGTCATGTAAGCTGTGATAACAGGCTGAAAAGTCTATGACCGCCACAATTTTTGTCTGCATATTCATAAACAGAATGCTAGTGTAAAACGGTTAACAAATCTCTGATTACGGTAGCAGTTTATCCGCCCTTGCCAAACAGATAGCGGCCGGTCTTTATCGTGTGGAATACAAATATCATGGCCAATAAAGACCCCAATCCAACCGCGAATATGTCGAAAGGCGAAAATTGTTGTTGCGCAATGGGCCAGCTGATTGCTGTGTCGGTGCCATAGAAATACATGGCGAGAGTCATGGCCATTAGGATGAGCCGCACCTCTGTCGGTCCTCCGCCAAAATAGGTCAGGCGCATTACGCCGAATATCTTGGCCGAAATGAACGTGTGAATTGATAGCAGTAAATAGCCTGCCAGTCCCGCAAGCGCTGTATCCATGCGCATATAGGGGCTCAAACCCATGCCCATGATCAATAATCCATTGGCAAGCGCATCAAGGCTATGGTCAATAAAATACCCATAGTTGGGCCGTTCAATCTTGCGGTAGCGGGCGATGCTGCCATCGAGCGAATCGCCGAACCAATTTAGAGAAAAACCGATCAGGGTCAGGAACAACCATTCGGGCGCAAAATTGCTGAGCGCATAACCCAATGCGGCCATCACTGCGCCTGTAAAACCGATGCTGGTCAACAAATCGGGTGTCACCCACATGGGCAGGCGCGCGCATAGCCAATTCAGCATTCGGCGTTCGATCTTTGCCGTCAAATTTTCCTGAATTCGGGTCGGTGCATCCATCGGGCTGGAGCCTTTCATCTGAAAAATCGCGCATTGCGCTTCTATTTAGGGAGCGGCAAGTGAAAAATGGTAACGCGCAGGCGGACTGACAGTTTGTGATTGATGGGTTGCCGCTGAACAGCTACCCGCCGTCTATGCAGCCACCCGCTCTTCCTTATCATCCTCGGCAAGCGTGGAGCCATGAACTGGCGGCCACGATCCGCCTCGCGTGGCCGCTTGTATGCACCAATGTCACTATGGCATTGATTGGGGCGACCGATGTTTTGATGATCGGCTGGCTTGGTCCAACTCAGCTTGCGTCGGCCTCGCTTGGGTTTAACCTGGCCATGTTGTTGTCGATATTTTCGATGGGCTTGATAACCGCCGCCTCGCCGATGATGGCCAGCGAAATTGGCCGCAAACCCAATAGCGTGCGTGATGTCAGGCGCACATTCCGGCAATCTTTATGGACGGCGCTGATCATCTGTATCCCGATATGGGCAATATTATGGAACAGCGGCGACCTGCTGCTGCTATTGGGGCAAAAGCCGCAGCTGGCGGCGTTGGCGCAGGATTATGTACGCGCCTATATGTGGTCGATCCTGCCATTTTTATGGACACTCGCGGCTCGTAATTTCCTTTCTGCGCTCGAAAAACCTATTTGGTCCCTGATTATTGGAATTGCCGGGGTCATTGCCAATGCGATATTCAACTACGCTTTGATATTCGGTGAATTTGGCGCGCCAGCGCTTGGGGTCGTAGGCGCGGGGATTGGCAGTATTCTGGCCAATAGCTTCATGTTTCTATGCATGATCCTTGTTATATCCCGGCATAAGGATTTCCGCCGCTACCGCTTATTTGGCCGTTGGTGGCGCAGCGATTGGCCCCGCTTTAGGGAAATGTGGCGATTGGGGCTTCCTATTGGGATATCATTTGGGCTGGAAGGCGGCGTTTTTTCGGTCGCCGTGATGTTGATGGGTTTGATCAGCGTTGAGGCTGTGGCCGCCCATGCTATCGCGCTGCAAATCGCGTCTTTATCCTTCATGGTGCCCATGGGTTTGGGGCAGGCGGCGACGGTGCGCGTGGGCATTGGATATGGCCGTAAAGACGCAGCAATGATCCGCCGCGCGGGGTGGACCAGCTTTGTCCTGGGCACCGGTTTTATGACCGTCATGGCGGCTTTATTATGGATTTTCCCGCAGCAGCTGATATCGATATTTTTACAAGACGCCGCTGCCAACCCTAACGTCGCTATGTTGGCGGTGCAATTCCTCGCGGTTGCAGCATTGTTTCAGATAGTGGACGGGGCGCAGGTGGTTGGGCAGGGGATGCTGCGCGGGCTGCATGACACCCGGATGCCAATGGTTATTGCCGGTTTTGGTTACTGGGTTGTCGGCATTGGTGTAGGCGCTTGGCTAGCATTTTCCGCTGGGTGGCAGGGCGTTGGTATTTGGACTGGTCTTGCCACAGGATTAGGAATAGTTGCCGTGCTGATCCTGATCCGGTGGACAATGCGGGCACGTTTAGGGTTGTTGCCCGCGTAAATCCGGGCCATCAAAAAGGCAATATGCCCTCATATTGCGATAGCGGCGGTGCGCCTGCGACTGCGACACCCTGACGCAATAGGAAAATATGCTTCACGATTTCGGCCTGTTGCTCAATGCCATATTGTTCCAGTCTCCAACCCGGTTTCAGACTGTAGTCATAACGGCAAAAGGGATGCCGTTTCAGCGGCAGGAATATGCCTTTTTGATGCTGCCACACATGGACCATTTCATGGATGAACAGCCCTTGCAACGATAATCGCTGATCGCAAAAATCATCGCAGAATAAATCACCCTTGGGATGGAACCACAAATGGCCATCGGGGGCCATCGTGATTCGACGGGGTTGGAACCACCACCATTTGCGTTTGTGTATTCGCACTTTTCCAAAGTCGATGGCATCTTTGAAAATCGACTGGACAAGTGCGACTTCCCGCTGTGTCAGCGGCCTTCCCGTTGGATGGGCTCCGAACATGGATCAGGTAACTTTCTTGCGTTCATCCGGTATTGTGCCGTCTGCTTCCTGAACAACGGCATCAACCAATATCCTGTCGCCGTTGGAGAATATATATTCGGTTTCCATTTCACCCAAACGGCGGGCACGAAGGTTTACGCCCCAAACCATGACATGTTTTCCGCCGCGCTTAAATTCGACCTTTGACCGGGCGGCGACGGGAACATTGTTCAGTGGGGCCATTGTCATTGCGCCGGTTTTCGGGTCTTTGCCGCTTTCATGTATTTCCGAACGGATGATTGACGGCGACACCACGCGCAATAGCTTCACATCCTCTGTCCCGCCATGAACGGTGAAATATAAAGCGGACGGGTTGCTATCAACCGGCGAGAGGACCAACACAGCCTCATCAACACGCAATTTAGGGGGATCGCCGCATCCTGCCAAAGACATCGCCAACGCTGCCGCAATTGCCAATTTCATCTTCCTGTTTTTATACATCATCTTAGGCCTTTTCATCCTTGTCCAAAAAAGGGGCATATCCGCATTTTTATTCTATCTAGGAAGCCCAATCTCTTGTGCCAAGGAATTTGTCTCCTATATCGCCGTTGAAACATGGGCTGATAATTGCTCATGTCCTGGGATCAAGTCGGTGCCTGATGGGCTGGCTTGGCGAAGGGAGTTATTGTTTTTAATATGAAATATCGGGGTAAGATATAAATGGCTAAAGTTATTGGCATTGATTTGGGAACAACCAACAGCTGCGTTGCAGTAATGGACGGCGGCAAGCCCAAGGTTATCGAAAATGCGGAAGGCGCGCGCACTACGCCGTCAATCGTCGCTTTTGCAAAAGATGGTGAGCGCCTGATCGGGCAGCCTGCCAAACGGCAAGCGGTGACCAATCCAGAAAGCACAATTTTCGCGGTAAAGCGCCTAATCGGTCGCCGGTTTGACGATCCGATGACGAAAAAAGATATGGAGCTGGTGCCCTATAATATCGTCAAAGGCAAAAATGGCGATGCGTGGGTCGAAGCCGGTGGTGAGAAATATTCGCCATCACAAATTTCCGCATTCACCCTGCAGAAAATGAAGGAAACAGCGGAAAGCTATTTGGGTGAAACAGTGACGCAGGCCGTTATCACTGTGCCTGCCTATTTTAACGATGCCCAGCGGCAAGCGACGAAGGATGCTGGTCAGATCGCGGGCTTAGAAGTGCTGCGCATTATCAACGAACCGACTGCGGCGGCGCTGGCTTATGGCCTTGATAAAGATGAGAATAAAACTATCGCGGTTTATGACCTTGGCGGCGGTACATTCGATATTTCTATCTTGGAAGTTGGTGATGGCGTTTTTGAAGTAAAATCGACCAACGGCGACACTTTCCTAGGCGGAGAAGATTTTGACAGCAAACTGGTCGAGTTTTTGGCTTCGGATTTCCAAAAAGCAGAGAGCATTGATCTTACCAAAGATAAATTGGCGCTGCAGCGTTTGAAAGAAGCATCGGAAAAGGCCAAGATTGAGCTGTCCTCTGCGCAATCGACAGAGGTTAACCTGCCTTTCATTACTGCTGACCAAAATGGGCCTAAGCATTTGGTGAAAAATATCACCCGTGCAGACCTTGAAAAGCTGGTCGAAGATTTGATCAAGCGGACGTTGGAGCCGTGCAAGAAAGCAATCGCGGATGCCGGCGTGAAAGCAGCGGATATTGATGAGGTCGTCATGGTCGGCGGCATGACCCGTATGCCTAAAGTGCGCGAAGTTGTGAAAAATTTCTTTGGCAAAGAACCGCATACCGGTGTGAACCCGGATGAAGTGGTTGCCATGGGCGCGGCTATTCAAGCTGGTGTGTTGCAGGGCGACGTGAAAGACGTGCTGTTGCTGGATGTCACTCCGCTTTCGCTGGGAATTGAGACATTGGGCGGCGTATTCACGCGTATGATTGACCGCAACACGACGATCCCGACGAAGAAGAGCCAAGTTTATTCGACGGCCGATGATAACCAGAATGCTGTTACCATCCGCGTATTCCAAGGCGAGCGTGAAATGGCGGCGGATAACAAGCTGCTTGGCAATTTCGACCTTGTTGGCATTCCGCCTGCGCCGCGCGGTGTTCCGCAGATTGAGGTGACTTTCGACATTGACGCAAACGGCCTCGTTAGCGTGACAGCAAAGGACAAGGGCACCGGCAAAGAGCAGCAGATCAAAATTCAGGCCTCGGGCGGATTGTCCGATGCGGATATTGATCAAATGGTCCAAGATGCGGAGAAATTTGCCGAAGAAGATAAAAAGCGTCGGGCATCGGCAGAGGCGAAGAATAACGCCGAGAGTCTGGTCCACACCACGGAGAAGCAACTGGAAGAACATGGCGACAAAATTGACGCTGGTTTGAAAGGTGAAATCGAAGCCGCTGTTGCCGAAACCAAAACGGCGATTGAAAGCGACGATGCCGATGCAATGACCGAAAAAGCAGCGGCATTGGCGCAAGTGGCCATGAAGCTGGGTGAAGCGATTTATAAAGAAGAGCAAGCCAAAGCAGCATCTGGCGAAGGGGAAGCGGAAGCCGCTCCTGCTGATGATAATGTCGTTGACGCAGAATTTTCGGAAGTCGATGAAGACGCCGAAGCTAAAAAAGACTGAATGTGACTATTCGCCGTCACCCGCCTGAAAAGCTGGGTGACGGCCACAAAAATGGGGACAATCGGTCATGAGTCTTGATATAGACTATTATGAGCTGCTTGAAGTCGAAAGAACAGCCGACGATAAAACGCTGAAATCGGCTTACCGCCGTATCGCCATGCAATGCCACCCGGATCGCAATCCCGGCGATGCAGAGGCAGAAGCAAAGTTCAAAGCCGTCAGCCAGGCTTATGATTGCCTGAAAGATCCGCAAAAGCGCGCTGCCTATGATCAATATGGTAAAGCGGCCTTTGAAAATGGCGGTGCCGGCGGTTTTGGCGGCGGAACTGGTGCGCAGGGCTTTGGTGATTTTGCTGATATATTCGAAAGCTTTTTCGGTGGCGGCGCGGGCGGTGGCCGCGGGCGCGGTCCTGCGCGCGGGGCCGATTTGCGCTATGATATGGAAATCGGGCTAGATGAAGCGTTTCACGGCAAAACCGCCGAAATCGCCATCGATGTCGCGGTTCAATGCGGCGATTGCAGCGGGTCGGGCGCGGCATCGGGATCGGGATCGCGCACCTGCGGAATGTGTTCGGGACATGGAAAGGTTCGCGCACAGCAAGGCTTTTTCGTTGTTGAGCGCACTTGCCCCACCTGTCATGGCCGTGGGGAAGTGATTGAGCATCCTTGCCGCAAATGCCGCGGTGAAGGACGCGTTGATGAACGCAAGGCGATCAGCATCGAAGTACCGCCGGGAGTCGACGAAGGCACACGGATCCGCGTTGCTGGAAAAGGGGAAGCCGGACCGCGCGGAGCTGCACCGGGTGATCTGTATATTTTTATCCATGTATCGCGCCACCGGATGTTTGAGCGAGATGGTACGACATTATTCTGCCGTGCGCCGATCAGCTTCACCAAGGCCGCATTGGGCGGTGAGATTGAAATCCCCGGACTGGACGGTCAAAAACATGTCGTTGCCATCCCTGCTGGTATTCAATCGGGCAAGCAATTGCGTCAACGCGGCGCTGGCATGCCGGTTTTGCAGGGGCGTGGGCGCGGGGATATGGTCATCCAAATTGATGTTGAAACACCGACCAAATTAACGGCACGGCAAAAAGAGTTGCTGTGTGAATTTAGAGAAACCGAAACCGGCGAAGAATGCCCGCAATCCAGGGGCTTTTTTGATAAGGTTAAAGGCATTTGGGATGAGCTGACCGATTAGGGCCAGAGCCCGTAATTTGCGCTTTGGTCGCCGTCTTGCAATGTCCTTATTTCAGCCGAGTTTATGAATATATCGGCGCCGCCGCTTGTATTAAACGGTCATAGCCCGTAACAAATTTAATCAAGACGGCGAATATGTATACGTGCTGCATAAATATAGATGGCGCACGCAATCGTGTGCCTTGCAAATTTACGGGAAGGACAGAATATGAACTTTACCAATAAAAGCATCGCTCTATCCAAAATCGGCATGGCAATTGCGCTTGGTTCGGCCGCTTTGGGCACGGTCCATGCGCAAGAAGACCGATTTGCCAAGGTAGAGATTAAGACACAGCAGCTGACTCCATCTGTTTCCGTTCTATTTGGCGCAGGGGGCAATATCGGTGTTTCGCATGGCGAAGATGGGACGATATTGATCGATGACCAATTCGCGCCGCTGACAGCAAAGATACAGGCCGCGGTCGCAAATCTTGGTGCATCGCCGGTCAAGTTTCTGATTAACACCCATTGGCATGGCGACCATACCGGCGGGAATGAAAATCTTGGCAATGCAGGCGCGGTCATCATGGCGCATGATAATGTCCGCATCCGCATGGTCAGTGAGCAGCGCCGAGGTGATAACATCACGCCGCCCAGCCCAAAGGCTGCTTTGCCCGTGGTCACTTATGCCGAAGGGTTGAAATTACACCTGAATGGAGAAGAGGTGCGCGCCATTGGCCTTGCACCGGCGCATACCGATGGGGATACGCTGATCCATTGGACCAAATCAAATGTGATCCATATGGGCGACACATTTTTTAATAAAGTGACTTTTCCTTTTGTTGATTTATCAAGTGGCGGTGACGTGCGCGGTGTCGTTGCGGCGGCGGATAAAGCCTTGGCGCTGGCCAATGACGATACCAAAATTATTCCAGGGCATGGACCGGTAGCCACAAAGGCAGATTTGCAGGCATACCGCACAATGGTGTCGGAGATTATTGGCAAGGTGGAAACGGCGATGGCCGATGGAAAATCGCTCGATGAAATTAAGGCGATGAAACCTGCTGCCGGATATGGCGTTGCTACCGACGGTTTTATCAAGCCGGATGGTTTTGTTGAAACCGTATATACGTCGCTGGGCGGCAAATAGCATTTGGCGGCCTCTTTTATCTTTGGCCCATGACCGTTAGTCGCCGTTTTTCTATACATGTGGCATTGGCGTTTTTATCGGCGCTGATGCTGCCAGCATGCGGGGCAAAGACGCAGCCGCAGGGCGGCGATTCCGGCACGGCTGGCAAAACCCAGGTTTATATCATCGGCACCATTCACGGCGGCCACCGAACCAGTGAAAAATATAGTCTGAAAATATTAGAAAAGGCGATTCGCCGCGCCAATCCTGACCAGATATTGACCGAAATTCCGCCGGATCGATTTCCGAAAGCGTGGCAGGAATTTCGGTCAACGGGACGGGTCACCGAGAGCAGGGTGCGTGCATTTCCTGAATATACCGATGCCATTTTCCCTCTGGCTGAAGAAGTTGGTATACAGCTGGTGCCCGCCGCCGCTTGGACTCAAGAAATCGCAGATAGCCGGGACAAGGCCCTCATAAATATATCAAAAGATGAAGGCCGGAAAGCAGAATGGGGAGAGCATCAGGCGGCGCAAAAAGCGTATGGCGCGGCAGTGGCAGGGCGCAGTGATGATCCCATATTCATCCATTCCCGCGAATATGACTCGATTGTCGCAAAGGCCCAGGCACCTTATCAAAGCTATTTTGAAAAAGATTTGGGGCCAGGAGGGTGGCTTGCCATAAATCAAGCACATTTGGCCTTAATAAATGGGGCTTTAGACAAGGTTTCTGGTCAAAATCAGGTCATTGTGATAACCTTTGGTTCTTGGCATAAATATATGCTTATCAATGGATTGATGAAACGCAATGATGTGGTTTTGCGGGATTCTACAAGTTTATTTCGATAATCATTGCGAAATGGCCACGGATAATTTAGGCGTGTGCCAACTGACGCATGTTTGTCGGTTCACCAATCGCCGTGTTATGGGGGTGCGGCGAAATTGAATACCCCATGTGGTTTTGATATTTTGAGAGGAAAACCTGTGAAGAAAATGAAATTTGCTTCGATGCTTGCAGTTGCAGGCGGTCTTGCAATGGCAACCAGTGCTTGTGGTGGTGGCGAAGAAGCTGCTCCTGCAGAAGAAACTGCTGCTTGCGCACCTGCCGCTGACGCCGCTGCTTGTGCACCTGCTGCTGACGCTGCTGCTGCTTGTGCGCCTGCTGCTGATGCCGCTGCTACTGCACCTGCTGCTGACGCCGCTGCTGCTTGTGCACCTGCTGCTGACGCCGCTGCTGCACCTGCTGAAGCGCCAGCACAATAATATAGCGATTGCAGCATTGGAATAATCTACACGCGTCCTAGCAAGCGGAAGATTATTTCTTAAAAGCTGCTTTTTAGCTTGGTCAAGGGCTTGGATTTCGCGATCCAAGCCCTTGTTCGTTTCTGCGAATAGGGTTACTTCCAATCTATTGAAACAAAGGATCGTGAGTGATGAATCAGGTGGATGCAGCGCATATTGTCATCGAAACAATTATGGCGATGGTAAAAGATGGCCGCCCCCTGATGAAACGCGTATTGCCCGATGATGAAGTTCATTGGTGGGAACATTATCCCAAGGCAGATGCCCGCGATAAACACACAAAATCGCGCTGGTATTATCATGTCCATGCCCCCGGCGACCGCGATCCGGAAGAACATGGCCATTTCCATTTGTTCCTGCATCTGAGCCAGCTGGATGATGGTGTCACTCCGATCATCTCACCCCAGAAAAAAGGCGATACGGATCCTGTTCAAACCACTCATGTCGCTGCTTTGGCAATCGACCATAATGGCATTCCGCGCCAATGGTTTACAACCAATCGGTGGGTTACCGAGGAATATTTATTCCCAGCAGAAACCATGATCGCGCATTTGGACCGGTATAATGTGGATGAGACCGAGGAAGACAGCATCGTCAACCGGTTTGTAACGGCCATGGTCGCCCTTTATCGCGACGAAATTTCCCAATTGCTGATGCAGCGGGATCAAAAGCTAAAAGAAATTGGCGCTGGACCGGATAACCCATTATTGTTTGAAAAGGGTAATGACGTGCTGTCCGCCTGCGATATTGATCTGGACGCCAAGTTAGAGAGCCTCGGCATTGAATAGGCGGCGTTGGAGTTAGGGTCTGATCTGATCAATTTCCGTCCGCAGTTTTTGGATGAGCGGTGCGATTTTGGTTAAGCGCGGCGCTTCGCGGTCCAATATTGCGTGAAACGCCCGTTTCTTAAACGTCAATATGTCCTCAGGCGCGAAACCAGAATTTCTGGGCAGCGATGACAGTAAAATGTCAATCAGTCGGTCGGCCCCGTGCAACCGTCCCCATAGATAATCATTTTCCCGGTAGGTGCGGCTGAAAAACGCGCCAAAATTATTCAGCTCAATGCCTTTCAAAGTCGCTTCGGCCCCGCCCTTACGGATCGTTAAAGCATCTTCGGGCGATATCCGGTCAACCTTCACCGGGTCAAATTCATCCAGTCCTTCCCCCTGCAACAAAGGTAGCGTTGCAATATCATAAAGGGGATAACCGAGATAGCCAAGCAGCATGATCCGCGACGGTTCCGACTCCATATTGCATAAAGCGGTGAATAGTTTTTCATCGACCAGCCGGTCGGTCATTATCAAATTCCGTTTCGCCGCCAGCATATCGATGAAAGCACCGGGAGCCTCAATCCCATTTTGAACGGCTGCGGTTAAATCTTCCCCCATATAGGCCGCCGTTTCGCGTTCGATATACAGCGACAAACATTCATACAAACAGTCATGCATAGCAGCGATGCCGTTATACCGGTCGGCCACGCCAAGCGCGTCATTTTGTTCGACATCGTCGGCCAACCGGCGCGCCAAAAAGCGCAGCCTGCGGATACGAAAACGCACATCATGTTCGCGGAAAAACAAAATGGATTGTTCCGTTGCACCAATGCCTTTGGCACCCGCGATAGAATCGAGCCCTCGCATCCGCAATTCCCGCCAAATGGCTTCTTTCAAATCGCGAAAATGGGCATTGCTGCTTTCATTACAAGCGCGTTTGGCCGATGCGATCATATCGTCGACCACGCCCACCAGCTTCAAATGACCATAGGCCGGATAGCTGTAGCCAGCGGCAGCGGCAGCTTTCTTATTTGCAGTCGCTCGCCATTTTTCGATGCGTGCAGGACTGGGTTTGGACAGAAACCATGTGCGGCCCAGCATATCATCGACTGTTCGTTCAATTTCAATATGCAGGCTGCTGATGACCGCCTGCATCCGTTCAATGCGTTCTGACCGTCCCTGTAATTTGTCGAGGCTATCGCGAATGGGTTGTTCGCGCGGGATATTGGACGTTGCCCCAAATATCGTGGCCAGCCATCCCGGCGGTTTGATATTGGGCGGCTCGCCGGGTTTGCGGGCCTTACGAAAGCTTGGCTTGCCGGGCTTTGGATCAATATAAACAAAACGCCGGTCAACCTCCCGCCTTGCAGGCCGGTTTCGTAAGGCGTCAATGGCTTGGTTAAACGGAGCATTGGCCAATACCGAACCGTCGATCAACATCGTATCAGCGGCCGTTCCTGCGGCATATTGTTGCGGCAAAATGCGTTTTAGAAATGCGTCGCGGCCGGGCCAAGTAGTTTTGCGAGCGGTGATCAGCTTGTCAATCTCACGCGCGGAAAAAGGCGGAAATGCTCCGGGGAAGCTGGCCGTTGCGCGCGCGGCAAATACCAGGTTCGGTGTTTCAGCCAAAAATGATCCCTTGTTGTTTCGGGTCGAAAAGCTGATGGTTATCCTATGTTCGGTTTCCTGAACCTGGGGCGGGCTGTTCAATCGCAGCGTCTCGTCATGACCGGCAAAATCGGTCACGGTAACGAATAGATCCAAAGGTTGGTTTTTCGGAAGCAATATTGCGCCTTTTTCCGCTTTTTCCATGGCATCAAAGGCATTGAACAAAAGCTGCGAAAAACCCAGTCCGCCAAAGGGCGGTTTGAACCAGCGTGCCCGGACAAAACGGGACAATTTGGACGCGACCTCTTCGCGCGCTTCCAAAGCCACCGTACGTTCCACCGCGCCGCCTTTGCGCCGCAATATCGCCCATGCAATTGGAATAGCCCAAAATTTGGAAAAGCGGGATAATGGCCGAGCATCGGGGTCGATCAATGTTTCAACATCCGCCGTTTTCAACCATAGGTCGGTCAGCGGTTCCAGTGACTGTCCCGTTACAATGGCCTGTGACAGGAAAACACCATTAATGCCGCCCGCGCTTGATCCGGCGATAATGTCGCTAAACACCCGCATTTTCGTATTGCTGCTGGCCTCAATAGCGCGCAGCAATTCGCGGTATATATCTTCGCTACCCCCGGCTTTGTCATCGATGTCGTCGTGAAAGGCGCGGCTGGCCCGAACCAGATGCCAGATTTCCCGCGTGATGCCATGCATATAGATGGCAAGACTGACCCCGCCGTAACAGATCAGGGCAAGCCGGAGTTCTTTTTCACGCATGCCAACAGCTATAAGCCGAAGCGAGGCTTAGGCAAGCTTCCAACGGAAATGGCCGTTCAGTTGATGATCGAAGAGTATATCTTCTTCCTGTGTGCCTCGGCCAATATTATGGATGACCAGCGGATTGCCATTATTCGCTCGCCGGTCGGACACAATACCGATGTGCGGCAAGCGGCCGCCTATCATGCTGGTAAACATATCCCCCGGTTTCCAATCATCGGGACTTTGGCTAATCGGCAGCTTTGCCCCCTGCCGTTCCAGGAAGACACGCAAATTGGGGACGCGGCGATGGTCGATATTCCGGTCGGTCCTCTTCAGGCCCCATATTTTGGGGTAGAGACCGAAATTTGATTTCATATCCTCATGCACCAATTTCTGCAGGTCGACGCCCAATGCGTCCCGATAAGCGCGGATAACGACATCGGTGCAAACCCCCTTTTCCCGGGGCACATCGCCGCCGGGAAAGGACAGGCCAGTATAAGCAGGGTCATAGGTCAGAGTAACGCCAATTTGCGCGCGGGCAGCCGAGATGAGTTTGGCTGCACCGCTTTGCAACCGGGGCGCTGGGTTTGCTGGCTGCGATTGCGCGGAGCATCCGGGGATGGTCGCCAGCAGGACGGCCATGGCGCTGAAGGTTCTGCGATTGATCTCCATGAGTTGATTCTGCCAATCAATACATTTACGGCAGATGAATAGCCATGTTGCGTTCTTTTTTTGTTCTGATATAGATAATGGGGATATGGCAAAAGCAAAACGGAGATATGTGTGCCAGGCCTGCGGGTCGGAGGCGACAAGGTGGCAGGGGCAATGTGCCGATTGCGGCGAATGGAACTCCCTTGTGGAAGAGGCGGGAGCCACCGTTTTTGAAATGAAGCACCATTTGCGCAGCGGCGGGCGTGATGTTGTGTTGTCCGGGTTGAACAGCGACATCAAATTGCCTGAACGGGCATCGACCGGCATTGCGGAATTTGACCGGGCATTGGGCGGGGGGCTAGTGCCCGGTTCGGCAACTTTACTGGGCGGAGACCCGGGTATTGGTAAATCGACATTGTTGCTGCAAACAGCCGCAAATCTCGCGCGGCGGGGTCTATCGGTTGCTTATATTTCGGGGGAGGAAGCAGTTGATCAGGTTCGTTTGCGCGCCCGGCGATTGGGGCTTGGCGATGCACCGGTGCAACTGGCGGCGGCCACATCGGTCCGCGATATATTGACGACATTGGGGCAGGGGGAGCCGCCCGCTTTGTTGATTATCGATTCGATTCAAACAATGCATAGCGACTTGATTGAGGGCGCACCCGGAACGGTCAGCCAAGTGCGGGCTTCGTCGCAGGAGCTGATCCGTTTTGCCAAGGATCGCGGTTCCGCACTGATGCTTGTCGGGCACGTTACCAAAGATGGCAGCATCGCAGGTCCGCGTGTGCTGGAACATATGGTTGATACGGTCCTGGCTTTTGAAGGCGAGCGTAGCCATCAATATCGGATATTGCGGGCCAATAAAAACCGCTTTGGCGGCACGGATGAAATCGGCGTTTTTGCTATGGCAGAGGAAGGCCTGACCGAGGTTGGCAATCCTAGCGCTTTATTCCTAACTGACCGGGCCGAACAGGTAACGGGCGCAACGGTTTTCCCGGCGCTGGAGGGGACAAGGCCTGTATTGATAGAGATACAGGCTTTGACCGTCCGTCTGTCCAGCGGGGCGACGCCGCGCCGTGCGGTGGTCGGATGGGACAGCGGGCGGTTGGCCATGATATTGGCAGTGCTCGAATCACGCTGCGGCCTCAGCTTTTCAACGGCTGAGGTATATTTGAATATAGCGGGCGGATACAAAATCTCGGATCCTGCGGCGGACCTTGCGGTTGCGGCGGCGCTGGTTTCGGCGCTTGCGGAAAAACCATTGCCATCGGATTCGGTTCTGCTCGGCGAGGTTGCCTTATCCGGCGAAATTCGGCCTGTTGCTCATGGCAATTTGCGGTTAAAAGAGGCAGCAAAATTGGGCTTCACCAGCGCCTATGTGCCGCCATCGGTAAAGGGCAATAAAGATATTTCTGTGCGCGAATTTCGCACCCTTGCCAATCTCGTTGACCATATGCTCGCTCGCGGTTAGCAAGCGGAGCATGACTGCTCTTGATATTATTGTTCTATTCCTGCTCGGCGCAGGTGCCGTTTTTGGTTTCATGCGCGGATTTGTGCAAGAGGCCCTGTCGCTGATTGCGTGGGTAATGATAATCGCCGCGATCAGGTTGCTGCACGGCCCAGTCACCGGCTGGTTAACCGACCCTGTGGGGACCGAGGCTGGCGCTGCTGTTCTCGCATTTTTGGCGATTGTTGTGACCACCTACGCCTTGGGCAAGGTGATTGCCAAATCGATCGGATCGAAAACCCGGCAATCGGTCCTAGGGCCGGTGGACCGGGTGCTTGGCTTTGGCTTTGGCATGTTAAAAGGGTTGATTGGCGCAACGTTGATCTTTCTTTTGCTGGTCATGGGATATGAAACCATATTTGGCGGCGCAGCCGAGCGGCCCGATTGGATGACGCAATCGCGCACATATCCGTTGCTCAATGCCAGCGGTGAAGCCATGTCAGCCTTTATCAAGGAACGGCGAGAAGGCGCAGATGCCGAAAGCGACGCCAACGCGCCTGCCGGACAATGAGCGCGAGCGGATTATATAACCGGAATATATTACGGCTCGCATCCATGCTGCGGCTCGACGACCGGATTACCGCTCCCAACGGCAGTGCCGAGCGCCGGTCCGCGACATGCGGTAGCAAGATTGAAGCCGATGTGACGATAGATAGCGCTGGGAAAATTATCGCAATCGCATTTCGGGCAAAAGCCTGCGCCTTGGGGCAAGCATCAGCCGCGATTGTGCAGCAAGAAGCACCGGGGCAGAGCCGCGACAATATCGCTGCGGTTCGGTCGGCACTCGCGGCATATCTGAAGGACGGCGCAGATGCTCCGGATGCCTGGCCCGGCTTGGAGGAATTTGGCGTGGCCCGTGATTTTCCGGCTCGCCATGCCGCCATTTTGTTGCCCTACGATGCTGTGCTCGCTGCCATCGATGCGGCCAGCACAGCCGAAAAACAGGCCGCTATATGACCGAAGCGCCAAGCCATCACATCATCACCGACGTCCTTTTTAACGGCTTCATTCTGTTGGGCGCAGCGTTGGTTGCGGTCTTGCTATTCCGCCGATTGGGGTTGGGCGCGGTTCTCGGCTATTTGATCGCCGGGATTGTGATAGGGCCGCATGGATTTGCCCTCGTGGGCGATGCTGCGACGATCTTGGGCTTTGCCGAAATTGGTATTGTCCTGCTGCTATTCCTCGTCGGGCTGGAGCTATCGCCGCGCCGGCTGTGGCGCATGCGGCGGGAAATTTTCTTGCTGGGCCCGCTACAAGTGCTGCTGTGCGGCTTTGCCATGTTCGCCATTATCAGCGCCATGCCGTTTACGTGGCAAGCCGCGCTCGTGCTGGGATTGCCGCTAGGCCTGTCATCGACCGCACAGACATTACCTTTGCTGCAATCGCGCGGGCGGTTGAAAACCGATTATGGGCAAAAAAGCTTTGCGATATTGCTGTTTCAAGACCTTTCGATCGTTCCGTTGCTGACCGTTGTCGCCGCCCTGTCCCGGGTGCCAGCCGATGACGGTAAGGCGAGTGGATTTGTGCTCGTTATTTATGCCATTTTGGCAATCGCTGCGCTGGTCCTGGCGGGGCGTTATATCCTTACGCCGCTGCTGAAATTGATCGGCAAGGTTTCGGAGCGTGAACTGTTTATCGTTGCTGGACTATTTACCGTCTGCGCCAGCGCTGCGCTCATGGAATATCTAGGACTATCCGCGGCATTGGGCGCTTTCGTTGCGGGCGTGATGCTGGCCGAATCGCCTTACCGGCACGAGCTGGAGGCCGATATTGATCCGTTTAGGTCAATCCTGCTGGGGTTATTTTTTCTGGCGGTGGGGATGATGCTCGACCTCGACGTGATCGCAGCGCAGCCATTGACGGTCATCGGCTTGGCTGCTGCGTTGGTCATCGTGAAAATCATCATCATTTTCGGCCTAGGCCGCTTTTTCGGGCTGACCAGTTCGGCAGCGCTGATCATGGCATTGCTGCTGAGCCAAGGGGGCGAGTTTGGCTTTGTCCTGTTTGCTGCGGCGCAGCAGGCGATGTTGATTGAGCAGTCGGCATCCAGCCTATTTGGCGCGGTAGTCACGCTGTCTATGGCGACAACGCCGTTCTTGATGATCTTGGCCAGCCGCCTCGCCAAAGACCGAAATAAAAGCAATGTCGCTCTCGACGACCCTGAAATGGCGGATAATGCCTCGGTCATTATCGTTGGCCATGGCCGGTTTGGGCAGAGTGTGTCGCAAATTATGCAGGGTGCAGGGCGCAGTGTGACGCTGATCGATGTTAAGCCCGCTCAAATCGACCTAAGCGGCGAATTTGGCCGTAAGGTATTTTATGGCGACGGGACCCGGATCGACCTGTTGCGCCGGGCAGGGGCAGACGAAGCCTGCGCGATTTTTTTCTGTATCGACGACCGCGAATTGACATCGGAAACGCTGACCCCGGTGACAGAGACATTTCCCAATGCAAAGATTTTCGTGAGAGCATTTGACCGCGGTCAAGCGCTGCGGATTATGCCCAGCGATAATGTGATGGTATTTCGCGAATTGTTTGAATCCGCCGTTGATATGGCCGAAAATGGCTTGGCGACATTGGGCGAGAGTCAGGATCATATCGCCGAAGTCGTCGCCGAATTTCGTGTCCGGGATGCGCGCCGATTGTCGATGCAACGGGAAAGCGGCAACCTTCGCGCCGGTATGCAGCATAGTTTTGGCGGCGAAGAATCGGATGATTTCAAACCAACGGCACACCGGCAATAATTCTTAACCCAGTAGCCCGGCCTCTTGATCCAAAAATGCCGCGACGTCATTCAATTCAACATCATGTGACAGGAAAGTCTGGCCAATAGCCCGCGCCAAAAGAAAAGGCAGCGTACCGCCGCTCATTTTCTTGTCATGCAGCATATGCGCGGTCAATGTCTGCCCGCTTGCGACCGCGCCTGCTTCCTGCAAATTGGTCGGCAGCTTGGCGGAGCGGAGCAGTGTTGCGACACGGTCTGCCTCCGCCATGCTGCACAGACCGATCCGCGCTGAATAGCGAAAAGCCAGCGCCATCCCTACTGCCACCGCCTCGCCATGGAGCAGCTTGTCGGAAAATCCAGTCTCAGCCTCCAGCGCATGGCCGAATGTGTGGCCCAAATTGAGCAATGCCCTTGTGCCGCTCAATTCCTTTTCATCGGCGGCGACAATGCGCGCTTTGGACCGGACGCTGTGAATAATGGTCTGTGTTTGCGTATCCTTGTCACCGGCAAAAAAGGCGGCGCAATTTCGTTCGCAATAGTCAAAAAATTCGGCGTCATCGATCAGGCCATATTTCACGACTTCCGCAAACCCAGCTGCAAGCTGCCTTGGCGGCAGGCTGCGCAAAACATCGGGATCAATCAAAACCAAAGAGGGCTGATGAAAAGCGCCAACCAAATTTTTGCCAGCGCCGCTGTTAATCGCTGTTTTCCCGCCGACGCTGCTGTCCACTTGGGCGAGCAGGCTGGTGGGGATTTGCACGAAATGACATCCCCGTTTTACGATGTGCGCCGCAAAGCCGGTAATATCGCCGACCACCCCGCCGCCCAAAGCTATTATATGATCGGCGCGCTCGACATGATGTTCGAGTAACCAGTCGGTCATCCGTTCCAACTGTGCCCAGCTTTTTGCGCCTTCGCCATGCGGCAATATAAAAACTTCGTGCGACAGCCCAGCGCCGTTCAAACTGTTGGCGACGGCGAGCAAAACATGCTGGCTGACTTGATCGTCGGTTATAATCAATAACCGCCCCGCGCGGGCATAGGGCGCGAGATATTGCGCGGCCTGTTGCAGCAATCCTGAGGCAACGTGAATGTCATAGGCCCTATCACCCAAGTCGACCGTTACGATATTGGCGGATGGAGCAGGGGAGGAAGGCGCGTTCATTTCGTCAATTCTTTCATAATCAATTCGACGGTTCTGGCATGGGGGGAACTGTCACTGCGGACGTGTAATTCGGCCTGCGCGTAAATGGGATTGCGTGCCTCACCAAGCTCTTTCAAAACCTTGCGCGGATCTTTCCCGCGAAGCAGCGGCCGGTGGTTTCTCCGTGATACGCGCTGGACCAATATATCAATATCCGCATCAAGCCAGATAGACAGCGCCTTGTCCCTAATCACTTCGCGTGTCTCTTCATTGATAAACGCCCCGCCGCCGGTCGCTATGACTTTCGGCTCACCCTCCAATAGCCGCGCGATGACACGCCGTTCACCGTCACGAAAATAATCTTCGCCAAATTTTTCAAATATTTCGGAAATTTTCATATCCGCCGCTGCTTCAATTTCATCATCTGCGTCAACAAACGGCAAATGCAGCCTGTCGGCAAGCCGGCGGCCAATGCTGGATTTGCCAACACCCATCATGCCGACCAATATGATTGAGCGGTTGCCGATATTCGGATTGTTCGGGTGGTTTACCGCCATGATTGCCTTTTGCTTAGAACTGATTGCGATGGTGCCTATATATCGGCTAGGCGGTTGCGGAAAGTATTTTACCTAATTTAGAGATTCGTAGATGAGAAACCGCAGAAAAAGGCCAATGGCCGGTTGGATATTGCTTATAGGCTTGTTGATCGTCATTATAGCGGCAATATTTACGCTGGCATGGTTAGGCGGTGAGCGCGACCAGAAAATGGTGGAGCAGCCGATTGCGATACCGGGCGATGCAGTGGGGCAATAATCCCGGTACAAAACGCAGATACAGGATAGATTTTTGAAACGCATTTCTACTAAAACAAAATTGATAATGGCCAGCGCGGCGGCCGTCATCATTGCCATTCCCGTGGTCGGACAAGATGCGCCGGAATCATTGTTGCCGCCTGGATTTGGCGACCCGCCGCCTGCGCCGCCGCCGCCGCCGCCGAGCAGCGGCCCGCAGCCATCTTCTTCAACCCAGCCGAGCCGTCCGTCACAATCGGGCAGCAGTGTAGGCTCGGCGCCCAAAGCCGCAGCATCGAGCTCCGATGAGGATGAGGAAGAAGGCGACGAGGAAGAAGAAGACCGGATTGTTTTTGATGTGCCCCCTGCCGGCGAGAGGTCACTGAAACAAATAGGCGTGATTTCGGCTGCCAATGGCGGTTTTGCGGTGAATGCATTTGGCGATGCTGATGGGGCATTTTTGAACCGCGCGGCAAAGCTGACCAAAGGCCCGCTGGTATCGCGCTGGGCGACGATTATGACCCGCCGGATGCTGGTTAGCCGGATCAACACGCCCGACGGGTTAAATGGCGCTGATTGGGCCGCCGAACGCGCTTGGTTGCTGCTGCGGATGGGGGATGCGGTTGCCGCTCGCCAATTGGTGCAGCAGGTGGATGCAGGCAATTATAGCGAGCGTTTATATGAAGTTTCGATGCAAGTCTTCCTCGCCACCGCTGATTTGGGTGCGATGTGCCCGCTGGCCCCGAACGCGTATAAAAAAGTAAAGGATGCGAGCTGGAAAATGGCGCGACCTATTTGCGCATCTTTGGCCGGGGAGCAAGGCACTGCAACTGCGCAATTGAACCAAGCCAGAGGAGGCAGATGGGCTTCGGGCGTGGATTATCTGCTGGCGGAAAAAGCGGTCGGAGCAGGCACAAACGGCCGCCGATCGGTCAAAATTGAATGGGACAAGGTAAAGGACTTTAACGCGTGGCGATTTGGCTTGTCTTATGCGACCGGCGTTGAACCGCCCAAGCCATTGCTGGCGTCATCGGGACGTCATGTCGACGGTTGGCGGGCGCGTCTGCCGATGATTGACATAAATAACCGGATGAACGCTGCGCCCACGGCGGCATCGCTCGGTGCAATTTCGAACCGCGCTTTTACCGGCATATACGCTATTGCGGCGGATGACCCCGATGCCAACGAAGCCAATAAGGCGTTGGCGGATCAGCTTGCCGCTGCATATATTGGCAATAGCGATAGCGGCAAGGTAACTGCCATGGCCGCTTTATGGGACGGCGCGAACGAGCAGCGCAGTCTCTATTCGATGTTCGTCCTAACCGCGCGGGCCGCGGCGTTAATCGCTCCATCACAGGATTATGGCGCCAATGGTGACCGGCTGGTGGCGTCGATGATGACCGCCGGGCTCGACACCAATGCGGCAACATGGGCAGGCCAATTGGACAGCGGGTCTCTGGGCTGGGGAATATTGGCGGTTGGCGCTCCGGGTATGGACGGGCAAGTCTCTTACGGACAGCTTGATGATTTTTATGACAATGACCAAAGCGCCAATGTTTTGAAATCAAAATTCCTGCTCGCTTCACTGGCTGGTTTGGGCCGAGTTGATTCCGCTGCACAGACGGAATTTGCCGAGGATATAGAGCTGGACCTGACCCGGGCCAGTAAGTGGAGCCGTGCCATAGATTTGGCGGCTCAGCGGGGCCAGTCTGGCACTGTGGTGCTGCTCTCTGCGCTCGCACTGCAAGGCAGCAGCTGGCAAAAGGTTGCGCCGGTAGACTTATTCCACATCATACGCGCGTTGAAACAAGTCGGCTTGGACGCCGAAGCGCGAATGATTGCCGCCGAAGCCGTGACTTTGGGGTGACCCTTGGCGCCGACAGCGACTCAAGGGCAACCGGCTTAAACAGCGACGCTGCCCTAATCGACCGGTTTTTGGAAATGTTGGCCGCAGAACGCGGCGTCGCTTCAAACACGTTGCTTGCCTATCGCACCGATTTATGGGGCGCGTCTGAAATTTTGCAGGGCCGGCTGGCAGACGCGGGTCGGGACGACCTGGCGTTATTGCCCGGACAATGGGCCGCGCTCGCCAATAGTTCAGTGGCCCGCAAAAGCTCGGTCCTGCGCCGTTTCTACGGATTTTTGGAGGAGGAAGGGTTGCGGCAAGACAATCCCGCAGCGGCCCTGCCCAAACCGACGCGAAAACAAGCTCTGCCGAAAATATTAAGTCACGAGCAGGTCGATGAGCTGTTCCGCGTGATTGCCGAACGCCTGTCCCATGCCAAGGTGCATCCAAATGATTATAGGCTGAGCGCGCTGATCGAACTGTTATATGGATCGGGGCTAAGGGCGAGTGAGTTGGTGGCTTTGCCCCGGGCGTCGATAGTCGGTGATAAACCCTATATCATCTTGACAGGAAAGGGGAATAAGGACCGGCTGGTTCCCATATCGGATCGCGCCCGCGCGGCCGTGGCGAGTTGGTTGCCCTTTGTGTCTGCCAAATCGCGTTACCTATTCCCGTCCCGCACCGGCCATATCAGCCGCATTCGCTTGTTTCAGATTGTCCGCGATCTGGCGGCGGCGGCTGGGCTTGATCCGGCAAAGGTCAGCCCGCATGTCCTGCGCCACGCATTCGCCACACATTTGCTTGCGGGCGGCGCAAATTTGCGAGCTTTACAGGCGATGCTTGGCCATGCGGATATTTCAACCACACAAATTTATACGCATGTTGATTCCAGCCGTTTGGTCGAATTGGTGAATAAGCGGCACCCGCTGGCGCAGATAAATCTGGCCCGCCGTAAAAGGCCAGATTGACCAAGGCCGCCGCAACCTCTAACTGGCCTGCATGACCACATATCTGGAATTTGAAAAACCGGTCGCCGCTTTAGAAGCGCGTATCCTGGAATTGGAAGAAGCCGCCGATGAAAGCGCGGTGAATGTTGAGGCAGAGATTGCAAAGTTGCGCGCCAAAGCGGACAAGCTGCTTACCGACACCTATGCAAAGCTGAGCCCTTGGCAAAAAACGCAAGTGGCCCGGCATCCCGAGCGCCCGCATTTTAAGCATTTTGTCGAGCATATTTTCGATGATTTTACGCTGCTGTCCGGTGATAGGGCCTTTGGCGATGATCAGGCGATATTGGGCGGACTTGCCACGATCGGCGACCAAAAAATGGTCCTGATCGGCCATGAAAAGGGCGATGATACCGAAAGCAGGTTGCGACATAATTTTGGTATGGGCAAGCCCGAGGGCTATCGTAAGGCCATTCGGTTGATGGAGCTGGCCGACCGTTTTGGACTGCCCGTCGTTACTTTGGTCGACACATCCGGCGCTTTTCCAGGGGTTCAGGCGGAGGAGCGCGGGCAGGCAGAAGCGATTGCCCGCTCCACCGAAAAATGCCTCAATCTAGGCGTGCCGATGGTTGCCTGTATTGTTGGCGAAGGCGGATCGGGCGGCGCGGTAGCCCTGGCAGCAGCGGAACGCGTTTTGATGTTTGAAAATGCCGTTTACTCGGTGATTTCACCAGAAGGTTGCGCATCGATATTATGGCGGACCAACGACAAGGCGGCTGATGCGGCTCATGCGATGAAGATGACGGCGCAGGATTTGAAATCGCTAGGGGTTATCGATCGGATCGTGCCCGAACCCGTGGGCGGTGCGCACCGCGACCATCGGCTGGCCTGCGCGGCATTGGGCCATGCCATTAGCGAAGAATTGGACGCGCTATCCGCACTGTCTCCGCCGCAGCTTAAGCAGCAGCGCTATGAACGCTTTTTGAAAATCGGTAATATGTGAGAAGCCGGCTGCGATAGGGCGTTATGCCCCCTGCCACCAATCAGCCTTTTTGATCCCTTGCGCATAGAGCAGTGCCGTTAAATCATTGTGCCGAACGGCAAAGTTGGCCGCCGCCTCTGCCTTCGGTTTGGCATGATAGGAGGCGCCGACACCGCCCCCTTCAATCGCGGCTTGCAGCATGGGAATATCATTGGCGCCATCGCCCACCGAAAGGATAAGCTCCCCGGCAATGGATCTGTCCGCAGCGCGTTTGTTTAGTAAGGCCCGCTTTGCCGCGGCATCGACGATTTCGCCTTCCAACCGGCCGCTTAGTTGGCCGTCATTCATGGCCAAGATATTCGCTTCATATTCGGCAAATCCAATTTGCGCCGCTACGGGCCTAGCAAAATGCGTAAATCCCCCCGATACTAGGACGGTATGCGCGCCCCAGCCGGCCATGGTTTTGACCAATATCTCTGCCCCCGGCATAGGCCGCACTCGTTCGGCAAGGCAGGTTCCAATCGTCGCCTCATCTAGCCCTGCGAGCAAGGCGACCCGCGCGGTAAGCGCCTGAGCAAAATCCAATTCCCCCTGCATGGCCCGCTCCGTGATATCGGCGATTTGCGGCTTGATCCCGGCATAATCAGCCAACTCGTCGATACATTCGACGGTGATCATTGTGCTGTCCATATCGGATATCAGCAACATTTTGCGCCGATTATGTTCGGATTGAACAATGATATCAGCTGAGCCCTCAAATCTTGCGAGAGCATTTCGGGCGGCTAGGATATCTCCCGTAAATAGGATGTCTGCGGCTTTTCCATTTTCGAGCCACTGCACTTGGGCATTATCGCATCCGGCATTCTGCAAGCTTTCCACGGCGGCGGAAATCATGTCGCGGTCAAAAATATCTGCTGCTATCAAAGTGGCTATGGGCATTTCGAATCCTGAACAAAAACCGGTGGTCGCGCTTATTGCCGGTCCGACGGCCAGCGGCAAGACCGCATTGGCTTTGCACATGGCGAAGCGGCAAAAATGCACCATCATTAACGCGGATAGCGCGCAAGTTTACGATGCGCTGCCGATATTGAGCGCGCAGCCAAGTGCGGAGGAAATGGCCAGCGCCCCGCATAAGCTGTTCGGCTATCTTGATGGGCGGACCGCTTGTTCAGCCGCTGATTGGGCAGGTGCAGCGAAGGGTGAAATCGCCGATGCTCATGCCGCAGGGCGATTGCCAATATTGGTTGGCGGAACGGGGTTATATCTGCGCACCTTGCTAGACGGAATTGCGCCAGTGCCCGACATTGATCCAACCATTCGGACGCAGGTGCGCGCCTTGGATACAGACGCGGCATATCACGCGCTGCGCAGCGAGGATGCGCAAATGGCGGCGTCGCTGCACGCCAATGACGACAGCCGGATCAAGAGAGCGTTGGAGGTAAAACGCAGCAGCGGCCTGTCGCTTGCCGAGTGGCGGGCGCAAAAATCCGGCGGCATTGGTGACGACATTGACCTTCGCGCGCTGCTCCTTCTCCCGCCTCGGCCATGGCTGCATGATCGGTGCGACCGGCGCTTTGTGCAGATGATCGAGGGCGGAGCGATAGCAGAGGTACAGCGGTTGCTGGCCATGAAGCTGCCGCATGACGCGCCGGTCATGCGTGCCATCGGGGTTCCCGAAATCGCGGCGATGCTGAACGGGGAGATTACAGCCGAAGAAGCCGTGGCGCGCGGGCAGGCGGCAACACGGCAATATGCGAAACGGCAATATACCTGGTTTCGCAATCAAAGCCCGGGTCACTGGATGCGATTGGAAGAAGAAATAAATGATTCAAATGTGGATGAAATTGAAACTATATTTCAATAAAGAGGGTTGACATAGTATTTTATAACCTCTAGCAGGGCGCCTCTTGCATATCCTTCGCGGGTGCAGCAAGGGTATGAAAATTAGCAAAATCGTTAATTCTGGCGCTTTTGAAGTAAAGATATAGAAACGGAAATTCACCGTGACGGAAAAATCCGGCGCAGACATTTTGATCGAAACCCTGCTCGAACAGGGTGTGGACACAATTTTCGGCTACCCCGGCGGCGCAGTGCTGCCTATTTATGATGCAATATTTCAGCATTCGAAGATTAAGCATGTCCTTGTTCGTCATGAAGCGGGCGCGGCGCATGCGGCCGAGGGCTATGCTCGCTCGACCGGTAAACCGGGTGTTGTTCTAGTTACCTCGGGACCCGGGGCGACGAACGCGGTTACGGGTATTGCCGATGCGTTTCTTGATTCCATTCCGTTGATCGTGCTGACTGGACAGGTTGCAACCAACCTGATCGGTAGCGACGCGTTTCAGGAAGCTGATACCGTTGGAATTACGCGCCATTGTTCCAAGCATAATTATCTGGTGAAGGATCCGGCGCAGCTTGCCAATGTGGTGCGGGAGGCGTTTGCCATCGCCACAACTGGACGTCCAGGGCCAGTGGTGATCGATATTCCCAAAAATGTGCAGGTTGCAACGGCGGACGCATCGCGCCTCAAAAGCACCGCATCACCCCGCTATGTGCCAGCCGGAGAAGCCGATTTCGCGGTTATCAATCAGGCTGTCGAGCTGATCGCCAATGCAAAGGCCCCGATATTATATACCGGCGGCGGCATCATCAACAGCGGACCAGAGGCGAGCGCGTTGCTGCGCGAACTTGCCGAATTGACGGGTGCGCCGGTGACTTCCACTCTGATGGGGCTCGGCGCTTATCCAGCCACCGGTTCGGCTTGGCTCGGTATGCTGGGGATGCATGGCACCTATGAAGCCAATATGGCGATGAACCAATGCGATGTGATGGTTTGCCTCGGCGCGCGTTTTGATGACCGCGTGACGGGCCGTCTTGATGCCTTCTCGCCCGATAGCATCAAAATTCATGTCGATATTGATCGCAGCTCGATCAACAAAACCGTTCATGTTGACTTACCCGTGGTGGCCGATGTCGGCACCGCCTTGAAGCAGATGATTAATGTGTGGAAAGGCCGCAAATATCAGGCGCAGGACCTGTCCGAATGGTGGTTGCGCATTTCCGACTGGCGGGGGGTTGAATGCCTGAACTATCCGTCGAGTGAAGCGGAAATTATGCCGCAATATGCGATCGAGCGGCTGTATCAACTGACCAAGGATCGAAACCCCATAATCACCACAGAGGTGGGACAGCATCAAATGTGGGCAGCGCAGCATTTCCATTTTGATGACCCGAATAAATGGCTGACCAGCGGCGGATTAGGTACGATGGGCTATGGTATGCCCGCTGCCATCGGCGCGCAGATGGGCAATCCGGACGCTCTGGTGATCGACATTGCGGGCGAGGCATCGATCCAGATGAATATTCAGGAAATGGGTACCGCGACGCAATATCGTCTGCCCATCAAGATATTCATCCTCAATAATGAATGGATGGGCATGGTCCGCCAATGGCAGGAGCTGACCTATGAAGGCCGTTATTCCAGTAGCTATTCCGACAGCTTGCCAGACTTTGTAAAGCTGGCTGAAAGCTATGGGTGGAAGGGAATCCGTTGCAACGACCCGGCCAAGCTCGACGACGCGATTGCCGAAATGATCGCCTATGACGGTCCGGTCATGTTCGATTGCCGCGTGACCAAGGACGCCAATTGTTTCCCGATGATCCCATCGGGCGCGGCGCATACCGAAATGATCCTGCATAGCGACGAAGTTTCGGGCACGATGGATGATGAAGCGAAAGCGCTGGTATAATGCATATTAAACAAGAACAGTCCGAACGTCATGTCCTGACGCTTATGGTCGATAATGAAGCGGGTACGCTGGCGCGGATCGCGGGGATGTTCACCTCGCGCGGGTATAATATCGACAGCCTGACCGTTGCCGATATTTCGGAGGACCATGGGGTCAGCCGCATTACCATTGTCACCAATGGCCCGCCGCCGGTGATTGATCAGATTATAGCGCAATGCGAGCGGCTGGTGCCCGTGCATAAGGTAACCGACCTGACTGAGGCCGGCCCCCATGTGGAACGCGAATTGGCGCTGGTAAAAGTAGCCGGTAAAGGCGACCACAGGATCGAAGCCATGCGTCTTGCCGATATTTACCGTGCCCGGGTAATCGACGCCACGACCGGCAGCTTCATTTTTGAGATCACCGGCAGCCCCGAAAAAATAGATACATTTGTATCATTAATGCGCGAAGTTGGTCTGGTCGAAGTCGCCCGGACCGGCGTCGCTGGCCTGATGCGCGGCAGTGCGCTGAGCTAAACACACCCTATTTTCCGTTACCCACGAATTAAAGAAAGCGAATATCATGCAAGTTTATTATGACAAAGATTGCGATCAGGCCCTGATTAAGGACAAGAAGGTCGTCATCGTCGGCTATGGCAGTCAAGGTCATGCCCATGCCCAAAATCTGCGCGACAGCGGGGTCGCCAATGTTGCTATCGCGCTGCGTCAGGGTTCGGCCACGGCGAAAAAAGCTGAGGCTGCCGGATTTAAGGTGCTCAGCAATGCCGAAGCCGCCGCTTGGGCCGATGTCGTTATGATCCTTGCACCCGATGAGCATCAGGCCGCCATCTATGCCGCCGATTATCACGATAATATGCAGGCCGGCGCCGCGCTCGCATTCGCGCATGGCCTGAATATCCACTTCGGCCTAATCGAAGCGCGCAGCGACATTGATGTGATTATGATTGCGCCAAAAGGCCCCGGCCACACTGTGCGCAGCGAATATCAAAAAGGCGGCGGCGTACCTTGCCTTGTTGCCGTGGCGCAGGAAAAGGACGGCGAAGCGGGCAATGGCTATGCCAAGGCGCTGGCGCTTTCTTATGCTTCGGCCATGGGCGGCGGGCGTAGCGGGATCATCGAAACCACGTTCCGCGAAGAATGCGAAACGGACTTGTTCGGTGAGCAAGCGGTACTATGCGGCGGTATCACGCATTTGATTCAGGCTGGTTTTGAAACGCTGACCGAAGCGGGATATGCACCAGAGATGGCCTATTTTGAATGTCTGCATGAGACAAAGCTGATCGTTGACCTTCTGTATGAAGGCGGCATTGCCAATATGCGCTATTCAATTTCCAATACGGCTGAATATGGCGATATCAAAACTGGCCCGCGGATCATTACCGAGGAAACAAAGGCAGAGATGAAGCGCGTATTGGCGGATATTCAATCCGGCCGGTTCGTAAAAGATTTCGTGCTCGATAACCGTGCGGGGCAGCCAGAATTAAAAGCTTCACGCAAAGCGGCTGAGCGTCATCCGATCGAAGAAACCGGAAAGAAATTGCGCGAAATGATGCCGTGGATTGGCGCGAATAAGCTGGTCGATAAAGAGCGAAATTAAACGGTTACGGCCAACGGCCATATGGGAGGAGCAGGGCGGTCAATTGGCCGCCCTTTTCTTTTGTAAATTGAAGTTATGCCTAAGCGACACGCCGTTCGACAAAACCCTGCAAATCTGCGGCAGTCATAATATCGATACAGCGCGTTTGTTCCATAACCTTGTGCATTTGAGCGCTTACTTCGGCAATATCATTGGTGAAGCGCAGCGCCATATCCCACTGCTCAAACTGCCGCTCCTCGCCAAATTTCTCGCTCAGCGTGACCACAGCAAAATGCCGTTTGTCCGCCTTGATACGCTGAAATGTTTCGCGCACCCGTGTCTCTTCACCTTCGAGATATTGCATGAACCGATATCCGTCGAAAATCAGCAATCCGGTGAGGCCATTTTGCTTGTTCCGCTCTGCTGCTGCCGCAGTTAACGCCCGTATCTGATCGGAGTCTTTGCTATTTTTGTCAGCGGTGCTGATATATAATAATCGCAAAAACATGTTAACACTCCAGCTTGATTTATAATCTTAAGTAGCTGAATGCCGGTTGAAAATTGGTTAACTGATTTTCAAAAAAAACGGGGCCGCCTGTTGGCCGCCCCGTAATTTCTCCATATAGGCAGCTATCAACTACCAAGTCGAAGGCTGTTAGGCCTTGGGCGAACAGCCATGCGGCTTGCACGAGGGTGCGCAAGCAGAAGCGCCGCAAGCAGAAGCAGCGCATCCAGAGGCCGCGCAAGCCGATGCAGCGCAAGCTGAAGCGGCGCAAGCCGAAGCGCCACCGGATGCCGCAGCACAGGCGCTAGCGGAACAGCTTTTTGCCTTTTTCGCTTTTTTGCTTTTTTTCTTCGACTTCGCCGCACTGCAGGCCGAACAGCCGTAGCTCGTGCAGCCGCCAGCGGCACGGCAACTTGCAAAAGCGGCTGGTGAAGCCGAAGCAGCGACCAAACCGCCGGTAACAGCCAATAAAGCGGCCCATTTACCTTTATGTGTCATAATCATTCCTCTCTTCTATCAAACTAATTACTGGTCATCGGTGTAGCTGAAGGTTTTTTGACCGACAGCATTCGGGGGGTCCCGAATTTCTTATCGCAACGGCTTGACGGCCGATTGAAGGGTTGCCTTATCAATTGGTATAATGCTCGTCGGCGTCATGGCCCGCATAGTTGATATCGCCCTTGGAAATGAAACCGGGAATATCCACTGCCCATTTTTGCGCCACGGCTTTATTGAAATTCAGGTAAAGCTTACCATCCACAATCTTGTAAACATTGGGATCGCCGGGGGCGAGGGCATCGTTGGCACCGATTGCCCAGGCGCAATAGCCGCCATATTGGGGCGCATATTTTGCGGGGTCTGCTTCAAAGGTCTTGGCATTGTCTGCATTGGCAAAACGATAATCATAACCTTGATACCGAACGGTATAGTCTGCCTTACCTTGCATAGGGGCCGATGCGTTAAAATAGCTGACCGCATCATAGCCCGAAAGTGCCAAAGTTTCGCCCGCCTCCTTGGTGTAAATGGGGCCTTTAGGCGCGCCGCCCAAACCCGCAAGAGCGGATGTTTGCGCTGCGCTTTCCTTGTTTTGAGCGGCCGCTTGGCCACCTGCGTTACTGCACGCCGCGGCAGTTGCAAGCAGCGCGATGAGAAGGGGCATTGTCTTCATTATGATGGTCCTTAAAAATCAAATTTTAAGGCCCGACCGCTCCTTAGGGGTAGGGAGGTCTATCGGCAACGACCGGGCTTGCACTATAATTCGCACCGGTCCGCTATTCGGTTTCACAAATGTTAAACTAAATTATAATCTATTCAATTAAAACAGATATTTTTTATCCAGCGCCGTCTTTGCCGCGTTATACTCGCGTTCCAAGCGGGCCACCATGTCGGCAACGGACTGAATTTCTTTAACTGCGCCAATGCCTTGGCCGCTGCCCCAAATATCCTTCCACGCCTTTGCCTCGGTATTGCCGCCTGATCCGAAATCCATCGTCGAATAATCGCCCTCGGGCAGGTTATCCGGGTCCATTCCCGCCCGTTCGATGGATTGCCGCAGATAGTTGCCATGGACGCCAGTGAACAGGTTGGAATAGACAATGTCACTGGCCTTTGCCTCGACAATATTTTCCTTATACCCATCGACCGCGCGCGCTTCATGCGTGGCGATAAAGGCGCTGCCGATATAGCCAAAGTCTGCGCCCATTGCCTGAGCTGCCAATACCGCCGCGCCATTGGCGATGGAACCAGACAGGGCGACGGGCCCATCAAACCAGTCGCGTATTTCCTGCATCAGCGCAAAAGGAGAGGTAACCCCGGCATGACCGCCCGCACCGGCGGCAACCGGGATCAAGCCGTCGGCCCCTTTTTCAACCGCTTTATGCGCGAACCGGTCATTGATAACATCATGCAGCGTAATGCCGCCCCAATCATGCACCGCCTTGTTCAAATCCTCGCGCGCGCCCAAAGAGGTGATGGTGATCGGGACCTGCCATTTGGCGCAAGTCATCAGATCCTCTTCCAACCGGTTGTTCGATTTATGCACAATCTGGTTCACTGCATAGGGCGCAGCGGGACGATCGGGATTGTCGCGGTTATGTGCGGCCAGCTCCTCGGTTATCTGATGCAACCATTCGTCCAATTGACTCGCGGGCCGGGCATTGAGTGCCGGGAAACTGCCGACAACCCCGGCCTTGCACTGAGCAATCACCAGTTCGGGCCCGGAGATGATAAATAAAGGCGAGCCGATAACCGGAAGGCGGACCGTATCAAAAATGGCGGGAAGGGGCATAGCTACTCCGGTCAGATGTTAAGTGTATGATTAAACCCTAAAGCTGAAGCGGACGGCGAAGTCAAACGGGGAAAATCCTGTATCTCGTCACTATCTGTACAGGCGTCAGGCTCCGTTCACTGCGCTCAAAATTGCGCGCACGCTCGCCGTTGCAACATCGCGGCTATTGCCGACACCATATAATAGCGGGCCGTCACCAATGCGGCATTCGACATAGGCGGCGGCACGGGCATCGGTGCCGTGGCCAATCGCATGTTCGTTATAATCGATTATCTCCAACGCGCCGCCCAGCGCCGGTTCCAGCGCATTGGCAAGCGAGCTGATCAAGCCATTGCCCCGGCCGCTGACCGTTTGTTCATTGCCATCAATGCGGATGGTGCCCGCAAAAATGCGCTCGACCCCAACGCGGGGATTGACGCTCTCGTTAAAGTCAACCAGCTCAAAACGCGCATTTTCATCGGGGATGAGATGATAGCGGTTTTGGAAGGCATCAAAAATATCCGCACTGGTCAGCTCCCGTCCTGTGGCATCGGATAGCTCTTGCACCGTCAAGCTGAAATTCGCCTGCATCCTTTTGGGAAGCTTATAGCCATAATCCTGTTCCAACACCCATGCGACGCCGCCTTTGCCCGACTGCGAATTGACGCGGATCACCGCTTCATAGCTTCGGCCCAAATCAGCGGGGTCGATGGGCAGATACGGTACTTGCCAAAGCTGATCATTGCGCTGCGCCTGTGCGGCAAAGCCTTTTTTGATCGCATCTTGATGGCTACCCGAAAAAGCGGTGAAGACAAGGTCGCCGGCATAAGGATGGCGGGGATGGACGGGTAGGTCATTGCAATGTTCGACCGTCTGGATGATCTCATCAATATTGCTGAAATCAAGTCCAGGGTGCAGCCCTTGCGTATACATATTGAGCGCCAACGTGACCAGATCGACATTACCCGTGCGCTCACCATTGCCGAACAGGCATCCTTCAATCCGGTCGGCACCGGCAAGCAGGCCAAGTTCCGCCGCAGCAATGCCGCTGCCCCTATCATTATGGGGATGCAGCGAAATGATGACGCTGTCCCGCGCCGAAATATGCGCGCACATCCATTCAATCTGATCGGCATAGATATTGGGCATTGCCGCCTCAACGGTGGCAGGCAGGTTCAATATCAGTGGTTTTTCAGGCGTAGGTTGCAGCACCGACATAACCGCCTCACATACCTCCAGACTGAAATCCAATTCGGCGGTGGAAAAGGTTTCCGGGCTATATTCGAAATGCCAATCGGTTTCGGGATATTTGGCGGCTTGCTCGGCAAGGATGCTCGCCCCTTCGATCGCAATCGCCTTCACGCCCGCTTTGTCGAGTTTGAAAACAATGTCGCGCCATGCGGGCGAGACGGCATTATATAAATGCACTATCGCTTTCTTCGACCCGGCCATGCTTTCAAATGTCCGCTCGATCAAATCGCGGCGGGACTGCGTCAGTGACTGGATAACAACATCGTCGGGCACCATCCCGCTATCGACAAGGCCGCGCACGAAATCAAAATCGGTTTGGCTCGCGCTGGGAAAGCCGACTTCTATTTCTTTGATGCCAATTTTGCACAGCAATCTGAAAAACCGCTGTTTCTTTTCAATTCCCATCGGATCAATCAGCGCTTGATTGCCATCGCGCAAATCGGTGGAGAGCCAGCGGGGCGCAGCGGTGATGCTGTTATTCGGCCAGCTGCGGCTGGGCAAATCAACCTGCGGGAAAGGACGATATTTCTGAGATGGATCGGAAAGCATGGTCATGATATTCGCAATTCTACTAAAAATCGGGCGGCTATGCGCCCTGTTGCAGCTATTTTCTGGATTTGAAAACCCTTAGGCGGGTGAGCGGCATTGATAATCCGCTAACAGTGCCACGCCTAAGGGCGTGTAAGTCGCAGGTGTAGCGGCAGGGCGAATTTATGCTTCATCGGCAACATCGTTAGCCATATATTATACCAAAGGTCTAGCCCTTTATTTTCGGCTTATTGCTTTATCACTGAAAATTTGCCGGTAACCCTTTTCTATTGGCATTTATCCGCTACACTTGGGCCGAGACGTTTTGGGAGACAATTTATGCATAAATTTATGGCTTTAGGCGCGGTGGCAATGCTCGCGGCCTGTGGTTCGGTATCCGAGCCAGCAAAAGAGGCACCTGTCGTTGCGACCGCCAAATTGATGCGCGGCGATGCGGAGGTCGGGACAGTGACGCTGACGCAAAAAGGCGAAAATGCCGAAATGTCTTTCCGCGTTGAAGGCTTGCCAACGGGTGGATATGGATTTCACATCCACGAAACCGGTAAATGTGAAGGTCCTGATTATAAAAGCGCGGGCGGCCATTGGAACCCGGCGGGCAAAGAACATGGTCTTGAAAATCCCAAAGGCGCGCATGCCGGTGACCTACCCAATTTGGCAGGTGTCGATGGTCAGGTTACCCGGCTAGAGCGGTCGTTGACGGGGTTAAAGATCACAGGAGAAGGCGGCATGATGGACGCCGACGGCGCGGCGATTATGATCCACGCCAAGCCTGACGATAACAAGACCGATCCCAGCGGCGAAAGCGGCGACCGAATTATCTGCGGTGTTTTTGAACTGGAAAAATAAGTGAATGCTGACGGGGCAGGGTGGTTTATCACTTCTCACCCCGTCAGCTGTCCTGATGAAGAAGGCGAAATGTCTGAGCCTGTTGACAAGGTTTACAGTAGCCTCTTGACGTTTACGCAAACGTAAAGTAAAAGCATGGCATAAGGAACAAGCCATGGACCAAGTGAATTTGTTGAAAAAATCGGAAGATAGCAGGCGTGCGGACGCCACCATCGATACGCCGGACGAATTGAATCGAGAAACATTTTCCATATCCGATTTGTCTGCCGAATTTGACGTGACTGCTCGTGCGCTGCGCTTCTATGAAGATCAGGGCCTGATTGCGCCGGAACGGCACGGGCTAACCCGCATATATTCAAAGCGGGACCGGGCCCGGCTCGCGTGGATATTGCGAGCCAAGCGCGTGGGTTTCTCTTTGGCGGAAATTCGCGAGATGATTGACCTTTATGATTTGAATGACGGCCGCAATATTCAGCGCCGCGTGACAATCGAAAAATGTAAAGAGCGGATCAAATTACTGACCGCGCAGCGCGACGATATCGAAAGCGCGATTGATGAATTGACCGAATTTGTCTCGGTCGTTGAAACAGTTGAGGCTGAAGAGACAGCTGTTTCCAAGAAGAAAACTGCGTAAATATTACCCCTTTCCATTTCTATTTTCAGGAGTGAGTGATGCCACAATATCAAGCCCCCGTTAACGACAGCAAATTCATTATCAACGAAGTCCTCGGAATTGACCGTTTTTCAAACCTGCCCGGTTTTGAAAATGCGACCGCCGATATGATCGACGCGATTTTGACCGAGGGCGGCAAATTCGTGGAAAATGTTCTATTCCCGCTTAACCAAGTCGGCGATCTGGAAGGCTGCACCCGCCATGAAGATGGCAGCGTCACAACTCCCACAGGTTTTAAAGAAGCCTATGCGCAATATTGCGAGGCTGGCTGGGGCACATTATCGGCACCCGAAGAATTTGGCGGTCAAGCCATGCCGCATATCATCAGCATGGCGTTTGAAGAATTTATGGCAAGCTCCAACATGGCCTTTGCTATGTATCCCGGCCTGACCCATGGGGCGATATCGTCGATCCTTGCGAAAGGGAGCGACGAGCAAAAAGCGAAATACGTGCCCAATATGGTGTCGGGCAAATGGGGCGGCACGATGAACCTGACGGAGCCGCATTGCGGCACTGATCTCGGCCTGATCCGCACCAAAGCCGTTCCCAATGGCGATGGTTCGCATGCGATCACCGGAACCAAGATTTTCATCAGTTCTGGTGAGCATGACATGACCGAAAATATCATCCATCTGGTGCTCGCCAAAACCCCCGATGCGCCGGATAATGTGAAGGGCATTTCGCTATTCATCGTGCCCAAATTCTTGGTCAATGACGATGGCAGTTTGGGTGAGCGCAACACTCTGTCTTGCGGGTCCATCGAACATAAAATGGGTATTCACGGCAATTCGACTTGCGTGATGAATTATGACGGCGCGGTGGGCTATTTGGTTGGAGAAGAGAATAAGGGCCTTGCCGCCATGTTCATCATGATGAACGTCGCCCGTTTGGGCGTTGGACAACAGGGCCTTGGCATTGCGGAAGTCGCTTATCAAAATGCAGTGCATTATGCCAACGATCGGCGTCAGGGCAGGGCGCTGACCGGTCCCAAAGACACCAGTGAAAAGGCCGACACTTTATTTGTGCATCCCGATGTGCGCCGGATGCTGATGGATGCAAAGGCGTTTACCGAAGGTTTCCGGGCGCTATGTCTATGGGGCGCGTTGCAGGCGGATTTAATTCACAAGGCGCAGACGGAAGAAGACCGGCAAATGGCCGATGACCTCCTGTCGCTCCTGACACCTGTTATCAAAGGTTATGGCACCGACAAAGGATATGAAATCGCCACCAACGCACAGCAGGTTTATGGCGGTCATGGCTATATTGGCGAATGGGGCATGGAACAATATGTCCGCGATGCCCGGATCACCATGATTTATGAAGGCACAAATGGCGTGCAGGCGATGGACCTTGTTGGACGTAAGCTGGCGCAAAATGGCGGCCGCGCGGTGCAGGCTTTGTTCAAAGTGGTTGATGAAGAATGCGCAGCGGCCAAATCCAATGACAAGCTATCCGATCTGGCCGAGCGGTTGGAAAAAGCCAATGGTGAGTTGAAGGATGCGACCATGTGGTTCATGCAAAATGGAATGGCTAATCCTGATAATGTGGGGGCAGGCGCGCATCATTATATGCATATCATGGGTATTGTCGCGCTTGGTTTGCAATGGCTGCGTATGTCGGATGCCGCGCTTCGGGCGCTGGATGCAGGTACGGGCAATGCCAAATTTTACGAGGCAAAGCTGGTCACTGCACGCTATTTCACAGAACGCTTCATTCCAGAAGCAGGCGCTCTACGCCGCAAAATTGAGGCAGGCAGCGAAGCGATTATGGCGCTGGAGCCAGAAATGTTCGCCGTCGCATAATAGACTTTCAAACGAGGCTGCTTAAGCGGCCCGTTCATAAACGCTTCGCCACAGGAATCCCGGGGGCATTTTCGGGATCAGTATGGCGGAGCGTTTTTTATCAATAGGCTCCAAATTTATACGCCATTTCAGGGCGCTATTATAAATAATTTTACATTAACCATATGGTAAGCGCGCCGGATTATTCGGTTATCCATGGGTAATAAAATCTTCTTGGCCGTTCGCGCGAAATTCCTTGGTTTATCGATTGGCTGGACATTGTCGCTGATCCTGCTGCTCGGTTTGATTCCGGCATTGGTGATGGGCAATTACTTTGTCGCTGATAAAATGGTAGAAACGGATAGTGTCGAACGTGAGCTGATCGGGTTGGACCTTTTGCGGCAAATTCAGCCAGTTGATCAAATGATAGCGCATAGCTCGGAAGATACAGGCCTGCGCGCTGCTGAGGCGAAAAAGGCCCATGCCACTCTCAAACGGATTGTTGACGAGGGTGCCACTGTGCAGCGGTTGAACAGCGTCAAAACCGCTGACGCCGTTTTGCGAGTCTTGGACGCGATGAAAAATGGCATCGACACCGATGGCCGCCGCGAGATGGACAATTTCATCCGGCGCATTGGTAATCAATCCGGGCTATTGCTCGATTCAGAGATTGATAGCCGTTATTTGGCCAATATGGTGTTGCTGCGGTCTCGCGAAGTCGCCCGCGCCGGGCATGAGCTGGAGGCGGCCTATCCCGATATAACGGGCCCCCGTGATCCGCTTTACCTGATCTTGCGGCACAAGCTGGCATCATCAGCGGCGGATTTACAAAATTCGATGACCAACGCGATTGAAGGTGATCCGTCCGGTGATCTCGCCCGCGGTAAAGCCATGGAGACATTGAACGCTGTTGTTTCAGAAGTGAATAGTATCACGCAGAGCAAACAGATCGGTCAAAGTCACGAGCGGCTGCATCAATTGCTCGAGAAAAACTGGATGGCGACCAGCAACGCCCTTCAGGTGAGCCTGCAACAGCGGCAGCAATCCATCAAGACCGAGCTATATGCCGGCCTGATCGCGTGTGTAATTGCGGTTGTGATCGTTGCGTTAATGGCGGGCCTTCTTATCTCTGCGCTCACGTCGGGCATGCGCAGCATCAGCGCCCGGCTCGGCGATTTGTCCGAAGGCGACTATCTGTCTCCCGTGCCTTGCGCTGAATTTACCAATGACATCGGAATTATCGCAGGCGCGTTGCAAGATTTTATCGACATGAGCGGTGCATTTGAAAATGAACGCAGGCGCTCACAACAGGAACTGGAACGGGTTGTAGCTGACGTGAAGGCGCAGAATGAACAATTGCTCGCTGACGCGTTACAACAGCAAGCTGAGGCCAGCATATTGGAGCGGCAAATGGTCGCGCGGCTGGCAGCGGATTTGGAGACACAGGTATCGGGATTGCTCGCACAGTCGGGCGTTTCTGCCGCGCAAATGAAGCAAGAAGCCGCCGCCATGGCGGGCAGCGTCGATGGCGTGCAAAAGGAATCCAACGCCGCCGCTAAAGCAGCAAAAGAAATTCGCACCGCAGTGCAAAATGTAGTGCCGACAGTGGAAACGGTATCTGGGGAACTTAGCCGCTATACCCAATCGCTCGGCGATGCGCGCAGCCTTGCTAATGATGCTGTCGACCGTGTGGGCAAAGCCAACCAGAAAATCTCCGAATTTGACCAAGCAACGAAAAATGCCGCAAAAATGTTGCAGACAATTACCGCCGTTGCACATCGTACCAATATGCTGGCGCTAAATGCGTCGATTGAAGCGATGCGTGTTGGCGAGGCGGGTCAGGGTTTCATGGTGGTTGCAGGCGAGGTTAAGGCGCTGGCGCGTTCCACCCGCAATACCGCCCATGAAATTGCGCAGCAAATAGCGGCGATGGAAGGCGCAAATCAATCGGTCACGGCGGCTTTTGATGAGGTGCTGCAGGTCGTCAATATATTGGCCAGCCGGTCGGTGAGTGTCGCGGGCGGGATGGATGAACAGGCCGCCGCAATTGCGAGAGTGGAAAGCGCGATACAACAGGCAACCGCTGCGCTTTCCCATTTGGTAGACCGCGTGAGCTCTGCCGATATATCGGCGGAATCGGCGAAGCAAAAGACACAAGAGATGCTAAGCGCCAGTGAAAATGTGTCGGTGAATTTCGGGCAGCTGGACGGCACGGTCCGCGACTTTCTCGGCAATATTCAAAATGCGCAGGCCAAGGCAGCCTAAGAGTGCGGAACCATCCGAAACGGAGTATCGGGTCAGATACTAACGCCGAAAAGCCGCCCAAATGCTGGATTGCGACGAGCCGTTAGCCCTTTGCACGGCTCTTATGGTCGAATTGCGCTGGCTATGATGACCAAGCTTGTCATAGTGATCAAATCAAACAGGGGGTTGGCTTTTTAAGGAGCAACCAATGTTGAAACCAACCCTGAGGGTCGCACTCTCAACTCCGTTAATTGCAATAGCAATGATCGGCATTTCTGGAAATGCTACCGCCGCAATAGGCGGGCAGGATTCACCGGAAGAACCAATGGCGAAAGACGCGCCGAATTCAGACAGCGCCGTACCGGCCCCCACCATCGACACCAACAGCGATGGCAAACCCGATGCCTGGGATAGGGACGGGAATGGTGTTCCCGATGCCTGGGACACGAACGATGATGGCAAGCCTGATTTGGTGGATAATGACGGCGATGGCCGCCCGGATAATGGCGAAGGACCGCCGCCAGCCGAAGAGGCAGAGCAGCCACAACGCTGATCGTTATTTTTGCGATAGAGGGGCAGTTTAACTCGCCGGGGTCTCTGGTCAGCCCCGGCGATTTTTTGCGCGCCCAAAACGGATGTTTGCAATCTGCCTTTATCGTTTCATACATTGCCGCTTGTCTTTGCGCGGATAAATGGTGCAATTCCACAGCGCCTTTTCAAAGCCATTTTTTTCATCGCGTAAATAGCTGAAGACCATCGAATTGCGTCCCGCTTCGCCAATCTCTCCTACCTCCGGGACGCTTCCCCCATCGAGCCATCCCATGATTTTGCAGTAGCTTTTGCCAGCACATTTCGCGTTGGCGAGCGCGAGATATTCCTCGGCATTGCCCGATGCTGACAATAGCATGCGGGTTGATTTTCCGGCATTGACTTCTTTTTTGGCGGGCGTGAAGGTCCCTGTATAACGGTTGTTTTCGTCCATAATGATACCATTGGGCAGCGCGCCATTTCCGGGACCGTTATCAGCAATATTTTCGGCGGCTTCCCCCGGCAATGTCATGTCGGCGCTGCGGTGAAACAGAGATATTGGGGCCAGCTTCGCCACCAATGGCTCATACCCGCTGATTGTTCGCCGATAGGCGGCGGGCCGCCCCCATCCGCCCGGCCAGCGAAAGAATAAATGCGTGCCGACCGACGTGATTTTTTCCAGACTATCACTCCAATAAGGAACAACCCAGTCCGTATGATAATGGGTGGCAAGGCCAACGGGCGCGTAGACATTGCCCATAAGCGCCGAGCTTGCAATTTGCCGCGCGGCTCCCCAGGCAGCGCCGCTATAGCGCCGTGCCAACGCGCCGTCACAGGTGAAGGTAAACTGACATCCCGTCCGCCGCTCACTACCCTGAAATACGACCCCGCAAATGGATTTAGGAAAAGCCGGGTGGCGAGCGCGGTTGATGACAACCTGCGCAACCGCACGTTGACCGGTGGCGTCATTGCCTGCTTCATATAGAACGGCAGCAGTCAGGCAGTCGGTTGCGCGGGCCAGTGCGGCGGCATCGCCCGCAAATTGAAAGGGCGATGCCGGAGGATTGGGCGCAGCGGAAAAAGGAATTTCGGCGTTAATCGCCTGCGCATCTTTTGCCGCCAATGGTTTAAACGCAACCGGTTCAATGGCGGGCGGCGGTATGGCCATGCGCGCCTCATTATCAGCCGCTGTTTCATTTTTGCCGCCATATTCCCCGGTTGGTTTCGCCAGCAACAAGGCGGCAAGACAGGCGGTGACGAGCGCCGCAGGGGCAGCGATCCCCAAACGGTATCTGGCGCTATTGCTGATCAATCTATTGCCCTAGCTTTCTGGTAGGAAATCGGGAACCGACAGATATCTTTCGCCCGTATCATAGTTGAAGCCCATAATCCGTTTGCCGGAAAGTTCGGGCAATTTTTGCGCAATCGCCGCCAGCGTCGCGCCCGATGATATGCCGACCAGCATCCCTTCTTCTGCGGCGGAGCGGCGGGCCATTTCCTTTGCATCTTCGGGGTCAACAGTGATCGCGCCGTCAATCGAGCCAGTGTGCAAATTACCGGGGATAAAGCCGGCGCCAATGCCTTGAATCGGATGGGGTCCAGGTTGCCCGCCGCTGATGACCGGAGAGCCAGCTGGTTCAACCGCATATACTTTCAAATGCGGCCAATGTTTTTTAAGCTCCTCTGCGCAGCCGGTAATATGGCCGCCCGTGCCAACGCCGGTAATCATAACGTCAATGGGGGAGTCGGCGAAATCGGCCAGTATTTCCTGCGCTGTGGTGCGGATGTGGACGGCCACGTTGGCGGGATTGTCAAACTGCTGCGGCATCCATGCGCCGGGCGTGTTTTCGGTCAGCTCAATGGCGCGTTCGATTGCGCCTTTCATGCCTTTTTCCTTTGGCGTCAGGTCGAAACTTGCGCCATAGGCCAGCATTAAACGGCGGCGTTCGAGCGACATGGATTCGGGCATGACCAAAATCAGCTTATAGCCCTTCACCGCCGCCGCCATCGCAAGGCCAACGCCGGTATTGCCCGATGTCGGCTCGATAATCGTTCCACCGGGCTGCAAATCGCCATTCTGCTCCGCAGCCTCAATCATGGCCAGACCGATCCGGTCCTTAATCGAACCGCCGGGATTGGCGCGTTCGGATTTAATCCACACTTCGGCATCGCCAAATAAGCGGTTGATCCGGATATGCGGCGTGTTGCCGATTGTTTCGAGGATCGTTTGGGCTTTCATAGGGCAGTTTCCTTTATGCTTTTTTGTCGCCGTTTTGCAGCTCCGGCGGGGGATCAAATGTCTTGGCAGCGCCCAATTCGGGGAATAAACGCGACCAGAATCCGGTTACGACTATAGCAGCTGTGCCGCCCGCGACAATGGCCACTATCGGCCCAACAAACACCGCCAATGCGCCGGTGAAGGCGTCGCCCAATTCATTCGATGCGCTGATCGTCATCTGGCTGACGGCGCCGACGCGGCCGCGTTTGTCATCGGGGGTGTATAGCTGGATGAGCGTGGAACGAATGAACACGCCGAACATATCCGCTGCGCCGCATAGCGCAAGGCATAGCATCGAAAGCGGCAAGAGCGGCGATAGTCCAAACCCAATCGTGCCAAGTCCGAATATTGCCATCGCGGCTAGCATTTTATTGCCCACATTATGCGCCAGCGGGCGATAGGAAAACCAAGCCGCAACGATCGCAGCACCCACAGCAGGCGAAGCGGCGAGCAGCGACAGGCCGGTTTCGTCCGCATGCAATATATCCTTCGCAAATACCGGGATCATTGCCTGCGCACCTGCCAAAAACATCACCATCAAATCCAGCGAGATTGCGCCCAGCACCAACTTGTTGGTCCAGACATAGGCCATGCCATCGGCCACTTGCCGCATTGGCCCCTTGCTGCGATCAATATGGCTGCGCGCGACAGGGCCGATGCGCATCATCGCGGTAAAGGATAGGGCATATAAACCAGCACAGATGATATAGGGCAGGGCGTCGTTGACCTTATATAACGGCCCCGCCAGCCCCGGCCCGATAATGACACCCACTTGCCAAGCGATCGTCGATAGCGCGATGGCGCGCGGCAATGAAGCGGCGGGGACCAGATTGGGGGTCAGCGCGGTCATCGCAGGGCCGATAAAGGCGCGGCAAATGCCAAGCAGCACCGAAATGGCATAAATCGCATAAAGCGTTATGTGCCCCGTGACGGTCAGCAGCGCCAGCGTGGCCGCTATCCCAAATTGCGCGAACAGCACCGTCCGAGCGATCCAGCGCCGGTCAAGCCGGTCGGCGACCCAACCGACAAGCGGCGTGAGGATGAATAAAGGTACGAATTGCAGCAGGCCGAGCAAGCCCAATATCCCGGCCGAAGCCGCCACCCCCATATCGGCTCTCGCCAGATTATAGGCTTGCCATCCGATAATCAGCATCATTGCATATTGCGACAGCATCGATGCAAAGCGGGAGAACCACAAATAGCGGAAATTCGCGATAGTGAGCGGATGGGGGGCGTCGGTCATTGTTTTTGCGCCTAACCGCTTGTCGTTGGTCAGGCAATGGCAGATGTTCGTCAAAAAGATTCTGGCGCTAGCTTCCTGACTGGTGCAAACACGGCGTCTGGAAATTTTGGGAGAGTAAGATGAAGTTACGGTATCTGTTGGTCGCCACCTCTATCGCTGCCTTAGCGGTCACAGGGGCCTGTAAAAAAGTAGATGATGGCGCCGCCGCTCCGGCTGACGTAAAAAGCGATGGTAGTGCTTGGGGTAGCTATATGGAAACATTCCTCAACGGCTATTTCCCCATCAACCCAAGCTTCGCCATTTATCAAGGACGGCATGAATTTGACGGGCAGATCGCGGATTTTTCCGAGAACGGTTTGAAAGCCGCCATTGATTACCGAAAAAAAGCCATTGCCGATGCGCAGGCGATTGACGAAGCCAGCCTGTCCGATGCCCAGAAATTTGAACGCCAATATCTGATCAACACAATGCAGGGCGAGCTATTCTGGTTAGAGGAGGCGGATCAACCGCATAAAAACCCCGCTTTCTATGTCGGTGCCCTGGATCCCAGCGTCTATATCGCGCGGCCCTATGCCGATGCCGAAACGCGGATGAAGGCCTTCATCAAATATTTGGGTAATATTCCGACCGCAGCGGATCAGATTAAGGCCAATTTGAAACTGCCCTTACCGGCGACTTTTGTGAAATATGGCGCAGCAGGTTTTGGCGGTTTTGCCACCAGCTATACCGGCGATGCCAAAGCGGCATTTGCCGAGGTGAAGGACGATAAGCTGCAGGCGGAATATGACGCAGCGGCGGCCAAGGCAGCGGCGGCCATGAACGACCTTGCCGCCTATATTCAGTCGCAGCCAGGAACGGCGGGCGGATATGAATTAGGCGCTCAGAAATTTGCCGATATGGTCAAAAAAACCGAGGGCGTTGATTTATCGCTAGCGGAGCTGACCGCCATTGGTCAGGCCGATTTGAAACGCAATCAGGCCGCCTTGGCCGATGTGTGCACCCGCTATGCCCCCGGTGCAACGATGCAGGCTTGTATGGATAAGATGAGCGCCAATAAAGCCGCCGACGGACCGGTCGCTGAGGCCCGCCGTCAATTGCCGCCGCTGAAAAAATTCCTGATCGATAAGGATTTGGTGTCTATCCCCGGCACCGAAGAGGCAAAGGTAGAGGAATCGCCCCCCTATAACCGTCAGAATTCAGCCTATATCGACATACCGGGACCGTTTGAGAAAGGTTTGCCCAGCGTTTATTATATCAGCCCGCCGGATCCCGCATGGGACAAGAAAACACAGGATGAATTTGTCCCCGGAAAAGCCGATCTGCTCGGTACGTCGGTGCATGAAATATGGCCCGGGCATTTCTTGAATTTCCTGCACGCCAATCGCGCCAAGTCGCTGTTTGGCCGTTTGTTCGTTGGCTATGGTTTTGCCGAAGGCTATGCCCATTATACCGAAGAGTTGATGAACGAAGCGGGCCTGCCCGAAAGCGGCGTGATGGAAGGGCTGACCCCCGATGAAATCCGCGTCGGGCAAATCAGCAACGCATTGCTGCGCAATTGCCGATATTTGTCCGCTATTGGTTTGCATAGCGGGACGATGAGCGTCGAACAGTCGAAGCAGTTTTTCATGAAAGAATGCTATCAGGTAGAAGGCACTGCGATCCAGCAATCGTCGCGCGGTACCTATGATCCGGCATATCTGAATTACACGCTCGGCAAATTGATGATCAAACAATTGCGCGACGATTGGACAAAGGGTGACAAGACAAAATGGAAGGCATTCCATGACGAATTTCTATCCTATGGCGGACCGCAAATTCCCATGGTGCGTCAAGCAATGATGAAGGAAAATGCACCGCGCGCCGTTTTCCCCTCCGCTGTATCACAATAATTGCGGCGATTGGCCGCACCGGTGCATTCCCCTACGCCGGTGCGGCCCGCCCGCCTGTCCGCCTGTCCGCCTGTCCTCAGGGCGTCAGTCAATCTGCGACAATTGTTTGTCTTTGCGGCTGATCCAATTGCGGACGGCTACACCCCATTTAGAACGGGCCAGCAGGATGAATAGGAATATCAATATCGCCCAAGGCAGCAATACGCCTATGGCCATAATGATGAAGCTGCCCATGGTCACAAAGCTGGAAACCGATGTGTCAAATGCCCCCGCCAGTGGATTGCGGCCAAGCCCGGCAATGCCTTCGCCGCCCGAATAGGAAAATTCCATTGGCGTAGTGGCCAGACTGGCTTCGCCTTGACGGCGGCTTTCGCTCTCGCTCGACAATTGCTGGTTTAGCTGATTAACCTGTTGTTGTAATTCGGTGCGCTCGCGGTCCCCAAGACCTTTGGCGGCTAACCGGGCTTCGAGCCGTTTGATTTCCGCGTTTACGTCGCTGCTGCGCCTTTGTGACGCGCTGATTTCGCTGCCAACATCGGTGCCGCTAATTTCGCTATCGACTAAAATCCCTTTGGCCTTTTCCACGGAGCTGATCGCGTCTTTTCCAAATTTACGGGCGATGATGGGATCGAGTTTGAAGGCAAGAAAGGCTTCGACCTCGTCCTCGTCGATTAACTGATACCGCATACCCGTGATCCGGCAACGCGATATGCCGAGCGCTTCGCAGGCGGCGGCGTGGACTTCTTGGACTGCGGCAATTTTCTCATCGGGTATTCGAAAAGCATAGCGATAGTTAAAGGCAACACCGGGGGCAGCGGTAGGGGATATTCCCGGAGCGCGCATGGCCGCGGGCTCCGGTGCGACGTCCGCCACCTGGTCGGCGGTACTATAATTTTCCGGCGCTGCTTCTTCGTTCGAGTTTTGCGAACAGCCTGCGATCAAAAGGCAGCTTGCGCCCATGATAAGCCAATGTTTCTTCATCATTTAACCCTCCTAAAACGACTCGATAGTCGGCATATGTAATATTGTATCATTTTGACAATGCAACCATTTGTCGATGAATAGTAACGGTTCGGCGCAACATATGGATGCAAAAATATAATGGAGGCGAAAAAAAGGCGGGAGATATTTCGCTCCCGCCTTTGTTTTTCGATGATGTCCGCTCGGGCTGGAGCGCTATTTGCTGTCCTTAAAACGCGTCGCTGATCGAGCAGGCAGCAGGGCCAAGAATAACGATAAACAGCGTCGGCAAGATGAATAGGATCAACGGGATCGTCATGATCGCTGGCAGGCGGGCCGCTTTTTCTTCGGCGCGCATCATACGGTCATTTCGAAACTCAGCCGACAACACGCGCAGCGCAGAGGCAAGCGGCGTACCATATTTTTCGGTCTGGATCATGGTCGTAACCACGCCTTTGACCGCGTCCAAATCAACCCGGTAAGCCAGATTTTCAAATGCCATTCGCCGTTCGGTCAAAAACCCGAGCTCAATCGCGGTCAAAGCAAATTCGTCGCCAAGCTCAGGATAGCCGCGGCCCAATTCTTTGGCCACGCGGTTAAAGGCAGTGTCAACGGTTAGACCGGCCTCGGCGCAGATGACCAGAAGGTCAATCGCATCAGGCAGGCCTTTGCGAATGGCGTCGGTCCGTTTCGCAACCAAATTGTTTACGTAAATATCGGCGGCTTTATAGCCAAGAATGGTAGCAGTGGCGAACACTGCGAATTTTTTGAACGGCGTCCAATCAGCAAGCCCGCCGAGACCATATAACCATAATGCCACCGACCCGCCCAAGATTATCGGCATGACCAAACGGCTGAAAATGATGATGACGGCCAATTCCTTGCGGCGAATACCGGCCTGGGCAAGCCGTTGCTGCGCAAGTTTAATCTGGTCTTCTTGCAGCACCTTCATCGACGAGAGCCAGCTGCGCATTTTGTCGGTGGTGTCGGAATTGCGAACCAGCTTCGCGCGTTTTTTCGCGGTCGATGCGGTGATACCTGCCTTTAACTGTTCGCGTCGTTCGTTCAGCGCCTTGACCCGTTTAGCCATGGGGTCCTTCACGGTAACTGCGGCATAGATGGCGAGCATCACTGCGCCGCAAGCTATAGCCGCAAGAAATGTCGCGACATAGTAAACATCAACGCCGTATAGTTCCGGCCGCGCATTGGAGGATATGGTAAAAAGCATATTGATAGCCTCCATTTAAATTTCGAAACTGACCATTTTGGCCATGATGCCGACACCGATGCCCATCCAGACCATGCCGATGAGACCGGCGATCAATAGGCGTGGTTCAAAAAATTTATCGGCTTCATCAAAAGTCACAAAGCCATATAGATATTCAGGGTTCACCGTCCAAACCATGCCAAATACGAAAAAGGGCAGGGAGCCGACGATATAAGCCGACGCTTTTGATTCCGATGACATCGCCCGGATTTTCAATTTCATCTGAGCGCGTTTCCGAAGCACATCGGCAAGGTTGGCAAGCGTTTCCGCAAGGTTACCACCGGTTTCGCGCTGAATGGCCAGGGTGATAACGAAAAACTGAAATTCAGGCGTACCCAGGCGGTCCGCCGTTTCCTGCAAAGCATCTTCCATCGGCTTACCGATTTTGATTTTTTCAGTGACCAGCTTAAATTCTTCACCGACGGGGCCAGGAATTTCTTTGGCAACCACCATCAAAGTTTCGCCAACCGGCAAACCCGATTTCAGACCGCGAACCAGCAATTCAATCGCATCGGGAAAGCTGCTAGTGAAATTATTCAGCCGCTTGTTGATCAAAAAACCAATGACCATATGCGGGACGCCCAGCGCCATTAACAAGCCAACAGCAGCGCCTAGCGCAACGGGAGCGCCCTTCACGATGATTAAACCAGCAACAACAACGCCAAGCGCAAGCGACGCGTATAAATATTGCTGCAGCGTCCATTGTTTGCCGGTTTGAGCAATGCGTAAGCGAAGCCGGTCAGCGCGGCTTATATCTTGGCCTTGTGTGTAAACCATTGGCCTGCGTGAAGCGATGGCCTTTTTCATCTGAGCTTCTACGCGGACGTTGTCGCTGTCCGAATGGCGTAATTTTAACGCACCCATACGGCGCATGCTTGCCTTGGCACTGGATGGCCCGGCAAAAGCGAGAACCAAAAGCGCCAGACATAATATCATGCCAATAACAACGATCATCATCTGCATATTCATAAGATTCTGCTCTGCGAATTATTGGCGATCCTCATCGGCCCCGATGCAAATCGCTGGGTTAAACTTATCCGTCTTTATCGGATTTTTTGGCTAGCAAGGATTTCAGACCGCCAAACATGGACGATTTTGATTTGCTTTCCTCATCGGGTGCTCCATCGCCGTCTTCTGCCGATCCGGAAACCAGATCAGCCAAGGTGGAGATTGCGGTGGCAACTTTGCTGCTGCGTGCCGCTTCAATGACTGGACGGCCCAATTTTGCGGCTTGAGCAGTCGCCTTGCTGTCGAAGGGAATGATAAGATCGATTTTCCGCTCAATCGTCGATTCAAAATCCTTACGCGAAATTTCAATCGCTGCGGGCTGCATCTTATTCACAACGATCAACGGCTTGCACGCAGGTGCGTTGCTTTTCATCCAAGCCAGAATGCGGATAGCATCGCGGGCACCCGCCAGCGTTAATTCGGTGGCGATCACCATCACGTTCACATCTTGCGCCAAATGCGGATATGCGATCAGCATGTTGCGCGGCAAATCGATGATGGTCGTTTCAAATGCAGCGCGAAATTCTTCCTGCAATTGGAAAAAGGCCGTGCCGTCCGACATGATCGGATTGCTCATGGCCGCTTCTGCTGACAGGATTGAAAGCCGGTCATTGGCTTTGATCATAGCGCGTTCGATAAACAGGCCGTCAATGCGGCTAGGGTTATCAATGGCGTCGGTCAGGCCGCGTCCGGGTTCCAAATCCATGGCAAGTGCGCCCGTGCCAAAATGCACGTCAAGATCGAGGAAACCTGTGGGACGAGATAAACGGTCGGAAAATGTCCAGGCGAGCGACGATGCGATCGTCGATGCGCCCACACCGCCGCGCGTTCCAATGACCGCCGCAGAGATATGCGGGCGGTCCGTGTTGCCATCATCATGCCTTGGTGCGTGCAATATATTTTGCGCATGGGCAATGGCATCGCGCATGGCATCGGGGCTAAGCGGTTTCAGTAGATAATCCTGCAGACCGGATAGCAGCAAATCCCGGTATAAGCGGACGTCATTCACTTGCCCGACGGCGATCACCACCGTGCCGGGCTCACACACTTCGGCCAGCGAGTTGATATCGTTGATCGGGTCGCCCGATTCCGATAAGTCGACGAGCAATATTTGCGGGCTTGCAGAAACGGATAGCGATTGAACCGCGTTGCGCAGGCCGCCCTTAAAGGCTTTTTCCTGGCTCCATCCCATTTCATCGCAGACGCTGCGCACGACATCCAAAGTCAGGTCGTCGCAGACGAAACCTACAAACGGATCCTTATTACCCGCAGCAAGAGATTTCACTGGTGCGTTCATTATTGATCTCCGGTTTTGGTGCGATAGGCTTGAATTGCATTTTTGCCGCTACTGCTATCGAGTTTTTCATTTTCCTTGCCGCGCACCAAATCTTCGGGATCGGCAATCATTGCGGCCATAGTGCTGTTAACTGCGCAGCCATAATTGGGGTGGGTTGAGCTGTTATAATTTGCTTCGGTAGACTTGCTCCAATTGGGGCAGCCGGGCACCGAGGCAGAGGAGCGTGTTACAACAATTCGGACCGTACCGGGGGCGACGGCACCCGGAGTTACCGGCGCTGTATCAGCGATCAACATTCCGCGTTCAGCGGCCATTTGAGCGACCTCGTTTTTGATGGTATTATTGGCATAGCCCGCGCCGTAATCTACCGATACACGGTCACCATAGCCCAGCTGCAATGCGTTCATCCATTCGCCCACGCGCACTTTTTCGCCCGGAGCAATCCCGGATGATCCATTGGCATTCACATCAATGGCGAAATTGGTCCGTTCGACCACCGGCTGATTAGCGGAATATAAGGAAGTATTCGAACCCATTGCTCCGCAACCGGCCAAACCGAAACTGATCGTCGCTGCAATCAGGAATTTTGTCTTAATCATGGCTATTCTCCTGAAACGGTTGCTAATTATTCAAAACTAAAGCCAGGAACAGATGCCTGTGTCTTGCCCTCTGGTGCTTTTTGAGGCAGCGGCGGCATGGCTTCGCTTACCGAACCCAGATCAGGTCCGTTTGATTGTTCCTTAACAGTAGGAGCGGGCCGTCCCGTGTCATCTTTCTTACCGCTCAATTTTCCGAGCAATACCCGTTCAATGTCATTTGGCGAATTGAACCCGTCAGTCGGAAGCACGATTTCATTGTCAGATACAGGCTTCACCAGATAAGGCGTCACGATAATCATCAATTCGGTTTCATTTTTGCGCCAGCCATTGGATTTGAACAATGCGCCCAAAATCGGAATATCACCGGCGCCAGGCATTTTGTCGACCGAGCTGGACAATGTGTTTTGCAAAAGGCCTGCGATCATAAAGCTTTGACCTGAACCCAGTTCAACGGTGGTGTCGGCCATGCGGGAGTTAATCGAGGGAACTTCGAAACCAGCGATACGGACCGAATTCTGGGACGACACATCGGATACTTCCGGCCGGACCCGCAACGATATGCGGCCGTTGGACAGGACGGTAGGCGTATAGGTTAAGCTTACGCCATAATTTCGAAATTCCACACCAGTGGAGCCAAGTCCGGCCTGAACCGGGATAGGGAATTGTCCACCAGCGCGAAATTCTGCTGTTTCACCCGACACTGTGGTTAGGTTTGGTTCTGCCAAAGTCGACAGTAAACCCGCACGTTCCGACAGTTCGAAGGCTGCTCCAACATCAAAACCGAATAACCGGCCAGCCGCTTGCAAGGCATTACCGCCATCAACATTGTTGAAGGTATATTGCGATCCGCCTGTTACAAATTGTCCAGTCTGCGGGTTAAATGGCAGGCTGAGTGAACCTGCGGGCAGACCAAATTGTGACGACGCATCCAGCCTCGGCAATGATGATACATCTATATCACCTATATCTATAAAGCCGCTATTGCGCTGCACGCCAAATAGGAATCCGTTTGAATTATCGCGCGTCGCCAGGTTGCCGTTGATTTCTTTTGCCAATGACCGGCTAACCTCGGCGATCCGCACGCGCAAGTTTACTTGCAGGGGCGTGGCATTTTTCAATCGGCTGATAACGGTCGTACCGCTGCCGGCAAATGCCTGAACAAGGCGCTGCGCCTCCTCTGCATCTTCAGGGTTGGCGACAGTTCCGGTCAACAATACTGCACCGTTCATGGTCGTGATCTGAATGTCGGCATCCGGCATAGCGAGGCCAAGCATTTGATCGAGTGAGTCTAGATTGCTGCCAACGCGGATCGTCGCTGTATAAATATTACGACCAGCAGCGTCCGTTGCATAAATTGTCGTTTCACCCGGTCCTTTGGCCAAGACATAAAATTGGCGGCCCGAGATAATCTGCAAATCGGCAATCGCCGGGTCGGCAACAACCACGTCGGCGGCGGTTTGCGGCAGGTTAATCTGCTGCCCGCGTCCGATCGATAGGACGATCACCTTGCCATTTGATGCAGCTTGGCTGGATGGAGCGGCAAATGCGGATGGCGCGGACAATGCAGTGGTGCCTAAGGCTACCGTAATGGCTGCGGCGGCAAAACCGGCTTTCAGATGTTTGGTATAGGTCATTTCGATTATCTCCGCTCTATCTGAACTTCTTGGGTATTCGCCCCGCGGGACACCCGAACGACAGGTCCTTTAACGATCTTCTCAATCGTTTTCTGTTCAACAGCAGCTTGCGCAGCGGCCTGAATTACGGTCTTTGGTGCTTCTCTGCGTTGGAAGCGTGATATATCGCCGCCGGTTGAGAAAGTGCCGCCGCCGTCAATGGGACGGCTTTTGACCGAAGCCAAAATTCGCTGTTCTTCTTCGGGCGTTGCGCCTGCCGGAATTTTGACGGAGCCGGATGCTAGAGCTTGTTCCAATTCGGTTGCATTATCGGCAAGTGCCCGCAAAGACATGCTGATCGTACCTATGGAGCGGGCCACGGTGATTTTTTCGGCCATACGCGGTGTCATTTCTACAGTCACAAGCGTGAAACTGCGAACCTGCGTATTGCCATTTTCATCGACAGTAGGCTGCGCGCGCTGGTCAGTTGCCAGAACCCGCACATTGCGAACGATCGTTTCCGAAACCTTCAGCGGTTGGCCTTCTTGAACAGGCACACCTTGCGTCAGGAAAAGGTCAACGCGGTCGCCGGGGAAAACAAAACCGGCCACGCCTTCCGATATTTTCATCGGTATCGCGATGGCCCGCATGCCAGGGCTTAACGCAGCAGCGAGGAAGCCGCGATCACCAGGCGCGACAAGCGAACCTTGCGTGACCGGTTGTCCGGCAGTGATCGGCGTGCGCACAACAGTACCAGCCAGTTTTTCGATATCGGGTTGGCCTTCGCCGCCTTCAATGAAGTAAGCTTCTTCAACCAGCTCTTCGGGCCATGGCTGATAGCGCAAAGCCTCGGCCGTGATCAAAGTGCCAACGGGCAATGCACGCGTCGCCACCAGAACCTTTGGGCCAGTCGGCACAGGCGCGGCCACAACGGCTTTCGCATTGGGTGCCGATGCACCGGTTAACATACTGCGCGCCATAAAGGCGGATAAAACGGCTATAAGCAGCGCGCTTACCAGTAAGATTACTTTTTTCCTATCCATGACGAACTAGGCCTCCTGAAGGGTCCCCTGATTGAGAGGGACGTTATTCATCCAAAATGGTTAAAAAATGGTTCACTGACCGCCCATATGCCGGCGAGGGAGATCGCTATCCCGTAAGGAATGAGCGCCGGACCCTTGCGTTTTCGCATCTTATGCGAGACGGCAAAAAAGATTGTCACGAACAGCCCCAGCACCGATGCGACCAGAACCAAGGTGATAAATTTGGTCAGTGAAAACCAAAGAGCGAGGGCGGAGAACAGCTTTACATCGCCGCCCTTCATCCAGTTTAATGCAAAGAAAATGCTGAAAATGCCGAAAGTGACAATTGCAGTTGCAATTTGCATGCCCGCAAACTGCCATCCCAATTGACCCGACGCATACCAATATACCGGCGCCGCCAACACGATGGCGAGCGTCACGAAATTGTAAATCTTGCGGTGGCGTATGTCCGAGTAGATGGTAAACATCAGAGCAATTGCCAAGCCGCCAAGCAGCGCGTAGGTGAGATTTTGCATATCCATGCCGCCCGCATTAACCAATAGAAATTACCAAAAGGTAACCATGGCCAAAGCTTTAGAAATCATCGACCGCCGTTCGATACCCTCCACCGCCACCGAAAGCAGCTGGAAAGCCGAGGATGGCTGGGAAATCCGCCGTATCGACTGGGCGGGCCGTGGCGGCGCGAAACAGGCGCGGGGATCAATTTTATTTTTGCCCGGACGCGGCGACCATTATGAAAAATATCTCGAAACGCTCGATTATTATGCGGCGGCAGGGTGGAATGTGACGTCTACCGATTGGCGGGGACAGGGTTTGTCGGGGCGCTATTTGGATGATCCCCATGTTGGTCATATTGATGATTTTTCAACGTGGATCGCAGATATCCGGTATTTTTACAGCAAATGGGAGGCAGAGCAGCCCGGCCCTCATGTCGTCATCGCGCACAGCATGGGCGGGCATCTGGCCATGCGGACTGCCGCCGAGGGCGCGATTCATCCCGATGCGCTGATATTGAGCGCGCCGATGCTGTGCATTCATACAGCTGGATTGCCATTGTCCGTTAACCATGCATTTGCCCGTTTCATGGTCTGGCTGGGCAGGGGCGAACGGCCGGCATGGAAAGTGAGCGAAAAACCGTTGTCCGCCATGAGCCTGAGGGCGAAAATCTTAACCCATGACCCGGACCGTTACGCCGATGAGCTAGCTTGGTGGGAGAAACGGCCCGGCGTGAAATTGGGACCAGCCAGCTGGCACTGGATTGAAAGAGCCATCGCCTCCATCCGGTCGCTGGAAGGAGCAGGCAAGCTCGAAAATATGAAAATACCAACGCTGTTGATGGCGACAACTGCCGATCAATTGGTCAGTACGAGGCGGATCATTGCCGATGAAAAACGGCTGCCTCATTCAGAAATTTTGTTATTTGGAAAAGAGGCCGCGCATGAATTACTGCGGGAAGTGGATGAGGTGCGCGATAAATGCCTTGATGCAATGAACCGCTTCATGGATGAACACGCTCCGAAGAAATGACAGATTTTGATGTAGCGATTATTGGCAGCGGGATTGCCGGGGCCAGCCTTGCGTCGCAATTGGCAGGCGCGGCAAGATTATTGCTATTGGAAGCAGAATCGCAACCCGGGTATCATGCAACCGGGCGCAGCGCTGCATTTTGGACCGAAAGCTATGGCGGCCCGATGGTGCAGCCGCTGACCAGTGCATCTGGCCCGTTTTTATCTGCGCCGCCGCCCGATATATCGGACCAGCCATTTATGCACCCAAGAGGCGCGCTGCATATTGGGCGGGAAGCTGACCGGACGCTTGCCAGCAAACTGTTGGCCGATTTTGCGCCCAGCGGGGTTTCGATTACCCCGGTTAGCGCAGCTGAAATAGCGCGGCGGGTCGGCCATATCCAAAGCGATTGGACCATCGGCCTGTGGGAGCCTGATTGCTGTGATATCGATGTCGGCGGCCTGCACAGCGCCTATTTGCGCGCTGCGAAACGCAAGGGAGCGAAACTGGCCTGCAACGCGGCGCTGCGCCGCGCCGAATTTGGCAATGGACGGTGGGCGTTGGAGACGGCGGCGGGCAATTTTACTGCGAAGGCTATCGTAAATGCCGCAGGTGCGTGGGCCGACCAAGTGGCGGAACGCTGCGATATTCGGCCAATTGGCATCACTGCCTATCGCCGGACGGTATTGCAATTGCAAACGGACCCCGGATTTGCAGCCAATTTACCACTCGTCATCGCGCTTGATGGCAGTTTCTATTTCAAACCCGAAGCCGGCGGGCGAATATGGCTGAGCCCGCATGACGAAACGCCAAGTCCGCCCTGTGACGCGGCACCCGAAGAAATGGACATAGCCATCGCCATGGACCGTTTTCAACAAGTGACCAATTGCGCTCAGATAAAATTGGAACGCAAATGGGCGGGCCTGCGCAGCTTTGCGCGCGACCGGTTGCCAGTAATCGGTGCTGATCCGGAATGTAGCGCATTTTTCTGGCTGGCGGGGCAGGGCGGTTTTGGCATCCAAACCGCACCCGCCACAGCGCAGCTCGCCGCGTCACTATTATCGGGCAACATTACGGCGCCAGCACATGTCGATCCGGCACATTATGCGCCGGACAGGTTTCGATAATTTCAGTTGCGCCGGAACAGCGCCGGCATTGCGGCCTTAATCCTCAACGGGTGTCGCAGCTTCTGCGGCATTGCTTGCCAAGGCATCGGCGCGGTCATTGCCTTCATGGCCGGAATGGCCCTTTACCCATCGCCATTCAATATCGTGACGTGCAGAAGCTTCGATCAGATCATGCCATAAATCGGCATTGCGTACAGGTTGTTTCGACGCGTTTTTCCAGCCATTACGCTGCCATCCGGCAACCCATTTCGTTATGCCTTCGCAGACATATTTGCTGTCTGTATGGAGCAGTACATTGCAAGGTTCGATCAATATATTCAACGCATTGATCGCGGCGAGCAGTTCCATCCGGTTATTGGTGGTGTCGGGATCACCGCCGGATATTTCTTTTTCATGTTCGCCATAACGGATGAGCGCCCCCCATCCTCCAGGACCAGGGTTGCCTTTACATGCGCCATCAGTGAAAATTTCAACTTGCTTCATAATAAAGCCTCATTTTTCACAATTTATCGAACCGATCTGTGTAAAAATCAAGCCGCCTCAAAAAGGCCAACGGGTCTTTTTGGGTCACAATTGCGCTCTTGGGTGTATTGATCCAGTCAAAACAGCGGGTCAACAAAAAGCGCAAGCACGCCGCGCGGGCAAGAATGGGAAAAGCGTCACGCGTTGCACGATCGCTGCCATGGCTTTGTTCATATCCCGACAATAATGCACGGCCGATTTCGGGATGATAATCCGCACCATCGCTCGAAAAACTCCAGGCGGCGTGCGTTACTGCTAGGTCGTAACCGCGAATATCGGTACATGCGAAATAAAAATCGATCAGGCCTGATACCCGGTCATCCAATATCAAAACATTGTCAGGGAATAGGTCGGCATGAATGGCGGCAACCGGTAAATGGACCGGCCAATGCGCTTCAACATAATCGCATTCCGCAAATATCCGCTCCGACAGGCCGGGAGAAATGCTGTCCAATGCATCTGTGCCGCAGCGCATTGCCAATGGCCGAAAGGCGGCAACGCCGAGGCTATTGGGCCGTTCCATCGTAAAGTCGGCCAGCGCTTTATGCATGTCGCCCAGCGCTTTACCAGTCGCCTGCGCCTGCACGGCGGTGGGTGTGGACACGGAGAAGCCAGAGAGGAATTCGATCAGACAGGCCGGGCGGCCGCATAATTGTTGCAGCCAATTGCCGTCGCGGTCATCAATGAACCGCGGCACTTTGCAACCGGCGGCATGCAAATGGCCGAGCAGCGCATAGAAAAATGGCAGGTCTTCGGGATCGACGCGCTTTTCATATAAAGTCAAAATATAACGGGAACGCGTGGTTTCGACGAAATAGTTGCTATTTTCGACACCCTCCGCAATGCCTTTTAACGCAACAAGGTCGCCCACGTCATAACGAGCCAGCAGCTCTGCCGCCTCTTCTGCACCGACTTGTGTGTAAACGGCCATTAACTTGCTGCGCCGGAGGTCTCATTCGCCAATTCGCGTGGCAGTTTGAAAATGATGCTTTCTTCGGCAGTCGTCACCTGTTCTTCTTTAACATCGAAGAATCGGCCCAAATGATCGACAATTTCGCGCACCAATATTTCCGGAGCCGATGCCCCAGCGGTCAGTCCCATGGTTGTTACGCCGTCCAACCAGCTCAGATTTATTTCGCTCGCCCGTTGCACCAGGTAGGATTGTGCACCGCCGCGTTTTGCAACTTCGACAAGGCGCAGCGAATTGGAGCTATTGGGCGCGCCGATCACGATCACCAACTGGCATCTATTGGCAATAGCCTTAACCGATTCCTGGCGATTAGATGTGGCGTAGCAAATATCTTCGCCCTTTGGACCGACGATTGACGGGAAGCGCTCTTGCAGGATTTGGACGATTTCGGCGGTATCATCCACCGACAATGTGGTCTGCGTCAGGAAGGACAGATTTTCAGGATCATCGGGCTGAAAATTGCGGGCGTCCTCCGCAGTTTCGACGAGCGACATGGTGCCGGCAGGAACCTGACCAAAAGTGCCCACGACCTCTGGATGACCTTTATGGCCGACAAAAACAATATGACGCCCGGCCTCGACCTGACGTTCGGCTTGCCGGTGCACTTTGGAGACCAAAGGACAGGTAGCGTCCAGATAGGCAAGGCCGCGGTCCTGCGCATTTTGAGGAACGGATTTTGGCACGCCATGTGCGGAAAATACCACGTGAGCATCATCAGGGACTTCGTCCAATTCCTCAACGAAGATCGCCCCTTTTGCTTTCAGGCTGTCGACCACGAACCGGTTATGAACAATTTCATGCCGTACATAAACGGGTGCACCATGCTGTTCGAGGGCCAATTCAACAATTTTGATCGCGCGGTCGACGCCGGCACAAAATCCACGGGGGGCAGCCAATAATAGCTGCAATGGAGGCTTGCTTTCGCCATGAAGAGAGAGTTGTTCAGTCATCGGCAATGTCCTTTAAGTAATGTCACCGCGAACGCCAAGCGCTTTCGGCTGTTGCACCGAAACACTCTGGCGGATAAGGACCAATAACAATTTTTCGCCAGCAAGCCGCGAAAACTAAGATAACAGCTGCAAGGATAGACCGGTAATGAAAAAAAGCGCCTTGATTATAATGACTTCTATGGCCGCGATGCTTGTGTCCGCTTGTTCACGCGACGGCGAATTGGACATATCATCCGGCGTTGGGGTCAGCATTACGCGCTCGGGCTGTCCTGCTGTGGCGGTTCCCGATGGCACGGGCGACATTACCTTGTTTAATCCGGAAAACCGTCAGGATGCCGACGCCATCGACGTGGTTGCGACATTGACCAAGCTCCGCCCCGCCTGCAATGATTCAGGTGAGAAAATCTATACCGAAACCAGTTTTGAAGTGCAGGCAAGTCGCCGCGATACACAGGGCGCACGGTCGGTGACCTTGCCCTATTTCTCAACCGTGGTTCAGGGCGGCAGCGCGGTTGTTGCCAAACGCGTGGGCGAAGTGACGGTGCAATTTGCCGATGGTCAGTCGAAAGCGACCGCAACGGGCAAGGCCGCAAGCTATATTGACGCCGAAAGTGCGCGTCTGCCCGCCGATATTGTGGCGAAAATCACAAAGAAGCGTAAACCGGGCGACCCCGATGCCGCGCTTGACCCGCTGGCCGATCCCGAAGTGAAGGCCGCCGTGGTCCGGTCCAGTTTTGAACTGCTCATCGGGTTTCAGCTGACCGAGGATCAACTGCGATATAACGTAACGCGTTAATCGAGGTTTTTTTGCAGGGGCAGGCTGATCATATGCGCCGCCTCAATTTCCCTTGTGGCGGCGCGGATAGCTGTGCCGCCCAGCTGTAAGGATTATTGTCGTGACTATTTTTACCCACTTTGCCGGACTTGTTGGGCAGGCTCTGGACGTGCTGGAGAATGATGGCACAATCGAGCCCGGGTTGGACCGCTCCAATATCGCAGTCGAACCGCCGCGCGATGCGTCGCATGGGGATCTCGCCATCAATGCGGCCATGGTGCTGGCCAAGCCTGCAAAAATGAACCCGCGCGCGCTTGCCGAATTGCTGTCTGAACAATTACGGGCTCATGCTGCGGTCGAATCGGTCGAGATTGCCGGACCGGGTTTCTTGAATTTGCGGCTGGCTTCGTCGGTGTGGCTGGATGAGTTGAATCAGATTGCGAAGCTAGGCGATGATTATGGCCGCTCCGATATGGGGCAGGGGCATATCGTCAATGTCGAATATGTCTCCGCCAATCCCACAGGCCCCATGCATATGGGCCATTGCCGCGGCGCGGTTGTGGGCGATGCGCTGGCCGATTTGCTGGAATTTGCGGGCAATAAGGTTGTCCGTGAATATTATATCAATGACGCAGGCGGGCAGGTGGATGTGCTCGCCCGGTCTGTTTATCTGCGCTATTTACAGGCGCTGGGCGACGACATTGAAATTGCCGAAGGACTGTATCCCGGCGACTATCTGATCCCGGTTGGGCAGCGGCTGGCCGGCCAATATGGCGACCAGTATCGCGGGCGCGATGAAGCCGAATGGCTTGCGCTATTTCGCACCGAAGCTGTCGCCGACATGATGGACATGATCCGGGCTGATTTGAAGCTGCTGGGCATCGAGCATGATATATTCGCGTCCGAGGCGCAGCTTCATGTTGAGGGCAAGGCCGACGCCGCGGAGGCCGAATTGCGCGCACGTGATTTGGTCTATGATGGCGTATTGGAAAAGCCAAAGGGCAAGGAAATAGAGGATTGGGAGCCGGTGACTCTGCCGCTGTTCCGGTCCACCCAATTTGGCGATGATCAGGACCGGCCGATCAAAAAATCCGGCGGCGCGTGGACCTATTTTGGTGCCGATTTGGCCTATCATTTCCAAAAGGCACAAAATGCCGATGAGCTGATCAATATCTGGGGCGCGGACCATGCCGGGACGGTAAAGCGGATCAAGGCGGCGGTGGAGGCTTTGACGCAGGGCAAGGCCAAGTTTGACATTAAACTGGTGCAAATGGTGCGCCTGTTGCGCGGCGGCGAACCTGTTAAAATGTCGAAACGGTCAGGCAGCTTTGTGACGTTGGCCGATGTGGTGGAGGAAGTGGGCAAAGATGTCGTCCGCTTTACCATGTTGACCCGTAAAGCCGACGCGCAGATGGATTTCGATTTTGCCAAAGTGGTGGAGGCATCGAAGGACAATCCCGTATTCTACGTGCAATATGCCCATGCCCGGATCCAGTCGACCCTGCGTAAAGCGGCGGCGGAAGAGGGACTGTCGCCAGATGCAGCGCACATTGATCTGCTGGGTGGCGAAGAATTAGCGCTTATCCGCGAAGCCGCAAATTTCCCGCGCATCGTCGAAGCCGCAGCAAAGGCGCGGGAGCCGCACCGGATTGCCTTTTACCTCAATGATTTGGCTGCGGCCTTTCATAGCTATTGGAATCTTGGTAATGATAATGCCGACAAACGCTTCATATTGGCACAAAAGCCCGAATTGACATCGGCAAGGCTTTTCTTGGCAGTAAATATCGGGCAGATATTGCGAAACGGGCTGCGCCTCATGGGCGTCGAAGCGGCCGATACAATGTGATTGAAGGGGAATATTCATGAGCGATACCAATAATGATGGACTGAATCTTGACGATCCGGATCGCTTACCTTGGCTGGAAACCGCCGATGGATATGAATATGATGATGGCGCATCACCGTTAAAGGTCGCAGGCTTGGTGCTCGGCGGTCTGGCGTTGCTCGCTTTGATTGTTGGCGGCATTTACTGGATGCAGCGTAATCAAACCGGCGGCGTTGACGGCGGCAATGGTGAGTTAATTGCCGCGCAAGAGGGCGATTATAAAGTGCGTCCTGAGGATGCCGGCGGTAAAAGCTTCGAAGGGGAGGGCGATGCCGCCTTTGCTGCGAGTGAGGGCAAGAAAACCGCTTCGACCGTTTCGACCGCAAAGCCGGAAGCCGCTGCGCCCGTTCCCGCGCCTGCAGCTCCTGGCGCCAATGCGCCGATCGCGGCGGGCAGCAGCTTCGTTCAAATGGGCGCATTCAGCGATGCCGCCAGCGCCGACAAAGCATGGGCAGCGCTCGGCAAGCGTTTCGCGTTTCTGTCGGGCGTGAATAAGCGCATTGCCGAAGGTTCAGGCGAGGGCGGGCGCAAGGTATTCCGATTGCAAGCCGTAGCGAGCGATGCCGCCGCCGCGCAGCAGCTTTGCGCCAAGCTGAAAGCTGCGGGTGAGGGCTGCTTGATCGTCAAATAGGTTTAATGAAGCGCCGGGGAGAGCAAGGGCTGTAGCTGCAAAATGCAGCTACGGCTCTTTTTATGCACAGATTTCCTGCGCCTTTGTTGCTTCCTACCCTTGTTTTGCCGCTGGTCCGGCGATAGCCTTTACCCCATGATGAACATTTGGCTGATCACATTATGAAGCCCGTTATATTTGGCCTCTCCGGCTTGACCATAACCGAGGGCGAACGGGATTTTTTCCGCGATGTTCGGCCCGCCGGTTACATTCTGTTTGGCCGCAACATCGAAAGCCGCGATCAAATGCGGGCGTTAACCGATGATTTGCGGGCGCTGCACGGGGATGAGGATCTGCCGATATTGATCGATCAGGAAGGCGGACGAGTGGCGCGGATGAAACCGCCCATCTGGCCGCAATTTCCGGCAGGCGGCGTGTTTGACGCGCTCTATGATATTGCGCCCATGACCGCGATTGAAGCGGCGCGGGTGAATGCAGAGGCGATTGCGCTGACGTTGGAAGAGGTGGGCGTGACCGTCAATTGCCTGCCGGTGCTCGATGTACGGGTGCCCGAAACCCATGCCGCCATTGGCGACCGCGCGCTGGGTAGCGACCCCGTTCGGGTGGCCGCATTGGGCCGCGCGATATTGGATGGCCTATCGAAAGGCGGCGTGGTGGGTGTGGTCAAACATATGCCAGGTCAGGGCCGTGCAGCGGTCGACAGCCATTATGACCTGCCCCGCGTCACGGCAATAGCAGAGGAATTGGAGCAAGATATTGCACCTTTTCGCAGCCTGCATAATGCGCCTATGGGAATGACTGGCCATATCATGTTCGACGCGTGGGATAGCGAGCTGTGCTCCACCATGTCGCCGGTCATCATTGAAAATGTCATTCGCGGCCAAATGGGCTTTGACGGCCTGTTGATGAGCGATGATCTCGATATGGAGGCATTATCGGGCGATGTCAGCGACCGTGCAGCCGGATGCGTTGCGGCGGGATGCGACATTGCGCTTAATTGCTGGGGCCGGATGGATGAGATGATCCGGATCGCGGACAAATTGCCCGAGATAAGCGAATTGTCGCTGGCCCGGCTGAACCGCGCGATGGCAAGCCGCAGCAAAGCGGCGCAGGGCGAACGGCTTGCTGGATTGCTCGACAAACGGGATCAATTGATCGCGATGGCAGGCGGCAATGCAGAGGCCAAGCTGACCAAAGCGGCAACGGGCGCATCGCATGGATGATGATCTGTTTATCGAGGATGACGCACAGCTTCGGGCGAAGCCGCCTGTTGACCCCGATATATTGACCATCGATGTGGACGGCTGGGAAGGGCCGCTCGACCTTCTCTTAACGCTTGCGCGCAGCCAGAAAGTGGATTTGCGCGAAATATCGATATTGGAGCTGGTCGAACAATATCTGCATTTCATTGAAAATGCGCGTTCGTTAAAATTGGAATTGGCGGCCGATTATCTGGTGATGGCGGCGTGGCTGACCTATTTGAAATCGGGGCTGCTCTTACCAAAGGACCCGGCGATTGACCCGTCGCCAGAGGAATTGGCGCTGCGCCTGCAATTGCGGCTCGAAAGGCTGAATGCGATGCGGGAGAGCGGGGCGCGGTTAATGGCCCGCGACCGAATTGGGCGTGATGTGTTCCTGCGCGGTAATCCGGAAGGGTTGCGGGTGGTGAAATCGCGCAGCTGGCAATGTAATTATTTCGATCTTATCACCGCCTATGGGCAGGTGAATGCCCGCACGCAGCCAGTGCTCCACGTCGTCAAAAAACGAGCGGTGATGACATTGGAAGAGGCGTTAGAGCGGGTGTCCGCGATGATTGGCCGCGCAGTTGAATGGACCGCGATTGAAGCATTCCTGCCCGTAGGCGCCGACAAAGCTCTTCGAAAATCCGCGCTGGCCTCTAGTTTTCTGGCGGCATTGGAATTGGCCAAGCGTGGCGCGCTGGAGATTGAACAGGAAGGCAGTTTCGCGCCTCTCATGCTACGGCGGCGAGCGGGCGTGCGAGCCGAGGAGCGGGTTTGATGTTGATTGAGCATGATCCGGATGTGCGCGCGGTTGAGGCGGCTTTGTTTGCCGCTGAGGCACCGATGACAGCGGAGCAGATAAAGCTGTATGTCGGCGAATCGGTTGATGTCGGCGCTGCGCTCCGCACGCTGGCGGACCATTATCAGGGGCGCGGGATTGAGCTTGTTTGCCGCGCAAAGGCTTGGCATTTCCAAACTGCGCCTGACCTGTCCCATTTGCTGCGCCGGGAAAAAGCCGAAATGCGCAAATTATCGCGCGCGGCGGTCGAGACATTGGCGATCATTGCCTATCATGAGCCGGTTAGCCGAGCGGAGATTGAGGCGATACGCGGCGTTCAGATCAGCAAGGGCACGCTCGATGTCCTTATGGAGGCCGATTGGGTGCGTCCCGCCGGCCGCCGCGACGTTCCGGGCAGGCCGCTGATTTATGCGACGACGCCGGGCTTTCTTACCCATTTCGGTTTGGAGACGCGGCGCGATTTGCCGGGATTACAAGATTTGAGGGCGGCGGGATTGCTGGACCCCGTTGATGATGTGCTGGACGGGATGGATTTTGGCGATGACGAGGAAGAGGCGCACGATGCCTTAGCCAGAGCCGAAAGCGACGAAGAAAATTAAACGGAACTGGAAAATTAAGACATCGGCCCTTAAATCATGTTATAAGGGTAAGAATTTTCGCCGATCATGGCGGTTTATTTTCGCCGGTTAGGACCGGTAAGGAGTTTATCATGGGTGGTTTTAGCATTTGGCATTGGCTGGTCGTCGGAATTTTGGTGCTGCTGCTGTTCGGCAAAGGCAAATTTTCCGGCATGATGGGCGACGTTGCCAAGGGCATTAAAGAGTTCAAAAAAGGCATGGCCGAGGAAGATGAGGCGGAAAAGCCCGCTGCGAAGATTGAAGCGCCGGCCGCGCCAGCTTCGGATGCTGAAAAGCAGAGCGATAAGCAAGCCTGACCTTCGCTGTAGCAGCCATTAAACCGGAATAGCTGTCCATGTTTGACATTGCGTCATCCGAATTTCTGCTCGTGTTGCTGATCGCTTTGGTGGTGATCGGCCCCAAAGATCTGCCTAAAGTCCTTCGGGTCGTCGGCAAATGGGTCGCCAAAGGCCGTGCAATTGTCGCCCAATTCCGGGCAGGCATTGACGATATGGTCCGCGAAAGCGAGCTGAAAGAACTAGAGGAAAAATGGAAGAAGCAGAATGAGGATATTATGCGCGAATATCCTCAAAGCGTTCCGCCCGAGCCATCCGAAGATCAGGAAATGAAAAAAGAGCCTGAGCTTCCCCTTGATGCTGCAGGTGCGCCGCAGACAAAAGAGCAGGGCGTGCCATGACAGAATCGGAACTGGACGATAGCAAAATGCCGCTGCTCGATCATTTGATTGAACTGCGCCGCCGATTGCTGTGGAGCTTTGTTGCGCTTGCCGTTGCTTTTGCCGTCTGTTTCTATTTCGCAAAGCCCATATGGGATATTTTGAAAGAACCCTTGCGGCTCGCCGGTCAGGAAAAGCTGATTTATACCGATTTGTTCGAAGCGTTTTTTGTGGAGATAAAGGTCGCGCTATTCGCCGCGATGATGCTTGCCTTCCCGGTATTTGCCACACAAATATGGAAATTTGTCGCGCCGGGTTTATACCGGAATGAGCAAAAGGCATTTTTGCCCTTCCTGTTTATGACTCCGGTGCTATTCGCTATAGGTGCCTCAATGGCTTTTTTTGTGGCGATCCCGGTTGCCTTGAATTTCCTGCTCGGTTTTACTGATATGTCCGGGGAATTGACGCAGGAAGCGTTGCCTGGGGTCGGCAATTACCTCAATTTCGTCACGACATTCATCTTCGGCTTTGGCGTTGCGTTTCAATTGCCGGTGTTGCTGATGCTGCTCGAAAGAGCGGGGATTGTCTCGCGCGATCAGCTGATTGGCGGACGCCGTTATGCGATTGTGGGCTCCTTCGCGGTTGCGGCCGTACTCACACCGCCGGACATCGTGTCACAGCTGCTTCTCGGCATACCGCTATGCCTGCTCTATGAGCTTTCGATCGTCGCCATCTGGTTTACCCAGCGGCGCAAAAAAGCCCGTGAAGAGTCAGGCAAGCTTGTTTAGGCCGTTAGGCGCTGATCTTAGCCCAAGTTTCTGTTTAATTGATGGCATCCTCGCCCGCTTGGCCGACCGATTCTATATCGCGGCCTAATCCCTTTACCGTGGCGCAGGCCGATGCCAGCAATGATGCCGCAACCAGCAATAATATCGCTCTTTTTTGCATGATGATAATCTCCTTTTGGGGTTAAGAGATTATCATCAAGCGTTTGACCTGACTAGAAACTGAACCGCGCGGTCAAGCGGAAGTCGCGTCCGCCGAGCGGCACGAAATCCTTGGTAAAAGAAGCGGCACGCCGGGCGGTCACATCGAATAAATTATTGGCCGATGCGATCAGCGCGATATTACGGTTGGCACCAAATGGACGCCAGGTTGCGCTCGTATTGACCAGAGTGAAACCCTCGGTCGCCGTTTCAAAAGATGCGGTCTTATTCTGATCATCGCTCCATTCAACTTCGGCGCGCAAATCGAGCTGGCGGCTGTTCAATTCAAAACCGCCCAGCAAGCGCAGCGGGGGAATGCGCGGCACATTGCCGCCGCCGTCTTTAATCTTCGCCCGGGTGTAATCGGCCACGCCGGTCAGGGCGACGTCAAACTCGCGAATATTGGCAATCCGGGCGGAGGCTTCCAGCTCAACGCCCCAGACATTCGCGTCTGCTTGCTGAAATTGAAAAACGGGCAAGCCGTCTTCTTCTTCGCCGGTTTCGGTTTCAAATATAAAACCATCAAAACGGTTGGTATATAATGTCGCGCTCAACCCGATGGTTTGGCTGTCATAACGCGCGTAAATTTCGCCATTCCAGGACCGTTCGCTGTCCAGATTGACATCACCTATTTCAAAGGCTTGGGTTGCAATATGGGGACCATTTGAAAATAATTCTTCGGCCGATGGCGCGCGCCCGGTGCGCGATATATTCGTGCCAAGCTTCAAATCGCCAATCAAATAAGACAAGCCTAAGGCCGCCGACACATTGTTGAAACTGCGATCAACATCCAACGTGTCCGCTGCCAAATTTGCCCGGTCATACCGTGCGGCCAGTTCGATCTCAAAACCGCCCAGCGCAATTTCCTGCAGCGTGAATAGGCCCAATTGCGATGACGTGTTGGGCGGAACAAATGCTTCTGCGCCAATGGCTTCGAAATCGCGGACCTGATATTGGATACCGCTGGCACCTTTCCAGCCGCCATTGTCCGATTGAACCAACTCGGCGCGGCCCTCGATTCCTTGGCTTAAGAAACGGGTTCCCACTTCGGCGCCTTCAAATTCAGTATGTTCATAATCGGCATAGCCAGCGCGGATGTTGATTTTGTCGAAAAATCCGCCGCCAGTATTGACGCTACCGCGCAGGTCAAACCGATATTGGCGCAGGTCGATACTCACCGGTGCTTCGCCTTCTTCTTCTTCGCCGCCCTCTTCTTCACCATGATGTTCTGCTCCGGGACGAGCAGGGACGCCATAATTGGTGTCATAAATGTTGAAGGAAACCCCGAGGCTTCCGCCATCGTCGATGAAGGCTATACCGCTGCCGACTGTCCATGTTTCCACGGCGCTATTGGGAATGTCACCGCGAAGGGCGGCGGTGGCTTCGGCTTCTTCGGCTTCTTCAATATTGCCTTCTTCACGCTCTTCAGCGGCAAAGGCGAGGGCTTCGGCACGTAAGCCGGGCGATAGGACGAAACCGCCGCTGCGCAAATCATCGCTGTTGCGGTAGCTGCCATCGACGTGAAATGCGACACGGTCGGTCAGTTTGAAATCAGCCGATGCGCCGGTTGAATATTCGTTGGCCGCGCTGCCATAACCCAATATCGCGTCGATATGCACCGGCTTGTCCGGGACACTGCGCGGAATACGTTTGTCGATCACATTGACCGCGCCGCCCACTGCCTGCCCGCCGAAAAGCAGCACAGCCGGTCCGCGAAGCACCTCAATGCGTTCTGCGGTTAAACTGTCGATGGTGACGGCATGGTCGGCGGAGGTGTTGGAAACGTCGATATTGCCAATGCCGTCGGTTAACACAGCGACGCGGTTACCCTGATACCCGCGCAGAACGGGACGCGATGCGCCGGGGGAGAAGCTGGTTGCCGAAACGCCGGGAATGCTGAGCAATATATCGCCAATTTGCCCGCGCGTTTTTTCCGCCAAATCTTCGCCTGCAATTGCCGATGTTCCGGCAAGCAGGTCAAGTCGTTCAAAATAAGGGGCGGTGACAACAATTTCCTTGTCGACGTGGAAATCATCATCCTGCTGCTTCGCCGTTTCCTGAGCATGAACCGGTGCGGCGATGGAAATGGCGATGAGCGAAGCAGCGAGGGGGAGAGAGCGCATAGAGACTTTTTCTTTCACAATAAACTGGTGATGCGGGGCCAATAGATATAATGATACAACATTACAAGCGAGCAATTTGTTTTTTCGGCGAATGGAGATTTCGTATCGATAAACGCCAACATGGGTGCCCGCCAAAATTACGGTCCGGGCCCTAATGGCGACGCCATATCTGTGCGATGGTGAACAGCTTATGTATGATTTTGGATGACGAGCCGCTCCCTACTGGTTAGCAATCGGTTATGACTTTTACAGCGAAAATTTTATTATTGGGCAGCGGCGAATTGGGCCGTGAATTCACCATTTCAGCAAAGCGGCTGGGCGCGTATGTCATCGCCTGCGACAGCTATGCCGGAGCGCCCGCCATGCAGCTTGCCGATGCGGTAGAGATTTTTTCCATGCTCGATGGCGACGCATTGCGCAGCGCCGTGGCGCGGCATGATCCTGATTTTATTGTGCCGGAAATTGAAGCAATAAGGACCGAAATGCTGCTCGACTTAGAAGCGGAGGGCCGGACCGTCATTCCCACCGCGCGGGCCGCGAATTTGACGATGAACCGCGATGCTATCCGCGACCTTGCGGCAACCCAATTGGGGCTACGCACGTCGTTATATCGCTATGCCGAAACGCGGGAAGAGGCGCTGGCGGCGGGGGAGGCTTTGGGTTTTCCTCTGGTCGTTAAACCCGTGATGTCATCGTCGGGCAAGGGGCAAAGCAAGGCAGATGATTTGGAGGCTTTGGGCAAGGCATGGGACTATGCCGTGGCCAATATGCGCGGCGATAGGGCCCGTGTCATTGCCGAACAATTTATCGATTTTGATTATGAGATTACCTTGCTGACCGTGCGGACGCGCGAGGGCGTGATCTTCTGTCCGCCGATTGGCCATAGGCAAGAACGCGGCGATTATCAGGAAAGCTGGCAACCAGCTGCGATGAGCGAAAGCGCACTCGCCGCCGCGCAGGATATGGCCCGCACGGTGGTTGACAATCTGGGCGGTTACGGCCTGTTCGGGGTTGAGTTTTTCGTGACACGGCAAGGTGAGGTGATTTTCTCTGAACTGAGCCCGCGACCGCATGACACGGGAATGGTGACGTTAATTGGTCAGGACTTGACCGAATTTGATCTGCATGCTCGCGCGATTATGGGCTTGCCGATACCCGGCATCGCCCTGCGCGCGCCCGCATCGGCCAGCGCAGTCATATTGGCGGACAGGGATTCGGCCGAATTTGGTTATGAAGGAGTGGCGGACGCGCTGGCATTGGGAAGCGCAGAGGCCGCTGTTGATATTCGGATATTTGGCAAGCCAACGACGCGGCCCTACCGGCGCATGGGGGTTGCGCTGGCGACAGCGCAGGATTGCGATGCGGCGCGCGCTATTGCCCGGGCGGCGGCTGCCAAGGTGAAAATTATCTATGCTTAGTTATTCTTGTTTGCGGATCAGCGGGCGGATGCCTAGATGAGAGCCATGACAACAGCTTCTACACTCGATCTGATCGGCAATACCCCGCTTGTCCTGTTAAAGGGCGCGAGCGAAGCGGCGGGCTGCGAAATTTATGGCAAATGTGAATTTTATAATCCCGGCGCGTCGGTAAAGGACCGGGCAGCGCTCTTCATTGTGCGCGATGCCGAGGCTCAGGGGCTGCTGAAGCCCGGCGGGACGATTGTTGAGGGAACCGCCGGGAACACTGGCATCGGACTGGCGCTGGTGGCCAATGCGCTGGGCTATAAAACCATCATTGTGATGCCGGAAACGCAAAGCCGGGAAAAAATGGATACGCTGCGCGCACTGGGGGCACGACTGGTTACTGTCCCTGCTGCGCCCTATGCCAATCCGGGGCATTTTGTGCACACATCACGCCGTATTGCCGAAGAAACCGAGAATGCGGTCTGGGCCAATCAATTTGACAATATCGCCAATCGCCGGGCGCATATTGAAACGACGGCCGAGGAAATATGGGCGCAGATGGACGGCCGGGTTGATGGTTTTACGTGCGCTGCGGGAACCGGCGGGACGATCGCAGGGGTTGGCATGGGTTTGAAGGCGAAGGATGAAAAAGTGCAAATTGCGCTGACCGACCCCTATGGCGCCGCGCTCTATCATTATTTCGCGCATGGCGAATTAAAGGCAGAGGGCAATTCGGTGGCGGAGGGAATTGGTCAGGGGCGGATCACCGCAAATCTGGACGGTGCGCCGATTGACACCCAATTTCGCATCTCGGATGACGAGGGTCTATATTGGGTGCGACAGATGTTGGCAGAGGAAGGTTTGTGCCTTGGCCTGTCTTCTGGTATCAATGTTGCGGGCGCAGTGGCACTGGGCAAGCAATTGGGCGCAGGAAGCCGGATTGCCACGATATTGTGCGATACGGGATTTCGGTATTTGTCGACAATATATAATCCCGATTGGATGACCAGCAAGTCGCTGCCGCCGATGCCATGGCAATTGGATAGTTAGTATCATAACGGGCCCAAGGCACAGCCGTGTAAGAGGAGAGTGAAATTGGTCCAAAGCAAAGCAATCGCGATCCAGCGTATTCAGGTTGGTATTATCGGGTTGGTCGTTGTCCTGCTGTTCGTTACCCTAGCTAATATGGTTCAGGACCGGGCAACGGCAACCGAGGCGGCCGATGGTGACGGGGCGGATCCGGCATTATTAGAGGTGGCAGCGCAGGAGAAAAAAATTCCTGACGAACCATTGGCGGAATTGGGCGCTGCGCCTGTCGTCGAAAGCGATGCAGACGCCAAGGAAAAAGCCGCAGCGAAGGTGAAGAATAAGGCGCCGGAGCAGAAAAATGTTGAGATTACACAGCCGCAATAATTGGCAACATTGCGGTCCGGCCACGATAAACCGAATATGAAATATGAAAATATTATCCGATTTCTTGCGTTTGCATGACCGCAGGGTCCTGACTGCCGCAATATTGTTATTGTTGCTCGTTCCAGCATTGATCCTGATGGCGACGGGCGAGGAAAATGGTGAAGAAAAGCAACACAAATTAGGCCTGATGACCACATTGCCGCTCTATTGGAGCGGGGCGGGTTTTCAGGATATGGTGCAATCCTCGTCTGCACCCGCGCCCGCCTATGAACGGTTGGACGCTAAATATCAGATTAAGCTGCTTGATGCGGCGGATAAAGACAGTTTGAAATCGGTCCACATGCTGCTGCTGGCGCAATCGCGGGCTTTATCTCCGATGGAATTTGTCGATCTCGATCAATGGGTGCGCAGCGGCGGCCACGTGCTCATCCTCGCCGATCCAGCGCTGCAATGGGAAAGCGGCTTTCCGCTTGGCGATAAACGCCGGCCGCTTTTCACATCCTTGCTGTCACCATTATTCTCGCATTGGGGCTTGGAATTGGCGCTTCCGATCGATGAAGGCAGCGAAGAGGATGTGATTAAGAAACAAGGCTCATTCCAAATCCGCACGGTCACTCCTGGCATATGGGCAAAATCGGGCAAAAACTCCTCGGCCAAATGTATTGTCTCCGATGATGCATTTGTCGCACGCTGCAACATTGGCAAAGGAAGCGCGATATTGGTCGCCGATGCCGATTTTCTGAATGCAGATACCTGGTCGGGCAGCGGCATGAGATTGCTTTCGGGCGATGATGATTTTGACAATATGACGTGGACCGAGTCGCTGCTGGATCAGCTTTGGCATCATGACGCGGGTTAGGGAATTCATGGGTCTGCACTGGCTCTCAATCACCAAATATATGAAATTCATACATAAAATATATTATCTAAAGCGGCGGTACGGATGGTGACACTAATTAATTTGAACAGGGGATATAAAAATAAAACAATAAAAACAGGGATATAACACTTGTCGTTATAACTTTCCCATAATTTCCCCCTTTTCATCCATGAAATCCCATGTTAGGCCCATCTCAATCTAGGGGTGGATTTCCTATTGCTATGACCGTTCGGTGCGGTCGCGCAGGAACCGTGTGTTTCTGCGGCTGAGGATCTGCGCCCCGCTACCGGGGAATTGGGATCAGTGTCTGAGGGTTTTTCATATGGTGGGGCGGGGCTGTCGATAATCGACGGCAAGGGCCGCGCGACCATACCCGCAGAGCTGCGTGACGTTGTGCAAAAATCGAGCGGCGGAAACCATGTCTGCATCGCGCGTCACCCCGACCTGCCTTGCTTGATCGGTTATGGCCGCACGGAGCGCGAGCAGGCGCGCCGCGATATAGATGAAATGCGCCGCGTCGCGATTGCCAATGGTCAAACCGATTTTGACGATGAAATGATCGGCGATATTGCGGCGTCGATCAACGAAACCAATTTTGAGGCAAGCGGGCGTTTCGTGCTCAGTCAGCGCGAACGGCATTTCGGGCGATTGAATGACCGCGTGTTTTTCCACGGGGTAAATACCCGTTTCCTGATGTGGGACCCCGAAGTCTTTATGGCGAGTGCGCCGACCAAGTTTAAGCATGCAAGGGAAGAACTGGAATATCTGCTCGCAACTGCCGGAAAGGGTTCAAAATGACCGGCAATGCTGACCATATTCCCGTGCTTCTCGATGAAGTAATTCGCTCTCTGGCCATCACCCCTGGCGCGGAGATTGTGGATGGTACCTTTGGGGCCGGTGGATATAGCGAAGCCATGCTTCGCAGCGGCGCGCGTGTATTCGCGTTTGACCGCGATCCCGACGCCCTGTCAGAAGGTGCTGACCTTGCAGGCCAGCATGAGGGCGCCTTGCGTCTTTATGCGGCCTGCTTTTCTATTATGGATCATGCGCTGGCCGAGGACAATGTTGACGCGGTCGATGGCGTGGTCCTCGATATTGGTGTCTCATCAATGCAGCTGGACCGGGCCGAGCGCGGTTTTTCCTTTCAAAAGGACGGCCCGCTTGACATGCGCATGTCGCAAGATGGCGAAAGCGCCGCTGATTTTGTAAATGAGGCGGATGAGGAAGTGATCGCCAATGTCATTTTCCGCTATGGTGAGGAGCATCGTTCCCGCCGTATCGCACGGTCAATTGTCGCTGCGCGGCCGCTATCCACCACCGCTGAACTTGCTGCTGTTGTGCGCAAAGCGGTGGGCCATAAACCCGGCGCGCCAAAGGATCCGGCGACCCGCACATTTCAGGCAATTCGCATTTATATTAACGGCGAGCTGGATGAGCTGGTAAACGGTCTTGATGCTGCCGAACGGCTGCTTCGGCCCGGCGGGCGGCTCGTTGTTGTGACTTTTCACAGCCTTGAAGACCGGATTGTGAAGCAATTTTTCCGCGAACGGAGCGGGGCAGGCGGCAATGCATCGCGCCATATGCCTTTAATTGCCACGAAAGGGCCTGAACCGACTTTTGCCAAGGCCGATAAAGCCATCCGCCCGTCAAAGGCGGAATTGGCCCGCAACCCGCGCTCGCGTTCGGCGACGCTGCGCGCGGCGACCCGAACCGCCGCCTTGCCATGGAATATGCAGGAGATTGCAGCATGAGCTTAGCGATGAAGCGATTAAAGAATATCGGGTGGTTGGCATTGGTCTTTCTGGTCGCGATATTGCTTTATCCATTGTCGCTAAATGTCGCGGCGCTGCACAGCGATCTGGTGCGGGTTGACCAGAAAATATTGGAAACAAAACGCGAAATCAGTTTTCTTCAGGCGGAATTGCGAACCCGTGCCAGCCTGCATCAATTGGAGGAGTGGAATAACCTGCTATATGGTTATCAGCCGCCAACCGCCGATCAGTTTCTTGCCGGAGAACATGCTTTGGCAGGTTTGGGCGGCCCGCGGCCTGATGTGAAGCCAGTGATGATTGCGGCCGCGGACAATGGCGTAGCGCCAGCCGGTGTTATCGGTTCCCCTTTCGCTCCGATGGAAAGCGGCGATAAAAAAGCAGCGGACATATCCGGTCGTGATGCCCCTGATGCAGCGGAGAGGACGCAAGAAAACGTAGCGCCAAAAGCCCCCGATCCCACAAAAGGGGAAACAACGGCCCGGACCAAAAAGCTGGCCAATATGGATGATAAGCTGTTGTCCGATACCGTTTTGAAGGACATTGAAAAAGCGGCCAAACGAGAGCGGGAAAAAAGATGACAATATTCGTTGCCCGGACTGTCACTCGAAAACAAGGTTTGGGCGCAAAAGCCGTGGCCGCCCATACATTGTGGCGCTTGCTGGTTTTGTCGGCGATGTTTGGCCTGTTCCTGATGCTGATTATCGGCAGGTTGACAACATTGGCGCTGTTTGAGGCCAGCCGGGCCTTTGGCGCAACGACGACAGAATATGTGCCCGAACGCGGCGATATTATCGACCGCAACGGCGTCCCTCTGGCCCGCACCATACAAGCCTATTCCATCTGGGTGCGGCCTGATCAGATTTTTGGCGACAAAAAAGAATTGGCGGCGCAGCTGGCGCAAATTTTCCCCGATACGCCGGCGGAGGAATTTTATGCCAAGCTAACCTCCAAAAAGCAGGGTTATCTGCGCCGCCGCGCGCTTCCCGCCGAGGTTCGCCGCGTCCATGATCTGGGCCAAATCGCGATTGAATTTCCGCGTGAGGCCGAACGGCTTTATCCGCAGCATGATCTGGCCGCGCATATGTTGGGCTTTGTCAACCGTGACGGCAAAGGGGCGCTGGGCGTTGAACGGATGATGGACGCCAAATTGCGGGATCCCAAAACGCGGGGTAAGCCGGTTGAATTGTCGGTCGATGTCCGCGTGCAAGCCGCGCTGGAAAGCGAGTTGGCGGCGGGCATGGCAACCACCGGCGCAAAAGGTGCGGCGGGGGTGATATTGGACGCGCAAACAGGCGAAGTGCTGGCAATGTCGACGCTGCCCTCCTTTGATCCCAATAAGCCGTTATTTGCCAATGACCCCGCTCCGGGCCAGTTGGTGCCGGCGGGTTATGTTCCGCTCAGCCGTCAGATCAATAGCGTTACCAATCAGGTATATGAACTGGGCTCCACCTTTAAGCCGCTGACCGTCGCGGCGGCGCTCGATGCGGGCACGGTGCGTGACCTTGCGATCCGGTATGACGCGACTGCGCCGCTCGAAATTGGTGGGTTCAAGATTCGCGATAGCCATCCGGCAGGCCGTTACCTGAACGTGCCAGAGGCACTGGTGCATAGCTCCAATATCGTTACCGCCCGCATTGCCGATAATTTGGGCAAGCCAAAAATGGACTTAATGCTGCGCAATATTGGTTTCCACGAGCGTCCTGCGATTGAAATCGGCGAACGCGCCGCGCCAATTTGGCCAAGCAATTGGGGACGGATAACCAATATGACTGTCGGCTATGGCCACGGTATTTCGGTGACCCCGATGCATTTGGCCAATGCCTATGCCGCGATGGTCAATGGTGGTATTTACCGGCCCGCGACATTGTTGAAAGTAACGCCAGATCAGAAGCGCGAAGAAAAACGCGTGTTCAGCGCAGCGACCAGTGCCCGTATGCGGCAACTGCTGCGCATGATCGTCGTCGATGGCACCGGTAAAAATGCCGATGCGCAAGGATACCGCGTCGGCGGCAAAACCGGGTCAGCCGAAAAGCCCAATGGCGGCAGCTATGCTCGCAATCTGGTCGTATCGACCTTTGCGGCTGCGTTTCCGATGGACAATCCGCGCTATGTTATGGTCGCCATGCTGGACGAGCCGCAGGGCAACGCCGCCACCAGTTTCCAACGGACCGCCGGTTGGACCGCTGCGCCGATTGTGAATAAAACCGTCACCCGCATCGGGCCGCTTTTGGGAATTATCCCCGACACAAAGCGCGATGTGGATGTATCTGAACTCATGCCTTTGCTATGGTCTCCTAAAGGAGATCACTAATGCGTCTTGGAAATTTGCTGCCCGATGCCGATAGCACAGCGGCGGAGCAGAATGTTACCGGCTTTGCCATCGACCATAGAAAGGTCGCGCCCGGCACAATTTTCGGTGCTTTTGCCGGAGCCAAATTCAATGGCGAAGATTTCATTGACGAAGCGGTGCAAAATGGTGCGCTCGCTATTGTGGCCCGCCCGTCGGCAAAGGTCACAGGCGCGCTGCATATCGCCGCCGAAAATCCGCGCGCCGAATTTGCCCGGTTGGCAGCGCTGTTTTTCCGCCCTGTTCCCGAAGTCATTGTCGCCGTTACGGGTACCAACGGCAAAACCTCTACGGTGGAATTGACGCGGCAATTATGGCGCATGGCGGGCCATGTGTCGGCCTCCATCGGCACATTGGGCGTCACCACAGCGGACGAACAGGTGGCGACGGGCCTCACCACACCCGATATCGTTACGTTCCTGTCGAATATTTCGGGTCTTGCCCGCGAAGGCGTGACCCATCTGGCTTATGAAGCATCGAGCCACGGCCTGTCGCAACATCGCAGCGAGGGCATGGAGATAACGGTTGCTGCCTTCACCAATTTGAGCCGTGACCATCTCGATTATCATGGCACAATGGAAAATTATTTCGCCGCAAAAATGCGCTTGTTTGATGAACTGCTTTCGGATGATGGCACAGCGGTTATTTGGGCGGATGATGCATGGTCGGACAAGGTCGTTGAGCATGTAAAGGCGCGTGCCTTGCGCTTGATTACTGTCGGAGAAAAAGGGCAGGGCATAAAACTGAAATCGCGCCAGCCCACGCAGCTGGGTCAGGATATGCTGCTCGTCATACAAGGCGAAGAGATAAAGGTGAAATTGCCGCTGATCGGCGCGTATCAGGCTTATAATGCCCTGGTTGCGGCGGGGATTGTTCTGGCCAGCGGCGGGCGGGTTGAAGATGTGGTGGGCCATTTGGGCCGGTTGCAACCGGTAAGAGGCCGTCTTGAACGAGCCGTCATTTGCCGCAGCGGCGCACCTGTTTATGTCGATTATGCCCATACCCCCGATGCGCTGATCGCAGCGATAGCGGCAATGCGGCCGCATACTATGGGCCGGTTAATCACTGTTTTTGGCGCGGGCGGGGACCGCGACACGGGCAAACGCCCGGAAATGGGCCGCGTGGCCGCCGAAGCATCCGACATTGCCATCGTCACCGACGATAATCCGCGCAGCGAAGACCCAGCCGCCATTCGGGCCGCAATATTGGCCGGTGCGCCCGCAGATACGCTTATTGAAATTGCCGATCGGCGTGAAGCCATCGCCCACGCCATTTCGCTGGCCAAGGCCGATGATATTGTCCTGATCGCTGGAAAAGGGCATGAGCTGGGGCAGATTATTGGCGATAAAATCTTGCCCTTTGATGATGTGCAGGTGGCGCGGGAGTGTGCAGCATGAAATTAAACTGGACCTCGGACGAATTGGCGGCGGCCACGGGCGGAACTGAATCAGGCAGCTTTACCTGCAGCGGGGTGGCATTTGATTCGCGGGAAATTGGCGCAGGTGATTTGTTTTTTGCGCTGAAGGGTGAGGCCAGCGACGGACATAATTATTTGGACCAGGTCTATGCCAATGGCGCGGCGGGTGCGGTGGTGGACCGGGCCATTGATCGTCCGCATATATTGGTCGCCGACACGGCCAAGGCGCTGAACGATCTCGCCAAAGCCTCCCGGGCGCGCGTGGATGCGAAGATTATTGGCGTAACCGGATCTGCCGGAAAAACCGGCACGAAAGAAGCGCTATTTGCTGCGCTTGACCGGTCCTCTCGCGGTTATGCCCACCGTTCGGTAAAAAGCTATAACAACCATGTAGGCGTCCCGCTCAGCCTGTCGCGTATGCCCGCCGAGACGCAATTTGGCGTGTTCGAAATGGGCATGAACCATGCAGGCGAGCTGCGCGAGCTAACCGCATTGGTGCGTCCTGATGTCGCGATCGTCACCACAATCGCGCCTGCGCATATCGAATTTTTCAATGATGAAACGGAAATCGCAAAAGCCAAAGCAGAAATTTTCGAAGGTTTATCACCCGAAGGAACCGCGATCATTCCGGCGGATAATGCGCATTATCAGCTGCTGAGAGAGGCAGCGGAAAAATATACTCAAAATATTGTATCTTTTGGATTTTCGGAACATGCCGATGTCCGCGCCGCCGATCATGTCGCGGTTAGCGGCGGCACGATGATCACGGCGCAGCTGCCGAGCGGCGGGCTTTGCTACACATTGTCGCAGCCGGGCAAACATTGGATCGCGAACTCACTTGCTGTGCTGGCCGCTGTTGAAGCGGTGGGCGGTGACCTTGCCGCTGCTGGGCTGGCTATGGCCGAATTGGGCGGGCTTGCCGGGCGCGGTGCACGGCATCAGGTTTCGGTGGATGGCGGTGACGTGCTGCTGATTGATGAAAGCTATAATGCCAACCCTGCGTCGATGGCGGCGACTCTATCGGACCTTGCAAATCAGCCCGGCGGGCGGCGGATCGCGGTGCTTGCCGATATGAAGGAATTGGGCACGCAATCGGCGCATTTCCACACTGGCCTTGCCGCTCATTTGGCATCGGCCAAGGTCGATTATGCGATTTTAGTCGGTGAAGAGATGCAAAATCTTGTCCAATCGCTTAAACAGGGGGTTGAGGGACCGGCCAAATTCGACCATTGCGGCTCTGCACAAGAAGCGCTGACACTGTTGCAAGGACAATTGCAGCCAGATGACATAGTGCTCGTAAAGGGATCAAATTCGATGGGATTGTCGGCAATCATAAATGCTTATGCCGGCGGGGGAGATTAATGCTTTATTGGTTGGCAGAATATTTGGGGTTTGAAAGCGCGTTCAATCTTATCCGATACATCACTTTCCGGACAGGCGCTGCGGTCGCTACTGCGCTCGTCATAGGATTGGTCATCGGCCCGCGCTTCATTAATATGCTGCGCGTGCGCCAAGGCAAAGGGCAACCCATCCGCGATGATGGCCCGCAAAGCCACAAGCAAAAAGTCGGCACCCCCACCATGGGCGGGTTGATGATGCTAACGGCGATTTCGGTCGCCGTGTTTTTATGGATGGACCTGACCAATTTATACGTCTGGGCCTGTATCATAGTGATGCTCGGCTTTGGTCTTGTCGGGTTTCTGGACGATTATGACAAGGTCAAGAAGAACAGCCATAAGGGCGTATCGGGCAAGGTTCGGTTGCTGTTTGAATTTCTGATCGCCGGTGTCGCAGTGACATTGATAATCGCGCAAAAAGGATCGAGCACCGAGTTGTATCTGCCGTTTTTTAATGGACCGGTCATCGATCTGGGTCTGTTTTATATTGTTTTTGGCGCCTTCGTGATCGTGGCTTTTGGCAATGCGGTGAATTTAACCGATGGGCTAGATGGGCTGGCAACCATGCCGGTTATTATTGCGTCGGTTGCGTTTATGTTGATCGTCTATCTGGTTGGACATGTAAACTATTCCAAATATCTGGGCCTGCCATTTTTCGTCGGTGCGGCCGACTTGACGATATTATGCGGGGCGATTGTGGGCGCAGGTTTGGCATTTCTATGGTATAACGCTCCGCCAGCTGCGGTATTTATGGGCGATACCGGCAGCCTTGCCTTGGGCGGGGTATTGGGCACGATCGCGGTTGTCGCCCATCACGAATTTGTGCTCGGCATCATAGGCGGCTTGTTTGTGGTCGAAGCCTTATCGGTGATCATTCAGGTTTTCTGGTTTAAGCGGACCGGAAAGCGGGTATTCAAAATGGCGCCCATCCATCATCATTTTGAACAATTGGGGTGGAGCGAGACAAAAGTTGTCATTCGGTTTTGGATTATTGCTTTTGTCTTGGCGCTTGCGGGGCTATCGACACTGAAGCTCAGATGATTATCAGCCCTGCCTTTGCCGACCGGAAATTTGCCATATTGGGATTGGCACGATCCGGCTTGGCCGCGGCGCAGGCATTGGCGGCCAGCGGCGCCCAAATTACCGCATGGGACAGCCAAGAGGATGCCCGTAATGCGGCCGCCGATATTGCGACTATCGCCGACCCCCTCGAAATTGATCTGTCCGGTTTTGACGGTGTGGTTGTATCGCCCGGCGTCCCGCTGATCAGCCACCCGATCGCTCGCAAAGCTTATGCTGACGGCGTGCCCGTTATTGGCGATATAGAATTATTCGCAATGGCGCGGCCGACCCTTCCGGCGCATAAAGTGGTTGGCATTACCGGAACCAACGGCAAATCGACAACCACTGCGCTGGTCCATCATATGATAAAAAGCGCGGCGAGGCCGGTGCGGATGGCGGGCAATATTGGCCTTCCCATATTGTCGCAAAAACCCCTGCCTGCGGGCGGTGTCTATGTATTGGAATTGTCCAGCTATCAAATCGATCTGACGCGCTCACTTGATTGCGACGTGGCGGCGTTGATTAACCTGTCGCCGGACCATCTGGACCGTTATCATGGCTATGAAGGCTATATGGCGTCAAAGGCGCGGCTCTTTGCGATGCAGAGCGAAAAGCATCATAGTATTTTCGGCGACAGCGATGATGATACGCGCAGTATCTACCTGAAACATGCGGCACAAAAGGATAAGGCATTTTGCCATTTAGCCTCAACCGGCGATATCAAGGGGCAAGCGGATTGGCCAAGCCTGCAAGGCCCGCATAATCTGGAAAATGCAGCGATAGCGATTGAGGTTGCCAAGGCGCTCGGTATCAATGAGACACAGTGGCGGCGATCCTTCGCGGCGTTTCGCGGGCTGGAACACCGGATGGAAATTGTGGGCGAACATGATGGTGTGTTATTCGTAAACGATAGCAAAGCCACGAATGCTGCGTCGACCGCACCTGCGCTTGCCGCCTATCCCCGGATCAGGTGGATATTGGGCGGCGTGCCCAAAAGCGACAATCTGGACGAATGTGCGCCCAATTTCGGCAATGTGGTCAAAGCCTATACCATTGGTGAGGCGGGCGGTGATTTTGAACGGCTGTTGCAACCGCATATGCCGGTCGAATCTTGCGAAATGCTTGTTACTGCAGTCGCCAAAGCGGCATCAGAGGCGCAGCCCGGCGAGGTTGTCATGCTATCGCCTGCCTGCGCATCCTTTGATCAATTCAAGGATTTTGAAGCGAGGGGCAATGCGTTCAAGGCGGCCTTTGCCAGCCTTGGCTCAGGAACCGGCAGATGAATGAGGACGGCAAAGAGGTCCCCTGGGTCTTAGCTGCCAAAACCGGCAAGACCAGCTTCGCCAATCGATTGGGCCGGGGGGACCGTTCGCCTTTGGGCATATGGTTTTGGGAATTGGACCGGGTGCTGCTCGGCCTCATATTCATGCTGATGGCTATCGGTGTTTTGTCGGTCGCGGCTGCATCACCTGCGGGCGCGCAGCGTTTGTCTAGCGCGACGGTCAAATTGCCCGAATTTCATTTCCTATTTCGCCACCTTGCTTTTTTGTTTGCGGGCATTCCGTTGATGTTGTTCATTTCGATGTACCCAAAGGAACAGGCGAAGCGTTTGTCCATCGTGCTTTTCGCTGTGATATTGGCGATGCTGGTTTTGATTCCTGTTATCGGTGTCGAGGTAAACGGATCGCGCCGCTGGCTTGGCTATGGCCCAGCGCGGTTTCAACCCACCGAATTTTTCAAACCTTTTTTCGCGGTGACTATGGCATGGATCATATCTTGGCGGGTGAAGGATGACACGCTGCCGGTGCGTATGATCGTCAGCGGTGTCACCGGCCTTTCCGCCATCTTATTTTTGTTGCAGCCGGATCTGGGGCAAACCATTTTGATCTGCGGCATTTGGTTTGCGTTGATGATGGTATCCGGCGTTCCGGCTTGGCAGCTGTGGGGATCGGCTATTTCGGCGATTGCCGCTTTAGTCGCAGCCTATAATTTCTACCCCGTAGCGACGCAGCGTATCGACGCATGGATCTTCGGGACCGAAGGATTGACCCATGACAAAATGGCGATGGCGACGCTGACCGCTGGCGGATTTATTGGTGTGGGGCCTGGCCTCGGCACCAAAAAATATTCGCTTCCCGAAGGACATACCGACTATATTTTTTCCGTGATTGGTGAGGAGTTTGGCCTGCTTGCCTGTATGATTATTGCGATTTTATATTTCGCGATAATGGCGCGAGTGGTGATCCGCCTGCTGGATGAAAAGGACCAGTTTACCATCATGGCTGCCACCGCATTGACCGCTGCATTTTGCGGACAGGCGATGATCAATATCGCGGTGAACCTTGGCATATTTCCGTCAAAGGGGATGACCTTGCCCTTCATCAGCTATGGCGGCACGTCGATTTTGGGCTTGTGCGTGACCTGTGGTCTCTTATTGGCACTGACGAAACGCAACCCGTATCTTGACCGGTCGCGCTATATGGTGAAGGGCCGGTGAGGAAGGGAATAAAGCCATGACGATTTCAAGGCATTATGTATTGGCAGCAGGCGGCACCGGCGGGCATATGATCCCCGCCTTTGCGTTGGGTGAGGAATTGTTGAAGCGCGGGCATCATGTCGCGCTGGTCACCGACGAACGCGGCACGAAAATTCCGGGCTGCCCCGAAAAAATTGCGCGCCATATCCTGCCTGCTGGGCGGATGAGCGGCGGGCCGATTGGCTGGCTGCGCGGGGCGCGGGCCATTGGTCAGGGGCGCGAAATGGCCAAAATGCTCTACCGCAATTTTGAACCTAGCTGCGTCGTCGGCTTTGGCGGCTATCCGGCTTTTCCCGCGTTGCTGGGCGCATTTGCGTGTAAAGTGCCAACCATCATTCACGAACAAAATGCGGTGCTGGGCCGGGTCAACCGCCTGACCGCGAGCAAGGTCAACGCGATCGTCACCGCCTATCCCGATGTGCAGCGGTTGAAACCGCGCGATAAGGACAAGGTGCACTTGCTCGGCAATCCGGTGCGCGAAGAGGTTCTGGGCTTGCGCGATCAAAGCTACCCGCCGCTGGATGAAGACGGCATTTTCCGCGTGCTGGTAACCGGCGGTAGTCAGGGTGCGACCATCCTGTCCGAAGTGGTTCCCGATGGCCTGGCGCGATTGCCGCTTAACCTGCGCCGCCGTTTGCAGGTGACCCAGCAATGCCGCGAGGAAGATATTGACGCGGTGCGCCAAAAATATTCCGAACATCAAATCCCGGCGGAGCTGGCGACATATCTGCCCGATATGCCCGAACGGCTTGGCTGGGCGCATCTGGTGATCAGCCGCGCGGGCGCTTCGACTATCGCTGAGCTGACCGCCGCAGGGCGCCCTGCGATCCTGATCCCCCTGCCATCGGCGATGGACAATCATCAGGCATATAACGTGTCCGAAATGGTGCAGGCGGGCGGGGGCAGGGCGATTGCACAGCCGCAATTCACGCCGACGGAGCTGGCCAAACAGATACAGAAAATCGCCATGCAGCCCGGTGCACTGGAAAATGCCGCGAAGGCCGCGAAAAAATGCGGACGGCCCAATGCCGTGACCGACCTTGCGAATTTGGTCGAAAGCTATGGCAAGGCTCCCACGCAAAAACCGCTGAAGGCGAAGGCGCAGCATCATGGCGGCTTTGGCGCGGCGTCTCCCGCCATGGCGAAGGATGCGATGGCCAAAGATACTTTCGCAGGAGAAGGCGGCCGATGAAGGGCGTACCAACAGATATCGGCACGGTTCACTTCGTCGGCATTGGCGGCATCGGCATGTCGGGCATTGCCGAGGTGATGCACAATTTGGGCTATAGCGTCCAAGGCAGCGATATTGCCGACAGCTATGTGGTCGAAGGCTTGCGCAAAAAAGGCATTAAGGTGATGATCGGCCATGCGGCGGAAAATGTCGATGGCGCGGCGGTTGTTGTCACATCAACGGCGGTGAAGGCGGGCAATCCCGAACGCGATGCGGCGCTCGAAAAACGTATACCGCTGGTGCGCCGTGCGGAGATGCTGGCGGAGCTGATGCGGCTGAAAAACACGGTTGCCGTTGCCGGAACGCATGGCAAAACGACAACGACGTCGATGATCGCGGCGATGCTCGACCATGGCGGGATTGATCCTACCGTGATCAACGGCGGCATCATCAACAGCTATGGCAGCAACGCCCGGCTTGGCGCGAGCGATTGGATGGTGGTGGAGGCCGACGAAAGCGATGGCAGCTTGCTGCGGCTAGACGGCACGATCGCGGTGGTGACCAATATCGACCCTGAGCATCTGGACCATTGGGGCGATTTTGACGCGATCAAAAAAGGCTTTGTCGAATTTGTTGAAAATGTCCCTTTTTACGGCGCGGCAATCATGTGCATCGACCATCCGGAGGTGCAGTCCATCATCCCGAAAATCCGCGACCGCCGGATTGTAACCTATGGCTTTAGCGCGCAGGCGGATGTGTGCGGCGAAAATGTAACGCCGATTGCAGGCGGCAATCGCTTCAATGTCGCGATCAAGGACCGCAGCGGCAATAAACGCGTGATCGAGGGTATCGAAATGCCGATGCCCGGACGGCATAATGTCCAAAATGCGCTGGCCGCTATCGCTGTGGGTATCGAAATGGGCATGAATGACGCCCAATTGGCGCAGGGTTTCTCGAAATTTGGCGGTGTCAAACGCCGCTTTACGAAAGTGGGAGAGATTGCCATTGGCGGCGGCGCGGTGCAAGTGATTGACGATTATGGTCATCACCCGGTGGAGATCCGCGCGGTTCTGGCGGCGGCGCGCGAAGGCACATCGGGCCGGGTCATTGCCGTGGCACAGCCGCACCGTTTCACCCGGCTGCGCGATCATATGGATGATTTTCAACAAGCATTTAACGATGCCGATATCGCCTATGTCACTCCCGTCTATGCTGCGGGCGAAGCACCGATTGAGGGCATCGATAGCGCCGCGCTTGTCGCCGGAATGAAACGGCGCGGGCATCGTTCCGCCGCGACGGTAACCGGCCTGGATGATTTGTCGGCGAAGCTGTCGGAACAGATTCAGGCCGGCGACATTATCGTGTGTCTGGGCGCAGGCGACATTACCAAAATGGCTGCGGCGCTTGCCGGTGAAGTGCAGGGCAAGCTGGCATGATGGCGGCAACGCTTCCATCTGTGCGCGGCAAGTTAAAGGCCGCCGCGCCGCTTGCGCCGCTCGTCTGGTTCAAAAGCGGCGGCGCGGCTGAATGGCTTTTTGAGCCTGCTGACCTTGACGATTTGCAAGGCTTTATGCGGGAATTACCCGCCGATGTTCCGGTGATGGCGCTCGGCCTTGGATCGAATATGATCGTGCGGGACGGCGGCGTTCCGGGCGTGGTGGTCCGGCTGGGCAAAGCCTTTGCCAAGGTGGAGCCTGCAGCAGGCGAGATACTCGGCTGCGGCGGCGGGGCTTCGGGTATATTGGTATCCTCCACCGCGCGCGATGCGGGAATCGCTGGCGTTGAATTTTTGCGCTCTATCCCGGGAACCGTTGGCGGTTTCGTGCGGATGAACGGCGGCGCGTATGGCGGCGAAGTGAAGGATATTTTGACCGATTGCGATGTCCTGTTGCGATCAGGCGAGCTGGTAACATTAAGCGTTCAGGAACTGGGTTACAGCTATCGCCATTCCGAATTGCCCGATGGTGCAATTGTTGTGGCCGCTCGGTTTCAGGGGCGGCCAGGTGAACCTGCCGATATTCAAGCGGAAATGGATAGGATCAGCGCATCGCGCGAAGCGTCGCAGCCGCTGCGCAGCAAGACGGGCGGATCAACTTTCAAAAACCCCGATGGCCATAAAGCATGGCAGCTGGTCGATGAGGCCGGATGCCGCGGCCTGCAGATTGGCGGGGCACAAGTTTCGGAAAAACACACCAATTTCCTGCTCAATCTGGGCGATGCGACCAGCGCGGATATTGAAGCGCTGGGCGAAGAAGTGCGCAAAAGGGTCAAGGAAAAATCAGGCATCGACCTGCAATGGGAAATACAGCGCGTGGGGAAAATATGAGCAATAGCAACGGCAATATCCATGTCGCAGTGTTGATGGGCGGCTGGTCGAATGAACGGCCGGTATCGTTGATGAGCGGCAATGGCGTCGCCGATGCGCTGGAAAAAGGGGGATACCGCGTCACCCGCGTGGATATGGGGCGCGATATCGCCGCCGTCCTGTCGGAATTGAAACCCAACGTGGTGTTTAATGCGCTGCACGGCGTGCCGGGCGAAGATGGCCGCGTGCAGGGTATGCTCGACCTGATGGGCATTCCTTATACGCATAGCGACATGGTCACGTCGGTCATCGCGATTGACAAGGAGCTGACCAAGCAGCGGCTCGTTCCCGCTGGGATCCCTATGCCAAAAGGTGTGGTGGTGGACACAGACAGCCTGTTCGCCGCCGACCCCGTGCCGCGTCCCTATGTGCTGAAACCGCTGAACGAAGGTTCGTCGGTTGGCGTGGCAATCGTCACCCAGGATGGCAATTATGGCATGCCCATTTCCCGCGATGCCGCCGGACCTTGGCAGGATTTTGACGTCCTGCTCGCCGAACCTTTTATCAAAGGGCGCGAGCTGACCTGCGCCGTGCTGGGCGGAAAGGCGCTGTGCGTCACCGAGCTAAAACCCAAAAGCGGCTTTTATGATTTTGACGCCAAATATACGGACGGCTTGACCGATCATATTTGCCCCGCCGAAATTCCTGCGGATATTGAGGCTTATATGATGGACCTGGCGCTACGCTGTCATCAGCTATTGGGCTGTAAAGGGGCATCGCGGACCGATTTTCGCTGGGACGATGAATTGGGTATGGACGGCGTGTTCGTGCTGGAAACCAATACGCAGCCGGGAATGACTCCGCTCAGCCTGGTGCCTGAACAGGCAAAGCAGGTTGGCATTAGCTATGAAGAGCTGGTCCACCGGATCGTGCAGGAGGCGTTGGAATGACGACCAAGGCGCGATGAAGGCCACAACAAAACGCAAAACAGCGGCGCGCGGCGCATCGGCCCGGCAATCATCCAACCGGCAAAAGGTGCGCCGCTTGTCGATGTTCGACCGGTTCCTGCGGACATTGCCGCTGGCCGAGGCAGAGATACAGCGCATCTTTAACTGGATCGCGATTGGCACATTCCTGGTTATCCTGTTTTTTGTTGCGCGCTATTTCGGGCTGGGCGCTATCGTTCATAATCAATATGCGGAATTGGCGGCGAAGGCCGGTTTTGTTGTGACCCGTGTGGAAACGTCGGGGATGGAGCGCGTGGATCAATTAAAGGTCTATGACATTGTGCTCGCCGAAAAAGACCGCGCGATGCCGCTTGTCGATCTGGAAAAAATTCGCAGCGATTTAATGCAATATGGCTGGATAAAGGATGTCCGCGTTAGCCGCCGTTTGCCCGATACTCTAGTGGTTGAGATAATCGAACGCAAACCAGCGGCGATCTGGAATCAGGGCGGCAAACAGACGTTGATTGATGAGGCGGGCGTTGTCCTGCAAAATGTGCCGGTGGGCAGTGTCGGCGGATTGATGATCCTGAACGGCGAAAATGCCAATAAACAAGCGGTTATGCTGGCTGAATTATTGGATGAAGCGCCATCGTTAAAGCCGCAAATTGTGGCGGCCAGCTGGATCGGCAACCGCCGGTGGGATTTGACCTTCAAAACTGGCGAAACCGTCGCCTTGCCCGAAGGCGAAAAGCCCGCGACCAAGGCGTTGATTGATTTTGCGCGGATGGACGGGGTCAGTCGCTTGTTGGGTCAGGATATGATCTATTTCGACCTGCGCGATCCCGACCGGGCCTATATTCGTAAAAAACCGAAAGAAGAGCCAAAGCCTGTAAAAGATGATAGTGCCAAAAAAGATGAAGGCCGGTCAGACGGCGATACGGCAAAAATAGGGAGCGATGAAAAAGCATGACGGCGGCGCGCGTTGAAAAAATCATTTCCGCTTTGGATATCGGATCGTCGAAAGTCTGCGCCCTTATTGCGGGTAAAACCGACACGGGTGACTTGATCGTTTTGGGCACAGGACAGCGCGAAAGCCGGGGCGTTGTGCGCGGCTGCATCGCCGATATGGAGCAGGCCGAATTGTCGGTGCGCCATGCGGTGGAGCAGGCCGAACGCATCGCCGGTATCAATATTGACCGGGTAACGGTGGGCATATCGGCGGGCGGACTGGACAGTATGCTAGCACCGGTGGAGATTGAGCTGGGCGGTGACCGGATTGAGCAAGAGGATATTGACGACCTGCTCGCCGCTGGCCGTGCCAATCTGGATATGCAGGGTAAATCCGCGCTCCATGTGCAGCCGACGCTCTATTCGCTCGACGGTGTTGGCGGGGTGGCCAATCCCATCGGACTGCATGCCGACCGATTGGGGGTCGATATCCACGTCGTGCTCGCCGATCCATCGCCGGTGCGCAATCTGGATTTGACGGCCCGCGCCGCGCATTTGGAGGTGGATAATGTCGTTGTCTCACCCATCGCCACAGGGCTTGCCTGCTTGACGGCGGAAGAGCGCGAGCTTGGCGTTGCGCTCGTCGAAATGGGGGCATCCATCACCAATGTGTCGGTATTTATCGGCGGGATGCTTGTGGGGTTGCAAACGATACAGCAGGGTGCAGCCGATATTACCGACGATATTGCATCCACCTTTGGTATGCGCCGGGCGCAGGCCGAGCGGTTGAAATGCTATTATGGGTCAGCGCTGTCCACGCCGCGCGATCATCAGGATGTGCTTGACCTTGATAAGGAAGATGGCGGCAATGTCGATGATGGCGGTACCCCGCGCATCACCAAGGCGCAGCTCAACGCGGTAATATTTCAGCGTATCGACAAAATCGTGTCTGAAATTGGCCTTGTGCTAAAGCACCTTGGGTTTTCGGGCACGACCGGACATCAAATCGTCTTGACCGGCGGAGGTGCGGAGTTGAAAGGCATTGCCGAACATTTTCAGGCTGCATTGGGCCGGGCAGTGCGCATTGGGAAGCCGAAAGGCGTCTCGGGAGTGCCAGAGGCGCATAGCGGCCCTGCTTTTTCAACGCTGATCGGTTTGGTGCGTTATATGGCATCGGACCGGATAGACTTGAAAGGACCATTGGATCCCGGTGACGATTATGCCGATGGCGCGGCATTGGGAATAATAGAACGAATAAAGCGGGCGATAAGAGAGAATTTTTGACAGAAACCGCGATTTTTGGTTAATTTTCGGGTGTGCAAATGGCAGTTTTGTGCCAATAGACGTTAACTTTTTTAAGAACTGGCCATAATGGCAAGGGGGTTTTGAATATGAGCATCAATATCGGTCCACCATTGGTAGATGAATTGCGCCCGAAAATTGCCGTTATCGGTGTCGGCGGCGCGGGCGGCAATGCCGTTGCCAATATGATCAACGCCAATGTGGAGGGCGTCGATTTCATCGTTGCGAATACCGATGCGCAGGCGCTGAACGCGTCGGCGGCGGAGCACCGCATCCAACTTGGCCCCGATATTACGCAGGGATTGGGCGCAGGTTCGCGTCCCGAAGTTGGCCGCGCCGCAGCAGAAGAAACGATTGAGCAAGTCAAATCGGCAATTCAGGGCGCGCATATGTGCTTTATTGCGGCCGGTATGGGCGGCGGCACCGGCACGGGCGCTGCCCCCGTCATTGCGCAGGCCGCACGCGAAATGAACATATTGACCGTGGGCGTCATCACCAAACCGTTCCTGTTTGAAGGCGCGCGGCGGATGCGCTCTGCCGAGGCGGGCATTGATGAGTTGCAACAGCATGTCGACACATTGATCGTCATACCGAACCAAAATCTGTTCCTTGTCGCGAACCCCAACACCACTTTCAAAGAAGCCTTTTTGCTGGCCGATGAAGTGTTGCAACAGGGCGTTCGCGGGATCACCGATTTGATGGTGATGCCCGGCCTAATCAACCTCGATTTTGCCGACGTGCGCAGCGTGATGCATGAAATGGGCAAAGCGATGATGGGCACAGGCGAGGCCGAAGGCGACGGACGCGCTCTTGAAGCTGCCGAAAAAGCAATTGCCAACCCGCTGCTCGATGGTGTTTCGATGCAAGGTGCAAAAGGCGTGATCGTGTCTATCACCGGCGGCGAAGATATGCGTTTGATGGAAGTGGACGAGGCCGCAAACCATATTCGCGAGCTGGTCGACCCCGATGCCAATATCATTTGGGGCAGCGCGTTTAACGAAAATCTGCAGGGTAAAATTCGCGTGTCCGTGGTGGCCACGGGTATCGATAGCGACGCCGTGGCACCAGACACCAGCGCGCGTTCCTTTGCGTTTAACCGGGCGGCACCTGCCGCCGCGCCAGAGCCAGTGGCCGCTCCGCCTGCTGCGCCGGAACCTGTATCGAGCATTTTCCAGTCGCCTGCCGAAGAAGCCGTTGAGGAAAATGTTGCAGAAACCGAAGCCAGTGAACCGGTAATGGCCGATGATGATAGCCTGGATTTGGGGCAAGCCGACATCGCCGAGGCGGCCGAGCAACCGGAAACGAGCGATGCAGGCGGCGACGATATGCTTGAACTGGGCGGGGCAGATATGGCCGAAGCCGAGCCTGCGCCAGAGCCAGAGCAACCCGTCAATGTCGATGCGGAAGCGCCGCGTATTGCCAGCGGCGGCGGCACATTGTTTGAACGCATGTCGAACCTGTCGCGCGGAATTGCAAATAAGGATGATGATGACGGTGAAGCGCCCAAAGGCGGCGGTTCCGGCGGTTTGAACATTCCGCGTTTCCTCGACCGTCAGGGGAATAACTGACGCTTGATCGTCAACTATTCAGCTTCAATCTGATAAAAGCGGCCAGAAGATGATTCTTCTGGTCGTTTTTGTTGAACCATTGGTCGCTATCGGTAAAGCTTGGATTGGCGCTTTGCGATCCATTGAGGCAATAGGCAGGACATGAATGTGATATTATTACGTCCCTTGATGATTTTGGCCCTTGCGGCTGGATTTACGCCGTTGAGCGCATATGCGCAGGCGGGGCCATCGGCTGCTGAGATCAAGGCATCGAATGAGCGCGAGTTAAATTCCGAATTGCTGCGCAGCGCGCTGCGCCGCATTGCGTCGCGGCCTACCGATGTTGATGCGCTGGTTGATGCGGGCAATGCCGCGCTGGCACTGCAGGATGCGAATGCGGCGCTGAATTTTTTCACGCGTGCCAATGGTTTACAACCCAATGATGGCCGGATCAAGCTGGGCCTCGCCACAGCCAGCGTGCGGACCGAAAACCCGTTTGAGGCGCTGCGCTATTTTGATGAGGCCGTGAAATTGGGCATTTCCGACCGCACCGCCGCTGCCGACCGCGCCGTCGCCTTTGACCTGTTAGGCAATTTTGACCGGGCGCAGCAGGATTATGCGCTCGCCCGAACGGCGGATAATTCGGAAGCGTTGGCGATTAAGCAGGCGGTTTCCTTGTCGCTATCAGGCAAGGCCAAAGAAGCCGACGCCATGCTGCTGCCCTATCTGCAAAATAATTCTGGTGAGGCATGGCGGGCGCGGGCATTTATGTTGGCGGCGCGCGGTGACACCCGCGAATCGGTACGGGTAACACAAGGGTTTATGGATCCTAATTCGGCGAGCCGGTTTGAGCCCTTTTTGCGCAAAATGCCGGAACTGACCGGGGCGCAGCAAGCAGCCGCCATCTATTTTGGCCATTTTCCGGCACGTAATATTGGCCGGGACAGCCCCGAAATTAGGGATACAGCGTCGCGTTATGCCGCAGCCGATCCGCAGCCAAAGGGTAATAATCGCTTGATCCCAGCAGGAAAGCCGCTCGGAAAAAATGAAGCTGCGCCGGTTCAGGCGGCAGCGACCAGCCCTGCTGCTGCCGCTACTGTGCCTTCAATATCTCCAGCCGCCGCTGCGCCGAAAGTGGCTACACTGCCTGCCAATAACCGTTCAGGTGCGATCACTTCGGCGGCGGGCGGTAGTTTCAAAAATGATGTGGCCCGAACGCGCATATTGGCCGCCGAACAGGCCGCAAATAGCCTAAGCCTCGTTCAAACGCCGCCGCCATTTGGCAGTGCGCCAGGAACGCAGGGCGGCAATATAGCTGCGGTCGGCCCAAGCAATGGCCGGTTGATCTTGCCGCGCATGCCGGTCATCCAAAATGGCGTTGCGGTCAGGACCAATGATGCTGCGCCAGCGGCCCCGCAAGCTGCTCCTGCCGCCAATACCCAAAACGCGCTTCCGCAAGCCGCAGAGGTAGCGCCGTCCATAGCTGCATCGCCGCTGCCATCCACAGCTGCATCGCCGCCGGCGCCGATCGCCGCATCGGCACCGTCAACCGACAGCGTTCCTTCGGTCGATAATTTTCAGCCGAAATTGGCACAGGCAGAGATACCGGCACCGGCACCGGCACAGCTTCCCGCTGCACCGCCAGTTGAAAGCTCACCCGTTGGTAACGCCCCAACACTGGCCGCTCCGCCTTCCGTTGCGAGCGAAAAGCCGGCGGACGTACCAAAATCATTTGACTTGGGCGCGATTGTGGATGCCATCGAAGTGCCCGCAAGCGAGAAAAAGCCAAGCGTAACTCCGGTTGATCTCAGCAAAATTAAAGTGGCGAGCGCGCCGCCGCCCAACCCGAAACCGGCGGTAAAACCGGCTGAACCGGCAAAGTCCAAAGATACCAAATCACCTGCCGAAACATATCCGGCGCGAACCTGGGTACAGATTGCGACTGGTGAAGTGTCGGCATTTAAGGGCGATATGCGCCGTCATACCGGAAAAAATCCGGATTTATTCAAAGGTATGGCAGGATGGTCGTCGCCTTGGAAAAATCTGAATCGGCTCGTTATCGGTCCGTTTGATGATTTGAAAGCGGCTCGCAAATGGGAGTCCGATTTCCGGGCGGCGGGCGGCGATGGATTTGTCTGGCAAAGCGGTGACGGCACGGTTGTCGAAAAGCTGAAATAGGCTCTAGCCGCTACACCGTCATTGCGGCATAGGCTTTGGCTATTATGACGCCCACGACCCTTGCGACCGCCCCTTATGCCTGTCACCCCGATGAAAGCCGGGGACGGCCGCACCGGGAAGCGGGCAGCGATGTGCGCGGCCCTCGCAATATATTCCAACGCGACCGTGACCGGATTATTCACAGCATTTCTTTTCGCCGTTTGCGCCACAAAACGCAGGTGTTCGTCTCGCCCGATGGTGACCATTACCGCGTGCGCCTGACCCATAGTTTGGAGGTCGCGCAGATTGGCCGGACGATCGCACGGGCGCTGGGTTTGAACGAGGATTTAACCGAGGCGCTGTGCCTTGCCCACGATATTGGCCATCCGCCTTTCGGCCATGCGGGTGAAGATGCCCTGGAAGCAGCACTGCAACCGTATGGCGGGTTTGACCACAATGCGCAGACGCTGCGCACCTTGATGAAACTGGATTCGCCCTATCCGTTATGGCCGGGGTTAAATCTCAGCTGGGAATTGCTGGAGGGGTTGGCCAAGCATAATGGGCCAGTGGACAATCCGGGATGGGCGCTGAAAGAGGCGAATGATAGCTTTGACCTGAACCTATCCCAATGGTCGTCGCTGGAGGCGCAGATTGCGGCGGTGGCCGATGATATTGCCTATGATAATCACGATATTGACGATGGCATCCGCGCCGGGCTGCTGTCGGTGGAACAGCTATGCGAACTGCCCTTTGTTGCAGAGAGGTGGCAGGGGATATTGGCCCGTTATCCGGGCGTTGCAGCAGGCCGGTTGCTACCCGAATTGGTGCGCGAACAAATTGGTGTGATGGTCAATGATGTGATCGCCGCGACGCAGCAGCGTATATCCGAAACCGGCGTGATCAACGCCGATGATATTCGCCAAGCCGGACAAATGATCGGAGGATTTTCCCCGCAAATGGCCGAGCAGGAGCGGTCGTTGAAAAAATTTATGTATGCAAATCTATATCATCATCCCACGCAGGTCGATGCCGCCGCACGGGCGCGCAAGATCATAGAGGCGCTTTATGGTGCCTATATGGAGCGCGCCGATTGCTTGCCAGCCGAATGGCGAGCTGGCCTGCCCACGGATGAGCCAAAGCGCAGCCGCTATATCGCGGATTTCCTTGCGGGGATGACCGACCGTTATGCCGAAAATCGCTATTGTGAACTATTTGGAGAGCAGCCGTGACCAAGAGGATATTGATCGTCGGTGCAACTGGCCTGGTCGGGCGGCATTTGACGGAAATCCTGGCGCAATATCGGCCGCAATATGACATTCATATCCTCATCCGCCGCGCTTTGGGGCCAGATGAGCCCGCTTTTCCGGTGAATATCACCGTGCATATCGCCCCGCCCGAAGAATGGAGCGCGCAAATAGCACAGATTAAACCGGACGCCGCGGCATCCTGCCTTGGCACGACGATCCGCGATGCAGGGTCGCAGGCGGCATTTCGCGCGGTTGATCTGGAACTGGTTGCCGATGTTGCGCAAGCCGCGAAAACCGCCGGATGCGGGCATTTCCTGTCCGTCTCCTCGCTGAGCGCCAATAGCAAGGCGGCGCTATTCTATATGCGCACCAAGGGTGAGGCGGAGGATGCGATCCGCGCCTGCGGTTTTGCCCGCACCGATATAATGCAGCCCGGCCTGCTGCGCGGGGACCGGCGAGGACCGGTGCGCTATGCCGAAAATTTTGCCGCAATCATCAGCCCGCTGTCCGATATGATGCTATGGGGAGCGATGCGCAAATATCGTTCCATTGCGGGGCGCGATGTGGCCAGGGCGATGGCGGCGTTATTGGCGGAAGAAGGCGCAGGCGATTTCATCCACACCCATGACGATATAGTGCGCTTCGCAGCAAAAATCGGGGGATAAGGCTTTCGCCTAATTGACTCTCGCGGCGGCAGGCGTCATTGCCGAATCAATCGCAGGCAGTGCGGGAGAGCCTGCGGCCTTGTCCGCAGCGCCGAAGGAGCAACCGCCCCGGAATCTCTCAGGCAAACGGACCGCTGCTGTCACGTGCGATTCTCTGGAAAGCGCTCCAAGTTGGGGCCACCGAAGGGGTAAGTGCGCCGCAAGGCAAGCGAAAGCTCTCAGGTATAAGTGACAGAGGGGGCAGCGCGCTGGGCATTTCCGCCCTGCGTGGCTGTTACTCTTATGCCCGGAGAATGATGTGCACGACTACGATGAAATGCCTCCCATCGAAATACTCGATCTGCCCTTAAATGACTGGCACCGGGCGCAGGGCGCGCGGATGGTCGAGTTTGCGGGCTATCATATGCCGATCCAATATGAAGGTATCATGGCCGAACATAGCTGGACGCGGACCAATGCTGGACTGTTCGATGTATCGCATATGGGGCAGTTGATGCTGTCGGGCGATGGCGCGGCGCAGGCGCTGGAACGGTTGGTCCCTGGCGATATCAGCGCGCTGGGCGAAGGGCGAATGCGCTACTCGCTGCTGCTGGCCGAGGATGGCGGGATCTTGGACGATATGATGGTGACCAACACGCCGATGGGTTTGTATCTGGTCGTCAACGGCGCAGTGAAACACGAAGATATGGGCTATCTTCGCAGTGAGTTACCCGATGAAGTTACCATCAATTATATGGATGACCGGGCGCTATTGGCGCTGCAAGGGCCAAAGGCGGTGGATGCGCTCGCTCGCCTGATCCCACGCGCGGCGGGCCTGTATTTTATGGAAGCAGACAGCTTCATTTGGGGCGAGCACCCCCTGTGGATCAGCCGTTCGGGCTATACGGGCGAGGATGGTTTTGAAATCTCCGTCCCCGCCGATATTGTGCAGCAATTGACCGAGGCGCTGTGTGAGCAGCCGGAGGTTAAGCCCATCGGCCTTGGCGCGCGCGATTCGCTGCGGCTGGAGGCGGGGCTGCCGCTTTACGGGCATGATCTTGATCCCGCGATTGATCCGGTGCAGGGCGATCTGGCCTTTGCGATATCTAAAACCCGCCGCGCAGAGGGCGGATTTTGCGGGTGCGAGCGGATATTGGCAGCGTTGACGGATGGTGCTGACAAGAAACGCGTGGGCTTTGCCGTGGAAGGCCGTATGCCAGTGCGCGAAGGAGCGCCGATATTCGCAGAGGGCAATCAGGTCGGCGTGATGACATCGGGCGGTTTTGCCCCCTCCGTTGGCGCGCCCATCGCCATGGGCTATGTCGCAACCGCGCATAGCCAAGCGGGCACCGAATTAGAGGCGGAGGTGCGAGGTAAGCGAATTGCCGTGACCGTCGCCAAAATGCCTTTCATCGCTCATAATTATCACAGAAGAGGAAAAGCCCAATGAGCCGCTATTTTACCGAAGAACATGAATGGATTGATGTGGACGGCGATGTCGCCACCGTTGGCATTACCGATTATGCCCAGGAACAATTAGGCGATATTGTTTTTGCAGAGGTTCCCGCATCCGGCACACAGCTGAAAAAAGGCGGCGATGCTGCAGTGGTCGAATCGGTAAAGGCCGCATCCGACGTCTACGCGCCGGTCAGCGGTGAAGTGCTGGAGGGGAATGACGCGCTGGAAGGCGACCCGGCACTGGTCAATAGCGATCCCGAAGGCGAAGGCTGGTTCTTCAAACTGACGCTGAGCGATCCGTCGGAGCTGGAAGGTTTGATGAGTGCAGATGCGTATAAGGCATTTGTTGACGGGCTGTAATAGGAAGGGCGGATATTATTCGATATTGTTTGAATAATCACCCATAAGGAATTGAAAATGCGTTATTTACCCCTGACCGATACCGACCGCAGCGCGATGCTGGGCGTGATTGGCGCAAAGAATATAGATGACCTGTTCGTGGATGTACCCGAAACTGCGCGGCTGTCTGGGCCGATCGAAGGATTGCCCATGCATGCCAGTGAAATGGCGGTCGAGCGGCATTTCTCCGCATTGGCCCGTCAAAATATGGCGGCGGGGCATCATCCCTTCTTTCTGGGCGCAGGGGCCTATAAGCATCATGTTCCGGCCAGCGTTGACCATATCATTCAACGCGGAGAATTCCTGACCGCTTACACCCCGTATCAGCCCGAAATTGCGCAAGGCACGCTGCAAATGCTGTTTGAGTTTCAGACACAGGTCGCGCGGCTATTTGGCTGCGATGTGGCCAACGCATCGATGTATGATGGTTCGACGGCATGCTGGGAAGCGATCAGCATGGCGGGACGCGTGACGAAACGCAGCAAGGCAGTGCTGTCATCCGGCCTCCATCCCCATTATGTCAGCGTCGCGGGCACCATGGCGCGTTTCACCGGCGATACCTTGCTTTCGGCCCAGCCCGAAATGACGGCGCAAGGTGATGCAGACCGGCTATTGGCGGCAATCGACGGCGACACCAGCTGCGTCGTGGTGCAATATCCCGATATATTAGGACGGATAGAGGATATGTCCGCCATCGCCGCAAAAGCGCATGAATATGGCGCTCTGCTGATCGCGGTGGTGACGGAGCCAGTGGCTTTGGGCGCGATTAAGTCGCCGGGCGAAATGGGCGCGGATATTGTCGTGGGTGAAGGGCAATCGATTGGTGTCGGCCTGCAATTTGGTGGACCTTATGTGGGGTTATTTGCCTGTAAGCAAAAATTTGTCCGGCAAATGCCCGGCCGCCTGTGCGGGGAAACGGTCGATGCCGAGGGCAAACGCGGCTTTGTCCTGACGCTATCGACCCGTGAACAGCATATTCGCCGCGAAAAAGCGACATCGAATATCTGCACCAATAGCGGGCTGTGCGCATTGGCCTTCAGCGTGCATATGACTTTGCTGGGTGAAAAGGGACTTCGCGATCTTGCGACGCTCAATCATGGCCTCGCCGTGCAAACCGCCGACCGTTTGGCGCAGATTGATGGTGTCGAGGTCATAAATAAAAGCTTTTTCAACGAATTTACGGTGAAACTTAATAAACCGTCTCGGGACATTGTCCGCGATTTGGCCGACCGAAAAATCCTCGGCGGTGTGTCGCTGGGCCGGTTATATCCGGGTGAGGCAGCACTGGAAAACGGGTTGCTGATCGCTGTGACCGAACTTGCCACCGAAGAGGGGATCGAGGCGTTGGCGCAGAATTTAGAGGAGTTGTTGGCATGAGCGGTATCAACGAAAGCGGCTGGCGTCCTGAAATGGGTGAGGCGGGATCGGCAGCGCCGATGACTTACACCGGCAACCGGGCGCTGATGCTCGAAGAAGCGCTGATTTTTGAGATTGGTAGCATGCAAACGACCGGCGTTGATATTTCTCCCCTCCCGCCTGCGGGAGGGGCCGGGGGTGGGCGAGAAAGCCCTAACCCCTCCCGCAGGCGGGAGGGGAACAGGCTCGGCGGGTTGGAACGCAATCGCGACATTGGCCTGCCGGGACTGTCCGAGCCAGAGACAGTGCGCCATTATACCCGGCTCAGCCGCCAAAATTACGCCATCGATCTGGGCTTTTTCCCATTGGGCAGCTGCACGATGAAGCATAACCCGCGCCTCAATGAAAAAGTGGCGCGGATGAAGGGTTTTGCCGATGTTCACCCGCTCGCGCCGGTGCAAAGCGTGCAGGGCGCGTTGGCGGTGATTCACCAATTGGCCCATTGGCTCGTCACCCTGACCGGGATGGAAAGCGTCGCGATGTCGCCCAAGGCGGGCGCGCATGGCGAGCTTTGCGGTATTTTGGCGATACGTGCGGCATTGGAGGCACGCGGCGATGCGCGTTCGGTGGTCCTGTGCCCCGAAAGCGCACATGGCACCAATCCAGCGACTGCGGCCTTTGCCGGATATGAAACCGAAAATATCCCAGCGACCCCCGAAGGACGGGTGGACCTGGAGGCGTTGAAGGCGCGGCTGGGGCCTGATGTGGCTGCTGTGATGATAACAAATCCCAATACTTGCGGACTGTTCGAGCGTGATCTTAAGACTATTTCTGATCTTGTCCACGCGGCGGGCGGCTTTGTTTATTGCGATGGCGCGAATTTCAATGCGATTGTCGGGCGGGTGCGTCCGGGCGATTTGGGCGTCGATGCGATGCATATCAACCTGCATAAAACATTCAGCACCCCGCATGGCGGCGGCGGTCCGGGCAGCGGCCCTGTCGTTTTATCGAAAGCGCTCGCGCCTTTTGCGCCGCTTCCTTTTGTCGAAAAGCAGGGCGATCAATATATCCTGATCGAAGAGGAAATTGCCGGACAGCATCATGGGCAAAGCTTTGGCCGGATGACCGCATTCCATGGGCAAATGGGCATGTTCACGCGGGCGCTATCCTATATTATGAGCCATGGCGCCGATGGCCTGCGGCAAGTGGCGGAAGATGCAGTGCTCAACGCCAACTATCTGCTGCGCAGTCTGGAAGATGTTTTGGACGCGCCGTTCGCGGCGTCCGGGCCATGTATGCACGAAGCCTTGTTTAGCGATAAGGGACTGGCCGAGGGCTTTTCAACGCTCGACATTGCCAAGGGCCTGATCGACGAGGGCTATCACCCCATGACGGTCTATTTCCCGCTGGTGGTGCACGGCGCAATGTTGGTGGAGCCGACCGAAACGGAAAGCAAGGCGGTGATGGATCAGTTTATCGGAGCAATGCGCAGCGTCGTCAGCCGCGCAAAGAAAGGCGATGCATCGCTCAGATCCGCACCGCATTTTGCCCCGCGCCGCCGGCTCGACGAAACACAGGCTGCGCGTAAACCCGTGCTGGTATGGCAAGAACCGGAGCAAGCGGTCGCAGCGGAGTGAGCGGCGGGCCCCGCCCCTTTGTCTTTGACGAAAGCGGGGAGGCGAAACGCTTTGCTCCTGCCACTTTGCGCAACCGGGACGCGATAGCCGATATTCTGCGGCCAATATTGCCCGCCAAGGGCCGCGTGCTGGAAATTGCGAGCGGAACGGGCGAGCATATCGTCCATTTCGCTGCGTTATTTCCCGCCCTGCAATGGCAACCCAGCGATCCCGATCCGCTGGCGCTCGCGTCGATAGCCGCTTGGCAGTTGGAAGCGGCGCTGACCAATATCGCGCCCGCGTTGCAATTGGATGCGGCGGCGCAGGATTGGCCAGTGGTGGGGGCGGACGCGATCATCTGCATCAACATGGTCCATATCGCGCCCATCGAAGCTGCAGCGGGCCTGATGCGCGGGGCGGGGCGGATATTGCCGCCGGGCGCGCCGCTCTATCTTTATGGTCCGTTTATCGAAGCGGCTGTGCCGCTGGCGCCGAGTAATGCCGAATTTGATCAATCGTTAAAAAGCCGCGATCCGCGCTGGGGCCTGCGGTCGCTGGAGCAAATCACCGCGCTCGCCGCCGAGCATGGCCTGACGCTGGATCAGCGGACCGAAATGCCCGCCAATAATCTCAGCCTGATTTTCCGGCGCGGGGCTTGACCGCCCCTGTGGGCGATCAGTTAACCTGCCGGTCATAGCCCGCCCAATAAGGCGCGCGCAGGTCTTTGCGTAATATTTTGCCCGATGCGTTGCGGGGCAGGGCGCCGATCACATCGACCGACTTGGGCACCTTAAATCCCGCCAGCCGCTCACGGGTCCACGCGATCACACTGTCCGGATCGATCTCATGGCCCGCTTTGGGCACACAGACCGCCTTCACCGCTTCGCCCCATTTTTGATCAGGGATGCCGATTACGGCGACCTCCAATATATCTGGATGGCCGTAAATCGCGCTTTCGACCTGTGCCGGATAGACATTTTCGCCGCCCGATATGATCATATCCTTCACCCTGTCGTGGATGAAGACATAGCCGTCATCATCCATATAGGCGGCATCGCCGGTGCGGATCCATCCATCTTGTCCCATGGTGCTGCGCGTTTCGTCGGGCAGGTTCCAATAGCCGAGCATATTATTGGACGAGCGGGTCATTAACTCGCCAACGGTGCCGCGCGGCACTTCGTTGCCTGCGTCATCCGCAATTTTCAATTCCACGCCCGGCAACGCCTTTCCGGCGGCGCGCATCCGGTCATTACCCTGCGGATCATGGTCCTCCGGCGGCAGGCAGATAATCGTGCCCGTTGTTTCGGTCATGCCGTAAACTTGAATAAATTCGCTGCCAAATATCGCCAAACATTGGCGCAGCAGTTCGAGCGGGATGGGCGCCGCGCCATATAGGATATATTTCAGCCTGCTATAATCCACCATCTTGCAGCGCGGATGGTTGATCAACATTTGCAGCGCCGCGGGCACAATGAATAACCGGGTGATGCCGTTATTTTCCACCGCATCGAAAAATCCATCTGGCGTAAATTCATCAAGCACATGGCCAGGCAATCCCGCCGCAATGGCCATGACGCCAAGCCCGGTTCCGCCAATATGGGCGCAGGGCATGGCGATCAATATTACTTCATCATCGGCCAGCTGCAAATAGGCGATGTCGCCGTAATTATCGTTGAGCCTGAGCGCAAATAGGTTGCGATTGGACAGCACGGCTCCTTTCGGATTGCCGGTGGTGCCGCTGGTGTAAAGCTGCAAAACCGGATCATCATGGCCGCTGGGCTCGAATTCTGCGGGCGTGATGCTTGTGATCATTTGCTCGGCTGTCTCCGCCGGGATGATATGGCCGACACCGGGCGTCTGTTCGCGAATGGAGTCCAGCGCGCCGTCAAACCCGCGTCCGGTAAAGACCGCTTTGGCACCGGTATCATTGATGATGAAGGCCCATTCGGCAGGCGCAAGCCGCCACCCCACTGGCACCATGACAACGCCCATCCGCGCCGCGCCGTAAAATAACGTGAAGTAAAGGTCGCTATTTTTCCCGGCCCAGGCAATCCGGTCGCCTTTTTCCAACCCCAAATGCTGAAGCATCCCCGCGACCTGCGCGGTGCGCCGTTCGAGATCGCTAAAGGTCCACACCCTGTCTTCTTCGGTCAACGCGGGGCTATTCGGACGATCGGCGGCCCAATGGCGGATAAATTCGTCAAATGACAGAAATGGCAATTTCTCAGCAATCATGATTTTCTCCTCTGGAAATCGAGCATACATAAATTCATTTACAGCGCCAGAGCGCATTGCAACGCACAGCCTGCTCGGCTACGCGCTCAAACCATGCTGAATATTTCGGGAATCACCGTGCGTCTTGGCGGGCGCACTATATTGGAACGCGCGACCGCTGCGCTGCCGACGGGCGCGCGCGTCGGCCTGATCGGGCGCAATGGTGCGGGCAAAACAACCTTGATGAAAGTGATTGCCGGCTTGTCTGAACCCGATGATGGCAGCATCGAAATGCCGAAAACGGCGCGGATTGGCTATATTGCGCAAGAGGCACCAGCCGGTGACCAAACGCCGTTTGAAGCCGTGCTGGCCGCCGATACCGAACGCGCTGCATTGCTGGCCGAGGAAGAAGGTAGCGATGACCATCACCGCATTGCCGATATTCATGAACGGTTGATTGCGATTGACGCGCATACCGCGCCCGCGCGCGCCGCCCGCATATTGGTCGGGCTGGGCTTTGACGAAGAAATGCAGCACCGGCCGCTCGACAGCTATTCGGGTGGTTGGAAAATGCGGGTTGCGCTTGCCGCGCTGCTTTTTTCGGAGCCAGATATATTATTGCTCGATGAACCTTCGAACCACCTCGATTTAGAAGCGACGATGTGGCTGGAAAATTTTTTGAAAAGCACGCGGGCAACGATGGTTTTGATCAGCCACGAACGCGACTTGCTGAACAATGTAGTGGATCATATCTGCCATCTGGAGGGCGGCAAGACGACGCTTTATGTCGGCGGATATGATGCCTTTGAAAAGCAGCGGGCCGAACGGCTGGCGCAACTGGAATCGGCAAGGGCCGCGCAAGAGGCGCAGCGCGCAAAGCTGCAGGATTATATCGCACGCAACAGCGCCCGTGCATCGACGGCAAAGCAAGCGCAAAGCCGGGCCAAGGCACTCGCAAAAATGCAGCCGATTGCTGCTGCTGCCGAAGACCCGTCGCTCACTTTTGATTTTCCCAGCCCGGACGAATTAAAACCGCCATTGGTGACGCTGGACCTTGCGGCGGTTGGCTATACGCCCGGTCAGCCGGTGTTGCAGCGGCTCAACCTGCGCATCGACCCGGATGAGCGGGTGGCGTTGTTGGGCCGCAACGGCAATGGAAAGACAACATTGGCCCGGCTAATTGCCGCGCAATTGCCGCCGATGGAGGGCAATATTGCGGTTTCGGGTAAAATGCGGGTCGGCTATTTCACGCAATATCAGGTGGAGGAGCTGGACACAGGTGACACGCCGCTGGAGCATATGACGCGGGAGATGAAGGGCGCAACACCCGGTGCGGTGCGGGCGCAGCTTGGCCGGTTCGGCTTTTCCGGGCAAAAAGCAGAAACGCTCGTTGGTAAGCTGTCGGGCGGCGAACGCGCGCGGCTTGCGCTGGCGTTGATTACCCGCGATGCGCCCCATATGCTGATCCTGGACGAGCCCACGAACCATTTGGACGTCGATGCCCGTGAAGCATTGGTTCAGGCGCTCAATGCCTATGACGGCGCCGTTGTGATTGTCAGCCACGACCGGCATATGATCGAAATGACCGCCGACCGGCTGGTGTTGGTCGAAAGCGGGGAAGCGAATGAATTTGCCGGAACGCTGGAAGATTATACCGACTTCATCCTCAGCGGTTCTGATAAATCAGCGGGCGGGGATAAGGCAAAACCAGCTAAGCGCGACAAGAAAGAGGAGCGGCGGCTGGCCGCTGCCGCACGGGAGGCGCAAAAAACCGCCCGCAAGACATTGAATGCAGTGGAAGCGGAAATGGAAAAGCTAACCAAGCGTCGCTCCGAAATTGACCGCGCCATGTTTGATCCTGCCAGTGCCGTAGGCGATGATGCAAAGCGCACGATGAGCGAATTGTCGCAGCTGCGCGGTGAAGTGCAAAAACAAATCGATGCCGCCGAAGCGAGATGGATGGAAGCCAGCGACGTGTTGAGCCAATAGAGGTGATGTGACTGACGGTCGGTTGAGCTCAAAGAGTTTGAGTTGCCGCCTCCCGTCACCCTGAAACGAGTTCGGAATGACGGGGTGAGGGTAATGGCAATCTTCTGCAATCCCCCTGGTTAAACCCGTGCATATTGCGGCTTTCGGCGGGCATACGCACGATCATGCCGTCCATTTGGCCGGTGAAGTCGGCCCATCAGCAGATGCCGAATTTTGCGCGGGGTTATAGTATAAACCTATAGCCTAGGTGATGGACCCCCGCCTTTGCGGGGGTGACTATGTTCTTAAACAAAAATCTAATTAAACGAACCGCTACAGATCCGGAGCCTACAACGCTGCTATCGCGGCTTTGACCGCATCTTCCAATTCTGGGTGGCAAATGACCAGGTCGGGCAGGTAGCCGTCGGGCGCATTATACCGCATCGGCGACCCATCGATGCGGGCGCAATATAGGCCGGCGGCTTCGGCCACGGCGACGGGGGCGCAATTGTCCCATTCATATTGGCCGCCGGTATGCAAATAGACATCCGCTTCACCGCGTACCACCGCCATCGCTTTGGCGCCTGCGCTGCCCATCGGCAATAGGTCCGCGCCGAGTATTTTGGCCACCGCCACGGCTTCGGCGGCGGGGCGCGTACGGCTGACCAGCATTTTGAGGGGTGTGTTCAGCGCTTTCAGCTTGGGCGGACCAGCCGAGGTAAGCGTGAGGTCCAAAGCGGGCAGGGCCACCGCGCCCACCGTGGCAATGCCGCCAATGGAAAGCGCGACATGGACGGCCCAGTCGCTGCGGCCCTCGCTATATTCGCGGGTGCCGTCCAGCGGATCGACAATCCACACGCGGCTGGCCGATAGCCGCGCGTCGCTGTCTTTTTCCTCCTCGCATAATATCGCGTCTTCGGGCCGAGCGATTTTCAGCTCGCGCATCAACAATTCATTGGCACGTGCATCGCCGGCTTGGCCCAATTCCTTGCCAGACAGGTCCCCCTGATTTTGCAGTGCCAGCAATATTTCGCCCGCCTCGCGCGCCAGCCGTTCGGCGAGCCGGACATCCGATTCTTCGATGGTCATGCCAATAGCCGATCGACGATCATATCCGCCGCTTGTTCGGGTGTCATCGCCATCGTGTCTATCCGCAATTCTGGGTTTTCCGGGACTTCATAAGGGCTATCGATACCAGTAAAGTTTTTCAGCTGGCCCGACCGTGCTTTTTTATACAGTCCCTTCACATCGCGGCGCTCTGCCTCCGCCAGCGGGGTGTCGATGAAAATTTCGATAAATTCCCCGCTTTGCATCATGTCGCGTACCATTTTCCGTTCTGCGCGAAACGGCGAGATGAAGGCAGTGACGACGATCAATCCGGCATCGGCCATCAGCTTCGCCACTTCGCCCACGCGGCGGATATTTTCGATACGGTCGGCTTCGGTAAAGCCCAGATCTTTATTCAGTCCATGGCGGATATTGTCACCATCGAGCAAGAATGTATGCCGGTTCATCCGGTGCAGTTTTTTCTCAACCAGATTGGCGATCGTCGATTTGCCGGAGCCGGAAAGCCCAGTAAACCATAGCACAGCGGGCTTCTGATTCTTCAAATTGGCATGGGCTTCGCGGCTAACGTCGAGCGCTTGCCAATGGACATTTTGCGCGCGGCGTAAGGAGAAATTGAGCATACCGGCACCAACGGTGGCATTGGTAACCTTATCAATCAGGATAAATCCGCCCAAGCTGCGGGAGGCGGCATAGCTTTCAAAAACGATGGGTTTGTCGGTGGTAATCTCCGCAACGCCAATGGCATTCAGGTCCAGTGTCTTTGCGGCGAGATGATCCATCGTGTTGATATTTATACTATATTTGGGTTCTTTCACGGTTGCGCTGACCAATTGTGGGCCTAGCTTCAACAGATAGGCACGGCCCGGGATCAAATCATCGTCGGACATCCATACGATACTAGCCTCAAACTGATCGGCGGTTTGCGGCGGATTGTGAGCGGCGGCGATAACATCGCCTCTGCTGCAATCGATTTCATCTTCAAAGCACAGCGTAACTGATTGACCTGCAACGGCTTTATCGAGGTCGCCGTCCATTGTGACGATGCGGCTGATCCGGCTTGTCTTGCCCGAAGGCACCACACGCACCGCGTCCCCTTTGGCAACTTCGCCGCTAGCAATCTGACCAGAGAAACCCCGGAAATCCAGATTGGGCCGATTGACCCACTGCACCGCCATCCGAAAAGGCTTCGCCTGATCCGCATCGACGTTAATCTCAACATTTTCAAGATGTGGAACCAGTGAAGGCCCGGAATACCAAGGGGTATTGGGCGAGGGGGCGGTGATATTATCGCCCTTAAAACCCGAAATTGGCATAGCGGTAAAATCAGCGATACCGATGCTATTCGCAAATTCGCGGTAATCGGCGACAATGTCGTCAAAAACCTGCTGACTATAATCGACCAAATCCATTTTGTTGACCGCCAGCACGATGTTGCGGATACCGAGCAAATGCGCCAGATAGCTGTGCCGCCGGGTTTGCGTCAGCACGCCTTTGCGCGCGTCAATCAAGATAATAGCAAGATCGGCGGTTGACGCGCCGGTGACCATATTGCGGGTATATTGCTCATGCCCCGGCGTATCAGCGACGATAAATTTGCGCTTTTCGGTGGAGAAAAAACGGTAAGCGACATCGATCGTGATACCTTGCTCGCGCTCCGCCGCCAAACCATCGACGAGAAGAGCAAAGTCAATCTCCTGACCTTGTGTACCGACCCGTTTGCTGTCGGCCTCCAATGCCGCCAGCTGGTCTTCAAAGATCATTTTGCTGTCATAGAGCAACCGTCCAATCAGCGTCGATTTGCCGTCATCAACGCTGCCGCAGGTGATGAAGCGGAGCAGAGATTTATGCTGATGCTGTTCGAGATAGGCATCGATATCGGACGCAATCAATTCTTCGGTTTGATACGAGGATGACATCAGAAATAGCCCTCCTGCTTCTTCTTCTCCATACTTGCGGCCTGGTCATGGTCAATCACGCGGCCTTGCCGTTCGGATGTCGTGGTCAGCAGCATTTCTTGGATCACTTCGGATAGAGTTGCCGCTTCGCTTTCCACCGCCCCGGTCAGCGGGAAGCATCCCAACGTGCGGAACCGCACCGAGCGCTCGGTAATCTCAGGCATTTGCCCCATCACACGCTCCAACCGTTCAATATCGTCCGCCATAAATAGCTGTCCTTCATGGACGTAGGTTGGACGCCGTGCGGCGAAATAGAGCGGTACAATGGGAATATCTTCTAACTGAATATATTGCCAAATATCGAGCTCGGTCCAATTGGAGATGGGGAACACACGTATGCTCTCGCCCTTTGCCTTGCGCGCATTATACAGGTTCCAAAGTTCGGGGCGCTGATTTTTGGGATCCCACCGGTGATTGGCCGACCGAAAGCTGAAAACGCGTTCCTTTGCCCGGCTTTTTTCCTCATCGCGCCGTGCTCCGCCAAAGGCCGCATCAAAGCCATATTTATCGAGCGCCTGTTTTAAGCCTTCGGTTTTCCACATATCGGTGTGAAGAGCGCCATGGTCGAATGGATTGATACCGCGCTCGTGGGCTTCTGGATTTTGATAGACCAACAGTTCCATACCCGATTCCGCAGCCATTTTGTCGCGCAACCGGTACATGTCCTGAAATTTCCAAGTGGTATCGACATGGAGTAAAGGAAATGGCGGCGGGCTGGGATAAAAGGCTTTCCGGGCAAGGTGCAGCATAACCGCGCTATCCTTGCCCACGGAATACATCATAACTGGCTTTTCAGCCTGCGCTACGACTTCACGCATGATATGGATGCTCTCGGCTTCAAGCCGCTGCAAGTGGGTCAGTGTCTGAGTCATATTCCCGGTCATTGCCGCCTCTCGCTATCGGCGACAAGCAGAAATGGCTTTGCCACTTGTTAGTTTAACTTTGCCGGGCGGTGGTAAGGCTATCGTCCGATGCTGCTATAGCTAAAACCAGCTTCTTCGGCCTGTGCTTGATTGTAAATGTTACGCATATCGATCAAGGCCTTGCCTTTCATAACGCTGCGTAATTTTTGAAGATCCAGCGCACGATAGGCATCCCATTCCGTAACAATCGCTACTGCATCTGCATCGGCGACCGCGTCATAGGCGCTATTTACCATTTCGACTTCAGGCATGATTTTCGCGGCTTCTTCCATGCCTTCGGGGTCATGTGCGGCAATATGAGCGCCTGCATCCAGCAAGGTTTGCACAATGGCTATCGACGGTGCATCACGCATGTCATCGGTATTGGGTTTAAAGGTCAAACCAAGCAGCGCGACTTTTTTACCGCGGGCATCGCCGCCCATGGCTGCGATGACTTTTCGGCCCATCGCGCGTTTACGCAAATCATTCGCTTCGACGACCGCAGAGACGATTCGTACCGGACTTTCATTATCCTGCGCGGTTTTCAAAAGCGCCAACGTGTCTTTGGGAAAACAGCTGCCGCCGTAGCCGGGGCCCGCATGCAGGAATTTTGCGCCGATCCGTCCATCGAGACCGATTCCGCGCGATACATCTTGGACGTTAGCACCCAATTTTTCGCATAAATCTGCCATTTCATTGATGAATGTGATCTTGGTCGCGAGAAATGCATTCGCCGCATATTTAATCAGTTCCGACGACCGGCGGCTGGTAAATAATATCGGCGATTCATTTAGGAATAGCGGCCTGTATATGGCGTGCATAACGTCTTTGGCCCAGTCTTCTTCGCTGCCGACGACAATTCGGTCGGGGCGTTTGAAATCACCAATGGCCGCGCCTTCACGCAAAAATTCGGGATTAGATACAACAGCAAATTCCAGTGATGGATTGGCTTCTTTAATAATCCGCTCCACCTCATCGCCTGTTCCTACTGGTACAGTCGATTTGGTTACAATGACGGTTTTTGGATCAATGGCCCCGGCCAATTCTTCGGAAGCGGCATAGACATAGCTTAAATCTGCATGGCCATCCCCCCGGCGCGACGGTGTTCCGACAGCGATAAAGACGGCGTCGCACCCTTTCACAGAGGCCGCCAGATCAGTTGAGAAACTCAGTCGCCCCGCATCGACATTGGTTTTTACCAGATTGTCGAGGCCCGGTTCATATATCGGCATGATATTGTCATTCAGCCGAGCGATTTTGCTTTCATCTTTATCGACGCAAATGACCTGATGTCCAAAGTCGGCGAAACACGCCCCCGAAACAAGGCCGACATATCCCGATCCAATCATTGCGATTTTCATAATGTACCAATCTGTTTTTCAATAATAGGGTGGTTGCGCTTTAGGAAGCTTGGCGCTTTTCGGCAAGCCTATCAAAGGCCTTTATAGCTGCGATACCAGTTGACGAAAGCCGGAATACCCGTGTCGATGCTGGTGCGCGGCTGGTAACCCATATCGCGGCTGATATCCTCAATATCGGCATAGGTCGCGGGAACGTCACCGGCTTGCATATCCATCATGACCTTTTCCGCTATTTTGCCGCATGATTGTTCAATAATCTCAATAAACCGTCCCAATTCCTCCGCCTGATTATTGCCGATATTGTAGATCGCATGCGGGGATTGGCTGCCTCCAGGCTTGATGACCCCATCGTCGCGCGGGTGGTTGCCCAATACCGCCAGCAATCCGCCTACAATATCGTCGATATAGGTGAAATCGCGGCGCATTTTGCCATGGTTGAAAACTTTGATCGGTTTGTTGTTCAATATCGCCTCGGTAAACAGCCAAGGCGCCATTTCCGGTCGGCCCCAAGGGCCATAGACGGTGAAGAACCGCAATCCGGTGAGCGGGATGCGGTACAGATGGGCGTAGCTTTCGCTAATCAGTTCATCCGACTTTTTTGTCGCGGCATAGAGGGAAACGGGTTGATCCACTCGGTCCGTTACGCTGAACGGGATTTTGGCATTTTGGCCATACACGCTCGACGAAGAGGCATAGACCATGTGTTCCGTCCCCCGGTGGCGGGCCAATTCCAGTATATTTAAATGACCGACCAGATTGGCCTGTATATAGGCCCGCGGATTTTCCAGCGAATATCGCACGCCGGCTTGCGCACCCAGATGGATGATGTGATCGAATTTATGAGGTGCAAGCGCTGTTTCTAATGCTTCATGATCGGCAAAGTCACATTTCAAAAACGTAAAATCGCCGCCCAATTTTTCCAATTGAGTTAACCGGTCCAGCTTCAGCTGGGGATCGTAATAATCATTCAGATTGTCGATACCCACGACCGCGCGTCCATCAGACAATAGCCGGTGGCATATATGATAGCCGATAAACCCCGCGCAGCCGGTGACAAGGATGGAGGATTTGGTCACTGGCCGCTATAATCCGATTGTTTGACGGTTACAAATATGGGGGCGACCATCGTCAACGCCATGATTATTGTCAATGGATAGAAAAGCGCCCCGTCGACCATTGCGATTGTTATCAGCGTCAAAAATCCTGCTAATCCGGCATATCCAGACAGCGGAGTCTTACTGCTGCGTTTCAGGATGGCCAACATAAATAATATCATTAAGCCGCCCGCGGATGCTGCTCCAATCACGCCCCAATCATAAGTGAACTGAAGGATGAAATTGTGAGGATGATTAAAGTCAATACCGTAGGCAGCGTTCATATTGGCGTTAAAGGTACCAGCGCCATGCCCGGCCCAGGGGGCTCTGCCAATCTCTGTGATAGTGTTCATCCAAATTTCCATGCGGCCACTGGTCACATTTCCGGGTGCCTGGAGCTTATCGGCAAAACGAAATAACCCGAACGAGGCGTTTGGTAACGGTAGAGTTAATGATGCCGCCAATCCGCCTAAAAAGCAGATAGCCGCCGCAGCCAATTGCCGCAGAGCGGGACATTTTCGCATAATGAAAAGCGATGCTAAAATACCAGTTACCATGCCAAATAATGCGCCACGGCTGCCGCTCCAAGCGATGAACATCGTAATCAGAAAAATCGCGGCCCCATAGCGCCAACGATATTTGTCATTACCAAAAAAGAGTAACGCAAAAGGAGCAAGAGCAGGGATGGCGATAATATTGGCAATTTGACGTATGTTGGTTGCCGACGGAAGCCGCAACATCCAAGGGAAATTTGCTGGATCCGGAACCGTTAGAGCAAATGCAGTCAAGGTCATAATATAACCCAATATCCCGGCCGTTATAATCAAAAACCAGATGTTGGGATCAAATCCCTTGCCGTTCCGTATCAAGTGGATCAGGGCTGCCAGAAACAAACCGTGGAGCATAAACCGTAACAGCGTCAGGAGGGAAGTCGCATGATCCTGTGCAATGACCAAACTGCTGAAAATTGCTAATATCGCCCATACGCCTAGCAGGAGTTTTGCGGATTTTCCCATCGCCGAGATAAACTTGCTGGGCAGCATCCCGCAACGCAGCGCGATGACGATCACACATATTTCCCCGATCATTGCTGGTATCGAAAAATGGCGCATCGCGAACCAGCCGCCGGTCATTCGGCCATCATAATCCCAAGTTATTACAGCTTGAAAAAAAGGTAGAAAAGCGCTCAACAATGCTGCGGCTTTCCAGCTCTCGTTGGCGTTCATAAACCTTGTGGGCGATTGAGTAAGCTGCACGGATGATGACTGCTGCAAAATGCTGTCCTTCGGGCCTTGTGAGAGCGAATATGAGCAGCGTTGGCGGATTATAGTTAATTATTGATGAAAAATGGTTGAGCTTCCCGCAATTACTGCGTTGTTGCGGATTTTGCGGGGGCGGCGCTTTGTGCTTCATCATCCAATTTGGTTTCCGCCGCTTTCATCGCTTCTTCGGCGGCAGCGTCAATTTCTGATCCTGCCTCGGGTGGTGCGGTCGTCGCTGTGCTCGCTTCTGGCGCGTTGCCGGGTTGGCGCTGGCTATTGTCTTCACCCGCCCCGCAGGCAGACAAAAAGCCAAGAGACATCAGCATCGCCCCAGTGAATAGCCCAGATTTTGCCAAATTCATAATCACCCTCCATATAAATAGATCGCTATGTAATCAAATGCGCCGGGGAAGGGCAATAGCATCGCAACCTTCCCCGGCACATAAATCGCGCTATTTATCCACGCCCTTAACCTTGCCCCATTGGCGGGCGGCCGTATAGCCTAAATAGCCCGTTCCAAATAAGCCCCATAAGGCATCGGGTATGCTGGCAAGATATCCTGTCATGCCATCCGATATGCCCTTTGCGACATCAGGCTGGAATGCGGCAATGAACCCCATCGGAATTGCCCAAAGGATGATGGCATACATGACATAGAGAAAGCTTGGCCGCGCCCTGCTGGTCCATGGGTCTGCCGACCCTGCTTCGGCCAGTATAGCGGCCATTTGCGTACGCAATATTTCCATTTCGTGGCTACCCTGCAGGCGCAGCAATTCCAATTTGGCGGCATCGCGTGCGCGCGGGTCGGGGATGATTTTGTCGATCAATTTGGCGACAGGGCCGATTAATCCTTCGATCAATGACATGATAGTATCCTTATAGAAATTTAACCAATACGGTTGGCAAGCCAACCGTATAAAAAGGCCTCTTGCGATGGCCGCGTTTCTGCTAGGCGAAGATAATGGCTGCCTTGCAGTGCCTCGAGCGCTTTGAGTAATACCGTTTCACCATTGCTTCCGCGTTTGCGTATAAAACTGCTGACGGCGAAAATTGTTTTGGGGCCAATCCGCCGGTCGACCGTTAAATCCGGATAGTCGCGGGCGTTCCGGTTAAGTGCATTGAGCGCCCGCTGCAAAAAGCCGGTGGCGGTTCCGGTGCCCATGTTAATCCCCGTATCGAATAATTCGGCCGCAACCTGAGGGGCGATTTTGGCGATTTGATCAAATTGCGGTGCGGCCCAATATAGCTTTTTGTAAATGGCGGCGGCCTCGCGAACGGGGAATTGCCGCATGGGGCCGTGATATCCGTTACGCCGGGCAACCGCTTCGGTAATGCCCCAGCAGGTCGCACCGCCGCGATCATCGGGATGGTTGACATAACCCCCCTCCCGCTCAATCACATCCTCAATTAACTCATCAATCGTCTTGTTGGTCATATTTACCTCACTTTCTGATTCGGAATAACCAAATAGGTTATCTGTAGGAAAGGGATATCTGACACGCGCACCGGAAATGCGGCGCGGACCAAATGTGGTCAGCGCAGAAATCGAGGTTATTTATTGATAAAGAATGTGTGAAAATTTGGTCGGGACGACAGGATTCGAACCTGCGACCCCCACACCCCCAGTGTGATGCGCTACCAGGCTGCGCTACGTCCCGACCGGTGTGCGGCTTATATTGGCGGGTTCATGGTATAACCCGCAGCCGCACGATAACTGCGACAGCGCCTATATGGCTGTGTAATTGATATTGCAAGCCGCTTTGCCGTTGCTTCCTATATGATGGCGTGATAATCGCGCCGGTCAATGGAAAGCGCTCTATCGCTAGGCGCTCAAAAACCGCGAGTTTAAGGGATTTTTCGATGAGTTTGGATTTGATGTTCGCCGCCGCTGCGCCTGCTGCGTCCAATGGCACCGCATTTTTTGTTGGCAATATTCTGCCGCTGTTATTGATTTTTGCGGTATTTTACTTCCTGCTCATCCGGCCCCAGCAGCGCCGAGCGAAGGAGCATGAGGCGCGGATCGCCGCTGTGCAGAAAAATGATGAGGTCATTACCGGCGGCGGATTGATGGGTAAGGTCACCAAAGTGACCGACGAGTATGTTGAGGTTGAATTGGCGCAGGGTTTGCGTGTCAAGGCGGTCAAGTCGACATTGTCGCATGTTGAGTCGCGGATCAAAAAACCGGCGAATGATTAACCAGCCCTTGTGCATTTAATGGCCGCGCCCCAAATCACGGCCTGATTTAATCTTGGAACCAACCTATGCTTGATTTCTCACCCGCCCGCAAATTCATGCTGAGCGCCTTGTTGGTGCTCGGCGTCTTGCTGGCGATACCCAGCCTGTTGCCGAAAACCTATCTCGACCAGCTTCCCGATTTTCTTCCGAAAGAAACCATCAATCTGGGTCTCGATCTTGCCGGCGGTAGCCATATCTTGCTGGAAGCCGACGGGTCGCAATTGGCCGTGGCCCGGTTGGAGGCGCTGGAGGACAGTGTACGCAAAGCCATGCGCCGAGCGGAACCCAGAATATCTATTGAAAATATGTCTCGCAGTGAAGGGCGCTTGAGCTTCATCGTTCCAGACAGCTCGCAGATTGATTTGGCGCGCGAACAGCTTTTGCCCATCATTGCCAATAATGCCACCGGCAGCCGCGATTGGAATATTCAAGTTGTGGACGGCAACCGTTTCCTTCTGTCCCCGGCAAGCGAAGGTGATGAGGCCGCGTTGGATCAGGCGATGGATACTGCCAAAGATGTAATTGATCGCCGGATCAACGCGGTCGGAACGCTAGAGCCGACAATTATTCGCCAAGGTGATAATCGGATTGTGGTGCAGGTGCCCGGCATTGAGGATCCCGAAGCATTGAAAGAGTTGATTGGTAAAACTGCGAAGCTGGAATTTAAACTGGTTGATGATCAGGCTGATCCCGAAGAAACAGCGGCCGGTAAAGCGCGCGTTGGCAGCCAAATATTGCCTTACCCCGAGGGCGGCGGTTCGATTGCGGTGCGCCGACTTGGCGGCATTAGCGGCGACAAGCTGCTGAAAGCTGATCCCAGCGTTGATGAAAATAACCAACCTGCCGTCACGATCCAGTTTGATAGCGAGGGCGGCAAGCGTTTTGCCAGTATGACGCAGCAATATACGGGCAAGCTGTTCGCGATCATATTGGACGGACAAGTGATTTCTGCGCCGCGCATCAATGAACCGATTTTGGGAGGTGTGTCGCAAATTTCGGGTAGCTTCACGTCGGACGAAGCCAATCAGCTTGCAATATCGCTCCGCTCCGGTGCATTGCCGGTTGATCTGAAAGTGGTAGAAGAGCGATCAGTCGGTCCTGATCTCGGTCGCGATTCTATTGAACGGGGCGCATTGGCAGCGGTCATTGGAACGACAGCTGTTTTGGTACTGATGTTTGTCACCTATGGCCGTTTTGGCCTCTATGCCAATGCCGCTTTGCTGATCAATATAGCCATGATTTTAGCAATCATGGCGCTGGCTCATGCGACCCTAACTCTACCCGGTATCGCTGGATTTGTGCTGACCATCGGCGCGGCGGTGGACGCGAACGTCCTGATTAACGAGAGGATCAGGGAGGAAAGTAGGCGAGGCAGGCGGATCGTTCAGGCGATTGAGAATGGTTATAAGGAAGCCAGCCGCGCGATTTTTGATGCCAATATCACCAACGTGATCGCGGCGGTATTGCTGTTCCTTTTTGGCTCTGGCCCCATTCGCGGATTTGCCGTGGTGTTGATGATCGGTATCGTCACCAGCGTATTTACCGCCGTTGTTATTACCCGCATGTGGGTGTCCGGCTGGCTCAAGCGGAAACGTCCGCAAGAGTTGGTAATTTGAGGAGTATGGACAGATGAAATTGCTCAAACTTGTTCCCGACGATACCAACATCGGCTTCCTCAAATGGCGGAATGTTGCCTTTATCCTGAGCACATTGTTGATGGTCGCTTCGATCTTCATGCTCGTATCAAAAGGATTGAATTTCGGCGTCGATTTTGTCGGCGGCCAAATGATCCGCGCGACATTCACCGAAAGCACACAGGCACCGGTGGCCGAGCTGCGCCAGAAAGTTGCTGGCCTCGGCTATGGCGATCCCACGATACAGCGTTTCGGTGAGGCCAATCAGGTTTCGATCCGAATGAAACTTCCCGCAGGCGCAGATGAGAAGCCGGAACTCGCCGATCAAATGGCGACTAAAATTACGTCAAAGCTGAAAGCGGATTATAAAGGCGTCGTGATTGACGGCGTGGATTCCGTTTCGGGGAAGGTCTCAAGCGAGCTGTTTTCCAAAGGGATTTGGGCGCTTGTCGCGGCGGTTTTAGGCGTTTCGGCTTATATCTGGCTACGGTTTGAATGGCAGTTTGGGGTCGGCGCCATTTGGGCGTTGGTGCATGACATTACGCTGACGCTGGGGCTATTTTCGCTGACGGGATTGGAATTTGATCTCAATACCATCGCGGCGCTTCTGACCATCATTGGCTATTCGCTCAATGATACGATTGTCGTTTATGACCGGATCAGAGAGAATCTAAAAAAATATCGTAAAATGGATATGTCGTCCTTGCTCGATCTTTCGGTGAATGAGACTTTGGCCCGGACCATCATGACCAGCTTGACAATTTTGCTGCCACTCTTGTGCCTCGTCTTTATCGGACCGGGAGTGATCTTTGGTTTTGCATTGGCGATGACATTCGGCATTTTCGTGGGCACTTATTCGTCAATCTATATGGCGGCGCCGATATTGATCTGGTTAAAGGTTGGCCCCGATAGCTTCATTCCAGAGGAGGGAGTAGAGGAAAAGGTGAACCGGCTGAACGAAGGCTATGGCGCGAAGGTCTAACCCGCTATCGTGCAGCGCTTAACTCCGGTTAGCGCTTAATCAAGCGCCGAAAAAAAGCGGCAAGGGCACGCGCATTATTGTCCCATGAAAAATGGGCGACTTGCGCAGCGACTTGATTCTGCGGAATCGGGTTGGTGAGCAGCTCCTTCGCGGCTGCCACGATGGCTGTGGGATCGCCGTCGACAATCCGCCCGGCATCAGGCGACCTGATCAGCTCCGGCGCGCCGCCGACATTCGTGGCGATTATCCGCGTTCCGCAGGCGAGCGCCTCGACCCACGCATTGGCCAGCCCCTCGCTTTTTGAAACCAGCGCCATTATGTCGGCGGCGGCGTAAAGCCCGGGCAAGTCATCATGTGCCACGCTGCCCGCGAAATGGAGGCGCGATGCAACCTGCAGCTTTTCGGCCAGCCTGCGGTAATCGGTCTCACTATCCCCTTGCCCCGCGAGCATCAAATGCACGTCCGGTAGCGCGGGCAGGGCTTGGATCAATAGCGCCTGATTTTTGCGCGGGATCAGCGCGCCTACCGAAAGGATCAGCGGCGCGTTTATGCCCAGCTTTTGCTTTGCCGCGCCGCGGTTCTGCGGCGTGAAACGGCTTTGATCAAGGCCAGTATAATGGACCATGATCTTGCCTGCATCCATGCCGAGCACGGCCATATCCTGCTTCAATGCGGCGGACACTGCGAGCAGCCCAGCGGCTTTATCCGCAGCAGCCAATATTTGCGATGCACAGCCTTTGGCGCTTCCCCAATGGTGGATGTCGGCTCCTCTCGCCTTGATCGTAAAGGGGATACCCAACGCGTCCGACAAACGCATCGCCGCAGGGCCATCGGGGTAGAAAAATTCGGCATCGATCAGGTCAAATGGCTTTTCTGTGTGCAGACGCCGGACAAGCGGCAATATCGCCCTTGCAATCATGGCGGGATTATACGGGCCGCCAAATTTGGGAATGACCTGAAAGCGCGGCCGATATACGTGAAGACCCCGCCAATGCTCCTGATCAGGAACAACAGATAACGGCCGGTATCGAGACGCCAAACGAAGCGGCCATGGCGGAATGGCAATGGGATTAATGACGGTAACGTCCATCCCTTCTATCGCGGCCAACCCAGCGGTTTGCCGTTCGACAAATATACCAAAATTGGGCTGAACTGCATTGGGGAATAGCGTCGCCAGCGTCAATATGCGCAATGGCCGTTCCGTCATAGCTTGCGCATCAACCGGACAGCTTTGGCGATCCAGACGGGGTCATTGACAACCTGTTGCCGTGACCCGGCCTGCAATGGCAATAGATGCAATTTGCCATCTTCGCGCCCCAATAGCCGCGCGAACAGAAAACGGCCGGCGGGCCGGGGAACCAGAATATCGAGATTCAGCGCATCGCCAAAATTTTCCGGCAAGATTTTCTCCAGCCACAGCTCATCGCCGGGCCGATACTCGCCCAAGCTGCTTGCAACCCGCATACCCACCATCTCGCCGCCGATATTGGGGACGAGCAGCTTTTCTTCCTTCGTTGGCGCATATGCGCCCTCTGCCCCCAAAATAGCCGCGACGGGCAGGGCGGCCTGATCGGGCAATTGCACCAGCTCGCTGCTGTCGACATCGAGTGCGCCTGCGATACGGTTGAGCCAGTCGAGTGACAAGGTGCGGATGCCGGTTTCCAGGCGGCCCACCGTTTGCGCGGTAGTTGGCGGGTTACAGCGAGCGGCAACATCCGCCAATGTCAGGCCCTTTGCCCGGCGAACGTCACGGATACGGCTTAACATGGTCAATCCCCTTAAAACCAAATAGGTTTCTTCTTTCCTACAATATATCGAAAATGGCAAGTGTTGATTCGCATAGAATAAGATGGAGCCAAAAAATGCCGCGAATTAAGGAACGAATGAACGCTGATGATAAACAGAGCCTCAGCGGGAGTAGGGCACATCACCGCGACCCCCGCCCGTTGATCGAACGCAATTTGCTGCGGGATAGTAAGAGCGGGAAAGCCGCAAAAAGCGTTACGGTCAATCAGGCGGAGTCGCCCTTGTCCTGGCTTCATGCGCGCGGCCATTTGACCGACCGGCAATTTCTTGCAGGTGAAAATCTACGCCAATCCTATGAATCGGCCTGCTTGGGCCCGCGCGTCACCATGCGATGGGACGGCCTAGGGGCTGGTCGTTCGAAAAGCCGAGTTGCCGCGCCAACACCCGAAAGCGAGAAAATATTATTCGCCAAAGACCGCTTTGATGCCGCCATTGAAGCGCTGGGCAGTGATCTTTCCGATATAGCTTGGCGCGTGATTTGCGCAGGTGAAGGGGTGTCATCGGCGGAACGCAATTTGGGCTGGCCAACCCGATCGGGCAAATTGGTGCTGCGTATCGCGCTGAACCGGTTGGCGGATTATTACCGGATTGCGGGATAGCGATGGTAAGGGCCGGTTATGGCGGGGCGTTAACCTGCCAGCTGCTCCGCCATAATCGCAAGCTCCAGCCAGCGTTCTTCGGCGGCATCTTTTTCCTTACCCGCGGTTTCAATAAAGCGTGTCAGTTTGGCAAAGCGGTCGGGGTTGGCAGTGTAAAGCGCAGGATCGGACAATTGCGTTTCCGCATCCGCAATTTCGGTTTCCAATTGCGCGATACGCCCGGGCAGCAGATCATAATCACGTTGGTCCTTATAGGACAATTTTGCCGCTTTAGCCGCTTTGGGGGCTGCGGCTTCGGCCTTGGGCTTGGCCGCTTTACTGGCAGGAGCGGTTTCGCGCCGGTCGCGCTTGGCTTCCCAATCGGCATAGCCGCCCACCACAATGTCAACCTTGCCTGAGCCGCTGAGTCCAAGGGTTAAGTTGACGGTGCGGTCGAGAAAATCGCGGTCATGGCTAACGATCAAGACGGTACCGTCATAATCGGCAACCACTTCCTGCAACAGATCGAGCGTTTCGAGGTCCAGATCGTTGGTTGGTTCGTCCAATACCAGCAAATTAGCCTCTCTGGCAAATTCGCGGGCGAGCAAGATACGGGATTGCTCCCCGCCCGATAATGTTCCGATCCGCGCTTCCACCAAAGATGGGTCAAACAAAAACTCTTTCAAATATCCCTGAATATGTTTGCGCACGCCGCGCACATCGATCCAGTCGCTTCCTTCGGCAAGAACATCACGCACTCTTTTTTCGGGACTCAGCAATTTGCGTTGCTGATCGATAAATATGCCGGATAACGTGGGTGACAGGGTAACCGTGCCGCTATCGGGCTGCGCCTCCCCGGTCAGCATGCGAACCAGCGTCGTTTTGCCGGTGCCATTGGCGCCGACAATTCCAATCCGGTCGCCGCGTTGGATGCGCAGGGTAAATCCGTCAATAATCTTTCGGTCGCCGAATGATTTGCTGACCTCGTTGGCGTGGATAACAGTTTTCGTTTTCGAACCATCGTTGGCCGCAGACAGCTTTGCGATACCCTGCGCCCCCTCCATCGCGGCGCGGGCGGCGCGCATCTCATATAGCTTGGCCAGCCGGCCTTGATTGCGTTTGCGCCGGGCGGTAACGCCGCGTTCTTTCCAATGCTCCTCGATTTTCAGCTTCGCATCAAGCCGCGCGGCATTGCGGGCATCTTCGGCATAGACCTGTTCGGTCCACGCATCATAACCGCCAAAACCAATCTCATTTCGCCGCAACAGGCCGCGGTCCATCCAATAAGTCTGCCGCGTAAGCCGGGTCAAAAATGTCCGGTCATGGCTGATCACCATGAACGCACCACGATAGCGATCAAGCCATTTTTCCAGCCATTCAATCGCGTGCAGGTCCAAATGGTTGGTTGGCTCGTCCAGCAATAGAAGGTCGGGCTCGCTTGCCAAGGCACGGCAAATGGCCGCTCTGCGCCGCTCTCCCCCGCTGGCCGTTTTGGCCTCACGCGACAAATCAATGCCCAGTTGATCGGCAATTGCCTCAATCTCATATTGTGGCGGCGGGTTTTCGCCATGCAGGGTGAAGTCCAGCAGCGTATCAAACGCTGCCACATCGGGGTCTTGATCCAGCATGACGACATTAATCCCGGGCTGCACCGTGCGCTTGCCCTTGTCGGCCTCTATCTGACCCGCGATCAGCTTCATCAGTGTCGTTTTGCCTGCGCCGTTGCGTCCAATCAGGGCAAGCCGGTCCTGCGGCCCGATATGCAGGTCAAGATTTTCAAACAGCCAGCCACTGCCTTGCTGCAGGCCGAGATTTTCATAGGATAAGATAGGAGGTTGAGACATGTCCGCGCCGGATAAGCGCTCCGCCGCCCAAGGGCAAGCGCAATGGTCGATTGGTCCGTGTGGTTGCGCGTTTGTTTTGCTTTCCCGCCTGCAATTTTCGGATTATGGACACCGCCATGCGCACGGTATTTTTCAACGGCCAATTCATTCCCGAGGGTGAAGCCAAAGTTTCGATATTTGATCGCGGCTATCTGTTCGCTGATGCCGTTTATGAAGTGGTATCGGTGCTGGACAGAAAGCTTATAGATTTTGCGGGGCATATGGGACGGCTGGCTCGGTCTTTGGCCGAAATGTCGATGCCCCCCACATATCATGACGAACAATGGCTGGAGTTATTGCGCGCCTTGATCGACCGAAATAATTTGAACGAAGGTCTGATTTACCTTCAAATATCGCGGGGTAATCCCGGCGATCGCAGCTTTTATTGGCCGAGCGCAGAAACGGCCCCCACGATATTGGCATTCACCCAAAACATGGCGTTGCTCGATAACCCAGCCGCATCTGCGGGACTATCGGTCGTAACCCTGCCTGATTTGCGATGGGGCAGGGCAGATATAAAAACAACGCAGCTGCTCTATGCCTCGATGATGAAAATGGAGGCAAAGGCAGCGGGTGCGGATGATGCATGGCTGGAGCGTGACGGTTTAATCACCGAAGGGACATCGCAAAATGCGCATATTGTGAATAGCGAAGGCGTGCTGCTGTCGCATCAGCTCGACCGGAACATTCTGCACGGCATAACACGCGCCGCAATGCTGTCGCTCGCGGGCGGTATGAACATTCGATATGAGCAGCGCGCATTTACGGTGGCAGAGGCCGAAACGGCGCGTGAGGCATTTGTGACATCGGCCTCAACCTTTGTCATGCCGGTTACGTCGATTAACGGGAAGGCGATAGGCGGCGGGAAACCGGGACCGGTTGCCGGTGAATTGCGCCGCGCCTATATTGATTGGGCGATGGACAATGCGGTTTAGGGGTGCGCTAGCCACAGCGCGATGCTGCCTGAAAATGCGTTCCAATATATCTATTTGCTGACCGCGCCATTCACTCTATGTTCAATGGATAGGGGCTAAACGCAATCCATGATGACCAGAAAGCTTATTCTAATTCTAGCCGCAGGCTTTATGACTGCGATGCCGATTTCGGCGGACGCTCGGCGCAACGATCAGGGCGCAGGGCGTGAGGATGTTCAACAGGGTAAGGTGAAAACCCCGCGAGAGATCGTTGACATGATCAAACCGAAAATGCGCGGTATGCAATATCTGACCTTTGAATATTTCCCATCGACGTTGGTTTATCGTTTGAAGTTTCTTGATGGCGAACGGGTCCGTTTTGTCGATGTGGACGCGCGTACAGGCCGGATTATTGAAGTGAAGTGAAGCTGGTTATCGGCAAAATAAAACGCGCTAATTTCCTGTTTTCCCTAAATGCCCTTATCTGCTATCCCCAAAAAAACAGCCAGAATTACACATCGCAAGAGGGAAAAATATGCGTGTATTGATCGTTGAAGACGAACCAACCTTGGGCCAGCAATTAAAAGCGACATTGGAAGGTGCGGGCTATGCCATTGATTTGTCAACCGATGGCGAAGACGGTCATTTCATGGGGATGAATGAGGATTATGACGCAGTAATCCTTGACCTCGGCTTACCGGAAATGGACGGCCTGACTGTTCTCGACAAATGGCGCAAGAGCAAACGTAAATTCCCGGTGCTGGTGCTGACCGCGCGCGATAGCTGGTCGGACAAAGTGGCGGGTCTGGACGCTGGCGCCGATGATTATTTGGCAAAACCGTTTCAAACCGAAGAGTTGATTGCGCGCCTGCGGGCGCTGATCCGCCGCGCTTCGGGCAACGCCAGTTCGGAATTGACCGCAGGCGATGTCCGGCTGGATACGCGATCGGGCCGCGTTACGTTGAACGGCGATCCGGTGAAACTGACTGCGCAGGAATATAAGCTGCTATCCTATTTAATGCATCACAAGGGCAAAGTCGTGTCGCGGACGGAATTGATTGAGCATATTTATGATCAGGATTTTGACCGTGATTCCAACACCATCGAAGTGTTCGTAACGCGCATCCGCAAAAAATTGGGCCAAGACGTGATTTCGACTATCCGCGGTCTTGGTTATAGTCTTGAGGAACCTGCAAACTGAACCAGGCTGCTGCCATTGACTCTGCGGAAATCGGGGCTGATGCGGCGGATGGCAATCGGTCATTAAAATCTATGCGATCAAGTGGCACAGGTTCATTGAGCCGCCGGATGATCGTCATCGCCGCTACTTGGATCTTGATCTTGCTGATTGGCGGCGGCATCGGGCTGGACCGGGTGTTGACCAGTTCGGTCACAAAAAACTTCGAAAATCAGCTGGAATATATCCTGACCGCGATGGTGGCATCTGCGGAAATTGGACCTGATGGAGAGGTGCGGATGAACCGCCCCTTGGGCGATCAGAAATTTTTGGAGCCCAATAGCGGTCTATATTGGCAGATTTCCGGCAAAGGCAAACCGACATTCCCGTCCTATTCCCTGTGGGACCGCGAATTGAAAGTGAGCGATGAGCACCGAGACATCAAGGTCCATTTTCGTGATAGCAAGGAATTTGAAGGCGAAATATTACGCATCGCGGAACGCACGATCATTTTGCCCGACTCTGATACGCGTTGGACATTCATGGTGGCGCAGGACAGGGAAAGTTTGGACTCGCAAATACGCGAATTGCGCAGCGTTTTGATCACCAGCTTTTTATTGCTCGCGCTTGGTCTGATTATCTTGGCCGCGTTGCAAACTTTTTATGGGCTTTGGCCATTGCGGGCGGTGCGCGAATCCATCGGTGAAATGCGCAGCGGACAAAAAACGCGGGTGACACGGCCGTTGCCCGATGAAGTTATGCCGATGGTGCATGAATTAAATGACCTGCTCGACCATAATGAAAAACAGGCCGAAGAAGCGCGCCGTCATGCCGGCAATCTGGCCCATGCGCTGAAAACACCTTTGACCGTCATCATGAATAGCGCCACGGCGCAAGCCGATGATCTTGCGGAAACGGTAATCCGTGAGGCGACGACGATGCGGCGGCAAGTCGACCACCATCTTGCCCGGGCCCGGGCGGTGGGCCGCCGCGGTCATGCGCATAGCCGTGCCAATGTCTGGGACAGTTTGGAATCGGTTGAACGCGCGGTGAGCCGTTTATACTCTCATATCCGGCTCGACATGGACGGGGACAAGCAATTGGCCGTCCGGGTGGAGCGGCAGGATCTGGACGAGATGCTGGGTAACCTGATCGAAAATGCCGCTAAATATGGCGGCGGCAGTGTATTTGTCACCGTTCAGGAGGCTGGCAATTTCGCTGAAATTCTAGTCGAGGACGACGGTATGGGCATCCCCGAGAAAGAACGCGAGCGGATTTTTGATCGCGGCGCTCGCCTCGATACCGGAAAACCGGGAACTGGCCTTGGCCTTGCGATTGTTCGTGATGTCGCCGAAATTTATGATGGACAGGTCGCGCTTGAGGAAAGCGAGGATTTGGGCGGCCTTATGGTCCGTTTGTCGCTACCCAAAGCGGTCTAGGCCGCAACCCAATTTATGCAACGCGTGCCGATAGGCGCTTGTTTCAGCCATTGACCAAAATAGGGCTTATCCTCCGCGAATTTGCTGGTGATGGCGGATTACCTCATCAATCACAAAGCGCAGGAATTTTTCAGTAAAATCAGGGTCCAGTTTGGCATCTTTTGCCAATTGGCGCAGGCGAGCAATTTGCTTTTCCTCCCTCGATGGATCGGCTGGGGGTAGCTTGCTGCTCGCCTTATATTCGCCCACAGCTTGCGTGATTTTGAATCGTTCCGCGAGCATGAAAACGAGCGCAGCGTCGATATTGTCGATACTGTCGCGGTAGCGGGTCAATAAATCATCTTGTGCCATCCACTCCCTTTGCCGCGAACCGCTGCGCCAAACAAGCAAATTTGCAGCTTTTGCACTTGCGCTTGGCTCCGTGCCTTGCCACTAGCAGCTTATATGACCGCTACTATCCATTCGATATCAGGCCGCCCCGCTCCTTCGCTTGATCCCATGCTCGCATTGGTGGCGAGTGACATGAACCGGGTCAATGCCGTGATATTGGACCGGATGCAGTCGGAAATCCCGCTCATCCCTGAATTGGCTGGTCATTTGATCGCGGGCGGCGGGAAACGGATGCGGCCGATGCTCACATTGGCCTGTGCCCGCATGCTCGATTACCCCGGCGACAGGCACCATAAACTTGCCGCTGCGGTGGAGTTTATTCATACTGCGACGCTGCTGCATGATGACGTTGTGGATGGCAGCGACATGCGCCGGGGGAAAACAGCCGCGAATTTGATATTTGGCAACCCGGCTGCGGTGCTGGTTGGGGATTTTCTGTTCAGCCGGTCCTTCGAATTGATGGTCGAGGACGGATCGCTCAAAGTGCTTAAAATCCTATCGGGAGCATCGGCGGTGATAGCGGAAGGGGAGGTTAACCAATTAACCGCACAGCGCCGGATCGAAACCAGCGAAGCACGCTATTTGGAAATTATCGGCGCGAAAACGGCGGCTTTATTCGCGGCGGCCTGCAAAATCGCGGCAGTCGTGGCGGAGCGGGAAGCAGATGAAATGCCGCTCGACAGCTATGGCCGAAATTTGGGAATCGCGTTCCAATTGGTGGACGATGCGATTGACTATGTGTCGGACGGCGCAACCATGGGCAAAGATATGGGTGATGATTTCCGCGATGGTAAAATGACCTTACCCGTCATCCTTGCGCATAGCCGGGGTGATGCAGACGAAAAACAATTTTGGCGTCAGGCGATGCTTGGCAATCGGATCAGCGATGATGATCTGGCTCATGCGAAATCCTTGCTCGCTAAATATAATTGTATCGATGATACGATCGACCGCGCCCGCCATTATGGGCAGCGCGCCATTGATTCAATCGCTCATTTTCCGTCCAGTGACGCAAAGTCTGCGCTTACGGAAGCGGTCGAGTTTGCCATTTCCCGGGCCTATTAGGCCGAGCGCAGCGCGATGAGCTATCCCGTCGAAGCGGTTCTGGATGAGCTGCTTTCGGTGCTGTCGGCAGGGCCAAATGCGGTGCTGATCGCGCCGCCCGGTGCGGGCAAAACGACATTGGTTGCCCCTGCAATGCTGCAACAGCCTTGGTGCAAGGGGCAAATCCTATTGCTCAGCCCGCGCCGTATTGCCGCCCGCATGGCGGCGGAACGTATCGCCGAAATGATGGGGCAAAAAATTGGCGATACGGTTGGCTATGCCACGCGAATGGATAGCAAACAATCGGCGGCCACTCGGCTGCTGGTCTTGACCGAAGGCATATTCCGCAACCGGATCATCGCTGACCCGGAATTGAATGGCGTATCCGCAGTGTTGTTTGATGAGGTCCACGAACGCAGTATCGATAGCGACTTCGGCCTAGCCCTCGCGTTGGAGGCGCAGTCGGTATTCCGCCCCGATCTGCGCATTGTTGCAATGTCGGCGACGTTGGATGGGGATCGATTTTCGGCTTTGATGGGCGGCGCACCGCTAATCAGGAGCGAGGGAAAAAGCTGGCCATTGCAGCACCGCTATTTGGGCCGCCGCGCCGAGATGCCGATTGAACAGGATGTTGCTGCGGCAATCCGGACTGCGATGGCCGAGGAGCAAGGCGACATATTGGTGTTTTTGCCCGGTATGAGAGAGATTGAAAGAACGGCAGAGCGATTATCGGGCTTGGACGAAACTGCAGCTATTTTGCCACTTTATGGCAATCTCGATCCAGTGCGGCAACGCGCCGCGCTTGTTCCTGATGAGCGAAATAGGCGCAAGGTGATATTGGCGACCAATATCGCCGAAACCAGCTTGACCATCGACGGCGTGCGGATCGTTATCGACAGCGGCCTTTCGCGGCGGTCGCGCTTTGACAAAGCCGCTGGCATTAGCCGCTTGGTTACCGAAAAAGCCAGCTTATCGGCGGCGACGCAGCGGGCGGGCCGCGCGGCGCGGCAGGGGCCGGGCATATGCTATCGTTTATGGGAGGAAGCGGGCAATGGCGGCCTCCCGCCATTTGACCCGCCCGAAATATTTGAAAGCGATTTGACCGCGCTCTTGCTCGACTGCGCATCATGGGGGGAGTCTGAGCCCGCCAATTTGCGCTGGCTCGACCCGCCGCCTGCTGCGTCGGTTGCAGAGGCGAAAAAGGCTTTGGCCGCGATAAAAGCGATTGATGATGCCGGCCGGATTACCGAACATGGCCGGGCCCTGTCACTGCTACCTCTGCCGCCTCATTTGGCGCATATGATGCTGATAGCGGCTCACTCAGGGCAGGCGGAACAGGCAGCCGCAATGGCGCTTTTGATTCAGGAACGCGCTCTGGGCGGTGCGAGTGATGATTTGGACCAACGCTATGCGCGCTTCGTCAGCGGTCGGGGCGGGCGCGCCGGTGCAGCGCATAAATTGGCGGCGCGGCTGGCGGCGTTGGCAGATAGGGCGCTGACCAGCGGCACCGTCGAAGCAGCAGGGGGAGGGGATAAGGAGCCTCTATCGCTTGGCGCCTTGATCGCGCTCGCTTTTCCGGCGCGGCTGTCAAAACGGCGCGATGCCAATGGCGAAAATTGGATTAGCGTTATGGGGCGTGGTTTGCGTCTGGATAGAAACTCTCCACTGGCTACCTCAGACTGGCTGGCCGTTGCTGATTTGCAGGGCGCGGCATCGGGCGCTCGTATCCTATCGGCCACCGCGATTAGTCAGGATGAGGTGGAGATGCTGTTCGCGGCGCAGATACAGCGGCAAAATTCGCTGCGCTATATTCGGGATACAGACCGGATTGAGGGAAAATCGATACGCAGGCTCGGTGCGGTCATATTGGCGCAGGGGCCGCTGAACAGCATGGATGATGAAGAAGCGGCAGGATTATTATGCGATGCGGTTCGTGAGCACGGGCTCGCCCTGTTGCCTTGGCCAGCGGATATCATCAAATTACGCAGAAGGGCGGCATATGCGGGCGTCGACATAATTGGCGACGCGGCATTGCTGGCCCGTATCGACGATTGGCTGCGCCCGATTGTGAACGGTGTCCGGCGGCTGCGCGATATAAATCCGGTTGCGCTTCGAGCGGCGATGGACGCATTGCTGGGTTGGGATGGGAAGCAGCAGATTGACGCTGCTGCTCCTGCAAAATTTCATAGCCCAGCCGGTACAGCGCATGACATTGACTATGATGCGGAGGCAGGGCCGACGGCCGAATTGCGCGTGCAGGCGCTGTTTGGTCTAGACATTCACCCGAAAATTGGTCGTGCGGATATTCCGCTGATATTCAGCCTGACGTCACCTGCAGGGCGGCCGATACAAACGACACAGGATTTACCCGCTTTCTGGCGAGGCAGCTGGCATGATGTCGCAAAAGAAATGCGCGGGCGCTATCCCAAACATAATTGGCCCGAAAAGCCTTGGGAAGCCAATGCCAGCCTGAAGACGAAAAAGGCACAGGGGCGCGGGGCGTGATTGGCCGATGCGCGGATATAGCTGGCATTTGGCTTAACAGACCATGAGACGCTTTATTGCGCTCGATCTCACTTTAATGGGGCGCACCATGCGCTTGACGAATCTCGGCGTAACCGGCATTGGACCGGGATCAGTTTAAGGGACCGACACCATGCCAGCACGTATCTACCAACGCTCCAAAAATGCCATGCAATCGGGCAAGGCAGGGACCGATACATGGATGCTGGAATTTGCGCCTTCCGAAGCACGTAAGGCCGATCCGCTTATGGGCTGGGCGGGTTCTGGGGACACGCAAACGCAGGTGAAGCTCAGCTTTCCGACATTGGATGCCGCAAAGGCTTATGCCGATAAAAACGGTATTGAATGCACAGTGTTCAATACTCCGCCCAAGACACTAAAAATTCAGGCTTATGCCGACAACTTCCGTTAATCGGAAAAAGAAACCATAGTCGGCAGCATCAATAGGCGCACATCAATCGCGCAGCCGCTGCGCCTTTTTTGCTGCAGAAATTCTTTCAAATTATCCAGAGCAACACGGTGGACGGTGATATTCTCCCCTTCGACCCCTCCGCCGTCGCCGACTTTTTCCAGATCATGCGCTTGAACGAGGGTAAAGCTCTCGCTTACCATACCGGGTGAGGAGTAAAATTCGCCTAAGTTTTCTAGACGGCCCGCGCGGTATCCGGTTTCTTCCTCCAACTCGCGGCCAGCGGCAGCAAGGGGATCTTCTTCTTCGCCATTATCGCCGATCAGGCCGGCGGGTAATTCAATTGCGGGCTTACCCAATGGCACCCGAAATTGTTCGACCAGCAGCGCGTGACCATCATGCACCGCCAGGATAACCGCAGCCTTAATGCCTCTGGTGCGTGATACATATTCCCATTTGCCGCGCCGTTTTGCGGCGATAAATTTGCCCTCCCACATGGTTTCAACGGGTTCGTTCTGGTCGTGATGTTCACTTGGCGATGCGCTCGTCATAACTCGATCAGCCTATCGGGTAGTTCATTTGGATTACCATCGCTTTTGGGGAAATATTCGTTCAGCACTTGTCCAACTTGAAACACCGCACCGGCCATGCCGGCGCCCGGTTGGCCGTTTTTGGTCTGCTCAATCAGCGCCAGCATCGCGTCGCCCCAAATTTCCGGAGCAACCTGATCCGCAATCGCTTTATCCGCGACTATTTCGGCACGATGCTCCTTCATGGACAAGTAAATCAGCACTCCCGTTCGGCCAATTGTGCGGCTTTCAGTGCCAACCCGAAACAGGTCTATGGCTCGCGCGCGCACAGCATTTTTCTTCGCATGGGGAAGGGTGAGCAGTAGGCGCAAGGGTTGCCAATGAAGAATGAGCCACACCGCAACCCATTTGATCAGCGCGGCAGTTCCGGCGATCACAAGATATTCCGCATTGCTAAGCTGATGATTCCACTCGCCATAGAAACGCGCAATCAACGCTGCAAAAAAATCCGAAAAAAGCGCAAAGAATGTTAGCGTGATCAAAGCCGATATGCTTGCCCAAATATAGGCCGTTTCGCGGTAATCATCGGATGTAGCGGCCACGATGGTTACAATCTCGCCATCGGTTAATTGCTCTGCCTGATGCACGGCCTGCGTCACCAATTCGTGATCAGCCTCGCTCATATGGTTGGTTTTACGGAATTTCATATCATCATCCCCAATTACCAGCCACCCGACGCGCCGCCGCCGCCAAAGCCGCCGCCGCCGCCTGAAAATCCGCCACCGCCCCAACTGCCACCGCCGCCGCCGCCCCAGGACGAGCCGCCGGAACCTCCGCCCCAATCACCGCCGCCCCAAATGATGACGGGACCAGACGATCCCTTGCGGCGATGTTTTTTGCCCCCGCGAAAACTTCCCAATATAGGTAGGATGACGAACAGCAGGACAAACAACCAAAAAAGTATCAATCCGATATTTTCGCCATCATTTCCTGACCGGCTTTCCTTCGCCTCCCTGACAATTTGGGCGGCCTGTTCCGGCGGCAGTTGGAGCTGCGTAATTATTTTGTCGGTTCCTGCATTGATCCCGGCCGCATAATCGCCGCGCTTAAAATAGGGGGTAATATCATCCCGGATGATGCGTCCGGCAAGGACATCGGGCAAAACCGCCTCCAATTCTTGACCCACTTCGATCCGCATCCGCCGTTCGTTCGGCGCGATAATCAGGATCATGCCATCATCGCGCTTCTTATCCCCAATGCCCCAATGCTCGCCCAGTCGCCAACCATAGTCGGCTATATCATAATCCTGAAGATCGCTGATCGTGGCGACGACCAATTGCCGCTGCGTTTCATCCTCCAGCTTTTTCAGCTTGGATATCAGTGCCGCTTCTTCGTCGGGAGACAATAAATCCGCTTGATCAACGACACGGTCGGTCAGCGCTGGAAAATCCTGCGAATATACCGCAGGAATTGCTCCGAAAAATAGCAAAATCGGCAGGAATAGGCGAAGCGCAGGCGCGCCGATCATATCGGATCAGCTCCCAAAATTAACTTCGGGTGCCTTGTCCGATCCAGCCTGAGACTTAAATGGAACCATCGGTTTTGCGCCATGAATGACTTTTGCTCCGATAATGTCGGGGAAAGTGCGGATTGTGGTGTTATATTGCTGCACCGCTTCATTATATTTGACCCGCGCGGTGTTAATCCGGTTTTCGGTTCCCTCCAATTGTACATTCAGGTCGGCGAAAATCTTGTCCGATTTCAACTCTGGATATTTTTCAACCGTCACCAAAAGCCGTCCCAGCGATGTGCCAAGATTTTGCTGCGCACCGGCAAATTGATCCAGCTTGGCGGCATCGGTCAAATCATTGGCGCTCACCTGTATCGACGACGCCTTGGCACGCGCTTCGGTAACGCCGATCAGTACGTCTTGCTCCTGCTTTACAAACCGTTCCGCAACCTTAACCAAATTGGGGATCAAATCAGCGCGCCGTTGATAGGCGCTTTCGACATCAGCCCATTTTGCCTTTGCATTTTCCTCTGCAGTAGGGACGCTATTTATGCCGCATCCGGCCAATGAAACAGCGGCAATCGGAACGAATAAGCAAGTGGCAAAATTGGGTCGCATTTGGAACTCCTCGCACAAAATAAGGGTGTGTATTGCGGATATAGATCAGTTTATCCACCGTTTCAATGAGGGTAAACGCAATGACTATCGACATGTGTCATCTTTTGTAACATAATTAACGCTCTAGTAACCAATCGGGTAGGAGCGTTATGTTTAGCGAATTCAAAGAGTTTATCATGCGGGGCAACGTCCTCGATCTTGCCGTAGCTGTCATTATCGGCGGCGCATTTGCAACCATTACAACATCGCTGACCGAAGATCTGATTATGCCTGTCGTTGGCTGGTTATTCGGCGGAGTGGATTTCTCCAGCATTTTCTATATTTTGGGCGAAGTTCCTGCGACTTATAAAGGGTCATTGACCAGCTATGCCGAGCTAAAGGCTGCCGGCGTTCCGATGATTGGGTTGGGTCAGTTTATTACGGTGCTGATCAATTTCCTCATTCTGGCTTTTGTTATATTTTTGCTGGTCCGTCAGGCAAATAAATTGATGCCGAAAGCGCCGGAGGAAGCCGCTGGGCCTTCGGAGATCGATCTGTTGATCGAAATTCGTGACGAGCTGCGTAAAAATAAATGAATTAAAATTTTGCAACTGCCGCCTTGGCGGTGATTGCAAAGATTTGAGCCGTGTAGCATAGGGCCAAAATATGAATGCGCCCGACCAAATACAAAGCCGCCCCCAAAATGCCATGGCCGATCCGTCAGGCAAAGGGGGCGGTCTTTTAACGCGGCTTCTAGCCGGGCGGTTGCATAAACTATTGGATTTGATCGATTCTGGGCTCGATTCTGGTAGCGTTGAAGGTGAATTGCCCGATGGAAGCTACCGCGTCCTTGGCGGTCGTTCACCGGGTCCGCGGGCCCATATGAATATCAATAGCTGGCGCGCATTGTCTCGCATTGCCGCCAACGGTTCGATCGGCCTTTACGAGGGCTGGCAAAAGGGGGAATGGGACAGCCCTGATCCCGTGCAGATATTCGCGTTATTCGTGCAAAACCGGGTCACCTTGGGCGATGCGGTGCGGCCTTCACCCATCGTTGGGGCAGCGGGCCGGTTATGGCATTGGCTGCGGCGCAACACTAAAGCAGGTTCGCGGCGCAATATCGAATTTCACTATGATCTGGGCAATGCATTTTATGCGACCTGGCTCGACGAAACGATGACCTATTCAAGCGCGCTGTTCGGCGGCGCAGAAACAGAAAGCCAGTCGCTTGCCGATGCGCAGCGGGCAAAAAATGACGCCATGCTCCGCAGGTTGCAGCTGTCCGATGGTGACCGTCTATTGGAAATTGGATGCGGCTGGGGCGGATTGGCCGAACAAGCGCTGCTGCAGAATAAGCTAAATTACCAAGGCATCACCCTTTCGCATGAGCAAAAAGCCTATGCTGATCACAGATTGTCGCGCTTTGGTGACGCGGCGCAGGTTTCAATCACCGATTACCGCGACGTGACCGGCACTTTTGACGCTATAGCTAGCGTGGAAATGGTAGAGGCGGTGGGGCAGCAATATTGGCCGTCCTATTTGGATTGTATCGCCAATCGGTTAAAACAAGGCGGGCGAGCGGCAATTCAATATATCCGGATTGAAGACGATATTTTTGAAAGTTACGCCAAAAATATGGATTTCATCCAACGGTACATATTTCCGGGCGGGATGCTACTTTCCGAAAGCCGGTTTCGCGCTCTGGCTCAGCAGCGAGGTCTGGATTGGCAAGATCAGTGTGATTTTGGCCTCGATTATGCAGAAACGCTGCGCCGTTGGCGTTTGGCATTTGAAGCTGCGGCGGCAGACGGGCGTTTGCCCGCTGGTTTTGATGCGCAATTCGTCAAGCTGTGGCGATTTTACCTGATATATTGCGAAGGCGGTTTTCGTGGTGGCGGCATTAACGTGGCGCAAGTGACTTTGGTTAAACAATAGGCTTGCCAATTACCACACTGCGTTGGAGAGAGAGCAGGAGGAGAGAGACAATGTGGAAATGGATAATTGGGCTAATTGCTGTAATTGCGGCAGCCACGGGCGTTTTTTGGTTCAGCGCAGACAAAGATACGCGGCAATTGCTGGCCAATATGCCAACCGACCGCAATGTCCTATTCTGGACAGTGGCGCAGCGCGATGCCGCATTTCGCGCGATGGACGCGCTACCGATCCTGGCAAAAGTAAATATCATAGAGGCCGGAGATAAAGTTCACCCGTTGCCAGAGGGTCAGCCGCTGAATATCGACGTTGCCAAATATATGGCGGATCAACGCACGTCGGGCTTGGTGATCTTACAGGATGGTAAGATCAGATTGGAAAAATACGGTCTAGGATTTTCGGCGCAAGGTAAATGGACGAGCTTTTCGGTGGCAAAATCCTTCACCTCGACTTTGGTTGGCGCGGCGATAAAAGATGGCAAGATCAAAAGCATCGATGACAAAGTATCGGCCTATATCCCGGATTTGAAAGGGTCGGCTTATGACGATGTGACCATCGAACAATTGCTGACCATGACGTCTGGTGTGCGGTGGAACGAAGATTATGAAGATCCCAAAAGCGATGTTGCTCGCTTTAACGAGCATAAGGCTGAAAAGGGGATGGACGTAACGGTAAGCTATATGCGCAAGTTACCGCGCGAGGCGCCTGCCGGCACGAAGTGGGTATATAAAACCGGCGAAACCAATTTGATTGGCGTGTTGGTATCGAGCGCGACGGGCAAAAAACTGTCAGATTATTTGTCCGAAAAAATATGGGCACCCTATGGCATGGAGCAAGACGCAAGCTGGCTATTGGGCTCAACCGGCCATGAAATTAGCGGTTGTTGCATCCAGGCATCTACCCGCGATTTTGCGCGTTTTGGGCAGTTTATTCTGGATGGCGCGACAATTAACGGGACATCTATCCTGCCTGACGGATGGCTTGCAAAAGCCGGAACAGACCAAATTGGCAGCGGCGTGGGTAAAGGCTATGGCTATCAATGGTGGACCAATAGCGATGGCACCTTTGCGGCGCAGGGTATTTTCGGCCAAGGAATATTCATCGATCCCAAGCGAAGATTGGTGATCGCATCCAACAGCAACTGGCCCAAGGCAACTGACCCGGACACTGTGGGGCAACAGCGTGAGGACTTTTACCGCATGGTCCAAGCTGCTGTGGATGCGGAGGGTTAAGGCCTTAATGCCAGCTGGCAAAATGGCCGGGGGATTTAACCCTCTTCGACCACCGAAAAACGATTCAGGATCGAATCCAATACGGCTTCGTTGAGTAGATTTTGAAATGCGCAGCCGATCATCGTGCCGTCATTCCAGGCTATTTCTGCTTCCAGCGCGGCAAGGCCGGGCATGGTGATGAATACCCGCGTGCCGGCTTTCATGCCGGTCAATGCCTCTGCGGAAAAGCCAGAAATGGATAGATCCTTCACGATGATGCTGAATCCTTTGAAGCCGGAGGGGCGCAAGGATGCCGGAATGCGAAGCTTTGTGCGAGGTGCGCAGCGATCCTCCAATGCGGCTTCGGCATAGTCAATGTGAGAGGCAGTGTGGGGCGCCGGTTGAACGTCCGGCATTGTGGTCAAGTAAGTTAGGGTCATTAAACTATCTCCATTATTGGAAAACCCTGTCTATCCAAGCAAGGTAAATCTGAGGTTCCAACCTTTGCTCAAGGGAAATTTAACCATCTTTTTTAAACCTTATCGAGGAATAAGCCCCGCTATTGGAGAAGCTTTTGCAACCACACTTGCTTTTTCGGCGGAGCATCGCCATATGCCCGGTCGGGAGTCGGATGGACGTGGCACTCGCCAATCTGGTCAGATCCTGACGGAAGCAGCCACAACGAATTCGCTGCGGGTCGTCCGGCTCCTACTTTTTCCAATCGACGCTATATTTTTTTGAGTTCGATCAGCGTGTAGTTGACGAAATATTCGAAAAAAAACGGCATTTTCATCAGCAGCGATCCGACCGCTTTTTTAACGCCCTTATGACCAAAGCCTCGATTATCCTGCCGGATAATTTCGAACCTTGTCTTTTCGGCCAGATTTTTGAAACCGGCAAGGTCAAGCTGATTTAAATAGCCATGATCCTTAAAATTATCAAATTGCGCCCATTTATTCGGACGCTTTTGCCCGTGCTCGTCCAAATCCCAATGATGCGGGGCAAAGTCTGGATCGTCATAAATTCGCGCAGCAGTTTGAAACAATGCCTTTTCGCCGAAAAGGACATGGGCCCAAGGGATCGGAATGAGGCTGTTCATATGCGGGCCATAGGGGCCTTTGAAAGGAAACCATTCGATCAGGACCTTTCCGCCCGGACGAAGCACGCGGTGCCATTCGGCCATGATCTCCAACGGCGTCATGATATGTTCCATACAGTCAAAGGCCAATATGGTGTCGACGCTTTCATCGGCGGCTGGCAGGCCAGAAGTTTCGCCTAAGACGAATTTAATCGGCGGCATGGCCTTTATGTGCACAATTTGGCTCAGCGCCTGATTGGCTCTTTCGATGGCGAAGGCATCTATATCGATACCCAATATGGATTTTGGCGCGTATTTGTCCGCCAGATACAGCGATAACGGACCTTCGCCGCACCCGAAGTCTAATAAGTCCTTATTATCAATGTCATTATTTGAAAAATTCCGCCAGCTCGCCTGCATGGCCTCTTCGCGCCATACGGCATAGCCATCAATGTCGCCGGTTATTTCCGTGGGCGGTTTGATTAAGGATTTGGATATCCGATAACATAATGTGCTGCGCAGCATGGCTGTGTCTTTTCCGTGATGGTCGGCGGAGCATAGCAATGATAGGCTTAGAAACCGTTAATCATCAGCAGGATGGCAGGGCGTGCGTGCGATAATATTGGATCAAAATCTAATAATCTGCCCCAGTTTGGCTGCTCCCCTTCGACAAGAGCGCCTGACCCTTCTATCATGCCTACGCTTATGACCGATTCTCATGACCTTGCCGATGGTGCTACGGCTGCACCGCGTGACCCCGATATGCCGGAGGATGCGCTCGGGCTGGGGCTGAGCGAGATACCGGAGACTGCGGCAGAACCAAAATCTGCGCTTGCCAGTGACGGCGCTTACCGTGTTCTTGCCCGCAAATACCGGCCGCAGACTTTTTCCGAACTCATTGGTCAGGACGCGATGGTTCAGACGCTTGGCAATGCGATAAAGCGCGACCGGCTGGCACATGCGTTTTTGATGACGGGCGTGCGCGGTGTGGGTAAGACATCAACCGCGCGTTTGATTGCCAAGGCGCTCAATTGCATTGGGGAAGATGGGCAGGGAGGGCCGACCATATCGCCATGCGGCAAATGCGAACCTTGCGAGGCCATTGCCGAGGGACGTCACATCGACGTGATCGAAATGGACGCGGCGAGCAATACGGGTGTTGATGATGTTCGCGAGATTATTGAAGCGGTGCGCTATGCCGCTGTTTCGGCTCGCTACAAAATCTACATTATCGACGAAGTCCATATGCTTACCAAAAACGCTTTCAACGCGCTTTTGAAAACATTGGAAGAGCCGCCCGCACATGTGAAATTTTTGTTCGCAACCACCGAAGTGAATAAAGTCCCCATCACCGTGCTGTCGCGTTGCCAGCGGTTTGATTTGAAAAGGATCACGGTCGAATTGCTGACCGAGCATTTTGCCCAGATCGCAGATAAAGAAGGTATCAAGGCGGAGACAGAAGCGTTGACGCTTGTGGCGCAAGCGGCGGAGGGTTCGGTCCGTGATGGCCTGTCGATCCTGGATCAAGCCATTGCTCATGCCGATTTGGACGGCGATGGAACCGTCACGGCACAGCAAGTGCGCGATATGCTGGGCCTTGCCGATCGCGGGGCGGTGCGCCGGTTATTTGGGTTACTGCTCGCAGGAGATGCGCAGGCGGTCATTGCGGAGGCGCGTGCGCAATATCGTTTGGGGGTTGAACCTTTGGCGATGATTGGCGGATTATTGTCCGAGGTGCATCATTTGACCCTGTCTAAAATTGGCTCACCTTCCGATGCGGCATTGGATGAAGCAACGCGGCAGCAGATTGATGAATATGCCGACAAACTTTCTTTTCCAGCGTTGCACCGTTTGTGGCAATTGCTGCTGAAAGGACATGAAGAGGTAGCGCGAGCAGCGATCCCGCTCGCGGCAAGCGATATGGCGTTGCTGCGCGTTGTCCATGGTGCGAGTATGCCCGACCCGGGTGAGCTCGCCAAATTATTACAAAATTCAGGCGGCGCGCTGTCGCAGCCCCCCTCGGGCCCCGCAACGGCGGCAGGAAATAGTGAGCAGGCTTTGGCGGAAACGCCCGCTCCACCATCTTCTCAAAGCCCGCAATTTCCGGCAGATTTCCCGTCGCTTATCGAAGCATTGGGGCAACAAAATTATGTCAGCCTTGAATCCACCCTGCGCGATGTCATGCGTTTGGTGGAATATGCGCCGCCGCGGCTGGTATATCAATTGTCGGGTCCGGTTTCGCCGCACTTCTTAAATGATCTGCGCGAGGCATTGTTCAAAATGAGCGGTGTAAAATGGGATTTAGAGGAAAAAACCGACGCCGATGCTGCGCCTTCGCTATTGGAGGTTGAACAGGCGGAGGCGGATGCCAATAAAAAGGCGATCATGGAATCGCCACTGGTGAAAGCGGCCTTTGCTGCTTTCCCAGACGCCGAGCTGCTTGATAGCAATGAAATTGAAGATAAACGGAGTGCCACCGCATGAAAAGCATGGAAGAAATGATCAAAGCTGCACAGGATGCAGCGCAAAGCATTCAAAAGCAGATGGAAGAAGCGCAGGACAAGCTAGACCAGATTGAAGTGGAAGGGCAATCGGGCGGCGGGCTGGTGAAAGTGCGCGCATCGGCCAAGGGCCGGATTATCGGCCTGTCCATCGACGACAGCCTGATCGTACCCCAGGATAAACAAATGCTGGAAGACCTTGTCATTGCCGCCTTTAATGATGCGCGCGAGAAAGCTGATTTGGCCAGCAATGAAGAAATGGGCAAGATGACCAGCGGCCTGCCATTGCCCGCTGGCTTTAAAATGCCGTTTTGAACCGCCTATCCCCAAGATAATTCGGCATTTGGCCGCTTTATCATTGAAAGCTGAGACAATCGCCACATATTGATGGGGAATAGATGCTGGCGGATTTTGGTTCCGCGCGGCGATTGGAGTTTTTATGGATCAGACTTTTCCTTTATTGCCATTACGCGATATCGTGGTTTTCCCCGGCATGATCGTGCCGTTGTTTGTTGGGCGAGATAAATCGGTTGTTGCTTTGGAAAAGGCTATGGCAGCCGACAAAGAGATTTTTCTGGCCGCGCAATTGGACCCTGCGGAGGATGATCCGGGACAAAATGACCTATACGATATAGGCGTCACCGCGACGATCATGCAGATGCTCAAGCTGCCCGACGGCACCGTTCGTGTGTTGGTCGAGGGAAAGCAGCGCGCGGCACTTAAACAGCTGACCGAGCTTGCAGATGATTATGTCGAAGCGACGGTTGCGATTATCGCCGAAGAAAAAGCCGAAGGTGCAGAGGCCACCGCCCTGATGCGGTCGGTGGTTGAACAGTTTGAGAATTATTCCAAACTGAACAAGAAAATGCCGGCCGAAACTTCGGTCCAATTGGCAGAAATTGATGATGCCTCCGCGCTGGCGGACGCTGTTGCGGGCAATATCAATTTGAAAGTCTCTGATAAGCAGTCGCTGCTCACCGAACATAATCCGCTGCGCCGGTTGGAAATGGCCTTTGCCTTCATGGAAGGCGAGTTGGGCGTATTGCAGGTGGAGAAAAAAATTCGCGGCCGAGTGAAGCGGCAAATGGAAAAAACCCAGCGCGAATATTATCTGAATGAACAGATGAAAGCCATTCAGCGCGAGCTCGGCAATGATGACGGCGAAGGCGGCGATGAACTCGCCGAATTACAAACCAAGATTGACACGGCAAAGCTAAGCAAAGAGGCAAAAAGCAAGGCTCAGGCAGAGCTCAAAAAGCTACGTTCCATGGCGCCTATGTCGGCAGAGGCAACGGTAGTGCGCAATTATCTGGACGCGCTGCTTGGCATTCCATGGGGCAAAAAATCTAAGCTGAAACGCGATATTGCAAAAGCCCAAGAGGTATTGGATGCCGATCACTTTGCCTTGGAAAAGGTGAAGGACCGGATCGTCGAATATCTGGGAGTGCAGGCACGTACCAATAAGCTGAAAGGACCGATATTGTGCCTCGTCGGCCCGCCCGGCGTCGGCAAAACCTCTTTGGGCCGGTCAATCGCGAAGGCTTGCGGCCGCGAATTTATCCGTCAATCGCTTGGCGGTATGCGGGATGAAGCGGAAATTCGCGGTCATCGCCGGACCTACATTGGGTCTATGCCAGGCAAGATTGCGACCAATTTGAAAAAAGCCGGGACCATGAACCCGCTGATCCTACTGGATGAAATTGACAAAATTGGTCAGGATTTTCGCGGTGACCCGGCGTCGGCGCTGCTCGAAGTGCTTGATCCGGAACAGAATAACAAATTTAACGACCATTATCTGGAAATCGATTTGGACTTGTCGGACATTATGTTCGTCACCACGGCAAATAGCATGAATTTGCCGCAGGCTCTGCTCGACCGGATGGAGATTATCCGCCTGGAAGGATATACAGAGGATGAAAAGCTGCAAATTGCCAAGCGCCATTTGCTACAAAAGCAGATTGAGGCCCACGGCCTGAAACCAGAAGAATTTTCGTTTAGCGACGACGCCTTGCGCGATTTGATCCGCTATTACACACGCGAGGCGGGCGTGCGCACATTGGAGCGAGAAATCGCGAAAATTGCGCGCAAATCGCTTCGCAAAATATTGGAAGGTAAGGCAGATTCGATTGCGATCACCCCCGATAATTTGGCGGATTTTTCAGGCGTCCGTAAATTTCGTCATGGTATCGGCGAAGAAGAACATCAAATTGGCGCGGTGACTGGACTTGCGTGGACGGAAGTCGGCGGTGAATTGCTGACGATTGAGGCCGTCACGGTTCCTGGCAAGGGACAGATTAAAACGACAGGTAAATTGGGCGAAGTGATGAGCGAGTCCATTCAGGCCGCTTTATCCTATGTAAAAGCCCGCGCGCCAAGCTATGGCATTAAGCCTAGCCTGTTTGCGCGCAAGGATGTGCATATTCACTTGCCCGAAGGCGCCGTTCCAAAGGATGGTCCATCCGCTGGTATTGGTATGGTGACGGCGATCGTATCGACGCTGACCGGAATAGCGGTGAACCGAGAGGTCGCGATGACCGGAGAAGTGACGTTACGGGGACGGGTGCTGCCTATTGGCGGGCTCAAGGAAAAGCTCCTTGCGGCGCTTCGCGGCGGTATCAAGACGGTTTTGATCCCGCAAGAAAATGAAAAGGATTTGATCGAAATTCCTGAAAATGTGAAGCAGGGATTGGAAATCATTCCCGTAAGCCATGTTGATCAGGTGCTAAACCGCGCGCTGACGGAGCCATTAAGTCCGGTGGAATGGACCGAAGCCGATGAGCTTGCGGCGTTATTGCCACCGGGGCACAAGAGCGAAACAGGCGGCGCTGTTACTCATTAAAGGAGCAAATATCCGTGAGTCGGCGCTGAAATGGGACGAAATTCTTGTTTTTCCCCAGAAATAGGCGGTTTTTTGCGGATTTTCCTTTGACAGCGGCTGATTTCTGGCCATTATCTCGGCACGGCCTAGCCGCGATTCATTATAGATAACAATTTTTTGAGGGGGTTCCCAACATGAACAAGCAAGATCTCGTAAACGCCGTCGCTGATGCAAGCGGCCTGACCAAAGCGGATGCAGCCAAGGCTGTTGAAGCAACATTTGACGCAGTAACCGGTGCGTTGAAAAAAGGTGGCGATGTTCGTCTTGTTGGTTTTGGCACATTTTCCGTTGCTCACCGTAAAGCGTCGACTGGCCGCAACCCACGCACTGGCGAGCCGATGACGATTAAAGCTTCGAAGCAGCCTAAGTTTAAAGCGGGTAAAGCTTTGAAAGATGCTGTGAACTAATAGCTAGCGGAGCATAATCTCCGCTTCTTTACTGATAAAACAAATCAAAAGCCGCCTCGATATTCGGGGCGGCTTTTTTATGATTACAGTGGATGAGTAACCAGCTGTCCGGTCGCCCTAAATATCCGCTCTTATAAAGCCCGGGTGGTGCCCCAACGATATCAAGCTGCAATCCGGTTAGATTGTGCGCCAAAAGCGGTTCTCGATTGCGCCGTAGGTGTCGCTGGCAACCAGCGCGATGTCGGAATAGAGGCAGGGCGTGCACGCTGTATTCCACCAGCAACCGTTTTCGCGCTAGTGCGCAATTGTCCTATAGTTATAGAACGCTCCGGCAATTCGTTTGCACCGCGATTTTCAATAATTTCTAAAATGCGCGGCATATTTGCGGTCGCGCTGCCGACTATGACAAAAATCGAAGCGGCCAAAGCTAAGAAAAATAGAGCGGAGGCAATTATGGTCATCGAAATAATCCTTACGAATTCCCCCATAACAGCCGTTTATGAGGGGGTAGCTTTCTATTTGCTGAACAACTGATAACCTGATGTTCACTATTTGTTCCATATAGTCAAGCGGAATATGCACAAATTTATCCACTTGTTTGTCCACAGGCACAGCAGGATAATGGTTGACCTTAGAATTTGTTCCCGCTAAGCGGCCCGCTCCAAACCACATGGGAAGCACATATACCGGTGCTGAAACCTGGCCTTACGGCCGGGGCGACGTTCACGCTTCCCAGAGGATAAACCGGAAAGGATAAAATACCATGGCGGCACCTGTCGTTACCATGCAGCAATTGCTCGAAGCCGGATCGCATTTCGGCCACCAAACTCACCGTTGGAACCCACGTATGAAGCCATATATTTTTGGCGCACGCAACGGTATCCACATTCTCGACCTGTCGCAGACCGTTCCTCTCTTTGCACGGGCACTCGACTTTGTGTCGCAAGTTGCGGCTTCGGGTGGAAAAGTATTGTTCGTTGGCACAAAGCGTCAGGCGCAAGGCCCGATTGCTGATGCCGCCCGCGCGTCAGGACAGCATTTTGTGAATCACCGCTGGCTGGGCGGGATGCTGACAAACTGGCAAACCATTTCCAATTCGATCAAAAAGCTGAAAACATTGGAAGAGCAGCTGAGCGGGGACGCCACTGGTTTTACCAAGAAAGAGCTTTTGCAGATGACCCGCGAACGCGACAAGCTGGAATTGTCGCTGGGCGGTATCCGCGATATGGGCGGCATTCCTGACGTTATGTTCGTAATCGATGCGAATAAAGAAGAGCTCGCTATCAAGGAAGCCAATGTATTGGGCATCCCTGTCATCGCGATTCTCGATTCGAACGTTGATCCAAGCGGTATCGCTTTCCCTGTGCCAGCAAATGATGACGCGGCCCGCGCCATTCGTCTTTATTGCGAAGCGATTGCCGAAGCGGCGTCAAAGGGCAATGTAAAGGCGAAAGTCGATGCCGGTGTTGACCTCGGCGCAGAAGTTGAACCCGAAGCCGAGGCGGTGCTAACCGAAGCGGCGGCTGGTGAAGGCGAAGCTGCCTAAGCTGTTTGCGTCTTAACCTGACGCATAATTGAAATTTTTGGCGGTTAGGGCGCGGGGCAGGGGAAACCCGGCCCCGTAGCTGTAAAAAGCGCCCAGGCCGCATAAGCACAAAAGGATATAAGTTATGGCAATTACTGCTGCTGCTGTAAAAGAACTGCGTGACCGTTCAGGCGCAGGTATGATGGACGCCAAAAAAGCGTTGACCGAAACCAATGGTGATATTGAAGCGGCTGTCGATTTGCTGCGTTCCAAAGGCCTCGCCACTGCCGCCAAAAAATCAAGCCGCACCGCTGCAGAAGGTTTGGTTGGCGTCGTTGTTGCAGGTACCAAAGGAACCGCCGTTGAAGTCAACAGCCAAACAGATTTCGTAGCCAAGAACGAACAGTTCCAAAGCTTTGTTAAGAATGTGACTGAAATTGCGCTTGGGCTTGGTGGTGATGAGGTTGAGCCAATTTTGGCTGCCGCATATCCCGACGGCGGCACCGTTCAGGAAAAGCTGACCAGCAACATTGCAACTATCGGCGAAAATCAGGTTATCCGCCGCGCGAAATCCTTGTCGGTCGATGCGGGCCGTGTTGTATCTTATGTCCATAACGTTGCTGCTCCTAACATGGGCGGTATCGGCGTTCTTGTGGCATTGGAAAGCGAAGCTGGCGAAGACGTCCTCGATGCGTTGGGCAAACAATTGGCAATGCATATTGCCGCCGCATTCCCCTTGGCGTTGGATGCGTCTGGCCTTGATCCAGAAACAATGGAACGCGAAGCTGGCATTGCCCGCGAAAAAGCGGCCGAATCTGGTAAGCCTGCTGATATCGTTGAAAAAATGGTTGAAGGCGCGATGAAGAAATTTGCCAAAGAAAATGCTCTGTTGTCGCAAATGTTCGTGATGGACAATAAACTGACCATCGAACAAGTCGTTGCCAATGCCGGGAAAGAAGCCGGAAAGCCAATCGTCCTGAAGGATTATGTCCGTTTTCAATTGGGCGAAGGCATTGAAAAAGAAGTTGGCGATTTTGCTGCTGAAGTTGCTGCGGCGGTCGGCGGTTAATCAATACGGGATGGCGGCATAAAATTTGCCGCTACCCTCTTGGCGATATGGCGCATGGCTCCTATAGCTGTGCGCCATTATCATATCTGACACACAAGGATCATCCTCTCTATGAGCAAGCCGGACTATAAACGCATTCTCTTGAAGCTATCCGGTGAAGCGTTGATGGGCGATCAAGCCTTTGGCATCGACCCTGATACCGTCGCCCGTATGGCCGAAGAGGTGAAGGCGGCGAAGGATACCGGCCTGGAAATCTGTTTGGTGATTGGCGGCGGCAATATATTTCGCGGAATGGCGGGCGCGGCCAAGGGCATGGACCGCGCGCAGGCCGACTATATGGGAATGCTGGCGACGATTATGAACGCGCTGGCCATGCAAAATGCGCTTGAGCAGCTGGGCGTGCCGACACGAGTGCAATCGGCGATAGAGATGGACAAGGTGTGCGAACCCGTCATCCGCCGCCGCGCAGCGCGTCATTTGGAAAAAGGCCGTATCGTGATTTTTGCGGCTGGTGTTGGCGCTCCGTATTTCACGACCGATAGCGGCGCAGCGTTGCGTGCGGCCGAAATGAACTGCGATGCATTGTTGAAAGGCACCAGTGTCGATGGCGTCTATAATGCTGATCCCAAACAGGATGTGGGCGCTATTCGGTATGACACGCTGTCCTTTGACAAGGTGCTGCAGGATAATTTGAAGGTCATGGATGCAAGCGCGGTGGCGCTATGCCGTGACAATGATATACCCATCGTCGTATTCAGTATCCGCGAGCAGGGTAATTTGGCCCAAATATTGAGCGGCGGCGGGATTTCGACAACGGTTTCCAATCAAGGTTGATCGCTGCATATGCCGCGATCTTGAAGATTACAGGGAGAGTTAAACATGGCACAATATGACAAGGCCGATCTGGAACGCCGGATGAATGGCGCGATAGAAGCCTTTAAGGGCGATTTGAGCAGCCTGCGCACAGGGCGGGCCAATGTGACGCTGCTCGATCCTGTCGTCGTTGAGGTCTATGGCTCCAATATGCCTTTGAACCAAGTAGCCACGGTCAGCGCACCAGAACCGCGGATGTTGTCGGTTCAGGTATGGGATAAATCCAACGTGACGCCAGTGGAAAAAGCGATCCGCAACGCTGGCCTCGGTCTGAACCCCATTTCCGATGGACAGATGTTGCGCCTGCCCATCCCCGATTTGACCGAGGAACGGCGCAAGGATCTGGCGAAATTGGTCAGTCAATATGCAGAAAAAGCGCGTGTGGCCGTGCGCAATGTTCGCCGCGATGGAATGGACATGATAAAGGCAGATGAGAATAAAAAAGAAATTGGTGAAGATGACCGCAAACGGCTCGAAACCGAAGTTCAGAAGCTGACTGATGAGACGGTAAAGACGATTGACGATGCCGCCGAAGCCAAAGAGAAAGAAATTTTAACCCAGTGACCACGGCCCCGGCCCTTAACACCAATATACCGGTCGAACCGGGGCAGGGTAACCGACCGCGTCATGTTGCCATCATCATGGACGGCAATGGCCGCTGGGCGAAGAAACGGATGCTGCCGCGTGCAATGGGACATAAACGCGGGGTAGAAGCGGTGCGCAAAATCGTCCGGGCTGCGGGCGACCTAGGGCTTGAGGCGTTATCGCTATATGCTTTTTCGTCGGAAAATTGGAAACGGCCCGAAGAAGAAGTGAGCGACCTGATGGGCTTGCTCCGCAATTATATCCGAAGCGATTTGGACGAATTTGTCGCCAACGGTGTAAAGTTAAAAATATTGGGCGATTATAAGGCCTTTTCCCCGGATATCGTTGATCTACTCGAATCCGCTTTGGCGAAAACAGCGGGCGGTAATGGCCCCACTTTGGCGGTGGCGCTGAATTATGGCGGTCAGGCGGAATTGGTGCAGGCGGCCCGGGCAGCAGCTGCCAAGGGTGAGATCAACACTCAAACCATCGAAGCGGAATTATATACAGCAGGCTTGCCGCCGCTCGACCTAGTAATCCGGACATCGGGTGAACAGCGACTTTCAAATTTCATGTTGTGGCAAGCGGCTTATGCTGAATTCTGGTTCACTGACACGCTTTGGCCGGATTTTGACGTTCAGGAATTTACACGAGCGCTGAATGAATTTGCGGGCCGCGAACGGCGCTATGGTGGCCGATGAGCAACATTGTTAAGCCGAAGTCGGACCTGAAAGTAAGAACTCTATCGGCTATTACGATGCTGATTGTCGCAGGGACCGTGATCGTCACTGGCGGAGTTTTATTCACTGTCTTCGTCACCATTATCGGCGCCGGTTTGATTTATGAATTCTGGGGCCTCGTGCGCAAGATCAGCAACAATTTGCTGGGCAGGGCGGCTTGGATGCTGGGCGGCTTGATATATATCGGGACCGCGATATGGCAGCTTATTTCGATCCGGACATCTGCGGACGGCGACCCTTATTTTATCTTCGCCGTTTTGGGTGCTGTTATCGCCGTGGATGTGGGAGCCTATTTTGCTGGCCGGGCGATTGGCGGCCCTAAAATTGCGCCAAAAATTAGCCCCAGCAAAACATGGGCTGGCTTGTTTGGCGGTTTTATCGGCGCATCCGTGGTCACTGCGATTTATATGCTCTATGCCTTTGGATTATTCGAAGGTTTTGTTGGTAATCCCATGGCGTCGACTTTTTGGACATTTGTACCGTTAACCGGACTGGCCATTGCTGTAACCGCTCAAGCAGGTGATTTTTTTGAAAGCTGGATGAAAAGGCGGGCCGGAGTAAAAGATTCCGGCAATCTAATCCCTGGGCATGGCGGATTATTTGACAGGGTCGACGGGCTATTGGCGATATTATTCGGATTATCCGTCATCAATTGGCTGTCCTGATATGTCCCCTATGCGCACTGTTTCGGTTTTTGGCGCGACTGGTTCAGTCGGCCTGTCGACATTGGACCTGATCCGCCTCAACCGGCAAGCCTATAAGGTTGTGGCCTTGACCGCCAATGGCAATGCGGCCGACCTTGCACGGCTGGCTATCGAATTTGAAGCCGAAATCGCCGTGGTGGCGGACGAAATTGTTTATCCGCAATTAAAGGCAGCTTTGGCCGGAACCGGGATAGAGGCGGCGGCGGGGGCCGACGCGTTAGACGATGCCGCCCGGCGCGGTGCCGATTGGACAATGGCCGCGATTGTAGGGACGGCAGGATTAAAACCTACATTGGCAGCAATTGAAGGCGGAAAGACGGTTGCGCTGGCCAATAAGGAATCATTGGTGTCGGCGGGCGCCATGATGATGGCCGCCGTAGCGCGAAGCGGCGCGACATTATTGCCGGTTGATAGCGAGCATAATGCTATCTTTCAATGCCTTGGAGGTGCTAGCTTAGATCAAGTCCGTAAAATTACACTCACAGCCAGTGGAGGCCCATTCCGCAGTTTTACATGGGAACAAATGCGCGGCGTAACGCCTGCACAGGCGGTCGCGCACCCCAATTGGGACATGGGGGCAAAGATCAGCGTCGACAGCGCAACGATGATGAATAAAGGGCTCGAACTGATTGAGGCACATCATTTATTTCCCATTGGCCTCGATAAGATTGACATATTGGTCCATCCGCAATCGGTGATCCATTCGATGGTCGAATATAATGATTGTTCCACATTGGCGCAGTTGGGATCGCCCGATATGCGCATCCCCATCGCCAGCGCGCTGGCATGGCCCGGGCGATTGGCGACCAATTGCCAACCGTTGGATTTGGCATCAATTGGCAATTTAAGCTTTGAAGCACCTGATATTGAGCGCTTTCCTGCACTTGCACTCGCGCGCGGTGCGATCAGCGCGGGCGGCGCGCAGCCTGCGATATTGAATGCGGCCAATGAGGTCGCGGTCGCCGCTTTTCTATCGGGGCGGATCGGTTTTTTACAAATAGCGCAGCTTGGCGAAGCGGCGCTGACCGGCTATTGCCCGCCAATACCATCGACGCTGGACGATCTGTTCAGTATCGATGCAGAAGCACGGCGCTATACCGCGCGGATGATTGAGGAAATGGTGAATGGTGCTTGAAAGTCCGAATATTGCTGTAACCCTGTTTGCATTTATCATCCTGATCGGCACATTGGTGGTCATCCATGAATTGGGCCATTATTGGGTCGGCCGTTGGTTTGGGGTTAAAGCTGAGAAATTTTCCATCGGTTTTGGGCCGCAGCTTTGGGGCCGCACCGACAAACGCGGCACATTATGGCGCATTGGTGCCTTGCCGTTGGGTGGATATGTGCAATTTGCCGGCGATATGAATCCAGCGAGCCAGCCGGGCGAGGAGTGGTTGAAGCTGTCGGAGGTGGAACGCAATCAGACATTTCAATCGAAAGCATTGTGGAAACGGGCGCTGATCGTTTTTGCCGGTCCCGCGATCAACTTCCTTTTTGCCATCCTGCTCCTGACAGGATTCCTCATTGCCTATGGTCAGGTTGTAAGCCCGCCAGTAGCCTCCATCGTTCAAGAAGGCAGCGCAGCTGAGCGAGCAGGAATTCAGGTCGGTGACCGGATATTGAGCATAAACGGCCGAGACGTGGAAAGTTTTCAAGATTTGGCAACCGAGCTTTCGATCTTCGCCAATGAGCCTGTTACATTGCGAATCAAACGCGGCAGCACGGTTAGCGAAAAACAAGTGGTTTTGGACGAGCTGGTGGAAAAAGACCGGTTCGGAAATGAGTATCGCCGCGGTCTGTTAGGGTTGCAATCAACTGAGACCGAAATTCGCAGCGTCAGCTTCCTTGCTGCTCCATGGATCGCGACCAAGGAAACCGCCAATATCGTGCGCTTGACGCTCACTACATTAGGTCAAATCATTACCGGAAAGCGTTCCGTCAAAGAATTGGGCGGGCCAGCAAAAATCGCAAAAGTTGCAGGCGAGCATTTTGTTCTGGGGGTTGCCGCCTTTATTTGGCTGGCGGCAATGATCTCGATTAACTTGGGGTTCATGAACCTCCTGCCAATTCCCATGCTCGATGGCGGGCATTTGTTGCTCTATGCGGTTGAGGCGGTGCGCAGAAAGCCCGCAACTCCGATGGTGCAGGAATGGGCGTTTCGGGCAGGCTTTGTAATGCTGGTAGGATTTATGTTGGTGGTTACCTTCAACGACTTGGTATCTTTCGGTCTGTTTGCTGGCTGATGGGACATTGATTGCTTGATTGCGGCGGCCTGATCGGGCAGGGGGTTGCGAAATATATTCGGGCGAAAATGGCAAAAATGCCAATTCGCACCAACCGGTGGGGGCCGGATAAGAAGATAGGATAAAAATGAAACGAAATTCGCTAACGCTATCCTTATTGGCATCAACCGCTTTAATCGGTGTCTCCGCTTCTCCCGCGTCGGCACAAGAAGCGGCATCTCCTCGCGCATCCGCGCCGCAGGGCGACACGATTCAATCGATATCGGTTGTCGGGACACAGCGTTTGGAGGGGGATACGGTTCGCTCTTATGTCCGGTTACGCCCAGGACAAGCTTGGTCTCAGGCAAGCGCAGACCAAGCCTTGAAAGATTTGTATGAAACCGATTTGTTCGCGGATGTCAGTATCCGAAATGACAATGGTGCGGTCACGATCCAAGTGAGAGAAAATCCGGTGGTCAACCGGATCGTTTTGGAGGGTAATAAGCGGATCAAGGACGATAAGATCGGTCCTGAAATCAAGCTTGCCCCGCGCCAGATATTTTCGCGCGCAAAGGTCCGCGCCGATGTAGCTCGTATCGTCGAGCTGTATAAACGGCAGGGCCGGTTTGCGGCGTCGGTAGAACCGAAATTGGTGCAATTGGATCAGAACCGCGTTGATGTTGTTTTTGAAATTACCGAAGGCCAAAAATCAAAAGTTCGGCAGATTAACATCATTGGAAACACCGAATTTTCCGATAGTCAGTTGCGCAGTGAGATGCTGACAAAGCAATCGCGGTTTTTCCGGTTTTTCAGCTCCGGCACAAGCTATGACCCGGACCGGCTCGCTTTCGACCAGCAAAAATTACGTCAATTTTATCTTACCCAAGGCTATGCTGATTTCCGCGTAGTTTCGGCGGTCGCTGAACTCACGCCTAACAAGGAAGATTTCATCATCACTTATGTGGTGGAGGAAGGCAAAAGATATAAATTTGGCGACGTGACAGTCGATAGCCAGATACGCGATTTTAAGTCGGAGGCCCTTCAATCTCGGTTGAGAATGAAAAAGGGTGATTGGTATGATGCCAAACAAGTCGAAGATACTGTCGAAAGCCTGTCCGAAACCGCTGGCCTGTTTGGATATGCTTTTGCGGATGTAAATCCACGCTTCGTTCCCGACCGCGATTCGCTGACAATGAACATCACTTTTGAAGTGGCGGAAACGCCGCGGGTATTTGTGGAGCGGGTCGATATTAATGGAAACACGCTGACGCAAGATAAGGTGATCCGACGCGAATTTCGATTGAACGAAGGCGATGCTTTTAACAGTTTCCAAGTGCGTCGTTCGTCGGACCGGATTAAATCTCTTGGTTATTTTCAGGAAGATTTGGAGGTCGAACAATCGCAGGGTAGTGGCCCAGACCGTATTATCCTGACCACCAATGTCGAAGAACGTCCCAATGGCGAGCTATCGCTGTCGGCTGGTTTTTCCAGTCTCGAAAATTTCATCTTCCAAGGTTCGATCCGGCAAAATAACTTTCGCGGTAAGGGGCAGCAGGTTCGTGCCAGTGTTTCTTACTCTCGTTTCTCCAAATCTGCGGAAATTGGATTTACCGAACCCTATTTGTTCGACCGCTCAATCGCATTGTCCGGCGATATTTTCCGCCGCGATGTTAACAGCTTTAACTTTGTGAATAACCAACGAAACACAACTTATAAGCAAACCAGTACGGGTTTCCAATTGCGCACGGGCGTTCCCGTGAATGAATTTCTATATTTTCAGGCGCGTTATGGTCTGAATTTTGAAGATGTCACTTTGGATGAAAGCCTGTTTTTCTCCGACCAAGGCAATGGGCCTGAATGCAATTCGTTATTTTTGTGCGATGCTATTGGGAAGCGGACGACCTCGTCACTGGGTTACACATTGCTTTATGATACCCGTGACAGCCGTATCCGCCCTACCAGAGGGCATAGCGTCAGTATCACGCAAGATTTTGCCGGCTTAGGCGGCAACGTGCGCTATATCCGAAGCGTCCTCAATGCCGATAAATATTGGCGCCTAACCGACAGTGGTTTTATCTTCTCGCTGTCGGCAGAGGGCGGTTATATCCACCCGCTGCAAAATCGGGGATCAGAGGCGGACGGCATTGACGATGTGCGGTTGACTGACCGGTTTTTCCTCGGTGAACCGCAAATTCGCGGCTTTGACATCCGGGGCGTTGGACCGCGCGTGCAGCGTTTAACTTTTCGCACGCCGACAGTCGATGGCACAGTTGTGACCAATCAACTGAATGAAAACCGGGATCGAATTCAGGACGATGCCATTGGCGGCCGGGCCTATTACCTCACCCGAGCGGAGCTTGAAATCCCGCTGGGCAGCGGCGCGAAAGAGCTTGGTCTTCGTCCTTCTATTTTCGTTGACGCAGGCGCCGTATTCAATGTTGCGGCCCCGCGGCTGAACATCAATGTGCCGCAGCTTAGCGTCGAGACGCCTGCAACTGACACCACCCCAGCTATTGTCGGCGGTTTGCCGCTTTTTTATACCGTGGCCGCAGACGGTACTTTGGGCACGTCAACCGACTCGCTTAACGGCACTCGCACTCCGGTGCTTCGTTTCACTGAACGATTCTTGGGCGACAGTGTCAGCCCCCGTTTGTCAGTTGGCTTTGGCGTCAACTGGCGCTCTCCATTCGGCCCATTCCGCATTGATATTGCCCGCGCGCTCCTAAAAGAGCCCGGTGACGATACCAAATTAATTACTTTTAACGTAGGAACTCAATTCTAATGAAAATGCTTATCAAAGCCGCCATGTTGGCCGCTATCTCAACCGTTGCTGTCACTGCCACTGTCCCTGCGGCAACCGCCCAGTCAAAAAAGGGCGTTGCTGTTGCAAGCTTGCCTCGTGCGATCGCGTTGACCAATGCTTATAAAACGGCATTGAGCCAGATACAGGTCACCTATAAGGCCCAGATCGACGCGCGCGATAGCCGTCAAAAAGTGTTGCAAGCCGAATTACAGGCTTTGGCCGTCGCCTATGAAGCAGAAGCGAAAAAGCCGAATGCAACCGAGGCGTCTGTCCGGCCATCTGCCGAAGCTTTCCAAAAAAAGCAGGCTGCAGCGCAACAGGAAATTAACCAGCTGTCGCAGCAAATTGACCTTGCGGTCGCTTATGTTGAAGACCAAATTACCGTTAAGCTGGACGACGCAGTGAAAGCCGCGATGGAAAAGAAGAATGTCGATTTGCTGTTGAAACCTGACTCGATCATCGCCCGTAACGGAACGTCCGATATTACTCAGGCCGTGGTGGATGAATTGAATGTATCGGTGCCATCCGCGCAGATTGTTCCGCCAGCTGATTATCAACCCGGTTCGCTGGTTCAGGCACAGCAACGCGCTTTGATTCAAGCCGCTCAAGCGCAGCAATCTGGCGCTCAACCGCAAAGCCGTTAATCGCAATGGTTTCGGGGGATACCAGCAGCGGCGAAGGGCGCGATTTCAGCAATTATGACGTAACGCGCGTCATGGCGGTCCTGCCGCATCGCTACCCGTTGTTGCTGGTAGACCGGGTTGAAGAATTGATACTGGATGAACGCATCCGCGCTGTGAAAGCCGTCACGATGAATGAGGGCTTTTTTCAAGGTCATTTCCCGGGCCGTCCGATTATGCCCGGCGTGCTTCAGATCGAGGCGCTGGCGCAGGCGGCGGGGGTTTTGGCCATGGAAAGCTTAGGCCTCGCTGGTTCAGGCAAGCTGGTTTATTTCATGTCGATTGATAATGCGAAATTTCGCGCACCGGTGGAACCTGGCTGTCTTCTGCATCTTGATGTTGAATTTACGAAGAAAAGTACCCGCGCTTGCCGGTTTTCCGGGCGAGCGATGGTGGGTGATATTGTCAGCTGTCAGGCCGAATTTATGGCCATGATCGCCGATCCGCCATCCGCATAACTGCAGCAGTCAAAGCAAGGCTTGCTATTTTACCGCGCCGCCGTTAATGGCGGCGCTTCTTTAATTCCCTATAGATTCTGGTCGGAAACCAGTTTCGCCATTGGAGCAATATTATGAAAGCCGATATTCATCCCGATTATCACATGATCAAGGTGCAAATGACAGATGGCACCGTATATGAAACCCGCTCAACCTGGGGCAAAGAAGGCGATACGCTCACGCTTGATATCGACCCTACTTCGCACCCCGCATGGACAGGCGGCAATCAGCGCTTGATGGATGCCGGCGGCCGTGTCGCTCAGTTTAACAAACGTTTCGGCGGGCTTAGCCTTAAAAAATAAACCGGCTCGCTCACGGGTTATAGCATGGCAGCTGCAGAATTAATCTGCGGCCGCCATAACGCTTGACCTTTGACGATATATTATCTTAAGGGTCGCGCCAGCCCAAATGGCGCTATGGCGATCGTAGTTCAATGGTTAGAGCACCGGCTTGTGATGCCGGAAGTTGCGGGTTCGAGTCCCGTCGGTCGCCCCACTTTCCCAACTCACAGATCAGCCTGCCGCTGCCTTAGGATGACCAAGGCGATGGAGATGGGTGCAATTCGTTGCGGATGTGTCGCATACTGATTGTGTAGCTATGGTCGACAATATTTCGGCCGTTCACAGCCAACTTTCTATTTTCCAAAAGTGGACGCTATTAACGCGTCGTGGTTGGCACAAATTGCTCACGTGGAAGATAACCCGTCGTCATCAACCGCTCGGTCGGGAGCTTGATCGACAAATTGGTATTCCCAAGCAGAATGTCTTCAACGGAGCCATTGAGTTCAGCCATTCGAGTACCTTGGATATCGGCTCCAAAGGAAGCGAAGCCGATTGCCAAGCCTTCACCCATGCTGCCTGTCCAACGACCAACCAATATGGTAGGCGAAGCGGATCGATGTTTGCCTTGGCGCGGAAGAACTTGCTCGATCCATTGCCTAGCTATTCCGCTTTCACGCTCTTCTTCGGGCCTGCTGTGCACCTGATAACCCGTCGGCTTGTCGACGAACCAACCCATAATTGCGCGGGCGACCGTAGTGTTACCGCCGGAAGGTGTGTCACGGAGGTCGATAATCAACTTATTCTCAGCTGGAACTTGCGCCATCGCCGCGTCAAAGGCGGCAATAGTAGACGTATCGCCGAGGCTATTGTTGATCCTGATTATGGTTCGTCGTTCTGCTGTCTCAACGGACACGAGCACCTTTTCCTCATTCAAGGTGTAGAGCGACGGCAGGCTGAATGTTTTTGTCACACCAGCTTGATCCTTCACGGTAAAAATACGGTTCCTGTCGCGTCGGCCTGCAACAAGCACCTGTGCCGCATAAGCAGCCCTCTGTGCCGTCAAGGGAAGGCCAAGCTCGGCCCAAAATCCTCTCACGGCAGCATCTATGGGTTCGCCATTAACGGCGATCAGTATAGCCCCGGCGTCGATACCTGCCTTGGAGGCCGGACTGCCTTGACGAACAGCATCAACGATAAAATCGTTGCCGCGCGCCACGACCCATAAATCTGAATAAGTAGGAATCACTGCCCAACTATTATCAAACGAGCTGCCCGTAATGGCATGATGGTCAGCGAGCGACGCCATCCGATCTTCTGCGTATCGTAAAAGGGTATCTTCATCCATCACAGCGTCGCGTTTGGCATCGAGGATAGTGGATTTTGGTATTACTCCACCGGGCAGCTTATCGAGATAGGCGTAAGATCGTTCGATCGAGGCGTCCAGCTCTAGTGCCGCTGCTTTATAGTCAGGCTGCGCAGGCGCTCCGATCAGGAAGCTCCATAGGAAAATTGTAAGAACGTGACGAATGTTCATGATAGTCCAACAAATAGCCTGACTATGAATTAACGTCTAGAAATTCCTCGTCCCGCTCAATTGAAGACATTCCGCTCCCCCCAACGTTGCTACCATTTGGATTTACTATCTTCCAATCTTACGCCCACAGACATTTCTATCCTAACGGACCTTTTTTTGTAGCAATGCAAACAGCCACTGAAATGGCAGAGTTTTGTGCCTTTCGAGCGGTTAACTTCGTCTAATTCTTACGGTTTGCCTCTGCTTTTGACAAACCGTAGTTGTAATATTATTACCGCGCATCGTAATTACGTTCCATCGCCCACCAACCGTTCTCACCAACTCCTCACAAGGCCGCTAAAGACATGACTGCTATCTGGGATTTGCCCGATTTTGATGCCCATGAATCGGTGCATATGTTCGATGACCCGGATAGCGGTCTGCGCGCGGTGATTGCGGTGCATTCTACCCATTTGGGGCCAGCGGCGGGTGGGACGCGTTTTTGGCATTATGCGGATAGCGGCGCGGCCATCACCGATGCGCTGCGGCTGTCACGCGGGATGAGTTACAAAAATGCGATGGCGGGCCTGCCGCTTGGCGGTGGTAAGGGCGTTGTTCTGGCGCCAGCGCACCGGCGCAAAACCCCTGAAATGCTGCACGCCTTTGGCCGCGCTATTGAATCGCTCGGCGGCCGATATGTGACCGCAGAAGATGTGGGGATGAGTGATGCCGACATGGTCGAAATATCGGCCGAAACCCGCCATGTCGCGGGTCTTCCCGTCGCCGATAGCGCGGCCGCCGGCGGGGACCCCGGACCCTTTACTGCGCGCGGCGTTTATCTGGGGATAAAGGCGGCTGCACGCTACCGGCTGGGTGCAAATACGATGGCGGGCATCCATGTCGCAGTGCAGGGAATTGGTAGCGTCGGCGGCGGGGTCGCGCGGCTGCTTGCTGCCGATGGTGCGAAGCTGACTATCGCAGATATTGATGCAGCCAAGGCGCAGGCATTGGCCGATGAAACCGGCGCTCAACTGGCCGATCTAAATACCATTATGACGTTGAAAGCGGATATATTCAGCCCCAATGCCCTCGGAGCTGTGCTAAACCGGGATAGCATTGATGCTCTAAACGTCAGCATAGTGGCTGGCGGCGCGAATAATCAGATGGCGACCGCCGGTGATGCGCAGCGATTGTTTGACCGAGGCATTATCTATGCGCCTGATTATGTGATAAATGCAGGCGGTATCATCAATGTTGGTTTGGAATATCTTGGCAATGCAACGGCGCAAGATGTGCATGACCGGATCGATATCATACCGCAGCGGCTGACCGCGATATGGGATGAAAGCAAGGCTGATAAATTGCCTGCTGCCATTGTTGCTGACCGCATGGCGCAGCGTTTGATTGGGCGCGGCTGAGCTGGCTTGATCCAAAGTGCAACGCCGCTTTTCAATTTCGCCATTGAAGCGCGCGCCGCAAACGCCTAACCAAAATCCGTTATGCATCGTTTCGCCAATCCCGCCCGCTTTTTGCGCATCGCAAAGCCGTTGACCCCGGCGCTTTTCTGGCCGGGATTGTTGCTGACGATTGCGGCCTGCGCATGGGGATTATTCGGCACGCCTACCGAAAGGTTGATGGGCGATACGGTAAAGATCATGTTCGTTCATGTGCCCGCCGCCTGGCTCGGTATGGCGGGATGGACCGGTATAGCCATTGCGAGCATCGTACAATTGGTTTGGCGGCATCCTTTGGCCGGTGTTGCGGCGCGCGCCGTTGCCATGCCCGGTGCGGTTTTTGCGGCGATATGCTTACTGACTGGCTCCATTTGGGGGCGGCCTACTTGGGGGACATGGTGGGTGTGGGATGGGCGTTTGACGTCTATGCTCATTTTATTCTTTTTGTATCTGGGATATATTGCGCTGGCCAATGCGAGCAGCGAAAAGGGCAATGTTAGCCGGGTAGCAGCGGTGTTTGGAATTATTGGCGCGGTCAACATTCCTATCATCAACCGGTCCGTAGTCTGGTGGGAAAGCCAACATCAAAAGGCGAGTATCACGCTTGGCGGATCGAGCATCGATTCGGCTTATCTATGGCCGTTATTTGCCGCTGTTGTGGGATTTAGCTTATTGTTTGGCGCGGTGGTGTTGATGCGGATGCGGGCGGCGCTCGCCGAATTAAAGATAGAGGCGCGGATGCGCCGGTTGGCGGAGGGATGATATGACGCATCAGTTTTTCATAATCGCATCCTTTGCCGTGACCGTAGCAGGTCTGTTATGGCTATCGGTCAGCAGTTATAGCGCGATGCGGAAATCCGAAGCTTTGGCGGATGATTTGAAAAATGAACGCTAAATCGGGTCTGAAACCAAAACATCAACGGCTGCTGCTTGCAGTATTGGCCCTGGCGGCATTGATCGGCGCTGGGTTGCTCGCCGCGCGGGCGCTCAGCGAGGAAGCCTCCTTTTTCTATACACCGACAACGCTGGCCAAAGAAAAGCCTGCTATTGGCCGGGCGATACGTATTGGCGGAATGGTAAAGCCCGGATCGATACAGCGCGGTGCCGACGGGATAACTGTGCGCTTCATTGTGCAGGATAAGGATGCGTCTCTCACGGTCCGTTATACCGGCATCACGCCTGATTTATTTGTTGAGGGGTCGGGCGTCGTTGCGGACGGCAGGTTGGCCGATGATGGGGCGTTTGTTGCCGATAATTTGCTCGCGAAGCATGACGAGAATTACGTTCCCAAAGAATTGGCCGATATTGATATGAACGCAGCGCAGCATAGCCAAGACAGCTTGGTGCAATGATTGCTGAACTTGGACTTGCCGCCTTATGGCTGGCCGCTGCCATGGCTTTGCTGCAGTTGATCGGCGGCTTGACCGCTCTGACGGGCAAGGGATCTGAGCTATCGGTGGTCGTAACGCCCGCAGCAATTGCGCAGGGTGTTTTGTGCCTCATTTCCTTTGGCGCGCTGATCTATCTTTTTGCGGTGACCGATTTGTCGGTGCTCTTGGTGGCGAATAACAGCCATGTCGATAAACCGATGATCTTCAAACTGGCGGGGACATGGGGCAATCATGAGGGGTCGATGCTGTTATGGGTCACAGTGCTGACTTTTTCGGGCGCAGCGATTGCGTTGCTCGAAAAACGGCTTGATCCGCGGACATTATCCGCAACATTGATGGTGCAGGCGCTGCTGGCACTGGGTTTTTTCGCCTTTTTGCTTTTTTCTTCCAACCCATTTGAGCGGTTGGCTCCTGCGCCGCAATCTGGGGCCGGGCTCAATCCTTTGCTGCAGGATATTGGCCTCGCATTTCATCCGCCAACGCTATATTTTGGGTATGTCGGTTTGTCGGTCGCCTTTTCCTTTGCGGTTGGCGCGTTGCTGACTGGTAAAGTCGGCCCTGCTTTTGCACGAGCGATGCGGCCATGGGTTCTGCTCGCTTGGATATTCCTGACATTAGGCATCACAGCGGGCAGCTATTGGGCATATTATGAGCTGGGCTGGGGCGGTTGGTGGTTTTGGGACCCCGTCGAAAATGCGTCGCTTTTGCCATGGCTCGCCGCAACCGCTTTACTCCATTCGGTTAGCGTTTTGGCCACCCGTGACGCATTGCGCGCTTGGACGGTGATGTTGGCTCTGGTCGCTTTTGCGATGTCGATGGCGGGCACTTTCCTCGTGCGTTCTGGTATATTGACCAGCGTTCATGCGTTTGCCGTGGACCCTGAACGCGGGGCATTCATCCTTGCGCTGCTGTTATTATATGTGGGCGGAGCGTTTCTGCTATTCGCTCTGCGTATCGGTACCGTAACGCAGGGCAAGACATTCCGCTTAGTCAGCCGAGAAGGTGCGATTGTCGGTAATAACATCTTGCTCAGCACGATATTGGGCGTGGTGCTGATCGGGACGCTATATCCATTATTGGCAGAGGCGATGGGGGATAAGGTTTCCGTTGGCCCGCCCTATTTCAACAAAGCAACCGTTCCAATTGCGATCCTGCTGATGCTGCTGCTTATTTTTGGGCCAATGCTGCGTTGGCGGCGTGATGAAGCTGGCCGGGTGAGCCGTTATATGGTTGCGCCGATTGTCGCGGGCGTTGCAGCGACCGTGATTGCCTATGTCGTGAACCCGTCCGCCGGTTTCTTTGTTTTACTGTCCATGGGCCTTGCCGCCGCGCTGGCGATAGCATCATTCCTGCCGCTTTTGGGACGCAAACTGTCGCGAACACCGCTGACCTTGTGGGGTATGATGATCGCACATTTTGGGCTGGCCGTGATGGTCGCCGGTATGGCGAGCGAGTCCGGCTATTCCTCCGAACGATTGGCCGCGATGAAAGTTGGCGACAGCGAAAAGGTCGCTGGCTGGACCGTAAAGCTGGAAGAAATAGGGCCAGTTGTGGGCGACAATTGGGTCGCGATGGAAGGCCTATTTGTAGTTAGCCGCAACGGCAATAGCGATGAAATGAAGCCGCAGTCGCGCAATTTCTTTTCCCCCGAACAACAAACGACAGAGGCGGCGTTGCTGACCAAATGGGACGGGCAGCTTTATGTGGTTATCTCTGCGCCAACGGATGGAGCCAGCGAAGCCGACGATAGTCGCGCGGACAAGCGGTGGCAGGTGCGGTTATGGTGGAAACCTTTTGTGACCTTGATCTGGCTCGGCGGAATGTTGATTTCGCTGGGCGGGATAATTGCGCTTCTCGGACGGATGTTCCGCGGCGTTAAGCTTCGCCGCAAACCTGTGGCGGAAGGGCGCTTTGCATGATGAGCCGTTGGAAATTATGGCTGCCGCTTGCCATATTGGCATTTATTGGCGGCTTGTCATTATACGGCCTTACCGCGCCCAAGGATGAATTTGTCCGGTCGCAAATGATTGGCCAAAAACTCCCGACTTTTGAATTGCCGCCTGCGACGGATGGGATCAAGGGTCTGTCCAACCGTGATTTTGCCGATGGTAAGCCGCGCTTGCTCAATTTTTTCGGTAGCTGGTGTGCGCCGTGCAAGATGGAGGCACCGCAGCTGGAGGCATTAGCCGCAGCTGGCGTTGAAATTCACGGCATTGCGCTGCGTGACCGGCCGGAAGATGTGGCTTCATTTTTGAAACAATATGGCAATCCTTTCCAGCGGATTGGGGCAGATGTGGACATGCGTTTGCAAGTGCAGTTCGGGTCATCCGGAGTTCCCGAAACATACGTCATATCGGGCGACGGGCGGATAACCTATCAACATATCGGCGATATTCGCAGTGAACATATTCCGCTATTGCTTGAAAAATTGAAGGAAGCGCGGTGAAGCGGGCGGCTGTCATCATCGCGTTATTATTCGCATCGCCGGTTTGGGCGCAGGGCAGCGGCGTAGAGCCTCCCTTTTCGCATCAGCAATTGGATGATCCCGCCTTAGAAGCACAAGCAACCGAGTTGATGGAGACGCTGCGCTGTATTCAATGCCAGGGGCAATCGATCGCCGACAGCGACGCCCCCATTGCAGGAGCGATGCGCAGCGAAGTGCGGCAACGGATTAAGGAAGGACAAAAGCCGGAGGATGTGCGCGCCTGGTTAATCGGGCGGTATGGTGAATATGTTAGCTTTGAACCAGCGGCATCCGGGGCAGGGTTGATATTATGGTTCCTTCCACTGCTCCTATTGTTGGCGGGATTATTCATGGCACGCGGCCTGTTCGGAAAGGAAAAGCCATGATGGGCTGGGTAACAATGGGCATATTATCGGCGGCGCTGCTTGCGGCGTTGATCCGCTTTGGCCGTTTGCCGCGCCGGACATGGGAAGCTGTTGCAGCAGCGATTGTATTGGGGCTGGTTGGTTATTCGGTGCAAGGATCACCGGGATATGAGGCCGCACCGGCACGCTCTCTGGCATCGAACAGTAAGGCTGCAGAAGCGATGATATTGGCGCGATCCGAAATGGACCGCACATTCAGCCCCGCAAGACCCTATTTGATTGCGTCAGACGCATGGGCGAGGGACGGTGATTATAAACTGGCCGCCGCTTATATCCGGTCGGGCATTCGCAAAAATCCGCGCGAGGCCGATTTATGGGCGGGATTAGGGTTGCAGTTGATGCTGGCCGGTGAAGGCCGAATGTCACCGCCCGCGGAATATGCCTTTGATCAAGCTCGGAAATATAATCCGCGCCAACCAGCGCCAGATTATTTTAAGGGCCTGGTTCTGTTATTCGAAGGGCGACCGGATTTATGCCTGCAATTATGGCAGGCTCTGCTCGACAACGCGCCCAAAGAAGCCAAGTGGAAACCACGGGTAGAGGCGCAGGTTGCCGGATTAAAATCAATGCTGCAGCAAAGTTCCGCGCGGCGGCAATAAGCTTTCCTTAGCTTTACTCGATATTCCTCAAGTCAGCTAAATTTTACATTCTGTCGCCTTCTTGCGGCAACCTGCCTTATTCTCTGCATCGGAATAGGGGCTGTTAACGACCATATATTTGATTATGCTGTGGTTAATGAGATTCGAAATGGAGAGGTCGGATGAAATATACCAAAATGGCATTATTCATGGGTGCATCGCTTGCGGCCGCATCATGCACCGGTGGAGGTAGCGATGGCGGCGGCGGCGTGGCATCTGCATCCACTCCGCAAGCGATCAGCCAGAAAGAAAAGCAGCAGGGTGCCGAGGCTCATCCGCAGATTTTGAATGAATTTGGCGGTTCTTATGAAAGTCCGCAAACCGCCTATGTCGTGCGCGTCGGGAAAAATATCGCCGTTCAATCTGGACTGGGTAATGCGCAAAGCGACTTTACCGTCAGCTTCCTCAATTCGCCGGTGAACAATGCGTTCGCCATACCCGGCGGCTATATTTACATTACGCGCCAACTGGCCGCCCTGTGCAATAGCGAGGCGGAAATGGCCGGAGTTTTGGGGCATGAGGTTGGACATGTCGCTGCTCGGCATAGTGAAAAACGCCGGAAAAGCTCTACTTTGGCTGGAATATTAGGCGCTGTCGGCACTATTGGCGGCGCGCTGTTAGGTGATAATAGCGGTTTGGCCGGTATTTTGGGCGCGGGATTAAAACAATATTCGGGCACAGTGGCTCAGCTTTTCACGCTCCGCTATTCGCGCAAGCAAGAAGAAGAGGCGGATGATTTGGGTATCCGGTATCTTAGCAAAGCGGGTTATGACCCCACTGCTTTATCGGACATGCTATCGTCGCTGGCCATGCAAACGACGGTGGATGCGCAGGCGGCGGGACGCGACGCCCGTTCAATTCCCGAATGGGCGAGCACCCACCCCGATCCCGCGAGACGAGTCGTAAGAGCGGCCAACAACGCAAAGGCTTTTGCAGCGAATACTGTCCGCAAACAGGACAGCCATTTTGCCGCAATTGATGGCATGCTGTATGGTGACGATCCCAAGCAAGGCGTGATTGAAGGGCAAAACTTTCTCCACCCTGACCTCAGGCTGAAATTTACAGTGCCGAATGGTTATGGAATGCAAAATACCAATCGGTCGGTCAATATCAGCGGCAATGGCGGGCAGGCGCTGTTCACGACCAACGCCCAGGCCTATACCGGCGATCAATCCGCCTATATCGCATCGGCATTTAAGGAAATTGCAGGTGATCAGCAGGTTAGCTATAGCGAAATACGGAAAACGACGGTCAATGGCCTACCTGTTTTTTACGCGACTGCGACCGTTCCTACGCAAAAGGGTGGGTCGAATGATCTGACTATCTTTGCCTATGAATTTTCAAAATCGCAGGCGTTTCATTTTGCCACTTTGGCACCATCGGGCAGCAGCCCGTTTGACGCCATGTATCAAAGTGTCCGCCGGCTTTCAGCTTCTGAGGCGGGGGAGATTAAACCCCGTAAACTGCGGATCGTTACGGTGGGCAGAAATGACACCGTCACGTCGTTATCGAATCGGATGGCTTATAATAATCTGCAAAAAGAACGGTTCATGGCGCTGAACGGGATGCGCAGCGATGCGGCGTTGACCGCAGGTTCGAAAGTGAAAATCGTCACTTATTAAAAGGGTAGCATCAGGGCCTAGAAACGCTGATCCCGCTTTAATGCGTAGACACAGAAAAAGGCGGAGACCTGGGGTCCCCGCCTTTTCTATTTTGCGAAAGGGCCTTAGCCCGTTTCTTCGAACGCCGATTAGGCTTCGAGTTCGTTGTTCACTTTGTTGAAAGTGTTGCTGAGGTTTTCACCCAGGCTGGTCATTGCAACGATAGCTGCAACAGCAATCAAAGCGGCGATCAGGCCGTATTCAATTGCAGTCGCGCCATCTTCGTCTTTCATAATTTTCGAAAAGAATTTCATTTTTAGTCTCCTGTTCAACGTTCAATACACCCACCGAATATTTGTTCACGATATTCGATCACTTCACTATAATCCGACAATACCTACCAAATAGTTAAGAAACATTTTCTGATGCTGTAATAACTTTATTAGAAACTGCGTTCCACATATCGGAGGTACTAAAAGCAACATTGCTTAGCGCCGCGACCAACACGACGACAATCAATCCTGCAATCAGACCATATTCCACTGCTGTCGCACCATCTTGGCACTTTAATATGCCCCGAACTGTTTCCAACATTTTTGGCCCCATTTCACATTTGGTTGCGAACAACCTCTTTTTTCCACACAAGCGTTAACAAAAACCTACCAAGGGCAAAGAAAATGGAAAAAAATCCGACAATGCTATTTGTCGTCGCTGCTGCATTGGTCAATCAAGTCAATGAAATACTGGTACAAAAGCGTCCAGAGGGGAAACCCATGGCAGGCCTCTGGGAGTTCCCCGGCGGCAAGGTTGAACAGAACGAAAACCCGGAATCAGCTTTGGTAAGGGAGCTGCATGAAGAGTTGGGAATCACAATTCACTCGGAAAAAATGATGCCGTTGACCTTCGCAAGCGAAGCTTTGGGCGAAAAAAACCTGCTGCTTTTGCTCTATATATGTCGCGAATGGGACGGTGAGGCACAGGCGATGGAGGGCAACAGCCTGCGGTGGGTCACCATTGCAGAGATGCGCGGGCTATCGATGCCGCCCGCAGATGGTCCCTTCATCGGGCATTTGGCAAGAATGCTGAATGATGGGGCGGCCTGATCCATATGCCGCCTATATACTACAATTGTGCGATTTTATTTTCGGCTCGGTTTCAAAACGGCCGATAAAGACACCGAGCCGCTGCCCCGGGGTGCTGGCTTTGGTTGGTCGGGGGATGGAGCCCACCCGCTAAGCTGCAGAAAGTTGAAGCTTTCCGTTACCTTGCCGTCCGCTTCGGCCAATTGCATCCATGCAACGTCAAGGCGGGCTGGATATTCACGGCCTAAATAGCTTCGCGCTCCGGCCAACGCATTTCCTATGCCGCTGTCCCTAAGATCGCGGACAAGCGTGCGCCAATCGCGGTAGCGCACGTCGAGTCGGTCTTGATCCGCAACGGGAAGCGCAAAGCCCGCTCTGCTCATCAAATCTGCACCGCTGCGCAAATCAATTTGCGGATGGATATGGGCGTGGACCATATCGCCATCGGCGCGCATCATCGACGCCTTTAACGCCCGCAAGCTTCCTCCGCCGAACAGGGTTGCAAGCAGCAAACCATCAGGCCGCAGCGTCCGGCGCAGTTGGACCAAAGCGCCCGGCAGGTCATTAACGCTGTCCAACGTACCGGCGGAAATGATCAAATCAAAACTGTCCGGTGCAAAGGGCAGTCGGTCTTCTTCAATGGTTGTTTCGGTGCCTGAACAGGCGGCGGCGCTTACATGCGCTTTTACCACTGATGACGCCTGCCTGCCGGACAGGATTTGCCTGCAGAAACCAGCTATCGGACCGATAAATAATATGTCCGCGAAATCGCGGCTGACCATCGCAAGCCGATCCTGCAATTCGTCCGCCATATATTGCCATAGGAAATTATCGCCAGATCGGCGCGTTGCGGATCGGTCCCAAATGGCGCTCCGGCGCCTGCGATCAAAAATTTCGGGTGGTATGTCGTTGGTCATTTCATCTCTTGTGCCTCCGCATTTTCTGTTCGACAAGCATAGCGTGGAAATATTGGGAAAAATATTGCGGCCCGCGGTGGATTTTGTTTTGCCCGAACGCTGCCCCTCTTGCCGGCGGATCAGACCGGCGGGAGGCGATTTTTGTGTCGATTGTTGGCAGCAGTTGTATTTTTTGTCCGGCCCGTCTTGTGCCGCTTGCTCAGCGCCAATGCCGTTTGATGTGAATGATGGCCAATTTTGTCTGCCATGCCTGGCCAGTCCGCCAATCCATGATGGTATTAAGGCGGCGGTGGCCTATGGTGATGTTTCACGGCAGGTGGCGCTCAAACTAAAATATGGGGGGAAAATCGGTATGGCACCGATGATCGCCAAATATCTTCGGCGGCATTTACCGGATGATCGGGAGAATTTGATCATTGTTCCGGTGCCGCTGCATTGGACGCGGCTATGGACACGCAGTTATAATCAATCCGCCTTGATCGGCCAAGCATTGGCACGGCAAAATAATTTGCCATTCGTGCCTGACTTAATGATCCGCAAAAAACGGACACCGTTGCTTCGCGGCATGTCGGGTAAGCAGCGCAAGAAGATTGTGACCAACGCCTTTGCCGTAAACCCTCGTAAAACCGAGCTGATAAAAGGGGCCAGAATATTGCTGGTCGATGATGTCTATACCAGCGGTGCAACGAGCAATGCCTGTATAAAGGCGATGAAGCGGGCAGGAGCGCATTGGGTACAGCTATTTTGCTGGGCCCGCGTGCTGCGCGATCATCAGGACGGTGTGGTGGGGCTTGATGCGGTTGAGGATTGATCCGGCACGCAAGGCCGCTTGACAAGGGGAGGTGTGCGTCCCATTTCTTAATCATGACAAAAGCCATCGAAATTTATACGAAATTCGCTTGCCCTTATTGCAGCCGCGCAAAGCAATTGTTTCAGGCCAAAGGCGTTCAATATACCGAATATGACGTGACCATGGATCAGGCGAAACGTGCAGAGATGGTGGAGCGGGCCCCTGGAGCGCGCACGGTGCCGCAGATTTTTATCGGCGGAGTAGCAATTGGCGGCTTTGACGACATGAACGCACTGGACCGAGCGGGAAAGCTTGATCCGATGCTGGCGGAAATTGGGGCCCCATGATCAGCTTCAATTTATGTTGCGCGGCTGGACATAATTTTGAAGGATGGTTCGGTTCTTCAGCTGATTTTCGTGCGCAGACTGATGAAGGCTTACTGATATGCCCGGTGTGCGGCAACGCCGATATTCAAAAGCTGCTGTCTGCGCCCAATATTGGCCGGAAAGGAAATCAAGGCTCGTCGCGTACGGCAGAAGCTGACCAATTGCAGCAATCAGCAAATGCCGAAACGGCGATAGTTAGCAATGGCGCGACTTTGCCGCCCGTCATGGCTGCAATCGCCGACAAAATCGCCGATGCACAAAAAAAGATGTTGAAAGATTCGGAATGGGTCGGGCGCAAATTCGCCGAAGAGGCTCGCGCAATCCATTATAACGAAACGAGCCCGCGCCTGATTCATGGCGAGACGAGCCCCCAAGAGGCGGAGGCATTGGCCGAGGAAGGCGTTGCCGTTGCCCCCTTGCTGTTTCCGTTCATTCCGCCAGAAGTCAAAAATTGACCATGGCGGGCACGCGCGTTAAAGCGACCCTAACGCACCCATAGCTCAGCAGGATAGAGCATCAGATTCCTAATCTGGGGGCCACTGGTTCGAATCCAGTTGGGTGCACCAGTTGTTCAAGACCGTGACACTTTGCTCAGCAGCGCAGAACGCTTCCTTGCAACCTCAGCTTACCGAGTATAACGGGGTCTTATGAGCGATTGTAACACCTGTGTCGTCCGAAACAGGGCCATCTGTGCTAGCCTGACCGCGGATGAAATCCAGCTGCTGGGACAACTTGGACGCAAGCAACGCGTTGCGCCGGGGCAATCTCTAATTTGGGAGGGCGATGAATCTCTGGTTGTGGCCAATGTGATCGACGGTGTATTCAAGCTAACGGTTAGCAATGTGCAAGGTAAAGAGCAGATTGTTGGTATCGTTTTTCCATCTGATTTTATTGGGCGTCCTTTTGGAGAGCATAGCCCTTACAGCGTTACTGCATTGACCGAGGGTGAGGTTTGTATGTTCACCCGCCAGTCATTCGATAATTTCGCCCGTCAGCATCCCGAGCTGGAGCATAAGCTGCTTCACCGAACGCTGGATGAGCTTGATAATGCGCGCAAGTGGATGCAGCTATTGGGGCAGATGAATGCGGAGCAGAAATTGGCCAATTTCTTGCTTGTCATGTCCAATCGCCTTGCCGGTCAAAGCTGCGCTATTGCTGATCCCTCCGAAGGATATACCTTGCCGTTCGGGCGTCAGCAGATCGCGGATTTACTGGGGCTGACCATTGAGACTGTCAGCCGCCAATTCACCAAAATGCGGGGCAAGGGCATAATCGAACTTCCCAACCGCCGCGACATCTGTATCCGCGACCGCGCTGCGTTAGAGATTTTGGCCGCTTAGCAGTAAACGGAGCTTAGACCGCCGATGAACGAGTGATTTCGTCCGTTGAGGCGTCACTCCGCTATCTCCTGAAATCAATAATTTGACACAGATCAATGTATGGCGGTTTGCCAGCCGCTACGCCCTTCTTGTTTCGATAGGTTTTTGCTTCGAACCAAGGAAGGTAATTTCATGGATGGATTGGTATTAAGGGCAGGCGGATGGCTCGTTCTGGCGATATTTGCGCTGGCGGCATGTGCATTGGCCGTTGATGGGGGATTTGCGGTTCATATGGCAATCATCACCATGGCCTGTTTGATTGGGCTTTGGGTCACATTGAGTAAGGCAGATTATACCGCGATATCGCGCGGTATATTAAGGATGCCCCGAAATGAGGGGATATATGATGATGATCCGATCCGCTGGGGCGTTATCGCCACCGTTTTTTGGGGGATGGCGGGTTTTTTGGCTGGCCTGTATATAGCGTTGCAGCTGGCATTTCCGGTTCTAAACCTCAATCTTGAATATACCACTTTTGGCCGATTAAGGCCGCTGCATACCTCCGCCGTTATTTTTGCATTTGGAGGGAATGCACTAATAGCGTCGAGCTTTTATGTGGTGCAGCGGACCTGCCGGGCGAGGCTAGCCTTCCCGAGCCTCGCTCGGTTTGTTTTCTGGGGTTATCAGCTGTTTATTATTTTGGCGGCGACCGGTTACCTGATGGGTATCACTGAAGCCAAGGAATATGCCGAGCCCGAATGGTATGTCGATCTATGGCTTACCATCGTTTGGGTCGCCTATCTTATCGTGTTTGTCGGCACCATTATCAAACGGAAAGAGCCACATATTTACGTGGCCAACTGGTTCTACCTGTCATTCATTCTGACCGTTGCGATGTTGCATATCGTCAACAATTTGTCGATGCCAGCCAGCCTATTGGGCTCCAAAAGCTATGCCGCTTTTGCCGGGGTTCAAGATGCGCTGACACAGTGGTGGTATGGACATAATGCGGTCGGCTTCTTTCTGACTGCCGGCTTTTTGGCGATGATGTATTATTTTGTGCCAAAACAGGCTGAACGGCCGGTCTATAGCTATCGTCTGTCGATCATCCATTTCTGGAGCTTGATCTTTCTCTATATCTGGGCAGGGCCGCACCATCTGCACTATTCTGCTCTGCCCGATTGGGCCCAGACTCTTGGCATGGTATTCTCCATTATCCTGTGGATGCCCAGCTGGGGCGGGATGATCAACGGATTGATGACGCTCAACGGCGCATGGGACAAAATTCGCACCGATCCCATTATCCGTATGATGGTCATGGCGCTCGCTTTCTATGGCATGAGCACGTTTGAAGGGCCGATGATGTCGATTAAGGCGGTCAATAGCCTGTCACATTATACCGACTGGACCATTGGGCACGTTCACTCCGGTGCTTTGGGTTGGAACGGGATGATTACCTTCGCCGTCATCTATTATCTCGTCCCGCGCCTGTGGGGCCGGGAGCGCCTCTATTCGCTACGGATGATCAACTGGCATTTTTGGTGCGCAACGATTGGCATCGTATTTTATGCCGCATCTATGTGGGTGGCCGGTATTACCCAGGGCCTGATGTGGCGCGAATATGGAGCCGATGGCTATTTGGTCAACAGCTTCGTCGATACCGTCGTTGCACTGCACCCCATGTATCTGGTCCGCGCAATTGGCGGCGGGCTGTATCTCGCTGGCGCGGTCATCATGGTTATCAACGTCTGGAAAACTATCGCGGGCAGGCCGCTGCGTGCTGAGCGGTCGATGACTGAAACACCCTATAACGCTCAGGCTGACCGTCCGCTGGTCGCTGTCCCTGCCGAATAAGGAGAATTGATAATGGCAAAGATGGAGAAAAGCGAAAGCCGGTTCAGCCACAAAAAACTGGAACGCAATGTTACCTTGCTCGGGCTGTTTGCTCTGATAGCTGTGGTGATTGGCGGGATTGTCGAAATAGCGCCGCTATTTTGGATCAAATCCACAGTCGAAAAAGTTGATGGGATGCGGCCATATACGCCGCTGGAACTGGCTGGCCGTAATATTTATATGCGCGAAGGCTGCTACGTTTGTCATAGCCAGATGATCCGCCCATTTCGCGACGAGGTTGAGCGTTATGGCCATTATAGCTTGGCTGCGGAAAGCATGTATGACCATCCATTCCAATGGGGTTCCAAAAGGACTGGGCCGGATTTGGCGCGCGTCGGTGGCCGTTATTCCGATGAATGGCACAAAGCACATTTGATCAATCCGCGCGATGTCGTACCCGAAAGCATCATGCCGCCTTATGCCTTTTTGGCTGAGCGCGATCTTGAGGCGGGCGATATGCGAGCCCATTTGACGGCACTTTCGCGCGTTGGTGTGCCGTATAGCAAGGCGGCGATTGCCGCGGCCAATGACGATCTGAAATCACAAGCAGACCCGGATGCCGCCGGCGATGTCGCGAAGCGTTATGCGAAAGCTCAGATCAGGGATTTCGATGGCAATCCATCGCGCCTGACCGAAATGGATGCGCTGATCGCCTATCTGCAAATGCTGGGGACGTTGGTCGATGTGGAAAAAGCAAAGGCGCAGCAACCGCTCGACGGGAAGCTGACGGTAAAGGGAGGCGAATGATGGACTATAACAGCCTGCGCCATTTTGCAGACAGTTGGGGGCTACTCGCAATGCTCATATTATTCGGTGTTTTTATCGGTTGGACTTTCCGGAAAGGCGCGAATGAAAAGCACGAAGACGCCGCGCAGATGATTTTCAAGGATGAAGATGATGTCAGATAATATGCGTGTTGATGAAGCAACGGGGACCGATTTCGTTGGCCATGAATGGGACGGTATCGAAGAATTGGATACGCCGCTGCCGCGTTGGTGGCTGTGGACATTTTACCTCACCATCATCTGGGGCATTGTTTACGTTGTGCTCTATCCCGCTTGGCCAATGGTCAGCGGCGCTACAGAGGGTATATTGGGGTGGAGCAGCCGCGGCCAATTGCAAGCAGAATTACAGGCCGAAGAAAAACGGCGCGCGCCGATTATGGCGTCATTATCCGCGATCCCGATTGAAGCTTTGCCAGCCAATAACGAATTGATGCAGCGGGCGATTTCCGGGGGTGCAGCGGCATTTAAAGTGCATTGCGTGCAATGCCACGGATCGGGTGGTGCAGGATCCAAAGGCTATCCCAATTTGAATGACGATGATTGGCTATGGGGCGGCAATATTGCTGATATAAATTACACATTAACCCATGGGATCCGCAATCCTGACCATGAAGCAACGCGCTTTTCGCAAATGCCTGCATTCGGGGAGATATTAAGCGGAGCCGATATTGACGCAGTGACGAGCCATGTGCTGAGCCTGTCGGGTAAATCAAGGGGCAATGCGCAGGGGGCGGAAATATTCTCCCAAAATTGTGCCGTTTGTCATGGGCCAGCGGGCAAAGGTGATCGGAAACAGGGCGCGCCTAACCTGACCGATGGTATTTGGCTTTTTGGCGGTACAGAAAGCGATATTCAGATGACGATCGCAAATAGCCGTCAAGGCGTCATGCCGCGTTGGAATGATAAGCTTGACCCCGTCACTATCAAGATGCTGGCGGCCTATGTCTGGTCACGCGGTGGCGGCGAACAAATGCCAGTGCTGGCAACCAGAAGCCCATTGACCAAAGAAAGTGCAGAGGGCGATGTCGCAGCTCAGTGAACTTGCTGGCCTTGGCAGCCCGCTCTATGAGGCCCGGAAAGGTGTTTATCCCAAAGCGGTGGATGGCTTTTTCCGGCGTTTCAAATGGGCGATTATGGCTATCACCCTCGCGATTTACTATGTGACGCCTTGGATACGCTGGGATCGTGGTCCTTATGCTCCCAATCAGGCAGTGTTGATCGATCTTGCAAATCGCCGTTTCTATATGTTCCAGATAGAGATTTGGCCGCATGAATTTTATTATGTCGCAGGCCTGCTCATCATGGCCGGAATTGGTCTGTTTCTGGTCACCAGTGCGGTCGGACGTGCCTGGTGCGGTTACAGCTGCCCGCAGACGGTGTGGACCGATTTGTTCCAACATGTCGATCGTTTCATCGACGGCGACCGTAATGCCCAGATACGCCTTGCCAATGCACCCTGGTCTGCCGGCAAACTGACAAAGCGGGCTTTCAAATACGGGATATATCTATTCATCGCTTTTTGGACCGGCGGCGCGTGGATCATGTATTTTGCCGATGCGCCGACATTGGTGGTCGATTTCTGGACCGGAAACGCTGCGCCGGCCGCTTATATTACCGTTGCGATTTTGACAGCTACAACATTTATCTTTGGCGGTTTCATGCGCGAACAAGTGTGCATCTATATGTGCCCATGGCCGCGCATACAAACCGCGATGATGGATGAAAAATCATTGCTCGTGACCTATAAGGATTGGCGCGGCGAACCGCGCGGCAGTGTGAAAAAAGCGGAAAAAAATCCCAGTGATTTTGGCGACTGTATCGACTGCAATCAATGCGTAGCCGTTTGCCCGACGGGAATCGACATTCGGGAAGGTCCGCAAATAGGCTGCATCACTTGCGCGCTATGTATCGATGCGTGTGACAGCGTGATGGCACAGGTCGGACGTCCGCGCGGCCTCATCGATTATTGCACACTGGACGATGCGGAAGCGGAAAAAAAAGGCGAAAAGCCGCAGGGCGCGATGAAAACGCTGCTGCGTCCGCGCACATTTATTTATTTGGGGCTTTGGAGCGCGATTGGCCTTGGAATGCTGTTTGTTTTGGGCAGCCGGACTCGGCTTGATCTTGCGGCGGAGCATGACCGCAATCCGGTTTTCGTGCAGCTATCCGACGGATCGGTCCGTAACAGCTATACCGTTAAAATTCGCAATATGGAAACACGCCCGCGCACCGTCCGCTTGTCCCTCGATCAGCTTAAGGGCGGCGAGATGTGGACCGAAGGAAGCAGCCGAAGCCAAGCCGGTCGATCAACCACTGTTGAGGTGGCGCCCGATAGTATTCACAAATTGCGGCTGTTTGTTGCTGCTCCGGGTGCCAATATTGCCCGCGAGGAGTTCGCTTTGTCTGTGGCAGGCAGCGGCGCGTCCGGGGAACAGCAAGGCGACCGTGACACGTTGATTTTCGAAAGGCCGGATGAACAATGACCCCAAAACGCTCACCGACAGAAATTGGCCGTTTTAACGGACGCCATATGACGATGATCCTAATCGTATTTTTCGGCATCATCATGGCGGTTAATTTCACCATGGCCCGTCTGGCTGTCACTGGTTTTTCAGGGACCGTGGTGGATAATAGCTATGTCGCGAGCCAGAATTTTAACAGCTGGCTCAATGCCGCTGACGCGCAAGAAAAACTGGGCTGGACCGTGCAAGTCAAAAGGCGCGTTGATGGCCGTTTGCAGGTTGAGGTGAGCGACCGGAGCGGACCGTTATCGGCGGCGAAGCTATCGGCTGTCGCGGTGCATCCATTAGGGCAGAAGCAATCCGTCTCAATCGATTTTGAACCCAGCACTCAAGGTGATTTTCTAAGCAGTCGCCCGCTGCCGCTTGGCCGGTGGCAACTGGCCCTCACTATAACGAAAGCAGGGCAAAGCGCACATATATTGAAAGACCTACGTTGAACGCTGTCGCCGCCTTTGATCATGTTCAGCAAAACATTGTGCGGGACGAATTTTCTGTTCCCGATATCCGCTGCGCCGGCTGTATATCAAAGCTTGAAAATGGATTGCCCCATCATCGCGGCATAATGGCGGCACGGGTCAACTTCACGCTAAAACGCGTCACATTGGATCATGATGCCGCACTCACCATGCCCGATATGCTGGGTGCATTTTTGGAGCTTGGATTTGAAGCACATCCGCTTTCTGAGGCATTTGGTGAGCAACATAATGAAGACAGCCGAACGTTGATGAAAGCCATGGCTGTGGCCGGTTTTGCGATGATGAATATCATGCTGCTGTCGGTTTCGATCTGGTCCGGCGCAGCGGGCATTACGCGCGATTTATTCCATTGGATTTCCGCGCTGATTGCGTTGCCAACCGTCGTTTATTCGGGCCGACCTTTTTTCCGTTCCTCATGGACGGCGCTGCGCCACCGGCAGACGAATATGGATGTCCCGATCACCATTGGCGTTTTTCTGGCCACTGGGCTTAGCCTATATGAAACCGCTACGGGCGGCGCCCATGCCTATTTTGACGGTGCGGTGATGTTGCTCTTTTTCCTTCTGGTTGGGCGCTATCTTGATAGTATCATGCGTGACCGCGCGCGCGACGGTGTGACTTCTCTGCTTAAAAATATGGGAACAGGGGCCATGGTGCTGCGCCAAGATGGCAGCGCCCATTGGACCGAAAGCACCGCGTTGAAACCGGCAATGATAATGCTCGTCGCAGCTGGTGAGCGATTTGCCGCCGATGGCAAAATTATCGAAGGCCACAGCCAGATTGATAAAGCGCTGCTGACCGGAGAAAGTAAGCCGGAAACCGCCGAGCCAGGCGCAGCTGTTTTTGCCGGAACACTGAACGTGGGTAGCCCGGTAAAAGTAGAAATAACAGCAGCAGGTGCCGACACCGCGCTTGCCGATATTGCCCGGCTTATGGGGGATGCGGCTCAGGGCAAATCACGCTATGTTCGAATTGCCGACCGTGCGGCGCGGCTCTATGCGCCTGCGGTGCACAGCCTTGCATTGCTGTCCTTTGCCGGATGGATGCTGGCAGACGCGGGCTGGCATCACAGTTTGTTGATCGCGGTAGCGGTGCTAATCATTACGTGTCCTTGTGCGCTTGGCCTAGCGGTTCCGGCTGCACAAATTGTTGCATCGGGTTCGCTGCTGCGCCGGGGCGTGCTCGTTAAAGATGGGAGCGCGCTGGAACGTCTATCGGAAATTGACCGCATATATTTTGACAAAACCGGCACGTTAACGCTGGGCCAGCCCGTTCTGCAGAATGCAGAGATATTGGACGCAGATGCAACATCCATCGCAATTGCCCTTGCACGCTCCAGCCGCCATCCGCTGAGCAAGACGATGGTTGCTACGCTGGATAATGGCGACATTAAAGCAGCATCTGTTGGCCAGTTGTCTGAAATAGCCGGAGAGGGGGTTTGTGGTCAATATGGCGGTCAGCTGGTTTCCCTGGGCCGGCCCACAAGCGCCGTCGACGGAGATATATTGGCAGCTCAGCTGAATATCGGGGATGACCAATATACACTGAAATTCGCCGATGCACTGCGCCCCGATGCGCAGCAAACAATTGCTCAGTTAAAAGCACAGGGTTTTGCGCCATCGATATTATCGGGCGACCGCACGGCCGCCGTTACCTCAATTGCCAATCGGCTGAACATAACCGCAAAAACGCAATTGCGCCCGGAAGAAAAGCTCGCCATTTTGAATCAGCAACAATCGGCGGGGCACCGGGTGTTGATGGTTGGTGACGGGCTGAATGACGGCCCCGCTCTTGCCGCTGGCCACGCGTCTATGGCACCTGCTAGCGCCAGCGATGCGGGCAAAAATGCCGCTGACCTTGTGTGGATGGGGGACAGCTTAATGCCCGTCATTGATGCGATTTCCATGGCCCGCCGCTGTCAACAAATCGTGCGGCAGAATTTCGCGCTCGCCATTGGATATAATATTATCGCGGTGCCGCTGGCGATAATGGGTTTTGTCACTCCGTTAATTGCCGCGATTGCTATGTCGGGCTCTTCGCTGATCGTGGTCGGTAACGCGTTAAGGCTGAAAAGGACTTTTCGGTGAACGGCCTGATCCTCTTAATCCCAATAGCGTTGGGGCTTGGCTTAACGGGTCTGGCGGCATTTTTTTGGGCTTTGCGTAATGGTCAGTTTGATGACCCGGATGGATCGGCCCTGCGCATTCTGCTCGACGACGAAGATCACGATAAGGATAAGGAATAAGCATGCGATCCTACATATCAATCATAGCGTCGGCAGCGTTGATTTTCCCTGTTCTTCCAATGCAGACGGCGGGTTCACAAATTCTATTGGCAAGCTGCGGAGATTTGCCGCCGGTCGCAATCGATGTTCCGGCAAAAAAGGATGCGCCGCCAAGCGGGCATGATTGCTGTAAGAATGCCTGCCATGCTGCTGGTGACCGCAAGAAGAAAGGAAAAGCCGATGGCTGTTGCTGAACATGTGAAAACACCTGCTATCGCTTCTGCAACTGGACGCAGTGACTGGCCGTATATTCCCGATTTATTGACACAGCCGGTGCCGCGCTACACCAGCTACCCTCCGGCTACCGCTTTTCATCCTGCGATTGCGGCACCCGAATATCAACAGGCGTTGAATGACATCGCGCCTGCAACCGAAGTTTCAATCTATATCCATATTCCCTTTTGCCAGCAAATCTGCTGGTACTGCGGATGCAACACCGGCGCGGCGGGACGAAAGGAACGGCTGGACGCCTATATATCCGCATTGGAATCGGAATTGTCGGCGGTGGCGGCAATTTTGGGCGGGCGCGTTCGGGTACGCCATATCGCCTTTGGCGGGGGTAGCCCCAATGCTATTGAACCTGTGCAATTCGTCAGGCTTGCTGACCGTATCACAACCTTGTTCGATGCTACCGATCCGGCGATCTCGGTTGAAATTGATCCGCGCAGTTTCACTATGGAATGGGCTCTGGCGCTCGCCGCCTGTAAAGTGTCGAGGGTCAGCCTAGGCGTTCAAACCCTGTCGCCGCATGTGCAATCGGCGATAGGCCGGGTTCAGCCAGCCGAGTTGATCGAAAGCTGTGTGGCGGCGCTGCGTCTGCGCGGGATTGGTGATATCAATTTTGACCTCATGTACGGCCTTCCGCATCAACAGCTTGCCGATTTGGAAGATACGATTGACCAAGCAGCGGCCATGCTACCGTCACGGATTGCCCTATTCGGATATGCGCATTTGCCGCAGATGATCCCGCGTCAACGACGCATTGACGGCAATCTGCTTCCCGATTTGAACGACCGGTTTTTGCAGGCGCAGTTGGGATATAATAAGCTTATCAATATGGGCTATGTGCCTGTGGGCTTTGACCATTTCGCGCTACCCGAGGACAGTTTGGCGATCGCAGCGGAAAAAGGAAATGTCCGCCGCAATTTTCAAGGCTTCACTGAGGATGCTTGCCAAATACTCCTCGGATTTGGTGCCAGCGCGATTAGCCAATTTCCAGACCTGATTGTTCAGAATGAAAAAAATGTCGGCAGATATCGGGAACTGATCAACGGCGGACAGCTGCCAATCGCGCAGGGGGTCAGCTTATCTGATGCCGACAAGAAAACGGCCCAAAAAATCGAACATTTACTCTGCAACCTGAACACCGATCTCAACGGGTTACAGCTTTCCAGTGAACAGAATGCGCGGCTCGCTGAATTTTGCCGATTGGGGCTAATCAAACAAAATGAAGCAAGCCTCCATATTACAGAAAGCGGTCGCCATTATAGCCGCTATATCGCGCAAGCGTTGACGTGAGGACTATATTGCACAGCGACAACCGGGCACGAGATAATTGGGGCCCCAACTCCTGATTAAATTTTCCTGACAATCCGCCACTAATAGGCTGTCTGGTTGCAGCCTATACACATTAAATCGAGCTATTAAAATTCCCGGTGGCGACCGAGCGGAATGCCATGCTCGGCAACCCGATTATTAGATGATGCGACTGCATCAGCATCGTCCTTACGCCACTGCGCGGCCTTCTTTTTGGCAATTTCTCGGACGAGCCCAAACTCGCACGCTCGCTATGTATTGATCCCATCTGCTTGGCCTCAGTCAGTGTAACCGGATCAAGCGAGATATTCGCAGCCTGGCGCGGAGCATTATGTTTTATGCGCATAAAATATGCGCTTACCGGTCGCTCACCACGAAGGAAACGCTAATCGGATGGACAGTTAAGCCATCGTCGGATCCATATACAATTTTCCCTTGCTCGCCGTTGGTCACAAGCATTTTTGGATTTAGGCTGTAACTATATCCCGCCGCTGCAGTGAAATTTATCGCGCTGTTAAAAGCGATGGCATTGTTGCTTGTGGGGGCGGCGCTGAAATCCATGCTGAACGCGGTGCCATCTGGCTTTTGAAGCACGATCTTGGAATTTTCACCCGCTTTGACGAGCATTCGCGGCTCTGCCAATATTGTACCGCCATGCTCGATTTTCATCGTGACACTGTATGAATTTAACGATGGATCGGCCATCAGCGACGACGAAGAGGTAACGAGCGCAATCGCCGCGCATATTTGCAATAATTTCATAATCTTTCCTTTCGCGATAAAGGTAATCCTCACCGACGCTTGTGTAAACATTTTATGGTTAATACGGGGTAAACGGGTTTGCCGCTTTATTTACGCGATGAGGAGTTGCTGGATGAATAGATACTCGTTATATTAAACTGTGTTATCTTGGATCAGTTCAGGATGACGCGGCTGGGGATTTGGCGGATAACTGTCCACCGGCACCTGCCTAAAACTCTGCCGCCACATCCATCAGCTTTGTTACGCTTTTCGGTGCGACGGCTCGCCAACTGCGTTCTAGCCATTCGCGCACATGGTCCCAATCAACGCCCGGGCGGTTGAGGCGTAATCCGACCCAGCCAGATGCGCCGTAAAAGGCTGGTTTCCAGTACATATCCGGCTGCTGTTCACATAGCGTTTCCAGCTCGTCCATACCGCCGGTTTTGACCAGCACGCCGATGGCGTCGCTGCCGTGATGCTGATCCGCGAAATAGGCAAAATATTTGCCGGTCTTTTCGCTGCCGACCCGAAATCCCGGTGAGCCGTGGCTGGTGCGGGCGTGGGTTTCGGGCAGGGCGAGCGCCAACGCCTCCACCTTTGCCAGCAACCAATCGGGATTGTCATAGCGGCTGACATAATCGGACAATATTGTGGGATAAAGTTGATGCTCCGCAAATTTCACCCGCGCGGCCAGCGTATCGGCGCTGTCGCCGGGGATGATTGCGACGGACATCTGCCCCAATATCGGCCCGTCATCCAGCTCTGCCGTGACCAGATGTACCGATGCGCCGCCATGGCTGTCGCCTGCGGCAAGGGCGCGTTCATGGGTATGTAGCCCCTTATATTTGGGCAGCAACGATGGGTGGATATTCAGCATCCGGCCTTCCCACTGGGCCACAAATTCGGGCGTCAATATCCGCATATATCCGGCCAGCGCGACATATTCCGCGTCCGCCGCGCGGATCGCTTCGTCCATCACCGCGTCATGCGCGGCGCGCTCCATGCCTTTATGCGGATGGGCAAAGGTCGCTATCCCTTCAGCCTTGGCCAGTTGCAAACCCGCCGCCGCTGGATCATTACTCCCCACCAGCACGACCTCGTAGGGGCACTCGGGATGCTTTGCCGCATACAGCAACGCGGCCATATTGGTGCCGCTGCCTGAAATCAGGATGGCGACTTTGGCCCGCGAGGGGGCTTTAGCCATGATGCACCGCGCTCCAATCGGCCCGGGCGCTCCATGTTTCCGCGCTGCCCGATACGGTGCAGCCTTTTGGACCTGCGCCGATATGACCGACGCGGTGGACAATCTCGCCCGCGTGTTCCAGCGCCGCCGTTACGGCGGCAACGTCGGTTTCTGCCACGGCGATCACCATGCCAACACCGCAGTTGAAGGTCCGCGCCATTTCTTCGGGCTCGATATTACCCTGCGCCTGAAGAAAGGCCATCAGGCGCGGTTGTTCCCAAGCGCCGGCATCGATAAAGGCATGCAGGTTACCGGGCAAAATGCGCGGCAGATTTTCCAGCAACCCGCCGCCGGTAATATGTGCCATGGCATGAACCAGACCACTGCGCACCAACGGCAGCAGCGATTTGACGTAGATTTTGGTGGGTGCCATCAATGCGTCGATCAGCAAGATGTCTGGATCGAACAGGGCGGGGCGGTTCAGTTTCCAACCCTTATCCGCCGCCAGCCTGCGCACCAGAGAGAAGCCGTTGCTATGCACGCCCGACGAGGCAAGGCCCAGCAGCACATCGCCTTCCGCTATTTTATCGGCGGTTAGGACATCGCCGCGCTCAACCGCGCCGACGCAAAATCCGGCCAGGTCATAATCATCATCGGCATACATGCCCGGCATCTCGGCCGTCTCTCCGCCGATCAGTGCGCAGCCCGCCATCCTGCAGCCCTCGGCTATCCCTGCGACCACAGCGGTGGCGACATCGTTATCCAGCTTTCCGGTGGCATAATAATCGAGGAAGAATAGCGGCTCTGCGCCTTGAACGATCAAATCATTGACGCACATCGCGACCAGATCGATACCAACGCCGTCATGGCGGCCCGACTCAATGGCCAGTTTTAGCTTCGTTCCCACTCCATCATTGGCGGCGACCAGCAATGGATCGTTAAATCCCGCAGCTTTCAAATCAAAAAAACCGCCAAATCCGCCAAGGTCTGCATCAGCCCCGGCGCGGCGCGTTGCCTTGGCCAGCGGAGCGATTGCGCGGACCAGCGCGTTTCCGGCGTCAATGGATACACCTGCCTTGGCATAGGTATACGATTCGGCTTGATCATTTTTATCGGTCATTTTTACGCTGCTAGCGAGAAGGGACTTGGATTTCCATGCCAATGTCGCCAAAAGGCGGGGTAATGAAGAAAAGTCTGTCGAAAACTGGCCGCATATTGGCCATTGCCGCCCCGGTTGCGCTGCTTGCTAGTGCGGTATTGCTCGCGCAAATTGAGGGGCCAAAGCGAGGAATCGCGCCGATCGCCAGCACCGGTGACTTTGAAGTCGAAGGCATAGAGGTAGAGGGCAAAGGCGACAATGCCGAGGAGGCCCGGCGCGACGGGTGGGAACAGGCGCAGCGGCTTGCCTGGGAAAAATTGTGGCAGAAAAATCGCGGCGGCAGCGGCGGCGGTATATCCGATTCGGTGCTAGACGGGATTGTGTCGGCCATTGTGGTCGAAGAAGAACAAATCGGACCGCGCCGCTATGTCGCGCGGCTAGGCGTTGTATTTGACCGTGCCCGCGCTGGTCAGATTTTGGGCGTGCGCGGGGTGACAAGCAAATCTGCACCGTTGATGATCCTGCCAGTGATGATCGACGGCGGCGCGCCGATCGTGTATGAACAGCGCAACGCATGGCAAAATGCTTGGGCCAAATTCCGGACATCAGAAAGCCGGATCGATTATATCCGGCCCAGCGGTGCGGGCGGCGAATCGCTTTTGCTGAATGCAGGGCAGGTTGACCGGCGCAGCCGCATCTGGTGGCGGACAATATTGGAACAATTTGGCGCGGCCGATGTGATCATGCCTATTGTGCGGATCGAGCGGTCGTGGCCCGGCGGCCCGGTCAAGGGCATATTCAGCGCCCGCTACGGCCCCGACAATAAATATCTAAGCAGCTTCACTCTGCAAGTCAGTGACAGCAAAGGCATTCCCGGCATGATGGCGCAGGGCGTGCAGCGGCTGGACGGTATCTACCAGTCAGCACTGGCCGCCGGGCGGCTGCGTTCGGAAAGCTCATTGGTGTTTGAATCCGATTTGATTGAAGAAGAGGATTTGGAAAAACCCGCTCCGCCGCCGACCACTGAACCATCGCCCGGTGATGGTGAAGCAGCGACGCTGCAAACTGAACCGCTGGATGTATTGGACCGAGCGGTGCGTGACATTAGCGGTCAAGCTGCGCCCACACCTGCGCCAGCGCCACCGCCGCAAAACCGGCTTACGCCAACGCCTGCACCTCCGCCGCGTCCTGCACCGGCACCCGCTCGCCCTGCGCCCAATCCGCCGCAACAGCCCAATGGCAACTGACCGGACCGATCCCAATGGGCCAACGGACAGATGAAACGCCAAATTGCCTTGCCCTTGGACGAGCTGCGCCCGGGTGCGTCTTCCAGCCTGATCCTGACCCCATCCAACGCACATATCGCGGCGGCACTTGGGCGATATGGCGATTGGCCGGGACGGTGCGCTATTTTGGTCGGGCCAGCGCGATCAGGTAAAAGCCTATTCGCCCGCTATTTCAAGGGGCAATCAGGCGGTATTATCGTTGAAGACGCCGATAGCGTTGGCGAAGAAAAATTATTCAACGCATGGAACCGCGCACAGGAAGAGGCGCGGGCGCTATTGCTGCTATCGCGTTTTGCGCCGGCCGATTGGCATATTGCGCTTCCCGATTTACGGTCACGCTTGGGTGCGGCGCTGCTGCTGCAAATCGCGCCGCCCGATGACGAGCTGGTCGGCCATTTGATCCAAAAACATCTTGCCGACCGAGGAACAGCGATAGGGACAGAAGCGCTCGCCTATGTCACTCGGCGGATTGACCGCAGCTATAGCGCAATTGAGAGCTTCGCACGGGAAGCCAATGCGATGGCATTGGCAGAGGGCGGTCCGGTCAATCTGAAGCGAGTAAAGCAGATTTTGAACGGTGAGGAGCGGTGAAAGCGTGACCGGTTTGTCAACGGTGATCTAATGTCTATTGAGGTTCGAACAGCAATGACGCTGTAAATCATAAATTCGTCATTCCCGCGCAAGCGGGAATCTATCACCCGATAGCTAATTTTGAGCTAGGTTGGTAGTTTATACCGACAGCTTCGGTGACGGACTCTAACTATCCCCGCTGCTGGTGCGGGTCATTTTCAGTTTTCCGTCGACTACGGCAAAGGCCATGCGCCCCTCAACCAGATCGAGCGCGTCGCTGCCAAATTGTTCGAATCGCCATCCGGTCAGCAGCGCCAATCCCTCTCGTTCGCCGCCCGCTAGCCTCTCCATCTCATCCGATTTGGCGATCAGACGCGAGGCGACATTTATCTCACGCGAACGAATTTTCAGCAACAGTTTGAGCAGATCAGCAACCAAAGCGCCTTCTTTACCATTGGTGCCGCCACGTTCGCGTTCGGGCATATCGGCGCGGGACAGCGGTTTGGCGCCCGCTATCGCGCTCATCAACCGGTCGCCAATTTCATTGTCTCGCCAAGCAGCTGACAGCCCGCGAACTTTCGCCAGATCGCTTTGCGCTTTTGGCGGGTGAGCCGCAATATCGGCGAGTGTTTCATCCTTCATTATGCGCCCGCGCGGGATATTTTTATGCCGTGCCTCCCGTTCCCGCCAAGCGGCCAAGGCTTGCAGCCGTCCAAGCACATCGGGTTTGCGTGATTGTATCTTTACCCGCTGCCACGCTTTGTCAGGATCGTTCCGGTAATTTTCCGCGTCCGAAATGCGCTCCATTTCTTCATTCAACCATTTGCCGCGATTAAGCTCCCGAAGTTTATCGAGCATTTTGGGGAATATGTCTGCCAAATGCGTAACATCGGCGATGGCATAGTCCAGTTGCCGCTTATCGAGCGGCCTCCGCGACCAATCGGTAAAACGCGCGCCTTTATCCAGCTTTATCCCCAGCCAAAGGTCAACAAGGTTGGAATATCCAATCTGTTCACCCTGTCCCAGTGCCATTGCGGCAATTTGTGTGTCGAACATCGGATGCGGGGTGTTGCCGGTCATGTTGAAGAAAATTTCAATATCCTGCCCGCCGGCATGAAAGACTTTGAGCACATCTTCATTATTGGTCAGAAGATCGAGCATCGGCCTTAAATCGATGTTATTTGCTTTGGGGTCGACGGCGGCAGCTTCCTTTCCATCGGACAGCTGAACCAAGCATAAATCGGGATAATACGTGTTTTCCCGCATAAATTCGGTGTCAACAATGACAAAGGGCGACTGCGACAGCCGGGCGCATAATTCGGCAAGCTGACCGCTATCAGTGATAAGTGGATGAATCTTCATAGGCCAACCCTTTAGCAGCCAATCTAATCTTGACAAATAACGCAATGGCCTGTGTAGCGCGGCGTTCAACACATTCCTTATATTTATCCACGGATTTTTACGTCATGCACGCCTATCGTACCCATAATTGCGCAGAATTGCGCGCATCGAATGTCGGTGAACAGGTCCGCCTGTCGGGATGGGTGCACCGCAAACGGGATTTGGGCGGCGTCCTGTTCGTCGATTTGCGCGACCATTTTGGCATTACGCAAATTGTTCCGCCCATCGGATCAAAGGCATTTGAGATACTCGACAAGATGCGCAGCGAGTCGGTGGTGACAATCACCGGTGAAGTGCTCGCCCGCGATGCTGAAACCGTGAACAGCGACTTAGCGACCGGAGAGATTGAGGTGAAAGCCATGGAGGTGTCGGTGCAATCGGCCACCGGTGATTTGCCGATGCCCGTGTTTGGTGATGCCGAATATCCAGAGGAAACGCGGCTGAAATATCGTTATCTCGACCTGCGCCGTGAACGGCTTCATAATAACATCATCCTACGTTCCAACGTCATCGCTTCGCTGCGCCGCCGGATGATTGACCAAGGCTTTACCGAGTTCCAAACCCCGATCCTAACCGCCAGCAGTCCCGAAGGCGCGCGGGATTATCTGGTTCCCAGCCGCGTTCACCCCGGCAAATTCTATGCCCTGCCGCAAGCACCGCAAATGTTCAAACAGCTGTTGATGGTAGCTGGCTTTGACCGCTATTTTCAAATTGCTCCTTGTTTCCGCGACGAAGACGCCCGCGCCGATCGCAGTCCCGGTGAATTTTATCAGCTCGATTTTGAAATGAGCTTTGTCACGCAGGATGATGTCTTCGCCGCAATTGAACCGGTGCTACACGGCGTATTTGAAGAATTCGCCAATGGCCGCAAAGTCAGCGCCGCTCCTTTTCCGCGTATTCCTTACCGCGAATCCATGCTGAAATATGGCAGCGACAAACCTGATTTGCGCAACCCCATCATCATCCATGACGTTGGCAGCCATTTTGTCCAATCCGGTTTTGGCCTGTTTGAACGGATCGTTGGCGAAGGCGGCGTAGTGCGCGCTATTCCGGCGCCGGGCACCGCAGAAAAAAGCCGTAAATTCTTCGACGATATGAATGAATGGGCGCGCAGCGAAGGACACGCCGGTCTGGGCTATGTCACGCGCAAGGGCGGAGAGTTTGGCGGGCCTATTGCGAAAAATCACGGTGAAGCGGGCATGACTGCGCTTTATGATGCCATGGGACTTGGCCCCGATGACGGCTGTTTCTTTGCCGCTGGTAAAGAAGGGCAAGCCGTCAAGCTCGCTGGTGCCGCCCGCACCCGCGTCGCGGAACAGTTGGAGTTGATTGACGAAAATGTCTTCGAATTTTGCTGGATCGTTGATTTCCCGATGTTCGAATATGACGAAGAAGCCAAAAAGGTCGATTTCAGCCACAATCCTTTCTCCATGCCGCAGGGTGAGATGGAGGCGCTCGAAAGCAAAGACCCGCTTGATATTCTCGCCTATCAATATGACATTGTCTGTAACGGCGTTGAGCTATCCTCTGGTGCAATCCGGAATCACCGGCCCGAAATCATGTATAAAGCCTTTGAAATTGCCGGCTATTCGCAGGCCGATGTTGATGAGAATTTCTCTGGCATGATCAATGCGTTCAAATTGGGTGCACCGCCGCATGGTGGTTCGGCCCCCGGAGTAGACCGGATCGTCATGCTCCTTGCCAATGAGCCCAATATTCGCGAAGTCATCGTTTTCCCAATGAACCAAAAAGCGGAAGATTTGATGATGAGCGCGCCGGGTCCCGTAACCGCGAAACAGCTGCGCGAACTTAACCTGCGCGTGGTCGAACCTCCGAAAGAATAAGCCGCCTTTTTATGCCATTTAGGGACAGGGGCAATGATGCCCTTGCTCCCTTGGCGTATCTTCGGCAAAGCTGCGCATCATGACGATCAACCTATCCGATTATGAAACGGGCGCGGCCTACAATGGCAATGCGAATAAGCGGCTTAAAAAGCTCCAGAAGCGGCTTGCGGAGCTGCAATCGCTGCATATTTTGCATGGGTGCCGTACGCTCATCGTTATGGAAGGATGGGACGCGGCGGGTAAAGGCGGCGCGATTAAGCGCCTGACTGGATATTGGGATCCGCGCTATTTTGAAGTATATCCGATCAGTGCGCCGACTGCCGAGGAAAAGGCAAAGCATTTTCTATGGCGTTTTTGGAATAAGCTGCCGGGACCAAAGGAAATTCATATCTGGGACCGCAGCCATTATGGCCGGGTACTGGTCGAGCGGGTCGAAGGATTTTGCAGCGAGGCCGACTGGCGGCGCGGCTATGACGAGATTAACGAGTTTGAATCGCAGCAAGTGGAAATTGGCACGAAGCTGATCAAAATTTTCCTCCATGTCACGCAAGAAACGCAGGACCGCGTTTTGAAAGAGCGGCTGAGAACGCCAAGCAAAAGGTGGAAAGTTACCGAAGAAGATTTCCGCAACCGCGCAAAACGAGATGACTATTTGGCGGCGATTGGCGAGATGTTTGCGCAGACCGATACGCGCTGGGCCCCGTGGAAGATATTTGACGCCAATGACCAAGAAGCAACGCGGATAGCCGTGCTGGAATATGTCATTGCGGAGTTGGAAGCCCATGTGCCGCCAGAGTTTCCGGAGTTGAACGCAGATATTAAAAAGCTGGCGAAAAAAGCGTTTAAGGGCGAATAGGCCGTTGCTGCAGTCGGTGCCAGCAGTTCGCCGTTATTCAGGATAGCGGATCGCGATAACTTCCCATTCCTTTGTCCCTGACGGCAGGGTAACTATACGCAGATCACCAATTTCTGCTTTGCGCAGGGCGCGGGCCAGCGGGCTATTCCACCCAATTCGGCCCGCTCCCGCATCGGCTTCATCATCACCCACGATGGTCACGGAACGCTGATTGTCATCTTCGTCGGCCAGTGTGACGGTCGCGCCGAAATAGATGCGCGCTTTGTCGGGTTGCTCGGCCGGATCGATGATATTGGCGGCCTTCATCCGTTTCGACAAATGCCGCACTTCGCGGTCAATTTCGCGCAGGCGTTTTTTGCCATATTGATAGTCGCCATTTTCGCTGCGGTCGCCGTTACCCGCCGCCCAGCTGACAATCTCAACCAGCTTTGGCCGTTCGTCTTCGAACAGCGTCTTGTAACGCGCCTGAAGCGCGGCATAGCCCGCAGGCGTGATCGGCACGCTACGTTCGGCGAGCTTTTGTTCGGGACGAAGCCGGATCAATGTGGATCAGCCCGGCGCCGACTTACCCAGATAGACGCTGAGCGGCATCGTCGCAGTCACCTCTGCTCGGTCCGGATTTTGCAAGTCATACATCACCGCATTTTCGAGCACGCGCTGCACATAATTTTTGGTTTCATAAATGGGGATACGCTCAATCCATTCCAATATACCAATTTGGCCCGTGCGCGGGTCGCCATTGGCCCGCAGCCATTTATTCACATTACCCGGCCCAGCGTTGTAAGCGGCAACGGCAAGCGGGTAGCTGCCGCCATAATAGCGGAGCATGGATTTGATATAGGTCGAACCCAAACGGATATTATAATCCGTATCGGTGGTGAGCGCCGCGCGGCTGTAGCTCATCGAAATCCGGCCCGATGTCTCGCGCGCTGTACCCGGCATCAATTGCATCAACCCGCGCGCGCCAGCGTGGCTGATGGCTTCGCGGTCAAATTGGCTTTCCTGCCGCGTAATAGCATGGATCAGGGTGAAGTTATCCCGTTCCTCGGGCGGAATGCTGATGACGGGAAAGGCATGGGCGATCAAATTGCTGTGGCTGTCCACCCGTGCATTGCGGCCTGCCATAACGGCAAGGTCCGGACGGCCAATGGCCCGTGATAGCGAGATGGCGTCGATATAATCGGCCTCACTTTCAGCGCCGTTGGCAATAGCCCGCAGGAACAGCGATTGTTCCTGATGGCTGCCTAAAGTGCCAGCAAGGCGTGCCGCCTGGAATACCGAAGAATCATTTTTTGTGGGCACCGCCGGGATCTGCGCGCCGGTAATGACCTTGGGCAGGCGGCGGCCAAGCGCTTCGTTCGACAATTGGCCGTAAAATTGATCCACATATTCGGCTGCTTCGTCAAAATAGGCATTGGCCAACTCTGTTTGGCCCGCTTTTTTCGCAGCAGCGCCAGCCCAATATAAGCCCTTGGTCCGGGTTTGCGGGGATTTGGCGGCCTTGCCATAACGGTCAAACATGCCAATGGCATCTTGCGGACGATTTAATTTGAAATAGGCTGTCATACCGGCAAGCCAGGTCAGACTGGTATAATCATCACGCACACCCAGTTCTTGTTCAACCACTGCTACCCCTGCGGGGATGCCGTCATCAACCTTGGATGCAATTTTATAGGCGGTGTCATACTGGCCGTCATTTTCGGCTTCGCGTGCAAGGGTCAGCAGGACTTCATACCATTCCTCGGCATCGGTTGGCGGCACGGCCAGCGCAGAACGGTTGGCCAGCATTTCGCGCGCGGTCCACCCACTGCCGCTACTGCGCAGAGACATGGCGCGTTCGGCCAAGACACCGGCGTCGGCACCTGCGGCGGCACCGGCATTGGTCAGCAAACTGTCGGCCTCAGGCGATTTGGATTTAATGGCAAGCCGCGCGGCGAATAACGGCCTGCGCTGCGGCGATGTATAGGGTAGGGTGCGTTCCGCCGCTCGGGTGGCTTTGGCCCATAACAGCTTATCAACCCGGGCATCATGATCGTCAGGGGTCAGCTTTCCGGCCATGATGCTTAGCAAACGTGCCTCATCATCATCGGTCAGCGGACCACCGCGCCATGCTTTCTGTCCCCAAAGCGCGGCCTTGTCTTTGTCACCCGATGCGTGGAGTGCAATCGCATATTTGGCGCGGCCGGTGTTGGTCACAGGGGGCAGGCGGTCGAAATAGGCGACGGTCTGACTGGGGGAATAGCTGTTGAGATCGATTGCTTGTTCCGCATTTTTGCGCATCCCATTGCTGCCCGGCCAATCGGGATAGGTCATCAGAAAGCCGGCATATTCGCCAAAGCTGTAATTGCCCGACGCGCTGAGCGTGCGCCAACGCTGCAACGCGGCGGGGATGCTGCCATTGCTGGGATCAACCTGCGCGGTCGGGACGGTAATCTGTCCGGTGCCTGTGCCTGCTGTCCATTCAATAGCCTGATCATTTTGCAGCGCATTGGCAGGTGACGTGCTCGCAATGGAGACAGGGATAATGAGGGCGGTAGTGGCAAAGAGATGTTTTATCATGCTGGACATATTAGGTCGTGTATCCTTATCAGGCGCTGAACAATAACTATATGGTGAAGATATACGCTTTGCTTTGATTCTTATCGAGGAATAAATCCATGTTTTCCGGATCGATACCGGCTCTAGTGACTCCTTTTTGCGACGGAGCGTTTAGCGAGAAGCATTTTCGCACGCTCGTTGATTGGCAAATTGAACAGGGCAGCAGTGCGCTTGTCCCCTGCGGCACCACGGGCGAAAGCTCTACCTTGTCCAATGCCGAACATCACCGCGTCATCGAAATATGCGTCGAGCAGGCGGCAGGCCGCGTGCCGGTGATTGCTGGATGCGGGTCGAATGACACCACCAATGCACTGCTGCATTTGAATTTCAGCAAGAAATGCGGCGCGGCTGCGGGGCTTGTCGTGGCGCCCTATTATAATCGGCCCAATCAGGACGGGATCTACGCGCATTTCAAAATGCTAACCGAAAAGAATGATCTGCCCTTAATTCTCTACAACGTGCCTGCGCGGACGGTGACGGACATTAAACCTGAAACAGTGGCGGAGCTGGCGAAGCTGCCGACGGTTGCAGGGATTAAGGATGCGAGCGGCGATTTAAGCCGGATAACCGAGCATAGGCTCGATTGCGGCACCGATTTTTGCCTGTTGTCGGGCGTGGACGAGCTGTCGCTGGCCTTTAACGCGGCGGGCGGCGTTGGCGCGATTTCAGTGACGGCCAATGTCGCACCGAAATTATGTGCAGAATTTCAAGCGGCCTGTGCAAGCGGTGATTATGATTTGGCACGTGATCTGAATGACCGGCTCTACCCCCTTCATAAAGCGTTATTTTCTGATGCGTCACCCGGGCCGATTAAATATGCCATGTCGCGAGTCATAACCGGCTTTCCAACCGAGCTGCGCCTACCCATGACACCGCCCAGCGAGGCAAGTTGCAACCTGGTCGATGCCGCGCTGGAGAATGCAGGTCTAATTTAATGGCGCGTCCCCAACATGGTACATTTGACAAGGTAAAAACGGTCGCTGAAAACCGGCGGGCGCGGTATGACTTTTTCATCGACGAAACTTTTGAAGCGGGCATTGCGCTGACCGGGACCGAAGTAAAGTCGCTGCGCTTTGGCGAAGGCACGATTGCGGAAAGCTATGCCGAAGTAAAAAATGGCGAGGTGTTCCTGATCAATGCCAACGTCCCTGAATTCAGCCATGGCAACAGGTTTAATCATGAACCGAAAAGGCCGCGCAAATTGTTGCTAAACGGCCGTGAAATAAACCGGATTTATGCCGCAGTCATGCGCAAGGGTATGACATTGGTTCCGCTATCTATCTATTTCAACGGACGCGGCCGGGCAAAGGTTGAATTGGCGCTGGCCAAGGGTAAGAAAGCGCCGGATAAGCGCGCCACCGAAAAAGCGCGCGATTGGAAGCGCGAGCAAGGACGGCTGCTGCGTGAAAAAGGATAAGGCAAAAAAAACATGGCTTGACCGCAACTTGCCGACCCGCGAGGGTTTAGCGGAAAATAAATATCTAAAGCCATTTTCCAATCGGTTTCTGCGATCCGAATTGTGGCGGTTTACCCGTCGTTCGGTCCCGCGCGGTGTCGCACTGGGGCTGTTTTCAGCCTTCATCGTTCCGGTGGGGCAGATATTTTTGGCGGCCTTTATGGCGTTGCCATTACGGGCCAATGTGCCAGTTGCGGTGCTGACCACATTTATCACCAACCCGCTGACCTTTCCCTTTTGGTTTTATGTCGCAAACCAAATTGGAGGCTTTGTCATGCGGGTGGAGCAACTGACAGGTGAGCCGATGGTGCCCGCGGGCGGGAGTGGCCGATGGGAATGGTTTGCGTGGCTGGCGCAGGAGGCGGGGCTAACTGCGATCGGGCTGGTGATGCTCGCCATAGTTAGCTCTGCGATCGGCTATTTTGTGTCCTCTTGGCTATGGGACGCGCGCATTCGAACCAAGCGGGCACGTCGCCGGTCGAAACTGCTTGCGGCTCGTAGAGAAAAACAGCTGTGATATTGAAATTTTGTTACACAGGCTTAACGCAATAAGACTCAAGGGGAGCATTAATGAAAATCGCAACCAAATTCGCATTGGCCGGTGCCGTATCTTTATGGGCATTGTCCGCATCCGCGATCGCGCAGGATGCCAGCAGTGGGCCTGCGGCCTCGGCATCTCCGGCTGATACCGAGGAAGCGGCGAAAGCGGCCCGCGCTGCGGCTTATTCGCCCGATAAGGATGGGCCTGTGCTCGGTAGCTATGGTTTTGACAGCGCCGGCATGGATACCAGCGCCGCACCGGGTGAAAATTTCTACCGCTATGCCAATGGCAAATGGCTGGACGATACAGCGATCCCATCGGACAAATCCAATTATGGGATGTTTACGGTGCTTGCCGACCTGTCAAATGACCGTGTCCGCGAAGTGTTGGAAGAAGAACGCAATATCGAAACCAGCAAGGCGGGCGCGGTATATGACAGCTATTTGAATGCTGATTTGGTGGAAGAGCTGGGAATGGCCCCGGTTAATCCTTGGCTCGATAGCATCCGCGGCGCGCAGAATAAAATTGCATTGCAGCAATTGATACCGGTTGCCGCCCGCAACGGCGTTGGCAGCGTTTTTGGCGGCTATGTAGGTCAAGATGACAAGGACCCCGATAATTACATCCTCAGCATTTACCAAAGCGGAACAGGCCTGCCGGACCGGGATATGTATCTCGTTGAAAATGAGAAATTTGCCGATATTCGCGCCGCTTATAAGGTATATCTGGCCGATATGCTGGCACTGGCAGGCGAAGAAAACACCATTGCCCGGGCTGAGGCAATCTTCGCGTTCGAAAAATCGGTTGCCGAGGTGCAATGGACCCGTGAAGATAGTTCGGATTCCACCAAAACCTATAATAAAATGACCCTAGCAGAGCTGGACGACATGGCATGGGGCATGGACATGACAGCGATATTGAAGGCGAGCAGCCTGAAAATTGACCATGTCATTGTTGCGCAGCCGAGCGCCATTAAGGGCATCGCCAAGTTATTTGCCGAGGCCGATCTGGGCGTGCTGAAAGATCAGATGCTCGTGAACAGTCTGCGCAGCTTTGCCAATGTTCTGCCGGACAAGGTTGCAGACCGGAATTTTGCTTTTTACGGCACCAAGCTGAGCGGTACGCCTGAACGCGAGGCTCGCTGGAAACGCGGCGTAGGCTTTACTGAAGGCGTAGTAGGAGAAGATGTCGGCAAAAGCTATGCCGAGCGGTTCTTCCCTGCAGAAACCAAGGCGGAGATGAAAAAGCTGGTGGACAATGTCCTTGCCGCCATGGGCCGCCGCATCGAAGGGTTAAGCTGGATGCAGCCCGCAACGAAAGCGAAGGCACGGCAGAAGCTGGCCAATTTCACCACGAAAATCGGCTATCCCGACCAATGGCGCGATTATAGCGCGCTAGAGGTGCGCCGCGATGACCTGTTCGGCAATATGATCCGGTCGAATAATTTTGACTATGATGACAATATGGCAAAGCTCGGTTCGCCCATTCGCCGCTGGGAATGGGGCATGTTGCCTCAAACCGTCAACGCCTATGCCAATTTCAGCATGAATGAAATCGTCTTTCCCGCCGCGATATTGCAGGCGCCTTTCTTTGATCCAAAAGCCGATGCAGCGGTGAATTATGGCGGGATCGGTGCGGTCATTGGGCACGAGATTAGCCATCATTTCGACGATCAGGGCGCAAAATATGACGAGAAAGGGCGGCTGTCCGATTGGTGGACGCCGAGCGATGTGAAAGCTTTTGAAGCGGCCGGAAAAAAGCTGATTGCGCAATATGATGCTTATGAAATTTTCCCCGGAGCCTTTGTCAAAGGGGAATATACGCTAGGCGAAAACATTGGCGATCTTGCTGGATTGACCATTGCCTATGACGCCTACCGCGCGTCATTGAACGGAGCAGAAGCGCCCGTGATCGATGGAATGACGGGCGATCAGCGCTTTTTCCTGAGCTGGGCACAGGTTTGGCGGCGCAAATATCGCGACGCCGAATTGCAGCGCCGCCTGATCACCGATTCGCACAGCCCGTCGGAACAGCGTGCATGGGTGGTGCGAAACCTTGACAAATGGTATGATGCGTTCAATCCGGAAAAAGATGATAAGTTGTTTCTGAATCCTGAAGACAGGGTTCGTATCTGGTAAAGAATAGGAGTTACATTGTCCGGTCCATCCGCGCCTTCACAGTTGCAGCTATTTGGCGGGGAGGGGCCGGAGGCTCCTGCGCAGAAACGCAATCTGATACTAATGTTGGCGGCGGCGATATTGGCGTCGCTGGCGATATTGTGGTTTACCACCCATAATCTGTTGCTGATTGGCGGCTTTGCTGCTGGTCAGGTCGCTTTATGGGGGGCGGTAGACTTTTATCGCCGCAGTGCACCGGCGCCCGCGCCAATAGGAACCTTGCCCCCCGATTGGTCGGTTATGCGCACGGCAGCCGAGCTATCCGGTGCCGCTGTCGCAATCAGCGACCGGGCGGGACGGCTCGTTTGTGCTAACAGCAATTTTACCAGCTGGTTTGAAACATTGAAAGCACCGCCCGATATTACGGTGGACGAGGCCGGGCATGAAATGCTGGTCAGACTTGCCCGTAACGCCTGGCGCGATGGCAACGCGCAGATTGACGGTATGCGCAAAGATGCGCGGGAATTTTCGGTTAAGGCGATCCGCTCCGGCGCGGGCGATGAATATCTGCTCTGGTGGTTTTCGGTTATCGAGCGGCGCGATATTGGCGCGCGGGCCGCAGAGATGATTAGCGGCCGTTTGGGCTATGCGATGGCGCGTTCGGGTGTGATGGCGGTCAGCATCGGTGAGGATGGGCGAATCCGTTCGGCCAATGCCGCCTTTGCCATGCGTGCGACTGGCGAGGAAAATAGCAATATTATCAGCCGTGAATTTGCGGCTTTCATGCGGATGGATGACAAGGGCCGGATATTCTTCGAACGTGAAGGGCGCAAGGGACTGCCCATTCGGCTGATCCATATTCCGCTGGCTGCCGAAGGGCAGCAGGGCGCCGCGATGCTCCTTGCCGTTGATGATGACGGATCGACAATCGACCGGGCATCGGCGCTGGGACATGTGGAACAGCTATTGTCGACCCTGCCGCTAGGCCTTGCTCTGGTCGACCGCGACGGCCGGTTCCTGTTTGCCAATGAAAGCTTTGTTCGCGCGGTTGATTTGCCGGTCGAGAAATTGCCGCCTTACCCCGGCGACTTGGTGATTAAAGAGGACAAGGCTGCTGTGTCTGAAAGCATTCGCCGCTATGCCAAGGGGCAGGCAATGTCGGGCGATATTGCGGTTCGGTTAAAGGATCAGCCGGACGAGGTAATTGCCCTGTCCATTGCCGGAGTGCGGGGCCTTGGCGAGGCGGCGGTGCTGATCGGTCTGAAAGACAATAGCGAGGAAACCAAACTGAAGCGCCAAGTGGCACAGGCGACAAAGATGCAAGCGGTAGGTCAACTTGCCGGCGGCGTGGCGCATGATTTCAACAATATACTGACCGCGATCATTGGTTATTGCGACCTGATGATGCTGCGCCATCAACCGGGCGACAGCGACTATGACGATATTCAACAGATAAAGAATAACTCCAACCGCGCGGCCAGCCTGACGCGGCAATTGCTTGCCTTTTCCCGGCAGCAAACCCTGCGCCCGCAGATATTGCAACTGCCCGATGTGGTGGCGGAAGTGTCCAATCTGCTCAAGCGCCTGCTAGGAGAAAAAGTGCGGCTGGAGGTTCATCATGGGCGCGGTGCCGGGCAAGTGCGCGCCGATCCCGGACAATTGGAGCAGGTGATAATCAATTTGGGCGTCAATGCGCGCGATGCCATGCCGGGCGGCGGGGTGCTGCATATCGAAACCCGCCCTGTTACGCAGGCCGAAGTGCGAGCCATGCGCAGTGAGATATTGCCGATCGGTGATTATGTCTTGCTGTCGGTTAGCGACAGCGGCACCGGTATTTCGAAAGAAAATCTGGCTAAAATATTCGAACCTTTTTTTACGACGAAAGAGGTGGGCAAGGGCACGGGCCTTGGCTTGTCGACGGTATATGGCATCGTCAAGCAATCGGGCGGATTCATCTTTGCCGAATCGGAAATCGGCAAGGGAACGAGATTTGACATTTACCTTCCGGTGCATGTGGGTAGCGCCGCTCCTGCTGAGCCACCCGCGCGCCGTGCCGCCGAAAAGCCGCGCGATTTATGGGGCAGCGGCCGTGTATTGGTCGTCGAGGATGAAGATATGGTCCGCGCGGTCGCCGAACGGGCGCTGGTACGGCAGGGCTATGTTGTGGAAACCGCCCGCGATGGTGAAGAAGGGCTAGAGCTATTCAAAGAGGGCAAACGCTATGACTTGATCGTGTCGGATGTGGTGATGCCCAACATGGATGGCCCCGCAATGGGCCGTAAATTGCGTGAATTATATGGCGATGTGCGCATATTATTCATGTCGGGCTATGCCGAAGAACAGCTGCGCGAATCGATCAATCTTGACAATATATTCTTTCTTCCCAAGCCATTTTCGGTACAACAGATATCCGAAGCAGTACGCGACGCACTGACAACGGAAATGGATTGAAAAATAAACAAATAAAATATTTGTTCCGCTCTTGTTCTTTTGGAACAAAGCGTATACAAACTCCTTTAGGCGGCTTGGGTGGGCCATGACCGCAACGACAGGAGATGGACAATGGCAGCAAGCCTTAAAGTGATAGAAACGGGGAAGCAGAAAATGAAGGATTCGGAACGGGAAAAAGCGCTTGAAGCTGCATTGGCGCAGATTGACCGCGCCTTTGGTAAAGGCTCCGCAATGAAGCTGGGCAGCCGGGAAGCTATCACGATCGATGCGATCTCCACTGGTTCTTTGGGGTTGGATATCGCGCTTGGCATCGGCGGTCTGCCGAAAGGACGGGTGATTGAGATTTACGGTCCGGAAAGCTCGGGCAAGACGACATTGACCTTGCACGCGATTGCCGAGGCGCAAAAGCTGGGCGGGACAGCGGCTTTCATCGATGCGGAACACGCACTTGATCCCGTTTATGCGAAAAAATTGGGTGTAGATATCGATAATTTGATCGTATCGCAGCCCGATACAGGCGAGCAGGCGCTTGAAATAGCCGATACTTTGGTACGATCGGGCGCGATAGACATTTTGGTCATCGACTCGGTCGCGGCGCTGGTCCCGCGCGCTGAAATTGAGGGTGAAATGGGCGACAGTCATGTCGGCCTGCAGGCCCGTTTGATGAGCCAGGCGTTACGGAAAATCACCGGATCGATCAGCCGGTCGAACACGATGGTAATTTTCATCAACCAAATACGGATGAAAATTGGCGTCATGTACGGCTCGCCCGAAACCACGACGGGTGGTAATGCGCTGAAATTCTATGCGTCGGTTCGTCTGGATATCCGCCGCACGGGGCAGGTGAAAGACAGGGAAGATATTGTTGGCAATGCCACCCGCGTCAAAGTGGTAAAAAATAAGGTGGCGCCGCCGTTCAAACAGGTCGAATTTGATATCATGTATGGCACCGGTATTTCCAAAACCGGTGAGCTGCTCGATCTGGGCGTCAAGGCTGGGCTAGTTGAAAAATCAGGTAGCTGGTTCAGCTATGATTCGGTTCGCATTGGGCAAGGCCGCGAAAACAGCAAGCAATGGCTGCTCGACAATCCGGAAATGGCTGACAAGTTGGAAGCTGCTATTCGCGGTAAAACCGATGCTGTTGCCGAAGAAATGCTGACCAATCCGGAAATGGACACGGATGATAGTGAGTAAGTTCAAGCTCTTGATTGCATAGGCTTGATTATGGGTAATCCAGCGCGTCATTTCCTTTATCGGATATGACGTGCTGGGTGTCCTGGACTAGGCTCGTTCCGTCTTGGCTGTGCCCGATTAGGCCGGACTAGACTAGACTCGACCGATATCCGGCTGGGCGCACGCTTGTAATAGTCATTTTTTAACCCCGCCTCCTCTCCCCGGAGGAGGCGGACGTGCGCTTCGGTAAACGAGGCTGCGCAACTGGCCCGCTTCGACCCCACCCCGAAGCGGGCCTTTATCGCTTGGCCATTGCTGCTGCGGCGTTTATGACCGCCGAATAATGAAAGAGGAGCCCCATCATGACCCTGAAAATCCATCATCTGAATAATAGCCGTTCACAGCGCATTTTATGGCTGTTGGAGGAATTGGGCGCGGATTATGAAATTATCCACCACCAACGCGACGCTGAAACCAATCTCGCACCGCCGAGCCTGACCGCAATTCATCCGCTCGGCAAATCGCCGATGATCGATGATGATGGCATGCTGGTTTGCGAGTCGGGTGCGATTACCGAATATTTGTGTGAACGTCATGGCGGTGAACATCTTGTCCCGGCAAAGGGCACAGAAAAGCATATCCGCTATCTCGAATGGCTGCATTTTGCGGAAGGCTCTGCGATGACGCCAATCTTGCTGCGGCTCTATACTGCGCGATTGGGTGAAGCGGCAGCTCCTTTGGAACCGCGTATAAGCGAGCAGCTACAGTCGCATTTCCAATATATGGAGGATTCGATTCAACCATCGGGTTATTTTGTCGGCGACAGTTTAACCGGCGCGGATATTATGATGATTTTCCCCGCCGAAGTTGCGATCATGCAAGGCTATGGCGCGAAAATGCCAAAATTGGCGGCCTTTGTGAAAATGGTCCATGCCATGCCCAGTTATCAGGCCGCGCTGGCAAAGGGCGGGCCTTACGCATATGCTTGACGCTCCCATCGGGAAATAGCTGTCTTGGCTGGGGATATGATGCATTTTTTGCTGTCTAATCCTCGGCGCAGCATCATCTTCCCCTTGTAAGCTTTTTAGACGTCGCCTAAGTCGCTTTCCATGAGTTCGACCAATGATATCCGCCGCGCATTCCTCGATTATTTCGCGGGCGCAGGCCATGAGCCGGTGCAGTCTGCACCGCTGGTTCCCTATAATGATCCGACATTGATGTTCGTCAATGCGGGAATGGTGCCATTTAAGAATGTTTTTACCGGCCTTGAGAGCCGCGAAACGCCGCGCGCGACATCGTCGCAAAAATGCGTGCGGGCAGGCGGAAAGCATAATGACCTCGACAATGTCGGCTATACCGCGCGGCATCATACTTTTTTTGAAATGCTCGGCAATTTTTCCTTCGGCGATTATTTTAAGGAAGATGCGATCCGCCATGCTTGGACGTTGTTGACAAAGGTTTGGGGCATTGATCCGGCTCGGTTAACCGCAACGGTATATCACACCGATGATGAAGCCTTTGCTCTGTGGCAGAAAATCGCAGGTCTTCCCGAAGAGCGGATTATCCGCATTGCAACCAATGACAATTTCTGGTCGATGGGCGACACTGGACCATGCGGGCCATGTAGCGAGATATTCTTTGACCATGGCGATCATATTCCCGGCGGTCCTCCCGGGAGCCCAGATGAAGATGGCGACCGTTTTGTGGAAATCTGGAACCTGGTTTTCATGCAATATGAACGGCATGAAGATGGCAGCCAGACCGATCTGCCGCGGCCCAGCATCGATACCGGGATGGGACTGGAGCGGATTGCCGCCGTTTTGCAGGGTGTCCACGACAATTATGATACTGATACATTCCGCAACCTGATCGAAGCGTCCGAAGAGCTGACCGACACCAAGGCGCAAGGCGAACAAAAGGCCAGCCACCGCGTGATTGCCGATCATCTGCGCTCAGTCAGCTTCTTGATTGCCGACGGCGTGATGCCATCGAACGAAGGACGCGGTTATGTCCTGCGCCGGATCATGCGCCGAGCCATGCGCCATGCCCATATTCTGGGAGCGAAACAGCCGTTGATGCACCGGCTCGTCGGCACATTGACCGCCGAAATGGGGGCCGCTTACCCTGAATTGCTGCGCGCACAGCCGCTTATCGAAGCGACGCTGCATCAGGAGGAAACCCGGTTCCGGCAAACGCTGGATAAAGGGTTGAAGCTGTTGGATGAGGCGACCGCACAAATGGCGGCAGGTGATATTTTGCCCGGTGAAACCGCGTTCAAACTCTATGATACTTATGGATTTCCTTATGATTTGACCGAGGATGCGCTTCGGTCTCAGGGTTTTGGTATAGATCAAGACGGTTTCAACGCCGCGATGCAGGAACAAAAGGAACGCGCCCGCGCCGCATGGAAAGGCAGCGGGCAAAAAGCATCGGATGAGATCTGGTTCGACATTGCCGACCGCACCGGCTCCACCGAATTTACCGGTTACACCGCCAATGAAGGCGAGGGGCAGGTTTTGGCTATCGTGAAGGACGGCGCGGAAGTACACAGCGCGGCCGCTGGCGACGAGGTTACGATCATCACCAACCAAACGCCTTTTTATGGCGAATCTGGCGGCCAAAATGGCGATGCGGGTGTGATCAGCACCGCCAAGGGCCTGCGGGCATCGGTGTCGGACACGACCAAGCCGCTCGGGCGTCTGCATGCGCATCATGCGCAGATTGAAACAGGCGCTTTGTCGGTAGGCGATGTCGTGCAGCTGCATATTGATGCGCCGCGCCGCGATGCGGTTCGCGCCAACCATAGCGCGACCCATTTGCTGCACGCCGCATTGCGCAACAAATTGGGCGGCCATGTCACCCAAAAAGGTAGCATGGTTGCGCCTGACCGGCTGCGTTTTGACTTTAGCCATAATAAGGCGCTGGAGCTTTCAGAGATTGAAGCAATTGAGGCCGAAGTTAATGCGCAGATACGCGGCAACCAAGAGGTGACCACCCGCCTGATGACGCCGGATGATGCAGTGGCGGCAGGTGCATTGGCGCTGTTTGGCGAAAAATATGGCGACGAAGTGCGCGTATTGTCGATGGGCCAAAGCGATGCCAAGCATTATTCGGTTGAGCTATGCGGCGGTACTCATGTGAAGGCACTGGGCGATATTGCGCTGTTCACTGTTATATCCGAAGGCGCAGTTGCAAGCGGTATTCGGCGGATCGAAGCGCTGACCGGAGAAGCGGCGCGGCAACATCTGGCGCGGCGAGAGGCGCAGTTGAAGGGCGTTGCAGGCCTGCTAAAAACCGGAGTTGAAGAAGTAGCAGGCCGGGTCGAAACGCTTTTGGCGGAGCGCAAGCAGATGGAAAAAGAGCTTGCGGATGCCAAAACCAAGCTGGCGATGGCGGGCAATGCGGGCGGACCTAAAGCAGAAGCCGAAGAGATAAATGGTGTGAAGTATCTGGGCCAAGTCATTGCGGGTATTGAACCAAAGGCACTTCGTGGTTTGGCGGATGAGCAGTTGAAATCCATCGGTTCGGGCATTGTGACCATCATTGCAGCAAATGAAAATGCCAACACAGTGGTGGTTGGCGTTTCCGCTGATTTGCTGGACCGTTTCAACGCACCCGATTTCGTCCGCGCCGCAACAACCGCAATGGGCGGGCAGGGCGGCGGCGGACGTCCAGAAATGGCGCAAGGCGGAGGGCCTGCTGGTGATGCGCAGGCGAATGACGCGATAGCTGCCATCAAAGCACTGTTGGCGGGATGAAGCGGTTCGGCTTGCTTTTGCTAGGCTGTTTGGCGGTCTCTTCTTCGGCTGTTTTGGCCAAACCAAAACCGGGGCCGCAGATCGGGGGCATCCATTCCGGTATTTACAGTTCGGTCAGCGAGAGCGAGCAAACAGGCGATCGTGGCGGCGTAGAGTTTCGGCTCTATGCGGAGGCAGCGCGGCCTTATGTTGATGCTGTCTTATGCGAATCGGAATGTAATGGAGGGGAACGCTATTACGTAAGGCCAACCGCAGATGGATTTCGATTTACATGGAAAAACCCGCGGCGCCCCAGCGACGATCCCGTTACTTTTCGCGTTTGGAAGGTGAAGCGTACCGTCTGGATTCAGGGCGAAAATAATAGCTGGATGAAGGAAAAACTCTCTTTGTTGAAAGAGCCTTTCGGGCTGTTGGGCGTTTATGATTGGGCGCTGGCACCCGGATGCCGCATCACCCCAGATGGCGAGAAGACCTGCGGCGATTAAGGTGCGTGGACGCTGCCGGGACTGAACACCTAGGGTCTAACAGCGCCGCGCCCTTTAATCTGCGTCCTTCAATTTCTGCATCAAATAGACATGCTGCAAAGCCAGCCGTTTGGCTGTTTCTTTCAAATTCGCCGCTGCGCTATGTCCGCCATCGATATTTTCATAATAGAGGAAATCATGGCCTTGATCCTCCATGCGTTTCGCGGCTTTACGGGCGTGTGCCGGGTGCACTCGGTCATCCTTGGTTGAGGTGACGAAGAAAACCTCAGGATAGTCGGCATCGGCGCGGATATTGTGATAGGGGGATATGCTTTTCAGGAATGCGCCTTCCACTGGATCAGTTGGGCTGCCATATTCGCCGACCCAGCTCGCACCGGCCAACAATTTGTCATAGCGTAGCATGTCGAGCAGAGGCACCGCACAGATCACAGCGTTGAACAGATCGGGCCGCTGCGTAAACATGACGCCCATCAATAATCCGCCATTTGATCCGCCCTCTATACCCAAATGTTTAGGTGAGGTAACCTTATCGGCGATCAGCTTTTCTGCGACGGATATAAAGTCGTCATAGATACGTTGCCGGTTGGTTTTCAGCCCCGCTTGATGCCATTTCGGTCCATATTCGCCGCCGCCGCGAATATTGGCCAGCACATAAACGCCGCCTTGTTCCAACCACAGTTTGCCGCGCGTGGCGGAATAGCTTGGGTTAAGCGATACTTCAAAACCGCCATAGCCATAAAGCAAGGTCGGATTTGTGCCGTCCAATTTGATGTCCTTGGCATGGACAACAAAATAGGGGACCTGCGTGCCGTCCTTTGATGTAGCGAAAAACTGTTCGGCCACCATAGAGCTGGCATCGAACCAATCGGGCAGGGACTTGGCCTTTGTCTTTTCGCCGGTCGCGCTGTTATAGGTCCATAACGTGTCGGGGGTCAGGAATGTCTCGCTGCTGATAAAAGCAATGTCTTCTTTGTCATTCGTCGCGCCGATTGACACGGTGCCGCCTTCGGGGAAATCAAGCGGCTGCGATGTCCAATTGCTACCATCCCAGTCAAAGGCAAAGGCGCTGCTTTTCACATCGCGCGAAATGCTCATCAGGATTTTTGACTTGGTCTGTCCATATCCGTTCATCGAGCTGCGTTCATCGGGGCGGAAGACCAAGTTAACATTGGCGATTTCACCGCTTGCCATAAAATCATCGAGGGCAAAGCTGACAAGGTCGCCGCTTTTATAGTCGCGCCAATCTTCGTTGAGCGTCAATAGCATCTGACCCTTAAACTCTGCGCCCAAGCTTGATTTTACAGGGATTGGGAATTTGACGGGGGCTTGCAATTTGCCGTTTTTGCGCGGCACCCAATAATATTCGCTGTCATAAAATGTAGTCGAGCGGACAAGCACAATCTCTCTTGATCCGTCGGCTCTTTCATGTGCGCCGGCCCATAGCGCCACATCCTCTGGTTTGCCGCGCATAATCTCTGTGGCTTCGGAGAGCGGCTGCCCGCGTTTCCACAGGCGCGCGGTCATGGGGTAACCGGATTCGGTCATGGTGCCTTCGCCAAAATCAATGCCCACCAGTTGCGTATCTGCATCGAGCCAAGTCGATCCGCCCTTGCTTTCCGGTGTGGCAAATCCATCCTCGACCCAGCTATTGCTAACCGTGTTAAATTCCCGGCGGACAACCGCATCTTTGCCGCCATCGGACAGGTTGACGATGCAATGTTCGTAATCAGGCGCAAGGCAATCATTGCCTTTATACACCCAATTTTTATCTTCAGCTTCGGCCAATGCGTCGAAATCCAGCACCGTTTGCCACTGCGTATTATCTGATAAATAGCTGCCCAAGGTCGATTTGCGCCACAGGCCCCGAACATGATCGGCATCTTGCCAGAAATTATGCACCTCTCCGCCGCGATAGGACACGTAGGGAATTTTGTCCTTGCTGTTCAATATTTCCAGCGCATCGGCCTCCATCTGGGCAAAGCGCGGGTCGGAGGTTAGCCGCTGCAGCGAGCGTTCATTCCACCCTTTAACCTCCGTCAGCGCTTTTTCACCAAGCACGTCTTCAAGATATAGATGGTCGGCATCACTTTGCCCGGTGGTTTCATTTATGCTCATTTCAGGCCCTGCTATGTTGGTGGTGTCGGCATTGTCGTTGGCTAGGATGGGTGACGCTGTGGCGGTAAAAAGCGACAACGCTGCGCCAGATAGCAATAATGTTTTGATGGTCATAATTGGCTCTCTTTCCAAATATTATACGCTTTTCAAAGCTTCCTGTGTTTTCAGACGCGGGGCTTCGGTAAGACCGCCAGCTTCCATAATCTGCCGCCGATATTCATCCCGCTTTTCGTGGATTGAAGCAATAACAGGCCCCATCGGGACACCCAAATCGACCAGCACAGCCTCAGACAGCTGAAGCGAGCTTTCCAGCGTTTCGGGCACCGCGTCCGATGCGCCGGCACGGTATAGTTCAGCCGCATGGTCGGTATCGCGCGCGCGCACAACGATTTTAATGTTGGGCAGCCACCCGCGCACGCGCTGTACCGTGCGGGCCGCCAGAACCGGTTCATCCATGGTCAGGATCAAGGCTTTGGCATGACCGAGTTGCAGCTTATCCAGCGTTTCTGGTCGCGAAATATCGCCGAAAATTACTGGATATCCATCGCGCAGGCCAGCGGCAACGGCATCAATGTCGGATTCCACCGCAACGAATGGCTGATCATGCTTTTTCAGCATATCAGCAATCAATCGGCCAATTCGGCCAAATCCGATTATGACGGTGCGGTCCTCACCCGATGACATGGTCTCTGCAACCATATCATCATTGCCGCGCATTTCGATACGGCGCGACATATCATGGCCGATACGTGCCAGTATCGGGGTGATGGTCAGGCCGATTGCGGTCGCCACTTGCCAGAAATTGGCGGTGTCGCGGTCGATCAAATAGGTAGAGGCAGCCGCGCCCAACACGATCAGCGTTGTTTCCGATGGGCTGGCCATCAACACTCCGGCTTCGGCCGCTGTACCAGTTCTGGCACCGGATAATTTCAGCAATGCGCCTGTCACCAATGCTTTGACGATGATAACGCCGGTCACCGCGCCCAATAACGCAATCCAGTTTTTGGCAACAAACTGCAGGTCAATGGACATGCCGATGCTGATCAAGAATACGCCAAGCGCCAGTCCCTTAAACGGCGCAGTCATCACTTCGACTTCGCCATGATAGCTGGTTTCCGCAATCAGCAATCCTGCGATCAACGCGCCTACAATAGGCGACAGGCCAACAAAACCGGTCAGCAGGCTCGATACAATAACGACGAGCAAGCTGGCCGCGAGGAATAGTTCGGGGCTTTTCGTGCGGGCCGCTTGCCCGAACAAAGCCGGGAGCAGAAATCGTCCCAAAACCAGCATCGCGACAATGACCAAACCGCCTTGCCATAATGTCGTGATCAACCCGTCAAAACCGTTTGCTTCCGCCTGCGGGCCGATAGCACCGAGGATGAAGATGATCGGGACGATGGCAATGTCTTCGAACAACAGCATTGCGAGCGCTGATTGCCCAACGGCAGATTTCGTGCCCGAAATGGGAAGGACCAGCGCCGTTGAAGATAAGGCAAGCGCTATCCCTATGCCAAGCGCCGCCGCGACGCCGTAACCGAACATATAAAGCGCAATGCCGATAATCAGACCGCTGCCGATCAGCTCCGCCGCACCGACGCCAAAGACGAGCCGGCGCATGGTCCAAAGCCGTTTGAAAGATAGTTCCAACCCGATGGAGAATAGCAGCAATATGATCCCATATTCGCCGACCGGCTCTATCCCTTTTGCATCGGAGATAGTGATCCATTTCAGCCATTCATATTGCGACGAAAGCGCCCCCAAACCCATGGGGCCGACCAATATCCCTACCAGAATGAAACCGATAATCGGTGTTATCCGAAAACGGGCAAAGGCGGGAATAACGATCCCAGCTGCGCCCAGTATGACCAATAGGTCGTTTAGCCCCTGACTTGTCTGTAATTCTGCTGCCATTTCCTATCCCTAAGACAGGAATGTGGCATTGTCATGCAGGGAAATGATTTTTATCCGCCGCCCGGACTGGATGTCCCCATAGGGCGAGCACCGACGCCCGCTTCCTCGCCATCATGCGCGCTACCCTCGCGCGTTTCCCAGTCGATGCGGTATAAGTCAAACCGGCGGTCAGCCAGGTTACGGACCGTGCCTTCGCTTCTGGCCCAGCTAAGGTCGGACAGGTTCACGTCGCTAATGGTCAAAGTCTCAACATTTTCGGTGGCTTCCGCCGCTATCCCATCGCGGGCAAAAGGAAAGTCGCACGGCGTGAGGATACAGCTTTGTGCATATTGAATATCCATATTATGCACATTGGGTAAATTGCCGACGTTGCCGCTCATCACCACATAGCATTGATTTTCAATCGCCCGCGCCTGACAGCAATAGCGCACGCGCAAATAGCCTTGCCTGCTGTCGGTGCAGAAGGGCACGAAGATGATGCGCGCCCCTTCGTCCACCAGACGGCGGGCTAGCTCCGGAAATTCGCTATCATAACAAATTAACACGCCAATGGGGCCGCAATCGGTTTGAAACACTCCGATATTATCGCCGCCCTGAATATTCCACCAATAACGCTCATTGGGGGTCGGGTGTATTTTCTCCTGTTCATGCACCGCCCCATCACGCAGGCAGATATAGGCAACATTTTGAATTTCGCCATCCTCGGTCCGTGTCGGATGAGAGCCGCCGATGATGTTAATATTGTAGCGCATCGCCATTTCGGACAGGCTTTCACGGATACGCGGTGTGTAGCGCGAGAGCGCTTCAATCGATTCCTGAGGGCTTAGCTCCTTATCCTCAGATGATAGAAGCATCAGCGTGAACAGTTCGGGGAAGACGACAAAATCCGATTCATAATCAGCGGCAACGTCGACAAAATATTCGATATTGCGCATGAAATCGTCATAATCTTTCACCGACCGCGCCTGTAACTGAACCGTCGCCAGCCTCACGCCTTCTACATCACGGGGAACACGGAATTCCTTTGGTTCGTCCGCGTCGTCATATGGGTTGCGCCATACCATATGCGCGGCGTTGCCCATGCTATCGGCATCTTCGGGCAAATATCCGCGCAGAACGCCAATCGGTTCAAAACCATTGGCCAGTTGGAATGTAATTACCTGATCACGAATTTTTCCCTGCTGGACCTGTTCCAGATAATCGCGGACGCCGGTGACTTTTTTGGTCCGTTTCGCTTTGGCATAGCCCGGCATGCGGCCGCCAAATACGATCCCGCGCAGGTCAAGCCGTTCGGCCAATGTCCGCCGCGCATCATAGAGGCGGCGGCCAATTCTGACGCCCCGCTGCGCCGGATCGACGCACATTTCATAACCATATAGCCATTCGCCAGTGGGCATGTGGCGCGAACCAAGGCCATTGCCGGTAATTTCTTCCCAATTATGGCGGCGAAGTGCAAATTGTTCGGTGATACGCAGCGAAGCGCAATAGCCGACCACCTTGTCGTCCATTACCGCTACAAAAACACCACCGGGAAAATTGTTAATCTGTCCGCGTAATTCTTTGTGCGTATAGGGGGGAAAGCCTTTATATGCCCGTTTAGTGAGCGATGCGATTTGCGGAATGTCCGCTATTTTTGCTTCGCGAACAACGAGGCGCGCTTTTTTGGAAGCAGTGGGGATGGTTCGTCTCCTAAATTGAAAAAGCCCCAAAGCCTAACAGGCCCGGGGCTTTCTTCAATCAATTCTTAAAAATAAGCAGAGATCAGCTCCAGCTCGCCATTTTGCTTTCCAGATTGACGCGAACCGCTTCGAAAAACTGTTCAGTGGTCATCCATGCCTGATCAGGACCGATCAATATCGCGAGGTCCTTTGTCATATGGCCATTTTCTACAGTTTCCACGCAAACTTGTTCCAGTGTCTCGGCAAAGCGGGTCACATCTGGTGTGCCATCAAATTCGCCGCGATACTTTAATCCGCCTGTCCATGCAAAGATGGATGCGATGGGATTGGTTGACGTCGCCTTGCCCTGTTCATGCTGGCGGAAATGGCGCGTGACAGTGCCGTGCGCCGCTTCGCTCTCGATAGTTTTGCCATCTGGGCTCATCAAAACCGAAGTCATCAGGCCGAGCGAACCAAAACCTTGGGCGACGGTATCGGATTGGACATCGCCGTCATAATTTTTACAGGCCCACACAAATTTGCCCGACCATTTCAGCGCGCTGGCAACCATGTCATCGATCAAGCGATGTTCATAAGTGATACCTGCTTTATCAAACTTGTCCTTGAATTCGCTTTGATAAATCTCTTCAAACAAATCTTTGAAACGGCCATCATAGGCTTTCATGATGGTATTTTTGGTGGACAGATAAACCGGCCAGCCTCGGCTAAGGCCATAATTCATCGACGCACGCGCAAAATCACGGATGCTGTCGTCCAGATTATACATGGCCATTGCCACGCCCGGGCTGGGGAATTTGAAAACCTCCAGGTCAATCGCTTCGCCATCATCCCCGTCAAAGACGAGGCGCAATGTGCCGGGGCCGGGGATCAACGTATCGGTCGCACGATATTGGTCGCCAAAGGCATGACGGCCAACAACGATTGGATCGGTCCAACCCGGCACCAGCCGCGGGACATTGTCGATCACGATTGGTTCGCGGAAAACGACACCGCCCAAAATATTGCGGATGGTGCCATTTGGCGATTTCCACATTTTTTTCAGGCTGAATTCTTCCACCCGTTGTTCATCCGGTGTGATGGTCGCGCATTTTACGCCAACACCATATTGTTTAATCGCATTCGCACTGTCGACCGTGATCTGATCATCGGTTTCGTCGCGTTTTTGAATGGAAAGATCGTAATATTTCAGGTCAATATCGAGATAGGGCAGGATCAGCTTTTCGCGTATCCATTGCCAGATGATCCGCGTCATTTCGTCGCCGTCAAGCTCGACAACGGGGGTTTTTACCTTGATTTTTTCCATGAGTAGATTGCTTTCCTGTTGGGTTTTTTCCTTCTTTGGTGGCGGCCATAGCAATTTTGGCGATTTGTTCAACTATTTGGATGTCCTTTCCCGAGAGCAAAATCGCGCAAACCGAAAATTAACCAACCCACGGTAAGTTTTTATTCGCTTTGGAAGGCGAAGGGAAAGAAGAATGTTATTTAGATTCATAATGATAGCTACGGCCATATTTTGCACCGTGCAAAATGCTGAGGCGCGCGCAATGGGGGAAAATATCGATCTGGTATATAATCTGCCCGATACTCCTGCTTATGAAAGCGACGATGGTTATCTGGACGTTGGTTATATTTACGAAGAAAAAAACATCTTCTTCCTGCCGATTTTTGTCAGCAGTTCCAATGGCCGCTTCATTTTATTCACCGGCGATCGATATATGGAATTGGACGATGCGGCGATCGCAGAGTTGAAACGTGATTTGGGCGTGGACCCGACGGCGGGCTATGAATTTAATGCGTGGCAGCATATTTGGGGATGGTTGATTATCATTCCGTTATTTGCATTTGGCGCCTTAAAGAAATTGCTCCATCGCCATGCTGGCGCAGACCAAATTCCTGATTATGAACAACCTGCTGCGCCCGAACGGCGGACAAGCCAGCCGCCTCGGCCCTCAAATGGCGCCGACATATTGGATAGTGATCCTGCGCCATCAAATAATAGGGTCATGGGCGGATTTGGCCGCAAGGGGCTGTAGGATGTGCCCATGACGCTGTCATGCTTGGAGTAAACTTAACCTGATATTCACTCCATTCACCTGTTGTAACATTACAATACAGCGACTAGTTAGGGGGCATGAGTAAGATACAATTGTCCAATCGCGGGGATGGTGTTGCCAAATGGTCCTTCCCGCCGGTCCACCCCGAAGGCCGCAAATTCGGGCTTATTGCCGCCGCAGTTACCGCAGCTACCTATTTTTTGGCGGGCAGTTTTTGGGCTTGGCCGCTGGTCGGTGTGACCATCTGGGTGCTCGCATTTTTCCGCGATCCGGCGCGCACGACGCCGCTGGATGACCGTTTCATCGTGTCGCCGGCCGATGGGCTTGTGACATTGATTGAAAAAGTGCCGCCGCCGCCTGAACTGGCTGGAGAAGATGGGCTGGGCGTTGAGCCGCTGACCCGTGTGTCGGTTTTTATGAGCGTGTTCGATGTCCACATAAACCGCACGCCTATTCGCGGCACGGTGAAGCGGGTTGCCTATATTGCCGGTAAATTCCTGAACGCCGACCTTGATAAAGCGAGCGAAGAAAATGAGCGGCAGCATTTTCTGGTTGAGCGCGAAGACGGCGTGCGCGTTGGCTTTACCCAAATTGCTGGACTCGTTGCGCGGCGGATATTAACCTTCGTCAAGCCGGGGGATGATGTTGAAACCGGACAGCGTATTGGCCTGATCCGTTTTGGCAGCCGCGTTGATGTCTACCTTCCCGCTGGCACGGCTCCGCGCGTCATCAAAGGGCAAAGATGCGTTGCCGGCGAAACTATCATTGCCGAAATCGGCGTGGATAAAGATTATTTTGCGGTAAATGCCTGATGTCTGAAAAGCCGCCCTCTGCTGCTTTGCAAGGGCTGTCGCTCAGGGCGCTTGCACCCAATATGGTCACAGCAATGGCGCTATGTGCGGGCCTTTCTGGTTTTTGGTTCGCCTCACAGGAGCGTTGGCCAGCGGCATTGGCGGCGATTGCGGTTGCTGCGGTTCTGGATGGTCTGGATGGGCGCATTGCCCGCATGGTCAACGGCCAAAGCCGTTTTGGGGCGGAGCTGGATTCGCTATCCGACGTTATTTCCTTTGGCGTGACCCCCGCGTTGGTCGCTTTCATGTGGACATTGCAGGATATGCCCCGTTTTGGCTGGACCATCGCTCTGTTTTTCGTGCTTTGCCAAGCGCTGCGTCTGGCGCGGTTCAACGCACGGATCGATACTGAGGATCAGCCGCATAAATCCGCCGGTTTTAACACCGGTGTTCCTGCCCCCGCCGGTGCAGGGATGGCGTTATTGCCGCTGCTCATCTGGGTGGAAACGGGGGCGGACATAGCGCGCGACCATTGGATCGTGGGGCCTTGGATGTTGTTCGTCGCGCTGATGATGGTGTCCAATGTCGCGACCTATAGCTGGACGTCGATCCGGCTGCGCAGGGCATATCGGTTCCCCGCGCTGGCCATCGCCGGGCTATATTTCGCGCTTTTGATTGCCGAGCCGTGGATTGGGCTGATCCTATTTATCAGCTGTTATTCGCTGACCATTCCGTTCAGTATGATCAGCTATGCACGCGTTAAAAAGCGGCGCAAAGCGGCGACAAGTCAATCTGCTTGACGGCGGCGGACTATTCAGTATGTTCGCATTTCGTTCTTTGTCGTTAAGGTTGTTCCGTGGATCCTATTTTTGTCATTATCGCTCTTTTAATTGCGCTGCTAACCGGCGGGCTGGGCTGGTATTTGGGTAGCCATAGCGGCAACGAACGCGCCGCCCGCGCACAGGATAAAGTCGAAACGCTGACGGTAACGATCGACAAATTTTCCGGCGACCTGGCAAAGGTAGAGGCGAAGCTGGAGGAGGTAACGGCAGAGCGTAACGCGGCCAAGGAAGCAGCCGCGCGGTTAGAGGCCTATGCCGAAGAGCGTGAGCGGTCCTTTGAACAGCAAAAGCGCGATTTGATTGAGGCGAAAGAACAGCTGTCCGCGCAATTTAGCGAAATCGGTAGCCGCGTCTTGGGCGAGGCGCAAAAACAGTTTCTGCAACGCGCCGATGAACGTTTCCATCAAGCTGGAGAGAAAAATGAGGAGCGGTTGAAATTACTGCTCGAACCGGTCGGTGAAAAGCTGAAAGCCTATGAGGCGCAGGTGCAGCGCGTTGAGAAGGACCGGACCGAAGCCTATGGCGACCTCAAAGGTCTGATTGGTGAGATGAAACAAGGGCAGGAACGGGTGCAGAGCGAGGCAGCCAAGCTGGTCAATAGCCTGCGCAATGCGCCCAAAGCGCGGGGGCGTTGGGGCGAGCAACAGCTGAAAAATGTCCTCGAAAGCTGCGGCCTGTCGGAACATGTCGATTTTGTGACTGAGGTGAGCGTCGATAGCGGCGAAGGCCGGATGCGGCCAGATGCGATATTACGGGTTCCGGGCGGTAGTAGCCTTGTCATCGATGCCAAAGTATCGCTCAATGATTATCAGGACGCCTTTGCCACCAATGACGATGACGCGCGCAATATCGCCATGTCACGCCACTGCGCCTCTATGAAAAGTCATGTCGATGGCCTCTCGCGCAAGGCCTATTGGGATCAGTTTGCCGATGCCCCCGATTATGTCATCATGTTCGTGCCCGGCGAACATTTCCTTGCGGCCGCGCTGGAGCATGATCCGCAGCTGTGGGACTTTGCTTTTGAAAAGAAGGTGTTGCTGGCCACGCCCACCAATCTGGTTGCGATAGCACGGACCGTGGCGGGGGTATGGCGACAGGAAAATATCGCGCGTGAGGCGAAGCAAATTGGCGCTTTGGGCAAGGAAATGTACGACCGGATCGCAGTTGCGGCGCAGCATTTACGGTCGGTTGGCTCCGGGCTCAATAGCGCGGTCAACAATTATAACAAATTCGTCGGCAGCTTTGAACGCAATGTCGTGTCCACTGGTAAAAAATTCGCCGAACTCAACATCGAAACCGGCAAACGCGAATTGGAAGATGTGCCGATGATAGAGGCTGTCCCTCGTTATGGTAGCGAGGCCGAACAGGCGTTGATTGAGGATGGCAAGAGCGATTAGGCCCGGTGCCGCTGTTTAGGCCCGGTGCCGCTGTTCCTTTGGCATCAATATCGTCTTGCCAGTAGGGCGGTATGATTACCGCTTCGCAAAGTCATATTTCCCTCATCATCAAATTGGGAGCTTGGTGCGCCGTCCAATATGGTCAGCAATATGGCTTCATTCTGCCCCAATATGCCCGGGCAATATTTGCGAGTTGCCGCAACCGGGCCAAAGCGTAGTACGCCATTTTTTTGTGTATAATCAGCCGAAAAACGGTTGCAGCCGATGAAGCCCGACATAGCTGCTGCTTCAAATATGATCATATTTTCGGGGCGGGGATCGCTGATCTCCTGACCGTCAATGGCGATAATTTGCCAATTTGTGCCGGTCAGTGTTCGTGGTGGATATATCGCTCCGCCGCATCCAGATACTGTCTGGCCCTTCACGGTCACCGTGACCCGGCTTGCATATTCGCGTTCAACCATACTGTCCGCACATGGGCCAGGGGCAATGCGAACCGACATGGAACCGTTTGAGTAAACCCGGTCTTTACCTTCATATATGGGGGCAGGGGTGGCGGTGGTGATTTTCGTTTCGCCATAACTGCCGACATAAATCATTTCATCGGCATTGATGGTCAGCGTCCAACCCGGTTCGTTGCCCGAGGCCGTAAACGGGCGTGCATTATCGGTGGGTGGCGGCGGTAGCCCGATTGAAGCGGGGCAAGCGGTTAGCGCGAAAAAAAGCGGACAAATGGCGATAATCTGTTTCATAAAAACTCCCTGCGATGCGATAGGATATTATTTTCAACGAGATGAGCGAGCCATGAATATTCGCCCCTATCCCCGGCGCATCTGCCCGCGCACTTCATAGGCCATGACCGCTGTCGCAATTGCGGCATTCAGGCTATCGGCTTTGCCATACATAGGCATTTTGACCAGTGCGTCACATTCGGCTTCATAGGCTTCGGGTAAGCCCTGTGCTTCGTTCCCGGTTAGGATAAAACAGGGCGCTGTGTAGCGGCAATCTTGATAATCAGTATCGGTTTGCAGGCTGGTCCCGACCAATTGCCCGTCGCCGCTGCGCAGCCAAGCGGTAAATTCGTCCCAGCGGCATTGGACAATCGCTTGCGTAAACACTGCGCCCATACTTGCGCGCACGGCCTCTACGCTAAACGGATCGGTGCAATCGTCGATCAGGATCAAACCGCCTGCGCCCACGGCATCGCCGGTGCGCAGCATTGTGCCCAGATTGCCCGGGTCGCGCATTGCCTGTGCCACGAGCCATATAGGCGCAGATGTGCGGTCAATATCGGTCAACTGCACGCCATGGTCGCGGTATATGCCGACAATCGCCTGCGCATTGTCCTTACCCGACAACTTCGACATGATCTCCGCCGAAACCGAAATCACATCACCGCCAGCCGTCAGCACATCATTTTCCAATGCACTGATCAGGTCATGATCATCGCGTCCCAGTGTCACGAATAACATTTCGGGCAGAAATCCGGCCTCGCGTGCCTCGGTCATAATCCGCAGACCTTCGGCAAGGAATAAGCCGGCCCGTTTGCGGTGCTTTTTTTCTCGCAAGGCGCGAACCTGTTTCAGCAGGGGGTTGGAAAATCCAGTAATTTCGCGGCGCATCAGCGCTAATCCTAATCTTCGCCGAAACCGTCGACGACCAATCCCACCAATTTTTCGAGCGCCATTTCAGCATCGGGGCCATCCACGCTGATCGTGATTTCACTGCCTTTTGCTGCGCCGAGCATCATGAGTCCCATGATCGAGCTGCCGGTGACGGTCTGCCCATCTTTTTCGACCTCGACATACAGGCCGGGGGGCATCCGTGCGACAAAGGTCACGAATTTGGCGCTGGCCCGGGCGTGAAGCCCGCGATCATTCACAATGGTAACGGTTTTGCTGATCTGGGTCATTTTGATGCCTCCAACACTTCCGACGCGACGCTGATATATTTGCGGCCTGCCTCTCTCGCAGCGGCAACGGCCTGCCGGACATTCATGGTTTTGCGTGCGCTTTCCAGACGGATCAACATCGGCAGGTTGATCCCGGCAATGACTTCCACTTTACCCGGTTCAAGCAAGGAAATAGCAAGGTTTGACGGCGTTCCTCCGAATAGGTCGGTCAAGATAATCACACCCTCGCCGGTATCGACAGAGCGGATCGATTCCGCAATCTGGTCGCGATGCTCCTCCATATTGTCACGAGGACCGATGCAAATCGTCGCAATATCTTTTTGCGGACCGACGACATGTTCCATGGCGACGACAAATTCTTCTGCCAACCGCCCATGTGTGACCAAAATCAGTCCAATCATCCTATTCCATTACCCTGTGTCATTTGTCTGTGGTTCATTCCGGCTTTTTCACTGGTTCTTCCAGTGCATCTATTGGCCGGGACGTCAAGTTGCGATGAACTATCGTGGGGGAAAAGCCCGCATCACGCAACCATTTGCCAAAAGTTTCCGTTACAAAAACCGAGCGATGCCTGCCGCCAGTGCATCCAAAGGCGATGTTGACATAGGCTTTACCCTGCGCATCATATAGCGGCAGTAACGTCATCAGCAAATCACGGATTTTTGCGATTGTTTCATCAAAATGAGGATCGGCTGCTACATATTCGGCGACCGGTTTATCTTGTCCGGTGAGGGGACGGAGCGCGGCATCCCAATGGGGATTGCGCAAAAATCGCATATCGAAAATCAAATCGGCATTGTGGGGCACGCCGCGCGAGAAGCCAAAGCTGCTAATCGTGACATTCATAACGGCTTTGCTGTCTTTGCGAAAACGCTCACGAATTTCGGCTTGTAATTCGCTGGCCGATAATTTGCTGGTGTCGATCACCGAATCGGCCCAGCGGCGCAGCGGGCCCATCAATGTGCGTTCCTGCGCAATGCCGTCCGCCGCTGGCCGGTCCTGCGCCAATGGATGCCTCCGCCGTGTTTCGGAATAGCGCCTTTCAATTTCGGTGCCATTACAATCCAGAAATAATGTGATAATTTCTAAATCATTCCGTTTTTGAAGGCGCTTTATCTGGCTAATCAGCTTTTCCGCCTGAAACCCCCGGGTACGGCTGTCAAAACCAAGGGCGAGCGGGATGCTACCCTCTTCGCGCCCTTCGGGAGATGGGAGTTCAAGCAATGGCCCGGCCAAACGAATTGGGAAATTGTCCACCGCCTCCCAGCCCAAATCTTCCAGTGTTTTCAGCACGGTGGTTTTGCCCGCACCCGAAAGGCCGGTAACCAACAAGATATGTTTTTTTCCGGGCGCGAAATTGTCAGTCATGCGTGAAAATCTGTCTCATACTACTGTCATGCCACCGGGGGCAGATCGCGGTCAACTAGGGACTTGAGCGCATATTCGATCTTGATCGGGCTGCTGTAATGAAAAGCGTCGATGGATAGCGTTGGCAGGGAACATCCCGCAAAATCGGTTATAGGAAGACTGCCCGGGAACCGCTCGCCTTCGCCAGTAAGGCGCACCAGCAATTTCGCGACAACCCGGCTTTTATGGGGCATTTCAATTATGCCAATCCCCCTGATCTCCAATTTTCCAGCGATATTATCTGGCACAGTGATCACGGGGCCGCCGTGTGCCGCGTTTAGGTAGATATAGTCGTCACCGATCAATATCGCGCCTCTATCGATCAGGCGCAGCGCAAGGTCAGATTTCCCGCTGCCTGTGGGGCCGGTAATGATGACACCCCAATCGCCAATCGCAACGGCGCTGGCATGATGAGCAGGCGAACGGGCAGGGGGCGAAGGCGCCATTCAGGCTATTCCAGCCGCGCTTCGGGCGTTGGCAGGGCAATTTCAAAACAGGCACCTGATTTACCGTCCTCACGGTCATAGACATTGATTGAGCCTTCATGTCCCTCAACGATGGTTCGGGCGATGGCAAGACCCAGACCGCTATGCTTGCCAAAGGCCTCTCCGGCGGGCCGTTCGCTGTGGAAACGGCGAAATATCGCTTCGCGTTCCTGTTTAGGGACGCCGGGGCCTTCGTCGCTGACGCGGATCAAGATATGTTCCTCGGTGCGCGTTGCGGCGATTTCAACCAGCCCGCCGGGCGGCGAAAAGGACACGGCATTGTCGATCAAATTGTTGAGCACGCGTTCCAAGCGAATATCTTCACCCCAAATCATGGCGACGCCTTTGCGCGGGCGAGCAAAGGCGATGCGGATATCGCCATCGCCGCCGCCCCCGCCCCCACGATGTTCCCGGGCCTGAAGCAACTGCTCGACCATATCGCCAACATCGATAAGCTCAAATTTAGCCTTGGCGAGCTGCGCATCTACTCGGCTCGCTTCGCTAATATCACTAATCAACCGGTCCATGCGCAGCACATCGGCTTTCGCGACATCCATCAACTGCGCTTTTAAAGCGGGATCTTTGACATGGTCCATCCCATCCAGCGCGGAACGCAGCGATGCGAGCGGATTTTTTATCTCATGCGCGACATCCGCCGCAAATGCCTCTGTCGCGTCGATCCGTTGACGCAGGGCGGTGCTCATATCCGATAATGCCCGGGCGAGCATGCCGATTTCGTCGCGGCGCGATGGTAGGCGCGGCACTGTTACTTCCTGCGCCCGGCCAAGCCGCACCCGCACCGCAGCATGCGCGAGGCGGCGCAGCGGACGCACTATAGTTCGCGCCAAAAATAGCGAGAGCAATATCGCGATGCCCAAAACCAGTAGGAAAAACATGGCGATGCGGAACCGTTCGGCGCGCACCAACAAACGAATATCCCGGGCGTTGGTCGTGGATAAAATGCTATAGCTGCCATCGGACGCCATGGTACCGGTGCTGATTATATGGGTGAAATCAGGGGCCAGACGCGTAATGGTTTTAACGCCGCCTGCCTTGTTCGATAATTCCGGCCAATCACCGCTGCTGTCAGATTTAGGCTCAGCAAAAACCTCCAATCGCGGCGCCATGACGAGGAAGTCGAACCCTTGATCCAACCGTTGTGCCATCTTTTTTTGCCAGTTTTGCTGGCTTGGGTCGTTCAATGCATAGGCCGGCTTGCCAAGCTCGAAACTATCCCTCAGCTTTTGCCCATCCGCTCCATATACCCGGATACGCGATTGATTAAGTTGACCGAATTTCAGAAGAAATGCCTTTTGACCGTCTTCGTCCAATTTGGGCAAGGTGTCGCGGATGATGACCGCCTGCCTCATCGCATCGGCTTCCCGGTTTTGGATAAGCTGACCGCGATAGCTGTCGAGGAAAAACAATCCGCCCGCAAATAATGCCAGCACGAACAGGTTGACCGCCAATATCCGGGCGGTCAGCGAAATCCCCCGGCTCCAAGACAGGCGTAGGTCATCGGGTTCAATCGTCGGCAAAACGGTAACCGGCCCCATATAATGTGTCTATTCCAGAAAATTCGGGGTCAACCTCCCTAAATTTGCGCCGTAGTCGCTTTATGTGGCTATCGATTGTGCGGTCATCGACATAGACATCATCCTGATAGGCGGCATCCATCAATTGATCGCGCGTTCGGATAACGCCTGGACGATTGGCAAGCGCCTCCAATATCAAAAATTCCGTGACCGTCAGCGTAACGGCTTTTCCGTCCCATTGGACATGATGCCGTGCAGGGTCCATCCGCAAACGTCCGCGAACCATTGGCTCGCTCTCTTCCGGTTGATTGTCGCTGCCGTTTTTTGCGGGGTCGTATGCCGCACGGCGCAATATGGCTTTGACCCGCGCGATCAACAAGCGCTGCGAAAACGGCTTTGTGATATAATCATCAGCCCCCATGGCGAGGCCCAATGCTTCGTCCAATTCTTCATCCTTGGACGTCAGGAATATAACCGGCATGGATGATTTTTCGCGCAATTGGCGCAGCAGCTCCAGCCCGTCCATACGCGGCATTTTAATATCGAAAATACCCAAATCAGCCGGCTTTTCGATCAAAGCCTTTAATGCCGTTTCTGCATCCGAATAGATACGGGTGGTGAACCCTTCGGATTGCATGGCAATCGACACAGAGGTCAGGATATTTTTGTCGTCATCGACAAGAGCAATGCTGGGTTCCATCTTGCCTCTATAGAAAGCAGCGGCTGTAGCTTCAATGATTTGCTACACGATAATCTGATCCGGAAGATGACGAACATGATATTCCGTGGTATGAAGGCGCGTGAGACATTGAAAAAGGAGAATGATATGAGTATTTTAGATGGATTGTTAAGCCAAGTATCGAGCAATGTGGATATTAAAGGGCTGGCGGCGAAGGTCGGTTTGGACCCGGCGCAAGTTGAAGGTGCGGTGGCGTCGCTGGCCAAATCTCATTCGGCGCCTGGTGATACGGTTGCGGCCGCGTCTGCCGAAACTGGTTTGGACAGCGGGAAGGTGAGCGAGATTATGGAGCAAATGGGCGGGGAAGGTGTGCTCGGCAAAATTTCCACGATGATGCAGGGGGATGATAGCATCTTGGGCAAGATTGGTGGGTTTTTGGACCGTGACGGCGACGGCAACCCGCTCAACGACATCACTTCTATGGCATCGGGGCTGTTTGGTAAGAAATAATATTGCAGCTAGATGAAAAAGCCCGGCCAAATTGGGCCGGGCTTTTCGATTTAGGTTAGCGTTGGAGTCTGTTGCGCGCGCTTACCTCAATCAAGCAGGTCAGCAGGCACCGTGCCGCCATTTTTTGCGAGCTCTTTCATCACCGCTTTGTGCAGCCAGATATTCATTTCTGCGCTGCCTTCTAATGTGCCGGTATAACCCAGCTCCATCGCCAAATCTTTGCGTTCCTGCAGAGAGCTTTCCATACCGACCAGCTTCATCAAGTCCACAATAGAGCTGCGCCAATTTAATGTTTGGGAATTGGCCGCAGCCATTTCTTCCAAGTGAGCAATCACATCTACTTCGCTGATCGGTGCGGGCGCAGAATTCTCAGCGGTTACACTGGCCGCTGCCCCAACCGCCGCCTCAATTGCCGCGCCGACTGGCGCCGCTGGCGCGGAACCAGTAGCAGCGACCGCTTTTTTGCCGAAAATTGCATCCTTTATTTTGCCAAAAATGCTCATATTTTTCTCCTCTTATTTGATATAGATATGGGGTTGCCGTGGTCAGACTATAGCGATCCCGTTCGATTGTTCATAACCATAAATCGAAGAATGTTATCCTATTTTACCTTTTCCCACCTTGTGCCGCATTCGTTTCACCGCCAAGTTGGTTTTTTCTAAGGGAGGGTGACATGGATATTGCCAATATTTTGAAACAATCTGGCGCAATTGGATCGATTGCACAACAATTGGGTGTGAATGAACAAATAGCACAAATGGGCGCTGAAGCCCTGTTGCCGTCAATTTTGGGCGGTTTCAAAAAGCAAACACAGGCGCAGCCGTCTGGCTTGGAGGGCCTCGGCGGGTTATTGGGACAATTGGGCGGCGGCGGATTGTTTGATTCGGTGGTGGCACCGGAGCCGACGCCGGTGGACAAGGGCAACGACATACTGGGACAGATTTTTGGTTCGAAAGATGTCAGCCGGTCTGTCGCAACCCATGCATCCAGCTCAACCGGCATTGACCCGTCAATCCTGAAAAAAATGTTGCCGATTTTGGCGATGTTGGTCGCGGGCTATATGGCCAAGAGTAGCGGCGACAATAGCGGTGACGGCGGAAATGCCGGTGGTTTGGGAGGTATCTTGGGCGGCCTGTTAGGCGGCGGCGGAACGGCAGCTGCTGGTGGCGGTCTGGGGTCACTGCTTGATCTGGATGGGGATGGCAATCCGCTCGACGATATTATCGGCATGGCCGGTAAAATGATGAAATAACGCTGCAGGCGGCGCTGTGATTGTGCGCAGCGCCGCTTTCATGCCGGTTCTAAGCCTGTTCAGTCAATCGCTTCAATCTCAACGATACCGCCGACAACAGCGGCGATGCGGGCTTTTTCACCTGGTTGCATCTTAGGCCCGCGTGCAGGCCATTCGCCATCGCCGACGCGAACGCGGCCGCCATTGGCGTCAACCGGCTCCACAACCGTCACCGTTTTGCCAACCATCCTAGCGCTGCGATTATTGAGCATCGGATCACTGCTTTCAACATCTTGCTGATTATACCAATGTTTTCCGCCATATACCGCGATCAACGAAGAGATCGCAAACAAGATCAACTGCGCCGGCAAACTGATATCAATCAGCAGCGTAGCCAGCCCGGTCAGCGCCGCCGCCATGGCAATGAATACCAAAAATATGCCCGGCACGATAATTTCGATAATGGCCAATAAAGCGGCCAATATGAACCATAGCCACTGTCCTTCAAGGCCCAAAAAAGCTTCGATCACGTTCATAAGCAGGCACCTTCAATCATGATTTCTTACCGTCGCCCAACGCTTCTTTGGCCAATTCACCAATACCGCCCAGCGTGCCCATCAGCTGCGTTGCTTCTACCGGGAATAATATCGTTTTGGCATTGGGTGAGGTGGCAAATTTGCCGATCGCCGCAACATAATCTTGTGCGATGAAATAATTGATGGCTTGCGCGTTGCCGTTGGCAATTGCTTCGGAAACCATCAATGTCGCTTTCGCCTCGGCTTCGGCTTCACGTTCGCGAGCTTCGGCGTCGCGGTAGGCGGCCTCACGGCGACCTTCGGCTTGCAGAATTTGGCCTTGTTTCTCACCTTCGGCACGCAGAATTTCTGAAGCGCGCAGGCCCTCTGCTTCGAGGATTTGCGCCCGTTTTTCGCGCTCCGCTTTCATCTGCCGCGCCATGGCGTTGCTGATATCTACTGGCGGGCGGATGTCCTTAATTTCAACGCGGGTGATTTTAATGCCCCAGGGTGTTGTCGCTTCATCAACGACAAGAAGGAGCCGTGCGTTAATTTCGTCGCGTTTCGACAATAGCTCGTCCAAATCCATCGAACCCATAACCGTCCGCAGATTGGTTGTCGTCAAATTCATCAATGCGACGAACAGGTCGGACACTTCATAGGCCGCCTTTGCTGCATCAAGGACCTGAAAAAATACGACGCCATCGACGGCTACCATCGCGTTATCTTTTGTAATGATTTCCTGTCCCGGAATATCCAGAACCTGCTCCATCATATTGACCTTGCGGCCCACGCGATAGAAAAATGCAGGAAAGAAATTGAATCCGGGTTGCGCAACGGTCTGGAATCTGCCGAAATATTCGATGGTGTAATTAAAACCCTGACGCACGATTTTTACGCTCGCCAGCAAATAAACAATCACGGCGATCATCACAATAAACGCTAAGGTAAAACCAGCCATTAAATATCCTCCTGTTGATGGGAAACATACGCTTCCTACACATAGTGTCGCCAAATTTACCCGGCTTGCCAAGCAAAATCGGAACATTGCGTCCTGTTTAATGAAAATCACCCGTCATCTTTTGTCTCGCAACCTCGCCCTGAATATGTAAATGATGAAGGTACGGCTTTCGGGGCAGGCGGCATCGTTCGATGCGGCAAACAGGGCACCGGTCAAAATTGGAGTGATATGATGCGTAAATCCGTAAATTTATTTGCGGCTATAGCGATGGTGTTGACACCTGTATGCGCGCACGCAGCGGGTGTCAGTGAACAGCAATTGCGCGCGCATATAGAAATTTTGGCTAGCGATGAATTTGCCGGACGGGATCCGGGCACCGAAGGCGAAGCCAAAACGATTGAATATATTGCCGCCGATTGGGCCAAAGCAGGATTGAAGCCAGCCGCTGCTGACGGCAGCTGGTTTGAACCGGTTCCATTGGTTCGCCGTTCGTTGGGCAGTAGCCAGCTATCCTTCACGCAAAAAGGACGAAAGCTGAAATTTGCCGATAACGAAATCGTGATGATCGGCCGCGATCAAAATTATAGCAAACAGCGGCTATCGGTTATGTTTGCAGGGCATGGTGTGAATGCGGATGGGAAACCAGTTGGCGATGTATCAGGGAAGCTGGTGTTCATGCTGCTGGCCGAGGCCGACTTTTTGTCCGAAGAAATGAAATCTGCCGCAGCACGGCGCGATGTCTTGATTGATGCGGGTGCAGAGGCTGTTGTTCTGATCGCCGATAATGAACCAGGTAGCTGGAACAGCATCCGCCGCCGATCTGCACTGCCGCGCCTCGAACTGGTAAGCCGAGACAGCCGGGCGGCGGTGCAAGGGGCGGCAAGTGCGGAATATATTGTCGGCCTTGCGACAGCCGCAAACCGCGACTGGGATAAATTGATGCGGAACGCGAATAAGGCTGATTTTCCCGGGGTTGATTTTGAAATTACTGCTGATTTGGAAGTCAGCACGCGCGTTGAACGGTTCAACAGCCATAATGTGATCGGCAAAATTGCCGGGCGGAAAAAAGGCAACGGCGCAGTGCTATATATGGGTCACTGGGACCATCTGGGTATTTGCCGTCCAGAATCCGCCGAAGACAGGATATGCAATGGCGCGGTCGATAATGCCAGCGGGCTGGCGGTGCTGTCCGAAGTTGCCAAAGCATTGCGCAAGAAAAAGCATGACAGGGATATTTATTTTCTCGCCACTACGGCAGAGGAAAGCGGGCTACTTGGCGCTTATGCTTATTCCGAGAAACCAGTTTTTCCTTTGGAGGATATTGTGATCGCGCTGAATGTCGATACGATTGCCGTTGCGCCCCGGGGGGCGAAGGTTGCCATTATTGGCCGAGGCACGACATCGCTCGACCCGATGATTGAAAAAATCGCCGAAAAGCTTGGCCGAAAAATTGAAAGGTCCGATGACGCCAACGCCTTTATCCGGCGTCAGGATGGTTGGGCACTGGCGCAAAAGGGCGTTCCAGCCGTAATGGTCGGCGGGGCATTTGCGGATATTGACCTGCTCCAGCGTTTTTTAGAGGGCGATTATCACGGGCCAGAGGATGAGTTGACGGCGTCGACGCCATTGGGCGGCGCGGCACAGGATGCGGACCTCCATATTGAACTCGGGAAATTTTTTGCCAACGCACGCAAATATCGCAGAGACAAGACTGGCAGTTGACCCGCATACTGTTTACATGGGCCGCCACGAATCAAAATATTACAGAATATGGTGGCACATGAAAGAGATACCCCTAGGCCTGACTTTCGATGACGTATTGCTGCAGCCTGCGGCCTCCGAAATTGTGCCGAGCCAAGCCGATACGCGGACCTATATCACACCTTCAATCGGACTAAATATTCCGGTTTTGTCGTCCGCGATGGATACGGTGACCGAAGCGCGCATGGCGATTGTCATGGCGCAATTGGGCGGGATTGGCGTCTTGCACCGCAATTTATCGATAGAAGAGCAATGTGCCGCTGTGCGTCAGGTCAAGCGGTTTGAATCAGGCATGGTCGTCGATCCCATCACCATCACCCCCGATGCGACTTTGGCCGATGCCAGCGCGTTGATGACTACCCATGCGATTTCAGGAATTCCTGTGGTAGAGGATAGCGGCAAATTGGTCGGCATATTGACCAACCGAGACGTGCGCTTTGCCGAACATCCGGCGCAACCTGTTCGCGAATTGATGACGCAGGATAATTTGGCGACTGTCGGCCTTGGCGTTTCGCAAGAAGAGGCGCGGCGATTGCTTCATCAACGGCGAATTGAAAAGCTGTTGGTGGTCGATGACAATTATCGCTGCATCGGCCTGATTACGGTCAAGGATATTGAAAAAGCTGTAAATTATCCGAATGCGACGAAGGACGCTTCCGGACGGCTGCGCGTTGCAGCTGCTTCCACGGTTGGGGAAAAAGGCTTGGAGCGGACCCGCGCCCTAATCGACGCGGACTGTGATGTGATCATTGTCGACACCGCCCATGGCCATAGTAAAATGGTGTCGGATGTGGTGCGAGAGATTAAGAAAATATCCGCCGACGTACAAATTATCGCAGGCAATGTCGCCACCGCCGAAGCAACACGAGCGCTGATTGATGCGGGCGCGGATGGGATTAAGGTTGGTATTGGCCCGGGTTCTATATGCACCACGCGCGTTGTCGCTGGCGTTGGTGTCCCGCAATTAACCGCGATAATCGACTGCGCCGCCGAAGCCAAAAAATCCGGTATTCCGGTGATTGCCGATGGCGGTCTGCGGACATCGGGTGACGTGGCGAAGGCTCTGGCGGCGGGCGCATCAAGCGTTATGGTCGGCTCTTTGCTCGCGGGCACTGAAGAAGCCCCGGGCGATACTTTCCTCTATCAGGGACGCGCCTATAAAAGCTATCGCGGCATGGGCAGCGTCGGCGCAATGGCGCGGGGCAGTGCAGACCGGTATTTTCAGCAAGACATCAAAGACCAGCTTAAATTGGTTCCCGAAGGCATTGAAGGCCAGGTTCCATTTAAGGGCCCAGCGGCTGACGTCGTGCATCAATTGGTTGGCGGAGTAAAGGCGGCGATGGGCTATACTGGTTCGGCGACGATCGCTGATTTGCAAGAAAATGCCCGCTTTGTGAGAATAACGGGTGCTGGTCTGCGCGAAAGTCATGTGCACGATGTGACCATCACGCGCGAAGCCCCCAATTATCCGACACGTTAATCCCACATGAGGCCCGCCGCCCGATTGCAAGCTGCCATCACATTGCTCGACGAAATCATCGCCGCAGCAAGGGACGGCGGTGCATCAGCTGATATGTTGGCTTCGGCTTTTTTTCGGGCACGGCGCTATGCGGGATCAAAAGACCGCCGGGCGATCCGTGATTTGACCTGGTCGGCGATCCGGCGCTTTGGTGAACGCCCTGCCACAGCGCGTTCTGCCTTTGCTGCCATGGCGGATGCGGATGCCGAATTGGCGGCTTTGTTCGATGGCAGCGATTATGGTCCGGCAGTGTTAACCGCCGATGAGCCTCGCGCGGTAGGCGGCGTGATTCCGGATTGGATCAAAAGCTATCTGCCTGAGCTGTTGGACGAAGCAGAAATAACAGCGCTCCTTGGCCGTGCGCCGCTGGACCTGAGGGTCAACCGGTTACAGGCCAGTGTGGACATCGTGATGACCGCGTTACCGGAGGCGCAGCGGTTGGCGCTGTGTGACGATGCGCTCCGCTTGCCCACAGGTTTTCCGATTGAGAAACATGCGTTGATGACAGACGGCCATGTGGATATTCAGGATGTCGGTAGCCAGCTGATCGCGGCCGCCTGCCGCGCCGAAAGCGGTATGACAATATTGGACCTATGCGCAGGGGCCGGAGGTAAAACATTGGCGCTGGCGGCGCATATGGGCGGTAAAGGGACGTTGATCGCCGCCGATATAAACCGCGACCGTTTGGCGCAGCTTGGACCAAGGGCACAGCGTGCAGGTGCAGGCAATGTCGAAACGCGGTTGCTTAATCCAAAGCAAGAGGCGGCCATGCTGTCCGACTATACCGGTCAGTGCGATGTGGTCCTGATCGACGCGCCTTGTTCGGGCAGCGGCACTTGGCGGCGCAACCCCGAAACCCGCTGGCGGTTGAATGAATCACGGCTGGGTGCTGTCGTGGCGGAACAGGCGAGAATTATGGAATATGCCGCCAAAATGGTTCGCCCCGCTGGTCATTTGGTCTATGCGGTTTGTTCCTTGTTGGAGGTTGAGGGCGCCGGTCAAATCGCGCAGTTTTTATCGGCCAACCCGGGTTGGAAAGCGCAAGACCCCGCGATAAGAGCGGGCAGGGCGTCGGGCGAGGGCATCATCCTGACCCCATTTCATGATGGGTCGGACGGGTTTTTCATGGCAAGGCTGCAAAAGCTATGATAGCAAAATCCGATAGAGAAACCATTTGGGAAAAAATCATGCGCTTTTCGCCTGCTGCAATCGCTTTGTCGCTATGCCTCGCCATGCTGTCGAGCGCGGGTATTGGCAAAAAAGCCGACGATGACATAAATCCCATATCCATTTCTTTGATGGAGCAGGGCAATGCTGCCGTAAAGGCCAATGAGCTGGAGGAGGCCGTTAGCTGGTATGAAAGCGCGCTGGCCGTCGATCCGCGAAATCGCGGAGCCTATCTGGAAATGGCGCGGGTTGTTCGATCAAAAGGTCTGAATGGAAAAGCGATTAGATTTTATAAAGAAGTGCTTGAAATTGAACCTAATGATCAGATTGCGCTCACTGAACAAGCCGAAACCATGTTGGCCAAGGGGGCGGTTGATCAAGCCAAAAATAATCTCGCTCGGTTAAAATTGCTGTGCCAGACCAACTGCACTGCTGTCGACAAATTGGCGGTTGCAATAGATAAAGCTGGCAAAAAACCAGTTATGCAAGCTAGCGCAGTCGACATTAAACCCGTCGCGGAAGAACCAGAAAAAGCGGATAATTGAGCCGAGGGTCAGGACACTTCCTTCTGACCTAGATAAGGTCCAAAAATTCCGCGATAACCCGTTCATATAAATGACGTTTGAATGGGACAATCAACTTGGGGACCATATCAGGCTCGCTCCATTTCCAAGCAGAAAATTCGGGATGGCGGGTTTTAATATTTATGTCGGCGTCATTACCGCGAAACCGCATCAGGAACCAATATTGTCTTTGCCCCCGCCAGCGGCCCTGCCATAATTTGCCGATCAATTCAGGGGGAAGGTCGTAATAATATTCCTCTTTGGTTCGCGCGATCACGTCGACCAATGCGGGCGCAATTCCGGTTTCCTCCTGTAATTCGCGGATAGCTGCGTCATCTGCTGTTTCGCCGTCGTCAATTCCGCCTTGCGGCATTTGCCATGCTTCGCTGCCCGGATTGTCAATGCGCCGGCCGACAAAAATCTGACCATTTTCATTCGCCAGCATGATGCCCGCGCATGGCCGGTAGGGTAATGAGTCAAAGTCCGCCATAACTAAGCCGTAACCTCTGACAGCATCGCCTTTACCGCCTGCATATAATTGTCAATGTCAGCCTGCGATGACGGGATGCCCTTACGCAGGTTGATATGGCCGTGAATATTGCCATCGGCGCTAACATGCTGCACCTTGACACCCGCGTTTTTGAGCGCCTCGACATAGGCCAAACCCTGATCACGAAGCGGATCGAGGCTGGCGGTGGTCACAACGCTGGGCGGCATTCCGCTTTGGTCAAATAACAATGGCGCGCCGCGATAGTCGGTCATGTCCGCTGCATATTGGCGAGTGAACCAATCCATCATATCTTTGGTCAGCAAATGACCTTCGGAATAATCGCGCACGCTTTGCCAATCGCCATGGTCGGATACGACGGGATAAATCGGATGCTGCAATATTACCGGAACCGCCGCCGGTTTATCGCGCAGGGCCATAGTGGTTACGATGGTCAAATTGCCGCCCGCACTATCGCCTGACGTAATTAAGCCCGTCACCTGAAAACCCAGTTCCGGCGGGCTTTCCGCAATCCAGCGCGTCGCCGCCTCGCAATCATCGGTGGCGGCGGGAAAAGGATGTTCAGGGGCGAGGCGATAGTCGATTGATATCACCGGCAGTTGGAGTTGCCGCGCGGCCTCCGCACAATAAGGCTCATACACAAACAAGTCGCCAATGACAAAGCCGCCACCATGGTAAAAAACCATCACTGGCCCTGGTCCTCGGTTTTCCATTATATCGAAAATCTGCGCTTTCATTGGGCCAGCGGGGCCCGGTATTTCGATGATGCGGTTTACTGCCAATTCGCCAACCGGCGCATCGGCCACGTCGCGCATCGCTGCCATCATTGTTCGTGCTTCTGCTGGCGGAACTTCATGGGTGCGCGGCCCGGGCAGCGCATTCAGAAATTTCAAAAAAGCCGCAACATCATCTCTTTCGCCGTGATCACCCATCGCTAAATCTCCCTCAATTCCGTTATTCGGCTTATCATTTTTGGTATGGTCATGACAGCCTTAACGCCATTAGGGAAAAACCCGCACTAAATTTTTCACATCAGTTTTGCTTTGTCAGACACACATTTTTCTAAATTGCGCTTGTGCCAGAAACGGCCTAGGCTTTTGGATATTGATAGAAACAGGAAACAGGTTCCCTAAATGGCCACTGCGTTAAAAGAAGAAGCGCCCGAGACCCCAAAAACACAACAATCCGATGCCGTCGTCGTCCGCTTCGCCGGCGATAGCGGTGACGGGATGCAGTTAACCGGAGGGCAGTTTACGCTGTCATCGGCACTGGCAGGCAATGATTTTGCGACCTTCCCGGATTTTCCGGCAGAAATCCGCGCGCCGCAAGGGACGCTGTTTGGTGTGTCGGCTTTCCAAATTAATTTCGGCAGCGAGGCGATTGATACCGCGGGCGATCAGCCAGATGTGCTGGTCGCAATGAACCCCGCTGCGCTCAAAACCAATGTTCCTGCTTTGCGGGAAGGCGGGCTTATCATCGCGGATTCGGGTGAGTTTTCAAAGCGTAACCTCGATAAGGCCAAATATGAGACCAACCCGCTAGAGGACGGCAGCCTTGCCAAATGGCAATTGCTTGCCTTTGACATCAGCGCGCTGACGATTGAGGCGGTCAAGGATTTCGGCCTCGGCAACAAAGACGCGCTGCGCTGTAAAAACATGTGGACGCTGGGCCTTGCGCTATGGATGTTTGACCGCGACCGGCAGCCGCTGATTGATTGGCTCAACGCCAAATTTGCGAAGAAACCCGACATTGCCGCGGCTAATATCGCCGCACTGAATGCGGGCCATGCTTATGGCGAAACGGCAGAACTTTCGGGGCCATTGAAGCAATATCATGTTGATCCTGCGCCTGCAGAAGCTGGCCTGTATCGCACCGTCACCGGCGCCGAGTCCATTTCGCTTGGCCTTGTGGCGGGTGCGCAGCTTGCCGGATTGCAGATGTTTTTCGGCGGCTATCCGATCACGCCTGCTTCGGCGATTTTGCACCATCTGTCGCGGCTCAAGGAATATGGTATCACCACATTTCAGGCGGAGGACGAAATCGCGGCCATTTGCGCCGCAATTGGGGCCAGCTATGCCGGGCAATTGGGCGTCACCAGTTCGTCCGGCCCGGGCATTGCCCTAAAAGGTGAGGCGATGGGCCTTGCGATTATGACCGAGCTGCCGCTCGTGATCGTCAATTCGCAGCGCGGCGGGCCATCGACCGGCCTTCCCACCAAAACCGAACAGTCGGACCTGTATCAGGCCGTCTATGGCCGCAATGGTGATGCTCCGATGCCCGTCATCGCTTGCCGCAGCCCGGTTGATGCATTTGACTGCGCGATTGAGGCGGTGCGGATTGCGACGCAATATATGACGCCGGTTATGCTGCTGACAGACGGCTATATTGCCAATGCCGCCGAGCCATGGAAAGTGCCTGATCTTGATGGCTATGAACCTTTTCCGGTCGAGTTTATGGATACCGCGCCCGAAGGCGGCTTCATGCCCTATGCCCGTGATGAAAAGCTCGCGCGGCCATGGGTCAAACCCGGCACGCCCGGGCTGATGCACCGCATTGGCGGTATTGAGAAGGCCGAGGGCACAGGGCATATCAACTATGCACCCGAAAACCATCAGGCGATGACCGATATTCGCAAAGCCAAGGTAGACGGCGTTGCAGGCAACATTCCCGATCAGGAGGTATGTCTGGGGCAGGCGGGCGCGAAGCTCGCCGTCGTGGGCTGGGGCAGCACCTTTGGGCCCATCCATCAGGCGGTGAAGCGGGCGCAGCGTAAGGGGCTCGACGTCGCGCATGTTCATATCCGCCATATCTGGCCGACACCCGCCAATCTGGGTGATTTACTGCGCAGTTTCGACCGCATCATCGTGCCAGAGATGAACACCGGACAGCTGAAAACATTGCTGCGCGATCAGTTCCTTGTTGATGCCAAACCCGTAAATAAAGTGTCCGGGCAACCCTTTACCATCGCCGAGATGGAAGCCGCGATTGAGGAGGCTTTGAAATGAATCAGATAACACCCGTAACGACGACCCTTAAAGACTGGGAAACCGATCAGGAGGTGCGCTGGTGCCCCGGATGTGGGGATTATGCGATCTTGAAAGCTGTGCAGCGCACGATGCCGCAGCTGGGTGCGGACCCGGCGAAGACCGTGTTTATCAGCGGCATCGGCTGTTCCTCTCGCTTTCCCTATTATATGGAAACCTATGGATTCCACACGATCCACGGCCGCGCGCCTGCCTTTGCAACGGGGCTCAAGCTGGCTAACCCAGAGCTAGACGTCTGGCTGGTCACCGGCGACGGCGATGGGCTGTCGATCGGCGGCAACCATACGATGCACCTGCTGCGCCGGAACCTCAATTGTCAGATCATGCTGTTTAACAATGAGATCTACGGCCTGACCAAAGGGCAATATTCGCCGACATCGCGTGAGGGGACGACTTCGCCATCGACGCCTTACGGCAGCGTGGACCACCCCGCACGCCCCGCCGCCTTTGCGCTGGGTTCGGGCGCGCGTTTTGTCGGGCGCGGTTTTGACGTGTCGAAAAATTTGCCCGATGTGTTGAAAGCCGCCCATGCGCATCAGGGCGCAGCTTTTATTGAGATTTTTCAGAATTGTATCGTCTATAATAAAGACGTGTTCGAGGACTTTGCCGCCCCCAAAGGCGCGGAAGATCGTCAGCTGTGGTTAGAGGACGGCAAGCCCATGCTGTTCGCGGGTGATACAAAAGGCATCGGGCTCGACCGCGATGCCTTGGCGCTAAAGGTTGTCGATGTGGTAGAAGGCGATTGGGAAGCGGCGGGGGTGATTGTCCATGACGCGAAGAACCGCAGCGTCGCCCATATGCTTGTCGAAATGCCCTTTGGCGAATTCCCAATGGCGCTGGGTGTTTTGTATGATGATCCCAAACCTACATTTGAAGAAGCGGTCGTCGCACAGAATAAATCCGCCAGCGAAGGTAAGAGCGCGGATCTGGGCAAATTGCTCAGCAAGGGCCAGACATGGACCGTGACAGAAGATGGGCCTGACTTATAGGATTTTTGTTCACACGAAGACACGAAGATGTCGCGCTTTGATCAGCTAGAGGCCATGACCGCTAGCGTAATTGACTGCGTATTTCATATTCATAGAGATATCGGGCCTGGTTTGCTTGAGTCTGCGTATGAGGCTTTGATGGATGCCGCTTTGACTCAAGTTGGTCATATCGTGAAAAGGCAAGTGCCGATTAGCATGAATTATCGGGGTGTTGTTGTAGACAACGCATTTAAGATCGACCTATTGGTCGATGAATGTTTGATCGTTGAGCTAAAGTCTATTGAGCGTCTTGCACCGGTTCATGGCAAGCAATTGCTGACATATCTTCGGTTGAGTAAAATGCCTTTGGGTTTGCTGATGAATTTTGGTCAGTCCACTTTCAAAGATGGCCTAAAGCGTGTCGCAAATGAATATTATTCAGAGAGGTTTAAGCTGTGATCTTCGTGTCTTCGTGTGAACCATATTATGGATAACCTTACCCACTCCCTCGCCGGGGCCGTGCTGGGTCAAATGGGGCTTAAGCGGAAGACCGGGCTGGCCATGCCCACGCTGATCATCGCGGCGAATATTCCAGATATTGATGCGGTGGCGGTGCTGCTTGGTGGGCATCAGCATCTGGCGTTAAGGCGCGGGATAACGCACGGACCGATTGCGATGCTGATCCTACCGTTGCTGTTGTGGGCGATCATGGTTTGGTTCGACCGGTGGCAGACACGGCGCGGCAAACGTCCTGAAAAACGGTTGCCGCTGCATAAGGGTTGGCTGCTCGCGCTGGCTTATATCGGCACGCTCAGCCATCCGGCACTCGATTGGCTCAATAGCTATGGTATCCGCTTCCTGGAACCGTTTAGCAGTCAGTGGTTTTATGGCGATACAATTTTCATCATTGATATTTGGATTTGGGCGGCGCTGATCGCAGGAGTTTGGTTCTCGCTGCGCCGCGAACGCAAAGGATATGGCAAATGGCAGCGCCCCGCTTGGATCAGCTTTACCGCGATATGTGCCTATATCTTTGCCAATGGTTTGATCACCGGCCATGCCGAGGCGGTAGCCTATGAGCGGCTTCAGGCAAGTGACTATACATCCGCTAAGCGCCCTGCATTGCTCGTAGTCGCTAACCCGGTTCCGATTGCCTTTTGGCAACGGGAAATATTATGGCGGGACCGGATCAATTTTGGGCAAGAAGACTATAGCCTGTTGACTGATTTCAGGATCAACAGGAAGGTTGATTATATCAACTATCCCAATGACATGGCCAAACATGCGGCGAAGTTGGATGAAGATATGCGGGCCTATTTATTCTGGTCCCGGATGCCCTATGCCCGCGTGCTACCTAAAGGAAAAAACACCGAGGTTGTGATGCGGGATCAGCGTTTTTCCAATCCGCTTGCTGAAGACCGGTTCACGGCAACCACGTTAGTGCCAGATGAATAGGTCTTGCCCCTAGTTGAGCGTTAACACCGTATCCCGTTTATGCTTCGGCTGAATTAGCGATATTGATTATGACTAAAATACAAATCCTCTGGCTGCGCCGTGATTTAAGGCTTTCGGATCAGCCTGCGTTGATGGCTGCCGTGCAGGCTGGACCCGTTATCCCTGTCTATGTCCTTGATGATGAAACGCCAAAGCATCGCAAAATGGGCGGAGCATCGCGCTGGTGGCTGCATCACAGCTTAAAGGCGCTCGATGCACGGTTGCGGGAAAAGGGCAGCCGCCTGATTTTGCGGAGCGGAAATGCGGCCAATATCGTGGCCGATATCGCCCATAAGGCGGGCGCCTCCGCTGTCCATTGCATACGCCATTATGAACCTTGGTGGCGCAACGCAGAGAAGGAGCTGACCGTATTACTTGGGAATGATGTGGAACTTGTCCGCCATGATGGCAATTATCTGAAGCGGCCGGGAAGTATAACGACCGGCAGCGGCGACCCCTATAAGATCTATACGCCATTTTGGAAGGCACTGAGCGCGCAAATGCCGCCGCACGAACCCGCGCCGGTTCCGCAAAAAATCCCCGCGCCGGACGAATGGCCGGTCAGCCATAATCTGGATGATTGGGGTTTGCTGCCTACGAAACCCAATTGGGCGGGCGTAATGGAGCAGGAATGGACGCCGGGCGAGGTTGGTGCGCGAGGCCGTGTTGACGCCTTTGTCGATAAAGCCACACAATATGATGAAGGGCGCAACTTGCCATCCAGAGAACTTGTATCCCGGCTAAGTCCGCATTTGCATTTTGGAGAGGTGAGCCCCGCCTATGTCTGGCACCGGATGACCGGACGGGGCAGGGACGTGACGACGTACTTAAAAGAGCTGGTCTGGCGTGATTATGCGCAAAATGTCATCCTACAATATCCCGAATATGGTGGCAAAAATGCGCGCGATAAATTTGATGATTTTCCTTGGCGCGATTTTCGGTCAAGCGAGGTGCGGTACGATTTTGACCGCTGGACAAAGGGTCAAACCGGATACCCCATTGTTGATGCCGGAATGCGTGAATTGTGGGCGACCGGATGGATGCATAACCGCGTGCGGATGATTGCGGCGAGTTTCCTTATCAAACATTTGCTCATTGATTGGCGCAAGGGCGAGGAATGGTTTTGGGATACGCTGTGCGATGCCGATTATGCCAGCAACTCGGTCAATTGGCAGTGGGTTTCGGGGACAGGCATTGACAGCAATATGTTCGTGCGCATCATGGCGCCGCTGTCCCAGAGCGAGAAATTCGATGCGGGGGACTATATCCGGAAGTGGGTGCCGGAATTGGCGGATTTAGATGACCCTTATATCCATGATCCCGAAGAATTTGGCCGCAAACCAAACGGTTACCCGGCTAAAATAGTCGGCCATAAACAGGGACGCGAAAGGGCGCTGGCCGCATATAAGGAAATCAAAGGGTAATCCTAAAGCTTCAAGCGGTGTCCGCTTTCAAAATCCTGTTCCAACATCTGCGCGATTGCATCGGCCACCACTGACGGCTGTTTAACCGTTGCTGGATCCTCCCCCGGATAAGCCTTTGCGCGCATTTCGGTACGGGTTTTGCCGGGATCGATAATCGCCGTGCGCAGCGGAGAGATATTTTCGCACTCTTCCCCATAGCTGAGCACCAAGGATTCCAGTGCCGCCTTGGACGCGCCATAGGCCCCCCAATAGGCGCGAGGTTTTGAACCGACGCTGGACGTCAGCGCGAGCAAGCGACCGGCATCCGATGCCCGTAACAGAGCATCGAAATGGGCGATCATCGCCTGCTGCGCGATCAGGTTCAGTGTGATGACCTTGCCAAATTCGGTTCCGTCGATGGCCGGTACCGGCGTCAATGAACCGAGCATTGCTGCGTTCAATATCAAAATGTCCAGCTTGCCCCAGCGTTCTTTCACGGCGGTCGCGAGGCGGGCGATGCTTTCGCCGTCGGTTATATCCAGCGGTGCAATAGTCGCCGATCCGCCAGACTCGAAAATCGCATCTTCGACTTTTTCCAGGTCTTTCGCATTGCGGGCGGTCAGGATGACATGAGCGCCCCGCGCGGCCAATGCGGTTGCCGTTGCCGCGCCGATGCCGCGGCTTGCGCCGGTGACCAGCGCTAATTTGCCATCGAATACGCCCATTAAACCGCTTTCTTCCGCTCGCTCAGTAGGAATAGCTGGTCTGACTGACCAACGCCGTCATGATCGGTCAATGTGGTGGGATATTCTCCAGTAAAGCACGCGTCGCAATATTGCGGTTGCCCGTCATTACGTCGCGCCTCACCCAATGCGCGGTACAGCCCGTCGATAGAGAGGAAGGCTAGGCTGTCGGCTTGAATAAATTCTCGCATTTGTTCAATGTCCATCCGGCTCGCCAGCAATTTTGATCGTTCGGGCGTATCGACGCCATAAAAACAGCTATTTGCTGTCGGCGGGCTGGCGATACGCATATGCACTTCTTTCGCGCCTGCTTCGCGCATCATTTGCACGATTTTAAGCGATGTAGTGCCCCGCACGATACTATCGTCGATCAGGACTATCTTTTTGCCCGCCACCAAATTTCTGTTGGCATTATGTTTCAACTTCACACCCAAATGACGGACACCGTCGCCCGGTTGAATGAAGGTGCGGCCTACATAATGCGACCGGATGATGCCGAGTTCAAACGGCACTTTCGCGGCTTCCGCATATCCAATTGCGGCGGGGGTGCCGCTGTCTGGAACCGGGATGACATAATCGACATCAACGCCATTTTCGCGGGCCAGTTCAGCGCCAATGGCTTTACGCACCGAATAAACGCTGTTGCCGTCAACGATCGAATCGGGACGGGAAAAATAGACATGCTCAAAAATGCAGGGCCGGGGATTCAGTCCGATAAACGGTTTATGCGAGGTAATTTGCCCGTCCCGCACGACAATTAACTCGCCGGGTTCAACCGAACGGATGAATTCCGCACCGACAATGTCAAAAGCCACGGTTTCCGACGCAAAGATGATCGTGTCATCCAATTTGCCCATAACGAGCGGACGAATGCCCAAGGGGTCGCGGCAGGCGATCATCCCCTCTGGCGTCAGGCACAGCAGCGAATAGGCACCCTCAACCCGCTTCAAGGCGTCGATTAAACGGTCAAGCAGGGTACGGTAGCCCGAAGTCGCGACCAGATGGATGATGACCTCTGTATCCGACGTTGACTGGAATATGGACCCCCGGCGGACCAGTTCCTGCCGCAGGGTGATGGCGTTGGAGATATTTCCATTATGCGCGACCGCAAAACCGCCCGATGCGAGATCAGCAAACAGGGGTTGCACATTGCGCAGCGATGTTTCGCCGGTTGTTGAATAACGGACATGGCCAATAGCGCTTTTGCCAAGCAAGCCGCGCATGACGTCTTCGCGGTCAAAATTACCGGCAACATGGCCCATCGCGCGGTGCGTATAGAATTCATGGCCGTCAAAACTGGTAATCCCGGCGGCTTCCTGCCCGCGATGTTGCAAGGCGTGGAGGCCAAGCGCGACCATTGCCGCTGCATCCACGGTATCGCAAGTGCCGAAAATTCCGCACTCCTCACGCAATTTGTCATCATCAAAAGGGTTGGTTGTGAACCTGTGCATATTCATGTCCGAATCCGCCTGCGCCAAGGATGCACCGCATATAGGCAAGCTATATCCATATGTCTGCCCCCTGAAATAAATTTGTCACTTATAGCTGCAGCATTGTTGAACAATTGCGCTTTCATCCGGTCTGGTTTAGGCAAATTATATGGATAAAGATCGTGAAACAGGCACTGCATTAAATCCCAAATTTGATGACAGGGGCCTGATAACGGCCATTGTCACCGATGCCGATGATGGGACCGTATTGATGCTGGGCCATATGAATGCCGAGGCGCTGGAGCTTAGCCGTCAAACCGGGATCGTGCATTTTTATTCGCGGAGCAGGCAGGCGCTATGGAAAAAAGGTGAAACCAGCGGCAATTTCCTGCATCTGCGCGAAATGTTGATTGATTGCGATCAAGATGCGCTTTGGGTGAAAGCAAAAGCCGATGGCCCCACCTGCCATACAGGGGTGCGGAGCTGTTTTTACAGGCGGGTGACGCCCGAAGGGTTGGAGCCGGTATGAGATTCGCCAGCCTAGGCCTGCTACTTCTGACATTGTCATCTTGCAGCAAGGATAGCGAAGGCGCAGGGGGCGACCATATGACGGCAACCGACGTTGGCGATGCGTTGGATGAAAGAGCAATTGAGCGGGGCATATTGCCCGACCTCAACAATTTGGTGTTTGCGGGAAGGTTTGAAACCCGCAGCGAACTGGGCACCGACAAATTTTGTGCGGTTGATAATGGCAGCGGCACTTACAAAATCGGAGTGCTTGCGGTCTTTGGTCCGGAAAGCAAATGCGAAGGGCAGGGTAGCGCAAAAATTGAAGGCGAAAAGGTGCAGATCACCTTAGCCGGAAAAGGCAACTGCAGCTTTGATGCCGAATATGATGGCGTTGAGCTGCGCTTTCCAGGAGGCGTTGGCGAGGAATGCGAATCTTATTGCACAAGCCGCGCAAGCCTCTCGGGCACGAGCTATTTCATGGTGGAAGAGGGCGATGACGGTGCCCGGCGCGCATTGGGCCGCGATATAGAAAGGCTGTGTGATTAGGGTTGGCATTCGTCCTAATCACATGCCTTGTTCAATTTTTGACCGCAATACAGGCTTGTCCAGCCGCTTTCACCTTCTCGCACATGGCATCAGCGGCACCGCGGGTCGCAAACGGACCAGCTTGCAATCGCGTGACAGAGCCGGCTGCTTTCAGATAAGGTTGCAGCGAAGCCAGATCGCTGACACGCGATTCAAGCGATGTCCAAAGACCGGTTGCACTGCTTTCCTTGCTGAATGCTCCTAATTGTATCCGCCATGCCCCTGATGCCGCTACCGGAGTTGGGGCAGGGGCGGCCACAGGCACTTTTTTCACGCCAGCTGCTGCCACTGGCGCAGAGGTCACAGGGCCCGTTGACGGAGCTGCAGGGATGCTGCTGGGAAACCCGGGTTCGCTGCTGGGTGAAGCAACCGACGGCGGAACATCCACAGGGCGTCCGGTTGGAGGAACTGGCGCGGTGTTAATTGGGAATCCAGCGGTTTGTTGTGCACGGATTTTACCTGCTTGGCGTTCTAGCTCGCCCGCCAGCACTGTGCCCTTCTGGCGGTCGGGCAGCGGGATATATTGATCCATTTGCGCCAAACTCCGCGACGCAGGAGCCATGCCGGCCGAAGAGGCGCGGGTCATAAGAGCATAAGCGCGGACCCAGTCTTTTTGTATATGCACGCCATTGAATAACTCTGTTCCAAGTAGATATTGCGCACGCGGTTCGCCTCTGGCGGCGGAAGCTTGCAGATAAGGGAGCGACTCTGCGATTTTACCTTGATAGTGGAGAAGATGGCCATAGCTGTCTGAAGCTTGCAAATGACCCTGCGTTGCGGCTTTGCGATACCAATCCAATGCAATGTTCAGATCGGTCGGAACGCCCCGTCCCATTTTATAGGCCTGGCCCAAATTAAATTGCGCATCGGCGTCGCCTTTTAATGCTGGTTCGCGCCATTCTTTGACTGCGCCGTTATAATCGCCCTGCGTCCAAGCATCTACGCCAGCCTTTACATCAGCAAGCGCAGGAGTGCCCGCAACAGCAAACGCAAGAGCGGCAAGGCCGATTTTCGCGCCAAGGGGTTTACCAACGGTTTTCGACGACATCATATATACTCCGATAGATATTTTTTCCGCCTATAGCCTGCCGACCCCTGATAATTGGTAAACGGATGCGATTAAAGGCTTAACCAATAGCAAAATGCCAAAAGTCAGGATGTACCGATAGCATAAACAAGATGAACTGGTGCCAAGCGGAAATGACGTCATGCGATTTTTATTGACGGCGTTAACCAGATATTAGCCCTGTCCTGTCATTTCCGTTGTTGAAACTTTTAGCAAAGGGGATTGATGTGCGGGTTCTCGCATTGGCATCACAAAAAGGCGGGTCGGGGAAAACTACCCTATCAGGTCATTTGGCGGTTCAGGCTCAGCTGGCGGGTGCAGGCCCGGTTGTGCTGATTGATATCGATCCGCAAGGGTCAACGGCCGATTGGTGGAATGAACGTGAAGCGGAACTGCCCGCATTTGCGCAAACCACCGTTGCGCGGCTCGCTTCGGATTTGGCGGTATTGCGTCAGCAAGGGTTCAAGCTAGCGGTCATTGATACGCCGCCTGCGATCACCATGGCTATCCAGAGCGTTATTTCGGTTGCGGAGTTGATCGTTGTACCGACACGGCCCAGCCCGCATGACCTTCGCGCCGTGGGAGCGACCGTCGATCTGTGCGAACGGGCAGGTAAACCGCTGATCTTCGTCGTCAATGCAGCGACGCCGAAAGCAAAGATTACTTCAGAGGCCGCCGTTGCTTTGTCACAACATGGCACCGTTGCACCAATTACATTGCATCACCGTACGGATTTTGCCGCATCGATGATCGACGGCCGCACGGTGATGGAGGTTGATCCCAATGGTCGGTCTGCACAAGAAGTGCAGCAGCTATGGGACTATATTTCTGACCGGCTTGAAAAGAATTTTCGCCGCACGGTGTTTAGCGCACCTGCATCTGCAGCTTCGAATCCGCAGCCAACTGCTCGCCCAATGGGTGGTTTTGGCCGCAGGGTCATTGGACAATAAGGGGGGCGTGAAAAATGGGGGAACCTAAACCATTGGCATCGCTGTCCGGTCTGCTGCTCGCTCGCAAGGGCGCGGCTCGCCCAGCCATGCGGCGTCCCACAACACTTGAAAATGATGGCAATGCTGCGGTCAATCAAGATGATCTGGGCTGGAACGACATGGGTTATGATGTCGATCCCGATCCTACGACACCGATGGACCATGAGCATCATCAGGCCCGCAACCCGCTTGCAAATGCGGTGCCCGAGGCGAAACCAGAAGTGCGTCAGCAACAAGAAATGATCGCACGCCGCTTGCAGGAACAAGCCGAGGTCGGCTTTGACAGCCTCCCCGGTGATACAGCGGCCGCCGAAACCGAAAATGCAGAGGAACGGTCTGCCGATCAGATATTGTCGCGCAAGCCATCCGAAACTGCCTCGCACGCCGAATTAGCACCTTCGGTAACTCCCGTTGTTTCCATGCCTTCCGCAGCGCCAAGCATCACGCCTGCCGCCGCGAATGTAGCAGCCAAGCCGGCGGTAAAATCGCGCAAACGGGCGGCTCCAGGATCGAAAGGCAAGGCAGCTTTCACGTTGCGGCTCGACAAGGATCGCCATTTGAAGCTGCGCCTTGCCTGTGCGGTGAGCAACCGGTCAGCGCAAATGCTGGTGACAGATGCGTTGGATGCCTTTTTGGAAAATATGCCGGAAATCGGACAGCTCGCTGCCCGGGTTCCATCGAAATGAATATTGAAGCGAAACACTTTTTTGAGGTGATGCCATGAACAGCAAATTTATCATGAAGCTGGCTTTGACGACCGCATTTGTTGCGGTGCCAAGCATAGGCTGCACAACCCTGGGGATCAGCAGCACGATGAAGGCATCGCCTGCGGATGCCAGCGCCAAAAAAGCGCATAAATGGGCACGCAAAGCTGAAAAAAGCTTTGCCAAGGGGCAGCATGAAAAGGCGCTAATGTATAGCGAACTTGCGGTCGAAGCGGATATGATGAACCGCGATTATCGCGCGCTGCTCGCTCGAATCTATATGGCGCAGGGTCGTTTCCGCTCAGCTGAGCGTACCTATATGGATCTTGTCGATTTAGGTCAGGTTGATCCGCGCACCGTGATTAGCATTGCTCTGAGCCGCATTGCTCAGGGTAAAGTAGAATCGGCCATCGCAATTGTGGAAGCCAATCGTTCGATTATCCCTGCCAGCGATTACGGCCTGACCTTAGCGCTTGCTGGGCAAAGCGACCGTGCTGTCGAAATATTGAGCGATGCCATTCGCCAAGATAACGCAACGGCTCGCACGCGCCAAAATCTTGCTCTGTCTTATGCTTTAAGCGGCCGCTGGCGCGAAGCCCGGGTCATGGCGGTGCAGGATATGCCGCAAGACCGTGTCAATGAACGTATCACCGAATGGGCACAATATGCTCGCCCCGGTGCGTATGAAACCCGCATTGCCGGGCTGTTGAAAGTCACCCCTCAATCGGATGCGGGACAACCCGTTCGATTGGCATTGGCGAATGTTCCAGCCACATTGGCGGCGGCAACTCCCGTTGCTGGGCCGCAGTCGCTCACGGAAGAAGCGAGCGAAGAATTGGCCGCTATCGGCCCCGCTCCGGTTTCGATGGTAAAGGGATTTGATGCGCCGGCCGAAAATAACGTAACAATGGCAGCTATGCCGATTAAGCAGGTTGACGTTCCGGCATCGGAAGCTGTTCCGCTGATCAAGGCGCCAGCGGGCCCATCCAAAGCAGCTGCCGCGCAGCCCGTAAAAACAGAAAAAGCCCCTGCGAAACTGGCAGTGGCAAATGTGGCACCAAAAGCGCCAGCTGCCCGTGCGGCCGGCGGCACACATCTGGTGCAGCTCGGCGCTTTTTCGACAACCGAGAATGCGAAACGCGCTTGGGAAAAATTGACCAACCGTCATGCGGTGTTGACCGGATTTAGCTCGGCCAGTTCGACCGTGAAGGTCAATGGCAAAACCCTGATCCGTTTGGCGGCAATGGGCTTTGGCAATGAACAAGCGGCCAATTCGGTATGTAGCAGCATTAAAGCGGCAGGCGGAAGCTGCATTGTGCGCAGTATCGGCGGAAACGCTCCTGTTCGGTTGGCTTCGCGCTAATCAGTCCTTCTAATATTGGTTGAGGGGCGGCGGGTCAGTCTATGACCTTGCCGCCCTTCATCATTTTGCGAACCAAACCCTGAACTGGCAATTTGTCAAAAGGCGTATTGCCAGCAACAGCGGCCATTTTCGCGCTGTCGACTTGCCAGGGGGCGTCCACATCGACCAATATTAGGTCCGCTTCTTTTCCAGCCTCGATCGATCCTGCATTCAGCCCTAATATTTGGGCCGGGTTCGCTGATACTAAACGAAATAAATGGCCGATATCGATATGGCCATCCCGCACAAGATTGAGCGTTAGAGCGAGTAATGTCTCCGCGCCCGCCATGCCGGGGGCCGCTTCGCTGAACGGAAGCCGCTTATCCTCGGGGCCGCGGGGATTATGCCCCGATGCTATAACATCGATCGTTCCATCCGCGATGGCCGCCAGACAGGCCTGCCGGTCCTCTTCGCTGCGCAGCGGCGGCGATAACCGGGCAAAGGTCCGGAAATCAGACACCGCATTGTCCGAAAGAAACAAGTGAGCAGGCGTAATGCCGCAGGTTACCCGCAGGCCGTCTTGCTTCGCCCGCCGGATCAAATCCAATCCTATTGCAGTGGTCACTTGGCGGAAATGAACACGGGCGCCGCTATATTCGGTCAGCAACAGGTCGCGGGCGATGGCAGCGGCTTCCGCCATTGCGGGCGCAGCTGGAAGGCCCAATAAAGTTGCGGTCGGTCCCGATGTTGCGACTGCATCGCCGGTAATACCGCGATCTTCGCTATGAACAAAAACCGGTAAATCCAATGCGGCGCAATATTGCATGATACGCAGCATGACGCCGCTATCGCCGATCCAGTGTCGCCCCGTGGCAACGCCGAGTGCGCCCGCCTCTTTCATCAACGCTATCTCGGCCATATGCTGGCCGTTTAATGCCTGCGTAGCTGCTGCCAATGGATGCACCCAAAAATCCGGCTTTCCTTTCAGCGCGGCAAAGCGGATGGTGGCCGGGTCATCATGCACAGGCGATTGATCGGGCATTAAAGCCGCACGCGTTATGCCTCCAAACCGGAAAGCAGGCTTGTCTGTGGCGAACACACCCAAATCGATAATGCCGGGCGCGACCAACATGCCTTGTGCATTGATAGTCTGGCCGGCTGATGATAGTGCGGTTTCGCTTATATGGCCGCCCTCTATATGGACGCTGCCCATCTCTGCATCGCTCGCGCCCGATCGTAATATATGTCCATTGATGATGGATATGGTCATGCCCATCCCTCCACCGCGCGTGCTTTTCGCGTCAATATGTCGAGGCAGGCCATGCGTACAGCAACCCCCATTTCCACTTGTTCGGTAATTGCGGACCGCCCAGCGAGGTCAGCAACGCTGCTGGCGATTTCGACGCCGCGGTTCATCGGTCCCGGATGCATCACGAGAGCGTCGGGCTTCGCCAGCGCCAACCGCCGTTCATCGAGGCCGTATAGGTGGAAATATTCGCGCGGCGAGGGGATGAAGTCGCCCTGCATCCTCTCATTTTGAAGGCGCAGCATCATAACGACATCACTGCCGTCCAAGGCTGCATCAAAATCGTGAAAGGCCGTGACACCAAAATCTTCAATCCCGGCGGGCATGAGGGCTGGCGGAGAAACAACACGGACCCGCGCGCCCAATGTGGTCAGGCAGATGATATTTGACCGCGCAACCCTGCTATGCAGAACATCGCCGCAAATGGTGATCGTCAATCCTGCAATCTCTCCCTTGCGCCTTTGGATGGTCAGCGCATCAAGCAGCGCCTGTGTTGGATGTTCATGCGTGCCGTCCCCTGCATTCAGGACCGGGCAATCCACTTTGTCCGATATTAACTGAACTGCGCCAGAACTGGCATGGCGAATGACGATAGCGTCGGCGCGCATGGCGTTCAGGGTCATCGCCGTATCTATAAGCGTTTCACCTTTTTTGATGCTTGATTGTGACGCGTGCATATTGACCACATCCGCGCCAAGCCGCTTGCCGGCAATTTCAAAGGACAGCAGCGTCCGCGTGCTATTTTCAAAAAAAGCGTTGATCATGGTAAGGCCGGCCAGCCGGTCATCATGTTTTGCCGCACCCGACCGGTTCAGCGCAACCCAGGTTTCGGCCTGATCCAATATATATAAAATCTCGTGATTTTGCAGGCCAGTAATGCCCAGCAAATGCCGATGCGGAAAAGCGGCTGATCCAGAGGGAAAACGGTCAGCGGCAGGTTTTGATGTCGGTGTCATTAAAGCGATGCCATTAGAGGCAAGCCGTCCATTTATCAAGCGAGATATATTGGCTCCTCTTCTTGGCACAGTTTGCTTCCGCCGATCAAAGCAGTGAGGATTGTGCGTGCCTCAATCCCTCACTAAAGCGTCGATTGCGCCTTGTAAGATGAAGGCCGCAGCGGCGCTGTCGATCCGTTCTGCTCTTTTGGAACGGGTCATATCGGCGGCGATCATGGCGCGTTCCACGGCCTGCGTTGACCAGCGTTCGTCCCACAATAATATCGGTAGTTCAAAGTCGATTATGTTTTTGGCAAAAGCCCGGGTTGATTGACTGCGCGGGCTTTCGCTGCCGTCCAGGTTGAGCGGAAGCCCGATGACAATGCCCTGAACCGGTCGGCTTGCTATCGCGGCGGATAGAGCGGCCTTATCCTTCATAAATTTGCTGCGCCGGATAAGGTCGGCGGGCGAAGCAAAGGTCCATCTTGCATCGCAAAAGGCAGTGCCAATTGTTTTCGTCCCTAGGTCCAGCCCGATCAGCACGCCGCCGCCGGGCAAGCATTCGGCAAAGGCATTTTTATCGGTCAGGATCATTTTTTCAGATATTCGCGCAAACGCCACAATGAATCAAAACGCAAATTGGCCCAAAAAAGTGGGATATCATAGACATGATAATTGCCGCCCGGAAAAACATAATTGCCGATTTTGGGTGGATCGCCGATCAGCAGAAATCCGTTTTCGTCGCAGCGCGCAGGCACCGCTTTTTCAACCAATTCTCCGGCTGTCATGTCTTCGTTGGGTTTCAATGTACCCAAATTCGCTTCCATCCCAGCGGGCTCGTTAATGCCGCCGGTGAGGGGGTTTGTGCAGGCAATCTGGCTGTCAGCGCGTGACTGACCATCTAGCCCCGTCAAAACGCCATAGGCTTTTAAAACGCGGCCATAATCGGCAGGTTCGGAGAAGCTTTGATAGGTGATTATGCAGCCGGTGTCGTTTGGCTGTGTGCAAAGCGGTAGGCCGGTTTGCGGTAGGTCATGTTCCACAGATATGGGCCAACCAATGATATATGCCGCTACGATACGCTTTGCGAGGGGTTTGCCAGCCACCCGCTGTTGCAACAGATAGAGGAGGTGACGCGCACCTTGGCTATGGCCAGCCAAAATGATCGGCCGGTCGTCCTGTTGGCTCTCCAAGAAACTATCAAAAGCGAGCAGGACGTCACGGTAAGCGCCATCAAGCGCTTCTTTGCCTTCGGGTTTTTCCGTCAGAAATGCACCCACTGTCGCTTGCCGATATTTGGGAGCCCATATCTGTCCGGCACTGGCAAAAGGTGAGGCAAGGCCGCGCAGGAATATCCGTGTGCGCGTGTCGGTTTCCAAATCGCCTAGCTGCATATTCCAGCTATCTCGCGAAATAAAGGAGGTGGGGTGAACGAAGAACACTGCCGCAGGGCCATCGGTTTCGTCAACCGGCGCACCTGTTGGTTTGAAGCGTGTTGGATTGTCTGCGGATTTGACCGGACCGGAAAACCACATTGCCGGATCGTCATAAATATTCGTTTTGAGAGCTTCCTGCGGTTTATATTCTGCCGTCGGCACAAATGCGATTTCGGTCAATTCATCCTGATAGATGTTGAGCGCGAATCCTCCGGCGATGACCAGCACCACCAGCGCGGTAAAAAAATAGAGAAATTTACGAACCAAAATATATCCTGCCTTTGTCAAATTACGGCCAGATAGCCGATAACGTCATTATTGCACCAGCAAATTGAACCTGCGCTGAGCAAAAGCCGAAATTTGCCGCGATTTTCCGTTGAAGCGGGCTAAACGCGGTGCTAGCTGCGACGACTATGAGTGTAGATAAAGAAACAGTGGTGAAAATCGCCAAACTGTCCCGCATTGCCATCAATGATGCAGAGGCAGAGACGATGGTGTCCGAATTGAACGGCATACTGGGCTGGGTTGAGCAGCTGGGTGAGGTGGATGTCACCGGCGTAGCCCCCATGGCCTCGGTCATTGCCAACAAAACCAAAATGCGCACCGATATCGTCACAGACGACCTGACGGGCGGCGGGATTACAGATAAGGTTCTGGCCAATGCACCTGCAAAAGAAGGCGTATTTTTCGGCGTACCCAAGGTGATTGAATAATGACAGACTTAACCTCATTGGGCGTTGCGGCCATCCGTGACGGCGTCGCCAAGGGCGATTTCAAAGCGGTTGAAGTTGCCGAAGCCTTCAACGCTAATGTTGTGGGGGCAAAGGCGCTCAATGCCTTTATCGTAGATACGCCGGATATGGCGATCGAAGCGGCTAAGGCGGTTGATGCTGATAAGGCTGCGGGTAGAACACTCGGTAAAATGGCAGGCGTCCCCATTGGTATGAAGGATTTATTCTGCACCAATGGCGTTCAGACGACCGCGGCCAGCCATATATTGGAAGGTTTCATCCCGACCTATGAATCCACCGTTTCCAGCAATTTGTGGAAAGCGGGTGCGGGGATGCTGGGCAAATTGAACCTTGACCAATTCGCCATGGGTTCGTCCAATGAAACTAGCTATTTTGGCAATGTCATCTCCCCTTGGCGGCGGTGCGGCGGGGATAATGCCCCGCTCGCGCCCGGCGGATCATCGGGCGGATCATCGGCGGCGGTGTCGGCGCGGTTATGCCCGGCGGCCACCGGCACCGATACCGGCGGTTCGATTCGTCAACCAGCGGCCTTCACCGGGATTACCGGAATAAAACCCACCTATGGCCGGTGCAGCCGTTGGGGCATTGTTGCCTTTGCCAGCTCGCTGGATCAGGCTGGGCCCATGGCCCGCGATGTGCGCGACTGCGCCATTATGCTGGAGGCAATGGCTGGGTTCGATCCGAAAGATGCCACGTCGCTCGACCTGCCGGTGCCGGAATGGGAAGCGGGTTTGAACAGCGATTTGCGCGGCAAAAAAGTCGGTATTCCCAAGGAATATCGGATGGACGGCACAGATGCGGATATATTGAACAGCTGGGACAATGGCATCGCTTGGTTAAAAGATGCCGGGGCGGAGATTGTCGACATCTCCTTGCCGCATACCAAATATGCGCTGCCAGCTTATTATATCATCGCTCCTGCCGAGGCATCGTCGAACCTCGCACGTTATGACGGCGTCAGGTACGGTTTGCGCGAATTGCCGGACGGGGCAGGGCTGCAGGAAATGTATGCCGCAACCCGCGCCGCCGGTTTCGGTCCCGAAGTGCGCCGCCGAATTATGATCGGCACATATGTTTTGTCCGCCGGTTTTTATGATGCTTATTATACTCAGGCGCAAAAAGTCCGCACATTAATCGCGCAGGATTTTGAGAAGGCATTCGAAAATTGTGATGTCATCCTGGCGCCAACAACGCCAACAGCCGCCTTTGCGCTCGGCGAAAATAGCGAAGATCCGTTGGCCATGTATTTGAACGATGTGTTCGCGGTGCCCGCGTCACTCGCTGGTTTGCCTGCGATGAGCGTGCCTGCGGGGCTGAATAAAGATGGGCTGCCATTGGGGCTTCAGATCATCGGCAATGCGCTTGATGAGCAAGGTGTGCTGAATGCCGGGCTGGCCATAGAAGAACGCGCCGGGTTTGTGGCGAAGCCGGAGAAATGGTGGTGAGCATGACTGAATCAACATACCGCATTCAAGGAAATACCGGTGAATGGGAGGTCGTCATCGGCCTTGAGGTCCATGCGCAGGTCACCTCTAAGTCAAAGCTGTTTTCCGGCGCGGCGACCGAATTTGGAGCAGAGCCGAATAGTCAGGTGAGCCTTATCGATTCCGCCATGCCGGGTATGCTGCCGGTCGTGAACCGGGAATGTGTGCGCCAAGCCGTCCGCACCGGCCTTGCGATTAATGCGCAGATCAACAAATGGTCGCGTTTCGACCGGAAAAACTATTTCTATGCCGATTTGCCGCAAGGCTATCAGATTTCGCAGCTCTATCACCCGATTGTTGGTGAAGGCGCGATTGAAGTTACGCAGAATGAGAAAGACCCCGACAGCCCAACGCGGACCATCGGCATTGAACGCATTCATATTGAACAGGATGCTGGCAAGTTGATGCATGATCAGCATCCAACGATGAGTTATGTTGACCTGAACCGCTGCGGTGTGGCGCTGATGGAAATTGTGTCGAAACCCGATATGCGTTCACCAAGCGAAGCAGGGGCTTATGTCAAAAAGCTGAGGTCTATTCTGCGCTATGTTGGTAGCTGCGACGGCAATATGGAGCAAGGCTCCATGCGCGCCGACGTCAACGTATCGGTGCGCCGTCCGGGTGAAGAATTTGGCACGCGCACCGAAACAAAAAATGTGAATTCAATCCGTTTCCTGCAACAGGTTGTGGAATATGAGGCGCAGCGGCAGGTTGATGTAATCGAGAGCGGCGGTGAAGTGGTGCAGGAAACCCGCCTATTCGATGCCAACAAGGGCGAGACGCGCCCCATGCGTTCGAAAGAAGACGCGCATGATTATCGCTATTTCCCCGATCCCGACCTATTGCCGTTGGAGCTGGATGACGAATTTGTCGCCGAATGCCTCGCGTCACTGCCCGAATTGCCGGATGCGAAACGGGCGCGTTACGAAAATGAGCTTGGCTTGTCCGCCTACAACGCCGCCGTTATCACCGCCGAGCATGAAACCGCCGATTGGTTTGAGGCGTTGCTGGCACAAGGCGTTGCGAAACAGGGTAAGGCCGAGGCGGAAGTGGCAAAACAATCCGCCAATTGGTTGATGAGTGAGCTGTTCGGGGCGCTGAATAAGTTGGGCAAGTCGCTCGATGAAAGCCCGGTGAGCCCGGCGCAGGGGGCGGAATTACTCGCACTCGTCGCCGACGGCACGATATCGGGCAGTATCGCCAAGCAGGTTTTTGAAATCATGCTGGAAACCGGGCAGGGCGCCGAGGCGATTGTTGAGGAAAAGGGCCTGAAGCAAACAAATGACACCGGCGCGATTAAGGCGGAAATCGCCAAAATCATCGCCGCCAATCAGGACAAGGTTGCCGAATATAAATCGGGCAAGGATAAGCTGTTCGGATTTTTTGTCGGCCAAACAATGAAAGCCATGCAGGGTAAAGCCAACCCGCAGGTTGTGAATGATTTGCTGAAAAAGGCTTTAACATAAAAAAAGGTGCCGGATCGAAAAAATGTCCGGCACCCTTATTGAATTGACTCGCCTCGAAATTAATTGAGCGTTTTCTTTTTCTTTGTGCTGATCGATTTCTGTGCATTGTTGCTATATTCTTCAAAATTCTTTTTGAAAACAATGCCCAATTCGTCAAGCGCGGCAACTGCATCTTCGCCTTCTTTTGGAGGAAACAGTTTCAGCCCGTTGCCGCCCCACGCCTTATATTCAAAGTCAATTTTCTGGTCATTTCCAAAGTCGCGAACCATGAATAATGTACGCAGCGAACGCCCGTAAATTGCCGCTTTTTGGTAGAAAACATCTGCAACGATCAATTCCGAATAACAAGTGGCCTGTGAGTCCGAGCGGCGCGTTTTAATCTTATTCATTGTCTTGCGCTCTAGCGGCGTCTCATGCGTTACAAAAACCGTATCAGGCTTTAATTTCAAAAGTGTTTTCAGATCCAATGACTGCAGCGCATCAAGCTGTGTTGGGCTGTCTAGCGCGCTAGCCAGCGATGCCTTATTGCTCGCATCTTTACCAGCATGAAGCGCGGCATCCAACAAACCGCCGCCGAGCAGACCAGTGGTTACCGACGTCATCCGTTCTGCAGGCCAGATATGCAATTCGCATGGTGCTGCATCCTGGGCTGCTGCTGGCTGTGCAAATACCGCAGTGCCGATGGCCGCTAATGCCAGCATTTTATTCCTATTCTTCATAATAACTCCCCTACTGATTTACTTTGACTTCTTTTTCTTTGGTGGCGGATTTAAAAAATTGGCAAACTGATCGATGTTTGCCGCAAAAGCATTTCGTATCTCTTGCAGAGCGGTATCATTTCCCTCTACCGTTTTCGGCGGAAAAGATTTCAGTTTAATCTTGGTCCATGTCCCGAAAGTTCGTGTTGGATTATCGCCTTGGGAAAATTGCTTGTAACGAAATAATGTTTTTAGATATGAACCATTTATAATATCTTCTTGATAAAACACATCATCAGCTATCAGTTCCGCGTAGCAGCTGGTTCGCGAAGTGATCATGCTACCCGGTGTATTTTTTATTTTGACGCTATCCAAAGCTTCATCATGCACTATCAGTTTATAATCCGGTAATTTCAGCATCTGAGGCAAAGCCGCGTTGGACAAGACGGCGACCTGCGTATCTGTGCTGACCGGGTCTGCAGGCAGTTCCTTATAACCGTCACGCCCTTTGACTGCTCCGTCTACTATTCCGCCATGGAACCAGCCATGATAAACCGACCGAAGTCCGTTACTCGGCCAAACATGTAATTCGCATTGGTCGATTGGAACTGTATCCGGATTTGCAGAGTCCTGGGTATCTTGCGCCCACATTGCTTGGGAGGGAAATATGGCCAAAACCATGAATATGGTCGCCGCATACGGTTTTGCTCTAGCAATCATCACGCCCCCTTATTTTCATACTTATGTTAAAACAGCCCCAGTATGATTGATGAGAGATTTAGCGGTGACATTTACGATAAACAATATAGATTCTGATCCGAAGGTGATAAAAATACATCACCTTAATTTCATCGTAGGATGAGGGACGCGAAGTTGGTCGAGAATTTCAATAATGCAAGCAAATTCCGGATGTTTGTTGCATCAATTCTGGTTTTGCTTGTCTGTGTAACGGCCCCCGCCAACGCCCAATTATTCGGAACAGAGGGAAGCGCGGTTAAAGAGGGTTTTACCCTGCCAGCGGATAAGGCGGTTAAGATATTGGTGTTTCGCCCCGATGTGCAGGTTGCTGAGCAGACCACTGGCGGGCTCGATCAACCCAATGCCGATTGGACGCAGCAGGCAAAGTCTTTGCTGAACGACGCATTGGTCGCGGCGCAGGCGCGGGGCGGGAATGATGTGATCTTCATGCCCGCTTTGCAAGGTGAGCAGGCGAGGTTGATGGCCGATCATCAGGCATTGTTTCGGGTGATCGCCGATGCCGCCATCACTCATAAGCTGTTCCCCGGCGATGAACTGCCGTCCAAAAAAGGGAAGTTTGATTGGACGCTGGGCCCGACCGTGCAGGAGCTGTCCACTATCGGCGGCGGCGCGGATTATGGTTTGTTTTTATATAGCTATGACAGCTATGGTTCTTCGGGACGAAAAGCGGCACAGATTGTCGGTCTGATTTTGGCGGCCGACCTTATCCCTGCGGGGGTGCATATTGGTTATGCGGCGCTCGTGGATCTGAAAAATGGCGATCTCGTTTGGATTAACGCCGATATATCCATGGGCGGCGATGTGCGGACGCAGGAAGGGGCGGAAAAGCGGGTGATGCAATTATTGGAAGATTTCCCTGTCCGGTCGCCTGTGCAATCGCGCCGGGGCGATGTCACCGTCGGCGGCGCGCCATGAACCTGACGGGATCATTCTCGCTGATTGCAGCGCTTTCCCTGTCCATATTTGGGCATCCCGTCCCGGCATATGCGCAGGCCGATGGAGGAACGGGTGCAGCGTTAAGCCCTGCGGCATTTGATTACCAACCACAAGATGATGACGAACGCGGCCTGTGGATGCAGATGGATGAGCTAGAGCGAGAGGTGAAAAATTCACAGTCGCTGATTAAAGATCCCGAGTTAAACGCTTATATCCGCAAAATATTATGCTCGGCGGTGGGCGAGTCATGCGGCCGGGTGCGGATTTACATTATGCGCACCCCCTATTTTAACGCGAGCATGGCGCCGAATGGAATGATGATCGTCTGGTCAGGCCTGTTATTGAGGACCAAAAATGAAGCGGAGCTGGCATCCGTGCTGGGTCACGAGTTTAGCCATTTTGACAGGCTTCATTCGCTCCAATCCTTCCGCAATATCAGGCAGAAAACGGACGCTATGGCGTGGATGTCGTTCGTTCCCTATGTCGGCTTCATCGGCCAGATTGGGGCCATCCGGTCGATTTTTTCATTCAGCCGGGATATGGAGAGGCAGGCCGATCTGGTATCGCTCGATTATCTGGCCGATGCCGGATATGATCCGCGTGCCGCGTCAGATATCTGGCGCCGATTGCGCGCTGAAATGGACGCAACCGCTGAAGAACGAAAACGCAAAAGCCAAAAAGACAATAATGGCGGCTTTTTTGCGTCGCACCCCAATAGCGGTGAGCGGATGGAGTATCTGGAGCAGGCGGCGGCACAAAAGCCCCCGAAAAATTATGTCCGCAACGAAGCGGAATATCGAGCGGCATTGGCGCGGTGGTGGCCGCTGCTGATTGATGATCAGATTAAATTGAATGATTTCGGCGCGACAGAATTTCTGCTGAGGCAATTGGGAGAAAGCGGATGGACGCCGCAACTGTTATATGCGCGCGCCGAATTATACCGGGCCAGAGGCAAGGAGGGCGATTTTACGCAGGCAGCAGCTTTTTACCGGCAGTCGCTGGCTGCTGACGCTGAATTGGCAGAAAGCTGGCGCGGGTTGGGGCTGGCGTTGATCCGGTCGGGTGCGCCGGAAGAGGGCAAAACCGCATTGCACCGGTATCTGCGGGCAAATCCCGATGCGTTTGATCGAGGGATTATCGAGATGATGGCAGGGGCGGGTAAATGAGGAAAGTACCCCGATTGGCCGCTTTGCTATTGCTTTCCTTTGCCATGACCGCCCCTGCCCAGGCAGGCTGGAGCCTGCGCGAAAATGGGGAAACTGCGACAGTCACAAAAGCGAAAATGACGGTAATCGCTGCGGGCGATTGGAACCGTTGGTCGTCGCGTCCATCAAATCGCGGCGAGATTTGGACGAGCGACGGGTTGCTGCTCAATGAATTGAGTTTCTTTGCGGAAATAGCGGGCGGTGAAACGCTGTACCGTGAATATGACAAACGGAATAACCCGCTACCAAAATTCAGCGCCAATATGCTGCCCACAGATATTGTTGAGTTATTTGAAGCGTCATCGCGGATCATTTTGCAAACGTCTGTGTTTGAGATGCTTGATATACAGCCTGCCAAATTCGCCGGACATGATGGCGTCCGTTTTGCATATAAATATTCTGCGGGCGATGATCAGCTGGTTCGGCGGGGCGAGGGTGTCGGGGCGATCATTGAAGGGCGGCTATATCTCGCAAATTATGTCGCGCCCGAAATCTATTATTTTGACAAGGATTTGCAGAATTTCCGTGATATGGCCGCGTCAATCAAGCTCGCAAAAGACAAATAAATCCGTTAGCGTGTTTTTCGGCCTCTTGGGCACTTGCTCTCTTGCATCTTTGCCGTTAAGGCCGCGCGACCGGCTTTCAGGCAACTGGTCGGCGCGGGTGTGGCGGAATTGGTAGACGCACCAGATTTAGGTTCTGGCATCGAGAGATGTGGGGGTTCGAGTCCCTTCACCCGCACCAAATACGCCCTATGGGATAGGCCGATAGAAATTCAAATATGCGCGGCAACGCGCAGCCGTCAGGATTAGAGAAGCAGTTATGCAAACGCAAGAAACGACAAATGAAGGCCTCAAGCGGGCTTATAAAATGACCATTACCGCCGCTGAGGTGGAAGCGCGCGTTGACGCCGAGGTAAAAAAAATCGCGCCGCAAATGCGGATGCCCGGTTTCCGCCCCGGCAAGGTTCCAGCGAATCTGGTGAAAAAAAAGTACAAGGACAGCTTGATGCAGGAGGCGCTGAACAGCTCCATTCAGGACGGTGTGCAAAAGACACTGACCGATAATAAGCTGCGCCCCGCGACGCAGCCACATCTGCATCTGGATAGCGATTACGAGCCGGGCAAAGATGTTGTGGTGGATTTCCACTTTGAAGTGCTGCCCGACATTACTCTTCCAGCGATAGACGGATTGAAGCTGGAGCGTTTGCAGGTTGAGCCCACCGACGCAGAAGTTAACGAATCGATTGAGCGTCTGGCCAAAGGGCAAAAGCGTTTTGAAACAGCGGCCAAATCCTACAAGGCGGCTGAGGGCGATCAAATCATCATCGATTTTGAAGGCAAGGTCGATGGCGTTCCATTTGACGGCGGCAAAGGCGAAGGCATGGCCGTGGAAATTGGTTCCGGCCAATTGATCCCAGGCTTCGAAGATCAGCTGATCGGATTGAAGGCCAATGACGAAAAAGTCATCAACGTCACCTTCCCGGAAGACTATAATGCCGAAAACCTGAAAGGTAAGGCGGCGACTTTCGATATTGTTGTTGGTGAGGTCAAAAAGCCTGCTGAAACCAAAATTGACGATGACATGGCAAAAGGTTTTGGTCTTGAAGGGTTGGACCAGCTGCGTGAATTGATGAAGGGGCAGGTTGAGCAGGAATTAAACGGCCTGACCCGGACTTATATGAAGCGCCAATTGCTCGACATTTTGGCTGCTGACCATGATTTTGAAGTGCCGCCATCGATGGTGGAAGCTGAATTCAGCCAAATTTGGCAGCAATTGCAACAGGAAGCGGCCCGCGAAGAAGATCCCGAAGCAGCCAAGGCAGAAATGGAAGCCGAAAAGGACGATTATCGCGATATCGCTGCACGGCGTGTCCGTTTGGGCTTGTTGCTGTCTGAAATTGGTCAGGCCAACGGCGTTGAGGTGAACCAGCAGGAAATGAATATGCTGGTTCAACAAGCGGCACAGCAATATCCGCACGATCAGCATGAAGCGTTTGTCCGCTATTTACAGGAAAACCCGATGGCAGCCGCGCAGCTTCGCGCGCCCTTGTTTGAAGATAAAGTCGTCGACTTCCTCTTCGAAAAAGCCGAGGTAACCGACAAAACTGTAACCCGCGAAGAGCTGGAAGCAGCGATAGAGGCGGAGCCAGAGGCAAAGGCCGCTCCGAAAAAGGCAGCAGCGAAGAAAGCACCTGCGAAGAAAACAACTGCTAAAAAGGCAGATGCGGATAAACCGGCTGAAAAGAAACCAGCAGCGAAAAAAGTACCTGCCAAAAAGTCTGACGAGGATAAGCCGGCGGCGAAGAAAACCGCAGCAAAGAAGCCAGCGGCAAAAAAGCCAGCGGCGAAAAAATAAGGAAAATGGGCCCGCGCGAAATGCCGGGCCTTTTTTTTGAGGCGTGCTTAACGTTAAATTTGTTTTTCGCCTTGAAACAGATGGCGTTCCCCCCGATGTAGGGACGAGAGAAATAAATTAGCGAAAGTCATATCATGATCAACGAAATGCCCATCCCCGAATCCTTAATCCCGGTTGTTATCGAACAGTCGAACCGGGGTGAACGGAGTTGGGACATTTTTTCTCGTCTTTTGCGGGAACGGATCATTTTTGTAACCGGTCAAGTCGAAGATAATATGGCTTCGATCATCACCGCCCAGTTGCTATTTTTAGAATCGGATAATCCCAAAAAAGACATCTGGATGTATATTAACTCTCCGGGCGGAGTCGTCACCGCTGGCATGGCCATCCATGATACCATGCAATATATCCGCCCGCGCGTTGGCACAGTGTGCATCGGTCAAGCGGCGTCAATGGGCAGTTTCCTACTGGCCTCGGGGGAGCCAGGCATGCGCGTGGCCCTTACCAACAGCCGGATCATGGTTCATCAACCATCGGGCGGAGCACGCGGCATGGCATCCGATATTGAAATCCAAGCCAAAGAGATATTGCGCATCCGCAAAAGGCTGAACGACCTGTATGTGAAATATACAGGTAAGCCTTTGAAAGAAATTGAGAAGGCAATGGACCGCGACACATTTTTGGAAGCAGATGAAGCCAAAGCCTTTGGTTTGGTTGATGAGGTATTCGACAAAAGACCAGTGACAGCCGAAAGCGAAGACGGCAAATAAATCATCAGGCTGAACATATTAGGAAATAATCCACCTTGTTTGCTAAACTGAGACAAGGGGTTTTCCGCTATTGCCAAATTTATATGCGGCGATAAGATTGTGACAGTAATAATTTGCACGGCTCTGATTGCGGCCAATAGGATAATTTATGACGAAGTTAAGCGGAACCGATACTAAGAGCACATTATACTGCTCCTTTTGCGGGAAATCGCAGCATGAGGTTCGAAAGCTTATCGCAGGGCCGACGGTATTCATTTGTGATGAATGCGTGGAACTGTGCAACGATATTATCCGCGAAGAAACCAAAGGCAATCTGACTGGCCGCAAAGAGGGCGAGGTTCCTAGTCCACAAGAAATTAACGATGTCCTGAACGATTATGTCATCGGACAAGCGCGCGCCAAACGGGTTTTGTCGGTGGCGGTTCATAACCATTATAAACGGCTCAATCATGCCGCCAAAAATAATGATGTCGATCTTGCCAAATCCAACATCCTGATTTTGGGGCCAACCGGTTGCGGTAAGACGTTGTTGGCGCAAACGCTTGCGAAGACATTTGATGTGCCCTTCACAATGGCTGATGCCACCACATTAACCGAGGCGGGCTATGTCGGGGAGGATGTAGAAAATATCATCCTAAAATTGCTGCAGGCGAGCGATTATAATGTCGAAAAAGCGCAGCGCGGCATTGTCTATATTGATGAAATTGACAAGATCAGCCGTAAGGCGGAAAATCCGTCCATCACCCGCGATGTCAGCGGGGAGGGCGTGCAACAGGCTTTGTTGAAGCTGATGGAAGGAACAACCGCATCCGTCCCGCCACAGGGTGGGCGCAAGCACCCGCAACAGGAATTTTTGCAGGTCGACACGACAAACATCCTCTTCATTTGCGGCGGTGCATTTGCGGGCCTCGAAAAAATTATCTCTAACAGGCTCGAAGGCAAGTCAATCGGATTTGGCGCTCATGTCGCTGACCCTGAAGAGCGCCGCGCGGGCGAAGTGTTGAAACAGCTTGAGCCTGAAGATTTGCTGAAATTCGGGCTTATCCCAGAATTTGTTGGCCGGTTGCCGGTGACGGCGACGCTGGAAGATCTCGACATTTCCGCGCTCGTGAAAATCTTGCGCGAACCCAAAAATGCGCTGGTGAAACAGTATACCAAATTGTTCGACATGGAGGACACGCTGCTGACCTTCACCGACGATGCGTTGGAGGCTGTTGCAAAGAAAGCCATTGAACGCAAAACCGGTGCACGCGGGCTGCGGTCTATATTGGAGGGCATCTTGCTTGATACCATGTTCGACCTGCCAACGATGGACGGTGTGTCGGAGATTGTGGTCGATAAAGATGTGGTCGAAGGACGCAAAGAGCCCGTTAAGGTTTTCGCTGAAACCGATAAAGCAAAAAAAGAAGACGCTGCCTGACTGTCTTAGGGTTCGGACCCTGATATGTTGCATCGCAGCAACAGATGTAAATCAAAAGATAGATCTTGTAACTACCTCATTTTGTTTTTCCGGTTCGTTTCCAGCCTGTTAGTAATCGCTTGTAATAAAAGTGCCATGAAGCGTAACATTATGTCATGTAATTGACAAAATCCATCCCCAAAGCGTTTCAGCAAGGGTCGATACAAGAGATCGATTCTGCAGGAGATCGGCCCAGCCGATCCAAAAACTGAAACAGACAATGGGGAAGTTTAATGCAAATCCGTTATTTTTTGGCAGCAAGCGTAACCGCCATCGGTGTGGCTGCTGCAACAGCGCCCAGCGCCGCTTTGGCGCAGTCAACCGGATCGGTTGAATTTGAGGATGAGATTGTTGTTACAGGTCAAGCTGAGACCAGCATAGGTGGGATCGAATTTCCCGATACCCCAAAGGCAAAGCAGGTATTGGATGAAGAGGCGATACGTCGTCAACGTCCAGGTCAGACAGTGAATGACATTGTCAACTTGATACCCGGTGTCAGCTTTCAAAATAATGACCCATGGGGTTCGTCGGGTGGCGGCTTCACTATTCGTGGGTTTGGAGCTGATCGTGTTTCACAGACGCTGGATGGCTTGCCTTTGAACGATTCTGGTAACTATGCGCTGTACACCAACCAGCAGGTTGATTCCGAGGTTTTGGAGTCAGTAAACGTAAACCTGGGCACAACTGATGTCGATAGCCCAACTGCTTCCGCAACTGGTGGAACAATCAATATTCGCACACGTGAGCCGGGCGATGATTTTGGTCTGACAACAACCATGACCTTTGGCGACGTATTGGCTGCGGGTGCCACTGATACCGTTTACATGCGGGGCTTTGGCATGGTCGATACCGGTGATATCACCGGGGCAGGTACAAAGGCTTTTGCATCTGTAAGCTATACGCGTTATGGCGTGCCATATAACCCTTACGGCCAAGTCGATAAGACGCAATTTAACGGTAGCATTTGGCAAGATATCGGAAGTAACGGTGACTTTATTTCGGTGGCGGGGCACTATAACCGCAACCGTAACAATTTTGCCGGCTCTGAATCCATCGGCAATTTGCTGCAATATTATGACGGCCTATTTTCAAAAGAAGATCGCTTCCGGGTTTATGAGTTCAGCGGAGAGTTTCCGTGTTCAGTCCCCAGCGGGCAGGTTTTAGGCGGCGGCGGCACTAACGGCGTGTCTGAGCGCTATGATGACCGCAATGGCTGTGGTGCAGCATTTTACCGCCGGTATAATCCTTCTGATACTGGGAACATTCGGGGTGCTTCGCGTTTCTCATTGTCGGACAAACTGACGTTTACTTTTGACCCAAGTTATCAATATGTCAAAGCCAATGGCGGTGGACCAGATGACCTGCGGGAATCGTTCTTTACACCCGGTGGAACGACCATACCGCTTACGGGGGCGTTCAATGGAGGCTATTATTTTGGCCGGGATTTGAACGGCGATGGCGATTTATTAGACCGTGTGGCAGGCACCGATCCCAGTCAAACGCAAACAAATCGTTATGGGGCGGTCGCGAACCTGATCTATGACCTTAGCTCTGACCACCGGTTACGTTTAGCATATACGTGGGACAGTGCCCGACATCGCCAAACGGGTCAAATTGGCGGCATGCTGCAAAATGGTGAACCAGATAATGTATTCGCGATCGATAATCCGGTGCTTGACCTAGATGGATTGGAAGTCAACAAGCGGGACCGTCTTTCTTATGCGATACTACATCAGGTCTCTGGCGAATATCGAGGGAATTTTGGAGATTTAACTGCCGTAATCGGTCTGCGCGCTCCATTTTTCAAACGGCGTTTGAATCAGAATTGCTACACTACATCGATTAGTGGCTTTGTAGATTGCCCCAACCCAGGGCAAGACCTGAGCCAATATGAAGCAGCAAACCCGACATATGCGCCGCCACTTTCCCGGACCTATAAATATGATAGTTTGCTACCAAACGTTGGCTTCACCTATCATTTCGGGGATTCTGCATCCGTTTTTGGTAACTATGCAAAAGGTTTGTCCGTACCGGGAACCGATCCCCTTTATGACTCGCTTTTCCTTGCCGATGACGACCGCGCTCGTCCAGTTCCCGAAACCACCGACAGCTTTGACGTCGGCTTTCGGTTCAGCTCCGGTAATATCCAAGCTCAGATTGGCGGTTATTTCACACAATACAAGGATCGTTTAGCATCAGCGTTTGATCCAGATGCGAATATGGGCGAAGGGGCGGTCGTATTCCGCAACCTCGGCCGCGTGGATAAATATGGTGTTGATGGCTCCATTGCTTACCGCCCGAATTCTAACATTTTGCTATATGTTTTTGGTTCAATAAATGAATCTGAAATTAAGGAAGATGTTCAATCCGGGGTTGATGCGAATGACCAACCGCTGTTCCTTGCGACTGGTGGAAAGTCAGAATCTGGAACTCCTGACTATTCGTTTGGTGCTCGCGGACAAGTTGCCTTTGGTGATTTTGAAATTGGTGCGCAGGTGAAACGTACTGGCCCACGCTGGGTGAATGATCTTAACCTTGATCGTGCTCCAGCATATACAATCGTCGATTTTGATGCCCGCTGGACTTTGGGGCAGTTTGCTACTGGCGGCGATGTCGCGATCCAGTTTAACCTGACAAACTTATTCGATGAATATTATGTCGGATTTTTTGGTGGTTCGCTTGACGGATTCGGTTTTGCCCAAATCGGCGCTCCGCGTGCAGGTAGTGTGTCTGTAATTATCGGGTTCTAAATAAAACAGATTTGGAAAAAAGGCGGGGCTTGTTAAAGTTCCGCCTTTTTTTGGCTATTGTTATTTATAAATACAGCTATCGAGCCCGTCGCGTTTCACGATGTTAATCCTCGCCGCGATGCTGTTGCCATAGCGGCGGGTGAAGCCCTTGGCTCCGTTCACGGCCCGTTTTTTGGGTGAGGGAAGGGCGGCTGCAATTCGCGCGGCTTCTTGTTTAGTTAGGTTTTTCGCCGGTTTTTCGAAATAGCGCTGCGATCCTGCTTCGGCGCCATATGTGCCGATACCGGTTTCGGCGATGTTCAAATAGACTTCCATTATCCGGTGTTTGCCCCAGATTTTTTCGATGAGGAAGGTGAACCAGACCTCGGGGATTTTTCGAATATAGCGGCTGTAACCGGTTCCTTGCCACAAAAAGGCATTTTTCGCTGTTTGCTGGCTAATCGTCGAACCGCCGCGTTTGCTGTTTCTGTTGGCATTTGTTTTGATTGCCTTTTCAATGGCTTCGCGGTCAAAGCCATCATGGCTGCAAAATTTGCTATCTTCTGCGGCGATTACTGCTCTCGCCATATTGGGCGATATGTCCGATAACGGTGTCCATTTGCGGGTTGCGCCATTGCTGTCGGTCAACATGGTGATCGTCGTTGGCACGGGCACGAATGCGTATAGGCACACCCACAGCACGCTACCGATGATGAAATAGAAAATAGTTTTGAAGCAAAAACGAAAAAAACGACGGGAAGGCGAAGGTTTTTCTGTGGTCATTCGGATCGATTACCGCAGACCTTCGCCGCCGTCATTATTTTTTCGCTTAGCTAGCCGGAAGCATCCGATTTTCACCAGCGATACGCAGCATCGCTTTTTGGAGTTTTTCAAACGCCCGCACTTCGATTTGGCGAACGCGTTCGCGGCTGACATTATAAACTTGGCTCAATTCTTCCAATGTCTTTGGATTATCGACCAAGCGCCGTTCGGCCAATATATGCTTTTCGCGGTCGTTCAAACCGTCCATCGCCTCTATCAGCATCTGGCTGCGCAGCCCGTCTTCTTGTGCGTCTGCCACACGTTCATCTTGCAATGGCTCGTCATCGACGAGCCAATCCTGCCACTGGCCGCCACTTTCGCCCTCGTCTCGCATAGGCACGTTCAGCGATGTATCGCCGCCCATCGCCATGCGGCGGTTCATATTGTTCACTTCCTCCTCGGACACGCCAAGGTCTTTCGCGATCTTTGCCAAAGCTTCGGGGTTTAAATCACCATCTTCAAAGGCTTCGAGGTTATTCTTCATACGGCGTAGGTTGAAGAATAGCTTTTTCTGTGCCGCGGTTGTGCCGATTTTTACAAGGCTCCAGCTGCGCAAGATAAATTCCTGCATCGATGCACGGATCCACCACATCGCATAGGTTGCGAGCCGAAATCCGCGATCAGGATCAAATTTCTTCACGCCTTGCATCAAACCGATATTGCCTTCGGATATAAGCTCCGAAACGGGCAAGCCATAGCCGCGATACCCCATGGCGATCTTGGACACGAGTCGCAGGTGCGACGTAACCAATTGTTCAGCAGCTTTGGGGTCGCCATGTTCTTTATAGCGTTTGGCCAGCATGAATTCCTGTTCAGGCTTCAATACTGGAAATTTGCGGATCTCCGCCAAATAGCGGTTAAGGCTTTGGTCCCCCCCAAGGGCAGGGATTGTTGCCGGAACGTTTCTCGTCTCTGACATAATATTTCCTCATTTAGATGTTTCCCGCTAGGCCTCCCAATTAAGCACCTTTTGGCGAAACGGTTGTCTTCTATCTTATACGCGCAACTGAATTAACAGTTCCTGCATATCGTCAGGAAGGTTACTGGAGAAAGACAGTTTTTCTCCCGTAATAGGATGAATAAAGCCTAGTTTTGCGGCGTGCAAGGCTTGCCGTGCGAAAATGGATTGATTTGGTCCAATTTTATATGTTTTTTGTCGATTAGCATAAACGGGATCGCCAATTAGTGGGTGTCCTATATGCGCCATATGGACGCGAACCTGATGTGTGCGGCCTGTTTCCAACCTGCAACTGACCAGCGCGCATTTGTCCAATGCTTCCTCCATTTTGAAATGGGTAACGGCGTGGCGGCCCTTACCCTCGGGCAGAACTGCCATTTTTTTGCGGTCATGCGGCGCGCGGCCGATTTGCGTCCGGATTACCCCTGCGGGCGGGGCAGGGATGTTTTTGACGATTGCGAAATAGCGCCGGTCGATATCATGCGTAGCAAATAGCTTCGCCAGCCCCTCATGCGCTGCATCAGTTTTCGCAACGACAAGCAAACCGGACGTATCCTTGTCAATCCGGTGAACGATGCCCGGACGCTCCACCCCGCCGATACCCGATAACGAACCTTTACAATGATGCAGCAGAGCGTTGACCAGGGTCCCATCGGCATGGCCGGCCGATGGATGGACCACCAGCCCTGCTGGTTTATTCACGACCAACAAATGGTCGTCCTCATACACAATTGGAATATCAATATCCTGCGGTGCTGCCCGGTCCGGGCGTGCAGGTGGCAGCGTCAAGGTAAAAGGGCGATCCGCATATTTTTTGCTCGAACCGTCGGTCACGATCTGTCCATCAACGCACAGCGCCCCGCCCGCGATCAATGCTTGCAGCCGCGCGCGGGAATATTCAGGCAGGGCCAGAGCCAATTCTCTGTCCAGCCTTCCGCCGCCGATCAGCCCGGTTAAGATGGTATTTTGATCCCCCATGGCGTAAATGTGGGGCATGGCATTGTTCTTATCAAGTCAGCATCGAACACAATTGACCGATTTTGCGCGCGGTGCCTATCCTTATGAATGTTGCGGCCTGCTGCTTGGTGACGGGCAACAGGTGTTACGGCTGCTGCCTGCAAAGAATGTCGCCTCCGACACCCGGTGTAATTTTGAAATTGATCCTGCCGTGCTGCTGTCGGTTCAAAAGGCGCAGCGTCAGGGCGGCCTGTCGCTACTCGGCTATTATCATTCCCACCCCAATGGAAAAGCAGGGCCATCGATGACCGATGCCAAAATGGCATCGGCCGACGGCAAATATTGGCTGATCATCGCGCAGGATGAAGTGACTGCGTGGTCGGCGTCCCATAAAGGGAAGCTCTTTGGCCGGTTTGACGAAGTCGAAATAATTTTTCAAGGTTGAAACCAGTGGATCAAGTGGCCATTAGGATCGCAAATCTATATAAAAGAGCTTATAATCATGCCCGACACCGATATTGATCTTGCCAGCCTGCTATGTTCGCGATTGTGCCACGACCTGCTTAGCCCTGTCGGCGCGATGAATAACGGCCTTGAATTGTTGGCCGACGAAAATGATCCTGAAATGCAGAAGCGCTGCTTGCAGCTATTGACTGATAGCGCAAAGTCCGCGGCAGATAAGCTTAAATTTTTCCGTTTGGCCTTTGGCGCTGCCGGCGGCTTTGGTCCTTCGGTCGATCCGGCAGAGGCGAGGGCGGTGATTGAGCCGCTCGTCACCGGCAGCGGACGGACGCAGCTCATCTGGTCGGTTCCGTCGGAGTTGCTGTCAAAACGGGTGGTCAAAATTCTTTTGAATCTGGTGTTCATCGCCAATGATATGCTGGTGCGCGGCGGCACATTATCGGTCGGAGCCGAAAATCGCGGCGAGGAACAGGAAATTGTAATCAGCGCAACTGGACCAAAAGTGATATTGGATGACGCGATAAAGGCTGCGTTAGCGGGGAATTTGGAAGAGGATGCGATTGATTCTCGGACAGCAGCGGCGTGGATGGTTCGGGGCCTTGTGGTCCGTGATGGCGGCGTTTTGCAGCTCGCTGAACCTGATGCAGAAACAAAGATATTCGGAGCCATTATCCGCAGCCCGGCCGTATAATCGCCGGCGAGAAAATTTCTATTGATGCACAGGCAAGGCTGTAAACAGCTTTTTAACCATATTTGTCCAAAGCTGATCCCGAACCAATTGGGGCCAGATTTATGGACGACTTGTTAGAAGAATTTATCGCTGAAACACGCGAAACGCTGGAGTTGCTGTCGGGGCAGCTGGTTCAGTGGGAAAAAGAGCCTGATGACCGGGGATTGGTCGACAGCGTATTTCGCTTCGTACACACGGTTAAGGGCAGTTGCGGCTTCCTCGATCTGCCTCGGCTGCTCCGGCTCAGCCATGCCGCAGAGGACTTGTTGAGCAGTGCGCGCGACGGCAATTTGTCGCCGACTACTGATCTCGTTACCGCCGTTCTGGCAGTTATCGACCGAATCTCAGATTTAACGGATGCATTGGAAAGTGGCCGTTCGGTTCACGACAATGATGAAGAATTGATCGATGCAATGCTGGCCTTCATCCCGAAGGGCAGTGATGGCGATAGGGTTGGCACTGTGATCGACCCATCGGAAGCTGTTAAGCAAATGGCGGATATTGACCTTGAAATTGCCGACGGGATGGTTGGTAACCCCAAATCCCGGTCGGTCCGTGTATCCCTACAATTGCTAGACAAATTGATGAATGGCGTGTCGGATATGGTTCTGGCCCGGAACGAGGTTTCGCGTCAGCTGCGCAAATCGCATATAAATTCCGAACTGGATCACAGCTTTGGTCGGTTATCGTCGTCGGTGGCTGAAATGCGTGATGCGGTGGGATTGATGCGGATGCAGCATATCGACCGGTTGTTTTCGTCCTTACCTCGGCTGCTGCGCGATATTTCGCAGGAGCTGGGCAAAGACATTGATTTGCAGATTGAAGGCAGCGAGGTCGAGGTTGACCGTGAAATGGTGGAGGCATTGCGCGATCCGTTGACGCATATCCTGCGCAATGCGGCTGATCATGGGATTGAAACAGCCGAAGAACGCAAGCGTTTGGGTAAAAGCCCCAATGGCCTCATCAAGATAACAGCGCGCCAATCGGGCAATCAGATCATGATCGAAATTGCCGATGATGGCCGCGGGATTGATCTTGAAAAATTGGCAACAAAAGCGATTTCAGCAAAATTGATTACAGCGGCCCAGTGGCAGAAAATGTCGGAAAAGGCCCAGCTTGCAACGATATTTATGCCGGGCCTGTCGACGGCTGAAACAGTCAGCTCTATTTCCGGGCGCGGCGTAGGGATGGATGTTGTTAAAACCAATTTGCAGGCAATAGGCGGCACCATCGATCTCGAAAATTTCGAAGGGCATGGATTGAAAATGACTCTCCGCCTTCCGCTGACCCTGTCCATCATTGCGGGCTTGTCGGTGAAGGTTGGCGATCAGATTTTCGGCATTTCGCGCAGTTCGGTTGTCGAAATATTATCTTTATCCAACAAAAATGTGGAAATTGAAAATGTTGGCGGAACCAGCATCGCGCGCATTCGAGGCACCAGAATGCCCTATGCCAAAGCAGAGGAAATATTGGGGCTAGAGGCAGTTAAAAATGAAAAAGAGAGCAGCCGAACTCTGATCGTGATCCGGCCCGCCATTGGGGCGACCTTTGCGCTCGATGTTGCCGCTGTCATAGACAATGAGGAGCTGGTTGTGAAACCCGGTGCGCCGCTGGTTATGGCAACGGGGCTTTATGCTGGGGCATCTTTGCCAGACAATGGACGTCCGATGTTGTTACTGGATTCAAGCGGCCTAGCGGCTGCAATTGGCATTGATTTGCAAGACAAAGCCTATGCCGACGAACAGATGGTCAACGAGCAGGACAACAATAAAGACCGGTTGGCCGCGCTGTTGTTCATTGGCATTGATGGCAGAAAGTCGGCGATACGCCTGTCAGTGATTGACCGGATGGAAGATTTCCCTGTCGAAAAAATCAGCTTTTCCGGCGGAAAATTACGAGCGGCGTCGGATGGTGCGTTGATTGAAATATTCGGACTGGAAAAGGTGCCTGAGCAAGGTGATGTGCAAATGTTGCGCTTGTCTGATGGTTCTGACAGCAAATATCTCGCAGTGTCTGAGGTACTCGATATTTTTTCGATTCACGGCGACATTGTAACGAGCGCATTGCCCGATTTACATGAGGGGATTATCCAAGTCGATGGCGAGATGATTGAGCTGATCAACCCGTTCCAATTTTTTGAAGATAGTCAAAGCAACCGATTTGGAAACGGAAAACGGCCATTATGTTATGTCGAGGCCCGCGAAGATGATCTATGGGAACGGCGGATATTGGAACCGTTACTGATCGCTTCGGGATATCGCGTCAGCTATGATGCGGCAGACCGAGACAAAGCCGAAGTTGTTTTGGGCAAAGAAGATAGCGATACGCCGGCCGATATAGATGGCCGTATGCTGCGGCTCCGGGACAGCAGCTTTGCGGCTCCCACCGCTCATCCCAGCATTTACCGTTATGACCGCGTTGGATTGATTTCTGCGATCGAACATAAATTGGCAGGAGGCCGCTAATATGCAGTGCTTATATTTGATCGCTCGCATCGACGGTGCGCGCGTTGCAATTGAAAGCGACTTGGTGGAATCGGTTGTACATGTGAATGACATCGTACCCGTGCCAAAAAGCGATCCGGCCGTTGCAGGATTATTTGCTTTGCGTAGCCGCGTTCTCACGTTGATTGACAGCCAATATGTTGTGACCGGCGCATCGAAGCCGGTTGAGAAAAAATCACTAGCGATTATCGCTGAGATAGCCGGGCATCATTTCGGTTTGCTTGTCGAATCTGTCGAAGATGTGGTGACCATTGACACCACGCAGATTGAGAAAAATGTCTCCCCGCCGCCGAAATGGACGGGACTTGCCACAGCTTTGGTGCAGGTCAATGGGGAAATTGCGATGATTATCGATCCATCCCAATTGGTTGCCGGTGGTAAAGCGATGGCCGCTTAAGAACGGCACAAGATCAGCAAACAAAAATGTCAATTTGGGCAAAATTAACCATTCGCTAACGTCGGCAATATATCCCGATATCAGGACATTTTGACAAGGTGGGTGCATAATGAAAAACTGCTTGATAGTTGATGACAGCAAGGTGATCCGAAAGGTCGCTCGGCATATTTTGGAAACAATGGAATTTAATGTTTCTGAGGCTGCGGACGGTCAGGAAGCTTTGGACCATTGCAATGACAATACGCCGGATGTGATTTTGCTCGATTGGAATATGCCGATCATGAGCGGTATGGATTTTCTAAAAGCTTATCGAGCGGCTGCCGCATCATCGGCAAAAGTCATTTTTTGCACCACCGAAAACGGCATTGGGCATATTCAAGCTGCGATTGCGGCGGGTGCCGATGAATATGTTATGAAGCCGTTTGATCGCGAGACATTAGAGGCAAAATTACAAATTGTTGGCTGCATCTAAGGCCGACTTACGATGCTCGCGTATAAACCCGATTTAAATGACAGCAAATCGCCGTCCAGCAACCCGATCAGGGTGATGCTAGTCGACGATAGCGTAGTCGCGCGCTCTATATTCGGCCGCATATTGTCGGGCTGTGCGCAGATTAAAGTTGCTTGCCAAGCCGAAAATCCTGAGGTCGCGCTTGACCTTTTGTCCAGGCATCAGGTCGATATCATCCTGCTCGACATTGAAATGCCCCGCCGTTCTGGATTGGATGCGCTGCCTGACCTGCTTCAGAAATCCAATGGTGCGCGGATATTGGTTGTGTCCTCTTTCGCTGAGGAAAATGGTCCTGGCGCAATTCAGGCCTTGTCATTGGGGGCGTGCGATACATTAGGCAAGCCTGGCCGGTCAGGATTTACCGGACGTTTTTCGCAAACGCTGCTTGAAAAAGTCATCTACCTTGGCAATTCGGAACGACCCAAAGAGTTTGAGGTTGCAGAAATCCCGGATGTTCCGCCGGTTCATAAAGTGACACTCTCATCGCCCGAATGTATTGCGATCGGCGCATCAACCGGCGGCATTCCAGCAATTTACGATGTGATTGGAAATCTGCGTCCCGAAATTGACTGCCCGATTTTCATTACCCAGCATCTGCCTCATACATTCATGTCTTTTTTTGCCAAACAATTGGGAAGCCAGACCGACAGGAGCGTCTGTGTGGCAGAGCCTGGTATGAAAGTCCTACCGAACCATATTTACATCGCGCCAGGGCAATCGCATCTGGTTTGCCGCCAGTCGGGACGCGATGTTGTGATGGAATATTTTGAGGACCAAGAAACAACACGTTATTGCCCATCGGTCGATATCATGTTTGCTTCACTCGCAAAAATTTACGGTGATCGGGCCATTGGCGTCGTCCTCAGCGGTATGGGTAGCGATGGCAGCATAGGTGCCGAATGCCTGTCCAAGGCTGGTAGTAAGATATTGGTTCAAGATGCCGCAACATCGGTGGTTTGGGGAATGCCCGGTAATATTTCGCGCCTCGGGCTGGCCTCTGCGGTTATGCCTGCGGCGGATATTGGAAAGTTGATATCGAAAACCGCCGGGAGGGCAAATTAATGCAAACGGAAATTGCGTATAAAAAGCTCTCCGATTTGCTGGAGGAGCGCACCGGACAGGTGCTTGTCGCTAACCGGCACTGGCGCGTTGAAATGGCGTTAAAGCCCATCATGCGAGAGAATTCCATTCCAGATGTGAATACTTTAGCAGCTATTTTAGACGGCGACACGAGCAGTAAATTGGCAAAACAATGTGTGGAGGCGATGATCAACAACGAAACCTGCTTTTTTAGAGATCAAGCCAACTTTGCTTTGCTCACCGGACCCATTTTTGATTCGATGCGCGAACATCGCAGCCAAAGTAAACGTATTCGCATATGGTCGTCCGCATGCTCAACTGGTCAGGAGGCTTATTCAATCGCGATGAGCCTGTCGGAAAACCGGGACAAGTGGCGCGATTGGAATATACAGATTATGGCAACCGATGTATCGGGAGCTGCGCTCGATCAAGCGCGGGCAGGGCGCTATTCGCAATTTGAAATACAGCGCGGATTGCCGGTGACGATGATGCTTAAATATTTCACCCAGGATGGCGAAGAGTGGGTCGCAAATCCCTCTTTAAGCAAAATGATCAATTTTGGTGAGCATAATATGCTGAAACCCGGCCACCATATGGGGCAGTTTGACATCATCCTGTGCCGTAATATGCTCATGTATCTGTGCGATGACAAACGGAAAGCGGCGCTGGAGCTGCTGAATGGTTCGCTTGCGCCGGACGGGATATTGATGTTGGGCGCAGCAGAAACAGTCATTGGCCAGACCGAAAAATTCCGGTCCAGTAGCGAGTTTCGTGGTTTTTATGAAAAAAGTGACCGGCCAACTGCAGATGCCATGTTCACTCGGCGCGCAACAGCTTAAGCGCTGAACCCAAACCATATTGATGAAAGCGGATTGGCAAGCGGGACAGCTTTGCCTAAAACAGGGTGATGATATGGACACCCTCTCCGAATTTTGGCGAACGCACCTTACCGGTCAGCATTTTGGTTTTACACTATACCGGGATGCAGAGCGGCCCTGCTGCCATTGATTGGTTGGCCAACCCCGCATCCGGCGTGTCGGCCCATTATGTCGTCGATGAGGATGGGCAAGTCATCCACATGGTGCGGGAAGAGCAGCGGGCCCATCATGCGGGCAAATCGAATTGGCGCGGCATTACCGACGTCAACAGCGCCAGCATCGGTATTGAAATTGTAAACCCCGGACATGAATGGGGCTATCGCCCTTTTCCCTCGGAGCAGATGGAGGCGGTTGCAAGGCTGTCCTCTGAAATCCTGCAAACTTATTCGATCGAGCCGCGCAATGTGGTGGGGCATAGTGACATTGCACCGGCACGTAAGGAAGATCCCGGTGAGCTATTTGATTGGGAGCTGCTTGCAAAATTAGGCATAGCAGTACCGCGCCCGAAGAAGAGTTTGATCGATCCGGGTTGGAGTGACGCGTCATTTTTACTGGCACTTAGCCGTTATGGTTATGACATCACCGATGGCCGCGCCGCCGTTGTTGCATTTCAGCGCCGTTTTCGGCCCGAAGACATTGGCGGGATGATCGACGGCGAATGCCGCGCAATTTTATGGAAGCTTTTGTTGGAATATGAAGGCGGTCAGCCTATATAGGCTGTGCCAGAGGGTCGGGCGGCCGCTGCCATGGGGGTAACCGCATGGGGGAGGAAAGTCCGGGCTCCAGCGAGGAACGGTGCCGGGTAACGCCCGGCGATGGTTTCTTTTGGGAAAGCATCAGGGATAGTGCCACAGAAATCATACCACCGCGTTTCGGCGCGGCCAGGGCGAAACGGTGCGGTAAGAGCGCACCGCAGGCATGGCAACATGACTGGCAAGGTAAACCCCACCGGGAGCAAAACCGAATAGGGACGGCGTATCCTTCACGGGATGGGCATCCTCCTGCCTAGTCGTCCGGGTTGGTTGCTAAACCGTCGCAGCAATGCGCCGGATAGAGGAATGGTCGCACATCCGTTTCTGCTTTTGCAGAATGGAGGACAGAACCCGGCTTATAGACCCTCTGGCAAAATTTTTTGGGCTTTGAATTATTTCACGGTCCTGTTTATGGGGCATTATGGCTAGATCATCCGGTAACAATTGGGGTTTCCCCCGCGAGCGAGGCTATGGCAGCGCCCGTGACGCGCAACAGGTTCGGCTGTGTGACCGTCATGGTTGCAATGAAGCCGGTAATTGCCCTGCGCCTAAATCCCCCAACAACCCCGAACGCTGGATGTTCTGCGAAAAACACGCTGGCGAATATAACCGAGGCTGGGATTATTTTGAGGGATTGAGCAAGGAAGAAGCCGCTGCCCGGGAAAAACAGGAACGCAGCGATTTTTCGGGGTATAAAGAGGCGGCACATTATGGCTGGGCCGGTTCGGGCGATGGAAGCCGCAGCGGGGATGAAATGCGCGCGCTCGAAATATTAGGGCTAGAGCCAGATTCGACATTTGAAGATGCGAAAAAGGCTTGGCGGAAAATTGCCAAGGAAACCCATCCGGATGTGAAGCCCGGTGACGAAGAAGCCGCAAAGGAGTTTCAGGCAGGGCAGGCGGCTTATGAGGTGCTGCGCGTGGCCGAAGAATTGCGGATATGGAAAGGTTAGGCTTGGCACAATCGCGTTATCCAGAACCTGCGTCTGGATCATTATCGCTCTGACCTCTGACTCATATGCATCCTGTAACAAGTTCAGTATTGATAGGTTTGACCATAGGGTCAGGATAGCCGCTGTGCTGTTTCCTGGATCAACGCGATCATATTGGGTATGCCTTGCGTTCGGTTGGACGAAAGCTGGCTTTTCAAATCAAAGGGCCCCAGGGCGGCATCAATGTCAGTTGCCAATATCTCAGCTGCGCCCTTGCCTTGAACAGTTTGTAGGACGAGAGCGATGATGCCTTTGGTAATAGCCGCGTTGCTATCGGCCAAAAATTCTAGTCTTCCGGCCTCCGTTTGTGTCGGATACACCCAAACCGATGCCGAACAGCCGCGCACCAAGGTCGCATCGGTTTTTAAAGCATCGGGCATGGGCGGCAATTTTTTGCCCAAATCAATCAGCAACCGATAACGGTCATCTGCATCGAGAAATTCATATTCTTCGTAAATATCAGCCAGAGCATTCATGCTGCTCGCAATAGCTGTCACTGCTTAAAGATCAATCCCTGCTGCAATGGCTTCGAGCTTTTTCACTCTTTCCTTCAAATCTGCCACTTCAATCCGGGATGTCGCCGACGGGATGGCTGCATCGGGCTGCTTATGGTCCAGCTCAGCATGTTTCAGCGCAATCCATTCGCGCCACCCCCGCAAGGACACATAAGAAACCACAATGATGGCGGCGAGCGAGAAGCTGCCAATAACAAAATAGAAATTTGGATCCTGTGCCATGGATTTCATTCCTTTCGCTATATCTTTGCCGTTACCGGCTGCGTAATTCTTCGATTTGGCGGTTAATATCATTTGCGCTGCTATTGTCGGTCGCAATCCGCTCCAAAACCTTGACTCGTTCTTTCAGATCGCTGATTTCCTGTGCCATCCGGTCTTTGTCGGCGTCATAGGCCAGACGCTGGGTTTTGTTCCCCATATAATCTTCGTCTTCAATGATGCCATGCTTGGCCTGATACCGAGCCCGCAATATGCTGCCTATCGTTACAATTAAAACGATGCCGATCACCATTTCAAAGGGGTTCATTGGGTCATTTCCTTTTGCTTGTTAAATTCGGGAAGGGGTGTGCCGCTACCTTGTGGCTCACCGCGTAACTGTTCAATTTCTTGCGCCAAGCTATAGCCTTGGTCGGTGATAATGCGTTCTAGTACCGCCACGCGCTCCTCGAGCCGAGCGCTGTTCGACGCATATTGCGCAGCTTTTTCGACTACGTTTTGCGCGTCCAGCTCCATCTGCCGCTGTTTCATGGCGATCCATGGCTTGACAATCGCACCAGCAAATATGGCCAATAAGCCGCAGCTAATACCCAGTATCGGGATAAGAAGAGGGTTGATTTCCATTGGGTCGTATTCCTCCAGTGACGCGCCTATCAGCGCAAGTTTTCGATTTCTTGCGACAAGCGTCCCGATTTATCGGTTACGATCCGTTCCAAAACGGCAATGCGCTCCTCCAACCTTCCAATTTTGTTGCTCATCCCTTCATTTTCGCTGGCGAGCAATTCGATTTGGCGCGCTGCATTTGCGTCTTTTTTCTCGGTCTTACCGCCCCATTCATCTTCCAGTGCATAGCCATGCTTGGCTCTGATCCAGTTATTGATAATCCATCCAGCGGTGCAGATTGCGATGATCGCAATGACAAATCCTGGGCCTCCCCAATTCATGGCAAATCCTTCCATTTAATGCGGCTTTGTACTTTTTTGACGCCCGGTTCGCGGCGATGATCCACGTTCCATTTTTTGGCCTCTGCTTCATATTTCTTCTTTTTGAAGTGGCTGAAAACAAACCAAGCAATCACGGCAAAGATTATAAGGGTCCACATATGTTGTTCCTTTGGAATTATCGCAGGCTGTCGATCTCGTCGGCCAGTTGCTTGTTCGAACTCACATAATACATCTCAAGGTCGGCAAGCCGATTGTCGATAGCGCGAAATCGGGACTTGATGCCGCGTGTTGTCCGTGCTGGTGATTGGCGTACACCCTGCCAGAATTTTTTATCCTGTTCGTCGCTATACATATCGATGGGTTTTTTATCGGCCATCCATGCGGCCAAGAAATAGGCGATGAATGTCCACGGAAAGCCGCCCATTAGTGTCAGCATGATGGCGCCCAACCGGACCCAGAGCACATCAACTCCGGTATAGTCAGCAATGCCCGCACATACGCCTTTCCACTTGGCATTCATCTTATCGAGATAAAATCTTGTGTGTCTGCTCGACATTTTAGCGGTTCCTTTCCAAGCGGCTGATATTTTCTGCGGTGTAATTTTCACCTTCATGATCGATCCGGCGGGGTTCCCAGTCGGCATTGTCGGCGGCAACAAGACGTTCAACGGTATCCAGCCTCTCTTCCAAGCGGCGCGCCAGATCATGCATTTCGCTCAGCATACGCTCATCATCATTGCTCAGCGTTGCGGCGGTTTTCCATTTTGTCACATGATGCAGGATCAGCCACGGCAGGCCGATGAACAATGTCCCCATAACGATTGGGACTATGATCATATCTGAATCCATTATTTAGGCTCCCTTTTTCTGTGCTTGTTTCAGCGCCTTTTTCATCGCCTCCAATTCCTCATCAACCTCATCGGTGTCGGCTAATGCAGCAATTTCGTCGCCAAGGGTCAGCGGCCCCTCGCTGCCGATATTCATCGCTTCTGCGCGGCCCTCGGTCGCATCGACGCGGCGTTCCAATATGTCGAAACGGGACAACGCTTCTTTGACTTTGTCACCGTTGAACATGGTGCGCATCTTGACCTGATTTTCGGCGGTTTCAAGCCGGGTCATCAAGGCATTTTGACGGCTTCGCGCATCGACCAGCTTTTTCTGCAGCTTGTGGATATCCTGCTCTGAGGCTTTTAACGCGTCATCCAACACTTGCACTTCCGCGCGCAGTTGATCGGCCATGTCGGTGGCCTTACGTTTTTCAACCAACGCGGCCTTCGCCAAATCTTCTCGGTCTTTCGACAGCGCCAATTGCGCTTTTTCGGTCCAATCCTCCTGCAGAGCGTCCAGCTTTACAATATGCCGGCTCAATTCCTTCTTATCGGCAATGGTGCGTGCAGCAGAAGCGCGCACTTCTACGAGAGTCTCTTCCATCTCCATAATGATCATACGGATCATTTTTGCCGGGTCTTCGCTATTATCTAGCAAATCCGAAAAATTGGCGGCGAAGATATCGCGGGTTCTTGAAAATATTCCCATATAGAAACTCCGGTTATTGGTGCTTTTCGCGACGTTATAAAAAGGGGTGATCGAAGCGGCGGGGGGGAGAGTAGGGGGCTGGGGAGCGCCTTGCCGCTTCGATCTGGGACCAATTTGGTCAGGCAAGATAGCTGACGGCGATTGGTCTGTTACTGTGGTTATTGTCATGTGACTGATCTTTCTGTTGTGCCATTGCAGGGGCGAAGCAGATGCCAATCAATGCCGCTAGTGAAAGCATCAATGCAGCGCTATTGCGCGCCGAAGCTTTTCTGGGTGCTGAAAATATGCTCATCTGTTATCGTCCTTCTTCTGGGTCACTTCCCTTACGGGCTTGCAATAACAACAGCAGGAAGCGTGCCAATTTCGAAGCAGTGACGCAAAACTGGCAAAAAATCATTTTTTGACAAAAAACCACATGGCACATCTTGCCAAAATATAGTGAAATGTGCCAATGTTTATAGATGGACCGGGATAATCAGTTTATTGGGCAATCATCTGCGTTTCTGGATGCGGTGGAAAGGGCGTCTGCGGCCGCCGCGCTGAACCGGCCTGTACTAGTCATAGGGGAGCGCGGGACCGGTAAGGAATTGATTGCTGAGCGTCTGCACCGGCTTAGCCAGCGTTGGGACGGACCGCTCGTCACCATGAATTGTGCGGCGCTCCCTGAAACTTTGATCGAGGCCGAGCTATTCGGGCACGAGGCGGGCGCCTTTACCGGCGCAACGAAAGCGCGCGAAGGACGGTTTGAGGAAGCCGATGGCGGCACGTTATTTCTCGATGAGCTTGGCACATTAAGTTCAGGTGCGCAGGAACGCTTGCTGCGTGCCGTGGAATATGGCGAAGTCACGCGCATTGGTTCTTCGCGGCCCGTGCGGGTCGATGTTCGGATCGTTGCTGCTACCAACGAAAATCTGCCGCAAATGGTCGACGACAACCGTTTCCGTGCAGACTTGCTTGACCGGCTGTCTTTTGAAGTCATCACTCTGCCGCCGCTTCGGGTGCGTGATGGCGATGTGTTAGTGCTGGCGGACCATTTCGGACGGCGCATGGCCGCTGAGCTAGCATGGGACAAATGGCCTGGCTTTGGTGAGGTCGCCCAAAATGCAATGGAAAAACATTTATGGCCTGGCAATGTCCGTGAATTGCGAAATGTAGTGGAACGCGCCGTATATCGCTGGGGAAATGATGACCAGCCCATTGATTATATTCAATTTGACCCGTTTGACAGTCCGTGGAAACCCTTAGCGTCAAAAGGATACGTGCAAAATGGCGGCGCGCTTCCTGATCAGGCGCAGTCGGAAGCCGCAACCGGCTCAACCGATCTTAGCGACTTTACGGCCCCCACTAACCTTGACGTGGATGATTTTCGTTTGGCCACCGAAGCCTTTGAAAAGGCGGTTTTGGAACAAGCATTGGCCAAGCATCGTTATAATCAGAGGCAAACAGCAAAAGCTCTCAACTTGTCCTATGACCAACTGCGTCATACATTGAAGAAACATGACCTGCTTGGATAAACAGGCTTTTACCTGCCTTGCGGTAATCGGGCTAGCGGTGCTAACGCGGTGATCGTAAACACATATCTATAGACCCTAAATAACGGAGTATAACATGGCTTTCTCTCTTCCCGAACTTCCCTATGCCAAGGATGCATTTGGCGACATTTTGTCCGCAGAAACTTTTGATTATCATCATGGCAAGCACCATAATGCTTACGTAGTGAAAGCCAACGAACTGGTTGCCGCCGACGACAGCTTGCAGGGCAAATCGCTGGTAGAGTTGATCAAAAGCTCGTCAGGCGGCCTGTTTAATCAGGTGGGTCAGATTTGGAATCACAGCTTCTATTGGCTGTGCCTAAGCCCCGAGAAAAAAGCGCCTTCTGGCAAATTGGCGGAAATGATTGATGCTCAGTTTGGTTCGGTGGACGCGCTTGTCGAAGCGCTGAAGGCTGCGGCGGTTGGCCATTTTGGTAGCGGATGGGCTGCGCTCAACCTGACCGATGGCAAATTAGAGGTGACGTCCTATCATGACGCCGATTGTCCAGTAGCCCATGACGCGGTGCCGCTGTTAATCCTCGATGTGTGGGAACACGCCTATTATGTCGATTATCGTAACGCCCGGCCCAATTATGCCGATGCCGTTCTGAATAATGCGATCGATTGGGACTTTGTGGCGCAAAATCTCGATGGTCAGGGCGCGAGCCGGGCAGATCAAGCCGGGTAAGCTTGGCAATCGATGCTGAAAGAAGGCCTTGCCTCCATTGCGGAGGCAGGGCCTTTTTTTACGTCTGATCCTCGCTATCATCCTCACCCAGCTTCAAACCATGCCGCATCAGCATGGGAATCTGGGTCATATTGAATAGGAAAAATAAAGCCGTTACGCCCCACACTTTGAGCAACAGCCATGTGTCAAAGCTGAACCAACGGTCCTGCCGGATTATTTCATTCAAACCTGCCATGGCCAAAAAGAATATGGCCCAATTGCGTGACAATTTGATCCAGCCTTTATCGTCCACGCCGTCAAACGCATATGCCAGCAGATTTTGCAGCAATGCCTTTCCGCGCAGCAGCCCGCCAAATAATATCGCCGCGAACAGGAGATAGATGAGCGTAGGTTTTATCTGAATAAATTGCGGATCGCGAAACCATAAAGTGAGCGCACCAAAGCCGGTAACGAGCACCGCCGAAACCCACATCATCGGTGACACTTTGCCCAATTTCCATTTCGAAACGATAAGCGCGGCGATGATCGCCACCATAAACACAGCCGTACTGATTAACGGACCGCGCGCCGGATCCTCTTTCGATCCAAACCACCAGTTGGTAACGAAGAACAACAATAAAGGCCCGTAATCCAGCAGCGGAGACAGCCATTTCGGTGGTGCATCTTTGTCAGTTTCATTCTCAATCATGCGGCGCCTCCGGTTATGGCGCGGGCCAAATCACGTGGGTCAAACGGGCGCAGGTCATCGATCGTTTCCCCTACGCCGATTGCATGAATAGGCAGACCAAATTGTTTTGCCGCCGCGACCAATATCCCGCCGCGTGCGCTGCCGTCCAATTTGGTCATCACAATTCCGGTGACATCGGCCACCTCCTTAAACACTTCGATTTGCGACAGCGCATTTTGGCCAGTGGTTGCGTCTAACACCAAAACCACATCATGCGGTGCTTCGGGGTTTAACCGGCCCAATACGCGGCGGATCTTGGCCAGTTCATCCATCAGCTCACGTTTATTTTGCAATCGTCCAGCTGTATCAACGATCAACACGTCAATGCCCTCGGCTGTTGCTTGCTTGACCGCGTCAAATACCACGCCCGCCGCATCGCCGCCTTCGGGGCCGCTCACCGTTTTGATACCAAGCCTTTCTGCCCAAACCTGTAACTGTCCAATAGCTGCTGCCCGAAATGTATCGCCGGCGGCCAGCATGACGCCGTAATCCTGCTCCAAAAATAAATGAGCCAATTTTGCGATGGTGGTCGTTTTACCCGATCCGTTCACGCCGATCACCAAAATGACTTGCGGCCGAGGAAAAGCGTCGATCTCAATAGGTTTGGCAACAGGTGATAAAATATTGGCTATCTCGTCCTCGACAATTAAGCGAACGCCTTCTTCATCAAGCCCTTTTTCAAAACGTTCACTTGCCAGTTTTTCCCGAATTTGCGAAGCGGTTGCAGGGCCAAGGTCGGAGACTATCAGTGCTTCCTCAATCTCATCCAAGTCCGCCGAATCCAATTTTGCTTTCGTCACTAGCCCGGTCAAATTCTCGGTCAATTTCCCGGATGTTTTTCTCAAGCCGCCAAACAGCTTGTCCCGCCAACCCTTTTTTTCTTCATTCATGCGATAATCTCAGCCTGCAATTTTCCATTTTCGACGCCTTTGATATGGGTGGCAATAATGGCACCTTCATCCGCCTGTTGATCCAGCTGGGCATAGGCGAAATTTTCGGCGTGACCGCCCATACCGCCAGTTTCGACCGCAATATTCTGTATGCTTCCGATTAGCCCGTTTAACCATTCGCTATTTTTTGAATCCACTTTCCCGCGCAGCAAGGCCGCACGCCGCTTAATCTCTGCGCCATCAACTTGCGGCATTTTGGCGGCAGGAGTGCCGGTTTTTGGAGAGTATGGGAAAATATGGCCATGCACAATGTGGCAGTCATCAATTAATTTCAGGCTATTTTCAAACATCGCCTCATCCTCGGTTGGAAAGCCTGCGATAATATCTGCACCAATCGCGATTTCAGGACGCATCGCTTGCATCCGGGCGACCAGATCGACAGCCAATGCTCGGTTATGGCGGCGTTTCATGCGTTTGAGAATCAGGTCATCGCCGGATTGCAGCGATAGGTGCACATGCGGCATAATCCGCTTCTCACTGGTCAACAGGTCGAACAAGCGCTCATCAATCTCCACACCATCAATGGATGAAAGGCGCAGGCGCGGCAAATCGGGCACATGACGTATAATCCGTTCCACCAACTGACCTAAATTGGGCTTGCCTGGCAAATCATGGCCATAGCTTGTGACATCAACCCCGGTCAGAACAACTTCTTGAAAACCCTGCCCAACCAGTTTTTTGACATGCTCGATCACGGATCCAGCGGGGACCGAGCGGCTATTGCCGCGGCCATAGGGAATGATGCAAAAGGTGCAGCGATGATCGCAGCCATTTTGGATTTCTACGAATGCGCGTGTCTTACCCGAAAATGCAGTTACCAGATGCGGCGCGGTTTCCTCGATCGTCATGATATCGGATACCAGAATATCGGCGTTGCGGGATTTTTCGAGGAACAAGTCTGGCCGCTGTTTTTCGGCATTACCCAAAACCGTGCTGACCTCCGGCATGGCGGCGAAGCTTTCTGGGTCGACTTGAGCGGCGCAGCCAGTGACGATAATTCGTGCGGTGGGACGCCGTTTTTTCGCGCGGCGGATCGCTTGCCGAGTTTGCCGAACCGCTTCATTGGTGACTGCGCAGCTATTCACAATGATCAAATCACCGGCATTGTCGCCCAGCTGCTGCTGCAAGGCGCTGCTTTCTGCCAAATTCAGGCGGCAGCCCATAGTGATAACTTCGGCGTCGCTCATCCAAAATCATCCCAATTGGCTTGCCCGGTAAAGACATGGGCCGCCGGGCCTTTCATAACAATCGGCTCGCCGTCATTCCATGTGATATTGATAGTCCCGCCGGGCAATCGGACATCGACGGGAGAACGGGCCAGCCCTTTACGAATTGCGGCGACCGCAGTTGCACAAGCGCCTGTCCCGCATGCACGCGTTAAGCCGGCACCGCGTTCCCACACATGCAGCTTAATATAACCTTCCTCAATCGAGGCTATGTTCACATTGACCTTTTGGGGGAAAACGCTGTCGGCTTCGATCACCGGCCCCAGCTTTGCTATATCCACCAAATCGGCATCAGGGACAAAAAATATCGCATGGGGATTGCCGACATTGACCGCCATGGGGCTTTCCAAATCCTCCCATGCGACGGGCATAGCTGCAGTGTCCATGGCGAAGGCGAGGGGTATATCCTGCCATTCAAAGCGGGGCAGGCCCATATTAACGGATACCGCATTGCCTTCCAATATACCGGAAATAAGGCCGCCTGCTGTTTCTATCGTGCAATCATGGCCGATTAAAGCCACGACGCAGCGGGTGGCGTTGCCGCAGGATTCAACCTCGCTGCCATCCGCATTATAGATGCGCATCCGGACATCGGCATTATCGGATTTTTCGAGCAAGATCATCTGATCACAGCCAATGCCGGTTTTTCGGTCGGCAATGGCGCGTGCACGCCTGTCTGTCATGGGTACAGCGACAGCGCGGCAATCAATGATCACGAAATCATTGCCAAGCCCGTGCATCTTATGAAATTCGCCTGCGGTCATGCGCGGCGGTTTAGGGACGTGGAGCCCGCAAGTCTAGTGATAAGGACAGCATAGCTGGAGCGATGAGGCGCTCAGCTGACGGCCCGCGCCTTGTCACCGCCCGAAATCATATCATCCGAAACACTGCTCTTTTTATAGCTTTGCTTGCGTGATTGCAGCATATCTTTTTCTATCAACAATTTCCGAACCTGCTCAATCGACATGGGTTGGCCAAAATGCCAGCCCTGACCTTTGGAACAGCCCAGCTCGTTCAGCTTGGCGATGACGCTTTCATCTTCGATGCCCTCTGCGGTGATCGGCACGGCTAGGCTTGCACCAAGGCCTGCAATCGCGCTGACAATCGCGGCGCTCTCTGCATTATCGTCCATGGAGGACACAAAGCTGCGGTCAATTTTGATCCGGTCAAAGGGCAGGGCACGCAGATGTGCAAGCGAACTGTAACCTGTGCCAAAATCATCCAAAGCTATCTGTATACCCTGATTTTTAAGGCTTCCGACAATCGATTGTGCCAAATTCAAATTCTTGAATAACGAGCTTTCGGTAATTTCGACCTCCAACCGGTTTGCAGGAAAGCCTGTTTCCACCAGTAGCTTGACGATTTTTTGGGCAAGCCAGGGATCCTTCAGCTGCACCGGTGAGATATTGACCGAGATGGTTAACCGTTGATCCCAGTTTTTGGCTTCGAGCAGCGCCTTGCGGATGATGCTCATCGACAAATCGCCAATCATACCGGTTTCTTCGGCCACAGGGATGAAATCATCAGGCGGAATGAGGCCGCGAACCGGCGATACCCAGCGGGCCAGCATTTCAAACCCGACCAATTCGCCGGTCGCGAGGTCAACCTGCTGTTCAAAATACGGCACAAATTCATCATTGGGTATGGCAGCGCGAATATCGGCCTCTAGCGAATTGCGAGTCCGCAGCTCAATTTCCATACCATTTTCGAACCAGCTAAAACCGTTTCGTCCATTTTTCTTTGCGGCATATAATGCAATATCTGCGCGGCGGATCAGCATATCAATCGAATCACAGTCAAATTCCGGACGGGCAATGCCGACCGATGCTGTCACTTGCTGGTCTGCATCTGCAATGGTTACAGGCCGTGCCAGCGCTTCGATCAGATCTTCGGCAACTCGGTCGACGGTTTCTGGATATTCCGGTTCAAACACCAGGCAAATTCCAAATTCATCCCCGCCAAGTCGTGCGATAATGCTGCTTGGTGGCACGACATCGCGCATCCGGTCGGCCACTTCGCGCAGTAATAAATCCCCGCTATCATGGCCATAAAGATCATTGATTTTTTTGAACCCGTCGAGATCGACCATCATGAAAGCGATAGATTTGCCGCGGCGTGATGCCCGGGCGCTAAGCTCGGTCGTTTTTTCTTTCACTGCGCGCCGGTTAAACAAATTTGTCAGCGGGTCGGTCATCGCCAGATGCTGCGCCCGAACCTCTGCCTGACGATAAACATCCACTTCATCGCTCAGCGCCGTTGTCCGGCGCCATATGAGCAGAATCAGCGCGATGTTAAGGATCAGCGCTGTAACCATCGCTTGGTCGGCGCCCTTGGAAGAGCCAATGAATTGGCGAACCATTTCCGTGCCGACTGTACCGCCTATATATACAAACAGCACCAGGGCCGCGAGCCATACGCCGTTGTAGAATAGAGATCTGACATTTCCTGGTGCCGCTAAAGCGCCTTTTTTAGGCGCTGCTGACTCTGAAATTGGATGGTCCAATGTATTTACCCCGTTTCTATTCGACCCATCTTTGCCCAATAAAGGTCAAAATTTGATTAATCGTAGCAGGATACCGTTTAATGCCGGGATGCGCTTTCGAGCAGGCAATTGGCCAAAAGGTAGGATAAGTGTTGATTTTATCGATTAGCTTGTTTATCCGGCGACCAATCAGGCAGAATTGCCTTTTAAATTTGTGATAGGATTTATTCTGTTTCACGCTGGTTGGCGAGGTTTCGCTCACCGGCGTTTTGTTCGTTTATAGCCAATATTGGCGGTATTTGATTAAGGAAGTGCTATGTTCGAGAAGCTAAGCGACCGGTTGGGAGGGGTGTTTGATCGCCTTCGCGGGCGCGGCGCGCTCAATGAACAAGATGTTCGCGAAGCTATGCGTGAAGTGCGCGTTGCATTGCTTGAAGCTGACGTTGCGCTTCCTGTTGTCCGCGATTTTGTCGAGAAGGTCACCGAAAAATCGGTTGGTCAATCGGTGCTCAAATCGGTTACGCCCGGTCAACAGGTCGTTAAAATTGTCAACGATCAGCTGACTGAAATGCTGGGTTCAGAGGCGAGTGAGCTGAATATCGCTGTCGCGCCGCCTGCTGTCATTATGATGGTGGGTTTGCAAGGTTCGGGTAAGACAACAACCACCGCCAAAATTGCCAAGCTATTAAAAGGTAAGCAGAATAAGAAGGTCTTAATGGCCTCGCTGGACGTAAATCGTCCGGCGGCGCAGGAGCAGCTTGCGACCTTGGGTAAGCAGGTTGAAGTTACGACCTTGCCGATCATTGAAGGGCAGCAGCCAGTCGAGATCGCCAAACGCGCGTTGCAGGCGGCCAAGCTGCAAAGTTTCGATGTGGTCATGTTGGATACGGCGGGCCGTTTGCACGTCGATCAGCAGCTGATGGACGAAATGCGGGCGGTCGCGAAAGTTTCGACCCCGCATGAGGTGTTGCTGGTTGTCGACAGCTTAACCGGTCAGGACGCCGTTAACGTCGCCAAAAACTTCGGGGAGCAGGTCGATCTAACCGGCATCGTGCTGACCCGTATGGACGGCGATGCGCGCGGCGGTGCGGCACTGTCGATGCGCGCCGTTACTGGAAAGCCGATCAAATTTGCAGGCGTCGGCGAAAAGCTGGACCAGATTGAGCCATTCCACCCTGAACGGGTCGCAGGCCGTATTTTGGGCATGGGCGATGTTGTAGGCCTTGTCGAACGCGCATCTGAAATGGTGCAGAAAGACGAAGCAGAGGCGCTGGCCGCGAAAATGGCCAAGGGTCAGTTCGATATGAACGACCTGCGCACTCAGCTGCGTCAAATGACCCAAATGGGCGGTCTTGGCGCGTTGGCCGGAATGATGCCGGGCATGAAAAAGGCAAAAGCCGCCATGGCCGGGCAAATGGATGACAAGGTGCTGGTCCGTATGGATGCAATCATCGGTTCTATGACGCCAAAGGAGCGTTCAAAGCCGGAATTGCTGAACGCCAAACGCAAAATCCGCATTGCCAAGGGATCGGGCACCACGGTGCAGGATGTGAATAAGCTGATCAAGATGCATCAGGAAATGAGCCGCGCGATGAAGCGGATCAAGAAAATGGGCGGCTTGAAAGGTCTTGCTGCGATGTTCGGTAAAGGCGGCGGTGATTTGGAGGGCGCGATGGAAGGAATGGCGGGGCTTCCAAAAGGTGGGTTAGGCGGAATGCCCGGCGCAGGCGGAGGTTTGCCCCCTGATCTGGCCCGGCTCCTTAATAAAAAGTAATTCAGTTCAATCAGTTAATTGTAGTATTTCAGAAAGGTGAGTTAAATTTATGGCAGTAGTAATGCGTTTGTCGCGGGGCGGTTCCAAAAAGCGCCCTTATTACCGGATCGTTGTTGCGGATGAACGCGCGCCACGTGACGGCAAGTATATCGAAAAAATTGGTAATTATGACCCTCGTCTCGCCAAAGACAGCCCAGACCGGGTGAAGCTGGATACCGACCGTGCAAAGCATTGGTTGGCGGTCGGCGCACAGCCTTCTGACCGCGTAGCTCGTTTCCTTGACGCTGCTGGTGTGCGGGAGCGTGCGGCGCGCAATAACCCGAAAAAGGGTGAGTTGGGCACCAATGCCAAAGAACGGTTAGAAGAAAAAGCCGCAAAGGCCGCTGAAGCAGCAGAAGCGGCGAAAGAAGCCGAAGAAGCCGCAAAGGCAGCTGCTGAAGAAGCAGCGAATGCTCCTGCAGAAGAAGTGGTCGCAGAAGAAGCGCCTGCCGCTGAAGAAGCTGCTGGCGAAGAAAAGGCTGAGGGTTAATCCTTGGCAAAGGACGCTCCTGTCACGCTTGCCGCCATTGCTGGTGCGCATGGTGTGACGGGGGAGGTCCGCCTTAAACTATTTACCGAGAGCCTCGACGGCTTGAAGCGCCATAAAAGCTTTAACGCGGGTGCCTTGACGCTAAAATCGATCCGGCCACACAAAGGCGGCGCATTAGCTCGATTTAACGAGATAACCGATCGCAACGGCGCAGAAGCGGCGCGAGGGACGGCATTGACTGTCCCGCGTGAAGCGTTGCCCGCAGTAGCCGAAGATGAATATTATTATAGCGATCTAATTGGTCTACCCTGTGTTTCCTCGGCAGGGGACCCCATTGGCATTTGCGTCGCAGTCGAAAATTTTGGCGCAAGTGATGTTATCGAAATTGAAAAACCCGATGGCAAGAAATTCATGGTTCCGATGACCAAGGACGCGGTGCCCGAATGGGGCGAGGAAATTGTTGTTGACGCAGCATATGTGAATTAGTATATACATTTGGTATATACGGAGTGTGTTATGGCAAATGACAACCATTTGAAGGAGGATCGGGCGACATTCAATTTGGATGGTATGTCGCGCGCAATGCCTGCCGGATCGGAGCCGAAAATCTACCGTGCGAAGATTTTCAAATCGGGTAATTCGGTGGCGCTTCGCTTACCCAAAGCGCTTGGCCTGAAGGAAGGTTCGGAAGTAATATTAACTGCCGAAAACGGAAAATATACATTCACACCGGTGGGCGCACCAAAACGCAAGATCGACATTAGCGGTTTTGCGGGCAAGGCGCCCGGAATCCGGCTTGCGCCGCGTGAAGATTTTGAAGAACGGCCAAGCACCATTGCTGCGCGCAAGGCGGCTGAAGAGGCAGCGAAAAAGGCGTGATCCGATATCTTATTGATGCCAATATCGCTGTCTATTCGATGGATGTTGGCCAAGAAAAGCTGAAAGCACGCATGGCCGATTGCGAAGTTGGTGAAATGGCAATCTCAGTCATCAGCTATGCCGAAATCGCTTATGGAACGTATGTTGGGAAGCCTCCGGCACCACAAGTGCTGGACGCTTTCATTGCTGCCATTCCGCTAGTTCCCTTCGACGAGGCCGCCGCGCGGGAATATGCAAAACTGCCCTTCAAACGCGCGCGGTTTGACCGGCTGCTTGCCGCCCATGCGCTCAGCATCGGGGCGACGGTGGTGACGAATAATGAGGCTGACTTTGCCGATGTGGGGGACTTACGCGTTGAGAATTGGACGATGTGATTTTTTTGGGTGCTGCATATGCTTAACACTATCATTTACAGCTTGATAATTTCCGGCGTCATTGGATTTGCTATAAGGATGGTATCTAGGTTGAGGGGGAAAAAACTGGCTGCGATCACGTGGGGCAAAATACCGTCATTTTTTGTCGCTCCCCTTGCTATCTATCATGAGCTAATCGGAATAGGAGTTGCAGGAGAGGTTGACTACGATCTGTTTGCATCTGCTAGTGGGAATGGCTTCCTGTTATCGATCAATTGGCTGACATTGGGTGTCATTGCTACATTGTTTTGTTGGCGTGCCGCCAAATGACCTTCCAAGCCCAAATCCTCACACTCTACCCTGAGATGTTTCCCGGCCCGCTGGGCGTGTCGCTGGCGGGAAAGGCGCTGGGGCAGGATAAATGGGCCTGCACCGCCATCAACCCGCGCGATTTTACGGAGGATAAGCATCGCAGCGTTGATGACACCCCTGCTGGCGGCGGGGCTGGGATGGTTTTGCGCGCGGACATAATAACAAAGGCGGTGGATCATGCGATACAGCAGCAGCCTTCTGCGCCCATTTTTGCGCTTACGCCGCGGGGCACACCAATTACGCAGCGCCGCATCCGTGAAGTTGCTGGCGGCCCTGGTATAACGTTAATCTGCGGGCGGTTTGAGGGCTTTGATGAAAGGCTCTTTGAGGCGCGGCCGCAAATCGAGCAGGTCAGCGTCGGCGATATCATCCTGTCGGGCGGGGAAATTGCCGCGATGATGCTACTTGACGCTTGCATTCGGCTGCTTCCCGGCGTAATGGGCGCGTCTTCTAGTGGAGATGACGAGTCTTTCGAACAAGGTTTGCTCGAATATCCACATTATACCCGGCCCAATGATTGGGAAGGGCGTTTGATCCCTGAAGTGCTGCGATCGGGGGATCATGCGAAAATCGAAGCCTGGCGGAAACAGCGGGCAGAAGATGACACACGGTCACGCAGGCCTGACCTTTGGGAGCGGTATATCGCCGCTCGGGACAAGTCTGCCTCTGGTGCGCGGCGCGAAAATGAGAAGGAAAATGGGGCATGAACCTCATCCAAACACTTGAGCAAGAGGCAATTGCCGGTCTTGCCGCACAAAAAGAAATCCCTGCCTTTCGGGCCGGTGATACAATTAAAGTCGGCGTGAAAGTCACCGAGGGTGAGCGCAGCCGTATCCAGTTTTATGAAGGCGTATGCATTGCTCGGTCGAACCGCGGCATGGGTTCGAACTTCACCGTCCGCAAAATGTCATTTGGTGAAGGCGTGGAGCGTGTGTTCCCGCTATATAGCCCAAATGTAGACAGCATCACCGTGGTCCGCCGCGGCGTTGTACGCCGTGCGAAGCTTTACTATCTGCGCGGCTTGACCGGTAAGAAGGCGCGTATCGCCGAACGCCGCGATGTCAAAACCAACATTAAGACAGAGATTAAGACCGGCGAATAAGCCGCTGATCTCGCACGTTCTAAACCAGATAAGAACAGGCCGGGGTCGCAAGAACCCGGCCTTTTTTATTGCCAATCCAACTCGTCACGAAGGAAATATGAAATGGGTTACCGTATCGTTGTCGCCGGAGCCACCGGCAATGTAGGCCGCGAAATGTTGAATATACTTGCCGAGCGCGAATTCCCAATTGCGGAAATTGCGGTTCTCGCCTCCAGCCGGTCATCTGGCACCCAAGTTGAATTTGGCGACACGGGCAAGATGCTGAAAATCCAGAATATCGAAACATTTGATTGGGCTGGATGGGATATGGCCTTATTCGCAATCGGCAGCGAAGCGACAGAGAAATTTGCGCCCATCGCTGCAAAAGCTGGCTGCGTGGTGATCGATAACAGCTCGCTTTACCGGATGGACCCCGATGTGCCGTTGATCGTGCCAGAGGTGAACCCAGATGCCATCGATGACTATAAAAAGCGGAACATCATCGCCAACCCCAATTGTTCAACCGCGCAAATGGTCGTGGCGCTTAAACCGTTACATGATGCCGCGACGATCAAACGGGTGGTTGTGTCCACTTATCAATCGGTATCGGGTGCAGGCAAACAGGGTATGGATGAACTGTTTGAACAAAGCCGCAATATCTTTGTTGGTGATTCAGCAGAAGCGGTGAAGTTTACCAAGCAAATCGCTTTCAACGTCATTCCGCATATCGATAAATTCCTCGACGATGGATCGACCAAGGAAGAGTGGAAAATGGTCGTCGAAACCAAGAAGATTCTGGATCCCAAAGTGAAAGTCACCGCGACCTGTGTCCGCGTTCCGGTTTTCGTTGGTCATTCGGAATCGATCAATATCGAATTTGAAAATGAGTTATCGGCAAAACAAGCACAGGATATTTTGCGCGAAGCCCCTGGCATCATGCTGGTCGATAAACGCGAAGATGGCGGCTATGTCACGCCGGTGGAATGTGTCGGCGATAGTGCGACCTATATTAGCCGCGTGCGCGATGATGCAACGGTCGACAATGCCATCAACCTATGGTGCGTATCCGACAATTTGCGCAAAGGCGCTGCGCTGAATGCTGTACAGATTGCTGAACTGTTGGGCCGCAGGCACTTGCAAAAAGGGTAATCACCCAAATAAATTCGGCTTTCATGGTCATGGTGAATGTGGTTAAACTTCGCCATGACCCTGACTGCTGATATATTCTGGTCGTTTCGCTCGCCCTATAGCTATTTAGCGACGCGGCGATATGCGGCGCTGCAGGCGCAATATGATCTTACGCTCAACCTGCGCCCTGTCTATCCGCTGGCAATCCGCGAACCTGATTTTTTTGAGCGTAGCCACCCTAATTGGCTACGCTATACGCTGACCGATGTCATGCGGCTGGCACAGTTTCTCAATATTCCCATGGCACCGCCCCGGCCCGATCCGATAGTGCAGGATATGATGACGCGGAAAATCGCCGAGGAGCAACCTTATATTTACAGACTAACCCGCATGGGGCAGGCGGCGGCCCGGCGGGGGCGGGGTCTGAGCTTTTGCGACGCCGTGTCCCGTTTAATCTGGGGCGGCACCGAAAATTGGCATCAGGGCGAATATCTGGCCACTGCTGCGCATGAGGCAGGCCTCGACTTTGCCGAGTTAGAAGCAGAGGCCGCACATGATTCAGCCGCATTAGATGCTGAAATTGCGGCAAACCAATCCGCGCTGGAATCTGCTGGGCATTGGGGCGTGCCGACGTTGGTTTTTGATGGAGAGGCTTTTTTCGGGCAAGACCGTATAGAGTTGGCCGTTTGGCGAATGAAGCAAAAGGGTTTGGAAAAGGCCGGTTGACGACCGCTATCATTATGTTAGCCCTATGGATCCATCATTATAGGAAGCAGAGCAATGGCGCATTATTTTGAGATTAAGAAAAACAAGGGCGGCGAATTCGTGGCCTATTTCAAATATAATAAAGAATCTATCTTCTGGACAGAGGGTTATTCCAGCAAGGCATCAGCGCAAAAAGCGATTGAGTCGATCCAAAAAAATGGTCCAGCGGCTCCGGTTCGCGACGAAAGCTGATAAGCCGCACTATTTTCGATTTCCCGTGACAATATCAGGTGACGCCAGATAAAGTGGGATAATGACCGAAGTTAACGGATATTTTTTTACATCCTTTGACGGTGTGAAATTGGCGGTGCATGAATGCGGTGCGGGCCGTCCTGTTCTGCTGCTCCATGGCCTATTTTCCCATGCGGAGATGAACTGGATTAAATTTGGCCATGCGGCAAAGCTGGCTGCGGCAGGGTTCCGGGTTATCATGCCGGACTTTCGTGCTCATGGTCAAAGTGAAGCACCGCATGATCCAGCGGCCTATCCCGAAGATGTATTGATGACCGATATATTGGCGCTGCTCGATCATTTGGCGATGGACGATTTTGATCTGGGCGGCTTTTCTTTAGGGGCGCGGACCACTGCAAAGTTATTATGTCAGGGCATTACCCCCCGCCGCGCGATACTGGCCGGCATGGGATGGGAGGGCTTGCAAGGTTGGGATAGCAGGCGGCAGTTCTTCGTGGATGCCATTCATATGCGCGATACGGTCCAGAGGACGGACCCCCATTTCATGGCCGTGCAATTTTTCAAAAGCCAAAAAATTGACCCCGTCGCGTCACTTTTGATGTTGGACAGTTTCGGTCCAATGCAGACCGAGAAGCTTCCTAATTTGCAGGTGCCAATCGCGGTAATTTGCGGCGCAGAAGATAGCGATAACGGGTCTGCTCCCTTGCTAGCCGAAAAACTGGCGCAGGCGACCTATATCGAAATTCCAGGGACACATATGTCGAGCGTGACGCAGGGTGAGCTGGGTGACGCGATGGCCGAGTTCCTAATCCGTTAATCACGCGGCCATTAGCCTTTGATTAGCTTGACGGGAATGAAACAAAGTTTCAATCTGTCGCAATATCGAAATTCAAAGAGGATGAGGACCAGCTTCATGAAAAATCTCGTTTCAGTCACTGCTTTGGCTATTGCCGTGATTTCCGCCCCGGCCCATGCGGTTCAAAACGACAAAGGGGAAATGATGGGTCAGCAAACCTCGTCTGTCGCAAGCGCCCCTACAGCTGCGGATGCTGACGCTTTTGTTGCCCGCGCAGAAGCAGATTTGCTGGCCTTTTCCAACGAAGCGCAGCCTGCTTTTTGGCTGCAAGAAACTTATATCAATGAGGATAGCGAGGCAATTGCCGCCAGTTACGGCGAAAAAGGTACCAAAATGTCGGTGGACCTGGCGCTGGAAGCGGCAAAATATCAGGATGTGAAAGGATTGTCAGCCGAAACAGCCCGAAAGCTCAATATGCTGCGCACCGCGATCGTGTTGCCAGCTCCCACCAGCGAAGGGGCGGCAAAGGAATTGGCAGGTATCTCTACCAAATTGTCGGGGATGTATGGCAAGGGTAAAGGAACGCTAAAAGGCGAGCCGATTAATGGCAGCGATATCGAAGCCAAAATGGGCACCAGCCGCGACCCCGACGAGTTAAAGGAAATGTGGGTCAGTTGGCATGATAATGTCGGCGCGCCCATGCGGGAGGATTATACGAAGCTTGTGGCTATTGCCAATGCCGGGGCTAAGGAGTTGGGCTATTCCGATACCGGTGCATTATGGCGGTCCAACTATGATATGCCTGCGGATGATTTTGCAGCCACGATGGATAAATTATGGTTGGAAGTAAAGCCGCTGTATGACGAGCTTCATACCTTTGTCCGCACCAAGCTGAATGAGAAATATGGCGATGACGTCCAACCCAAACAGGGTCCGATTCGCGCGGATTTACTTGGAAATATGTGGGCACAGGAATGGGGCGGGATATACGATATTGTTGCGCCGCCGGGCAGTGGAGAGCTGGGCTATGATATCGGTGATCTGCTAAAAGCGAAGGGATATACGGAAACATCACCGCAGACCGATGATGCTGAACGCGGCAAAAGCGAAAAAGAAATGGTAAGGATTGGCGAAGGCTTTTTCTCATCACTGGGCTTTGAACCATTGCCCGAAACTTTCTGGACACGCAGTCAGTTTATCAAACCGCGTGACCGAGAGGTTGTATGCCATGCCTCGGCTTGGGACTTGGATAATAAGGATGATCTGCGCATCAAAATGTGCATTAAGGTCAATACCGATGATTTTGTAACAATCCATCACGAGCTCGGGCATAATTACTATCAACGCGCCTATAATGACAAAAGTTATTTACATCTCAACGGTGCCAACGATGGATTTCACGAAGCGATTGGCGATATGCTTGCCCTGTCGATTACGCCCGAATATCTTGTGCAAATTGGCTTGATGGATCAATCGCAGGTTCCTGGAGCAGATAAGGATACCGGACTATTGCTGCGGCAAGCGATGGATAAGGTGGCATTCCTTCCCTTTGGCCTGCTCGTCGACAAATGGCGTTGGGGCGTTTTCAACGGCGATATTCCTGCTGATCAATTCAACAAAGGCTGGACAGATTTGCGGCTCAAATATCAAGGTATTGTCCCGCCAGTGGAGAGGGATGAAAGCAAATTTGACCCCGGAGCTAAATATCATATTCCGGGGAACACCCCCTATGCTCGCTATTTCTTGGCGCGCATATTGCAATTCCAATTTTACAAAGCTGCTTGCGATGCTGCTGGATGGAAAGGGCCGCTGCACCGCTGCTCTTTCTATGGCAATAAGGATGTGGGCACCAAATTGAATGCGATGCTGGAAATGGGTGCATCGAAACCATGGCCCGATGCGTTGGAAGCGTTCACAGGAACGCGCCAAATGTCCGGCAAGCCGATGATCGAATATTTTGCGCCGCTGATGACATGGCTCAAAAAACAGAATAAAGGGAAAACAAAGGGATGGTGAAAATATCCGCAATTGCGTTAATCTTGGCGCTGTCGTCACCGCTATCGGCAAAGGCGCAGATCGACAAAAGCGAAATATTGCTGACTGTTACGGGGACAGGGGTCATAGAACAAAAACCCTCCCTCATTTCCAGCGTTTGCACGATCAGTAAATATGCGGAGACCGAGGATTCGGCCCGGTCTCAGTTGGCGGTTCAAGTTGCAAAGCTTAGGGTTAAGGCAGCCAGTGTGGATGGCGTTAGTTTTGATTTTTCAAGTCCGGTGATATTGTCTCCTTCAGATTCTGATCTGGCTATATACGCCGCCGAAGCGGCGGTCGAAGGGGCTGCTGATGCCGCAGCAAGAGCTGCAGATGCCGCTGCCGCACTTGCCGATGCCGCCGTCGCCGCCGCAGCAGCTGCAGATACCGCTGTAGCGGTTACCGATGATGTGGTTGAAACAGAGGTTGCTGAAGAAAACAATTATGCTGTTGTTTCGCAAAAGATCGGCTTTTCGGCAACCACTGGTGAAGCATTTTTATTGGTTAGATCGGCGACTGCAGAAGCAGGCTGCGAAGAAGATTATAGGATGGTAAGAAATCCGGTGGTAACAGCCCCTAACACTGATGCAGCCAAGCAGGCCGCGATGCAGGCCGCGTTATCTGATGCCGAGCAAAAAGCTATCAACTATGCCGCTGCGATGAATATGCGGGTTGCGGCCATAGTCGAGGTTGCTGATGTCAATGAAATCCGTGCTTTCATTGGCGATGATATAGCCGAAGCGTTCCTCAGTGAAATGAAACGTGATATTTTGCGGGATAAACGCGGCGAGTTAGCCAATAATTTTAATGTCACCACTACGCATGTGTTGTCGGTGAAATATCAGCTTAGCCCCAAATAGCTTTTGTCACCGAAATGGTGGTTCGTTGAACGCGCGTAATTTGCGGCTGTGTAGACTGTTGCCTGCTTCTCTTAGCAGGTTGCAGGTTTGGATGCCTATTTGCAAATGGGCGGCGATGGCTTCTTCGTAGAAACGGTTGGCCTGACCCGGTAGCTTTATCTCCCCATGGATGGGTTTGTCCGATACGCATAGCAGTGTGCCATAGGGCACACGAAACCGGTATCCTTGCGCCGCGATGGTTGCCGACTCCATATCGATCCCGATCGCGCGAGACTGTGAGAACCGAAGGGCAGAGGCCGAATAGCGCAATTCCCAGTTGCGGTCATCTGTGGTGACCACGGTGCCGGTTCGCATCCGCCGTTTCAAATCTGCGCCGCTTGTCCCCGATACTTGCTCTGCCGCCTGTGCCAATGCTTGCTGCACCTCGGCAATGGGCGGAATGGGTATTTCGGGGGGCAGGACCTGATCGAGGATATTATCATCGCGCAAATAGGCATGGGCAAGGACATAGTCGCCGATCCGCTGAGTCTCGCGCAATCCGCCGCAATGGCCGATCATCAGCCACGCTTCGGGGCGTAACACGGCGAGGTGGTCGCAAATGGTTTTGGCATTGGACGGCCCGACGCCGATGTTCACTAAAGTGATGCCCACCGCGTTGTCGGCGATGAGGTGGTAGGCGGGCATTTGGTGGCGGCGCCATGTGCTGTCGGCGACCAATTGCGCGGCATTATCGGTATGCTTATCGACGAATAGCCCGCCTGCACCCGACAGCGCGAGATAGTTTCCATCGCCCACTTGAGCGCAGGCCCAGTCAACAAATTCATCGACATAGCGGTGATAGTTCGTAAATAGTATGAAGCGTTGAAAATGTTCCGGCGGGGTGCCCGTATAGTGCCGCAGCCGGGCGAGCGAGAAATCGGTGCGCAGCGCATCGAACAAGGCGAGCGGCGAACCGCCATTCTGGGCCACGTCAAACATCCCATCAGCAATTTCATCACCAATATCGGCAAGTTCAGTGGTTGGAAAATAGCGGGCCAGTTCCACCGGGCTGACATCCCCTAGGTCCAAATCAGCGCTGCCGTCGAGGACATAGGGGAACGGAATTTCCTGTCTGCTACGGCCAATTTCTACTTTAATTTCATACTGTTCCAGCAAAAGATCAAGCTGGCTGGCGAGATATTTGGCGAATAGCTGCGGCTGTGTCACGGTGGTGCGATAGACCCCCGGCTTTTCCATTCGGCCAAAAGCAAGGTTCAAAATATTATCTTTTTGCCCGCCCTGATACTGGGTGATAATTTCGGGATAGGCATAGTCGAAGTTGCCGCGTGCCGCCTCGTCGGGCACTTTCCGGCTTTTGAGATAGTCGGCAATGGCGCTGCGAAGACGGTCAACAGCGGCTTCATAGGCGGCGATTATGTCTTGGACGATATGGTTTGCTTGATCGGATGCCATCGATGATATGTGTCACTTTCCGCCAATTGTGCAAGAAAAAAGGGCGGAAGGTTGAAGCCCGCCGCCCAATTTGATGTTTCAACGAGTGAATGCCGTAAATGCTTACATCTGCTCCAGCATATGTTCAGCAGAGCTGACCTTAAAATCGCCGGGCGCTTCGACATTTAACTGTTCTACGACGCCGTCATTGACCAGCATCGAATAACGCTGGCTGCGCTTTCCCATGCCAAAACCGCTGCCGTCCATGGTCAGGCCAACCGCTTCTGCAAATTCACCATTGCCGTCGGCCAGCATGGTAATCAGGTCCGAACCGCCCGCTTTATTCCATGCGCCCAAAACAAACGCATCATTCACAGCAGTGCAGACGATTTCATCGACGCCGTGGGCTTTTAATTCGTCCGCTTTTTCTACAAAGCCGGGCAAATGCTTGGCTGAACAGGTTGGTGTGAAAGCACCGGGAACAGAGAATAATGCGACTTTGCGTCCGGCAAAAAATTCGCCAGATTGCACTTGCTGCGGCCCTTCGGCGGTTGCTTTTACCATTTTTACATCGGGGAGCTTGTCGCCAACTGAAATTGTCATGGGGTCGTCCTTTTTCGTGAGTGATAATCCACCCGCTATGTGGGGCGCGGGCGGGGGAAGTCAAGGCGGATTGATGTCAGGAAAATCATATAAAGGAATCTTTATATTTGATTTTGGCGAGGAGGCACGTTAGGGGCAGTGCCAATCTCAAATCCCATTTTACCGGAGACTGACCGAATGTCTTTCAACGACTATGTAATTGCCGATATCAGCCTTGCCGATTTTGGCCGTAAAGAATTGAATATTGCCGAAACCGAAATGCCGGGCCTGATGGCCCTGCGCGAAGAATATGGCGCGGCGCAACCTTTGAAAGGCGCGCGTATCGTTGGTTCGCTGCATATGACGATCCAAACCGGCGTGTTGATTGAGACACTCGTTGCGCTAGGCGCTGAAGTGCGCTGGGCAACCTGCAATATCTTTTCAACCCAAGATCATGCCGCTGCGGCAATAGCGGCGCAGGATATTCCAGTTTTCGCGGTAAAGGGTGAAAGCCTTGCTGATTATTGGGATTATGTTGGCCGCATTTTCGATTGGGGTGATATCACCGCTAACATCATTCTCGACGATGGCGGCGATGCGACTGCTTTTGCGCTTTGGGGTGCAAAGCTGGAGCGCGGCGAAAGCTTTGGCGAGCCAGAGAATGAAGAAGAAGTCGAAATGCAGCGTGCCGTAAAAGAATTTGTCGCGCGCAAACCCGGCTATCTGACCGAAACTGTAAAGAACCTGCACGGCGTTTCAGAGGAAACCACCACTGGCGTTCACCGTTTATATGAGATTGCAAAGCGCGGTGAATTGCCGTTCCCTGCGATCAATGTGAATGACAGCGTCACCAAATCGAAATTTGACAATCTGTATGGTTGCCGGGAATCGCTGGTCGACGCGATCCGCCGGGCGACCGATGTGATGTTGTCGGGCAAGGTGGCCTGTGTCGCTGGTTATGGCGATGTGGGTAAAGGTTCAGCGGCGTCACTGCGTCAGGGCGGCGCCCGCGTCATGGTTACCGAAATCGATCCCATCTGCGCGTTGCAAGCGGCAATGGACGGCTATGAAGTTGTTAGCATGGATGACGCGGTTAAACGCTGTGATATTTTCTGCACCGCGACCGGCAATGCCGACGTGATCACCGCCGAGCATATGAAAAATATGAAGCCGATGAGCATCGTCTGCAACATTGGCCATTTTGACAGCGAAATCCAAATTGGCGCATTGTCCAATTATGATTGGGACGAGATTAAGCCTGGCACAGACATGGTAACCTTCCCCGATGGCAATAAGATATTGGTGTTGGCAAAGGGCCGCTTGGTCAATCTGGGTTGTGCAACCGGGCATCCGTCTTTTGTGATGTCGGCGAGCTTTACCAACCAAGTGTTGGCGCAGATTGAATTATTCACCAAGGGCGATGAATATGAGAATAAGGTCTATGTCCTGCCCAAGCATCTGGACGAAAAAGTAGCCATGCTGCATCTTGAAAAACTGGGTGCGAAGCTGAGCAGCCTCTCTGAAAAACAGGCCAAATATATTGGCGTTCCCGTCGAGGGACCATTTAAGCCAGATCATTACCGCTATTGATCGTTTCAAACGCATAAGTTTCCGGCCTCTTAGGGTCAGGACCTATTAATTGCGCGTCTGAGGCAAAGAAATGGCGAACATATTGGATGAAAGCATCCGCCGCGAACAGTGGTTCTGTTTGCAAGGATGCTTTTATTCGAGATGGAAGCCATTTCTTTGTCCCATAGGATTTGGTCAATTTTGCCCAGACCTGCGTCAAAGAACCTTGCATTAGCAGGCTAGTGCAGCGGCTCTTTTCCTAGGTCTGAACAAAATTGACTCAAACCTCAGGCGCGCAATTAATAGGTCCTGACCCTGGGGTCCGGACTCTTATTTGAGCCCGCAAAAATGGCGGACTGCGTCAATGTGCCATTGCATCTTTATGGTCAGTGGATAGAAGCATATCCTATGTTTCGGGATTATCGGCACAAATGAATATGGACGGCCTTTCCACCGCAATCATCGGCTTGCTGTTGGCGGTGTGGTTGGTCGTGGCGACGGTCGCGATATGGTATGGCCTGTCGCTGCGCCGAAAAGCTGCCAAATCACTGCGGCAAACGGCGCGGCTTGGGCGGTTGCTTGAAACTGCTCCTGCTGTTCCGGTCGTTGTGCGCGGCGATGGCCGGATCGAGGCTTCGGATCGTTTTTCGCGGCTGTTGGGGCTTGGCAATACGGCTCAGATCCTTGCGGACTTGAGCGGTGATGACCAATGCGGGCTTTTGCCCGATGATTATGCAGATCTGGACGGAAAAATCCGCGAAACACAGCGAACCGGAAGCAGTTTTACACAGGCGCTGCGTATTGCTGGTTCGGACCGCCGGATGTTGGTCATTGGCGGTATCGCAGATCCGGTTATCTACCCCAATGGCGCCGCGTTATTATGGTTTTTCGATCTCACCGACAATTTGCGCGAATGGGAAAAGGTAAAGCATGAGGCGGAGGACGCAAAGGCAGCCTTTGCCGCGATCAGCGGCCTGATCGAAGAGGCGCCAATGCCGATGTGGCATCGCGGCCCCGATTACCGGCTGAATTTCGTCAACAGGGCCTATGTGAAGGCTGTTGGCGCGCAGAATAACGTGGACGCCGTTGAACAAGGTATGGAATTGATCGAGGATAGCGATGGTCATTCCGAAATGGAGCTGGCCGCTGCTGCCCTGCAATCTGGTCAAGTGCAGGAACGGCAAGTTTCCTCCACGGTGGATGGTAACCGGCGGCAAATGCGCGTGTTTGATATCCCATTGGGCGCGGCGGGCGTCGGCGGGCTTGCTGTCGATATTCAGGATTTATCCGATGCGCAGCGACAATATCGCAGGCTAGCGGATGCGCAGCGTGATTTGCTTGATATGATGTCAGCAGGCGTGGCGCAATTTGATGCGGACCGCACGCTCAGCTTTGCAAATTTGCCTTTTCAGCGGCTGTTTGCGCTGCGCGATAACTGGCTGGCCGATAAGCCAGAATTTGCGCGGTTGCTCGACCGGATGCGAGAGAATAGCAAAATTCCCGAAGTCCGGGATTTTCCCGAATGGCGCAGCGACAAGGAAAATTGGTTCCGCGCCGCCAATCCCAACGAAGAAAACTGGCTATTGCCCGATGGCACGCATTTGCGCGTTTTGGCGCAGCCAATGCCGGGCGGCGGTTTACTGTTGATTTTTGAAGACCGCACCGAACAGGCGCAATTGGCAAGCGCGCGCGACACTTTGCTGCGGGTTCGCACGGCAACTTTCGACAATCTGTTTGAATCGGTTGCGGTATTTGCGGCCGATGGGCGGCTGAGCATATGGAATCGCCGTTTCGCCGATATTTGGGGCCTAGAGGAGGAATTGCTTGGCCGTCATCCGCGGCTTGATGAATTGCTGCCGATATTGGCAAATCTGCTTAAAAAACCAGCGCAAATATCTGTTATCGCAGAAATATTACGAATGACTACGGCGAATAGGGAGCAACGCAAAAGCCGCGTTTCCTTTGCTGATGGGCGGATATTTCAGATATCGACTGTCCCATTGCCCGACGGCAATGCGCTATTCACCATGCTGGATATGACCGACAGCGTCGAAGTGGAACAGGCGCTGCGGCAACGCAATGAGGCTTTGTCGGAGGCCGATGCGGTGAAGAGCAAATTCCTCGCCAATATGAGCTATGAATTCCGCACCCCGCTGACATCGATCAGCGGATTTGCCGATTTGCTGAAAGCGGGCATCGCGGGCGAATTGAACGCGCAAGCGATGGAATATGTCGAGGCGATTGCAACATCCGCCGACCGTCTGTCGCAGCAGATTAACACGGTATTGGATTATAGCCAGATACAGGTGGGCGCGCTTCCCATTGCGAAGGAGCCGGTCGATGTTACCGCGCTGCTAACCGAATTGGTCGCGGAACATGCAGAGCTTGCCGCTAGCCGGGGTGTCAATGTTGAACTGGATCTTTCGGATGCGCCCGGAATAGTGCCCGGCGATGCGCGCCGATTGACGCAGGCCATAGGGCATATTCTCGACAATGCGCTGCGGTATGGCCGGGAAGATGGGCGGGTGTTAATCGTGACCCAGAATGAGAGAGCAATGCTGTCGATTATCATATCCGATGATGGTCCAGGGATGAATGATAAAGACAGGTCCGCCGTATTTGATACCTATGCCCGCAGAGCAAAAGATAGCGGCGATAAAGGCCTCGGCCTTCCGCTCGCAAGGCAGTTGATCGAATCGCATGGCGGCAATCTGGAGCTATTTTCACAGCTCGGTGAGGGAACCAGCGTCGTTATGCGGTTGCCGCGCGCATGAAGCAGCAGCGTGTCACCATCGGCGATGAGGCCGCGATGCTTCATTTCGGCGCAGCGTTAGCCGCGCAGTTGGCTCCCGGCGATTGGGTTGCGATCAATGGCCCCTTGGGCGCTGGCAAAACCGTTTTATGCAAAGCAATCATTCGCCATTTTGGCTATCAAGGCGAAGTTGCAAGCCCGTCTTATGCGCTCGTCCATCATTATGGCGCGCCTGATGTATCGGTGCCTATCGTTCATGCCGATTTATACCGGATAAGCGATAGTGACGATCTGGAGGAATTGGGGCTTGATGATGGCCGTGACGATTGCATAACGTTGGTCGAATGGGCAGAAAAAAGCGGCGGATATTATGGCGATGCCGATTATGAATTGACGATCGTGCCGGAGGAAAATGGCCGCCGGACAGTGGATATGTTTCGAAGGAAATGAAGACAGATTATGGGTGACGTAACCGCAATGCAGCCGCCAGAGGGGCTTGATATTTTTTTGGATGGGCTTGGCTGGGGCAATGCCGTCATTACACCCGTTGCAGGTGATGCCTCATTCCGCCGCTATTTCCGGGCAGAGCGCAGGGATGGCCGCCGGGCGATCATCATGGACGCGCCGCCGCCGCATGAAGACCCGCGTCCGTTTATCAACCTTGCCAAATATCTGATCCAGCTGGGCCTCAGGGCTCCGGCCATATGGGGGCAGGATTTGGAGCGGGGTATCCTGCTATTGGAAGATTTTGGCGATATGCAAATGCGGATGTATCTAGATGAAAATCCGCAGGAAGAACGCGACATTTACCGGCAAGCGATCGGCGCGCTGATCCAACTGTCGGACAAGCCGCCTGCGCCGGTTCCGCCTTATGATATGGATGCTTACATGCGGGAAGTCAGGTTGCTGACCGAATGGTATATGCCGGCCATGAACCTGCCGTTTGATGAAGCTGAATATGAAGAATTGTGGAAAAGCGCGCTGGTAGCTTTGGCGCAAGAAAAGCGTAAAGTGACGGTTTTGCGCGATTATCATTCGGAGAATATCATGCTGCTCGACAATGCGCGAAAGGGCGCCGGGCAGGGGATTATTGATTTTCAGGATGCCTTGGTTGGCCACCCGGCCTATGATTTGGTGTCGATATTGCAAGATGCACGCCGCGATGTCAGCCCTGAGCTGGAACGCGAGATGTTGGAATATTATCAGGATCAGACGGGGGCTGGCGCAGATTTTGAATATCATTATGCGCTGCTCGGCGCGCAGCGTAATACGAAGATTATCGGCATTTTCACTCGGCTTTGGAAACGCGATGGCAAGGCACGCTATCTCGATTTTCTACCGCGTATGTGGGGATTGCTTGAACGGGACCTGGAGCATTCCGGGCTCACCGAGATAAAATATTGGTTTGATCACAATATACCCTCCCAAATTCGGCATAGCCGGCCCGAAGGAGCGCCCCCGGCATGAGCAAAACAGCAATGGTAATGGCGGCAGGGCTTGGCACCAGAATGAGGCCGCTGACCAATGATCGGCCAAAACCTCTGGTCATGCTGGGCGGAAAAACGCTCATCGACCATAGCCTCGATAAACTGCGGGAGGCAGGGGTCGATAATGTCGTCGTCAATGTCCATTATCTGCCGGATATGGTTACTGCCCATCTGTCGGAAAATGCAGCAGATTTGAATATTACTATTTCCGATGAACGGGATTTATTGCTGGAAACCGGCGGCGGGCTGATAAAGGCGCTGCCATTTTTACCGGAGGACCCGTTTTATTGCGTCAATAGCGACAATATTTGGACCGAAAACGGCGGCGTTGCGCTGACAAAGCTTGCTGCTGCTTGGGATGCAGAGATAATGGACGCGCTGTTGTTAGTCGTTCCCACCGCCAATGCGCATAATCACAAAGGCGCGGGGGATTTTTACATGGATGATACCGCCTTGCTGGAACGCCGCGGCGACCGGGACAGCGCCCCGTTTATCTATACCGGGATACAGTTGATCAGCCACCGTCTGCTGCGCGATCCCCCGGGCGGCGCTTTTTCGACCAATATTTTCTGGTCCAGGGCCATTCAGGAAGGGCGGTTACACGGGATGATCCACAGCGGTGAATGGTTCGATATCGGCTCGCCAGAGGCAATCTCGCCAACCGAAGCGCGATTGGCCGAGCTGGCCCGAGCCGTTAATGCCTGAACCCATCAGGCCGTCGCTCTATAGCTGTATATTCGGGCAAGATTTATGTGATGCTGCCGTCGAGGCGATTTTGGCCCGCACGGGCGAAGATCCCCTAAAACTGAGCGAGGCGATATTACTGCTTCCCAATAACCGCGCGATACAGTCCATGACCGAGGCCTTTGTCCGCAGGTTAAAACCGGGCCTGTTATTGCCGCGCATGGCGGCGCTGGGTGACTTGGCGCTGCAGGAGACTTTGGGACCTTTATTCGATCCGATTGATGCCGCAGGTCATATTCCGCCGGTTATTGAACCCATGTCCCGGCTTTTGCTGCTTGCTCAGTTGGTGATGAAACAACGCAGCGCCAGCGGCAGCAACATTACGCCCACGGAGGCATTAAAGCTGGCGCGGTATCTGGTTCAGGTTCTGGACGAGTTGGAAGCCGCGCAGGTCAGTTTTGACAGATTTGACATCATAAAACCTGACGGTCAGGACCTGGCCAGTCATTGGCAAAATAGTTATACGCAATTGCTGCATCTGGTGCCGTTATATCATGCTGAATTGGCAAGGCTTGGTGTGATCGACGCCGCCGCCCGGCGCAATATGTTGCTGGAAAATTTTGCGCGCAGGTTAAGGGAAGACAAGCCCCAGCAGTTGATCGTTGCGATTGGCGTTTCAACCGATGCGCCTGCGATCGCGGCCGTGTTGAAACAGGTCGCCTTGCTGCCGAATTCCATGGTGATCTTGCCCGCGTTGGATATGGATATGGCGGATGAGGAGTGGGACAAAATTGGTCCGCATGAACCTGCGTCCGAAGAAATGCGCCCCAAACCAGCATATGAAACCCATCCGCAATATCATCTGAAATCGCTCCTGAATGCCATGGATTTTAGCCGGGATGAGGTCGAACTATTACCGGATAGGGGCAAAATATCAGGCCAGGCGATCCGGCATATTTTCTGCTTACCCGATGCGACGGCGCAGTGGCAGGCATTGCCGGTGGAGCAGAAAAAGCTGCCCAATATGCGGTTGATGATTTGCGAGGATAGCGCGCAAGAGGCGCTGTCGATTGCGATATTGATCCGTAAAGCATTGGAACAACCGCAGCGGCGGATAGCGCTGATAACGCCTGACCGGGAATTGGCGATGCGCACGGCGGCGCAGTTAAAAAGGTGGAATATCGCGGTCGATGATAGTGCAGGGCGGCCCCTGATCCAAAGTCCGCCTGCGTTATTTGTGATGGCACTTGCCGATTGCTATGCCCATGATTTTGCGCCGGTACCGTTGTTGGCTGCGCTGAAACATCCGCTTGCGCATAGCGGGGAGGGGCGGACGGCTTGGCTGAAACAGGTGCGCGCGCTCGATATGCTCTTGCGCGGGCCAAATGAGGGGATCGGCCTTGCCGCAATTGCCGAGAAGATTTCGCTTGAAAAAGCCAAGCGTGACGGCGACCGGGGGATATTGACCCCCGAACAATGTAGTGAATTGCAAGAATGGTGGCCCATCGTTGCGGCTGACCTGAAGCCATTGGAGCAGGCGCGGGATGGTAATGTGCCAGCGATATTGGCGGCTGTGCAAGATGTTGCAGGAAAGCTGAGTGACAATGCGGTCTGGCGGGAGAATGCGGGCCGCCAATTGGCCGCTTTCTTTGAAGATTTAGGACGCAATAATCTGTCCGTTATTGGGAAGCCAGTTGCAGAGGCGATACCATCTATTCTGACCGAGCTGATGGCGGATCAAAGCGTGCGGTTGCCCTATGGCGGGCATCCGCGGATCGCCATTTATGGTTTGCTGGAGGCGCGGTTGCAGCGGGCGGATATGCTGATTTGTGCGGGGCTGAATGAAGGCAGCTGGCCGCAGCTTCAAAATCCTGATCCTTGGCTGGCGCCGCGCATACGCCGTGATTTGGGATTGGCCGCGCCGGAACGCAATATCGGCCTTTCGGCGCATGATTTGGCGAGCGCATTGGGCGCTGAAGAGGTGGTGTTGAGCCGTGCGAAACGCGACCGCAGCGGGCCGACGGTGGCATCGCGTTTCTTGCTGCGTATCCAGTCATTTTTGGGCCCGCAATTGGCGAGGGAGGTGGAAGCGGCGGAGCTTGCGGCGATGCTCGATAAACCATCGGAATATAGCCCCAACTACCGCAGACCTGCACCAAAACCACCGGCTGAACAGCGGCACGTTTCGGTTTCGATAACGCAATTTGATACGCTGAAATCCAATCCCTATTCCTTTTATGCGTCCAAGATTATGGGGCTGAACGCATTGGACGCGGTGGACGCCGAGCCTAGCCATGCTTGGCGCGGGACCATGATTCACCGAATATTGGAGCTTTGGCATAAGGACGATCACAGCGAACCAGCCGCGCTGATCCAGCGGGCCGAGGATATGCTATCCAACACTGCGCTCAATCCAGCGCTCCGCGCAATGTGGCAGCCGCGGATATCGGAGGCATTACGCTGGATCGCCAAAGAAACGCAGCGGTTCAAAGACGAACAAGGCCGGACAGTATTGGCGGCAGAAGCGGCTGCGCAAATCAGCCTTGCCGGAGTGAAGCTACGCGGACGTGCCGACCGGATCGACAAGCTGTCCGATGGAAGTTTGGTGATAGCCGACTATAAAACCGGAACCGCGCCAAGCGGTGCCAAAGTTGCGGCGGGTTTTGCTCTGCAATTGGGGCTGCTGGGCTTAATGGCGGAGCGCGGCGGGATAGAAGGGGTCAGCGGCACCGCGAGCGGGTTCGAATATTGGAGCACGTCAAAAAATAAGAGCCAATTCGGACAGGTAACAAAGCCGACGAGCGCCGATGGGACGAAGAATACAATCCTCACATCCGAATTTGTTGATTTTGCCGAGCGGCAAGCGTTGCAGTTATTGGATGACTATATCAACGGGACTGCGCCTTTTACCGCCATGCTCGAACCTGCCTATGCCTATGGCGATCATAATCAGCTGATGCGCTTGCAGGAATGGGACGGCCGCGAAGCGCAGATGGATGGTGACACATAATGAGCGGGTCCAATGACAAGGGCGTAAAGCAACTATTCCCCCTAACCGATGGGCAGGAGCATGCCGTGGTGCCGGGGGATAATATCTGGCTGAGCGCATCGGCGGGAACCGGCAAGACGCAGGTTTTGACCGCGCGGGTGATCCGGCTGCTGCTGGAGGATGGCGTGCGTCCGGAAAACCTGCTTTGCGTTACCTTCACCAAAGCGGGTGCAGCGGAAATGTCGGAGCGGATCAACGAGCGGCTCGCGTCATGGGTGCAGATGCCTCGCAGCGATCTTGCCTGTGACCTAATGGCGATAGGCGCCGATTATACTCCACCGGCGGTCCTGCGTGCGCGTCAGCTATTTGCTCAGGTTCTGGATGCGCCCGGCGGTGGATTGCAGATATTAACGATCCACAGCCTATGCCAATCCTTGCTGGCCAGTTTCCCGGATGAAGCAGGCCTGATCCCCGGTTTTGAACCGGTCGAAGGGCGTGAGCGTGACGAGCTTTATCGCGAGGCTTTGTACGAAATGATTATCGATGCGGAGCAGCATGGCCGCGATTGGTTGATCCAAAATCTGCAGCAAATGAGCCTGGATATGAACGAGGAAAGAGCGTTCAAATTTCTGCAGCGCTGCGCCGCGCAGCCCGATGCGATGGAGCGCGTGCCCGATGATCATGGCGCGCTGCGCTATGCAAGGCGGATAGTCGGGCTCGATTTTACTGGCAGCGTGCAGGAATATCTCGAAGAACAGCTATCCGATAGCGTGATTGATAAGGCGTCGATCTTGGCGCTTGCCGAGATGAACCGGGAATGGGGCGGCAAAAAGGGCACTGAACGAGCGGAGAAGATTGCGCAATGGCTCGCACTTGATGTGCCCGCGCGTGCGGAGGCATTTGATCTGCTGCGGAAATGCTGGACCAAAGCCGACGGTGACCCGTTTAACGAATCCAGAGGTTCCACCCCACTTAACACCGCTTATTCCGAAACCGCGCTGGCCCTATATCATTGGTCACAGCCCATTTGGCAAAATATCCAATTGGCGGCCTATGCAGACCGGCTTGCGCCCGCCTTACTAGTTGGCAAAGCCTTCGCGCGGCAATATCAAAGCAGCAAGCAATCGCGCGGGCTGGTCGATTTTGACGATATGATCCGCAAGACCGCTGACCTATTGAACCATAGCGGAATGGCCGATTGGGTGCGGTATAAATTGGACCGTCAATTTGATCATATTCTCGTCGATGAGGCGCAGGATACCAATAAAGCACAATGGGATATCGTGACCGCGCTCAGCGATGATTTTTTCAGCGGTGCTGGCGGCAAAGGGGAGAAAAACCGGACGATTTTTGCGGTCGGCGATTATAAGCAAGCAATTTTCAGCTTTCAGGGAACGGACCCTGAAAATTACCGTGCGGCAGGTGAAGATTATGCCGCAAGGATACAGGCGACCGGTGAAGAGCTTCAGATGCTCGAACTGTCGCGCAGTTTCCGGTCCACAAAGCCAGTGCTACATTTTGTGAATAGCGTGATTGATTACGCTGGTCCCGCCGCGTTCGGAATTACGAGGCAAATTGAACCACATCATAGCGAAAAACCAGATAGCGGCCATATCGAATTATTCGCACCGGTGCTGCGCCCGCAAACAGATGACACAGAGGCAGGCGGCAGCGAGGGCGGCGACGACGAAGAAAAATGGTTGAGCAGCGAACAGCGGATATTGTCGCATCGTATCGCGGCTTACGTCCGTTCGCTGGTCGACGAGGCGCCGATTTTGGCCTCACACGGCAGGGCACTGGTCGCTGGTGACATCATGATCCTGCTCCGCAAGCGCGGCGATATGGCGAGTTTCCTTGTCAGTCAGCTGCATGACAAAGGCGTTCCAGTGGCAGGGATTGACCGGCTCCGCCTGCAACAACCGCTATGCGTGCAGGATATATTGTCGGTGATCCGCTTTGTGTTGCAACCTGGCGATGATTTGAGCTTGGCAAGCGTACTGGTTTCGCCATTGGTGGGATGGTCACAGGACGAATTGCTCGCCTACGGCTACCGGGGCCCAGCGCATAAGGGCAAAAGCCTGTGGCAATTTTTGCGCGCAAATCCAGCGCATGAAGCTGTGGTGACGCAATTGTCCGCCCTGTTAAATGCGGCCGATTACATCGGCATCTATGCCTTCATGGAGCAGATATTATCCGGTCCGATGGATGGCCGCCGGAAATTTATTGCGCGCATGGGTGAAGAAGTGCGCGTCCCGCTCGATGAGCTGCTCAACGCAGGAATCGAATTTGAACAACGGCGCGGCGGCACGCTGCAGACTTTTTTGGCGTGGTTCGAACGGGGCGATACGGAAATAAAGCGCGAAGGTATAGCCAGCAGCAATGAGGTGCGGGTGATGACTGTGCACGGATCCAAAGGATTGCAGGCGCCTGTGGTGATATTGGCCGATATCCTATCCGATCCCGACGCCAAAAAAGACCGCGATTATACGCTGACCCTCGATGGCAATCTGCAAATTCCGTTATTGCCGATCAATAAAGACTATCAGCTTGGGCAGCTGGGAACGGTCACTGAACAGCAAAAGAAAGACGACCTCGCTGAACATCACCGTTTGCTTTATGTCGCCATGACCCGTGCAGAAGAAAGGCTCATTATGGCGGGCGCCATTCGCAAAGCCAACAAGGATGGCGCCTATCCCGAAAATAGCTGGTATCCCATATTGGAGCGGGCGATGGAAAATATCGGTTGCCGCTGGGAAGATGATCCGCGTTTCGGGCAGGTTATGCGCTATTCAGGCAGTGAAGCGGCGCAGTTGAAAACGGACAAGCAGGACGAGGAACCAGTCGCGCCAGTCACCAGCATTCCCGATTGGCTCATGCGGCCAGCGCCCGCCGAGGAAAAACCGCCGCGGCCGCTCGTCCCATCGCATTTGGATGATGATGATTATGGCGATGCCCCGGCCAGCCTGTCCATGCAAAGAGCCGCCGAAAAAGGCCGGTTAATCCATGCGCTGTTTGAACGGATAACTGGACCTGATTTGGCGACAGCGATGGAGCGCGCCAAAATCTGGTTGGAACGCAACAATCGGGATAGCGGCATCGATAATGACGATCTGCTGGAAACGGTGCGGAATGTTATCGCGAACCCGCACTGGCATGACTTTTTTGGAAGCGATGCAAAATCAGAGATACCGCTTGCCGCAGTGGTTGGGGAAACCGTGATTACGGGCCGTGTTGACCGGCTGCATATTACTGACGACCGCGTGCGGATATTGGATTTCAAAACAGGACGAAACATTCCCTCTTCGGCGAGTGATTTGCCCCGTGCCTTTTTACGGCAAATGGCGCATTATCAAGCGGCTGTTGAAAAAATCTTTCCTGGCCGGACTGTGGAGGCCTATCTTTTATTCACGCATGGCCCCGTTATGATGCAGTTGGATGTTGCGCTGCTCGCACCGCACCGACCGGTTTAGGACGGATGATGCCATTTGCCGTACCATTTACTGTTGACAATAAATTCTATCAGCAACCCGCCTTGCCAGCGATAGGCGAGCGGCTTACATTCTGAATAAATAAATTAAGGAGACTCCATATGGCTACCACCGCTGTCGGCGATAATGATTTTGAAACTGCTGTATTGAAAAGCGGCAAACCCGTAGTTGTCGATTTTTGGGCCGAATGGTGCGGGCCCTGCAAAATGATCGGGCCGAGCCTAGAGGAATTGAGCGAAGAATTGGGCGAGACGGTCACGATTGCGAAGCTGAATATCGACGACCATCCCGATACGCCTGCGAAATATGGCGTGCGGGGAATTCCGACGATGATCCTGTTCAAAAATGGCGAAGTTGCCGACACTAAAGTCGGTGCCGCGCCCAAGGCAGCGATTAAGGAATGGATCCAAACCGCCGCTGGTTAATGGCAAGCTTTAGGAACGTGGGGCAGGGGGTAGGCGCGGTTTTCTAAGCTTAGCTGCGATAATCCGCGTTGATTGAGATATAGCCATGCGTCAAATCGCAGGTCCAAACGGTCGCGCGGCCATCGCCCAATCCTAAATCAACGCCGATGCTGATGTCGCTGCCTTTCAAATGGGCGGCGACCGGGGCTTCGTCATAGCTGTCCACCGCAAGGCCAGCCTGGGCGACCCACTTGTCGGCAAAACGAATGGCGAGCTTGTCCCGGTCGGCAGGTTCGCCTGCTTTGCCCACCGCCATCACGATCCGCCCCCAATTGGCGTCCTCGCCCGCGATAGCCGTTTTCACAAGCGGGGAATTGGCAACCGCCATGCCGACCCGGTGCGCGCTTTCATCGCTGACCGCGCCGGTCACTGCGATTTCGATAAATTTGCTCGCGCCCTCGCCGTCGCGAACGACCAGATGCGCGAGCTGCAAACAAACGTCGTCCAGCGCCGCTGCGAAAGCATCCGCGCCTGCATCATCGAAACCGGCAAGCGGCGCATTGCCCGCTTTCCCAGTGGCAAAGGCCAGGACTGTGTCGCTGGTCGATGTGTCGCTGTCGACGGTGATGCAGTTAAAGCTTTTGCGTGTCGCGGCCGACAAAAGCTGCTGCAGGAATGCAGGCTTGACCGCTGCATCGGTGAAAATATAGCCCAGCATTGTCGCCATATCCGGCGCAATCATCCCGCTGCCCTTGATTATTGCCGATAAATTCACTGTCTTGCCGCCAACAACGGCGCTGGCGCGCGCGCCTTTGGGGAAAGTGTCGGTGGTTGCAATCGTTGCGGCGGCTTCTTCCCAGCTGCACGGCGCGGCGATGATGACCTTGTCGATACCTGCGTTTGCTTTATCCTTGGGCAGAGGCACGCCGATGACGCCGGTGGAAGAGACATAGACTTCATCAGCATCGCATCCCAAATGTGCCGTCATTTTGTCGATGATGAGCTGCACCGCCTCACGTCCGCGAAATCCGGTAAAGGCATTGCTGTTTCCGGCATTGACAATCAATGCTCTGGCTGTGCCCTTTTTCAAATTGTCCCGGGTCATTTCGACTTCGGACGAACAACAAATGTTGGACGTCGTGACGCCCGCCACGCTGGTGCCTTCGCACAATTGGGCAAAGGTCAAATCGCAGCGATCCCATTGCTTATATTGCGCCCGGGCGATGCGCAATGTGACGCCTTCAATATCGTGCAAAGCAGGAAAATGATCGGGGGCAAGCGGCGATTTGCTGGACAAGGGCAGGGCTTTCATGTGGCGATAAAACGTCCGGCCAATCGCCGGGATCGGCGCGAGGCTTAGCGTAAGGGGCGATAGAATTGCAACTATTTGCACAATTGCGACAGCAAACTTTTCCGGCCACACTGTTCATATTGCTAGACGAACTGTGCTGCGATGATTATATCGGCCGCACAAAGACCATGATGACACGCACTTTCCTGTTCCTTTTGGCAATTATGTCGGGCCTCACCACGGCTCAGGCGGCAGAGCGCGTGCGTCCGGTCCAAAGCGCATTAGGTAGCGGCGCAGTTGCCGCCGAGGTCCTGGTCGATGCCCTAACCGAAGAGAAGCATAAGGCAGCGTCGGTGGCTCTGCATCTGCCGCAATCGCGCATATCAGATCATGATCAGCATACCGCGAAGCTTAACGCGGCAGCAGTGCCTGCGTCTCCCACCGTCTATATCGGTGATCGTAACCGTCAATAACGCCGCCTTGCTATCCGGCAGCCTGCGCCCCATCTCGCGCCCCTGCCGGCTTTTCAAACAATAGCTTCATATGCTGCAACGATGCCTTTGACGCTCGTGCGCATCACTCTTAAAATTAAGGAATATCATATGCTCGGCAAGGTAGCCAAGTCGCTTTTCGGTTCGTCCAACGACCGTTATGTCAAATCGGTGATGAAAATTGTCACCAAAATCAACGCCTTCGAACCGCAAATGGAAGCGCTGAGCGATGAGCAGTTGCAGGCACAGACCGGATTGTTCCGCGACCGGCTTTCCTCCGGCGAAACTTTGGACCAAATCCTGCCAGAGGCATTTGCGACCATCCGCGAAGCGTCGCGCAGGGTTATGGGAATGCGCCACTTCGATGTGCAAATGGTGGGCGGTATCGTTCTCCATCGCGGCGAAATTGCGGAGATGCGCACCGGCGAAGGTAAAACCCTTGTCGCAACGCTCGCTTGCTATTTGAACGCATTGGAGGGCAAGGGCGTTCACGTCGTGACGGTAAACGACTATCTGGCCCGCCGCGACGCCGAATGGATGAGCAAAATTTACGGCTTCATGGGGCTGACCACCGGCGTCATCGTGCCCAATTTGACCGAACATGAGCGGCGCGAGGCCTATGCCTGCGACATTACCTATGCGACGAACAACGAGCTCGGCTTCGATTATCTGCGCGACAATATGAAATATGAGCGCGCCAGAATGGTGCAGCGCCCGTTCAACTTTGCGATTGTCGATGAGGTCGATTCGATCCTGATCGACGAAGCCCGCACGCCGCTTATTATTTCCGGGCCAACCGAAGACAAAACCGACCTGTATCGCAGCGTCAATGAAATCGTGCTGCAATTGGTGGAAGAAGATTATGAGAAGGACGAAAAAGCCCGCAACGTCATCCTGACCGAGGATGGCACCGAAAAAGCGGAACGGTTGCTGGAAGCAGCGGGTTTGATCGAAGGTTCCAACCTGTATGATTATGAAAACACACAGGTCGTTCACCATCTGGACCAAGCGTTAAAAGCGCAGGTGATGTTTAAGCGGGACACGGACTATATTATCAAAGACGACAAGATCGTTATCATCGACGAGTTTACCGGACGAATGATGGACGGGCGCCGCTGGTCCAACGGTTTGCATCAAGCAGTAGAAGCGAAAGAGGGCGTCAAGATTGAGCCAGAAAATCAGACTTTGGCGACGATCACCTTTCAAAATTATTTCCGCATGTATCCCAAAATCGGCGGCATGACCGGTACCGCAGCGACCGAAGCCGGAGAGTTTCACGAAATTTACAAGCTGAATGTCGTTGAAATTCCAACCAATCTGCCGGTGCAGCGTATCGATGAAGATGATCAGTTTTACAAAAACACGCAGGATAAATTTTTGGCCATTGCCAAGACCATCCGCGAAGCCAACGACCGCGGGCAACCCGTGCTGGTCGGCACAGTGTCGATTGAAAAATCGGAACTGTTGTCCGAGTTTCTGACCAAAGACGGCGTGGAACACAGCATTTTGAACGCACGCATGCACGAAAAAGAAGCGCATATCGTGGCGCAGGCCGGGCGCTTGGGCGCGGTTACCATTGCCACCAACATGGCGGGACGCGGCACCGATATTCAGCTGGGCGGTAATCTGGAATTTCGGATTGAGGAAGAGTTATCCGGTCTTGAAGAAGGTCCGGAACGCGATGCCGCCGTCGCCAAGCTGAAAGAAGAGGTCGCAGCAGAGCGCGCAAAGGTGCTCGAGGCGGGCGGCTTGTTTGTTCTTGCCACAGAGCGGCATGAAAGCCGCCGTATCGATAATCAGCTGCGCGGCCGTTCCGGGCGTCAGGGCGATCCGGGCCTATCGCGTTTTTATCTGTGCCTAGAAGATGACCTGCTGCGTATTTTTGGTTCGGAATCGCTTTTTGCCAAGATGATGAATAGCTCATTGGAAGATGGCGAGGCGATTGGCGGCAAAATGCTGTCCAAGGCCATCGAAACCGCACAGCGCAAGGTGGAGGCGCGCAACTATGACGTGCGCAAACAGCTGGTCGAATATGATGACGTGATGAATGATCAGCGCAAAGTCATTTACGGGCAGCGCGACGAGATTATGGACGCAGACGCGGTTGATGATGTGATTGAGGATATGCGCAACGACACGGTCAATGCCATCGTAGCCGACCATTGCCCCGCAGGCACCTATCCCGAACAATGGGATATTGATGGTTTGAAAACTAAAGTGCGGGAAATTCTGACACTCGACCCTGATATTGACAGCTGGCTTCAGGAAGAGGCGATCGAACCTGAAATTATCGAGGAACGGCTCGCCGAACAGACCGAGGCATTGTTCAAGCAAAAAAGTGCGGAGCTTGATCCAGAGATATGGAATTCGGTTGAAAAAAGCATTTTGCTACAAATGCTTGACCATCACTGGAAAGAGCATTTATCAACTTTGGATGCCTTGCGTCAGGTGATCTACCTGCGTGCCTATGCGCAAAAAACTCCGATCAATGAATATAAGCAGGAATCATTTGGCCTGTTTGAACGGATGCTCGCTGCGATCCGGGAAGATGTGACCAAAACCATTGCCACTAATGAATTCCGCGCAGAGGAAAATTTAGAGGCTCCCGAATTACCTGAACTTCCTGATTTCCTGACCACCCATATTGATCCCTTTACCGGAGAAGATGACAGTGACGACATTGATGCGGGCGATCTGGGATTGATCACCACCACCCTGCCGCCACGGCAGACCGGCGCGCCAAGCCCGCATAGCGACGATCCCTATGCAAATAATCCGGATTTGAAGCGCAATGATCCTTGCCCCTGTGGTTCAGGGCGTAAATATAAACATTGCCATGGGTCTTACGCATAATCTGCTTTGAAATTGCAGGGTCAGTAGGGGTGGAGATGCAATGCCGATATTGATCCTGCTGTTTGCGCTGGTTGCCCTTATTTACGCGTCGGTGGGCTTTGGGGGCGGGTCCACTTATACCGCCTTGCTGGCACTGTCCGATGTGGATTACCGGCTGATCCCGATTGTGTCGTTGCTGTGCAATCTGGTGGTCGTGACTGGCGGTATTGTCCGTTATACGCGGGCAGGGCAGCTTGACTTGCGTGCTTGCTTGCCGCTTGTCATCTTATCGGCTCCCATGTCCTTTCTGGGCGGAATGGTGACTTTGTCGCAGGCTGCTTTTTTTGGAATATTGGGCGGGGCTTTATTCTTATCGTCCGCCGCACTTTTCCTGCCTATTGATCGATTGCCCCGATTTAAGTTGAAGACAGTACCCTTGATAGGTTTGTCAGCATTGATCGGCTTGCTGGCCGGGCTATCGGGGATAGGCGGCGGGATATTCTTTGCGCCCATTTTGCATTTGATTCGCTGGGCCGATGCCCGCCGAATCGCTGCCTTTTCCTCGCTCTATATCTTAATCAATTCCGCCGCTGGTTTGGCGGGGCAGTTTTGGAAGCAAGCGGGAACCCCAATTTGGACCGAGGCGCTATCCTATTGGCCTCTGTTGCTTGCCGTGCTGATTGGCGGGCAAATTGGCGGAATGATTGGGCTAAAGCTTTTGTCGCCGCGTTATTTGCGTTGGATTACCGGAATTTTGGTCGGATATGTGGCGCTGCGCCTCATATGGCGTGCCGTAAATCCGAACTAATAGAAAAAATGGCTCCCCGGGACGGATTCGAACCGCCGACCAATTGATTAACAGTCAACTGCTCTACCACTGAGCTACCAGGGAGCAGTCCGGCTCTCACCGGACAGCGGGCCTATAGCAGCGACTTTCAGGAGATTGCAAGCACTCAAACAACAAATTGTTCCATTGCGATCCGATCATCGAGCGCATGGTCCGGATCAAACAGCAATGTCATCGCTTTATTCCGGTCTAGAGCGACCTCAACCCACGCAACTTCGCGGATTTCCCGCTGATCGGCAACCGCGCTAACGGGACGCTTATTCGATTCCAAAATCTCCAGCCGGATCACGTAGCGGTCTGGCAAAATCGCACCTTTCCACCGGCGCGGCCGAAATGGGCTGATCGGAGTGAGCGCAAGCAGCGAAGAATCAAGCGGCAATATCGGGCCGTTAGCCGACAGATTATAGGCCGTGGAGCCCGCTGGTGTTGCGACCAATATGCCGTCGCATACCAATTCCGGGATAACCAACCTTTTGTTGACCGTGATGCCGATTTTGGCCGCTTGCCGCGTTTCGCGTAGCAACGACACTTCGTTTATCGCGGGCAGGGTGAATTGCTGTCCATCGACGGTCGCCACCGTCATCGACAATGGTTTTACCGTAAAGCTTTTGGCGCGCGCCAGGCTGCTGCCCAAATCAGTGGGATGCCAACCATTCATCAAAAAACCAACCGTGCCGCGGTTCATCCCATAAACAGGTATGTCGCGGCGGCTTTCCAGCAAGCTGTGCAATACTTGCAGCATATATCCATCACCGCCCAGCACAATCGCCGCACTTGCCTGATCCAAATCGACAAATTCAAATTGTTCACGCAGCAACGCCTCTGCTTCGCGGGCATTTTCGGTATGTGACGCCAATAGCGCCAATTTCGAAACGTCAATCATCCACCGGTCGCATTCATCGTGCGAGAAAGGCGAGAATTGGGGTTTGCCATTTGTTTTTCAAATTCATGCCTTTCCGGCTTTAACCTAAGCGCTTTTTGGAGCAGCCGATCGACAGCTTCAACGCCTTGTTCGCGCAACGCCGTCTTGAAATCAACATTCATTTCGGACCCCAGGCACATATATATTTTGCCATCGGTCGTCAGGCGGAGCCGGTTACAATCGTCGCAGAAATTCTCACTCAGCGGAGTGATCATCCCGATCTTAAGACCCAACGCATCGGCAAGCCAATATCGCGACGGCCCGGCGGTGCGGTGCGGAATCGGCGTGAGCGCGCTGATTTGGCGCAAAGGTTCGATAAATACATCCGCCGGCATATAGGTATTTTCCCGCCCGCCGACTTCGCTGCCGAGCGGCATTGTTTCAATGATAGCTAGGTCATGGCCCGCATCGGCGCACATATGGGCGATGGGCAACAGGTCATCCTCGTTAACACCTTTCATCGCCACCATATTGATTTTGATATGTATGTTATGCTTTTTCGCAGCGGCGATGCCTTCCATCACCTGATCCAATTTTCCGCCCCGGGTGATGTCCGCGAATTTTTGAGGATCGAGACTATCAAGGCTGACATTAATCCGGCGGACGCCTGCATCGGACAATATGGGGGAAAATTTCGACAATAAGCTGCCGTTGGTGGTGAGGGTTAGCTCGTCCAAGCGGCCGCTATGCACATGTTTCCCAAGAGCGGCCAGCAATATCTGCATATCCCGGCGCACCAGCGGCTCACCCCCGGTCAGCCGGATTTTGCGGATCCCGTGCGAAATAAACCGTTCTGCAAGAAGTGCGATTTCGGTATAGTCGAGCAGCTCACCATGGGGTAAAAAGCTTTGATTTTCGGGCATGCAATAATGGCACCGAAAATTGCACCGGTCGGTAACCGAAATGCGCAGATAATCAATTTTCCGTCCAAAACCGTCAATCATATTTCCCATGTAAGGCGGATTCTCACTATGGCAAAGGCTAATTGCCCGTCAAAAATGGTAAGGGTGTTGAAATGTTTTTCGCTTAACAGGTCATGATGTCGTCAGCCTCGCCTTTTCACATAAAGTCCAATGCGGGTTCATTGGTCCCGATGTTGCGGCATAGAGCGGCAATAGAGCGGCTGGCGCAATTCACCGCAGGGCATCCTCAAGAGTTGCTGGCTTTCATCATCGGTATCCGCGACCTCAAGCAAATTAATGACCGTTTTGGCCGGTCGGGCGGCGATGGCGTGATCCGGAAAGTCGGCGCAAGGCTGCGTAAATTTGCCAGCGCTTATATCGAAGATACACTCTTTACCGCCCGTTTGCCGGGGCGCGAATTTTTGATCGTTGCGGCGGGCGGTGCGGACCGCATGGAAATTCATGCCGAGGCGTTAATTGATATATTATCGTCCGATTTTGGCAAGCCCGGTGCGCCGGTTCATATCAGCACGCGGATTGGCATCGCGGTATCAGGAGTGGATGAAAGCGGAGAGGCTTTGCTCCAACGGGCGCAGTCGGCGCTTGCCAAGGCATATAGCCGGAAAGGCCGCCGATATGTCATCGCCGAATATCATCATCAGGACAATTCAAAACTGGCGGCTGCTCTCGATGCTGACCTGCGTTCGGCCATCGAAAAGCGGCAGATAACCATCATGCTGCAGCCGCAATTCGCGGTCGCCAATGGGGCATTGGTGGGGGCAGAGGCGCTGGCGCGGTGGCATCATCCCAAATGGGGTGAAATCAGCGCCGACACACTGTTCAGCGCCGCCGATCGGTGCGATTTACGAGAAGAATTATCGCATGTGATTCAGCAAGAGGCAATCGCCATCGCGGCAAATTGGCCCGCTGCTCTGGATGCGCTTCGCTTGTCGGTAAATTTGGGGGCGGAGGAGCTGACCGAAGGCTATGCCGCACGGTTAATGGGATTGCTGGACCGAACCGGTTTCGCGCCACAGCGATTAACGGTGGAGTTGACCGAAGAGAGCCTTGTTCGCGATGCCGACCGGGCTGGTGCAGAATTGGAGCGGCTACGCGGGCAGGGTATCAAAATCGCGCTGGATGATTTTGGCACGGGTTATTCCAGCCTTGCTTATTTGAAAGATCTACCGCTCGACTATCTGAAAATCGATAAAGGCATGACGCCCGATATCGCCGGTATCAGCAAAGACCGGATCATCCTGCGCGCGATTATTGCAATGGGTAAGGCATTAGGGTTGATGATAATCGCAGAGGGCGTTGAAAAAGCGGAAGAGTTGGAAATGCTTCAGGCCGAGCTATGCGATTATTTCCAAGGCTATTTGCGGTCAGCGCCCCTATCGGCCGATGACTTTGAGCGTTTCGCGCTGCGCAGCGATTAAGCAGGGCATAGGGTCCTATTTCGCCGCTACCTTCCGCGCCAAATTCGCCAGCCCCTTTGACAATTGCAAACATCCGTTCAGGCGGCTTTCCGGGTCATGCCAGACGCGCTGTATCACCAGCTTGCTGTCCGACCGGAGCTTGGCAACCTCGCCCAGCTTCGCTGCATAAGCCAGCAAGCCAGGGATATTGGGCGGATTATCGTCATGGAAACTCACCAACGTGCCGCGCGGACCGACCTCCATTTTGGCAACGCCGGCGGTTAACGCATTTTGCTTAATTTCAATCAGGCGCAGCAGGTTTTTGGCAGGCGCTGGAATCGGCCCAAAGCGATCAGCCATCTCGGCGGCAAAACCTTCCATCTCTTGCGCATCTTCGACGTCGTTTAATCGGCGGTATAGCGCCATGCGGACGGATAGGTCGGGGACATAGTCCTCGGGTATTAAGATTGGCGCATCGATGGTAATTTGCGGGCTGAAACTGTCGCGCGGCTTAGCGATGCCCTGTGCGTCGGCCTTAGCCGCGATAATCGCGTCCTCCAGCATGGATTGATAGAGTTCAAACCCGACTTCTTTGATATGCCCGGATTGTTCGTCGCCAACCAGATTTCCCGCGCCGCGAATATCAAGGTCATGGCTGGCCAATTGAAAACCTGCACCCAGCGTGTCGAGATCTCCGAGCACCTTCAGCCTTTTTTCAGCCGTTTCGGTCAGCGCTTGATTGGGCGGCGTAGTTAAATAGGCGTAGGCCCGGGTTTTCGAACGGCCCACACGGCCGCGCAGCTGATACAGCTGTGCCATGCCGAATCGCTGCGCATGATGGATGATAAGTGTGTTGGCGCTCGGAATATCGAGGCCGCTTTCCACGATGGTCGTGGATAGCAACACATCATATTTTTTGTCGTAAAAGGCGCTCATCCGCTCTTCCACGACACTGGCGGACATTTGGCCATGTGCAGTGATGGATTTGATCTCGGGCACCACTTCACGCAGATAATCTTCGATTTCGGCTAGGTCTGAAATGCGTGGGACGACAAAAAAGCTCTGCCCACCGCGATAATGTTCGCGCAGTAAAGCCTCGCGAAGCACCACTGGATCCCACGGCATGACATAGGTGCGCACGGCCAAGCGGTCGACGGGCGGCGTTTGAATCACCGACAATTCGCGCAGACCCGACATCGCCATTTGCAAGGTGCGCGGGATAGGAGTGGCGGTCAGGGTCAACATATGGACGTCGGTTTTAAGCGCTTTTAATCGCTCCTTATGCGTAACGCCGAAACGCTGCTCTTCATCAACGATAACAAGACCTAAACGCTTAAAGCTAAGAGCCTTTGACAGCACGGCATGGGTTCCCACGACAATGTCAACCGTGCCATCGGCCAAAGCGTCGCGGGTCGCCGCCGCTTCAGCAGACGGAACCAAGCGCGACAAGCGCCCCACCTTTAACGGCAGATCGCGGAAACGGTCGGCAAAATTGCTGTAATGTTGCCGAGCGAGCAGGGTCGTCGGCGCGATTATCGCCACCTGATGCCCCGCCATCGCGGCGGCAAAGGCAGCGCGCATGGCAACCTCGGTTTTACCAAAACCAACATCGCCGCACACGAGCCGGTCCATCGGACGCCCTGACGCCATGTCGTCAAGCACTTCGGCGATAACCCTTTGTTGGTCATCGGTTTCTTCATAAGGGAAGCGGTCAACGAAGCTGGCATAGGACGGCGGGTCGATCTCCACCCGCACCCCTGACCGCAGCGCCCGTTCAGCCGCAGTGGCGAGCAATTCATGCGCGATGGCGCGGATACGCTCTTTCAGTTTGGACTTGCGCCTTTGCCAAGCCTCTCCGCCCAGTCTGTCGAGGGCAGCCACTTCGCTGCCTGAGCCATAGCGGGATAAAACATCGATATTTTCGACCGGAACAAACAGCTTGTCTCCGCCCGCATAGCTTAGCGCGACGCAGTCATGCGGGCTTTTGCCGACGGTGATTGAGACAAGGCCCTCATAGCGGCCAATGCCATGTTCCATATGCACAACTAGGTCACCTAGCGTGAGAGCTGATAGTTCGGCCAAAAAGGCATCGGCGCTTTTTTTGCGCTTATGCCGCCTGACAAGCCGGTCGCCGAGCATATCCTGTTCGCTGATGATGGTAATATCGGCGCTCGAAAAACCATGATCGATGGGGAGCACGACCATCGCTGCTCGGCCCTTCGTCGCCAATCCCAATGCAGATTGCCAGCCATCTGCCTCCACCAATGGCGGCGCACCATGGTCGGACAGCAATCCCTGCAAACGGCTCCTTGCGCCGGCGGAATAGCTGGCGACAATGGTTTTCTTGCCTTGCAAAGCCATCTGTTTGAGATGCGCGGATACCGCTTCGTAAATGTTGGCTTTTTGCGCGCGCTCCGGTGCAAAATCCCGCGCCGCTTGAATGGAAAAGTCGATGACCCGCGCGCTTTGCGGCTGCGCAAATGGTGTCAGCATATGGGCCGCCGCATTTTGGAAAGCTGCCTCCAGCTCCTGTGCCGTTTGATAAAGACGATCGGGCGGTAAGGGCCGGTAGCTGCCGGGTTCAGCAGATGCAGCACGTACGCGGTTATCATGATAATCGGCAATAGCGTCAAAACGGGTTTGGGCGGCGGGGACAGCGGCGCCGTCGCGGATGACCAAGGCTTCTTCGCCAATATGGTCGAATAACGTCACCATCCGCTCTTCAAATAGCGGGAGCCAATGGTCCATTCCCGATAGGCGGCGTCCGTCAGATACGGCTTGGTAAAGCGGATCGCCCGTGGCGGTTGCGCCAAAATATTCGCGGTAATGGGTGCGAAACCGCTTAATCGAATCGGCGTCCATTAACGCTTCGACCGCTGGCAAAATATCGAACCGGTCAACGGGACCAATGCTGCGCTGCGTCTGGGCATCGAAGCTCCGCATTGTCTCGATCTCGTCGCCGAAAAAATCGAGCCGCAGGCCTGTCTCACTGCCCGCAGGGAAGATGTCGACGATGCTGCCCCGAATCGCAAATTCGCCCGAATCGGAAACGGTATCGACGCGGAAATATCCATTTGCGATGAGCAGTTCGGCGATCCGGTCGCGGCTGATCATCCGGCCCGGCTCCAACCGCTCACCGGTTTGGCGAATGCGGAATGGGGTGACCAGCCGCTGAATCACTGCGCCAATAGTGGTCAGCACCAGCTGCTTATTCTTTAACGGTTGCTGTAATGCCTGCAGCGTGGCCATCCGCTGTGACGTAATCGCTAGCGAAGGTGACGCGCGGTCATAGGGCAGGCAATCCCATGCGGGAAATTGCAAAATTTCCAGCTCGCTGGCGAAGAAGGGTACGGTATCGGCGAGGCTGCGCATTGCGGCGTCATCGGCGGCGATGAATAATGTCCGGCCCTTTGCCGCGCGCGCCAAATCGGCCAGCAGCAACGGCGTAAAGCCGGGCGGCACCGATGCGAGCGTCAGCGGCGCTGCTGACCCGATAATGGCATGAAGATCAACCATAGTTAATATTGCTTACTAAGTCCCGGAGGCAAAGTAATGAAATCAAGCCTTTTCAATGTATCCATCATCGGCCCCTGAAATTCAGGAGGCGGCGCGGCGGTGCCCATGGCCCAGGCCATGATGTCCACATCCTGTTGCTCCAACAGCTCTTCAAACCAGGCAAATTCTTCTGCCGTCCAGTTTTGATGATAGCTTTCAAAAAAGCCGCCCACCATGGCGTCGGCCTCCCTCGTGCCCCGGTGAGAGGCGCGGAAACGCAATTTGCGGATAGTGGCATCTGCATCCATGGGGACGTCCTTCTGGTAACGGCTGATTTTCGCTTTATAGAGGGCGTTAGCCATGCGTCCCGATATACTCAATCCTCTATTTGCGGAAGTTCGTTCAATGGCCGGCATTGGCCCGAAGCTGGCCAAGCCGCTCGACCGTCTTAAGATCGAGCGGATCAAGGATTTGCTATACCATTTTCCAGCCAGTTGGACCTATCGCAAACCGGTGCCGGCGCTTGACGTCGGTGACGTCGGACAGAATATCATCATTCGGTTGGTTGTAATGGACTATAAGGGCAGCGGATCGCCCCGTGCGCCAACACGCATCTTCGCCAGTGATGCAGACGGCAATTACGTTACGCTCACATTTTTCGGGCGTAATGGCGGATGGGCAAAAAAGCAGCTGCCGATCGGGGAAGAGCGCGTCATTTCGGGCAAATTGGAGCGTTATGGCGACGAATTGCAAATGGTTCATCCCGACCATATGGAGCCGCTGGATAACGGCGCTGCGCCCGCATTGGCCGAACCCATTTATCCGCTATCCGAAGGTTTAACCAACAAAAGATTGGGGCAGTTGGCCAGTAGCGCGGTAGAGAATATTCCGGCGCTGCCCGAATGGATTGAGCCTTCACTTTTGGCTAAGCGGGTTTGGCCTGATTGGCAAACCGCGCTGACCACAGTGCATCGCAAGGATGATGAGGCAGCGCGGGACCGGCTTGCCTATGACGAATTATTTTCGAACCAACTTGCCATGCGTCTTGTTCGCAGCGCGCTGGACCGGCGTCACGGTATAGCGATTAAGGGCGATGGGCGTTTAACGAATGCACTCAATTTGCCATTTGACCTGACCGGCGCGCAAAAACGAACGATCGCCGAAATTGAAAGCGACATGGCGCAAAGCCGCCCGATGCTCCGCTTGCTCCAAGGTGACGTCGGATCGGGTAAAACAATGGTTGCCCTCATGACGTTGCTTCGGGCCGTGGAATGCCGAATGCAGGGCGCGCTGCTCGCTCCCACCGAGATTTTGGCGCGGCAGCATTTTGCCAATTTGCGGCAAATGCTATCGGGCCTGCCTGTGAATATCGCGATCCTGACAGGCCGCGATAAAGGCAAAGCGCGTGAAGCGACGCTGATGGGGCTGGCCGATGGCAGCATTGATATATTGGTGGGCACCCATGCGATATTCCAAGAGGCGGTGACTTATAAATCGCTCGCCGTCGCGGTCATTGATGAGCAGCATCGTTTCGGCGTGTCGCAGCGTTTGATGCTATCGCGCAAAGCCAAGGGCGTGCCGCATTTGCTAGTCATGACGGCAACGCCAATCCCGCGCACGCTGGCGCTGGCCTGCTATGGCGAAATGGATAGCTCACAGCTGGATGAGTTGCCGCCGGGACGCACGCCTGTCGAAACCAGAGTGATGTCGTCCGAACGCCTGGTGGAATTGGTCGAAGGCGTGGGGCGTCATTTGGCATCGGGTAAACAGGCTTTTTGGGTTTGTCCGCTCGTCGAGGAGAGCGAAAATAGCGATCTTGCCGCCGCCGAACAGCGGGCGGAGCAGCTGCGGCTACGGTTCGGTGATAAGGTTGCACTCGTCCATGGCCGGATGAAAGGGCCAGAGAAAGATGCCGTCATGGAGGCATTTGTTGCCGGCAAAACGCAGCTTTTGGTCGCGACCACCGTGATAGAGGTCGGGGTGGATGTGCCCAATGCCTCTTTGATGATAATCGAGGCGGCGGATAGGTTCGGTCTAGCACAATTGCATCAGCTGCGCGGGCGGGTTGGGCGGGGTGCGGAAAAGTCGATTTGCCTTTTGGTGCGCAGCGCGCATATCGGGGAAACAGCGGCGGCGCGGCTCAAATTGATGCGCGAGAGCAATGACGGCTTTCGGATAGCCGAAGAAGATATGCGTCTGCGCGGGGCAGGCGAGCTGCTGGGTACGCGGCAATCCGGGGACAGCCCGTTCCGCGTTGCAACAGCCGAGCAGGTCCGAGCGATGATCGGCATCGCGTCGGACGACGCACGGCTGCTGCTCGACCGCGATGGCGGTCTAGATTCTGGCGCGCGCGGTCAAGCGGCTCGTCTTGCGCTATATTTATTTGAGAGAGATGCCGGTATCGCGACGCTCCGCGGCGGTTAGGGCGGGTTTACCGCCGCTTCGGCGACAGGGTTTTCAACATTTTCATAAAATCAGTGATACGAATGACGCGTTCAAACTGGAATCCAGCGCGTTTTTCTACCGACCAGATCAAATGCGCCTCAATGCGGCCCACCTCTGGCAAGCGTAACTCGATACGATCACCGCGTTCAAAAATCTCATTATCATCGGTCATAAAACCATGTGCCGACACATTGACGATATGGGCTTTTTGATCGCCGTGAAGCTTGCTTTCCACGATCACGTCGTAATCGGCCCGATGCCTTGCGGCCCGGCGAAGGTCATAATCGTCATTTTGTATTGCTTGCACCATAAATTTGCGACCCTTGTTCCCCTATTATTAGAAGACAGAGAGTGGCAGAAATTTACAAATAAACCGTAAAGGTGTGCTTTGTTTTCGTCGGCAACAAAGGAAAATTAGCTGGAAAATACCAATATGCCGTGCTTTTTCTTACCTGCCGAAATTTTGACCGTTTCAGGCGTTGACGCGATCATGGTTGCTTCATCTGTTACCTGATCCCCATTGATCCTTGCGCCGCCGCCGTCAATCAATCGCTTGGCCTCCTTTTTGGAAGCGACAAAGCTAAGCGCCAAAAGCGCATCGACGATTGAAATCTCTGCGGCCTGTATCTCTGCGCTGGGCAAGTCATCGCCCGCGCCGCCGCCAGCAAACGTTTGCATTGCCGTTGTTTCTGCCGCCTTTGCCGCTTCTTCGCCCCGGCATAACGCGGTCGCGGCATTGGCGAGCGCAATTTTTGCTTCATTAACAGCGCTGCCCTCTAGGCCTTCGAGCCGTTCAATTTCGGACAAGTCGATATCCGTAAACAGGCGCAGGAATTTACCCACATCGCGGTCATCGGTGTTGCGCCAAAATTGCCAATAGTCCCAATGCGGTAACTGATCTTCATGCAGCCACACTGCGCCGCTTACGGACTTACCCATTTTGCTGCCATCGGATTTGGTTATCAGCGGGGTGGTCACGCCAAATAATTCGGTGCCATCAATGCGGCGGCCAAGTTCCAAACCGTTAACAATATTACCCCATTGATCCGACCCCCCCAATTGGAGACGACAGCCATATCGGCGAGACAGTTCCAGAAAGTCATAGGCCTGCAGGATCATATAATTGAATTCGAGGAACGTCAGCGGCTGTTCCCGGTCGAGCCTGAGCCTTACCGAATCGAATGTCAGCATACGGTTGAGGGTGAAGTGCCGCCCAACGTCGCGCAGCAGATCGATGTAGCCGAGCTGGTCAAGCCAATCGGCATTGTTCACCATAATCGCGCCGGTTGGTCCGTCACTAAAATCCAGGAACCTTTCGAAAATTCGGCGGATAGACGCGATATTTTGATTTATCCCGTCGGTGTCGAGCAGCTTGCGAACCTCATCTTTACCAGATGGATCGCCCACCTTCGTCGTGCCGCCGCCCATCACCACAATTGGTTTATGCCCCGCCTGCTGCAAACGGCGCAGCAGCATGATTGACACCAAATTGCCGACATGAAGCGACGGCGCGGTCGCATCAAACCCGATATAAGCGGGGACCACCTGTTTGGCGGCCAATGCATCGAGTGCATCGGCGTCGGTAATCTGGTGGATATAGCCGCGCTCATTTAGTAAGCGCAGAAGATCGGATGCGTATGTGTCAGTCATGGCGTGCGCCTAGCATGGAGAATAGCTTTTGGACAATATGTTGCAGCTGCTTTGTCACAAAGAAACCCCCGCCAAAAGCAAGATTAAGGTGTTTGCGGATGCCACCCTGTCGGACGCGGGGCGATTATGGCTGCGTTATCACGTAGAATGCGATCTGCGCGCGCTCGAAACCGACTATCCCAAACCATCCGAACGCAGCGACGGTTTATGGCAAACCACCTGTTTTGAGATTTTTCTGCAGGGCGGTGATTCTGATTATCTTGAGTTTAATTTCGCGCCGTCTGGCCAGTGGGCGGCCTATCATTTCACCGAATATCGCGGCGGCATGACGGCGCTGGAAATAGCCGGGCCGGAAATTGGGCTGGATGCCAGTGACAGCCATTTTGCTCTGGAGGCGGCGCTTGTCCTGCCGAAAAATTGGTGGGGCCGCGATTTGACGGCGGCTATCTCTTGTATATTGGAAGAGACCCATGGAACGAAATCTTATTGGGCGCTTGCTCACCATCGCGACCAACCAGATTTTCACGATCAGGCTTGCTTTACGCATCTATTAAAGGCAGCAGGAGCGGCATGAAAAACGGAATTGATCGTCTACTGTCCGACCCCTCGCTCCGCCGTGATCTGGCCGGGAAAAGGGTTGCCTTGCTTGCACATCCTGCTTCGGTGACCGAAGATTTAACTCACAGTCTCGATGCCTTGGCGTCTTTGGATGATATCAACGTCACCGCCGCCTTTGGCCCGCAGCATGGGATGCGCGGCGATAAACAGGATAATATGATGGAAACTGAGGATTTCACCGATCCCGTCCATCAAATACCTGTCTTCAGCCTTTATGGCGAAGTCCGCCGTCCTACCGGTCAGATGATGGGGACTTTCGACACCATATTGATCGATATGCAGGATGTCGGCTGCCGCATTTATACCTTTATCACGACGCTGCTTTATATGCTTGAGGCTGCGGCTGAGCATGGGAAATCAGTCTGGGTATTGGACCGTCCTAACCCAGCCGGGCGTCCGGTCGAAGGAATGACGCTGCGCAGCGGGTGGGAGAGTTTTGTTGGTGCAGGACCAATGCCCATGCGGCATGGACTGACGCTGGGTGAGATGGGAAACTGGTTTATTGGTCATTTCGGGCTTGATCTGGATTATCGCATTATTGAAATGGAAGGGTGGGATCCGGAAAGCGCACCTGGCTATGGCTGGCCACAGGACCGCATCTGGATCAACCCAAGCCCGAATGCGCCCAACGTCACCATGGCCCGGGCATATGCAGGAACAGTGATGCTGGAAGGAGCAACGCTGAGCGAGGGCAGGGGCACGACCCGCCCACTGGAATTATTTGCTGCACCAGATGTTGATGCGCGCGCGGTCATCGCGGAAATGCAGGCATTGGCTCCGCAATGGCTGACCGGGACAATATTGCGTGAATGTTGGATTGAGCCAACTTTTCATAAACATCAAGGCAAGTTATGCCATGCAGTTCAAATTCATTGTGAAGGACCGCATTATGATCATGGCGCGTTCAAGCCTTGGCGGATACAGGCGCTCGCATTCAAGGCTATAAGGCGTCTCTACCCCGATTACCCCTTATGGCGGGGCAAGGATTTCAAATATGAATATACCAATGATGTTTTGGCCATCGATGTAATCAATGGCAGTGACGCGCTGCGCCTATGGGTTGACGATACAAATGCGACGCCGGACGACTTGGACGCCATCACGCTGCCCGATGAGCAGGAATGGCTGACAGAACGTGAACGCTATCTGATTTATTAGTCGCTAATTTTTCCGGATAAGTTCGCGCATCGCATCTTCCAAGCCCTTCAGCGTTAGGGGATACATGCGATCATCCATCAATTCGCGGATCACTTTGGTGGACTGCGAATAGCCCCATTGTTTTTCGGGAACGGGGTTTAGCCAAACCGATGCAGGGTAGGTATTGGTGAAACGGTGCAGCCAAACTGCGCCTGATTCTTCGTTGAAATGTTCAACCGAACCGCCGGGATGGGTAATCTCATAGGGGCTCATCGCCGCATCGCCGACAAAGACGATTTTATAGTCATGGCCATATTTATGCAGAATATCCCATGTTGGGGTTCGTTCCGCAAAACGGCGGCGATTGTCTTTCCACAATCCTTCATAGGGACAATTGTGGAAATAGAAAAATTCCAGATTTTTGAACTCACTGGTGGCCGCACTGAATAATTCTTCGCAAAGTTTGATGAAGGGATCCATGGACCCGCCAACATCGAGAAGCAGCAGGAGTTTGACGGCATTTCGCCGTTCGGGGCGCATATGAATATCGAGCCAGCCTTGTTTCGCCGTGCCGCGAATAGTCTCATCTATATCCAATTCTTCGGCAGCGCCCGTCCGGGCAAATTTACGCAAACGCCGCATCGCGATTTTGATGTTACGTGTGCCCAGCTCCCGCGAGCTATCGAGATTTTGGAACTCTCTTTTTTCCCAAACCTTGATCGCGCGCTTATGCTTTGACTGGCCGCCGATACGGACACCTTCGGGATTATAGCCGTTATTTCCAAATGGCGACGTGCCGCCGGTGCCGATCCATTTATTGCCGCCCTCATGCCGTTCTTTTTGTTCTTCGAGCCGCTTTTTGAGCGTGTCCATAATCTCGTCCCAGTCACCGAGCGACTTGATTTTTTCCATCTCCTCTTCAGACAGAAACTTTTCAGCCACAGCTTTTAACCAATCTTCGGGTACTTCAACCTCTTGTTGGCCATAGCTGGTGATAAGGCCCTTAAAAACCTTGTCAAATACCTGATCAAAACGATCGAGCATCCCTTCGTCTTTGACGAAGACCGCGCGTGACAGATAGTAAAATTCTTCCGGTGTGCGTTCTATGACATCGCGGTCCAATGCTTCGAGTAGCATCAGATGCTCTTTCATACTCGCCTGGATACCAGCGACCCGCAACTCATCAAGGAAGTTAAAAAACATAGCTTGTGGTAGCGTAAATGCACCGTGGTGCAAATAGTTTTGGCCAAGCGTTAACGGAATGGAAACCATAATTTCGTATCGGAAAGCCTGTGCAAAACACAAAAAAGGCTGCGACGAATGCAATCGACTAAAATCTATGCTTCCCCCGAAGAGGCCTGGTCCCAAAAAATTGCGGCTTTATGCGGCGACGTGACCATCGGCTGTTCTGAGGTAAATGCGATTATCGGGCATGTTATCAGGGTATCGGATGAAGTCGTTGAACGACAAGAGGTTCTCAAAACCTCAATCGATGCACTTGGGCAAAATCAATCATCGGTGATAACCGCTTGTGAAGCCGCTCACCGAATGAGTGAAGATGCGCGGCATAAAATTTCAGGTGGGGGTGTAGAAATCCGCAATGCATCTGCGGACGCACTTTATTTAGTTGGCTTGTTTAACGAGTTAGAAGAATTTTTGAACGGCTTTGCTGAATCGATCGATGAAATAAACACAGTCACCAGCAACATCGATTCTTTGGCTCGAACCACCAATATGCTCGCGCTTAACGCGACAATCGAAGCGGCGAAAGCCGGCGAAGCGGGCGAGACCTTTGCAGTGGTAGCGAGCGAGGTGAAAGCGTTGGCCTCCGACACGAAAGCTGCCAATGCCAATGTGACGCAAGCAATCAACAATATTAGCGGCAATGCGAATCAAATCGTCGAAAAACTGCAGTCCGGTCTAGCGCGGAGCCGCGGTATGGACAAAAAATTCGGCAAAGTTGACGAATTGTTGTTGGACATCGACGGCATCGTCGCCGGTGTCAGCAGCGAAAATGCGCAAGCTGCAAAAATCAGTGGCGATCTTAAACATTTCATGCAGGCTTCGCATTCAGCCGCAGAACATCTGTCGCAGGGCATAGTGAATAATAATAAATCGCTGAAGAAGGCTCAATCCAGGGCTGATGCAGTCGAAATGCTATGCAACGATATGTTTGATATTGTTGTCAAAAATGGTTTGTCGCCGCAGGATGACTATTTCGTCGAACAAGCAATGTCTTTTGCAAATCAATTTACAAAATTGACGCAGAAAGCCATGGATGCAGGCGCGCTGACGATGGATGATTTATTTGATACCCAATATGTCGAAGTCAAAGGCAGTAATCCGGTTCAATATAGAAACCGGCTGACCGCTTGGGCCGACGCAAATTGGCGGCCGATGTTGGACAAGATCACCGATTCAGACCGGCGGTATGAGGCCGCCGTATGCACCGATGTAAATGGGTTTTTACCCACCCATTTAACCAGATTTTCAAAGCCATTAACCGGTGACCCTTTATACAATGCCGTTCATTGCCGCAATGGACGCATTATCCTGACCGGATGTGATATCCCCGCCAAGCAGAGCACCGATGCTTTCAAAATGGCGGTATATTGCGTTGAAGATGACCAGGAGGAAAATCGTCTGGTTCGCAACATTTATGTACCACTCTATTGGAACAACCGCCGATGGGGCGACTTTGAGCTGGCCTATTATCTCTAACTATTTCGGCGCGCCATGAACGCGAGCCGTTCAAACAGCATCACATCCTGTTCGTTTTTCAGCAGAGCGCCGTGTAGCGGCGGAATGGCCTTCGTCGGATCCTTATTTTGGAGCACATCCAGCGGCATATCTTCGGCCAGCAATAGCTTTAGCCAATCAATCAATTCGCTGGTGCTTGGCTTTTTCTTCAAGCCCGGCACATCGCGCACTTCATAAAAAATATCCATGGCTTTTGACACCAGCATTTTTTGAATGCCGGGGAAATGCACATCGATAATCGCCTGCATCGTTTCCCGGTCCGGGAATTTGATATAATGGAAGAAACAGCGGCGCAAAAATGCGTCCGGCAGCTCTTTTTCATTATTGGACGTGATGATCACAATCGGCCGTTCTGCGGCCTTCACCGTTTCCTGCGTTTCATAAACAAAAAACTCCATCCGATCGAGCTCTTGCAGCAAGTCATTGGGAAATTCGATATCCGCCTTGTCAATTTCGTCGATCAACAAGATGGGTAGCTCAGGAGAGGTGAATGCCTCCCACAGTTTTCCCTTTTTGATGTAATTTTTAATGTCATGCACGCGGTCATCGCCCAATTGGCTGTCACGAAGCCGGGCGACTGCGTCATATTCATAAAGCCCCTGATGCGCTTTGGTCGTGGATTTAATGTTCCATTCAATCAAAGGTGCGCCCATGGCGGCTGCGATTTCCTGCGCCAAAACGGTTTTGCCGGTGCCCGGCTCGCCTTTGACCAAAAGCGGACGCCGCAGCGTCGCAGCCGCGTTCACAGCTACTTTCAAGTCATCGGTCGCTACATAATTGTCGGTGCCGGTAAAGCGCATATCCATTCCTTACTTAATCAATCGATTAAAAGAGGGATTAAGTGCGCGCGCGCAGGATTGCAACCGTCGTTATAGAATTATGGATTTTGACCTCAATTTAGCTGCGGTGCATATTTTCGTGATGGCGGGCGGCGATCAATTGCCAAAGCCCGATTTGCTGAGCCAATAGCTGCTCGCTGCCAAATGTCATGGCGCGCTGCTTGGCTTTATCCTGGCCCAATGCCTCTGCCAAATCCGCACACGCGGCGCGGTCTGGCAATTCCAAGCCAGCTGGCTCAATCGACAGCGCCAACGCACATTCGTCTAATATGACCCGTGCTGCGGTCCAATCGAGCACAAAAGCAATTGCTGCACCTGCTGCGGTGCCTTTTCGGTCCGATGTGGCCAACATCTCAAAACTTTTCGACTGCGCGGTAATAATCGCCGTTATTTTCTCTTGCCCTGCCTGACGCGTTATCGGTCCGGCGGCCACGGTTAAATTGTTGAGATAGACGCGTTCGGCGGCGAAACCATCCATCGCTTGAACTAGCCAGGGCCGGGCCGGTCCATCGATAATCTTAGTTGCGGCATGATCCACAATGCCCGGATGCCGCCCGTGTGATATACATAAAAAATGAGCAATATCAGCGATCAGGGCAGGGCGCAGCGCCTTAACCGAGGATCGCAGGTCCTTTGCATTTTTGCTGTCATTGAGAAATTTTTGAATCGGCGCAATCGTGGCGCTGCTGCCTGATTGCAAAATGGACGCAATCAGTTTCCCCGCAAAATCTTGCGAGGAATCGGCATGGGCCGATGCAGGGCGCGCCAGATTATCCATCAAAATCTCCAAATGCTATGAGCATAGCAGCAACCCGCCTCGCCCCAGAGCGGAGATTATTAGCGCAAACTTCTAAAGGACTGGTTTACATGTGATGAGGCGCCGAAGGAAAAATACCCATATTCAGCGCCCCATAAATGATTATTGATCCAAAAAGCTCCGCATTTTGCGGCTGCGGCTTGGGTGTTTCAACTTTCGCAGAGCTTTCGCTTCAATTTGCCGGATGCGTTCTCTGGTCACCGAAAATTGCTGGCCCACCTCTTCCAATGTATGGTCCGTGTTCATCCCGATGCCGAAACGCATGCGCAAAACCCGTTCTTCGCGAGGCGTTAACGAAGCAAGGACGCGGGTGACCGTCTCTTTCAAATTGGCTTGGATCGCTGCGTCTACGGGAATGATCGCATTTTTGTCTTCGATGAAATCACCCAGATGCGAGTCTTCCTCATCCCCGATGGGGGTTTCAAGGGAGATTGGCTCTTTGGCGATTTTCATCACCTTGCGCACTTTTTCAAGCGGCATGGACAAGCGTTCGGCCATTTCCTCTGGCGTCGGTTCACGGCCCTGTTCGTGCAGGAATTGCCGTGATGTGCGAACCAGCTTGTTGATCGTTTCGATCATATGCACTGGAATACGGATCGTTCGGGCCTGATCGGCAATCGACCGCGTAATCGCCTGACGAATCCACCAGGTTGCATAAGTCGAAAATTTGTAACCGCGGCGATATTCAAATTTATCCACGGCTTTCATCAAGCCAATGTTGCCTTCCTGAATAAGATCAAGGAACTGCAGGCCGCGATTGGTATATTTTTTGGCGATCGAAATCACGAGGCGCAGATTCGCCTCGACCATTTCTTTTTTGGCGATACGCGCTTCGCGCTCGCCCTTTTGAACCATATTCACAATCCGCCGAAACTCGCTGAGCGCCATCCCAGTGGCGGAAGCGATATCCGCTATTTCGTTGCGGATACGCTCAACTGCGCCGGCCTCATTTTCGGCGAACTTTGCCCATTTTTTATCAACGCCAGACACTTCGTCGAGCCAATTTTCGTCCAGCTCATGGTCGACATATCGGTTCAGGAAATCACGGCGGGGAACTTTATGGCGTTCGGCCAAGCGAAGCATCTGTCCGCCCAAGGCAGTGAGGCGGCGATTAAAGCTGTAAAGCTGATCAACCAGAAATTCGATCTTATTCGCGTGGAATTGAACGCTCTCCACTTCCGCGGTCAGGTCTTCGCGCAGCTTGTTATATTTATTTTCATTGGCGACGGACAATTCCTCGCCAGACGCCATCAATTCCATCCTCTCCAGTTGAATCTTAGAGAATTTTTTGAACAAGCTGGTGATTTTTGCAAAACGCTCCAATGCGTCGGGCTTCAGCGCTTCTTCCATCTGCGCGAGGCTAAGCGTATTGTCTTCCTCATCATCTTCAACCGGACGTTTGCGTTCGGTTATATTGCCATCTTCATCCTCGATGGTTTCGGTTTCTTCTTCATCGTCATCATCGTCTTTATAAGACGGGCCAGCGGTTTCCTCGCTGATTTCTGCGCCATCTTCGGCGGCCTCATTATCCTCTTCCATCTTGTCAGGAGCGGGCTCTTTGGAAAGCATGGCATCCAGATCAAGTATTTCGCGCAGCTGCATTTCACCATCGTTCAACGCGCGGGACCATTCAATAATGGCGTGGAAAGTGATCGGGCTTTCACACAAGCCCAAGATCATCGTGTCGCGGCCAGCCTCAATCCGCTTGGCGATGGCAATTTCGCCCTCACGGCTGAGCAGCTCAACCGCGCCCATTTCGCGCAGATACATGCGCACAGGGTCATCGGTGCGGTCGTTAGTTTTCTTTTGCGCGGTTAATGACTTGGCATCATTTTCGCCGACATTTTCGTCAACGGTTTTTACCTGCTCTTCGGCTTCATCCTGCTCAGCGGCTTCTTCATCATTTTCAACGATGTTGACGCCCATTTCGGAGATTGCCGACATAACGTCTTCAATTTGCTCCGACGAATATTGATCCTGCGGCAACGCGTTATTCAGCTCATCATAGGTCAGATAACCACGCTTTTTCGCTCTGATTAAAAGCTTTTTGATCTCTGCACCGTTTAAATCGATCAGCGGCGCATCGCCGTCTGCCGCATTGTTTTTATTCTTCGCTTTGGTTGCCAATTCAAATTCCCCGACGCTATTTCTACTGCCAGTCAAATATCGAGACCACGATCGGCCATTTCGACTATTCGCCTGTCAAAGGCTTCTTTTTCACTGCGCAGTCGCTGCTGCTCAGCATAATTTTCTTCTGTAAGTTCTTGACTTACCTTAATTGTTGCCCGGTCCAAAGCCTGCTCTAAAGCAGGCCTTTGTTTAACCAGCTTAATCATTTCAGCCATATTTTTTGACAGGCTTGTATAATCATCGGCTTCCCCGGACAGCGATCTGCGGTTGAAAGCAAATGCTTTTCCATCACCCCGCAGCAGATCCTGAGCGACATTATACAATTGCCCTTCTAATATGGTAAGCAAGCCCGCACTATCAAGAGATTTTTTCGTTAATGTGGAATCTAGGATAAAGGAAAGCAAATCTGCTTGATTCGCGTTGCGCGGATGAATTTCCATCAGCGCCTCTCGGTGCCCGTCGATTAAAGCGGGATACAGCAAGATGTTAACGAGCAACCCTTGCATCAACAGGTCTGAACCCTTGCTGCTTATACCTCTCGCTTCGCTCGTTGTGGGCTGATAAACCGTTTTTGCCCATTTCGCCCCGCTACCTCGCTTAAAATTTGGATTTGTTCGGGCTGGGTAGCTGGGCGCAGTTTTTCGCGCAAATAACGCATCAAAGCGGTCACGAAACGCATCTGCATAATGGCGCTTTATTTCACCGTCAGAAATTGCCGAGATATGCTGGCCAAGCCGCTGCTTCAAACTGGCGCGGTCTTCCGGTGTATCCAGCGATTGTGCCACCAATTCGGCCGCCCAAAGCCGATCAACCAGAGGCTCGCTATTATCAAGCAGTTGTTTGAAAGCTTGCGAACCAGATGACTTCACCAAGTCATCGGGATCCTGACCTTCGGGCAGGGTTACGAATTGCAGGCTGTGCCCGGGCCTCAACAAAGGCAGGGCCCGGTCAGCCGCGCGCATCGCCGCTTTCTGCCCCGCTGCATCGCCGTCAAAACATAAAAGCGGTTTTTCGGTCATTCGCCACAGCATCTCAATCTGCTGCTCGGTCAGTGCCGTCCCTAGCGGAGCTACAGCGTCGGGAAAGCCCGCCTGGGCAAGGGCGATGACATCCATATAGCCTTCGACAACGATAACCCGCCCTGTGCTGCGCGAAGCAGGCGAGCATTTGTCGAGATTATAGAGCGTGCGGCCCTTGTCGAATAAGGGCGTGTCGGGGGAATTGAGATATTTGGGCTCGCCATCGCCCAATATCCGTCCGCCAAAGGCAATCACTCGGCCACGCGGATCGCGGATCGGGATCATCAAACGGCCGCGAAACCGGTCATAGGGAGCTTTATCGTCAACTTTGATCAGCAACCCTGCCTCAACCAGCATATCATCGCCAAACTGCGCCAGCGCGGCTTTGAGCGCGCTTTTGCTATCGGGAGCAAAGCCGAAGCCAAAATCCTTGACGGTCTGTGCGTGAATGCCGCGCCGTTCCAAATAACTACGCGCCGCCGCGCCTTCGATACTGTTTAATTGTGCAGCGAACCAATCTTGCGCTGCCTGCATCACATCATGGAGGCCCGCCCGCTGCTCTGCTTGCTGCGCCGCACGCGGATCTGGGGCGGGGACTTCCATTCCCGCCTGCGCGGCCAGTTCCTTTACAGCGTCCATAAAGGACAACCCGCGCTGGTCGGTCATCCACCGTATCGCATCGCCGTGCGCGCTGCAGCCAAAGCAATGATAAAAACCTTTTTCATCATTGATCGTAAAGCTCGGCGTCTTCTCATTGTGGAAAGGACAGCAAGCCTTATATTCGCGCCCTGCCTTGGTCACTTTTATACTGCGCCCGATCAGCGCGGACAACATGGTCCGGCTGCGCAGTTCATCCAACCATTGCGGGGTGAGTGCCATCGTTTATGACAGCGCCGCTTTCACCAGGCCGCTGGCTTTGCCCATATCCAGTTGCGGCCCATGGCGTTCTTTTAACGCGGCGATGACGCGGCCCATATCCTTGATGCTTTCTGCGCCCAATTCTGACTTTATCGCGGCAATGGCGGCGTTGGTTTCGGCGTCGCTCATCTGCGCAGGCAGATATTCTTCGATGATGATCAGCTCCGCCTTTTCAACATCGGCCAATTCCTGACGCCCACCTTCTTCATAAAGCTTGATCGATTCGCGGCGCTGTTTCACCATTTTCTGCAATACTTCGGTCACCAACGCATCGTCATCGCCGCCGTCGCCGCCGGTGCGCAGTTCGATGTCGCGATCCTTAATCTTGGCCAAAATCAAGCGAATGGTATGCAGCCGCTCCTTCTCCCCCGCTTTCATCGCGGTAATTTGGGCTGCTTTAATCGTGTCACGAATCATGATGATGTCTCTATATTTTATGGTGATAAAAAATTGTGGATAGCGCGGCTTTTCTCATTTTAATAGATTGACGTGGCCGCGCCGCCTCTCTAGCTGCAATGCCTTAGCGACATTGTTATTAATCCCTATTGATGGAGAGCCCATAATGGCTGACCCCAAATCTTACCCTGCGCCCAATGGAGCGACGGGGCTATTGGTTTTGGCATCGGGGCACATGATCTGGGGACGAGGTTTCGGTGCAGAAGGTGCTGCGGCTGGCGAGGTATGTTTTAATACCGCAATGACCGGATATCAGGAAGTGATGACCGATCCTAGCTATGCGGGGCAGATTGTTACCTTCACATTCCCCCATATCGGCAATGTCGGAACCAATGCGGAGGATTTTGAGGCAGAGGCTCCTCATGCGCTCGGCTGCATCGTGCGTGAGGATGTCACAAACCCAAGCAATTTTCGCAATGAGCAGCATTTTGCCGAATGGATGTCTGCCAACGGCCGGATCGGAATATCGGGCGTCGATACGCGAGCTCTAACCCGCCTGATCCGCGACAATGGCGCCCCCAATGCCGTCATTGCCCATAGCGCCGATGGCACATTCGACACCGATGCCTTGCTTGCAATGGCACAGGGTTGGTCCGGGCTGGAAGGCATGGACCTTGCCAAAGATGTGACACGCGATAGCACCGGCGATTGGACCGGCGGCGCATGGCAATTGGGCCATGGCTATGATGAGGCAGAAGGCGGTCAGCGCCCGCATGTTGTCGCCATCGATTATGGCGCAAAGCATAATATCTTCCGAAACCTTGTGAAGGCCGGGGCAAAGGTTACTGTTGTTCCGGCAAAAACCTCTCTGGACGATATATTGGCACTGAGCCCCGATGGGGTGTTCCTGTCCAATGGTCCCGGCGATCCCGCGGCGACGGGGGAATATGCGGTGCCGGTGATTGCGGGCCTGTTGGAGCGCGATATGCCGTTATTCGGCATATGTTTGGGGCATCAGATGCTGGCGCTGGCGGCGGGAGCAAAGACGGTCAAGATGCATCAAGGCCACCGCGGCGCCAACCATCCCGTGCAGCGCGTCGGCGGAGATTGGGACGCGACTGAGGGCCTTGTTGAAATTACGAGCATGAACCACGGCTTCGCAGTCGACCGCGACAGCCTGCCCGAGACCGTAGTGGAAACGCATGTCAGCCTATTCGACGGCTCCAACTGCGGCATCGCGATCAAGGGAAAGCGTGCGTTTGGCGTGCAATACCATCCCGAGGCAAGCCCCGGGCCGATGGATAGCTTTTACCTGTTTGAGAAGTTTGTGGGGGAGTTGGGGTGAGTGAAAACCGAACAGACAGATGCTGCTGGGAATATATTGTGCTTCAGTATGTTGGTAGCATTTGGAACAACAAAGGCGAATGGAGCCGTGCTGATTTTGAAGACTTCTCTACAGAACAGGCATTAAATCATCTGGGTGCCGAGGGGTGGGAGCTTGTCTCGTTAGGGCCTGTCCATGGCGAACAGGGCAAGCCGTCTGCTGCATATATTTTTAAACGCCCGATTATTTGATATATTTAATAAAAGATTGAGTTTTAATGCACAAGGGAAATGACACAAACCCAAACCCCCACATCGGCACTGGCCCTGTACCGCTTGCGCCGAACAGCGATGCTGATGTCAGCTTTCCCAAGGATTTATCAGCTTTAATCCCAACCCCTCAAAATCCTTCACATTGCGCGTCGCAAGCGCCATGCCGCGCGAGCGGGCCATTGCGGCTATCTGCGCGTCGGCCGTGGTCGGGTTTTGGCCACTATTTTTCAGAAAGGCGAGGATTTCGCCATAATGCCGTGCGGCAGCCAGATCGAAATCTACTATCCGCTTTGCCTGGGTTTCAATCAACGCACGATATCCGGTCAAGAAAGACTGTTTTCGCTTACCTTCAGGCAGCCTGTATGCGCCTGATAATAGCTCGCCAATCACTGTTGACGCCAGCCACAGATTTGCAGCCTCCTGTTCTGCCCAAATTTGCACTTGCAAATCAGGCTGTGGGCGAAAAGCTTCGCTCCACACATTTGTATCGACAAGGATCATTCCTCGGACAAATCGGGGATACGAGCGGGCGTGCGTTCGGGGATGGGAAAGTCATCAAAGCCGGGGCGGCTGATATCATACAGTCCTTTAAAAAAACTCTTTGGATTATCCTGTTGAGGCCGCACCAGAGCAATCAACGCCTGACGCACTTCTTCTTCCAGCGAACGGCCATGCCGGGCCGCAAGCTCGCGCAATTCCTGTTTGATATCATCCGGCAACTTGCGAACCGTGATACTGCCCATAATCCGTCTCCAATGATTGCAATGCAATCATTGTATGCAATGAGAGCACAATAATCAATGCCCAAAAGAACTGACATAAACTCCATCCTTATTATCGGCGCTGGCCCTATCATTATCGGACAGGCGTGCGAATTTGACTATTCGGGGACGCAAGCGGTGAAGGCATTGCGGGAGGAGGGGTACCGGATCATCCTCGTCAACTCCAACCCCGCAACGATCATGACCGATCCCGATATGGTTGGCGAAAATGGCGCGACCTATGTGGAGCCAATTACGCCTGAAATCGTTGAGAAGATCATTGCCAAGGAAAAGGCGAAATTCCCCGATGAAAAGATGGTCCTGCTGCCTACTATGGGCGGGCAGACGGCGCTGAATACCGCGCTATCGCTCAACAAAATGGGCGTGCTGCAAAAATATGACGTCGAAATGATCGGGGCGGATGCAAAAGCGATTGACAAGGCGGAGGACCGGATCAAATTCCGCGACGCCATGGACGCTATCGGCCTGGAAAGCGCACGCAGCGGCATCGCGCATAGCATGGAAGACGCGCTCGCCGTGCTCGAACGCACCGGCCTTCCTGCCATTATTCGGCCTAGCTTCACCATGGGCGGCACCGGCGGCGGCATTGCGTATAACCGCGACGAATTTGTGGAAATCGTCGAAGGCGGGTTGGAAGCTTCGCCGACCACCGAGGTATTGATCGAAGAATCGCTATTGGGCTGGAAAGAATATGAGATGGAGGTTGTCCGCGATAGAAAGGACAATTGCATCATCATCTGTTCCATCGAAAATATCGATCCGATGGGTGTGCATACAGGTGACAGTATAACCGTGGCACCCGCGCTGACCCTGACCGATAAGGAATATCAGATTATGCGCAACGCCAGCCTTGCGGTGCTGCGTGAAATTGGCGTGGAAACAGGGGGTTCCAACGTACAATTCGCGGTCAATCCAGCCGATGGCCGCCTGATTGTTATTGAGATGAACCCGCGTGTATCGCGTTCGTCGGCTCTGGCATCCAAAGCAACGGGTTTTCCGATCGCAAAGGTCGCGGCAAAGCTGGCCGTGGGCTATACGCTCGACGAGATCGATAATGACATAACCGGCGCGACGCCGGCGTCATTTGAACCGACGATTGACTATGTTGTCACCAAAATCCCGCGCTTTGCCTTTGAAAAGTTCAAAGGGTCCGAACCGCTGCTCCACACCGCAATGAAATCGGTGGGAGAGGTGATGGCAATCGGCCGCAATATCCACGAAAGCCTGCAAAAAGCGTTGCGCGGATTGGAGACAGGGCTTGTCGGGTTCAACTATGTTGATGATTTGCAGGGTGCATCGCGCGATGACCTGATCGCCGCGCTATCGCGGGCAACGCCGGACCGGTTGTTGGTAGCGGCGCAAGCATTACGCGAGGGGATGACGGTTGCCGAGGTGCATAGCGTTGCGAAATATGATCCTTGGTTCTTGGAGCGCATATCGGAGATTATCTCTGCCGAAGATAACATCCGCGACGACGGTCTGCCGCAGGATGCGCCCGCGCTTCGCAAGCTAAAGTCGATGGGGTTCAGTGATAAACGGCTCGCACATTTATCACTTGAATCCGCGCATTTGCGTCCTGGTATGAGCACGGCGGTGCGCCGCGGATCGGGCCTGTTGAGCGAGGCTGTTCGCGCCATGACGGGGCCGATTACCGAAGAAGAAGTCCGCGCGCTGCGCCACAAGCTGAACGTGCGTCCGGTATTCAAACGTATCGACACTTGCGCGGCAGAATTTGAGGCGAAAACGCCTTATATGTATTCCAGCTATGAAGCACCGTTGTTTGGGGAGCCGGAATGTGAGGCCATGCCATCGGACCGCGAAAAAGTCGTGATATTGGGCGGCGGCCCGAACCGGATCGGGCAGGGGATCGAATTTGACTATTGCTGTGTCCATGCATGTTTTGCGCTGGAGGATACATATGAGACGATCATGGTCAATTGTAACCCGGAAACCGTTTCAACCGATTATGATACGTCGGACCGGCTCTATTTCGAACCGCTGACCGCAGAAGATGTGTTGGAAATCCTGCATGTCGAACAAAAATCGGGTAAGTTGAAAGGCGTGATTGTCCAATTTGGCGGACAAACCCCGCTCAATTTGGCCCATGCGTTGGAAAAGGCGGGAATTCCGATATTGGGCACTTCGCCCGATGCCATTGATCTGGCCGAAGACCGCGAACGTTTTGCAGCGTTGGTCAATAAGCTTGGCCTGAAACAGCCGGAAAATGGCATTGCGCGCAGCCGCGAAGAGGCGATCGCGGTCGCCGACCGGATCGGCTATCCCGTCCTTATGCGGCCGAGCTATGTGCTTGGCGGACGGGCGATGGAGATTGTCGATACGCAGGCGCAGCTGGAAAATTATATCCAGACTGCGGTGATCGTTTCAGGCGATAGCCCAGTACTGATCGACAGCTATTTGCGCGACGCGATAGAAGTCGATGTTGACGCCATTGCCGATGGTGATGACGTGGTTGTCGCCGGTATTTTGCAGCATATTGAAGAGGCTGGCGTCCATAGCGGAGACAGCGCCTGCACTTTGCCGCCTTATTCGCTACCGCAGGATATTGTTGAGGAAATCGCGCGGCAAGCCGATAGCCTGGCGCGGGCCTTGAAGGTGAAGGGCCTGATGAATGTGCAATTTGCGGTCAAGGATGGCGAAGTATACCTGATCGAAGTGAATCCCCGAGCTTCGCGGACAGTGCCCTTTGTTGCAAAGGCCATCGGCGCACCAATAGCGAAGATAGCAGCAAGGGTAATGGCAGGCGAAAAGCTGGTGGATTTGCCCAAAATCAATCTCGATATAGACTATATTGCGGTCAAAGAGGCGGTGTTTCCCTTTGCTCGTTTCCCGGGTGTCGATCCGGTCCTGTCACCGGAAATGAAATCAACGGGCGAAGTCATGGGTATCGACCGTGATTTTGCCACTGCCTTTGCCAAATCGCAAATGGGGGCTGGTGTGATTTTGCCGAAATCAGGCAACGTGTTTGTTTCGGTAAAGGACACTGACAAACCCGTTATCTTGCCCGCCTGTCAGAAATTGGAAGCAATGGGTTTTCATATTATGGCAACGGGGGGCACAGCGACCTATTTGGCGGATAATGGGGTTACCGTTGAAATGGTCAATAAAGTCGCACAAGGCCGGCCGCATATCGTCGACCGCATCATCGACGGCAAAATCGACCTGATCTTCAACACAACAGAGGGTTGGCAGAGTCTGAAGGATTCCGAATCAATCCGGCGCAGCGCTCTGGTGGAGAAGGTTCCATCCTACACGACGGCAAGCGCCAGTGTGGCCGCTGTAGAGGCGATATCGGCGCTTCGCAACGAGTCGCTTGAAGTTCGTCCGCTTCAGGACTATTATTAAGATAAGGCAGTAATTCTTTCCCCCGCATTTATGGAACTGCAGCCGGATGAACGCGTCGTTCGCCGGTCGGGATGATTTTGGTATGAAGGAAATGCTCATGGCGAGCCACGAAAAATATCCGATGTTGGCCGAAGGCTATGAAAAGCTTGCGGCGGAACTGAAAAAACTGCGCGAAGAGCGCCCTCAAATCGTTGAAGCGATTGAGACCGCGCGGGCGCATGGCGACCTGTCGGAAAATGCGGAATATCACGCGGCCAAAGAGCGTCAGGGCCAAGTTGAAGCAACCATTGGTGATATTGAAGATAAAATCGGGCGGGCGCAGATTATCGATCCTGCCACTTTATCGGGCGATAAAATCGTATTTGGCGCGACGGTCACTTTGCTGGATGAAAACGACAAACCCGTTGTGTATCAGCTGGTTGGAGAAACCGAGGCAAATGCCGGGGCTGGGCGCATATCGTATAATTCGCCCTTGGGCCGCGCATTAATCGGGCGTGAGGTCGACGATGAAATCGAATTGACCGTTCCGTCGGGTGACAAATATTATCTCGTACAAAAAATTGAATTTAAATAACAGGTTGGACGTTGCTCCAGGAATAATGTGATGAAATTGAAACCTGCAACAACTGCCCTTGTTCTTATCAATGTCCTTGTTGCTCTGATCGGTTTGTGGCCGGGGGCAATGAATGTCATGCTGCCTGCTGCCGCTTTTATTCCGGCCCGGATATTCGGTTCAGCAGCGATGTTTGGTGAGGCGGCTACACTCATCCCGGTTTGGTTGACGCCTTTTACGGCCAGCTTCATTCACTTGGGATGGTTTGACTTATTATGGCCGTTTTTGCTGCTGCTATTGCTGGGCAACGCGCTGGAAATGTCCATAGGATCGCGCGCCATTGTCATCCTATATTTCGGCGGCGCGCTGTCATCTGCGGTGGCCTTGACGGTTGTCGCCGGAGGCAGCGCTGAACCTTTTACCGGGTCATTCAACGCGGTGTCGGCGATTATCGGTTGCTATTTGATGCTGCAAACGCCGTTGGTTCAGCAATATTGGATGAATTTATCCGGCCGAAATAGCCGGCTGCTGCAATTGACGGCGTTATGGTTCGTTATCAACATCGCCTGGAATTTATACATGCCGTGGGACCAGATTGTGCCCTTGGTGGCATCGGCGATGGCGGCATTTATCTTTGGCTGCCTTGCCGCAGAGCCGCTGCACCGTTGGTACAAACGAACGGCTTAAAGCCAATTTCGTTAAACATTCACGTCGGGTTCTAGCAAACGGTGGAGATGAACCACAACATATTTCATCTCCGCATCATCAACGGTCCGCTGCGCCGCGCTGCGCCAAGCGTCTTCAGCCTCTTCATAATTGGGAAACACACCAACCACATCAATCTTATCAAGATCGGTGAAATCCAGGGAGCGCGGATCAGCTACCCGGCCGCCAAAAACGAGATGTAGTTTGGGCTTTTCCAATTTGAACTCCTATGACCGTTGAACATGCGCTCACCCGCGCCTGAATGACGCGCTCTTAACTGCGCAATATTGGATTTTCTAGTCCTTTTTACGAGCGGCATCACTGGCCGCTTGACCAGCGGCTTTTACCGCTTCGGTCGCCTTGCTGACCAAATCGCGAAACTGATCGCGGGCTGTGTCTTTGTTGATGCCCAGATCATCCACTTTTTTCATACCTGCTTCTTTGGCAGCACCCGCAACCTGTTTGGCTTTCTCATTCAGCTTCTTACCCGTTTTGCCCAGAATTTTCTGTTCGCGTTCGGTTTTCGGTAATAATGCGCCAATTATCGCGCCAATGGCCAAGCCCCCGGCGACGATAGCCAACGGGTTTTTATCGATCGTATCCGCAGATTTGGCCTTTGCCTTTGTCGCCAATTGTTTCGAAGACTGCACTTTCTTGCTGGCCACTTCGCGGCCTTTGCCATAGGCATCACTTGCTTTTTTGCGGGCCGCAGCGCTTGTCTGCTCCGCTTTCGCTTTGGCCGTTGCAATACCGTCTTTCGCGCTATCGGCGGCTGATTTTATTCCATCGCTCAACTTACTCATCGCCTGTTCCTTTACCTGTTCCTGAATTCCACCGTTTTGCCGCGTCCAATATCGGACGATGGGCTGCCAATAATATAGCCGCAAGCGCGGCTCCGCCCAACAATCGCTTATTATCCTTCGCTATTTGAAGGCTTTTATCCTTTGCGCCTGATAATTTTTCAATCTGTTTTGATTTCCACCGGTCGGCGATATTGGCAGGCCGCCATGTTTCCCGCTTTTCCTTTATGCCATTGGTCAGCGCTAATCGCGCATCCTTGCGCGCTCTATGGCGTGCCAAAATATCAATCCGATCCATCATCTTCGCTTTCAATTTCAGGAAATTTGAATTTCCGTGCTTGTTTGCGCCCGATTAAAGCAGCGCCAATGCTGACAACGACACATGCGCCAACGACTATTAACGTGGCTACAACGGGCCCAGCATAACTCACCAAAATCAGCAAACAGCCCAAAATAAATGCGATAGAACCACCGAGCAGTGCAATGAGGGATATGGTGAAAAACAAAGCGCTCCGTTTGGCGACCGATTTGCTGTAATTTAACCGGGCACGGTAATAGTCTATTTCGGCGCTGGCAAATTGACGCACATCATGGGCAAGCTGCTCCATATCCCGCTTGATTGAGGGATCGGCGGCATTGGGCTGCACATCATCAATGTCCAGAGGATGAGTCTGGTCCGGATCACCGTCCATATTTGTTCGAATATCCTTGTTTAAGCGTCGTCGCGGCCAGAGCGGATTAGCCGTGAAATCAGGAAACCGACCGCTGCTGCTGCGCCTATGGCAATGGCAGGGCTTTTGCGAACGAAATTCCGGGTATCATCGACAATATCATCAACCTTCTTTGCATCCACTTTTTCGGCGAAGCTTTCAACCGCGTCGGCGGCGGAGCGCGCATAATCACCATATTGCTTGCCGACACTCTCGTCGATTGTCGCGGCGCTGTCCCGGATCAATTTGCCGATACCGCCCACGGCTTCTGTCGCTTTATCTTTACCGCGTTCGGCGGCGGTCCGTGCTTTATCAGTCGCTTGCTCTTTGAAATTGTTCATGCCTTCTTTGACCTTGTCCTGCGCTTTACCTGCGGCGGGCACGGATTTGGCGACTGCTTTTTTTGCTGTAGTCGTTGCCTTTGCCGGCTTTGCAGCGGTGGTTTTTGCGGTGGTTTTTTTGGCTGCGGGTTTTGCGGCAGTTGTTTTGCGGGCCGCTGGCTTGCGGGTCGCTGCGGGTTTCGCTTTGGGTTTATCGGTGTCGGCCATTGGGATTCTCCTGTTCATTCGCTTATAGCTTACGTTATGATATTTGCATCTTGACTGCTTTAGTCAACTACAACACCAAAATAAAATTGGCCGAAGATAGGCCATCGCAGGTAATTATATGGCATTTTCATTGCCAATCTTATTGCATCCTATCGTTAACGACTATAGACGCGCGGCGTTCCCTCTACCCATAGCATATATTAGGAGCCTCCCCAATGACCGCCATTATCGACATTCATGCACGCGAAATTCTGGACAGCCGCGGCAATCCTACCGTTGAGGTTGATGTGTTGCTGGAAGATGGCAGCTTTGGCCGAGCGGCAGTTCCTTCGGGCGCGTCCACCGGAGCTTATGAAGCGGTCGAATTGCGCGATGGCGACAAAAGCAGGTATAAAGGTAAAGGCGTTCAAAAGGCGGTTGATGCGGTCAACGGCCCGATTGCCGACGCACTCATCGATCTGGACGCCGAAGATCAAGAGGATGTCGATGCAGCAATGATCGCTCTCGACGGTACGGAAAATAAGTCAAACCTGGGCGCGAATGCTATTTTGGGAGTCAGCCTTGCCGTTGCAAAGGCAGCGGCGGATGCGCGCGGCCTTCCGCTTTATCGTTATGTCGGCGGTGTGAGCGCGCATATCCTGCCCGTGCCGATGATGAATATTATCAATGGCGGCGAACATGCCGACAACCCCATTGATTTTCAGGAATTCATGGTGATGCCTGTTGGTGCGTCGTCGCTATCCGAAGCGGTACGGTGGGGCGCCGAGATATTCCATACTTTGAAATCCGGCCTGCATGAAAAAGGTTTGGCCACGGCCGTGGGTGATGAAGGCGGCTTCGCGCCAAATCTGGCGTCAACACGTGACGCGCTCGATTTCATCATGACCTCCGTTGAGAAAGCTGGCTTTAAGGCCGGCGAGGATGTTGTCCTTGCACTCGACTGCGCCGCCACCGAATTTTTCAAAGATGGCAAATATGAAATTTCCGGCGAGGGCCTGTCGCTCTCGCCTACCGAAATGGCCGATTATCTCGCTGCTTTGTGTAAAGACTATCCTATCCGTTCGATCGAAGATGGTATGGACGAAGATGACTTTGAAGGTTGGAAAGCGATAACCGACGCGATTGGTGACAAGGTGCAGTTGGTGGGCGATGACTTGTTTGTTACCAATCCGAAGCGGCTTGCCATGGGTATCGAAAAAGGTCTGGCCAATTCGCTGCTCGTAAAAGTGAACCAGATTGGCACGTTGACTGAGACTTTGGACGCTGTCCGCATGGCGCAGCGCGCTTCTTATACCGCCGTGATGTCGCACCGCTCTGGCGAGACCGAAGATGCGACCATTGCCGACCTAGCCGTTGCGACCAATTGCGGCCAGATCAAAACTGGCAGCTTGGCGCGGTCCGACCGGCTTGCAAAATATAATCAGCTGATCCGGATTGAGGAAGAGCTCGGCAGCAGCGCGCATTATGCTGGCAAAAGCATTTTTCGGTAAATCCGGGGAAGGGCGAATGGCAAGCTAGGCGGCATCACTGATCCCGCGAGAAGCGGATATCGGCGGATAGGCAAAAGGCTTAGCTTGCACGACTCACCGGAATATGTTTGCTGTAACAGCATGGGCATAAAGAAGAAAAAACCAACAGCGCTCCGGTCAGTCATTGTGCCTTTTGTGGCTTTGCTGGCTTTGCTTGGTATCGCCTCTTATGCGTTGCTGGGACCGACGGGCATCATCGCTTGGACCGATTACCGGGCCGCGCTGAACGATCGTTCTAAGGAATTGGCCGCGTTGGAGAAAGAGCGTGATGCGCTGCGCAATCGGCAACGTTTGCTGGATCAAGATAATGTTGATCCCGATTACGCGGGTGAATTGATGCGCAAGGAATTGAACGTCGTTGCTCCCGATGAAATCGTGGTTCCGATGAAATAATCGAAAAACTTGCCAATGCAGCGATGCCGTATCGTAAAATCACTTTTCACCGGCGTTTTTTTTGACTAGGCGATTGCCAAGCCCGTGATGATATAAGTTTAACTTAAGAGGAAAATATCTTGGCCAAGGCCCCCGCCAAAAAAACTACGACCGCTGCAGCAAAGAAATCACCAGCTATTTCCGGCAACAGCAATTTGCATAATAGAGAGCGCCCCGAGGCGCCAAAGCCCTATGAAGCAACCCCCGAAGAGCTTTTGGCTTTTTACAAGGAAATGCTGCTGATCCGGCGCTTTGAGGAAAAAGCAGGGCAGCTGTACGGCCTCGGTCTAATTGGCGGATTTTGTCATCTTTATATCGGGCAAGAGGCGGTCGCAATAGGCCTGCAATCGGCACTGACCCCTGGCAAAGACAGCGTCATTACCGGCTACCGCGATCATGGTCATATGCTTGCCTATGGTATTGATCCCAACATCATCATGGCGGAACTGACCGGACGAGCAGCGGGCATCTCGCGCGGCAAAGGCGGGTCGATGCATATGTTTTCGACCGAGCATAAATTCTATGGCGGCCACGGCATCGTCGGCGCGCAGGTGTCATTGGGAGCAGGGCTTGCCTTCAAGCATAAATATTCAAAAGATGGCGGCGTTTGCCTCGCCTATTTTGGCGATGGCGCGGCCAATCAGGGGCAGGTTTATGAAAGCTTCAACATGGCCGAGCTTTGGAAGTTGCCGATTATCTTTGTGATCGAAAATAACCAATATGCCATGGGGACCAGCGTCAACCGTGCGTCGTCCGAGGATCAGCTTTATCGCCGCGGTGAGAGCTTCCGTATTCCGGGCATACAGGTGGACGGTATGGACGTGCTTGCCGTACGTGGCGCAGCGGAAACCGCTTTGGAATGGGTGCGTGCAGGTAAAGGCCCGATCCTGCTGGAAATGAAAACCTACCGCTATCGTGGGCATTCCATGTCGGACCCAGCCAAATATCGCAGCCGGGACGAAGTGCAATCTATGCGAGAAAATAGCGATCCAATTGAGCAGACGAAAAAACGGTTGCTCGAACTGGGCGTTTCGGAAGATGACATTAAAACCATCGATAAAGATATCCGGGCCGTGGTGAATGAAGCCGCCGATTTCGCGGAAAATTCGCCTGAGCCTGATGTAAATGAACTATATACTGACGTTTTGGTGGAGCAATATTGATGGCCGTCGAATTAAAAATGCCGGCGCTTTCGCCAACGATGGAAGAAGGCACACTGGCCAAATGGCTGGTGAAGGAAGGCGATGAGGTTAGCTCCGGCGATATTCTTGCCGAGATTGAGACCGACAAAGCGACCATGGAATTTGAAGCAGTGGACGAAGGCGTGATTGCGTCGATCCTCGTTCCAGAAGGCACCGATAATGTGAAGGTCGGCACGGTGATCGCGATGATCGCTGCCGAAGGTGAGGATACGAGTGCGGCCGCTCCGGCACCTGCGAAGGAAGCAGCAGCTGCACCCGCACCGGCGCCTGCAACGCCTGCTCCCGTAGCAGCACCGCAGCGATCCGCAGCAAAATCTGATCCCGCTATTCCGGCGGGTACGGCAATGGTCACGCTGACCCTGCGCGAAGCATTGCGCGACGCGATGGCCGAAGAGATGCGGCGCGAGGAAAATGTATTCGTCATGGGCGAAGAGGTCGCCGAATATCAGGGCGCTTATAAAGTGACCCAAGGTTTGCTCGACGAATTTGGTCCCGACCGTGTCATTGATACGCCGATCACCGAATATGGCTTTGCCGGTATTGGCACAGGTGCGGCGATGGGCGGCCTGCGTCCGGTAATCGAATTTATGACCTTTAACTTTGCGATGCAGGCGATCGATCATATCATCAACAGCGCGGCAAAGACCAATTATATGTCGGGCGGCCAAATGCGTTGCCCCATCGTGTTCCGTGGGCCGAATGGAGCGGCGGCGCGCGTCGGCGCACAACATAGTCAGAATTATGCGCCGTGGTATGCCAGCGTTCCCGGCCTGATTGTGATTTCACCCTATGATGCGGCAGATGCAAAGGGACTATTGAAAGCCGCCATCCGATGCGAGGATCCGGTCGTGTTCCTCGAAAACGAATTGCTATATGGCCGCAGCTTTGAGGTGCCCGATATGGATGATCATGTCTTGCCCATCGGCAAGGCACGCACCATGCGCGAAGGCACCGACATCACAATCGTCAGTTACTCGATTGGCGTTGGCATGGCATTGGAAGCAGCCGAGACATTGGCAGGAGAGGGGATAAGCGCCGAGGTCATCGACCTGCGCACTATTCGCCCGCTGGATAAGGCGGCAGTTCTGGCAAGTCTCGCCAAAACCAATCGTTTGGTGATTGCCGAAGAAGGCTGGCCTGTATGCTCCGTGGGCAGCGAGATCATTGCTATATGCATGGAAGAAGGCTTTGACGATTTGGATGCCCCCGTGATGCGGGTGACCAACGAAGATGTCCCTATGCCCTATGCCGCCAATTTGGAGCAGTTGGCATTGATAAACCCGGCGAAAATCGCCGCGGCTTGCCGGAAATTATGTGCGTAAAAAAGGCTGGTCGATTAAGACCAGCCTTTGAATTAGGTGCAGGCTGATTTTGTGACGCCTGTAACTGGATAGACGCCGTCGCCTCCGGTTGGGCCCTTATAATCGCGGCGTTCGCGAACAACCATGCTGGCTGTTTGCTTAATCGTTCGGTCGGTCAACCGCGTGAAGCCATTCACGATTTTGGGCTGAAAATAATATTGCAACTCAACAAACATGACCGAGCCATCGGGTGGTGGCGCTGATTTTCGGCCCGCTGGTCCAAAGCCGTCCGATGTTGGCGTGGACGACGTTGTGCCATAGCTTGAGCTATATTGCTGGGCAAAACCAGCGCATCTTTGCCAACGGATCCGGTATTTGGGATTAGCGGCATTGAATGGCGAGACAGGCTCAATACTGGACAAGATAATTTTGGAATTGCCGCGGATTGATTCCACATTTGTAACCGGATCAATATATTTGTGGGCTCCAGCAAGTGCAACACGATCACCTTCACGCAACGTGCCTTCAAACACATCGTTAATATGCAATTCGGTCAGCGGACGGTCGGATAGGCGGCTGCCATCGCCCATACGCGCCGCGTTATCGGCGGTATGAATAGTTATCTGATTCAATTGCATAATCACTGATGCATAGTTGGCTATTTCAATCCCACCCACGGATAATCCCATGAAAAAAGGAAGGGATACCGCAAATTCCACCAGAGCGAGGCCGCTTTCATCCTTTTTCACGTCCCGCAGTAATTTGCCGATACGGGAAAATTTAGACATAGCTTCCATCATGTGCAGTTCCTTTGTTGTGCAGGTCCGAATTTAGCTTGGTCGCCATAGGGCTGGTTGGCCAAAATGGAGTTAGAGCTAATCGTCACATATTCCGGAAATCCCAAAAATTTGGCCATCGGGAATAAGCGCTTATAAGTGACGTTCACTTTTATGATTACAACGTCTTGCGCGCCGCCTTGACCGCCGGTGCCGCCATCTGCATCCCATTGTTCATTATTGTTTGCATCGATATAGGGTTCGCCATTGTTGCAGATACCGTCAAGATCGGTCGGAGTGTCTGTCCATTCTTCTGCTTTTGCGGCCGCTGCGGCAGAGAAGGTTTTATAATAGCGGCGCACCGGCGTAATCACCGCGCCCGGAGCAACGGTTTTCACCGATTCTGCAATTTTCTTGTCAATGATGTCTTGCTGCACCTGAACCGCTGCACCTTCCAGGCTCGAATCTCGCGCCGCTTCTTGCATAGCGCCATCGAGCACGGTCCGAGCATAATAATTATGCCCTGCATCCGCCGTTCCGATCAGCATCAGGATTGCGACGGGCGCGATTAATCCGAATTCCATAACGGAAGTGCCCTGTTCATCCCGGGATATCGTGCGAGTCAATTGCTTTATCATCCTCAAAACCCTTAGTCTGTTAGGCGCAATGCGGAAATTTGAGCGGCGATACCCTTAAAGGTCGAGTTTAGCGCATTCGCATCGGTTGCGTCATAATATCGTCCAGGCGTTGCGCATGCCTTCAATCGGTTTGTGGTTGCGGTGTTAACCCCGTCGCCATAAGAAACCACCCACAGCGTGATATTCTTATTCTTGATCGCTGTGCACAATGCGTCGGTGCGCTCATCCAGATTTTTCTCCAACAAACTGGTTGTTGGCACTTTTGTCGCATCGGTTTGACGGCGGTCATACCAGTGAACGCCATAGGCGCTGTGCATTTGCGTGCTGCCGACCACGGTGTCGCCATCGGTCATAAAAATCAAATGCCGCTGAATATCTTTATCATCCGGGGCAGTTATTTCAGAGAAAATACCGGTGGGCGACATCAACCGCGCTCCCCACAACAGTCCAATGTCATGATATGTGAAGCCATTTGGTGTCAGAGTGTTAACATAGTCTTTGAACGTTTTTCCGGTCCAGGATTGATATAGCTTTGCCTGAGTTGGGCAATAATAAGAGGGCCGGGAAAAACCATGGCTGCCATTGCCGGTTCTGGTTTGGTTGCTCAATGTTTTATCGCCAGAACTATCCTCACGAAGCCACACGGCATTAAGCAACGCGGGGCCCCACTGTGTCGATACATCTCCTGGGACGGGTTTAAGATCAATGTCCATATCTTTGGCAGCAGTTGGGATAGGATTCCAATCGCCGGTCGGATCATCGTCTACTCGCACTGTCTGACGTTCTTCGATACATCCATCCCACGCGATATTTATGTTTGTACCGTTGTTACCAAGTGGCAGCGCGACAGAATTACGCCATGACGCGGGCGTGGTAAGCGAATCTTTCAACGCGCTGATATTGAATGTGACAGGCTTATACGTCCAACTGTCGAAGGACGTCGATGTTTTAAAGGTGATTGGCGTCGTTGTCTGCGTAGTGATAGTTTTGACTTGTGAATTTTGCCAATTATCCTGCAAGTAACAAAATGAGCCCGATTTCACGTAGCGATATTCGACATTCGCCACAATCTGCGTCTGTTCGTAGATTTTTGTTACGACGGTTGTTCCAGGCCCCGGATCGGTAGGGTTAACAGATACGATTGTTGGCGTGTTTGACCAAACTGTCTGCCCATTTTGTCTCGGCGGCGCTGTATTGCTTCCACAGCTTCCTTTTCCAACACGGAAGTTTCTGAAATATGTTTTGCCGCCAATCACCACGTTATTCGGCACATCATACCAGCCTGAATAATTGGCATTTTGTGTTGTTACATTGGTCTGTACGCCGGCCGATTCAGTGCCATAAATGGGCGTGTTACCGCCGGTAGTGACAAAATTCGCCTGACGCGATTGATAGGTCCAACTATCGGCGATGAAGTCAAAAGGTAGCAATTTACCCACATTGACGTTCGTCGAATAAGGCACGAAGCCAAAGCGCAGCTGAACCGTCGACGCGTTGCTATTTTCCGGATCGGACGTTTCACCGCAATCCGCCGGGGCAATATCATCAATATTGTCTTTGGCGAGCGCTTCGTAAAAACATTTGGTCGCTTTCTTTAATCCATCCATTTTCGACGGATTGGTTGCGGTAATAGGCTTTCCGTCGGCGGCATCTCCCATCGAGCCGGTGACGTCGAGAACGAACATTACATCGGTATTGGGGATCCGCAATTCGGATTGGCACGTAACCTCCACCTTCCGTTGGTCCTGACCCAGCACCTTCATCAGCGACATCGGAACATCGACTGATGCCTTCCCGCTTACGTTACCGCCGGTTTCCGAAAAAGTCCGCTGCATGCCCGCTGTGCCATAATCGCCGGATTTGAAGTTGGCATCGAACATTTTATTGGCTTCGGTTCTGGCTTTGTAGCTATTCGCCTGCCAGGTACCGGTGCCCATCACCTTACGACCCATCAGCGAGCCCGCATCGCACGCGGCTTGCAATCTCGTCTTTGCCAGATATATGCGGCTCATATCGACGCCGCCGCCGATTAACCCGATGGTCGGGATTACCGCCGCCGCCATGATGGCGATGGTGTTACCAGCCTCGTCACGCAATAAACGTGATAAAAAACCGCTATGCTTCGCTACATCTTTTTGTCCGGCCATGATGGTCGAGCCCCTGTTGGTTACATAAAGTCACCGTTGGTCATAGCGTCGCCATGGTAATCAACCCTTGAAAATTGTTGGTTACCGCAATCTTAACCTTGATTTTCGGTAGTTTTGCGTTTCGAAGGGCCAAATGAAATTGGACATAAATGCTCTAAAACCTCCCAAAAGGCTTGCTGTCGCCTATGCACCGCGTGACGCCAAGGCCGCTCTGACGCTGCTATTATTATTTGATGAACGGTTGGGGCAGATATTGGAACGCACAAGCGAACCTTTAATCGGTCAGATGCGCCTCGCTTGGTGGCGTGACATTATCGGAAAGGAGGCAGAAGCGCGGCCAAGCGGGGAGCCGTTAATCGCGCTACTCAATGACGTGAACCTGCCGCTGATAAATGACGCTATGCTCAATATCCTTTCGGGCTGGGAGGAGTTGATTGCGGCGGAGCAGTGGGATGAAATGACGCTGCGACGTCATGCGACCCATCGGGCTACTGGCCTGTTTGAAGGCTATGCCAAATTATTCGGCGGGCCATATGATGAAACCCAATTGATTGAAGCAGGCGCGCGCTGGGCTTTGGCCGATTGCCTGCATTATTGCCGGGATCAGCAGCAACATGATGCAGTCACCGCATGGATATTGGACAGTAGCAAGATGAAACTGCCGCGCCATCTGCGTCCATTGTCGATCCTGACTAAGTCAGCGGGCGATCATATTTCCGGCTTTGCTTTGCTATGGCATGCCTTGACGGGGCGATAAAATTCATTGCACATAAGCGCTTAGTGGATGGAGAGTGCGATGAATAGGTTTTTGGCAGGAGGGTTGGCTGCATTGGCATTGGCGGGCGGTGGCCTCATTTTTTGGCAGACACAGGCTCAACAGGAAATCGAATTACCGCCGCCGCCGCCGCCCGCCGCCGATGAAGACGGTGACGTATTGCCAGTCCCCGCAAGCAATGCGCCGCAGTTCGGCCCCGCGCCACCGACACCGCCAAAAGCCGCGAAAGCAAGCCGAGAGGAGCAACGCTTTAACCGCTATGATCGCAACCGTGATGAAATAATCACGCGCATAGAATTGATGAGTAGCAGGACGAAAGCTTTCAAAAAGCTCGACAAGGACGGGAATAATCTGCTGACTTTTGAAGAATGGGCGGCAGCAACGTCGGATCGTTTCGCAAAGGCAGATAATAACCGCGATCAAAAACTGACCCGAGCCGAATTTGCGCAGACCCGGCCAAAGCAGCAAGCTAAGCCGAAATGCCGATGTTGAGCGCAGTGGTTGGTCCTGTTCAATAGGCCGCCCTATTGGATTAAACAGCGCCGCTACATAATGGCCGCATTTGCATTTTTCCATGCATTCAATTCCGACCGGGCCCGGGTTGTTAGCGCTTGTTTGCGTTCTTTTTTGTGCACACGTCCTTCAAGCGGTGCAAAAAGGCCGAAATTGACATTCATGGGTTGATAATCATGCGCTTTGCCTTCCGGCGCGGCATCGCCGTTGATATGCGACAATAATGCGCCAAGTGCGGTGGTAGCAGGTGGCGGCTCTATTTTTTGGCCTGCCAACTCTGCTGCCGTCATTATGCCTGCCATCAATCCGACGGCAGCGCTTTCAACATATCCTTCGCAGCCGGTAATCTGCCCCGCGAAACGGATATGCGGTGCTGATTTCAGCCTCAATTGCCGGTCGAGCAGTATGGGAGAACGGATGAATGTATTGCGGTGCAACCCGCCGAGCCTTGCAAACTCCGCCTTCTCCAACCCCGGGATTTTACGCAGCAGCTCCATTTGGGCCCCATATTTCATCTTGGTTTGAAACCCGACAATATTCCAAAGGCTGCCCTGTTTATTATCCTGCCGCAATTGGACGACAGCATGAGCACGTTTGCCCGTTTTAGGATTGGTGAGCCCAACCGGTTTCATCGGACCAAAACGTAATGTATCTAGGCCGCGTGACGCCATGACTTCAATCGGCATACAGCCTTCAAAATAAGGAGTATTTTTCTCCCACTCTTTGAAATCTGCTTTCTCGCTTTCCAGCAGCCCTTGATGGAATTCCCGATATTGCGCTTCGTCCAAGGGGCAGTTGATATAATCCTTGCCATCGCCCTTGTCCCAGCGCGACTGGAACCAGGCGGTGTCCATATCGATACTGTCAAAATACACGATCGGGGCAATGGCGTCGAAAAAGGCGAGCCTGTCTTGTCCGGTTTTCGCAATAATGCTGTCGGCCAATTGCATCGCGGTCAGCGGGCCGGTGCAGACAATAACATGGCCCTCATCCGGCAATCTGTCGATCCGTTCCCGAACGATCTGGATATTATCATTACTATTCAGTATATTTTCAACCGAAGCCGAGAAAATATCTCGGTCGACGGCAAGGGCCGATCCAGCCGGGACTTTCGCAATTTCAGCAGCAGCCATGATGACCGAGTCCAAATCGCGCATCTCCTGATGAATAAGGCCGACAGCATTATTTTCTGCATCGTCGCTGCGAAAGCTGTTGGAGCAAACCAATTCGGCGAGCCCTTCGCCTTGATGAGCAGGCGTCATGTCCCCGCCGCCGCGCATTTCGGACAGGCGCACCTTTATCCCGCGCTTTGCCAATTGCCATGCCGCCTCGCTGCCTGCAAGACCGCCACCGATGATATGCACTTGATAATTATCGCTCATAGAAGGCGCGATTAACAAAGAAACTTGCCAAGTAACAGTCAAAAGCGCCAAAAGCCGATATGCCTTTTGCTATGTCCCTCGATCAAAATAATATCATCGGTAAGCCTGAGATAACAGCGCCATCCGTATCGGGGAATAAATATGATCGCGGATGGGCGGTGGTTTTCAGCGGGCCGCCACTGCGCACCGGAGCATCGCGGCTGTCGGCGCAGGCGGCACTGAGCGTGGGCGCAGGGTTGGTCACCATAATGGGCGCAAAAGAAGCTTTGCAGGAACAATCTGCGCATGTTTCGGCCATCATGCTGGCTGAGCGAAGCGATGATTTGCATGCGATTGATAGCCGTGTGACGTCGCTTGCCATCGGTCCGGCCTATGGCATTGGAGAACGGTGCCGGGCCGATGTTCTGGTTTTAGCGGGGCAGGGGCGGCTGATGGTTATAGATGCGGACGCGATCACGGCCTTTGCGAAGAGCCCTGCAACCTTATTTACCGCCCTGCATGATCAGATTGTTTTAACGCCGCATGATGGCGAATTTGCGCGGCTCTTTCCTGATATATCCCTGTCAGACCGGCTTCATGCAGTCACTGCGGCGGCGCAGCGGTCGGGAGCCGTCATTTTGTTAAAAGGTCCGCAATCAGTTATTGCTGCCCCGGATGGACGGATTGCGATAAACACGCATAGCTCGCCATGGCTGGCGACTGCGGGTTCGGGCGATGTCCTGACCGGAATAATTTGCGGGATAATGGCGCAGGGCGTCGGCGGTTTCCGGGCGGCTTGCTGTGCGGCTTGGTTGCATGGTGACATCGCGGTTCGATTTGGTGCAGGGCTAACGGCGGATTTAATGGTAAAACAAATACCGATGACATTGGCTGACTTGGGGCCAGCAGAACAGGGATGAGGGGGAAGGGTTATGAAGGAAGATTTGGCGCATAAACGCCCCTGGTTATTGGTAAGCTTGGTATTTGGTTTATCTTACCCGCTCGCGGCGATGTGGCATGTTCCCGAGATATTTGCTGTTATTTGGAAAATGGCATCGGTCGGAGCCTTAGTACCCTATGCATTGCGGCGGCACCATAATGGCGAATTTGCAATGCTCGCCGGTGTGCTCGGCCTATGCGCTCTGGCTGACGGAGTTTTGGAATTCAGTCTTACTGCCGGCGGAGCAATTTTTGCCGCCGCACATTTGCTTGCGATAGCGCTCTATGCGAGGCACCGGCGGGTAAAGCCAGTTGTAAGCCAGCAGGCTTTAGGGGTCGTCGTCGCGATTTTGACGCCCATCATTGCGTATCTTTTGGCAGGTGCAATCACGGCGATTTACGCGGTATCGCTATCAATCATGGCCGGAATGGCATGGATGAGCAACTTTCCCCGTTACCGCGTCGGCATAGGCGCGATGATGTTCGTGGCATCCGACCTGCTTGTCTTCTGGCGAGAGGGGCAGGGCGGCCAATTCCCGGCTATGGCCTGGGTCATCTGGCTGCTATACTATTTGGGCATGGTGCTGATCGCGACGGGCATAGTGCAAACATTGGTAAAGCGCGGGCATTTTGATGACGCTTAACTGAACGCCGCCTTACCTCATCATGGTTTGACCATCCGGTTTACTGGGCTTTACTGGCGCCTCGTCACCTATTCATTCGGGGCTATCATGCGGCTCCTGCTCCGGGGCACCCTCTTCGGTTGCCGCATCAACAGTATCGGTTTCCTCGTCACTTTCTTCAATCAACGCGGCGCTGACAACATGTTCGTTATCTGCGACGTTGAATAGGCGCACTCCTGCAGTTCCACGTCCAATCACCCGGAGCGATTCGAGCGGCAGGCGAATCATCTTTGCCTGATCAGTAACCAGCATCAATTGATCGCCTTGCGTAGCGGGGAAGCTGGCGACAACTGGCCCATTGCGTTTGATATTGTCGATATTGGTGACGCCCTGACCGCCCCGTCCAATGCGGCGATACTCATAGGCGCTCGACATTTTGCCATATCCATTGGCGCATACGGTCAGGATGAATTGCTCCTTTGCCGACAATTCTGCAAAACGGTCGGCGGCCATCGTTGGCTCCCCTTCTTTGTCTGCTTTCCAAGGGGCAAAACGAAGATAATCTTCTCGTTCTTCCATCTGCGTTCCGACTTTTTTCAGGATCGAAAGCGACATAACCTCATCATCGCCTTTCAAAGTCATACCCCGCACGCCAATGCCACTGCGGCTCTTGGTTTCCCGTGCGTCTGCAGCGGCAAAACGAATGGCTTTACCATTGCGGCTCGCCAGCAATACGTCGTCTTCCTCGTTAAGCAGTTCTACGCCGATTAACCGGTCGCCGCTGCCTTCGATGAAACCCATTGCGATTTTACCGTTACCGGGGACATTGGTAAACGCATCCATATTATTGCGGCGAACCATCCCTTTTGCCGTAGCAAAGACGATGTTGAGATTTGCCCATTCCGCCTCATCTTCGGGCAGGGGCAATACGTTGGTGATGAATTCATCCTCGCCCAAGGGCAAAAGGTTGACCATCGGACGCCCCTTTGTTTGCGGCGCGCCTTCGGGCAGTTTCCACACCTTCATGCGATATACACGGCCGGTATTGGAGAAAAATAGCACCGGCGTATGGGTTGAGGTGACAAACATTTCAATGACGACATCTTCGTCCTTCGTCGCCATCCCGGCCCGGCCCTTACCGCCGCGCGCTTGCGCCCGGAAAGTGGCGAGCGGTGTCCGTTTGATATAGCCGCCATGGGTGACGGTCACGACCATTTCCTCGCGCTCCATCAGGTCTTCATCATCGACCCCGTCCCAGCTTGCGGTAATTTCGCATAAACGCGGCGTCGCAAATTCGTCGCGGATCGCCTCTAATTCCCCGCGCATGACGGCGTATAATTTGACACGGTCTCCCAATATTGCCAAATATTCTGCAATATCGTCAGCAAGTCCCTTTAATTCCTTGCCAATTTCATCACGGCCCAGCGCCGTTAACCGGTGTAGGCGCAGCTCCAATATCGCCCGAACCTGAACGTCGGACAGTTTATAATTATCGCCGCTAATTTCCGTCTCAACCGCTTCGACCAATTTGATATAGGGTGCAATTTCGGCGATTGGCCATTCTCTGGCCAGCAATGCCGCCCGCGCCTCAGCGGGGCTGGATGACCCGCGAATGATACGGACGACCTCGTCCAGATTGCTGACCGCAACAACCAGACCGAGCAAAATATGTGCACGGTCACGCGCCTTTGCCAGCTCATATTTGGTCCGCCGGGTGATGACTTCTTCACGGAAGCTGACAAAAGCCTCGATAATATCGCGAAGGTTCATTACCTCTGGCCGCCCGCCGCGAATGGCCAGCATATTGGCCGGGAAGCTGGATTGCGCAGGCGTATGGCGCCATAGTTGGTTCAAAACTACATCCGGGGTCGCATCTCGTTTCAGGTCGATCACGACCCGCACGCCTTTACGGCTCGATTCGTCGCGAATATCGGAAACGCCCTCAATCCGCTTTTCCTTGGCCGCTTCGGCTATTTTTTCGACCAGTCCTGACTTGCCGACTTGGAACGGGATTGAAGTCAGAACGATAGAGCGCCGATCGCCGCGACCTTCCTCTATTTCATGGCGGGCGCGCATCATGATAGACCCTTTACCATCGCGGTAAGCATTTCGGGCACCGCCTTGTCCCATAATCAGGGGGCCGGTCGGAAAATCAGGCGCAGGGATGATTTCGATCAATTCATCAATCGTGATCGCTGGATTGTCGATAAAGGCGAGTGCTGCCGCGATAACCTCTCCCAAATTATGGGGCGGGATATTTGTGGCCATGCCGACCGCGATACCGCCCGCACCATTGACCAGCAAATTCGGAAAACGCGCAGGCAGAACCTGAGGCTCGTCCAAGCTACCATCATAGTTGGGTTGAAAATCAACAGTATTTTTATCCAAATCGTCGAGCAGGCTGTTCGCCACCTTGGCAAGGCGCGCTTCGGTATAGCGCATCGAAGCGGGTGGATCGGGATCCATCGATCCAAAGTTACCTTGACCATCAATCAACGGCACCCGCATCGACCAATCCTGCGTCATGCGCGCAAGGGCATCATAAATGGCGCTGTCACCATGCGGGTGATAATTACCCATCACGTCGCCCACGATTTTTGCCGATTTGCGGTAAGGGCGCCCGGCAACAAATCCGCCTTCCTTGCTGGCGAATAATATGCGCCGATGCACTGGTTTCAATCCATCGCGGACATCGGGCAAAGCGCGCGAGACAATAACGGACATTGCGTAATCAAGATAACTTGACTTCATTTCGTCGACGATATCAACGGGGGCAATATCGGACGGATCGCTGCTGTTATTTTCGTCGCTCACGCGCTGTTTTTCCTTCAATTTTCAAATTGGCTTGAGCCTAGCGGAAATACCCGCAAATGCCTAGGCAACTGCACAGCGAAATAGCGCTTTTCTACAGCTTATCCACAGATTCGGGCCTGAATAACGATCAGGGCATTATTTCTTGTCCGTCATAGGCAAAAATGCGTCCTGATTGCTCCGCACTCAAGCTGTTTAGAACCTGCAACATCCGCGACGCCGAATCATCCGGGGTAAAACGGTCAGGCGCATTATGCCCGCCGCCGAATGGCTCGCTAAGCGGTGTTTGCACCGTGCCAGGGTGAAGGGCCGTGATGATGGCTTCCGGGGTTTTCCTCTGCCATTCAATCGACAGGTTACGGATCAGCATATTCAGCGCCGCCTTTGACGCGCGATAACCGTGCCATCCGCCCAGCCTATTGTCGGAAATGCTGCCGACACGCGCCGATAATGCCGCAAAAACGCCGCGCTGCTTGCGGGGCATGAGCGGTAGGAAATGCTTCGCAACCAATGCCGGACCGATGGCGTTGATTTTATAATTTTCCGTCATCCATCCGACATCCAATTCACGCAGACTCTTCTCCGGCCCGCGATCACCGCGGTGCAACACACCGCTTGCGACGATCACCATATCAGGCTCCAAGCTGCGACCCTTCAACACTGCTGCTGCCTGGGCGATGCTTGCTTCATCGGTTAAGTCGAACCCGTTCGCACGGTTTAGCCCAATCACTTCGTCATAGGCGCCGCTTGCCTGCAATTGCCGAACAAATGCCGCGCCAATACCGCCCGATGACCCGATAACAACTGCGGCTTTCGTAAGAGTTTCCATTTACGCATCCTTTTTGCTTGTTTGCCGCTGGTAATTTGTTCATTCAAGCTCAATTCATCCTTAATGCCATAGATCGGTGAGCATAGAAATTTATCTATGATGCTTTCTGGCGGATCATGCGTTATGTTTGTTGGAAAGAGCCTTCCCACTATTACGGAGAGAATTGAATGAAGTCAGTTTCGAAATTTGCCCTTGCGTTTATGATTGGCACATTGGCTATCACGCCCGCCGCTTACGCAAAAAAGGACAAAAAGAAAGACGAGGCCGCGAAGAACGCCAGCAGCGGCCCCCAATTGTCGCCCGAGTTTCGCACTGCTTATGCCCCGGCGGTCAATCCCTTTGTCGACAATAAATTTGAAGAGGCAAAGGCAGCATGGCCCGCAGCAAAAGCTGCGATAAAGAATGATGATGATAAATATCAAGCTGGCATTTTTGCCGTTCAATTGGCCGCAAAAACAAATGATGCCGCGCTTCGTCAAGAAGGTTATGAATTGTTGGTCGCATCGAATTTCACCCCGGCGGAAACCAAGCAATCAATATATTTTGAGCTGGCGGCTGCGCATTATGATGCAAAAGATTTTGCTGCGGCTGAACCCAAACTAATCGGGGCTTATGAAGCTGGCTATCGCAAATCCGATATTGAATCGTTGATCGCGACGACATTGGGGCAGCAAAAGAAATATGCTGAAGCTACCGCATGGATTCAACGCGGGATAGACGCAAAAACCGCCGCTGGTCAGGCGGTACCGCCGAATTATTTGAAGCAAGCGGCAAATTACGCACTGAATATGCAGGACAATGCAGCCATAAATAAATGGATGAAAATGCTGATTAAGGTTCAACCCGATGCCAGCAATTGGCGCGATGCGTTGAACCTGTATATGCGCTCTGCCAATTTGAATGAAGCGCAGACATTGGACATCATGCGTTTAATGCGCGAGAATAAGGCGATGAAATATCCACTGGAATATGCGCTATATGTAGAGTCAATCGGCGCGATTCGGTATCCGGTTGAGGTTAAGGCCGTGTTGGATGAAGGGATTGCTGCTGGTAATATCCAACAAAGCGATCCGGGCATCAGCGATAGTTACAAGACAGCGGCAAGTGTGGCCGATGAAGATATCCGCACCCTTGCCTCCACCGAGGCTGAGGCGCGGGCGAGCTCTTCGGGAAATAAGATAGCGCTCACCGCCGATGCCTTTTTCAGTCAGGGCAAATATGCGACCGCGCAAAGCCTGTATGAGCTAGCTCTTACGAAAGCCAATATCAATGACAAGGACGGTGCAGACCGAACCGCTCGGGTTACGATGCGTCTTGGAATGGCAAAGGCAAAACAAGGTGATTGGGCAGGGGCAAAGGCCACACTGGCGGGCCTGACCGATGCAAAACGCAAAGAAATGGCTGAATATTGGATGATTTATATTGATCAGCAAATGGCCAGCGCAGCCGGCTAAATAGGCCGCTATACTGACAATGAAGGGGGCGGTATTTATTGCTCCCTTTATTGTGACCTGCTCTTACATGCTATCGGGAACCGGAACCCCCGGCTCATCCTTGGCGGTGCGGATGGTGAGGGATGTTTTGACGCTGCTGACATTTGGCGCAGAGGTTAATTCCGATGTCAAAAGCTCTTGAAATGACTGAAGATCGCGGGCCAATATCTTCAAAATGAAATCTATTTCTCCGTTCAGCATGTGACATTCGCGCACATCGGGAAGCGCGCGGACATGGTCTTCGAACGCTTTCAAATCTTCTTCAGCCTGACTTTTCAAACTGACCATTGCGAAAACGGTGATGGTGTACCCAAGTGCCGCAGGATCGATATGGGCATGGTAGGATTTTATCACGCCTGACTGTTCCAACGTCCGCATCCTGCGCAGACAAGGCGGAGCGGTTAGTCCCACTTTAGTGGCCAGATCTACATTGGTAACGCGTCCATCCGCCTGCAGCTCTTTCAAAAGCTTCAAATCTATCGGATCCAAGTTCAAATTCGGCATGATGTTGTTATTTCCCTGATGAAATTTGCGTCTGGTTATAATTATATTATATCAAAATGCAATTGTCCCATAGTGTGACGCGGTCAATTCCCCCCTATCGACTGGCCAGTAATCCGGTTATTGAAGGTGATAAATAAAATCTGAATCACAGGGAAGAATGTAAAGTTGCGCTTTGATGACCGCCTTCAAACAAGTTTAAGTCATGCTGCGAATGATAGCATAAGTGTTGCGACAAGGTGGCGGCAACTGATTGATATTTTGTCTCAAAACCCTCGGCACTTCCCGCAAGATTCGATTATATCGGGTTTGCAGCAGGCCCGCCGGTTGCTTCCTCACACAAAAATGGAAGACCGATTGGCGAGCGTTAAATCGTTATCAGGCCGGATCAAATCTGCGCCGCTGGTGCAGCTTTTATCCGCTGATTTGGCTCCTGTCGCGTCTGCTGCCGTTGCGGGCGCAAATTTATCCGATGAAGAATGGGCGGCGATCATCCCGAACCTTCCGATACGTGCTCGCGGTTTTTTAAGGAACCGCAAGGATCTAGGCCCAAAAACAATGCGGGCTTTGCGTTATTGGTCGTCGGCCGACTTTGCCTTACCAAGGCCAGCGGCCGAAGAAAGTCAGCCACATTCGCTCGATTCTCCAATTATTGACACAGCTGCAAAAGCTTCGATTGTCTCAGGCAGCACAGAAAAAGTGCGGATCGGCGAAATCGTTGAGAGGATCGAACGCCTGCGTAAAGACAGGGAGGAAAAGGCCAGCGGGAATGCGCCCATTGCTGCACCTCCGCGTATCGCTGAGAGTGAGGGTGAGATAACAGAAATCCGTTTTGAAACGGATGATATGGGCACGTTTTGCTGGGTAGAAGGCGCGCCGCGCGGTGCGATTGTCGGCATTGGCATTGCTGAACCCGCGTTTGACGATAGCCCTGGGCCAGATGCCTATGGGGCCGCTGCATTTCGGCAGAGAATGCCGCTTGAAAATGCACGTATGCGGCTTTGCGGAGGGCCCGCTATCGAAGGTGAATGGCGAATCACGGCAACGCCATTTTTTGATAATATAAGTGGCCGTTTTTGCGGCTATCGCGGCATATTGCGCCGCCCCAATGTTGCCGAAAGCCCGCAAATACAGGCACCTGCGAAGCAGGGTGAGCAATTACAGCAATTGGTGCACGAACTGCGCACGCCACTGGGTGCGATTATCGGTTTCTCTGAAATTATCGAACAGCAGTTGTTTGGCCCGGTATCGGCGGAATATCGCCATTTGGCGCATGATATTGTGCAGGATGCAAAGCGGCTACTGTCTGGCTTTGATGATTTGGCCATGGCCGCGAAAATCGAATCAGGTCGTTATGACGCCGGCTCTGGCGTGACCGAATGCGGATGGCTTGCCCACCGGTTAGCTGAGCGGTTGCACGGTTTAAGCGAAACATTATCGGTAACGTTAAACCTTGCGAAAGCCGACCCTGTGCGGCCATTTGCAATTGATAGCAATTTGGCCGAACGCCTTTTTTCGAGGCTTTTGTCTGCGATTATGATCGGTTGTGAAGCGGGCGAGGAATTGTCCGGCCGTTTTTACACCGAGCGCGGCCATCATATCGTCAACAAATTCACGCTTTCACTGCCACTGAAATTACAAGAGCTTAGCGAAGAGGAGCTGCTCGGCTCTATTCCATCTGAGCAAGACGACAATCAAAGCGCGCCTTTGCTGGGGCTTGGCTTCTCATTGCGGCTTGTGCGCAACCTTGCACGAAATGTGGATGGTGATTTACGCTTTCAAAAGAAAAGCCTGCTATTGATGCTGCCAGCTGGTCTTGAAACGGACCTGCAATTTAGGGGCAAAGAAAAGGACTAATCATGTTTGGCAATGGGGGCATTTTGCGATGAACGCAGTTCCCAAAGTCATGGCCCACCCTCAATTTGTCGATACGAACAAATTGGGCGGCCCTCGATTCCTGATCACTGTGGATACCGAAGAGGAGTTTGATTGGGACGCACCCTTTTCGCGCAGTGCGCATGGTACCGAACATGTAGTCGCTATTTCCCGATTTCAGCAAATGTGCGAGTCTCACCGGGTTAAACCAGCTTATTTGATCGATTATCCAGTGGCCAATGATCCAAGGGCGATTGAGCTGTTGGGCGGTTATGCCCATGATGGCCGCGCTGATATTGGGGTACAATTGCACCCTTGGGTAAATCCACCGTTCGACGAAATAGTCAACCGGGATAACAGCTATGCCTGTAATTTGGAGCCAGCCCTGGAACGGCAAAAATTGTCAGTCTTGCATGAGACAATAACCGAAAATTTTCGAATAAAGCCCGATATTTACCGTGCAGGGCGCTATGGTGCGGGCGATGCAACAGCGGATATTTTAAGGGAGCTGGGTATCTGCATAGATACGTCGGTCAGATCTCATTTTGATTATTCATCCCAAGGCGGTCCTGATTATTTTGATTATCCCTTATCGCCTTATTGGATACAGCGTAGCGAATTGATGGAGTTGCCCATCACAACCGTGTTTCGGGGTATTTTGCGCAAGATGGGCGTGTCTGTATTTCGGGACATGCTGTCCTCCAAAACCTCCCGTTCAATTATGGCTCGCACAGGTATGCTAGAGCGCATCGCGTTAACGCCCGAGGGCATACCGCTGACCAAGGCGATTGAGGGCATTGATTGCGCTTTGCAAGATGGAGTGCCGATATTGAACTTTTCGTTTCATTCTCCCTCTTTGCAGCCGGGACATACGAATTATGTGAGGAATGAAGCGGATCTGGAAATTTTCTACCAATGGTGGAACGGCATATTTGCACATCTGGACAAAAACGGTGTGGCACCCATTTCGGTGCGCGAAATAAAGGAAGCTTTTTTTGGTTAATTGCGGCAATTTGGATTTAGATTCACATTGTCACTTGCCATTGGCCAATGGCTTCCGCTATCGGCGCTGCTCGGTAGCATTGGTTACCGGGCCTGTAGCTCAGTTGGTTAGAGCTGGCCGCTCATAACGGCTAGGTCGGGGGTTCGAGTCCCTCCGGGCCCACCAACGCTCCATTAGGTCTAATTGACCCGTTTGGATAAAAAATTACCAGTTAAGGCGATTTTGTTTTGCCTTTATCAATTCTCCGCATTAGGGGAGCTTCCAAGTCGGGGAGTAGCGCAGCCTGGTAGCGCATCTGGTTTGGGACCAGAGGGTCGCAGGTTCGAATCCTGTCTCCCCGACCATTTTCCCAATGATACCGACTTATTGTCCGTCTGAGGCGGTTTTCTCCAACGCCGGTGCCGATTGTGCATCCTTTTGCTCGGAAATTTCTTGCGCGGTTATTTCTGCATTGGCGTCGGCTTCTACTAAAGCTGCTGCCTTTGCAGCAGCCTGCTCGATACTATTGGCCTCGGCCTCTATCTCCGCGCTTGATGATGTGGGTTCAAGGTTAGCGCCCTCATCGGAACAAGCGGTAAGCGCCAATGCCAAGGTGAAGGCCGCATATCTCATGGTTTTGGCTCTAAGGCCAAGCTGCCTTCATAATTCGCAACTTTCATCAAAACCGCGGTCCATGCAGCAACATTTTGCCGGAGCTGCGCCTTGTCCACCTTGTCCAGCGTATCATCCGGCGTGTGGTGCAAATCAAAGTAACGGGTGCCATCCTGTTGCAAATCAATGATGGCCAAATTTTGCGCGTCAATGATTGGCCCGACATCTGCGCCGCCGCCTGCTGCCTGTGTGCCCCGCGATATCCCAAGCGGAGACAGAGCGCTGGCTATATCACCTGCAAGCTGACCGGCGTTTTCGGGCAATTTGAAATCGACACGCCACACCCGGTCGGCGCCAAAATCCGATTCCATGGCGAGTCCGTGCGGTTCATTCTTATATTTTTCACCATAAGATTTGCCGCCCCAAATGCCCACTTCCTCTGCACCGGCCCAAAGCAACCTGATGGTGCGTTTGGGCTGACCCGCCTTTTTAACTATCAAGGCAGCGGCGGTAATGATCCCGCAACCCGCCGCGTCATCGAAAGCACCGGTCCCCAAATCCCAACTGTCAAGGTGACAAGCGATAACGATAGGCGGCAAATTGCTGCTGCCCTTTACCTCGGCGATGACATTGCCAGATGTTTGCATCCCGATATTTCGGGGCGTCATTACCAATTTCAACTCAATAGGTTTGCCGCGCGCAATCATGCGTTGCAGATTTTCCGCATCGGGCAGGGATAGTGCACCTGCAGGAATCGGAGTTACACCGGCTTCGAAATTGGTATTCCCGGTATGCGGGTTACGGTGGTAATCGGTGCCTGCCGAACGGATCACGATCGCTGCTGCGCCTTTTTTTGCCGCGATATTGGGACCAATGAAACGCGCTCCGCCAAATGCGCCGTAGCTGCTGCCATCCTGCGTGCGCTGCATTGCATGATTTACAAACGCGATCTTGCCCTTCAATTGCCTATCATCGGCGGCCTGCAAAGCGGCCAAATTGTCAAAATAGACGACTTGCGCGGTCAATCCGGTATCCGGTGTACTGCCGCTATTGCCAAGCGCAGTGATGGCCAGTTTTTGCGGGAAGGGTGAGACGACTTCTGCTACTTCCGTTCCGCGCACCCATGTGGGCATTTGATATTCTTCGATCCGAACATTGTCCAATCCCAGCATTTTAAGCTTCGCCACTGACCATGTCCGCGCCCGGGCCTCTGCCGCGGTTCCGGCCTGACGCGGTCCAATCTCTGTGGTTAAACCTTCGACGATATCCCATGCCACCTCATCATTTTTCAACGCATCTTGAACCGGGTCCGCAAATGCCGGCGCGGTTAGGGCAGAGGACAGCGCAAGCGCGCAGGCGAATGTCAATTTTGTATATCTCATTCGTGGGACATTATCGCCAAAAGTGGCAATTGCAATGATGTCCAAAAGCAAAACTTGCGAGTGCAGCTCCCTGACGCTAGGGGCTTTGCCATATCCCGAACAGTTGGCGGAATATTTGCCGCCCCATTTCAGCAAGGAACCAACATGGCCGCCCAATATAGTTTTGTAATGAAAAATATGAGCAAAACCTTCCCCGGCGCGAGCAAGCCGGTGCTCAGTAGTATTAACCTGCAATTTTACCCTGATGCCAAAATCGGTATCGTGGGACCCAATGGCACCGGTAAATCGACGCTGATGAAGATTATGGCCGGAATCGATACCGAATTTACCGGTGAGGCATGGCCCGGCGAAAATATCAAAGTGGGCTATCTGGCACAGGAACCGCAGCTGGACGAAAGCAAGACCGTTAAGGAAAATGTTATGGACGGCGTGCGGCCCGTCGCCGACATGATCGACCGGTTTAATGAAATATCGATGCTGATGGGTGATCCGCCCGAAGATGCCGATTTCGACGCGCTGATGGAGGAAATGGGCACGCTGCAGGAAAAAATCGACGCGGTTGATGGATGGTCGCTGGACAGCCATTTGGAATTGGCGATGGAGGCACTGCGCTGCCCGCCTGGCGACAGCGCTGTCACCAATTTATCCGGCGGTGAAAAGCGCCGTGTTGCGCTGACCCGCTTACTGCTGGAAAAACCTGACATATTGCTGCTCGACGAACCGACCAACCATTTGGATGCGGAGAGTGTAGCGTGGCTGGAAAAGCATCTGTCGGATTATAAGGGCAATGTGATCCTCGTAACTCACGACCGCTATTTCCTTGATAACGTAGTCAGCTGGATACTCGAACTCGATCGCGGGCGCTATTTCGTTTATGAAGGCAATTATTCGACCTATCTGGAAAAGAAAGCCAAGCGCCTGGAACAAGAAGCACGCGAAGATAGCGGCCGCCAAAAGGCGATTAAAGATGAGCTGGAGTGGATACGGCAAAGTCCAAAGGCGCGGCAAACCAAATCGAAGGCCCGAATTAAAAGCTTTGACCAGTTGATCGAGGCTCAGGAAAACCGGGCACCGGGCAAGGCACAGATCGTCATCCAAACCCCCGAACGGCTGGGCAGCAAAGTGATTGAAGTAAAAAATGTCAGCAAAGCATACGGCGACAAGCTGCTGTTTGAAAATCTGTCTTTCACCATTCCGCAGGGCGGTATTGTTGGTGTCATTGGTCCCAATGGCGCGGGTAAATCCACATTGTTCAAGCTGATCACAGGGCAGGAAACCCCCGACAGCGGTGAGGTAGATATTGGCGATACCGTCAAATTGGGATTCGTGGATCAAAGCCGCGATGACTTGGACGCCAACAAAAATGTGTGGGAAGAAATTTCCGATGGCGCTGATTTCATGAAGGTTGGAAAACATGAAATGCCAACCCGCGCCTATGTTGGCGCGTTTAATTTCAAAGGAACCGATCAGCAGAAAAAAGTCGGCCAGCTGTCTGGTGGCGAACGCAACCGCGTGCATATGGCAAAAATGCTGAAGCAAGGCGGCAATGTGCTGCTGCTTGACGAACCGACCAACGATTTGGATGTGGAAACGCTGTCGGCGCTGGAAGAGGCGCTGGAAAGCTTTGCAGGATGCGCCGTGGTAATTTCGCATGACCGCTTCTTCCTTGACCGCCTGGCAACCCATATTTTGGCCTTTGAGGGTGATAGCCATGTCGAATGGTTTGAAGGCAATTTTGAAAGCTATGAAGAAGACAAGATTGAAAGATTGGGTGAAGAGGCAACGCGGCCTAGCCGGACCACGTATAAAAAGATGACAAGGTAAATCTCTGTCCAACCCCGGCCGAAGAGCAAAGGAGTTTTGCAATGAAGATGACGAATAAAAATGTGATATTTTTTGGCCTGGCTTTACTGGTCGGAATTTATTTAGGGCTGCAATATCCGTTGTTTGGTATGGTGTTGCTGATACCGCTGATCATCTTTGTCGTGGTCATTTTGATGCGGAATAAGTCGGGCGAACTGGCTGACGCGGCTTCAACCGAAGAAGCGCGGAATTTTCAAGTCAGGCCTGGACTGTCGCGAATTTATGTCATGCGTGACGGCTTTGTGGGCGGTCAGCAAGGGATGAACATCACGATTGACGGCGCGATGAATAGTCAAATTCGGTCCAAATATTTCCTGATGCTCGACGTCGAACCAGGTAAGCATCAGGTAACAGCGCAAATGGCGAGCGGCACGAAATCGGCGGAATTGGTTTATGACGTTGAAACCGCCGATGGCGAATGCGTGCTTTTGGACGCGAAACTCAATGTCGGCCTTCTGCAAGGCACGCCCACATTTGATGAAATCCGCAAACCGCATATTGCAAAAGATAAATTGGCAAAGCTGAAGCTGGTGAAGTGGAAAACGTAATTATGGCTTTGCGGTGCGAAGTGGGCTGGCGCTGGCAATAGATATGGGGCAGGGCTTAACATGCTCTGCTTTGATTTCACCCTTGAAATGGATTCGGGCGGCACTGTCGTTGCGCTCAACTTGTAAGTTTACGCAGTAACCTGTATCGTAATAATGCCTGTTGCCGCTTGCCCCGACTTTAGCTTTTCTGGGCAGTAGGAATTCATATACACCGGCGTTAATTTGGATACGTGGCGTTTTATAGAAATCTTTTGAACTTACGATGGCGTAATGTCCTCCTCGGCCGCTGCGATCCAGATCGGATATACGAAATTCTTCCATTGCAAAGATTGAGCCCAGGGGGCGAAATGCCTGATACTCACGGTATGTCCCAACTACACCAATGGACCACAGCGAAATAAATCCAAAGCAGAGCAGGGTTACAACGAACCCAACCGCGATTCTATTGATCAATCCGCTGACCAAAGCCGCCGATATAATTCCTGCTGCCACTCCGATTCCAACGGCGACAAACAAAACATCATCGTCAAAAAATTCATTATCGCCTTTCAGCATATAAGTATCCGAAAAAGAGATGCCAACAATGAAAGGTGCTGCAAACAGGAATAAGAACAGAAACCCAATGAAGTTCCATAAGAGCATGTTTTTGGGTGGAACAGCCGTTTCCTCCCATTCATAACCGCGCACATCTTGATCTAAATATGCCACAAACGCTCTTTCATTTTCTTAATCGGGCACCTTAATAGCAGGCAATCGTTAAGAAAACGCGTTGGCTATGAGGCCTTCGGTTAGTCTCGGGAAGTAAGCAGGCTCACCCCAATAATTGCTGCCATCGCTGCTGCGAAACCGGGGACAATTTCATAAAGGCTGCTGCTCCAACCGATGGCGATCCACAGCGCAACGACGCCCGCGCCAGTCACAAGGCCGGCAACCGCTCCGGCACCGGTCATCCGCTTCCATGTCAATGCCAAGATAATCAATGGACCAAATGCGGCGCCAAAACCGGCCCAGGCGTTGGACACCAGCCCTAGCACTTCGCTTTCCGGATCGGCTGCGATCACCGCTGCTATTATTGCAACGGCCAAGACGCATAGCCGTCCAACAGTGACCATTTCCCGCTCGCTCGCGCCTTTACGCAGGAACAGGCGGTAAAAATCTTCGGTTAGCGAGCTGCTCGCAACCAATAGCTGAGAGCTTATCGTGCTCATAATAGCGGCAAGCAGCGCCGCGAGCAGGAAGCCAGTAATCAAGGGATGAAATAGCAAATTGGCAAGCAGGATGAAAATTGTTTCTGCATCGTCAAGCTGCATTCCATTTTGCTCGACATAGGCACGGCCCAATATGCCGACACCGATAGCGCCAAGCAATGCGATCCCCATCCAGATCATGCCGATATTACGCGCAGTAGGGACATCCTTCACACTGCGCAGCGCCATAAAGCGCACAATAATATGCGGCTGCCCAAAATAGCCAAGGCCCCACGTCACCGCCGACACAAAACCCAGAAAGGTCAGCCCTTTTGTCAGGCTCAAATATTCTGGATCAATGGCGGTTAACGTTGTGCTGGCCGCCGTCCAACCGCCATCGTCATATAAGATCACGGCGGGCATTAACACCAATGCCACAACCATGATGCATCCCTGCACAAAATCGGTCAGCGATACGGCCAGAAATCCGCCAAACATAGTGTAGGCTACAACGACTCCGCCGGTAATATAGATGCCGAGCATATAGTCGCTGATGCTCGTAATATCGAACAGGCTGGCAAAGCTGCTGACAAATAACTTACCGCCACCGACAAGTCCGGCAGCGGTATAGACCGAGAAAAATAGGACGATGATTATAGCCGATGTTACGCGCAGTGCCGTTGCCTGATCGGGGAAGCGATTAGCCAAAAATTCTGGTATCGTAAGCGAATTGCCATAGCTTTCGGTTTGTTCGCGAAGACGCGGAGCAACGACAATCCAATTGGCCAGTGCGCCGACAAACAAGCCAATGCCAATCCAGGCCTCAACAAGCCCCGTGGCATATAATGCGCCTGGAAGACCAAGCAAAAGCCAACCCGACATGTCCGACGCCCCGGCAGACAGCGCCGCAACCGCCGGTGACAATTGCCGCCCGCCCAGCATATATTCCTCACTATTGCCGGTCGATTTACGCCAAGCGTAAAGACCTATAGCGATCATCAGGAGGAAATATAAGGCGAGGCTGATCAAGGTTCCTGTTTGCATCGCCGCGGGCTACCATAATGGGCACCGATGTCAAATTTACGTCGCTATGGCACCACCCATTGTCCCGACCAACCTTGGGCAACAGGATCAAAAATAAACTGCGCGCGCCGATGCCCCGCATTGGCGAGATAGAGCCAGTCGATCCGGTCAAAGGCAAAATATAGGACCGCAAAATTATCGCGGGCATCGGTTAGTTGCGCTTCATCCGGTTGCTTGCCTTCTATCCAGGAAGGCAGGCCTGATGTTGGCGATGCGCTGGCGCTCCCTGGCGCAGCCTCGGCCATGTAGCATCGCCGGGCAAAGGCCGTTGACCGCGTCCATGCCTCATCCGCATTTGATGCAATATCGGTCCTTCCTGTGCCCTCAAAGCGCAGCTGCAGCTTTGCCGCTTCGTCATATATCAAAACAGACATTTCTTGTCGGCTGTCGACCTGCCCAACCTTGGCGCTCCGCCTATCGGTATGGAAACGCATCCGCTGCGCTTGCCAATCTATTTCGCGCAGGATCATCACCCGCTGCGTCGGTGCACCGTCATGCGTGAGACTGGCGACGACCGGATGATGCGCCGGCGCTTTGCGGTTGGTCACGCCGTCGGCGAGAACAGTTTCAATATGATCGAGGCAAGCGTTTAGATCATCGTAATAATCAGGAAGGGGCAGCGGCATATCGGTCATTCTTGTGGTTCAAAGCGGCCAGTGGCCTCATCGAGCACATGGAGCCGTCCCTCGGCTATCGCAAACCATGCCCCGTGCAATTTAATTTGCCCCGCTCGCTCCCTTTCTGCGATAAAGGGAAAGGTCCGTAAATTGGCAATGCTTACTTTTACCGATTCCATTTCGAGCGCTCGTTGCGGATCCTCACAACATGATGCAACAACCGCGTCACGGGCTTCATCGATAATCGACATCCAATCATCAATGAAGCTGGGGCCGGGTTCCCCCAAATCACCGCCGGTGAGCGCCGCACTAATCCCGCCGCATTTTCCGTGGCCAAGGACAACAATATGACGGACATTCAGGCCCGTCACGCCAAATTCAATGGCCGCTGATGCGCCGTGGCGGCCGCCGCCTGTTTCATAAGGCGGGACAAGATTGGCCACATTGCGCAGCGCGAAAACCTGTCCGGGGACAGTGTCAAATATTGTTGCTGGATCGACGCGGCTGTCGCAACAGGAAATGACCATGACGGGCGGGGCCTGCCCTTCATTTGCTAACTCGTCATAACGTCCTTTTTGTTTGATATAACCGTCACTGCGAAATCTTTTATAACCTTGCAACAAATGCGCAAATTCAGGCATTAAAACTTATCCCCTCTTATTACCTGTACATTTCCGACGGTGAGCAGCAATCGGTGCGTTTCCAATATTGGCTCTATGCGGTCAATCAGCGCCTGCGCTTTTTCGTCCGAAGCGATGGCCAGCAAAATCGATTTTGCCGCCGCTCCTGTCACATCATCATGTTGCCATTCGCCGTCACGCCCGCCCCCTGAATCGACATGGATCACGCTCCATCCAGAGATACCGGCAGATTTAATCATATTGATGATGATCGGCATCAACGGCGTGTCGACCAATATTTCAATTCGTTTTCGAACGACTGTATCAACCATGTTATCTCCGTCCCTCTATATCATCATCTGCACCATCGCAGCATATAGGGTTATGCCAAAGATGATGTTGAATGGAAATGTGATGCCGAGCGACATAGAAAGATAGACGCCCGGATCGGCTTCTGGCACCGCGAGCCGCATGGCTGCGGGTACGGCGATATAGGACGCGCTGGCCGCCAATACCGCCAATATCGCGGCAGAACCCGGATCAAGGCCGATGGCGACGCCGATAACTGCACCGACCATACCATTTGCCACCGGCATCAATATAGCCAATATCACGAGCGGCAGTGTTAACTTTCGCGATTGAATAAGCCGCCGCGCCGCGACCAACCCCATATCCAGAAGGAACAGGCACAATACGCCGCGAAAGCCCGTGTCGAACAGCGGTTTAACCGGCGCAAACCCGTCTTTGCCTGCGATAATCCCGATAATAAACGCACCGACAAGCAATATGACCGAACCGTTGGAAAATACCTCATGCATCAATTTGGCGGTGCTTTGCTTTGGTGCGCCGGGGGTTTCAACCTTCTTGCCGTGCAGAAGCAACAAACCGCTGATAATCGCGGGCGTTTCCATCAACGCCATGATAGCCACCATATATCCGGCCGGTTCCAAACCGCGCCCGGAAAATATCTCCTGCGCCGTCACAAATGTTACGACGCTTACCGACCCATAATGCGCCGCAACCGCGCCTGCATCGACGGGTTTTAATTTACCGAACCGAGTGAGCAGGAAATAGGCGGGTACCGGCAAAAGGAAGCTGAGCCCCAAGCCCGCCAAAGCGGCTAACGCCAATTGCGCGCTGAAACCTGCTTCCGCTACTTCTATGCCGCCTTTTAAACCGATTGCGGCCATGAGATAAATGGACATGGCCTTGCCGAACGCTTCTGGAATAGACAGGTCGGATTTGATGAGTGCCGCAAAAAATCCCAGCACGAAAAACAGAATAATCGGGGAGGTTAAAGTATCAACGATCATGGCCGGATTCCAAATAGAGCAAGTCTGCTGCCTGCATTAGCATCCCGCAAACCATTGGCAAGCGAACAAGTCGGCGTTATGTGAGCTATTTATGAACGAACAAACACGCATAGCGAAGGATGATGCCCGCGCCCCTCGGACGCGCAAGCCCGATTGGATTCGAGTGAAGGCTCCAACGAGTCAGGGGTTTAATGAAACCCGCAAATTGATGCGTGACTTGAACTTGAACACTGTCTGCGAAGAGGCGGCCTGTCCCAATATCGGTGAATGCTGGACCAAAAAACACGCGACAGTGATGATATTGGGTGATGTATGCACCAGAGCCTGCGCCTTTTGTAACGTCAAAACCGGTATGCCGAAAATGGTTGATCCGTTGGAACCGGAACATGTTGCCGTTGCTGCCGCTAAATTGGGGCTGGAGCATATTGTCATCACATCGGTTGACCGCGATGACCTGCCCGATGGCGGGGCGAGCCAATTTGTGAAGGTGATCGAGGCGCTGCGCCGCAACACGCCGGACACGACCATCGAGATATTGACGCCGGATTTCCGCAACAAGGCCGAAGCCGCGGTGGAGGCTATCGTGACCGCACGCCCCGATGTCTATAATCACAATCTGGAAACCGTGCCGCGGCTATATCCAACCATTCGTCCTGGCGCCCGTTATTATGCATCCATCAGGCTGCTGGAAAATGTGAAGCGGCATGACCCATCTATCTTCACCAAATCCGGTATCATGCTGGGGCTGGGTGAGGAGCGTATGGAGGTGCATCAGGTCATGGACGACATGCGCAGCGCGGATATCGATTTCCTGACTATGGGGCAATATCTGCAGCCCACGCCGCGCCATACGAAAGTCATCGATTTTGTAACGCCTCAGGCTTTTGACGCCTATGCAGCAATTGCCCGCGCAAAGGGGTTTCTGCAAGTTGCCTCCAGCCCGTTGACTCGCTCCAGTTACCACGCGGGCGAGGATTTCGCCCAGATGCGCGCCGCCCGCGAAGCGAAGCTGGCCAAGGCCGCAAAATCGTAAAGTAGCCGCCCGATTATGCCAAGCCATCACGAACGCCGCGAATTGCCGCATAGCGCCGCGCAAATGTATGATCTGGTCGCTGACGTGCGCAGTTACCCGCAATTTCTCCCATGGGTCAGCGCGATACGGGTGAGGCAGGAAAATCATAATGAATTGCTGGCGGATATGATCGTCGGGTTTAAGTCATTAAAAGAAACATTTACATCTCGGGTTATGAAGGTACCTAAATCGTCTATCATTGTCGATTATCTGGATGGCCCAATGAAGCATCTGCATAATCAATGGATATTTGAAGATTTGCCCGGCGGCGGTTCTGTTGTGGATTTTAGCGTCGATTTCTCGTTCCGCAACGCGCTGTTTGAAGCCATGGCAGGGCAGTTTTTCGATAGCGCATTGCGCAAAATGACTGGTGCATTCATCGCGCGCGCGGATCAGCTTTACGCAGCGGGCGGCAATAATAATTCCAAAGCATAGGCGGCCGCAGCGCCCCTGATTGCCGCACGGGAACGGTCGCTCCCAAAATCTTTCCTGATTGCGGTCACGTCTTTTTCAAGCTGCCCCTTTTGGGCCAGTGCGAACACTACCGTGCCAACGGGTTTTGCCGATGATCCGCCGCCCGGACCTGCGATCCCGCTAATCGCGACCGCTGCGTCCGCGCCGCTGACACGGACCGCGCCAACCGCCATAGCGCGCACGGTTTCTATCGACACGGCGCCGAATGATTCCAATATCGCCGGATCAACCCCCAATAATGCGCTTTTGGCTGCATTGGCATAGGTGGCAAAACCATATTCGAAGACGGCGCTGCTACCGGCCACCTCGGTGAGCGCCGCGCTCACCAGTCCGCCGGTGCAGCTTTCTGCGGTTGCGATCTTTCGGCCGAGCCGGGCATTTTCCGCAACGACCCTTTGCGCTAGGTCGGAAATTAGGGCTGGGAATATCACCTCCACGTCCATCAACCTGCTTTATAAAGGGTTGCGACGGCCTGCGACGCGATGCCTTCCTCGCGCCCCGTAAAACCAAGCCGTTCGGTCGTTGTGGCCTTCACCGAAATTGCGGCAACATCTACACCCAATATCGCCGCCAGTTTTTCCCGCATTGCGGTCCTATGGCGTCCGATTTTCGGGGCTTCACAGATAATCGTCACATCGGCATTGGCAAGGGCATAACCTTCTTGCCGAGCCAATTGCATAGCATGAGCCGCAAATTGATCGGACGATGCGCCGCGCCAGCGTTCATCACTCGGCGGGAAATGATCGCCAATGTCGCCGAGCGCCATCGCGCCCAATATCGCGTCGGTCACCGCGTGCAGGGCGACATCGGCGTCGCTATGCCCGGACAGACCATGGCTATGGTCAATCCGAACACCGCACAGCCATAATTCTTCATCTTTTACCAGCTTATGAACGTCAAAACCCGTCCCACATCTGATTGGCGGCATAATATTGTCATCCATGGATTCATCTCCAAAATCCTGTGCAAATGTATATTTGGACAGCGCTTCTTCGCCCGGAACCAGCGCAACATCGTGCCCAGCGGCCATTGCCATGCGCGCATCATCGGTGGCTTCTTGCGAAACATCCCAATTTTGATGCGCGTCATAAATCGGGGCAAAATGAAAAGCCTGCGGTGTTTGCACCCGCCACAGGTCTTCGCGCGGCACGGTACCTGCCATAACCTCATGGTCACCGGCAAAATGCCCTCGCGCCAGGCTATCGACAACGGGCAAGACGGGAACGGCACCGGAATGAGTGGTCAATGCGGACAGCAAATTATCAATTACCGAAAAAGTCAGAAATGGCCGAGCCGCATCATGGATCAACACTTGGCCGGGAGCGGATTGCGATAGATATTTCAAGCCCTGATGCACACTATCACGCCGTGTATCGCCGCCTGTGACGATTATCGGCGGTGGCAATCCTTCCAGCGCCAAACGCGCTTGTTCTTCTTGCCCGCCGCCAATGACCACTATTATTCGGTCAATGGCGCTATGGCTGGCAAATATTTCGTAACTATGGCGCAGCATCGGCTTGCCGCCGATTGATCGATATTGTTTAGGGATATCGCCGCCTGCTCGGCTGCCAATGCCCGCTGCTACGATAATCGCCGCAATATCTTTCTGTTCGCTCATCCTTGCGGCTTTAACCAGACAGGCCTTGCCCGCCAAGTATAATGACGGTAAAGGCCTGCCTAAATTTTAGGCATTATGGTAATGATGAATTTAAAGCCCATCCAAATTGGCCCGATAACAATCGAAAGCCCAGTGATTTTGGCCCCGATGACCGGCGTGACCGACTTGCCGTTTCGTAAGCTTGTGCGCCGTTATGGTTCAGGCCTCAACGTGACCGAAATGATCGCAAGTCAGGCGATGATCCGCGAAACCCGTCAGTCGATTCAAAAAGCCGCCTGGGATCCCGCCGAAGAGCCTGTCTCTATGCAGCTTGCCGGCTGTGATCCACAGGCCATGGCCGAAGCAGCAAAATTAAACGAAGACATGGGCGCGGCAATAATTGATATCAACATGGGCTGCCCAGTCAAAAAGGTTGTCAATGGCCATGCTGGATCGGCTTTAATGCGCGATTTGAAACTGGCAGCTAGTTTAATCGATGCAACGGTGAAGGCGGTATCGGTTCCGGTAACCGTGAAAATGCGGATGGGATGGGACCATGCCAGCCTGAACGCACCGGAACTTGCCCATATTGCCGAAGATTTGGGTGCCAAGATGATTACCGTTCACGGCCGAACGCGCAACCAAATGTATAAAGGCAGCGCCGACTGGGGCTTTGTTCGTAAGGTAAAAGACGCAGTCAAGCTGCCGGTCATTGTCAATGGCGACATTTGCACCATTGAAGATGCCAAGATCGCATTGGAAAAATCCGGAGCGGACGGCGTGATGATTGGCCGAGGTGCCTATGGCAAGCCATGGTTATTGGGCCAAATGATGCACTGGTTTGCCACTGGCGCCGAACTTGCTGATCCGCCGATCGAAGAGCAATATGAAGTGATCACCGAACATTATCAGGCGATGTTGGACCATTATGGTCCGCAAGTGGGCGTACCTTGCGCCCGGAAACATATTGGCTGGTATACCAAAGGGCTGACGGGATCAGCCGAGTTTCGCAATCATGTGAACCGGATCGAGGACGGGGCCGAGGTCCTGAGCGAACTGGCGCGGTTTTACGATCCGTTCTTGTCTCGCCAAGCCGCCTGATCCCGCAATTATGCCTGTCATTGCGCGCCCCGATAAACAACAGATATTGGATAATATCCCGCTGCCCATGCTGCTGATCAACCGGCGCGGGACAATCGGTTTTTCAAATAATGCCGCCGAAAATTTCTTTGGCCGCAGTCAAAAGAAAATGGCCGAAATGGCCGTTTCGGCGCTGATCACATTTGGCGATCCGGCGATGGTCCGTCTGCTTGATGAAAGTGAAGGCGACATTAGCGCGCAGGATGTTGTGGTCATTGCCGCTGCGGGGCCGATCAACAGCGATATATCCGTTTCGATCCTGCTTGATTTTCCCGATTGGCGCATGGTGATGCTTTCGCCCCGTCACGGCGGAAGAGTGCATATAAGCGACCATGACAGCGAAGGTTCGCAGCAAGCCATGGGCGCGCCAGCTATTTTGGGGCATGAGATAAAAAATCCTCTCGCCGGGATCAAAGGAGCGGCGCAGCTATTGGAGCGCAAAGTTGACGATAAAACAAAGCCGCTAACCGATCTGATCGTCAATGAAGTCGACCGTATTGCCCGGTTGCTCGACCAAATGCAGAATTTGGGCAACAGCACGCCGAGCAATTTGGATGCGGCAAATATCCATTTGGTCATAGAGCGCGCGATCCGGTCCATCCGCGCTGCGAATCGCGCTTTGCCCGAAATTATGATCAATTACGATCCGTCGTTACCCGATGTGATGATTGATGAAGACGCGATGGTTCAAATCTTGATAAACCTTATCCAAAATGCCGTAGATAGCCTTGATAATAAATCAAACTCTGTCATCGGTATCGGCACCAGATTTGTGATGAGCGGCGAATTACGCGATGCTGGTGATGACAGAAAGTCGGTCAAACTACCGATTGAAGTTACAGTATCGGACAATGGTCCGGGTGTGCCCAAGCATATTGAAAATGAACTTTTTTCTCCATTTGTCACGACAAAAAGGGAAGGGCAGGGGCTGGGTCTTGCGATTGTTCGGAAATTGATGAAGCAGATGAGCAGCCGCATCATATATGACCGCGATGAGGATAAGGGGATAACCTATTTTCGGCTATTCCTTCCGGTCGCGGGGCCAGCGGGAAGAAAATAATGAAAAAGATAAAGGTTCTGTTGGTAGAAGACGACGCGTCTATCGGTGTGGTAATTTCCGCAGGCCTCGCCGCCGAAGATATTGATGTCGAAATTTGCGACAGCGTGGCGATGCGCGACGTTGCGCTATCGGATGATGAATATGATGTGATGATCACCGATGTCATCTTAAAAGACAGCGATGGTATCGATAGCCTCGGTTCAGTGAAAGAGCGCCATGGCGACATGCCGATAATTGTCATTTCTGCACAGAACACTTTGGATACAGCCGTGCGGGCCAGCGAGATTGAAGCGTTTGAATATTTCCCTAAACCCTTTGATCTCAATGACCTGGTTATTGCAGTTAAACAAGCGGCAGAACGCCGCCAATATCCGCAGCAGCCCGAACGCGGGCTTGTCGAAGCGAACATGCCGATGGTTGGACGCAGCGCGGCGATGCAAGAAGTTTACCGGATGGTTGCCCGGCTGCTACGCAATGATCTGTCCGTCTTAATATTGGGGGAATCTGGTACGGGTAAGGAGTTGGTGGCGGAAGCTATCCACAATTTGGGGCAACGTAAAACCGGTCCGTTTGTGGCGGTCAACATGGCTGCCATTCCTGCCGAGTTGATCGAGGCGGAGCTATTCGGTCACGAAAAAGGCGCCTTCACTGGCGCAGTCGGGCAATCCATCGGACGTTTTGAGCAGGCGCAGGGCGGCACGCTATTTCTCGACGAGATCGGTGATATGCCGAAACATGCGCAAACAAGGCTGTTACGCGCGCTGCAAAGCGGTGTGATCAGCCGTATTGGGGGCAAAGCCAGCATTCGGCTCGATGTGCGCATCATCGCTGCCACCCATCAAAATCTGGAGCAGCAGATTGCCGCAGGAAAATTCCGCGAGGATCTCTATTATCGATTAAATGTCGTTCCAATCAATATGCCGCCGCTTCGGGACCGGCCTGATGATATTGGGTTATTGGCAAGACATTTTCTGCAAATGGCGGCAAAAGAGGGTCTGCCAGAGCGGCAATTGGATGATAGCGCGGTTGACCTGCTGACCCGAATGCCATGGCGCGGGAACGTCCGGGAACTGAAAAACCTGATGTACCGTGTCGCGTTGGTGAGCCGGGAAGATGTGATTTCGGAAGCTGCTATTCTGCAGAGCGGCGAAGCCAGCGATGATGTTGCGTTTCCCGCCGGCGGATGCAGTTTCGAAGCCGCTGTGAGTCAGTTTTTGGCCAACCATAAAAATCGCGGTCATGCCAAAGAGAAAATTTATCCCCGGGCATTGGCCGCGTTTGAGGTGCCTTTGCTGAAAATGGTGATGAAACAGGCCCGCGGCAACCAATTAAAGGCGGCTGCTTTGCTCGGCATAAACCGCAATACCCTGCGTAAAAAACTCACCGAATATGGGATCGGCGCGAACAACACAGGGTGAATTGACGCTTTGACGCGATGATTTGACTGAGACACCCCCTTTTGTGCTTTCCTTGCAACGAAATCACTGCGATAGTGGCTTTATGGCAACAATAGATGCAAATATGAACGCGCCCGCGCAAGGGCCGGTTATGCGCATCATCTCTGCATTTACAGATTGGGTGGGTAATGACCGCTCCATCCGCTTTCTGGAAATATTCAGCGTCGTCGCGTTAATCAGCATTGGTATATTCACCGCAACATTGTTGGTCAGCCAAAGCGGCGATGTCGAGCCGCTTTCACCAGCCATGGCTGCTTCGCTCCTGGTCGCAAACCTGCTTCCCGCCACCATTTTGTTAGTCCTTATCGGCAGGCGAATGGCGCTCAGGCGAGCTGAATTGGTGAGCGCAGGTAGCAAAAAGCGTCTTCATGTTCGCTTGGTCGCCATATTCTCACTCATTTCCGCTGCGCCAACGCTGCTCCTCGTGATATTCGCGTCATTATTATTTCAAAGTGGCGTGCAATTTTGGTTTTCGGGCTCGGCGCGGGGCATGCTGGAAAATGCGGGGCAATTGGCATCTGGGTATCAACAAGAAAAAATGCGCGATGTTGGCGAAGAAACCACAACGATGGCCGATGATCTGCGCAACATATTGAATCAATTATCAGTGAATGATCCGGAGTTTTTAAAGGCTTATATAACGCAAGTTTTGAACCGGAAGCTAAGCGAATCTGCGATTGTTACGATTTCGACCGATGGAACTCAAAGCACGGCAGCAGTCGTATCGCCCGATGACGAGCGTAAAGGCGACTGGATTGATCCGAGCTATTTGAAGCGGATCGATGGCGGCGAAAATCTGGTGGTGGCGATCAAGAACGATCGGATAGAAGCCGTCACGCTGATCTACGGTTCACCGCGCTCCTATTTATACACGAGCCGAGCGGAGTCGGTTCCAACCTTCAGCTTGGGAACCAAGGCGCAATCGGTGCTGAAAGACTATCGAGAGATGGAAATCCGTTCGCGCAGTTTGCAGTTACAATTTAATGCGGCTTTATACATTATCTCGCTGTTAATTATCGGGATTACGGTTTGGGTTGCGCTGATTGTCGCCGACCGTTTGGTAAGGCCGGTGACCAATTTGGTATCGGCGGCGCAAAAAATTGCAGATGGGGATCTAGCTGCGCGGGTCGATGAAAGCGATTTAAGGGAGGATGAAGTCGGATTTTTGTCTAAATCATTCAACCGAATGACGGAAAGGCTGCAAAATCAAACGGGAACCTTAATCTCGGCCAACCGGCAATTGGACGACCGGCGCGCTTTTATTGAGGCAGTGTTGGAATCGGTAACTGCCGGAGTCATCAGCGTCGACACCGCAGGCGTAATTCAATTGGCCAATTCCACCGCAGAGAACCTGTTATCGGGTAAGTTGGACACAATTGTCGGACAGAAATTCGATAAGATTGCACCAGAGTTGGCGCAGCTATTGGTCAATCGCCAAACACGCGCGGTCGTGCAGCTTGGCGACGGTCCCGAACCGTTGACAATCGCCGTCAGGACGGTGACCGAAGGCGTGAATAGCGTTGTGACATTTGAAGATATTAGCCAGCAGCTTGCCGATCAAAAACGGGCCGCTTGGTCGGATGTTGCCCGCCGCATCGCACATGAAATCAAAAACCCGCTAACCCCGATTCAATTGGCAGCAGAACGGTTGCAGCGGCGTTTTGGTAAAGAAATCGAAAATGACAGGCCAATTTTTGAACAGCTTACCGGCACAATCGTCCGCCAAGTCGGCGATTTACGCAACATCGTCGATGAATTTTCGGCCTTTGCCCGTATGCCGAAACCTTCGTTCCGATCAGAAGATCTGCATGACATATTGGGCCATGCGGTTTTCCTGCATGAAGTAGCGCATCCTGAATTGCGCTTCACTTACACCCACCCGCAAGTTGCTCCGTCGCTAATTTGTGATCGGCGGCAATTGGGGCAAGCGTTTACCAACATTTTGAAAAATGCTGTCGAAGCGATAACCGAAAATAATGTCCATGAGGGCGCGATTTCAATTGAGTTGATCGCGGACAAGGACGAAATCCGCGTGGTGGTCAGTGACAATGGGCCCGGCCTGCCGGAGGATCGCGAACGGATAATTGAACCCTATGTCACCACCCGCAATAAAGGGTCTGGGCTGGGTCTCGCAATTGTTCATAAAATTATTGAGGAACATTTTGCGCAAATATTTTTTGGCGACGCACACGGCGGCGGCGCCGAGGTTACGATTGTCTTCCTTCCGGAAATGATCGCCTCAAAAACAACAGCTTTTCCATCGGAAAATGACAAGAAGGACATGGGCTAGTCATGGCATTGGACATTTTAATCGTCGACGACGAAAAAGACATTCGCGATCTGGTTTCCGGGGTGTTGGATGATGACGGCTATCAAACGCGCACGGCGGCAACGGCTGATGCTGCTTTGGCCGCAGTAGACGAACGCTTGCCATCCTTAATGCTGCTGGATGTTTGGCTGCGCGGCTCTTCGATGGATGGGCTCGAATTACTGCAATTGCTCAAACAAAAGCATCCCAAAATTCCGGTTATCGTATTTTCTGGCCATGGCAATATTGATACAGCGGTTGCAGCCGTTTCGCATGGCGCAGTCGATTTTTTAGAAAAACCATTTCAGGCTGAAAAGCTGCTGCATCTTGTCTCTAAGGCAACCGAAACGCAGCGGTTGCGCGAAGAGAACGAGACATTGCGCGCCAAAATTGGCCATGCCGAAGAGCTAACTGGTTCTTCCGCCGCGATAAACAATGTGCGCGCCACGCTTAAAAAAGTGGCGTCAACCGGCAGCCGCCTTTTGATTACGGGCCCCGCCGGCGTTGGTAAAGAAGTGGCCGCTCGGCTGCTTCATAGCTGGAGCCCGAGGGCAGATGCGCCGTTTATATCGGTCAGCTCTGCGCGGCTGTCGTCCGACCGGTTTGAGGCTGAATTATTCGGCGTAGAAGAAAATGGCGCGCTGGTATCAGCAGGGATGCTGGAAAGGGCAAATGGCGGCACGCTGTTTCTTGACGAAGTTGCAGATATGCCATTGACCACGCAGGGCAAAATTCTGCGGGTCTTGACCGATCAAAGTTTTGTGAGACTTGGCGGCGACCGGCAAATCCGCGTTGATGTTCGGTTCGTGTCGGCAACCGCGCGCGATTTGCAAGAGGAAATAACCGAAGGGCGGTTCCGGGAGGATCTGTTTTATCGTCTAAACGTCGTCCCTGTCGAAATCCCGCCACTCACCATGCGGCGAGAGGATATTCCTGACCTGGCGCATCATTATGCCGCCCGCTTTGCCGCTGAACATCGTATTCCTCCGCCTGATATTTCGGAGGACACAATGGCGGCACTACAGGCCTGTGAATGGCCTGGAAATGTCCGTCAGCTGCGCAATATCATAGAACGCACGATTATTTTGGCACCCTCGGAGAGGTTGAAGTGCATTGACGCAGACATGCTGCCCGCCGAAGTGATCAACAGCTATGAGGGCGCAGAACAAAATGTTACCTCGCTCATGGGTGCCCCGCTGCGCGAAGCGAGAGAGTCCTTTGAACGGGAATATTTGCAGGTCCATATCAAACGGTTTTCAGGCAATATTTCAAAGACGGCGAATTTTGTCGGTATGGAACGTTCTGCCCTGCACAGAAAACTTAAACTGCTCGGTATAACAGTTAGGAAAGGCAACATTGACAAGGAATAAGGGACAGAGAGGCTATGAATTGAAGCGCTAGCCGAGCGTGCTAACAATCTTTGTGTCATTTATTTGCGAATATTGTGCGTTTGTTGTAAAAGCGGAGCTGCACCGGCGCTGCATCATGTGCCCAATGATAACACAATGGATAAGATAATGACTGATAAAAATAATGGCCTGCAGGACCTGTTCCTAAACTCCCTTAGGAAATCCAAAACTCCTATCACCATGTTTCTTGTAAAAGGCGTGAAGTTACAAGGTGTTGTTACATGGTTCGATAATTTTTCGGTGCTTCTTCGGCGCGATGGTCAGGCGCAACTTGTATATAAGCATTCCATCTCAACTATTATGCCATCGACATCGCCAGATGCCGAACCATTTAAAGAAATGATGGCGCGGGCCAAACACAAACCGGGCCTTTTGCAGGATGTATTCCTCTATGCGATGAGCGATCGCAGGGAGTCGGTCACGACTTTCTTAGTGAATGGTGTGATGTTGCAGGGCGCGATTGTGGCCTATGATTTATTTTCGGTTTTGCTGGAACGAGACGGCACGTCGCAGCTGGTGTATAAACACGCTATTTCGACAATTCAGCCAGCTGGTCCCGTAAATCTTGCCGAATATAATCAGGGTGAAGACGAGGAAGCGGATTGAGCGTTTTTAATCGCGATACGGACGACGAATTTGCCCGTGGCGCGCGAACTTTAGTTATATATCCCGAATTACCGGGCAAACAATCCTTGTCGCCCGAAGCGCGATTGCAGGAGGCCTGCGGTCTTGCCTTGGCAATCGGGTTAAACATCATTGAGAGCAAATATTACCGCGTCCGCAGCCCCCGGGCCTCGACACTGCTTGGCGGAGGGCAGGTTGAAGAAATTGCGGAAATGGCGGCCAATCTGGAAATTGATCTCCTGATTGTCGACAGCAACCTCACCGCAATACAGCAGCGCAATCTGGAAGATAAAATACAGGTTAAAACGATTGACCGGACCGGGCTGATATTAGAGATTTTCGGCGAGCGAGCAGCCACCGCCGAAGGACGGTTGCAGGTCGAGCTTGCCCATCTGGATTACCAAGCTGGACGGCTTGTCCGCAGTTGGACCCACTTGGAACGGCAACGCGGTGGATTTGGTTTTTTAGGCGGCCCTGGAGAAACGCAGATTGAAGCCGACCGGCGGATGATACGCGATCGCATGGCGAAGCTGCGCCGCGACCTAGAAGAGGTGAAGCGCACGCGCAGTCTGCACCGGGCAAGGCGGCAAAGAGCGCCTTGGCCGACAATCGCGCTGGTGGGATATACCAATGCTGGCAAATCCACCTTGTTCAATAAGCTGACGCACGCGGATGTCATGGCCGAGGATCTGTTGTTTGCGACGCTCGACCCGACCATGCGGCAAATACAATTGCCCGGCGTTGATAAAGCGATTTTGTCCGATACGGTGGGTTTCGTATCGGACCTGCCAACGCAGCTGGTTGCTGCCTTTCGTGCTACCTTAGAAGAGGTGACCACTGCGGATATCATCATCCATGTCCGCGATATTGCTCATCCCGCGAGCGATGCGCAGCGGGACGATGTATTGGCAATTTTATCGGCATTGGGCATAGGCGAGCAATCGCTGGATGACCCCGACAGCGATGCCAGCGCGCGCACAGATATTCCCATTTTGGAGCTATGGAATAAGGTCGATCTGCTGAACGCGGACCGGTTAGAAGAGCTGCAAAATCTGGCACAACGTAACAACAATATATTGCTGATCTCTGCTGAAAAACGGATTGGCCTCGACGCCCTGCGCCACAATATTTCTGACCGAATTTCGAAAGATAATGAAACCCGCACCGTCAAACTGGCCAATAGCGACGGAGCGGCAATCGCGTGGCTGCATAATAAGGGTGCCGTTCAAACCATTGCCGAAGATACGGAATGTATGACATTGACGGTATCGCTAAGCCCGCAAAATTGGGGGCAATTTGATAAATTATTCGGCCACAGTGATTAGGGTAGGGGCCTAGGTCCTTACCTTAACCAGCTTCTTTCTTGACTGCCTGCCACTCGGCTTCTTTTTCGTCCAAAGTCATTGCCGCAAATTCTTCCCCGGCATTTTGCTCCATGGCCCGGAAACGGCGTTCAAATTTCGCGGTTCCCGCTTTCAGTGCAGCTTCTGCATCAATTCCATGATGGCGAGCTACATTAACTGCTGCGAACAAAAGGTCGCCCATCTCTTCGAAACGCTCTGCTTCGGTCTGTGCGCTGTGTAATTCATCGATTTCTTCCGACAGTTTCAAGACTGCGCCGGCGACATCCGGCCAATCAAACCCGATCCGTGCCGCGCGCTTTTGAATTTTCTGCGCTCGCAGCAAGGCCGGCAAAGCCAATGCTACGCCGGCCAGTGCGCTTTGGTCGGTGTCCTTGTCCGCACGCTCAGCTGCTTTGATCGCTTCCCAATTGCTAACCACCTTGGCGGGGTCATCTGCATCCTCATTGCCAAAGACATGAGGATGACGGCGGATCATCTTGTCAGAAATGGCCTGTGCAACATCATCAATGTCAAAATGACCAAGCTCAGCCGCCATTTGGCTGTGAAACACAACCTGCAGCAACAGATCGCCTAGCTCATCCTTCAACGCGTCTATATCGCCGCGCTCAATTGCATCGGCAACCTCATAGGCTTCTTCAATGGTGTAGGGCGCAATCGACGCAAAATCCTGTTCTAAATCCCAGGGACAACCACCTCTGGGATCCCGCAGCTTGGCCATTATGGACAGCAGTGTCTGCATCGGATTTTCGTGCTGCTGCATAAACGGTTCCTGCTTCCAGTTTCAAGTTGATTGCCCACTTACCGTGCTATTCCATAATGCGTCACACCGCGCAATATATGCAGCCTGCGATTGATGACAGTATTTGTCATCTTTCTGACATTCATTGTTGCTGGCTGGCAGAGGAGCCGGAGCGTAAACCCCAAAATGTAGAGCGTCATTCATTTGCGCACGGTTTCCGAGGTAGCTGTTTAGCGACCCACTAGGCTATCTCGGATCGGGCCAAAGGTGCAGCGCATGTAACATGCGCTGCACCAATTTCCTTTGCCACGCACTCCTCGCGGGATTTATGTTGCAAATCGGGGCTATTTAATCATGTTGACCAAATGGGAACGCGATTTGACTATCGGCATGTCTGAACCGGCGGCATTACGGATATTATATGTGGAGGATGATGCGTCCTCGGCAGAAGAGCTGTCTGCTGTAATCGCAAACCATGGCCATGTCATGCATTGGGAAAAAAATGGTCTATCGGGCCTACGCCGCGCGGCCAGTGAAGAATTTGATGTTATATTACTTGACCGGATGTTGCCCGACATGGACGGCATATCAATCGTTACGCGCTTGCGTGAGGCGGGGATAGAAACGCCAGTATTGATGCTCTCGGCGCTTGGACGCAGCGAAAATAGGATCGAAGGGTTAGAAGCCGGCGTAGATGATTATTTGGCCAAGCCCTATGAGCCAGAGGAAATTGTCGCCCGCATCCGCGCGCTCCATCGCCGTTCAGCTCATAAAATAACGGGCTCGATCATCATTTATGGAAACTTCGAATGCCATGTAAAAGCCCGCACGGCGTTCCGCAGCAATCGGCATATTGCGCTCAGCCCAAAGGAATTTGAGCTGTTCAAATATCTGATGGAAAATGCCGGCGACGCCGTAACCCGGGATCAGCTATTGCGCGATGTTTGGAAAATGGACTTTGATCCGCAAACCAATGTGGTTGACGTAAATATCGGCCGTCTGCGCCGCAAATTGGAGGAAGGTTTTAGCGGGCCGGCCATCGAAACTATATGGGGATCAGGATACCGGCTGACCAATGGGCAGTGACCGGCAAAATGGATAAATTGGCTCGTAAATCCATATTTTCCCGTTTTGCATCGCGCGCTGCGTTCATCGCGCTCACCGCGATCTTATTATTATACGCACTTACATATGGGGTGACGCAGACGACTATAACCGCCGCGCTAAAATCGTCGGTCGATACCGATATTGCTGGCCTCGCCGATATTTACGCCAGCGGGGGTGAGGCGGAATTGTTGGCGAGGTTAAAGGACCGTCAAGCGATGGTCAGTTCAGAAGGGCGGCGTGCCCATTATAGCCTCGCAAAAAAGGGTGACCCGATTTTATCGGGCGCGATCGGCAAATGGCCAAATCTCGACCCGGCATTATCCGAACATGGCTATGTCAATCTGGCCAATGGTACCCAAGTATATGCGCGGGCAACGCGGCTCTCAAATGATCTCAGTTTGCTGGTCGCCCGCGAATATAATGGAGAGAGCCAGCTCTTACTGCGGTTGACGTTCATATTCTTGATCGCGGCAATCCTCATACCCGCTGCGGTATGGCTGGTTGGCCGCCGGGCGGCTGCGGGCTTGAACCGGCGCGTCACCGCGATCAACCGTCTCTTATCATCCAGCACGCAGAGCGCCGAGCCATTGGCCGATATACATATTGATATTGACGATGAAGTTGGTTTGCTCGCACGCAATAGCGCCGAATTGGTGACGCGTTATGCCGCGGCGGCACAGGCGCAGCGTTATGTGACCGATCAGGTTGCACATGAAATCCGCACGCCGCTGCTACATTTGGATACACGGCTGCGCAAAATGCAGGAGCAGCCTGGAGACCAATTTGTGTTTGATGGATTAAAGGATGGCCGCGAAGATATTCGCCGGATCACTGGCCTTCTGGATAGCTTACTCGATATTGCAGCCAGCGAAGCGCGGCGCGGAGATATGTCGGGCTTGAAAGTAATCAATTTATCAGAATTGCTGAACAATATTGCCGATCTATATGAAGCCAGTATCGAGGAAGCAGGGATGATGCTGTCAACGGACATTGCGCCTAATGTGACGCTTGCAGCAGAGGAAATGCAGATCGGCCGATTAATTTCGAACTTGATCGATAATGCGATCAAATATGCAGGCTCGGGAACGACCCTTTCCATCAGCTTGGCTCCAGGCCCCTATTTGACTATCGGTGATAACGGTCCGGGTATTGATCCAGCGATAAGAGACGGGATATTTGAACGATTTCGGCGCGGTCCAAACTCAGCCGCCAATGGGCATGGCCTCGGCCTTGCCCTCGCCAAAGCAATTTGCGAGCGGCACGGCCTCAATATCTACTTGCAAAATAATGTAAATGGATGCAGTTTCGTTATCGCTGCGAAGGGGGCAGACGATGCGATTTGAGCATTATATCTCTATGATTATCATCATTGTAATATCGGCTGCGATGCTCTCTGGCTGCGCGACAACTGGGGTAGGAGCGACAAGCAGCTCACCGCCGCAAGCATTGATCGGGGATTGGTTATTGGATGCCGAACAAGCAGCCAGCGATGGCAATATGACCTTATTGGCGCAGCTTGTCCGGAAATTGGAAAATGAAGGTGTCCAGCCTCAGGATGGAATGGACGACCCGATGCCCCGCTGGCGTAAAATGGCTGCGGCTGAACTGGCTGCAATGCCGCCTTATCGTGGCCGAGCGTTAGGTCCGGCTTATCGCCGTGGCACGTTGGCAGCAGGTCAGAAATTAACCGTCAATCAGACATTTTTGGCAGGACAAAACGCATCGGTTAGCCTGTCTTCCACGAATAGCGATAAAGTGCTGCTCACTATTTCTGATAAAGATCAAAAGCGGAAATGTGAGGCCGCGCGCAAATGCCGCTGGATGCCGTTGTTTACACAGCGATATGAAATAAGCCTGATAAATCGAGGCGGAAAATCGGCCAATTATTATTTGGTGGTCAACTAAATGGAGCAGGGCAGGGTGATTCAATGAATGCAACTATCTGCACCGCCTTTGCCCTTTCCGCTATTTGCCTCGCACCATATCATCCGGCCTTCGCACAAAATGGGGCTGGATCAACGGAACAGTTGGTCCAATCAGAAGGCACTATTACGGCGGAGTATATTTCCCAGCAATGGCAGGCGAGGGACCGTTTCGCGAACCCGAAGGCGGAATTGGAGTTTTGGAAAAGCCTTGAAACCCGGCTCGCTGCATCTGAGAAGAGCGAAACACAGGAAGCAGCTTGGATAGCGTTGCGGCTCGCAATCTCTCATTTTTACACGCAAGACTATTCGGTCGCAGCAGAAGATATATCGAATGCCAAACGCTTGGCTGAATCGAACGATATCGTGGCCCCTCGTTTTTGGGCCGAGCTATACAGCTATGCTGTCATCATCGAAACAGATCGGCCCGATAAAAAAGCGGCGGAAAATTGGCTCAAGAAATTGGATCAATTCAAACAGGCTGAAAAATTCCAAGATCGCTATATTCTGCCCCTCGCCCTGAACGCGGAGGCCTATTGGCAGTTCAAACATGGCGATCGCAGTGAGGCCCTCAACGGCGCTTGCCAAGCTGCTGATGTCGCGAAAGCGCAGCTGGCTGTCTCTGATCCGCTGCGACACGCCAATGCGATTAATTGCGGTGTTTTCGCATTTTATCTCGACCGGCCTGAAGCTGCATCATTGTTAGAGGTTGCGGCGAATGATGCGATAGCCAATTTGCCATCGGGCCACAAACAGACAGGGCAGGCGATAAACGTCGCCGCGGCTGTCACCAGCCTATTCGGCCGATATCGTGAGGCGGAAAAACTGTTCCGCCGGCAAATGGACATCGAGCTTGAGAATTTTGGCACCGATAGCCCCAATGTTTATGATCCGGCATCACAGCTCGCACAAATGCTCGCCTTGCAGGGCAAAATCGATGAGGCGATTGAAATGCAGCGGCAGGTCGTCGTTCTAGCTGACAATTTGAAAGGCGGCGGCGACCTTACCCAGCGCGGCCATTCACGGGGCTATCTTGCGGCGATTATGGGGATTTCAGGCAAGCCTGAGAATGCGATTTCAATCGCGCGGGAAGGGCTATCTCTGCTGCGCCAAAAATTCCCCGATGGTCACCCGTCGGTCAGTACGGCGGAATTGGAACTGGGGTATCTGTTGGCGAATTATGGGGATGCTGACGAAGCGATTCAGATTGCCGAGGCAGGTATTTCAAAGCTGACATCGCAGCTCGGAGAGGGTCATATCGACTTGTTCACGTCGCGTATCCGCTATGCCTACGTAATGGCGCAGAGCGGCCGTGCGCAGGAAGCGATGGATATTGGCTGGAAAACGGGGCAAGAAATGCTTCTACGTTTCTCCGAGGATAGCGTTCGGCGGAGTAACATCGCGTCACTATCCGCCGCGCTCACATCCAATTTTGGTGTTTTGGCCGAAATCGCCATGTTGGCTGGAGACAAGGCAAAACTTGCACAGGCCATACAAATTGGCAATGCGAGCGACCTTACCATCGCCAACCGCGAATTGGCTTTACGGCTGGCGGCGGAAGATCGCGGCCTCGGGGAATTGACCGATGTGATCCGTCAGCAGAAATCGAAAATTCAGCGCCTGAAGACAGAAATCGCGCGGCTGCTCACAAGTCCGGGCTATGACCCCAAACAAATAGAGGACTTGCGGCAACAATCTGTCTTGGCCGAAGATGAGAATGTGGCTGCGCAGCACAGGCTGGCGGCTGAATTTCCCGATTACGTCGCTTTGACCAATGTGACTGCGGCCGCCCTAACCGACATACAGGCCAATCTCGATGCAAACAGCGCGGTTGTTTTTCCGACATTCCTTTATGGAAAAAGTGCGACCGTTCTGATCACGAAGGATGATGTCATTTGGCAAACGCAGCCGCAAGGACGCCCGCAGATGGAGAATGCTCTATTCGCAGTATCGGATTCGCTGGGGCAGGCGAAAAATGGTGGGGATTTTGATACGGATGCCGCGCACCGTTTGTTTGAAGCAATTTTTCCGTCGGAATTATACGCGAAGCTCGCGAGCAAAACCAATCTGCTATTTCCCGCAGGCGGTGTGTTAGCCGCGATACCGCCATCTTTGTTGATTACGAAGCCCGCCAAGAAAGGCGAAAAAACCGCGTGGATTATTCGGGATAAATCCGTTTCCGTTTTCACTGATCTATCAAAAAAAGCTGCGGCCTCATCGGCGGCGGTTAATTTTGCTGGGTTGGGCGATCCCAAACTTGCACCCAGCAAGGTGCGGAATGTAGAGCTAGCGAGCCTATTTCGCGGCGGTAAAGTCGATGCTGACACTATTGCAGCCTTGCCAAGCTTACCCGGCGCGGGCGATGAATTGAAACAGGTTCGGTCTGCATTAAGTAGCAATAACTCCATCCTTCTGACCGGGCAGGATTTTACTGAAACAGCGGTAAAGGCGTTTGATTTTACGCCTTATTCGGTAGTTTCCTTCGCAACACATGGGCTGACCAGCGGGGAAATAGCTGGCCTGTCAGAACCGGCCTTGGTTGTGACGCCGCCATCCCACTCAGGGGTTGAAGGCGCATCAGATGGCCTGCTCACGGCCAGTGAGATCGCTTTATTGGACATACCAGCTGATTGGGTAATTCTCTCGGCTTGCAATAGCGGTTCCGGGAGCAACGGAGCGAGCCCTCAATATTCTGGCCTAGCGCGGGCATTTCGAACCGCCGGTGCCAAATCGCTTTTGCTAACCCATTGGCAGCTGCGCGACGATATTGCTGCGCAGTTGACGGTTAACACGGTGACCGCTGCGGCAAATGGAATTCCCAAAGCGGAAGCGCTCCGGCAGGCGCAGCTTGCCCTGATCGATAGCGGTAAAAGCGGAGCGGATAACCCGGCCCTTTGGGCTCCGTTTATTTTGATTGGTTATTGATCGCGCGGCAAGCGTCTGTTTCACCCAAACGGCAGGCTTTTTCGAAAAAAGGTTTCGCTTTTTGCTGATCAACCGGGATACCTTCACCATCGGCGTAAGCTGCTCCCATGTTGAAGCATCCGAGAGCGGAATTAAGCTCACAGGCCTTAGTGAAATAGCGCACCATCGCAGCAGGATCTTTGGCGCCGCCTACGCCATCCGCCATGCCCATTCCTGAATTACTACAGCCTAGGCCGTTGCCTAATTCACAAGCGGTTTGATAATATTTCAGCGCGCCTGCGTCATCTTTGGCACTACCGATACCTTGGCGTAGCATATCGCCGTAAATATTGCATCCATCGGCATGTTTCATTTCGCAGGCTTTGTTATAAAAATTGCGAGCGGCAGAAATGTCTTTTTTTTGCCCAATAGCCTTAGACGCGAATACACCGAGGTTGAAGCAGGCAACTGGCAAATTTTGGTCACATGCCTTTGCGTAGTACAAACGCGCTGCGGTCAAATCAATTTCACCGCCGAGGCCATTTTGATGCAGTAGACCGGCGCTGTTACAACCATTGCTATTTCCCAATTCGCAGGCGCCGATAAAAGCCATACGAGCGGATGCATCATCCTTATCACCGCCAATGGCGTCGCGATAGGCAATGCCCAAATTGTCGCAACCTATCGCAAAATCAAGGTCACAGCTTTGACGGTAATAATCCCGGGCCAATTTTGCGTCTTGCTTTGTGCCATTGCCGCGTTCGGCCATAAATCCGGCGCTGTTGCAGGCTACCCCTTGCCCATTTTCGCAGCTCAGCTGGAACAAGGCCACTGCGCGAACAGGGTCGGCGCTGGGCCGAGCCGGATCGCTGAGCATCAAGCCTAAATTGAAACAAGCTTGATAAACGGCATCGTCGCAGGCTTTATTATAGGCCGTGAGAGCTGCGGCGGCATCTTGCGGACCGCCGCGTCCATTTTCCTGCATTACCGCCATATTGTTGCATGATTTACTATAACCAAGTTCGCATGCTTTGGTAAAAGCTTGCCGCGCGGCGGGCAGGTTGGCCTCGGTCCCAAGCCCGTTTTCCAATTGATAGCCGTAATTATGGCATCCTGCGGCGACGCCGTCTTGCTCACAGGCCAACCGATATTTATCAAACGCCAATTCCCGATCGTTATTTTGAAACGCAATATCTGCTTGTTGCAGATTATCCTGCGTTATTTCTTCGGCTTCACCAGCATTTATTTTCTCTCGGTTTTTTTGGGCCGCGCAGGCAATGTCATCGCCAAGCTTACACCCTGCGGCAAGCGCCCGGTCCGAAGCCTCGCGGTCTTTTGGGCCGCCTTCGCCAGTTTCAGCCATCACGCTGTAGATAAAGCAAGAATTTGCGATGCCAGTGCTGCACATGTCGGCATAAAGCTGCCGCGCGGCTTTTTTGTCACTTGCGCCGCCCTTGCCGTCAAAAAGCATTTCAGCAAGCTTTCCGCAGGCTAGGTCGCTGCCACCGTCACAGGCTTGTTTGAATAATGTTCGCGCTGCTGCATAGTTGCGCGGTCCGGTCATGCCGTAAAAATAAAACGCACCGAGATTATAACAGCCGTTGGCCTCACCGCCATTACATGCTTTTTCCAGCAGCGGCCTCGCTGCCACCGGATCAGCCTTTACCCCTATGCCATTCATCAACATGACACCAATATTATCGCATCCGAAGAATGAGCCTTTTTCGCAGGACCGGGCCAATAACTTTCGTGCTGTTGCGCTATCCTTCGCGCCGCCTTCGCCCACCATCAGCATGAAGCCGTAATTGGCGCAGCTATCGTTATTTCCAGCAGAGCAGGCTGTATCGAATAATGCACGCGCGGCGGGCAAATCTTGTTCGCCCCCTTTTGCAAATTTCAACATCACCGCGTAATTATTGCACGCCATCGCTACATTTCCGTCGCAGCCCTTGGCATAAAGTGTCCGCGCTTTTTGAAGGTCATATTGCTGTCCCATGGCCGGTGGGAGCCGTTCTTCATAAATGATCTGCGCAAGATTATGGCACGCGCCTGCGCTTCCCAAATCACATGCGCGGTCAAATAACTGCACCGCTGCCGGCATATCTTGCGGGCCGCCCTTACCATCTTCTTGCAGCGCAGCTATGAAGTTACAGCCTTCAGCTTCATTGAAATTACATGCTTTTTTGGCATAAATTCGGGCCGCTTGATAATCTGTGTCGCCGCCTTTGCCTTCATATAGCATTGCTGTATAGTCGAGACAGGCGCGGCTATCCTTATCCGCATCACAAGCAGAGCGCAGCAGTTCGCGCTCTTTTACATGGTCACCAGCTTTCGAAGCGGCAAGCGCAGCTTGATAGCGGGTTTGTTCTGTAGAAGCATTTTCCTTTGCCGCGAGAGGTGAGCCCGTGAGGGTCAACGCGGCGACAAAAAGTGTAAGGCAGCGCTTCAACATCATTTCGCCCCTATCGCCTTACAGCTGGCGGCATAGCCCAAATCGCAGCCCTTCCGAAAATATATATTGGCTTCCGCCCTCGACACCGCCACGCCCTCACCATTTTGATAAACCACGCCCATGCTATGGCAGCTTAGGCCGACATTCGCAGCGCAGCCTTTTTGAAAATAGCCAAGGGCTTCCTGCTGATTTTTTGGGCCGCCATTCCCCATCGTGACCATTACGGCATAGCCATGGCACCCCACCAATTCGCCCAAATCGCAGGATTTCTTATAGGTGCGTCGTGCGGCCGGTAAATCTTTTGCTCCGCCTTGGGCATCTTCCTGAAGCACGGCCAGATTGCGACATGAACTGGATGAATTTAGGTTGCACCCTTTTTCATAATAGCTGCGCGCGCCGACCAAATCTATTGCACCGCCTTCGCCCGCCTGCAATAAATAGCCATAATCTTTGCAAGTATCGCCTTTGCCAAGATCACAAGCTTTTTTGGTCAGACTACGCGCTGCAACCAGATCTTTTACCCCACCTTCGCCGGTATAATGTAGTTTGCCCAAATTGCTGCAGCCGAATGCGTCGTTGAAGTCACATGATCTTTTATACAGGCCGCGTGCCAACACCGCATCTTTTGTCCCTCCCCGCCCGTCTAAATATAGGGAAGCCAAATTATTGCAGCTTTGGCTGTAATTCATATCACACGATTTTTTAAATACTCCGCGCGCGGCAGCTTCATCCTTTGGACCGCCTTTACCCCTCTCATAAAAAATCCCTGTGTTAAAGCAGCCCTGCGCCTGATTTAGATCGCAGGATTTTTGTGACACGGCGCGCGCAGCCACGTCATCCTTTGCGCCCCCTTCACCATTTTCATACATTATACCTAGGTTAACGCACGCGCCGGCATTATTTTCGGCGGCACAAGCCTGATTAAATTTTTGCCGGGCCAGAACGAAATTTTTCGCGGCATAGGCGTCCATCGCTTGCTGAAAATTGGATTTTGTTGCGGTTTGTGCTTGCACAACATGCCCGTTTGATAGCGTCATCACCGCAAGAAACGCTGCGGCCATAATTCTGCGATAGTTTGCCATATTCTGCCTCCTCTTAAATCTCACAATTCCCGCTTCAGTCATGGTCGTGGCAGGCACTCGTATATGTTATCCGGCCATCCGTTTTGACATAATGGCGGTGGCCATTCAGGCACCATTCCTCCCCGCTTTCTGACATGGGCGGAGCGGGAGACTGATTTGACGTTTGTGCTTGCAAAGACGGTGCACCTGGGAAATTTGGGGGGCAGGGCTTCCCCTCCCGTGCCGCATCTTCATACGCAAATGCCCATCTAATTTGCTCGTCGGTCATTCCCTTACCAAAAACAGCGATTATCTGATCATATTTATTGGTGCAGCTCGGGTCATTGCCGGCAGGGACGCCCGTATTAGTCTGGCCTGCAGTAGTCTGATATGCTTGGGCCAATCCATTGCCGCAGACGGCAAAACCCAATAGAGTCAGCGCGACCAAGCGTTTAATGCCTTTGCGATTCCTCATAAATTATCTCCCTATTTGCCGTTACAGGCACCTTGATATTTCATACGGATATTGGCGACGATCACCGCGCCGACGGTCTCCGCTCCGCCGGACATTACTTGCGTCCCAGAGATCGTCTTGCCGTCTTCGTATAAAGCCATATTAAGGCTGCCCGTCATGGGTAGCGACAGGTCACCGCAGGATATTTCGGCCCGCATCGAAACAGGTCCATAGCTGGCATTAGATATCCGGCAGGCAGGTGCGAACAATTCAGGTAACAACCGCGCGTCGTCGGGCTTAATACAGATGGATCCGGTTTGCTTTGGCGCGTCTTGTGTGATGCGGCCGTTGCCGTCTTTCTGACTGCCATCTTTGTAACTCGCGCTGCCATCCTGGGTTATTTCAAACGACCATTGCCCTGGTTGAAAGGAAGGCGCTTGATCGGCGGCGAGCGCAGCCGATGCGGTTATGGCAAGAACAACGGGTGCAATTATCTGCGCTCTAATCATTGGCCATCTCCTGCTGTAGATACTTCATCACTATCGGCAGGAAAGCGGCGGGTTTCGCCCACGGGTTTGGTTTCGTCAAAACCAATGCGGCTAACGGAGAGGCTGTAATCTTTCAGCTCAAAATCGACATAGACTTTACCACCAGTGACGCAGCATCCGGGGTCATCGTCACGGCGAACCTGCGCCCAAGCAACCAATTCCCGCATGTTAAACACGATCTGCGAGTCCATCGTAAAACCTTTAGGCAGTAACTTGTCGACATCGGTCATTATGTCGTAAGCGCTGCTCCAGTTCCAGCTATCGCCAGTGCTGTAGAGAAATATATCAGCAGACCCCAAACCGCGGTTTCGGCCCGGTATTTGGATCAGCATATTTTCATAAGCCATATTGGCGGCAAACGGCGCGTCAAAATATCCGTCAACTTGGTAGGATGACAGCAACGCGGGCAGGGGACCACCCGTTTCCGCCATTATCATCATTTCAGCGCGCGGACCGTCGGTAGGGTTTAACTCAATCTGTTGCCATTGCAGGCTGCGTTTGGGCTGGCGCATGGCGATATTGCCGCTAGCCATGACCCTACAATTAGCCCTCGTTTGGTACAGACAATGGGTTGAGATTTGTGCGAGATTGTCAGGCTCCAGCTTCACCGCGCGTTCGACATCATCCCGCTCACATCCGCTTTCATAACCGCCATCAGGACATACAAATGTATAATTATCGTCAAACATTTCGGGCTCTTCGGGCTCGCCGCTGACCGGTTGTGCCCAGCATCCCTGTGAGAGCAAGGCGCTGAACAACGCGAATGCAATGATAGTTGCCGTTTTCATCAATAACCCCCCAAATGTATACGCGCACAAAAACTCGCAATGTTAAGGCAGCGGTTAGGCTTTACGATACGTGCGAAAATGAAATAGCGCAGGGCGCGGCGTAACCCCAAAGACAATGACTGACATCATGATGACAAATGCTGTTAGTATTGCGCTTTGCCGCTCTTGCGCGAAATTTTGAAGTTACAATTGTAAAATTAGACAGTTTGTGGGAAACAAGGCTGTGCTATTGTCGCAATATCGGACGGATTAGCAATCGGGGGCATGGTGCATGATCAGAGACGCTCCAAAAGACACAACGGACGGTGATGCGGAAACCACCGTCTTTTTTAGCTATTCGCGGGATGATCAGGCACGCGCTCTGCCGATTATCAATTTGATTGAGCAAGCGGGCTATAAACTTTGGTGGGACGGTCTTTTGGGCGGCGGGGAACGCTTTTCAGACAGCACCGAACAAGCGTTGGAACGGGCAAAGGCGGTTATTGTGCTTTGGTCGAAAATATCGGTCAAATCACATTGGGTCCATGATGAGGCAACCCGCGGGCGCGACCGGCGGATATTGGTTCCTTTGTCATTGGACGGCTCCCCGCCGCCGCTCGGTTTTGGGCAGTTTCAAGTTATCGACATATCTCACGCCAAAATAAGCCCATCAGACATCAATATCCGCCGGATGTTAGACGCTGTTGCTATTTTGCACGGCGAAGATTGCCCCCGAATTGCAAATTTGACTACACATAAGACAGGCAGTTTTAACCGACGATATTTGATGGTCGCAGGCGGAACAGTGGCTGCGCTCTCCATGGGGGCGGTGGCAGCATGGCAAACAGGACTGTTGGGGGGCAGTAGCCTGAATGACCGCATAGCGGTGTTGCCATTCACAAATATCGGCGGCGACCCTGCACAAAGCTACATCAGTGAAGGATTATCGACTGAAATACGGTCTGCACTGGCGCAAAATGGAGCAATACAGGTTTTGGGCCAAGCATCGTCAGAAGCATTTGAGCGCGGCAAGCAGGATGTCATCTCATTTGCAAAAAAACTAAAGGTCGGCTTTATTTTGGACGGCAGCGTGCAAGTAACAAACAATTTCATAAATGTGACCATCGAGCTGATCCACGGCACCAACGGCATCGCAGCATTAAGCCGTAAATTCATGAAGCCCTTGGACGATATCCTTGCGGTCCAGCGCGAAATATCGGGATCGGTAACAGCCGAGTTAACGACACAGATCGCGGATGGAAAGGCATCAAATCCTGTCATTGGCGGCACATCCAACGCAGTTGCCTATGACCATTATTTACGTGGAAAAGAATTCTACACCCATGGTCAAAGCGAGGCGGATGCCCGCAACGCTATCCAGCAATTTGACGCGGCGATCGCTGCTGAGCCTAAATTTGCTTCTGCCCACGCTGCCCGCGCGCGCGCTTTGATCGCTGCCGCAGGGGAATATGGCAGCGCTTCGGAAATTAACAACTATAGCCGAGCCGCAAAAATATCGGCGCAGCGTGCAATACAATTAGCACCGCGCCTTGCGGAGGCACATTCGGCATTAGCGCTGATTTTATTTCAAGGCGATTTTGATGCTCGGGCTGCGCGTAAATATTTCGATTCGTCGCGCGAACTTGGTGATGGCCAGGCACCAGTGCTTGCGCGATTTGCAGCTTTTTGCGCGGCCACGCGCCGTGATGAAGATGCATTAAACGCTGTGAATAGAGCGCTTATTTTAGATCCGCTCAACGCACTTATCCATCGTATTGCCGGAGAGGTCGATTATGCCGCCCATCGGTATGATCGGGCAATTCAACATTTCCGCGAAACCATAAAGCTGAACCCGAATTTGCCAGATTCTCACGCCAGAATTGGCTGGATTTTTCTGGTGCAGAATAATCCTTCGGGTGCATTGCAACATTTTGAGGCCGATGCCCATAAATGGACAAGATCAGCAGGGATCGCCATTGCACAGAACAAATTGGGCAATAATGCCGCAGCCCAAAAAGCCATGTCCGTTTTGGTTGATGACGTTGATACCGTCTCTTTTTATCAGCAAGGGCAGGTATTGGCGCAATGGGGCGACTTGGATGGTGCGATTGCGGTGTTAGAATTGGCGTTAAAACAAAAGGATGCTGGTTTGCTGGCCGCAGCATTTGATCCGATGCTTGATCCGCTGCGCAAAATGCCTCCTTTTATTCGTTTGCTAAATTCGATGGGCTTGGCGTAAACTGCAAAAGCTAACGTAACAGGGGAGTTTGAATATGCGTAAAATTGCAATGCCAACAATCCTTTTGGCCTCCACCATCCTTTTGGCTGCCTGCCAACCACCAGCGAAAGAAGAAGCCGCTGAGCCAGCTGCCCTCGAAGAGCCAGCTGCTGCTGCTCCGGCAAATGAAGTTGGAACAGCGCCAGGCGCGTCTACAGAAGCTGAAACCGCTAAGCCCGCGACAGAAGCATCCGAACCTGCCGCCACCGAACCAGCTGGTGCGGAGCATACTGGCGGAATAAAGGTCGGCCCTAGCAATTAGGGTCCTGACCCAATAGTTACAAAGGCGAGGCATGGGGTTAAGATATAGCTATCTTACGGCTCCGCCTGTTTGTCTTTTAATCCAAGGCAAATATGCGCCTATACGGGTATATATTCCAGGAACGCCGTCATTGGCGCAAGACCGCCCGCCTACGCTCACGACAGCAACAAGTTGTTTTGATTTGTTGACCAGCGGCCCGCCACTATCATTGCTGCAAGTTTTACGTCCAGGCGCGCGGGCGCACACCACCCGGTCGTCCACTAATGCCAGATTTGATTTTTCGCATGTCGGCCGGTCAAGGATATTGAGCCCAATCCGCAATAAAACCGAACTGGCGGGGCCGCTATAATTCGATGTTCGGCCCCATCCAAAAGCGTTGACCTCGCTATTGGCTGCCGCATCATTTCCCCTGAATAGCGGGATCGCGCGAACTTGCGAGGCCGGCGGCTGGGGAATAGCGCGATCATTGGTGATTTGCACCAGGGCAATATCTCCGCCTTTTAACGGGCGGTAAGAGCTATGGCGGATCACCTTTTTAATCTTGTAATCCCATCCGCCATATTGATCTATCCGTTCTTGACCTAGCCTGACCCGGTAGCCTGCTTTCATCATGCCATTATCGATACAATGCGCGGCTGTGATGACCCATTCCGGAGCGACTAGCACACCACCGCAATAATGCTGCAGCGCCCAAAGCGGCACGCCTGCCTTCAACATCGGGCGGAATTGTTCGGCGACATACGGATAATAGATTTGCGCTTGCCATGGGGCATCGGCATCATTTACCCGAACGCCGCCGAGCGAATATCTAACATATCTGCGACCTTCATCATCGCCATCCTGCTGCGGCGCTGTATCACCATCGGCATTGTTTACGCTTGCTCCATCCGCGTTCTGTGTTGGTTCTGCAGAGCCAGCGGGTTCATCGGGCGCAATTTCACCGATCAACCGCGCCGGTGATACAATCAGCAAACCAGGCGGGTCACGAAAACCATCTGACGGCTTTACGTAAGGTAGAGAGTCGACATAGGCGTCATAACGGTCTCGCCAAGCGCCATAATTATCTGTGTCAGTCGGCACGCTATCACTGGGTCTGCGCACTCGGATGCGCCTGACCGGAGGTGCAGTCAATTCGGGCCAAGGATTTTCGGCGCCATCCAAAATGTAATATTCGCTACCCGGCGGTTCGCTTTGTGGGATTTCATCTACGCTTTGAATATCAAATACCGGCTCCTGTGCTCGCGCTGCGGCGGAAAGATACAGCGCTGCTACGACAACGAGTAGCGAAAAAAGCGGTCTGGTCACACACGCCTCCCTTCACGGCCACAATAAATCTATCATGATTTAAATAACAGACGCTTTTATAGCGGAGATGTCAAGCTTGCGGGGGTAATCCTATACGGGTACGGAAATATGCTTTCCTCCGAAAACATCCTGCCAATGTTCAATTTCGGACACCACTATTTCATCCACCATATGAGTAATGCTGGCCACCCGGCCATAGTCCAGCTCATGACTGGGCGCAGCAAGCAGCGCCTGTATTCGCCGCTCGACTGCTTCCAACCGGCCAGCGGTTGATTCAGATATGGCCGCAAAACGACCAAAATCGGCAAAATAATGAATGCCAGCAAGCGCGCCGCCAAGTGTAGGTAAGGCGACGCCAAAAAAGGTGAAAAGCTTGGAATAATGGCGCACTGTTTCGGACGCGACCAACCCTATTGCTGCCGCAATCTCTGCCATTAGATAAGCCGCTACAACAAACATGGCGAGCAAGAACAGCCGCTCAGATATCTTTTCCAAATTGTGATCAATCCGACCAAGCCGCTCGGCTTTGCCGATGTGATATTGGCGCTGAGCCGACACATGGGTGCCAATCCAATGCTCCAATGAAGCGCGCAGCATTTGTTGACCAATAACGGCATTGGGGAGGCCTATTTCCCTCAGGATTGATTTCACATAAACCTCCGGCCATGCCGTATCTGAACTATGCGGCCAAGAACCCGACGGGCGCGCCACACCTAAAAAAAGCATGAATGGCGCGTGCCGTAAATATTCGGCGACCCGCCGTGTTTGAAACCAGCGGCCATGCCATTCCTTTTTCCGTCCAACCGCAATAACCAACAAAATGATGCTGAGCAGGGCAAATTCAAGCAATGCGAACGGCCATTTGAACGCGGCATCAACAAATGGAAGATACGCAATGCCGCCAATCACTGCAAAGGCCGCCAGTAGCAGATTGGCGACCATTCCGCCGCGATAGGCATCGGAAAGATAGGTTGCCAGTGCATCTGCACGCGCAAAACGGCGGATCACTTTATTTTCCGTTTCTTCAAGCAAACGGATGTCCACGCCGGGCAGCTTTCGTGCTGAATTGAAAACCGCATTTGCCTGTTTTTCTAACAATATGTCTTCGGACACATAATCCTGCCGATGAGAGCCGAAAACCGCGGAAGGCGCGCCTGCAAAAAGTGTTTCTATCTGCCGATAGGTGTGAAAGCGCATGGCGCTGCGATGCGGAATTTTGGCCGTTTCCAGCAAATTCTCACCTGTTCCGGTATCATCGTTGGGCAGGAGACCAGAAAATAGCGCGGGCAGGGCATCCATGTCTGAGATAACTGCTATCTGCCACCTGTTCGCAATTGCCTCTGGCGTGTCCAGCAGCCGCCAATCCGATGGATTTCCGGCATCGATCCACAAAACCGGAATTCCGGTTTCTAATGCTGCAAACATGGTATGGCGCGTACCGCCCGTCGGCCCTGAGCTATGACCATCCCACACAGCGAGAAGCAAATCTACCTGTTCGATCATCACTTTGCCGGCCAGCGCAGCCCGCTGTGAAGCGGCGACGGTGAAATCCTGAATTTTGTCCACCTGCGGGGGATCGTTTAGCGATGCGAGAAATAGGGCCTCAATTTCGTCATCGCGTTCGGCCAGCTCCATGCAGATAACCTTATCCGCTATTTTACCAATCCGGTGGGCATTTTCGGATGCTACACTGCTACAGTCACTCGACCCGCGCAGCAAAGCCGCTGCCTCTTCCACAGTGGTAGGATGTGCATTGACGGCAATATTCAACTTTCTGCCAAAGGGCAGGGGCGAGGCCAATTGCCATCCTAACCCATCTGCGATCTCCATTGCCATTATATCGGTGCCTAGGGCAAGCAGGGCATGCAGGCGCGGTTTCAATCTGCCATCCGAAATAGTGTCGATGGCCCCCAACAATTTTTGTAACGTGGCCAGAATCTGCGTTTCATTTGCATTATAAGCAGAATTGGTATTCCGGTGGCCTGTAATGCCCATACTTAAACGCATTTAACAGCCCCTTGTGATCGTATATCAGAAACATCTCATATGAGCCTTGATTTTACAAGTAGCTTGAGCCGATCAATAGCGCTGGTCTGGCACATTGAATAGGACCGTTCAAATGCGAAGCTAAGGCCGTTTGCATCCACAAAGCCACGTCCAAGTGTTAAATTGCAGCTGCTATTCATCTAACAAAAATCGGTCCCAAAATCGAAACAGGTAAAAAAGGAAGGTGTAATGACCAATGAAACTACCCCGATCCCATCCAATATCCGGCGAGAGATAGAACGTCGCCTGTCCGCCCTCGCAGAGGCAGAGGACATCCGCATCTTGCTGGCGGTTGAATCGGGTTCCCGGGCATGGGGCTTCCCCTCGCCCGATAGCGATTATGACGTGCGCTTTGTCTATTTGCGCAGGCGGGATGCGTATCTTTCGCTCAAACCCGTGCGCGATGTGATTGAGCGTCCGATAGTGGACGAGATTGACCTCAATGGCTGGGACATTACCAAGACGCTGCATCTGCTGCTCGCTTCCAATGCGGTGCTCAGCGAATGGATGCAATCGCCCATTCGCTATATCCCCGACCATCCTGTCATGGAAAAACTGGCGGTGCTTGCTGATACAGTTTTGAATGCCAAGGCATTGGCACATCATTATGCACGGCTAGGACAGCGGGCGGCAGACCGTTGGCTCGGGTCGGAAGGTGATGTGCCGGTGAAGAGATATTTTTATGCCCTTCGCCCGGCTATCGTGATCCTGTGTCTAGAACAAAATCCGGCCATGCGCCCGCCCATGAATTTGCATGAATTGATGGCGCTGTGTGAGATGGACAAGGCGCTAATCGCCGACATTGACGAGCTGGTTGAATTAAAAAGCCGGACCAATGAAAAATCGAATGGTGTCCGCAAACCGGCGCTAGACCGCTTTATCGCAGAGCAGCTTGAAAAGCCGCACGGCTCTCCGGCGCCTGTCAAACAAGAGCGTCATTTGGACGCGGCAAATCAACTATTTTTGGAATTGGTAAATCAATGATCACAATAGACGGCTTAGAAGGCGAAGGGCGGGGGCAGGTTTTGTGCAACAGTGCGGCGCTCTCGCTCATCATCGGCTAGCCTTTCAATATTACAAGCATCGGCGGCAAGCGTGCCACGCACGGCCGATTGCAAAAATGTAAACCACTTACCTCCTAATCTACTTGATTTTCTATCTACACCGAGTAACGCTTATGCCATGCAAAGGGGAGTCCTTTGCAGCATATATAAAATCGAGGGAGTCTCGAAATGAAGAAGCACATAGACTTTGGCGTTTTCATTGGCCGGTTTCAACCGCTGCATCTGGGCCATGAACATACGATCCGCCATGCATTGGAAAAAGTGCAAAATTTGATCATTTTGGTGGGGTCAGCAAACACTGCCCGCGATCCCCGCAATCCGTTTAACTTTGAAGAGCGCATGGCCATGATCCGGTCGGCCTTTGCCTATGAAATGGCGGAAGGCAGATTGGTTGTGGAGCCGCTGTATGACCACCCTTATTCGGATACTGCTTGGGTGGCTGAGGCGCAGCGGCGCGTCAATGCAATCGTTCTGGAACAGGGCAATCATGGCGGATTTCAAAATGCCGGCGTTAAAGATTTCCGGGTCGCGCTGACCGGATATGGCAGCGATGAAAGCAGCTATTATCTGAAACTTTTCCCCGAATGGGAGAACATTCAGGTCGATAGTCCTTATGCCACCTACCACGCGACCGATATCCGCCAGCGCTATTTTCAGCGTATCCCAGAAGTGCCAGTGAGCACGCTGTCCAAGGGCGTAGCAGACCAGCTCGATAAGTTCGCGCATGGCGATGCTTTTCGCGAGCTGCTCGAAGAAAGTGAATATCTCGCCGCTTACCCTAAGCAATGGGGCAAGGGCCCTTTTGTAACCGCCGATGCGGTGGTGATCCAGTCTGGTCATATCCTGCTCATCCGCCGCGGCGGATTGCCGGGGCGCGGGCTGCTTGCGCTGCCTGGCGGCTTTGTCGATGCAAAGGAACGCATCCGCGATGCCGCGATCCGCGAGCTGCGCGAGGAAACGGGGATCAGCGACGGCAAAGGGCAAATCCCGCCCGCCATGCTGGCCAGCTTTATCGAGGATAGCCGGACGCAAATTTTTGATGCGCCCAACCGGTCCTTACGCGGGCGGATCATCACCCATGCCTTCCTGTTCCGCCTGCCCGAAAGGCGCAAGCTGTTCACTGTGAAGGGCGGCGATGATGCAGCGCATGCCAGCTGGCACCGTTTGGGCGATTTAAGCCCCGATATGTTTTTTGAAGATCACTGGTCGATCATCACGCAAATGGCCGACCTTTGAAACCGAATGCCGGAGCGGCGTTCAAAACCATACATCTATTGTGAGGAGTTCACATCATGACCAATATAATTCTTGCCACCGACAGCTACAAACACAGCCATTTCCTGCAATATCCCCCTGAAGCCGCCCGGATCAGCGCCTATGCCGAGGCGCGGACCAATGATTTCAGCGATGAGGTTCTATTTCTGGGACTGCAACCCTTTCTGATCGACATGCTGGGCACGCCGGTTACCCGGGCCGATATTGACGAGGCCGAAGCGATTTGCGCGGCGCATGGCGTGCCTTTTAACACGGCAGGTTGGGATGCGATCCTGAACCAGCATGGCGGCTATCTGCCCATCGAAATCAGCGCGCTCCCTGAAGGAACCATCGCGCCGTCTAGCGTGCCGTTGTTGCAGGTCGTTAACACAGACCCCACCATGCCCTGGCTGCCGACCTTTATCGAAACCGCGATCCTGCGCGCGATCTGGTATCCCACAACAGTCGGAACGCTAAGTTGGAAATGTAAGGCGATCATCCGCGCGGGCCTTGAAAAAACCAGCAATGATCCCGCGGGACAGTTGCCTTTCAAACTGCATGATTTTGGCGCGCGGGGCGTTTCCAGCGCGGAGAGCGCTGCGCTGGGCGGGATGGCGCATCTGGTGAACTTCATGGGCACCGATACACTAGAAGGAATTATGGCGGCCCGCCGCTATTATGACGCGGCCGACATGCCGGGCTTTTCCATCCCGGCAGCAGAGCATAGCACCATGACCAGCTGGGGCAGGGACCGCGAAGAGGCGGCCTATGCCAACATGCTCGGCCGCTTTGCTGGCGAAGGGCGGATTGTTGCGGTTGTATCTGACAGCTATGACCTCGACCACGCCGTTGCCAATATCTGGGGGGCAGCCTGAAGGATAATGTGCTGACCCGCGAAGGCACGCTGGTTGTCCGCCCGGACAGCGGCGATCCCATTGAAACGCCGCTGCGCACAGTCAAAACCCTCTGGGATAAATTTGGCGGCGAGGTGAACGGCAAAGGCTACCGTGTGCTCCACCCGAAGGTCCGGGTGATCCAAGGTGACGGCATGAATATCGATAGTATCGCGCATTTGGTGGACCGCATGATCGAGGAAGGCTTTGCCATCGACAACATCGCCTTTGGCATGGGCGGCGGCCTATTGCAGCTCGTCAACCGCGACAGTTTACGTTTTGCCATGAAGGCCAACGCCATGGAGGACAAAAACGGCATCTGGCATGATGTCGCCAAAAAGCCCGCGACCGATCCCACCAAAGGCAGCAAGGCAGGCCGTCAAGCCGTGGTCAGCGAGGGCGGCAAGCTGATCGCGGTTCGCCATGATGCGCTAAACGGACGTGAGGATCAGTTAACGCCTGTATGGCGTAATGGCGAGCTGTTGGTGCGGCATAGCTTTGCTGAGCTGCGTATACGGTCAGAGGCAACATAAAGGCAAAAACGCGCGCCGTCTGGGACCGGACTAATCGTCAAACGAGATCCCCGGCTCCCAACCACTTGCAGCAAGGAAAGCACTTGGATCGGTCATCTCCAGCATGTCCGTGACTGCTTGGCTCTTGTCGCGAGCATTTTGATAGTGAGCCTTCGCAATCCTGTAGCCGACCCAGTAGCCAAGGTCTCCTGGCTTTTCAGAGGACGCGTTGTAGACCCAGTCCGACAGGTCGGTGCTGTCCTTATTCGCAAGGAACGCTGTCTCTATTTCAAGCTCTTGCCCGGCGGTGTTGCCGCGCAGACTGCCATATGCGACGTCGCCAGAGATCAGCTCGCCAACAAATTCGGCAATGCCTTCCGAAAGGGAGACATCGAGCACGGTCGGACTTTCACCATCGACACTCATGCTCAGCTCGGGCGATTGCTGCACATGGATATATTCATGCGCAATGACATACACAAAACGATCCTCGACATCGGGATTGAGGAAATCCGCTGCGCACAGCGCTTCGAGACTAATCTGCACTCCTGTGTCGGGGTAGCCGATCCCAACTGGTCGGCCGCGACCCACTGCAATCGTCACGGCAGGAGCACGAGCCTCCGGGTAGAGATCGAACAGCTTTTCAAGCGCACCCTTCAGGCGCTGTTTTGCTGCGGGTAACGCTTGGGCGCATTCGCGAGCCTTCTTGTAGAGCTCAGGACGAGCCTTGATCGCCTGTGCGATGCGTTCCCCCGAAACATCGCGCTTCTCGGCAAGCGTTTGTAGGCCGGGCGATCCACCATCGATGTATGCCTGAAGCGCAGCTGCGTCCGGCGCGCCTCTAACGCCGTCGTACAGAGCGTAGAAGCGGTCAACGTCGCTAGTGACGATTTCCGGTTCGGGGGCTGCTCCGCTTGCTATTTCGATGCTGGCACATCCGACGGTAGCTGCGACCAAGATGATCAACATGACGGCGCGTTTCATTGACTGTTCCTTTTTTCCGATGCCAACATAACATACGTTTCGCCGTCGACAATAATATTGGTTTCTGTGTCGATGCTTCGCTCGAGCCGGGGCGGCCTCAATCTGGACCCGCTGAACGAACCTGTGTTGTTAGAGAGCTTTTGAAAAGGGACTCTTTTGCGTTCATTTGAGAGGGGACTCTGCAGGTATAATGACCGAAGCTAATATAATGACCGAAGCTAAGATGGGCAGGGGCGGCGCAGAGCTATCCATCTTGCGCCGCGTCGCCCCTGCTAATAGCAATCCTTGATTACTAAGCCATGGACCCATCGCGACAGCGATGGGCTTGGTCAGCTTCCGCCGACAAAGCGGACGATTTTACGATCTCAAAACCAACCCATAGCAGACATTTGACTGCCTAGGCAAAAGATGACGGTATTTGTCATTTTACTCCGCAGCATGGGCATGGCAAACCTTGCAGGCGATGCATTTCAATACTTTCCCGGGGTGACAATGAAAAAATTGAACGCGAAATATGCTGCCTGTATGTCTCTGATTGCTGCGTTTTTCTCCGCACCGACTGCGGCGCAAAACGGCAGTGCTCAGACTTTGTACACCATATCTGAAGGGAGCTACAAAATATCTCTTCAAAAAATCCAAACATCCAAGACAAGATATTCTTGCAATATGGAATTGGTAAGAGACTTAGGGGGGCAGGAGTTTGTTATCAGCGTAGTGACAAATTCATTGGGCTGGAATTACGTCTTTGTGATCTACAACAAGGCATTTGATCCGAATGTTGAGGGCAGGCTCCGTCAGCTTAAATTTGCGGCACAAGGTCATAAGAATTTGCCGAAATTTCCTTTGATCTTCTCGATAAAGGAAACCCAAGACGTTTTGATAGTGGGCAACCAGCAGCAAATCGATGGAAGATTCTCAGAATTTACTGATCTGATGAAAAAGGCGGACACTCTGATTGTAGAGGATGGAGCAGGTAAAGTCTTGACGCAGTTAACTTTTCATAAGGGCAACCTAGCGGCGGTGGCCGGAAAATTTGAAGAATGCGCAAAGAGCGTAAGAAGATAGGGGAGTCAATTAACAACGCCGCACGCCAACTTATCTCTGCTTTACCCAAAGTGTGTATTTTTATGCGCTGTCAAGCGAGGGAGATAAAAGCAAGATGTAGAAAGCTAACATGTTAGAGTGCTTTTGAAAAGGGACTCTTTTGCGTTCATTTGAGAGGGGACTATTGAAGGTAAGCTTATCGCAGCATGTTGTAGGAGGGGCAGGGCAAGCGTGGAGCCTTCCATCCAGCGCAGCGCTTGCCCTGCAATATCCTAACTTAGATGACTGAACTTTGGACCCGTCGCGCTAACGACGGGCTTGGTCAGTTGCTGCCAAGAAAGCGGTTATAGCAATTTAGTATGCCCGTGCATTCATTCGTTTGAGCTAAGAGGCAGAAGCTGATTCCGGTTTCATACAGATCATGTGCCAATAATGGATTTGATGGCAAATCCAATTGCTCCAACGCACAACACACCTGCTGCCCAAAGTGCGAAGAACCAGCCCAGCTTTCGCAGAGCATCGGTCATCAGTGATATCCTTCTTCATCTACCTTGCCGCGGAACACCCAATAGGCCCAAGCGGTGTAAGCGAGGATGATGGGCACCAAAATGACCGCACCGATCAGCATGAAAAGCTGACTTTCATAGGGAGCGGCCGCTGCCCAGATCGACACGCGGCCCGGAATGACATCGGGCCAGATTGAAATGCCGAGGCCGATTAGACATAAGCCAAAAAGTCCGAGCGCATAGAGGAATGGCGCCACTTCCTTGCGCTGCGACAGGCTGCGGAAGAAGAGGAAGGCGACGATAACAGTGGCAAGCGGCACTTGCGATGCGGCAAGGATGTTGGGGTATTCGAGCCAGCGCTCGTAATATTTGGCCTCAAGGGTAGGCGTTGCAGCACTCACCACAGTAATGGCGATGAGCAGCAAAATCCCTGTGCGGCCCGCATAAGTGTAGGCTTGCCGCTGCAGCGCCCCATTGGTTTTCATCACCAGCCAGCAGCTACCAAGCAGCGCATAGCCAGCACATAGCGCAGCACCGGTCAGCAGGCTGAAGGGTGTTAGCCATTCCCACCAGCCCCCTGCATAGGCGCGGCCCTCGACCGTTATGCCCTGAAGGAGCGCGCCAAGCGTTATCCCCTGCGCAAAAGTGGCGACCCATGACCCGAGCGTGAAAGCAAAGTCCCAGCGCGCCCGGTGCGCCGGATCACGCCAGCGAAACTCAAACGCCACCCCGCGCAGGATTAGGCCTAGCAGCATCGCGGTTAGCGGCGCATATAGTGCGGGCAGAATAATCGCATAGGCCAATGGGAACGCCGCCAGCAATCCGCCGCCGCCGAGCACCAACCAGGTCTCATTGCCATCCCAGACTGGCGCGATGCTGTTCATCGCCTTGTCGCGGTCCGGCCCCACAGTGAAATTGGGAAACAGGATGCCGATGCCTAGGTCAAAGCCATCGAGAATGACATAAACGACAATCGCAAAGCCGATGATGCCCGCCCAGATGACGGTGAGGTCAATGCCGGTCATTGCGCCTCTCCCTTCTCAATCTCGCCGTCGATTATAGCCGGGGCAGGGGTAATGCCTGCCGAACGGATCGGGGCGTGCTGTGGCTCCGGCTCATGCGCCTCGGGCGGTTTGGCCGCCAAGCGGAACAGATACCACACGCCCGCGCCAAATACGGTGAAATAGACGACCACAAAGGCCAGGAGCGAAAAGGCGACCGCCGGTGCATCCAGCGGGGAGGCGCTATCCGCTGTGCGCAGAAGGCCGTATATCGTGAATGGCTGCCGTCCCACTTCGGTGGTAACCCACCCTGCAAGCACGGCGATAAAGCCAGATGGCCCCATCGCAATCGCGGCCTTATGCATTAGCGGCCAGTCATAGAGCTTTTTCCTGTAGCGGGCTACGAGGCTCCATAGCCCCAGCCCCATCATCGCAAAGCCGAGGCCCACCATGATGCGGAAAGACCAGAAGACGATGCCAACAGGCGGTTCGTCCTCATCCGGGATCGTGTCGAGACCAGCCAATGGCGCATCGGCATCATGTTTCAGGATCAGCGAAGATGCTTTTGGGATTTCGATGGCATAATCGACCCGCTTTTCCTTGCTGTTCGGAATGCCAAACAGGATCAGCGGCGCGCCATTTGGGTGGCTGTCATAATGCCCCTCCATAGCCATCACCTTGGCGGGTTGATGCTCAAGCGTGTTGAGACCGTGCAGATCGCCCATGAATATCTGCGTTGGCGCGACAATGGCCGCCATCCACATCGCCATCGAAAACATCTTGCGCGCACCGGGATTTGCGCTGTCTCTGAGCAGATGCCAAGCGCCGACAGCGCCAACGGCAAAGGCAGTGGTCAGATAGGCGGCAAGCACCGTATGCGCGAGGCGATATGGAAAGCTTGGGTTCCAGATAATCTCCCACCAGCCAGCGGCGGGCACAAACTGTCCCGCTTCGTTGATGGCATAGCCCACTGGTGTTTGCATCCAGCTGTTGACGCTCAAGATCCAGCTAGCCGAGATGAAAGTACCGATCGCCACCATTAGCGTGGCCACAAAATGCAGCTTGCGGCCGACTTTGTTGATCCCGAAGAGCATGACGCCCAGAAAGCCAGCCTCAAGGAAAAAGGCAGTCAGAACCTCATAAGCCATAAGCGGGCCGATGACGGGCCCTGCCTTGTCCGAAAAGACCGACCAGTTGGTGCCAAATTGGTAAGACATGACGATGCCGGAAACGACGCCCATCGCAAAGACAATGGCGAATATTTTCAACCAGTAGCGATAGAGATTTGCATATACGCCTTTTCCTGTTTTCAGCCACAATCCCTCGAGCACCGCCAAATAGCTGGCAAGCCCGATGGAAAAGGCAGGGAAGATGAAATGGAAGCTGACGGTAAAGGCAAACTGTATCCGCGCCAGCAATATGGCCCATTCCTGTTCAATCATTGTCAAATCCTTTGATCACCATGGCTGGGAGAGAGTTTTAGTGATTATACCTTGACCGTCCGCAAATAAGGCCGGTGGGTGGTCCAGCCTTGCGGGAACATGCCTTTGGCGACATCATCCGCGATAGATGGCGGGATGATAACCTCTTTGCCGGGCATCCAGTCAGCGGGCGTCGCGATGGTTTTGGCATCGCTCAGCTGCAGCGCATCAATGACGCGAAGAATTTCGTCAAAGTTGCGGCCGCAGCTCATCGGATATGTCATTGTCAGACGGATTTTCTTGTCCGGGTCAATGATAAAGACCGAGCGGACGGCGGCTGTTTCTGATTGATCCGGGTGGATCATGTCATATAGTTTCGCGATCGACAGGTCCGCATCGGCGACAATTGGGAATTTCAGGTCCGTATGCTGCGTATCGTTGACGTCTTCAATCCATTTGCGATGCTCTTCTGCTGTGTCGGTTGACAGGCCGAGGGGCTTTACATTGCGCTTTGCAAATTCATCCGCAAGCTGCGCCGTGCGGCCCATTTCGGTGGTGCAAACGGGTGTGAAGTCTGCCGGATGGCTAAAGAAAAAAACCCAGCTATCGCCGGCCCATTCATGCAGGCTGATTTCGCCATTCTGCGTATCGACGGTGAAGTCGGGTGCGGTATCACCAATGTGGAGAGACATAGTATTTTCCTTTCATTTGAGAGAGCAGTTGTTCTTCAAATCATTCCTCGCGCCAGCATTGGGTCGGGAACATCTTCTGCTTTTTCTTCTGCATCCGCGATTGCAATCGCAGCAGAAAAAGCTTCATTTTGGGAAAGCCATACCTTTCCCGAAAGCTCTCCTAAAAAGTCCGAGCGTTCCAGCGCGTCCATCACCGGGCCTTTGACTTCGGAAAGATGTAGGTGGATGCCCGTATCCTCGAGGCGGTGGTTGATCGCCTCCAGACTTTCGAGCGCGCTAGCGTCGATCGCGTTCACCGCCGGGCACATCAGGATGACATGGCGCACGGCAGGCTGCTCGGCGACCTGCTCCAGCACATATTCCTCCAGCCAGCGGGCGTTGAAATAGGTGAGCGCCTCGTCGATGCGGATGGTGAGGATGCGGGGGTCTGTGAAGACTTTATGCCGCTTCACATTCCGGAAATGCTCAGTTTCCGGCACGCGGCCCACGATGGCAGCATGGGGCCGAGAGGCGCGCCAGAGGTAGAGCGCAAGGCTAAGCCCCACGCCCGCGATGACGCCCGGCTCGACGCCCGCAAGCAGGGTAACGATGATTGTCGCCATCATCGCGGCGAAATCGGGCTTGGAGTAGCGGAAAATCTCCCGCGGGGTTTTGAAATCGACAAGGCTCAAGACGGCGACGATTATGGTTGCGGCCAGCGTTGCGATGGGCAGTGCATAGAGCAGCGGGGTGAGGAACAGCGCGGCGAGCGCGATGCCGATGGCGGTAAAGGCCCCGGCTGCAGGGGTCTCTGCGCCCGCGTCAAAATTTACCACCGAGCGGGCAAAGCCGCCGGTCACCGGATAGCCGCCGGTAAGACCCGCCGCGACATTGGCTGCGCCTAGGCCAATCAGCTCCTGATTGGGCTCAATCCGCTGGCGGCGCTTGGCGGCGAGCGTTTGAGCCACCGACACGCTTTCGACAAAGCCGATGATCGAGATGAGGAGAGCCGGGACCAGCAGCGATTGCCACAGCGCCGCGTCGAACAACGGCATGGTGAAAGGCGGCAGGCTTTGCGGGATTTCGCCGATAACCTTCACGCCTTTGGCCTCCAGATCGAGTGTCAGCACGGCGAGCGTGGACATGGCAACCGCGAATATCGGGCCAGCCTTTGCAGTGAGGTCAGCCGGGCGCGCTGCCATACCAAGGCGGATGAGCAGCGGCTTCAGCCCCTTGCGCACCCAGAAGAGGAAAGCGGTTGCCGCTACGCCGATGATGAGGGTGGGCATATTGGTCGCGCCAAAATTCTCCGCCAGTGTACGAAGCAATTCGGGCATCGCTTCGCCCTTTGCCTTGATACCGAGGATGGATTTCAATTGGCTGGTGGCAATGATGATGCCACTGGCGGTGATGAAGCCCGATACCACGGGATGCGACAGCAGATTGGCGAGGAAGCCAAGGCGCAGCACACCCATTGCTAGCAATATCAAGCCGGAGAGGAGCGCGAGAACGAGCGCCGCTGCAATAAATTCCGGGCTTCCCTGTGCGCCGATATTGCTCGCCGCCGCGAGTGTCATGAGCGATACAACCGCCACCGGCCCCACCGCAAGCGTCCGGCTCGTACCGAAAAGCGCATAGGCAATAATCGGCAGCATGGAGGCATAAAGGCCGATCTCGGGTGGCAATCCGGCAAGCATCGCATAGGCAAGGCTCTGCGGAATCAGCATGATCGTCACGATCAGCGCCGCGACCAGATCATTGGTCAGCGCCGTGCCGCCATAGCCTTTGCCCCATTCAAGGATTGGAAGATAACGGGTAAAATTCATCTTAGCGCTAGGCCGCCCGCTTTGTCTGAGGTTTGACCATCCATTCGCGCCCTTTTAGCATCCCGTGCCAGTAAACCGGCGGCAAGATGGTATCTTTCAGCAGCCAGGACAAGCGCGAAGGCCGCGTCCCGTCAATCAGCCAATCGGGAAAACTCGGCAGCAATTTGCCGCCATAGCCGAATTCAGCAAGCACGATCTTGCCGCGCTCGACGGTCAGCGGGCAGCTGCCATAACCGTCATATTCCGCGACAGCTTCGCCGCCATTCAGCACCGACAGTGCGTTTACTGCGACAACTGGCGCCTGTTTGCGCACAGCTGCGGCTGTCTTAGCATTGGGCGCGCTGCAGGCATCGCCGAGGGAGAAGATGTTGGCGTATTTTGTATGCTGCAATGTTGCCTGGTCCACAGCCACAAAGCCCGTTTCGCCAGCCAGCGGGCTGGACCGGATAAAATCGGGCGCGGTCTGCGGCGGTACGACATGGATCATGTCAAAGGCTTCTTCGACCCGCTTCGTGCTATCGCCATCCTTCTGCTCAAATGTGGCAATCTTGCGTTCGCCATCGATGGCAACCAGATTACTGGTGAAATTGAGGTGAGCGTTATAGCGCTCGATATATTCCATCAGCGCGGGCACATAAGCCTCCACCCCGAACAGCACGCCGCCCGCATTGTGGAATTGCACATCAATATTGGGAAGGACGCCTTCCTTTTCCCAGCGGTAGCAGGACAGATACATCGCCTTTTGCGGTGCGCCTGCGCATTTGATCGGCATTGGCGGCTGCGTAAATAGCGCGCGGCCCTTCGTCATGTCCTTGACGAGCCGGTTGGTATAGGGCGCAAGGTTGTAGCCATAATTGGACGTCACGCCATTTTGGCCGAGCGTTTCGGGAAGGCCTTTGATTGCTTCCCAATCCAGCTTAATACCAGGGCAGACGATCAGCATGTCATAGCCGATGCGCGCGCCGTCGGAGAGCGTGAGTTTATTTTCCTCTGGCTCAAAAGTCGCGACCGAGGATTGTATCCAGTCCGCGCCATTCGGGATCAGGCGGCTTTCGTCGCGCCGGGTAAATTCTTTCGAGAATACCCCGCCACCGACCATCGTCCATCCGGGCTGGTAATAATGATCGCTCGACGGTTCGATGATGGCGAGACTAACCTTGCGATTGCGCTTCAGAATGCTGGCAGCGGCGGCAATCCCGGCGGAGCCACCGCCAACAATGACAATGTTGAAATTGCGATTGGATGCTATGCTGCCGACAGAACTCGCCTCCGTAGCCAATGCATGTAGCTTGGTAGAGCGCGCACCAGACCTGCAATAGGCAAGTACCGGCCCCGGAAGGCCCGCAAGAGCGGCTTGCATGCTCTCTGCCTGACCATCGACAACCCCTCTCGGGCTTACCGGGATATAGGCAAATCCAAGGCCAGCATCCTTTGCAGCCTGAGCCATGGCGTCTGCGGAAGGCTGCCCCTGTTCCTCGCCATCGGGTCGGTTGCAGATGATGCTGCGATAGTCTTGTTTAAAGACTTTGGGCAGATCGCCGGGGTAAAGCTGCGGAGAGACCGCAAAGCCTTTTGTAATTTCTTTGATTTGCATGTGACTGTCCTTCCCGTGATGTCTCTGATTATTTGATCGCAAAGCGTTCCGCGGCCATTCCCGCGACCATCGCCGCAACGAAAATCAGCGCGGGCAGGGGATTAAGCGCAAGGTCGGCAACCGCTGGTCCGGGGCACAGTCCAGCGATACCCCAGCCAATGCCAAACAGGACCGCGCCTATGGCAAGCTTGCTGTCGAGCATACTGGTTCCCGGAAGGTTGAAATGGGTGTCGGCGGCGGGCTTGGTCATACGCTTTTGCACAAGCCAAGCGATCGCCATCGGGATCATTGCGCCGCCCATCACAAAGGCTAGCGTCGGATCCCAATTACCGAGAAGGTCGAGAAAGCCTTGCACCCGCGTGGGATCAACCATGCCTGAGAAGGCAAGGCCTGCACCAAAAAGGCTTCCGGCGATTAAAGCAATGACGACCTGCCGCATGACTTTAGTTTTTCCTCAATGTCGAAAGACCGAAAGGCAGGTAAAGCGGACAGGTACCGATAAGGCTGGTCAGTAGGAATATACCTGCTGCTATCAGCCCGACAATCGCGATCGTCCCGGAAATTGCGCCCATGAAATAGGCTGCGATTATCGCGACGACGACCAATAGGCGGATCAACCGGTCTGCACTTCCCATATTTTTTGTCATCATACTTCTCCTTCCATTCAAATTACAGAAAACCTCCGAAGCGCATCCCCGCCACGGTCGCGAAACCTGCGGCCATAAAGAGCACCGTCGCGAAGAGAGACCGGGGGGACAGGCGGGACATACCGCAAACGCCGTGGCCGCTGGTGCAACCCGAACCTAGACGGGTGCCGAAGCCGACAACGAGCCCGCCCAGAACAAGCTGCCACAGGCTCCCCGGAAATTGCGCTTCAATCGGTCCGGTGAGCAAGGAGAGCAAAAGCGCACCAAGGGGCAGGCCAATGACGAAAGCGAGCGCGACGCTGCGCGGCGGTCCGCCGGGGGCAAGGCCGATGCTGCGCGCGGCCAGCCCGCTAACCCCTGCAATCCGGCCGAGGCCAAGCAGCATGATCGCGGCAGCGAGGCCGATCATCAGTCCGCCGATGAAGCCCTCAACCGGCATGGCATCAGGAAACGCGGGAAGGCTCATACCGCATTCACCGGTATTTTGAGATAGGTTACGCCATTGTCATCGGCAGGTGGCATGTGTCCCGCGCGCATGTTGACCTGCACCGATGGCAGAATGAGTGTTGGCATGGCGAGCGTTGCGTCCCGCGCCTCACGCATAGCGACGAATTCGTCCTCGCTTATGCCATCATGCGCGTGGATGTTATGCGCGCGCTGCTCGGCCACGGTTGTTTGCCAGACATACTCCGAGCGGTCTTTGGGCAGATAGTCATGGCACATGAAAAGCCGCGTCGTTGGCGGCAGTGACAATATGCGGCGCAGCGAACGGAACAGCGTCCGCGCATCGCCGCCAGGAAAATCGGCGCGCGCTGTGCCGTAGTCGGGCATGAACATGGTGTCGCCCACAAAAACCGCATCGCCAATTACATAGGCGATGCAGGCGGGCGTATGGCCGGGGACATGCAGGACGGTGACATCGAGGTCGCCGATTTGGAACTGGTCGCCATCTTTCCACAGAACATCAAAATCGGAACCATCCCGCTGAAATTCGCTGCCTGCATTAAATAGTTTGCCGAAAACATTCTGCACTGTGGTGATATGCTCGCCAATCGCGATTTTTCCGCCAAGCTTTTTCTGTATGTATGGAGCGGCAGAAAGATGGTCCGCGTGGGCGTGCGTTTCCATAAGCCATTCGACGACTAGCCCATGCTCGCTCAAATATTCGAGAATAGCGTCAGCAGACCCAGTGTTGGTGCGGCCAGAAGCGGGGTCATAATCCAATACGCTGTCGATTATTGCCGCCCGCTTGGTGACCGGGTCATGCACAACATAAGAGACGGTGTTGGTCGGCTTGTCAAAAAACGACTCAATTTGAGGCACGCCTTGCTGAGCAGATTCAATCTGTTTTGTCGCAAATTCAATGACTTTGTCTCGCATCGTTAACTCCGTAATATATATTTACATAAACAATGTAATATTGTATATCTCTTGCGTCAAGATGCAAAGAGCTGCATTCGCATGTTGGAAAGAGGAACGATATTGATGGAAGACACGGGTAAAAACTCAGCGGTGCTAAGAATTGGCGATATGGCGCCCAATTTCTTCGCGCGTTCTACAGTCGGTCAGGTGCACCTTTCGAGCTATCGCGGGCAATGGGTGATCTTTTTTTCCCATCCTGCAAACTTTACCCCTGTGTGCACATCCGAGTTTGTGGGGCTTGCAAAAGCAGCTAGCGATTTTGCTGAAGCGGGATGCGCGCTGATTGGTTTATCAGTGGATAGCCTGTATTCGCACATCGCTTGGCTCACAGAGATAGAAAGGCGCTTTGGCTTGGCTATCGACTTCCCGATATTAGAAGACCCCTCCATGGCCATTGGCCGCGCTTACGGCATGATCGATGAAAATTCGCGTGACAGCGCTGCGATGCGCTCGACATATTTCATCGATCCTGAGGGTATTATCCGCGCTGTCACCACTTATCCCCATAATGTTGGCAGAAGTGTGGAGGAGATGTTGCGACTTCTACGCGGTTTGCAAAAGGTGGATGAAACCGGTCTATTGATTCCGGAAGGGTGGGATGGGTCTGGTCGCCTTCTTCAGCCGCCTCCTGAAAGTTTGCAGGGAGGCAATGGGAACTCGGATTGGTTTGTCTATGCAGGGGACAGCAAATGAGCGCGCTATATTTGGAGCGTCAAAAGGCCGAGACAGCAGCAGCAAAGCTTAAGCATTTTGCGCAGCCGCAAAGGCTGATGATTTTAAGCTACCTCCTCGGCGGCGAGCGCAATGTCAGCGACATCGACGAAGCCACCTCTATTGGCCAGCCCGCGCTTAGCCAGCAGCTCGCCGCACTGCGCAAGGCTGAGCTGGTGAAAACCAGGCGCGAAGGAACCCAAATCTATTACAGTCCGACCGATGCAGATGTGGAGGGCTGCATACGCTGCATTGAATTGATGGCTAGTAACGGCCAAGCTCTAAATGGCCTTTTGGTAAAGGACAGCGCATTTCCCAATTCACAAAAAGACTCTAGTTCCGGGCGTCCCGGAGTAGCCGGGTTCGCAAGAATTTTGGACTAAGTTTGCTGACATTAAGGACATTCGCGAGAGCAATTTGATCTCTCAACCCTTCCTTGCATTCATAAACGAAAATGGATTGAAATTTTCACCAGTATATAGCTATAACTTCAACATCTAAAAGCCGCTGTGGAACTGCTTCTAAGCGTCTTGGTTGGTCGTCTGGGTCGCTGCCTTGCTTTGTCGAGGGATCAGGAAATAACCTCGACGAAATCGTCGAAATTTTCGTTTGTTACATTTTCCATTGCAAGCACTGCGAAAGATCACGGCGGAAAACCGTGATTTCATCGAAAGGAGTTCCACTTGAAATGAACGCAAAGGTCCTCTTTCAAATGAACGCTTACACGTACAATGATCGATAATATATATTATGTTAAATTAAATATACTACCGAGCATCGCTCCGGCCCCCTCACGGTTCTAAGATCATCTTATCGCCCTGTACGCGCCAACTGCCGAGTTGATCGAGAAAATTCATACCCAAAAGATTCACTTCACCCAAATTGTCCGACACGTGAACATTTAGGTTATCCAATGATATTGTTTCCACCTTCATATTTCCAACCGTTGCTCGCCACGACTTTGCTCTACCATTCGCGGTGCTGACGATGACGGGGTAATCGGAGCGATCAAACTCTACGCCTGCGGCTTGGGCGCTTTCGCTGGATAATGTCGTAATCGTTGCGCCGCTGTCGATCAAAAACGGCACTGAGCGGCCATTTATCTCAGCCACTAGGGAGAAATGGCCATCATCGCCGCGCGTGATTTCTACGGTGGAGCCCGTGACGCTTTGATTTGCTGTGCCGGCGAGGTCAGATGTGACCCGGTTCCAGATTTGTTTAAACTCGCTGCGAAAACTGAAAAGGACGAATAGAACCGCAAATATCGCAATCCAACCCAGCGCCATCCGCAATGTTTCGCCCATCGAAATACGGCGCGACACCAAAGCCATGACGACCAACGACAATGCGCCAATTGCGTATAAAATTTGCCCGCCTGTCTCCATCAGCATACCGCCTTATCGAACAAATTATAGAAGTTTCGTGCCGTAATATCCTGCAATTCTTCGGTATCTTCGCCGCGCAATTGGGCAATGAATGCAGCGGTATCGGCGACGAATCCAGGCTCACCCGTTTTGCCGCGATGCGGGACCGGGGCAAGAAACGGTGCATCTGTTTCTACCAGCAACCTATCTTTGGGTACCCATTTCGCCACTTGTTGCAAATCGGCGGCATTTTTGAAGGTCACAATACCTGACAGTGAAATATAGAGCCCTAAATCCAATGCTTTCCGCCCGAAATCGGCGCTGGCGGTAAAACAATGAATAACGCCCTTAAATGCGCCCTGCTCCATTTCTTCGGATAATATACCCGCTGTATCTTCCTCTGCATCGCGGGTGTGGATGATGATCGGCAGGCCAGTTTGCCGGGCAGCATATATGTGACTGCGAAAGCTTTCCTGCTGCTGTTTTCGGTCGCTCTTGTCATAATAATAATCAAGCCCGGTTTCGCCAATTCCAATGACCCGGTGATGCGCAGCTCGCTGGATCAATTTGGCAGCATCGATATCTGGATGAGCGTCCGCCTCATGCGGATGTATGCCCACCGACGCCCAAATGTCATCATGTATCTCGGCAAGACCAATCACTTCATCCCACTCGCTTTCCCGAGTGGAAATATTCAGCATCGCGGTCACGCCGCGCGCTCTCGCTCGCTCCAGCACCTCTCCCTGCTGTTCGGCTATACCCTTATAATTTAGATGACAATGGGAATCGACAAGCATCAGATAGCCTCCCCTTCCCCGCTGGTTGGCATTTCCAAACGCGGAAACGCGCCTTTTGGTTGGTTCAATTGAAAATTGCTGCTGACGAGATCGGAGAACCAGCTTTCATCGTCGAGCGCAGCATAGCCCCGAACTTCTGCGTCAACACCCATTTGATCCAATATAGCATCGGCCGCCGCCGGGACCACCGGACGTATTGCAATGGACAGGTCACGGATTGCCATAAACAACGTCATCAAAACCGCTTTCATCCGGTCTGGATCGCTTTTCTTCAGCGCCCATGGTGCCTGATCATCGACATATTGGTTGCAGGCAAAAACTGCCCGCATCCATGCATCAATACCTGCAGAAAAATTAAGCGCGGTAAACTCTCTGGGTAGTTCAATCTTACAAGCATCGGCAACTATCTGGCGCAGCCGCGTGTCATCGACATTGCTTTCAAAGCTTGTCAAGGCGCCATCCATATTTTTGAAGATCATCGATAATGTACGCTGCGCCAGATTGCCAAAGCTATTGGCAAGATCTGCATTTGCTTTGGTAACAATGGCTTCTGCGGAATAACTACCATCTTTTCCAAATACTACATCTGCCATCAGAAAATAGCGCAGTTGATCCACGCCGAAGGCATTTGCCAGCGCCAACGGGTCAACGACATTGCCGACCGATTTCGACATTTTCTCGCCCCGGTTAAGCAGAAAACCATGGCCAAACACTTTACTGGGCAGCGGCAAATTGGCGCTCATCAAAAATGCCGGCCAATAAATGCTATGGAAACGGACGATATCCTTGCCGATGATATGAAGCATATCGCCGTCTTCGCGCCAATATTTCCCGAAATTACCATCCATGTCGGGATAACCAAGCCCAGTCAGATAGTTAGTTAGCGCATCCACCCAAACATACATGACATGATTATCACTGCCCGGAACCTTCACCCCCCAATCAAAACTGGTGCGCGAAATGCTCAGATCCCGAAGGCCGCCTTCGACAAATTTAACCATCTCGTTCCGGCGGCTTTCAGGCTCCAGAAACTCAGGATTTTCACGGAACAGCTTTAGCAATGCATCGCCATAGTTGGACAAGCGGAAGAACCAGCTTTCCTCAACCGTCCATTCGACCGGCGTTCCCTGCGGCGATAAACGGATTTTTTTTCCGTCTTCACCCTCCGCATCAATCAGTTCGCTTTCGTCATAATAGGCTTCGTCGCGAACCGAATACCATCCTTCATAGGTGTCAGAATATAGGTCGCCCTTGGCAGCCATCGCCTGCCAAATAGCCTGGCTGGCCCGGTGATGCGCGGGATCAGTCGTGCGTTGAAAATTATCATAGGATATATTCAGTTCGTCGCACATCACCTTGAATTTACTACTCATTTCATCCGCTAACGCTTGCGGGCTAACACCTTTTTTTTCGGCGGTTTGCGCCATTTTGAGGCCATGTTCATCTGTGCCGGTTTGAAAACGCACATCGCGGCCCTGCATTCGGTGGAACCGGGCAAGCACATCGCAGGCAATGGCTTCATAGGCATGACCAATATGCGGCGGGCCATTGGGGTAACTGATTGCGGTGGTGATATAAAGCGGCTGAGACATACAATTCCAAAAAAGCAATGAGAGGGTGTTTCAACGGTCTTTATGCGTTTGCAGTGAAGCCAGCAAGGTCCCCATTTGCAAAACAACGCTTTGCTTTTCCAAACTTACCCCAATGGCCCGCGCTGCAAGTATATTTGCATCTTCCCATGCTTGTAATGCAGACTCAACTGATTGTGCATTCATCTGCGCCGCTTGCTGAGCAATTAATTGCGGAGCGCGGCGCAAAAAAGCTTCGTATTTGGATTGCGCCGCTTTGGTGGTCAGTTTGGCGGCCATGGCGGCGCGGATCGCATTGCTGGGGTCGCCTGACTGAACAATTGCCAGCATATCTTTTTCTAGCGCGTCCATTTCAAGGCCAGCATATTCCATGGCCTGTCCCGGCGACCCCGCCCCGGCCCGCGCCAACATATGAAGGCTTTCTGTGTCCATATCAGGGAACGCCTGGCGCAGCACCGCCTCCATATCGCCATCGCTCAACGGTTCAAAACGCAAGCTTTGACAGCGCGAACGGATGGTCGGCAATAAACGGGCGCTGGAATGGCTAATAAGGAAAAAATATGTGCCGGCAGGCGGCTCTTCCAATGATTTCAACAGCGCGTTTGCGGCATTGCGCTCCATATCATCGGCGGCATCGATAATGACCGCGCGTTTGTCCGACAAACCGGGCCGCGTGACTAAACGGTTTTGGAGCGCCCGTATCTGATCAACACCGATGCTCCGCTTTTTTTCCGCCGCAGGATCAATATCCTCCCCTTCTTTCGGTGGGTCTTTGAGTGGACGTTCGACGGTGATAACGTCGGGATGAATGCCTCGTTCAATCTGGTCTTCATATTGCCCACCCGGATCGACCAGTATTTTGGCTGCATTGCGCGCAAAACCAGCTTTCCCGAGCCCTCTTGGTCCAGCCAATATCCAACCATGATGCAACCGCCCGGATGAAAAGGCCGCTGTAAAAGCGCGCATATTATCATCATGACCAACAAAGTCGGTCATATCAGCAGATCCGATATCGCGGATACTAACCGTTTGGTGACGGTGTCGGGGTCGCCGCCTGCGTCCACCAGATAAATTCTATCAGGCTCTTCTTGCGCAAAGCGGACAAATGCTTGATGGACCATGGCGTGAAAGGCTGCGTCCCTGCCCCCGATCCTGTCAGGTGTATCGCCATCGCGCTGCGCCGCGCGGCGACTTGCTTCGGCCTCGTCCAATTGCAAAATCAACGTCCGATCAGGCAGGAACCCGCCACTGCCGATCGCGTGCAATTGCATGATCTCGCTATCCAATAGCCCTGATCCATCGCCTTGATAGGCACGGCTGCTTTCCAAAAACCGGTCGGATATCACCCATTTCCCGCTGTCTATCGCGGGTTTTATCAGCCGTTCGACATGGTCACTGCGTGCTGCGGCAAAAAGCAGTGCCTCTGCCCTTACCTGCCACCTGCCCGCGCTGCCACTCAAAAGCAGGCTACGAATAGCTTCAGCGCCTTCTGTGCCTCCGGGTTCGCGGGTGATGATCACATCATGTCCATGCCCCCGAATTGCCTTTGCCAGCGCCGAAATTTGCGTTGATTTCCCAACGCCCTCTCCGCCTTCAACTGATAGAAAGCGCCCTTTTGTCATCAGGCCGAAAATAGCGACTTTAAGCCGTTCCAAACCCGTCCAAAAAACCCAGCTTCGGCGACTGCTTCTCCAGCATAAAGCGGCGATACCTGTTCACTGCCATCGTTTAATTTAACGACCAAGCTCGCGACCTGATCGCCCATTGCAATCGGTGCTTTGACGGGGCCTTTATAGCGGATCAATAGCTTATAACCCGATGCCTTATCGGCGGGCATGGTCACGGCCATGTTGCGCGGAGCAGTTAGTTTCAGGCTGGTCTCACTTCCCAATTGCACCGGAATATCGGCAATCGCATCGCCCTTTTTGAAAACCGGCTTCGATGTCCAGGCGCTAAACCCCCAATTCATGAAATTGGTGGACTCGGTTATGCGGCCATTATAGCTATCCAATCCTGCCACCACGAGGATTAAGCGCCGTCCATTTTGAACAGCGGTGCCCGTGAAACAATATCCTGCTTCCTCCGTATGGCCCGTTTTCAAACCATCGGCCCCCGCAATTTTACCAAGTAATGGATTGCGATCAGGCTGTGTTATCCCGCCCCAGGTAAACTCCTTCTTGCCATAAAATTTGGCATAAAGATCAGGGAAATCCTCAATCGTACGGCGGGCCAATATTGCCAGATCTTGCGCAGTCACCATGGTGCGACCTTCATCCGGCCAGCCATTTGCGGTGCCAAAGCGGCTGTTTTTAAGGCCGATCCGCTTGGCCGTTTTATTCATCTCCGCGACAAACGCTTCTTCGGAACCCGAAATGCCAACGGCCAGAGCAACCGATGCGTCATTGCCGGACAATGTCACCATCCCGTGCATCAAATTCTCAACCGACACCTGCTCTCCCGACGCAAGGAACATGGTTGAACCCTGATTATTCCATTTTTGCCATATTTCGGGTGTGACCGTAATTTTCTTATTCAGCGGTAAAGAACCGTTTTTGATTTTGTCCATCACCACATAAGCGGACATCATCTTTGCCATGGACGCAGGGGGGATTTGCCGGTCGGAATCCTTGTCGAACAATATCGCACCTGATGACAGGTCGATCATATAGGCAATTGGCGCTGCGCTATCATAAGTCGGATTTGCCTTGGCCGCGCCACAAAGCATGAGCGGCGCGGCTAAGATGATTGCGAAATTTCTATTCATTTTTGACCTTACTTCCTGACCGACCGTGCAATTCCGGCAGTCAATCGTTTGTCAAAAAACGAGTCACTCGCGGAATATCTTTGCGTCGGAATAGCCGCGTTTCCGAGCTGTTGCCAGCCCGTTTTCCGCCTCTGTCTCGCTTGCGTAAGGGCCATAGCGGACACGGAAAAGATTGCCATCGGCGCTTGCCATCACAGTAGCGCCCAGTTTGCGGGCCAGAGCGTCGGCACGCGGCCGCGATGAAAAAGACGCGACCTGGACAACATAGCTACCTGAAGACCCAGCTCCTGAAGAACCAGTTACTGACGGGCTCACCGATTGGGGCGTTCCTGCGCCTTCACGCACGAAGCGGCCATCGGCGCTGCGAACGGGTGCTGCTTGACGAGTGGGCGCTGCGCTGGGGCGGCTCCCTTCCCGAATGAACCGGCCATCGCGCGCGGCAGGCGCTGTGTTGCTTGTGCTAGCTATGACTGGCACTGCCCGGCTTGCTTGGCTTACCGGAGCAGGCTTTGGCAATTTTGCGAGATTGCCCCGCAATACTTTCAACAGCGATTCTGGTGTAGCGATCCTAGCTGGCGCTGATAACCCTCCGCGCAATGCCGCTCTTTCCTGTTCGGGCGGATTGACTTTGCGGACACGAACGCCGGCCACGCCCTGTTCCAATATGCCGAGTTCCCGGGCTGCACCTTCGGAAAGGTCAATCAAACGGTCATTTGCAAACGGACCCCGATCATTCACCCGGACCAATATCGTTTTGCCAGTATCAAGCGCGGTCACTTCAACATAACTCGCCAGCGGAAGCGTTTTATGCGCTGCTGTTATGCCGGCAGGGTTAAATGGCTCTCCATTGGCGGTTGGACGACCGGCGAGTTCCCGGCCATAATAGCTCGCATAGCCAACGTCATCATAGGATGCGACATCCTCCGGTGTGTAACTTTTGCCGTCTATTTGATAAGGCTCGCCCAGCTTTTGCGGATAATCCGATACAGTCCCCTGCTGAGCCGACGCGGATTGAGGCGGGGTAGCGACATCAGTTAAGCCGCCCCTGCCTCCGCACGACGATAATGCGGCCGCAGCAGCGGACAGAATGATAACTTTACTGGCGTATTTCATCGGCTAACAACCCCACGGACAATGCGTAAAAATTGGAACAGTTATAATCCAATATCACACGATAGTTGCTACCGAGTAAATATGCCGTTTTTCCAACGCCATCGGGTTCAATCAATGCGGCGAGCATATCGTCGCTGGGCCAATAGCCTTGTTGCGGGACAATGCCCAAGCGTTTCCATTCAGCCACCGTTTTATATTGGCTATGCCGCGCAAAAACTCGCTCACAACGTGGCGAAGTGATTTTGGAGGCAATAGCCTGACGGTTCAAATTGCCAGGCACATCGACGGCAAAACCCCACACTTGATCCCTGCGCCAACCGGAATTAACAAAATAATTGGCAATGGATGTCATCGCGTCAACTTCACTATTCCATATATCGGCATAGCCATCACCATCGCCATCCTTGGCCAAGCGTAAGTAAACAGAGGGCAGAAACTGCGGCTTTCCTAATGCGCCAGCCCAGCTGCCCGTGATGGCATATTGCGGAACGCCCCGATCAATCATTTTCAACACTGCGATCAGCTCCGCCTCAAACAGGTCGCGTCGGCGCCCTTCATAGGCCAGCGAGGCCAAGGCTTCCGGAGCATTAAAGTTACCAGTATAGGCGCCGTAATTGGTTTCATGGCCATAAATGGCAATCATGATTTCTTCGGGCACACCGGTTTCCCGCTCAATCCGCTCCAGCATCGGACGTAGCGCTTTATACTTATCTTGGCCGCGCCTTATTCTGTCGGGGTTAACATGGGTGCGCTTGTAAGGTGCAAAGTCGGGGATGGGTTTATTGGGCTGCGTTTCGGGCTGTGACCGGTCCAACCGAACAACCCGGTCGTTGTAATTGATTGACGACAGCGCCCGGTTCAACGTCGCCTGACTGACACCTTCGGCCAATGCTTTGGTTCGCACGCTATCAAGATATTGTTGAAAGCCGCTGCTCTGGCTCTGCGCAACACTGGCCTGTGTCATGACCGCTGCCCCGGCCAGTAAGGCCAAGCCAAATTTGATGGAGCCGATGCGCGATAGAGCCATGTCATTCCCCTGATGATAGTTAATGCTGTAGTGGCACATCGCGATTCCGATGGGAATCCCTATTAATCCGATATCTGGGCCGTTTTATCTCATGCCTGCCGCCAAACAGGCCTTGAAATCACAATCGGCACAGGATAAGCGCTGCAACTTCGATGACATGATCACCGAAAAAATAGCGCGGACAGGTGGCCGAGTGGTTTAAGGCACCGGTCTTGAAAACCGGCGAGGGTGCAAGCTCTCCGTGGGTTCGAATCCCACCCTGTCCGCCAATTTTAATATTCCATGAAACGGCAAGTTACCTTTGCTGGGAAATTCTAGTCCCACGGGCCATGGGATCGAAGACGCCCAATCCTGCAACGACGAAGCTGTTTCCGAGTTCAAATTCGGATCGCGCAAATTACGTTTCTGCCCATACCCGCTTCGAATGCGGATGCGCCCTATAAACCTTTGCTTTATGGTTCCGGGATCAGCTTGATGGATTTATCGGCATTTTCCGCGTAAGCTGACGTAATGCTGCCGGACACTGCATCTGCCTCTTCTGTCGCATATTCGGTTGCTTCGGCTTGGCTTGAACCATAACGCTTTTCCTCGGCAATCATGATGTCGATATAGGCTTTACGTTCGTCAGTGCAGTTTTCTTCCGCAGCCTTGCGGAAACCGCTCGCCGATGTTTTTGCATCGACATTTTTATTATGCAGTTCGACCAAGCAATTATTATAGGCCTTACGCGCATCATCAAGCGGATTGCCCGCAGCGGCCATGCTCAGGAAAATTGCGACTCCATAGCTTATCATGTTATGATCCCCTAAAAACGATTGCTAGGTTTATAGCATAAATTGAACATCTGCTGCAATTATTTCAACATGAGAAATTGTTGCAAATGTTGCAAATGTTGCAGGTCATGTGCCTATTTTATGCTGCGCCAAAAACTCATAATCCGCCCAACATTGATCAGCCACAGCCTGTTGATCGGCCGATAGCGGGGATATTGCCGTGGGTTGGCCAAAGCCGGTACTATTTTCAACGGCGGCATACCAATGGCTTGCCCAAATGCCGTCAGACGGATGCCGCCCCATTGGCCAATGCAGCATGGCGTCGTCCCATGTTATGCCAATCGCCGCGCAGAGCTGCGACAAAATCGCCGCGGGGTCCGCCAAAATATCATTACTGTCGACGACGGGCGGCGCATGGCCGAGCCTGTCTGCCTCCTGCTTAAAATAGAGCGTTTGCCGCGCCAATCCCAGATGGTCGGGTGTCACCGCAATGCCCTTTACGGCGTAGCTGGCGACCACAAGCCGGGGGTCGCGGATTAAGAAACAATGGATGTGCTCTGGAAAATCGGAGATGTCGATATCGCCGATCATATGATGCGGCATATGTTTCTGATACCAAACTGTTTTGTTGCCCGGAACCGAGCCGCGCATCGCCGTCTTCACGCTATTCCAGTCACAATCCATCGACGCCATGACCTCATCGGCCATTGGTTGCCGCTCACCAGATTGCCGCAGGTAACAGCCGTAAAATGGCTCGTCAGTGACAGCGCAATCTGCGCGTGAGGAGAAGCTGCGCATCATCGCGGTGGAGATATTACGCGGGCCAGACCACATTGCGATACGGACAGGCGCGCTCATGCAGAAATGTCCCGCTCAATCAGGCGTTTATACAGACCCTGCAAGCGTTCGACCATTGGCCCACGGCCATCGCTGATCACGCGGCCGTCGATAGTGTGAACGGGGCAGACCCCCGCCATCGTTCCTGTCACAAAGGCTTCCTCTGCGCTATAAACCTCGGTTAGCGAAAAATTCTTTTCAAACACCGGTATGCCCTCCTCCCGGCAGATGCGGATGACATTGCCCCGGGTAATCCCGCCCAAGCAATAATCGCCAGTTGAAGTCCACACCTCGCCTTTGCGCACGATAAAGAAATGCGTCGAATTGCAAGTTGCAACAAAGCCATGCGGATCGAGCATCAAGCCTTCATTGGCGCCCGCCTCTGCTGCCTGAATACAAGCAGTTATGCAATTAAGCTTAGAATGGCTGTTCAGTTTGGGATCTTGCACCGCCGGATCGCCGCGCCGCACATGGACGGTGAAGAGCGAAATGCCCTGCTCTATCACCTCATTATGAGGCTCCTTTACCTCAGCGATGATCACGATTGTTGCGGGCGTCACCACGGTGCGCGGGTCCTGATACGGGGTTGAGCGCACGCCTCTGGTTACCATAAGCCTGATATGGCATTCCTCCATTTTATTGGCCGCAATGGTTTGCTCAAGCCGCTCGATCAGCTCTTCCCGGCCAACCCCGATATCCATTGCGATGGCCTTCGCGCCTTCCCAAAGCCGGTCGAGATGCTCCTTAAGGAACACCATCTTTCCCTTATAGGCGCGGATGCCCTCCCACACGCCGTCGCCCAGCATAAAACCGCTGTCGAACACCGACACAACCGCCTCGGCGCGCGGCGTGAGCACGCCGTTGACGTTGATAAGGATATGTTCATTGCGCGGATCGGGCGTGAAGTCCTGTGTTCCCTTTGCCAAATTTGGCCTCCTTTTTCGTCTGTATTATTGCATAAGCGCCTACGGCAAAGCCAGCGCCCAACATCCACCCGCCAAGCACATCACTCGGCCAATGCACGCCCAGCATGACACGCGACAGGCCAGTCAGCAGGATCAGCGCGGCGGCCGCAGCTTGCCAGCCGGGATGAACTTTACCGGGCATTAAAAGGATGAAAAGCAGATAGACCGTCGCCGCGCTTGCCGAATGGCCGCTGGTATATGCAAAGCTGGTAATGGGGTCGAGATGCGGCACCAGTTCTGGCCTTGGCCGCGCAAAATAAAGCTTTGCCGCGTCAGAAGCGATGCTGGAGAAAAGCGAGGTCAGCCCCATCGCCAGCCCAGCCCCTGCCCCCCAATAGCGCCACAGGGCCAAAGCCAGCAACGCGACCATCAGATAGCGCTGCGTGCCGCCGCCAATCCAACTCACGGCTTGCGTCGCGGCAATCAGCCAATCGGGAGAAATCCCGGCACGCAAGTTAAGCGCCTGCGACAGCGCCAGATCAACCCCGGCAATCCAGCCCGCATCAACCGCAAAGCCTAGCACCGCCGTTAGCGCCAATAAGATGGCCGCTAACCCCAAAAGAGGCAAGGCGCGCGCCACCTTGCTCACATATGCAGCATTTTGCCATAAGCGCCGAGCACGCTTTCGTGCATCATCTCGCTCAAGGTCGGGTGCGGGAAGACGGTTTGCATGAAGTCTTGCTCGACCAGTTCGGCTTGCTTGCCAATGGTATAGCCTTGGATCAGCTCGGTCACCTCTGCGCCGACCATATGCGCGCCGAGCAGCTCGCCGGTCTTGGCGTCGAACACGGTTTTGATAAACCCATCCGCTTCCCCCAGCGCAATTGCCTTGCCATTGCCGATGAAGGGGAAGTTCCCCACCTTGACGCTATAACCCGCTTCCTTCGCCTTGGCTTCCGTGAGGCCAACGCTCGCGACTTGAGGATGACAGTAAGTGCATCCCGGGATATTGCGCACATCCATCGCATGCGGGTGGACATCCTTGTTGCCCATTGCTTGCGCAATTGCTTCGGCGGCAATCACGCCTTCGTGGCTCGCCTTATGCGCAAGCCATGGCGGCGCGGTAATGTCGCCAATTGCCCAAATGCCGGGCACGTTCGTGCGGCACATCGGGTCGGTTTTAATATGGCCGCGCTCGGTTTCGATTTTGAGCGCCTCCAGCCCGATATTCTCGCTGTTCGGCACAATGCCGATGGCAACGATGCAGTGGCTGAACGCATGGGATGCGCTTTTGCCGTCCTTGGTCTTGATGGTTGCAGAAACCCCGGTTGCGCTCGCTTTCAACGCATCAACGCCCGCGCCGGTTAGGATTTTCATACCCTGCTTGGTAAGCGATTTTTCAAGGAAAGTGGACACATCGGCGTCTTCGACGGGCACAATGCGGTCCATCATTTCCACAACGGTCACATCCGCGCCCATGTCATTATAGAAGCTGGCAAATTCAATACCAATCGCCCCAGAACCAATAACCAGCAGCTTGGTGGGCATTTCGGCGGGCACCATCGCATGGCGGTATGTCCAGATGCGCTTGCCATCCGCAGGGGCAAAGGGCAGGTCGCGGGCGCGCGCGCCGGTGGCGATGATGATATGCTTGGCCTCAAGCTTTTCTTCGCCCTTTTCGCCTTTGACGATCAGCTTACCCGGCGCGGTGATGCTGCCATCGCCCATATGGACGGTGATTTTATTCTTCTTCATCAAATGGCCGATGCCCTGATTAAGCTGCTTCGCCACGCCGCGAGAGCGCTTTACCACCGCGTCCAAATCCGCCTCAATAGTGCCTGCGACCTTCAAACCATAGGCCGACGCATGGTCCATATAATGCTTGATCTCTGCCGAACGGAGCAACGCCTTGGTGGGAATACAGCCCCAATTGAGGCAGATACCGCCCAGATTTTCGCGTTCCACGATGGCCACCTTCAAACCAAGCTGCGCAGCTCGGATAGCGGCAACATAGCCACCGGGTCCGGAACCGAGAACAATTAGATCATAGTTAGACATGCACGTTACTTTCTTAAGTCCCTCTCCCCTTGCGGGAGAGGGGTTTGGGGAGAGGGGGTGGTTTCAAGCGCTGCGAGGATAATGCTCGTAACGCCCTCACTATTCGATAGAATATCATTGTTCCAGAAGCGCAAAACCCTGAAACCCTGGGCTTCAAACCAACGGTCACGCTGTTCATCATAGCTGTTTTCGCTATGCTGTCCGCCATCAGCCTCAACGATCAGGCGACGTTGGAAACAGACAAAATCGGCGATGTAGCGGTCTTCGAAATTGACCTGATTTCGCCACTTGCTGCCGGCAAGCCGTTTTCCGCGCAAAATGGACCATAGCCGCTTTTCGGCCTCGGTTGGTTCCCCACGCATGGCTTTGGTTCGTTCGGTCATCAAAGCGTGGCGGGCGTGAAGTTGGTGGTCGGGTGTGTAGCAACCGCACCCTCTCCCTCCCACGCCTTCGGCGCGGGCCCCTTCCTCTCCCGCAAGGGGAGAGGGGTTATTCGACGACATGCTTGATAACCTTAATCGTCGCCAAGATTGAAACATAGAACATCGCAAAACCTACAGCCGCTTCGAAAGGCATGTAGGATATCTTTGACCAAACATCGTCCGGAGCGTCATGAACGACCATTCTATTCGCCAGCCAGACAAGCATCAAGAACGTACAAAATCCTGCCAATGGTAAGGCCAAGAGATAGTGGCGTTTGCTCAAGCCACCAACCCCAGCGGCGCCTCACACAATGCCTTAAACATCTTCATCAGCTCCGCGCCGTCGGCTCCATCAATCGCGCGGTGGTCAAACGAACCTGTTGCGCTCATTACGGTTGCGACAGCAAGCGCATCATCGACGATATAGGGCCGCTTCTCCCCTGCGCCGATCGCCATGATCATCGCTTGCGGCGGGTTAATCACAGCTTCGAATTGCTTGATACCGAACATGCCCATATTGGACAGCGAAGCCGTACCGCCTTGATATTCATGCGGCATCAGCTTGCCTTCTTTGGCGCGGCCGGCGAGTTCTTTCATCTCAGTGGAAATCGCGCTGACGGCTTTGCTATCCGCCCCTTGAATAATCGGGGTAATTAAGCCGTTTTCCATGCTAACCGCGACCGAAATATCGGCGCGTTCATATTTGATCAGCGTATCGCCTGCAAAACTGACATTGCATTTGGGCACAGCGATCAGCGATTTGGCCAGCGCCTTGATCAGCAAATCGTTGACCGAAAGCTTCACGCCCTGCGGCTCCAGCGCGGCGTTCAATTCGCTGCGCAGCTTCAGCAATTTGTCGAGATTGATATCGACGGTCAGGTAAATATGCGGCACCTGCTGCTTGCTTTCGGTCAAGCGGCGGGCGATGGTTTTGCGCATATTCGACAGTTTCTCAATCGTATGCGGGATATTTTCATCCGCTTGAACCGGCGCGGGTGCGGAGGAAGGCACCGGTGCAGCGGCAGGAGGAGCAGAAGCCGGCGTTGCGGCCGTGCCGGTGGATGCACCCTCAACATCGGCCTTTACAATGCGGCCGCCGGGTCCTGTGCCGGTAATTTGCGTCAGATCAATGCCCTTGTCTGAGGCAATACGTTTTGCCAGCGGGCTTGCCTTAACCCGGTCACCCGCCGAAGTTGATGGAGCCGCTGTCACTGGCGCGGCGGACGGGGCAGCAGGCGGCGAAGCTAATGCAGCTGGCGCCGGTGCCGGCTCAGCTTTTGGAGTAGCCGCTGACGTGGCGCCGCTGGCCGCTGCGTCCACATCCTCGCCCTCTTCGGCGATAAGGGCAATGACTTCACCAACTTTGACGTTATCAGTGCCCTCGGGAACCAGGATCTTGGCAATGACACCTTCGTCGACTGCCTCAAACTCCATTGTGGCTTTATCGGTTTCAATTTCTGCCATCAAATCGCCCGATGAAACACTGTCGCCCTCTTTCACCAACCATTTGGCAAGAGTTCCCTCCTCCATCGTTGGAGACAGGGCGGGCATTTTCAATTCGATGGGCATAGACGGGCCTTTGTTGAAACTTGTTTTCGGTGTTTCCCGATAGAGCGCGACTTTCCCCAACGTCAAGTCGCTAATGGTTGCAAGAGGCATGATTTTCGCGCAGACTTTACTGATAAAAAACATAGGGACGGGTTTATGCGCACATATATGGTGGTGATTGATGAGACTGAAGAGGCACGGCTTGCCTTGCGTTTTGCATCCCGCCGGGCCGCCAAGACCCACGGCAATGTGCATATCTTGGCATTGGTTGAACAGGCCGATTTCTTGGCTTGGGGCGGCGTACAGGCAACGATGGAGGCCGAGGCATTAAGCAGAGCCGAAGAATTGGTCGCCAGCGCCGCCGGTGCATTATTCCAAGAATCAGGGATCAGGCCCAGCATCACCGTGAAAGCGGGTGAAGGAATCGAAGTGGTGAGAAAGATGCTGGAAGAAAATAACGACATCGCAGCACTGGTTTTGGGTGCCGCCGCTGACGGGTCTCCTGGACCACTTGTGACTTATTTTGCCGCAACCCATGCTGGCACGTTAAATTGCCCGGTGATCGTTGTGCCAGGGTCAATGTCGGACGAACGGATCGACGCGATCAGCTAAGCTTTGCGGCCCTTATGCCGGATGTTGGCCGGACGTCCTCGCCGATTTACCTTATATTTCTTCGGTTTATTGCCGTTTGACCCAGTCTTATCTGGACTATGGGTCGCCTTTCGGTTCTCTTTGTCACCTTCCGGCCCGGAATCGTCAGGTTTATAGCCGCCGCCGCCGCTGGCCGACGGTACGGAAAAACGAAGAGCACCGCTAACCGGATTGGCCTCAACAAGGCGCAATTTGATTTTCATTCCCGGGCGATATTCTTGACCGGTTCGTTCGCCAATCAGGGATTGACTGGCCTCCTGATAGATAAAATAGTCACTGCCCAATGTTGACACTGGTACTAAACCATCGCCGCCAATACCTTCAACAGTAGCGAAAAATCCGAAATTTTGGACACCCGTAATCCGGGTTTCGACAATCTCTCCGACATATTGTGCCAAATAGGCGGCGACATAGCGATCGGTGGTTTCGCGTTCAGCCTCCATCGCTCGGCGCTCGGTGCGGCTGATCGCTTCCGAAATCGCGGATAGCTTGGTAATTTCGGCTTTGCTCAACGCCGTTTCCGGCTTGATCGCTTTGTCTTTTGGCTTTGGCATTTCCAAATTATAAGCGCCAACCAAAGCGCGGTGGACAATCAAATCAGCATAGCGGCGGATAGGCGAAGTGAAATGCGCGTAGCTGGTTAATGCCAACCCAAAATGCCCCATGTTGAGCGGGCTATAGTAAGCCTGTGTCTGGCTCCGCAAAACAGATTCCATGATCTGCGGCCGTATTTCATCATCTTTCTCGATTTTGCGTAATATCGTATTGAAAGTGGATGGTTTTATGACCTGACCCATGGCAAATGAAATATCGTAACTTTTCAAATAATCTTTCAAAGCGATCAGCTTTTCACGGCTCGGCTCTTCATGTGCGCGATAGATTAGCGGCGATTTTTTCGCCTCTAGCGCCTTTGCGGCCGCAACATTCGCGGCGATCATAAAATCCTCAACCAAACGGTTGGCGTCGAGCGTTTCACGGACGGCAACACCCGTTACCCTGCCCTTTTCATCGAGGGTGATCCGCCGTTCCGGCATATCAATGGCAAGCGGCTCACGGTTTTGACGCGCCTTAAACAACAATTTCCAGCAAGCCCATAACGGCTTTAATGCAGGCTCCAGCATCTCGTGCGGCAGCTTCCCATCGACAGCCGCCTGCGCATCTTCATAAGCGATATTGGCGGCTATGCGGGCGACTGCGCGGGTGAAACGCCATGACGTCACTTTGCCATTTTTATCGATAACCAAATGGCAAGCCATCACCGCCCTGTCCTCACCCTGACGCAATGAGCATTTGTCAGAAGACAGGCTATGCGGCAGCATCGGCACCACTAGATCGGGGAAATATACGCTATTGCCCCGCCTTACCGCCTCTTTGTCCAATGCACTGCCCGGGCGGACATAATAGCTGACATCGGCAATACAAATGATTGCACGGTAACCGCCGGGGTTGCCCGCATCATCGTCAGGCGCGGCCCAAATGGCATCGTCAAAGTCACGCGCATCACGCGGATCAATTGCGATGATCGGCAAATGCCTCAAATCTTCGCGTTGATCGGCGGTGATTGGCAGCTTCGAGACAGCAGCAGCTTCCGCTTCCACCTCTTCGCTAAATACATCGGGAATGCCATATTTATGAATTGCAATCATGCTGAAGCTTTTGGGTGCAAACGTATCACCGAGCACTTCGGTTATTTTGGCAGATTTACGGGCGCCGCCAGTGGTCTCTGCGAGCACCAAATCACCCGCCTTTGCGTCTCCCAAAGAATTGATAGGCGTGTCATAACGCATTTTTTTATCGGTCGATTTTAACCAGAAACGGCCATTTCCAGCGGCCTCGACCACGCCCAATATTTGTTCGCTGGCCTTGCCTAATTTCTTCACCGGATGCGCCAACCATCCATTTCCAGCTTCCTCGGTCCGGGCCAATATTCGGTCACCCACGCCCAATGCACCGCGCCGTCCTTTTTCAATAACCCGCAATTTGGGCAGGGCTATGCCGTCTGCCTCCCACCGTTCTGGAACCGCTATGGGTTGATTGCCGTCAATCTCGACGATTTTCAGAACCGTCACTCGCGGCAAGCCGCCCATTTTGTGAAAAGCACGGCCCGGCGCGAGATCAACCAAACCCTCATCGGTCATGTCCCGCAACAATGCCTTAAGTGCAATTTTCTCCTGACCCTTCAACCCAAATGCGCGAGCAATTTCCCGCTTACCGGCTGATCCTTTGCTGGTTTCGATAAATGCCATCACCTGCTCCCGGCTTGGCATTTCGTTCTGAGCGGCAGGACGCTTCTTGGCTTTTTTGGGTGGGTGCTTCGCCAAATTAATAGGCCCGGCCAATTAATATCCGCTCGACGGCTGGTTCGCCGGTGAAATAACAGGCACCATCCGCCGGGCTGGCATCCAGAGGGACATTACGCATCGTCAATTTCAACTCTTTCAATTGCTCTACTATCTTGTCCAAAGCAGCACCGCTGGGCTTTGACCACTGTACCTCGACCCAGCCCGGATAGCTACCTGCGTGATCATAAAATTCTTTTATATCTGTAATATCCCTGTGAATATTGTCATGGAGCCTAAGATCAGCTTCGCGGTGTAAGCTGCTCTGTATATCCTCAAGCAACGCGCCAGCCTCTTCGATAAAGCTTTGTTTTTCGGGAAAGCGCGTCGCAAGGCGGCCGTCATCATTATATAATTGATCGCGCCTGATAAGCGCCAATTTGCCGCCTTCGACATCCCGGGGGCCAATTTCGACAATTAACGGCGCACCTTTTTTCACCCATGACCAACGCTTTGTTGCCGCCTTTTCACTGCGAATATCAAGCAATGCTCGCACCGGTTCACCAAAAGCAGTTCGCTCGTCCAGCTTCGATTTCAGCGATTTCGCATAATCCAGAACAGCTTGATCTTCATCGGCATCTTTTTCCCGCAACATGGGGATGATAACGATTTGATGAGGCGCAATTTGCGGCGGACAGCGCAAACCATCATCGTCGCCATGTGTCATGATGACCCCGCCAATCATGCGGGTCGACGTGCCCCAGCTGGTGGTGTGACACAGCTGCTGATTGCCGCTTTTATCCTGATATTTGATTCCAGCGGCCTCGGCAAAACTCGTCCCCAAATAATGCGATGTCCCGGCCTGCAGCGCCTTGCCGTCTTGCATCATGGCTTCGATAGAGAAAGTTGTCACAGCGCCCGGAAACCGTTCATGCTCCGGCTTCTCGCCCGCGATCACTGGCATGGCAAGCGGGCCTTCGGCAAAGGCCCGGTACATTTCCAGCGCTCGTAACATTTCGGACATAGCGCCGGCTTCATCGGCATGGGCGGTATGGCCTTCTTGCCACAAAAACTCGCTGGTTCGCAAAAACATCCGGGTGCGCATTTCCCAGCGCACCACATTCGCCCATTGGTTGACCATCAACGGCAAATTGCGCCAGCTTTGCACCCACCGCGCCATCGCCGCGCCGATCACCGTTTCTGAAGTAGGCCGCACGACCAGCGGCTCTTCAAGTTTTGAATCTGGGTCGGGCACCAGCTTACCATCAACAGCCTTTAACCGGTGATGAGTGACGACGGCCATTTCTTTGGCAAAACCGTCAACATGGTCTGCCTCTTTTTCAAAATAGGATAACGGAATGAATAATGGGAAATAGCAATTATCGATGCCTGCCTTCTTGATCTCGGCATCCATTAGCTTTTGTATACGTTCCCAAATGCCATAGCCCCATGGCTTGATAACCATACAGCCGCGCACGCCGGACTCCTCGGCCAAGTCGGCTTCAGAAATGACCTCTTGATACCATTTGGCAAAATCGGTGGCGCGCCGCGCCTGAAGAGCGTGTTTTATCAAACTATGTTCCGTATATCATAAAAGGGCTGAGCGCGGTCAAGCCGCAAATCAATCCTTGTTTAACCGTTCTATCTTGGCCTGTAATTCCGCCATTTGACGTTTTAAGTCATCAATGTCATCCGATTTTTTTGGCGAATTGCTCGGCTTTTTCGGCGCTAGTCCGGGAACCAAAGCATCACGTGCCGACCGCATCAGTTCGATATTCGTTTTCGCAATGTCGCCAAAAGGCCCAGATGTAATCACATTTTCAATCACATCCTGTACTTGCTTCTGATTCTGCCGAAAATTTTGCAACGACGTTTCCAAAAATCCTGGAACCATGGATTGCATGGAATCCCCGTACAGTGCAATCAGCTGCCGAAGAAATCCAACGGGCAACATATTCTGGCCATTGGCCTCTTCATCCATAATAATCTGGGTGAGGACATTATGGGTAATATCTTCCCCGGTCTTTGCGTCGACGACTTGAAACTCGACATCCTTTTTGGTCAATTCAGCCAGGAAATCCAATGTGATATATTTCGATGAGTCGGTATTATAGAGCCGCCGGTTGGCGTATTTTTTGATGATTATGGGGTCGCCTTTTTCCCCTGTGCCTTGCGTCCGTGCCATAACTTTTTTCCTATTATCAAAGGTGCATCTAGCATCAGTCTATAGTGCACCGCAACATTAGATAGTTGGACGCAACGAATCACGGCGCGCTCAACGCCATGTTAATTTGGCATGAACGTAGCGCGGCACAAGGCTGCAAGCTTGTAAAATGGCTATTCGGCTAAACCGCCGACCTACTAGACCGGCTGGGCTAATCGCCTACCTCATTATCGTTCCTGAGACAGATACAATCAATAAGTAGCGCCGTTGCGTAATTAGATTCTATGATTAGCAACATAAAGGAAATTTGCTTTAAGCTACCAAGCATTTCAATCACGCTCTCGTAATGTTGCCATTTCGCAACAGATTCCAACAAACCCTGTCTTTAGCCAACATAGGCTTGAAAAAGAATTTTCGCTCCGCTTAGTCGGTATCAACCACCGGACTTTTTCCGGTGATATAAATAGCTGGGGAGTTATTATGAAGAAAACAAAATTAATGGTCGCGGCGTCCGCGATCGGATTTATGGTGATATCGGCATCAGCTGCTGCTGCGCAGGACAGCGACAGCGATGCGACTGAACAATCCGTTGATGATGAGGAAAGTGCTTCATCCGGTTCCGGCAATGCTATCGTCGTAACTGGCTCGCGTATCCGCCGTCCGGACGAGTTTAGTGCGACTGAACCAATTACGGTAATTAGCCGTCAAGAAATCACACAATCTGGTTTCAACAGTGCGACTGATGCCCTGCAAAGCGGAGCCGTAACTCAGGGCGCTGGACAAATTAACAACGCATTTGGTGGTTTTGTTACTGACGGCGGTACTGGCGCAAACACTCTAGGCCTTCGGGGCCTTGGTCCAGCTCGTACGTTGGTATTGCTGAACGGTCGCCGCCTGGCGCCCGGCGGCACACGCGGATCAGTAGTGGCAGCCGACCTTAACGTATTGCCCACTTCAATTATCGATCAAATCGAAATTTTGAAAGCAGGCGCGTCATCCGTTTATGGTTCAGACGCTATTGCCGGCGTTGTAAACATTATCACCGACAAAAATCCTGAAGGCTTGCGTTTTGAAGCTCAATTCAACGTTCCGGAAGTAGGCGCTGGCATAGATGGCCGCGTTGCTGCAACTTTTGGATTCGAAACCGATCGGTTGAATGTTGCTGGCTCAGTCGAATATCGCAAACGCCGTAAACTGGCACGTAATGATGTACCTTTCTTTGATTGTCCAGTTGGCGGGTTCCGCGACGGCGAAGGTGGACCTTTTGGTTCAGGTGATAGTGTAGGTTTTGACGGCACACCGTGCTTTACACTTGATAATGGCGGCGTAACGATCAACACTTTGGGTGCTCCCCGTCGCAACGCGATCAGCCGGACTACTGGTGAGATCGGATCCTTTAACCGCTTTGTCCCGGCCCCCGAAGTAACAACCGGTCCTTTCCCCGGTTATTTGGGCGTTGATTTTTACAGCCGTGATACACTGGACCCACAACAGGAAGAAGAGCCGCTCATTACCGCTGCAGAGTTGTATACAGGCTTCCTTTCTGCCTCTTATGACTTAGAAGCGTTGGGTAATGCCGAAATTTACGGTGAGTTGCTAGCAACGCGGCGTAAATCTTCGTCTCCGCTTTATCGCCAATTGTCCCTCGACTATTTGCGTGGAAGTCCGCTATTACCTGCAAACCTGCGCAACGGTGCTTTTTTGAATCCAACGAACACCTCCAGCGGTCAGGTAATCGCAGCGCGGGCATTCATCGGTTTCGGTTTGACAGAATCGGCGCAGCAGGTGGATTATGTTAGGGCATCCGGCGGTATTCGCGGTGATTTCGTATTCCCAGATTGGCGTTACGATGCCTTCGTCGGGAAAAGCTGGAACGATGGCACCTATGAGATTGAATCGTTCTTAGTCGATCGGCTGGCAAATTCTTTGAATGTTGTTGCTAATATGGACGGTACGTTTAGCTGCGTAAGTCAGGCTTCTAACGCTGGATGTGTCGCTGCACCTGCGCTAAACGCCGACACTATCGGTGGCAGGTTGCCGCAAGAGTTCCGCGATTATATTTTGCAAAATACCATAGGTAAAACACAATTCCGCGAAACCACCTTTGCGTTCAATATCGATGGTCCATTATTTGCAATGCCAGGCGGCGATGCGCAATTGGCGCTTGGTGTCGAGTATCGGAAGCAAAGCATTAATGATCAGCCTGATGCAAATTCGCTGAGCGGAAATTTGTTCGGTTTAACCGCAGCTACTCCAACGGTTGGCCGGGACAATGTGAAAGAGGTTTTCGGTGAGGTCTTCTTGCCAATCTTGGCAGACACGCCTTTCTTCTACCGTTTAAACCTCAACGGTTCGGCTCGTTACACCGACTATGCTTCATACGGCTCGGACGTAACATATAAAATCGCTGGTGAGTGGCAGCCTGTACGCGGCTTCGGTTTCCGGGGCAGCTATGGTACCTCCTACCGGGCTCCTGCTCTTGCCGAACAGTTTTTGGGCGCGACCAGTGGTTTCTTAGGCTCTACCGCCGACCCTTGTGATGACCTGCCTCCGGCGGCAGATCAATCGCCGACAGATCAGATCATAGCTCGCAACTGTGCATCAATCGGTTTGCCTGCTGATTTCGTTCAACGTAGCGGTATTACGGTATTCCGGGTTGGCGGAGCAGAAGCCGGTCTTGCGGCTGAAACTTCGGTGAACTGGACCGTCGGTGCAGTGGCAACCCCGGTCTTACCAGAAAAAGTAGGACGTCTCTCTTTGGCTTTGGACTATTTCGACATCAAAGTTGAAAATGGCGTCGCCGATCTTGCTGGCGGAACGATCTTAAACCGGTGTTATACCGATCCGAATTTCGACCCTGCAGCTGGCTTCTGCCGTTTTGTGCAGCGCGATGCCAATAATGCGTTGACGGTCACAAGCAGCTTTGTGAACTTGTCAGAGGATATCGTCAAAGGCTTTGAATTTAATGGTCGCTACTCTCGTGACTTGTTTGGTGCAAATCTGATTTTAAATGCGAATGTCACCAAATATACTGAGCAGTCCTCACGCTTGTTCCCTGAAGAGTTTTTGACCGACGCGAATGGTATCATAACTCAACCTGATTGGGTCGGTAGCTTCGATGTCAGCTTGGCAACGAAAAAAGGCTTTACAGTGCGTTACGGGATTGACTGGATTGACGGGGATCGCAACCGCACTTACGAGTTTTTTGCGTTTGACGAACTAACCGGTGTTACAGACCCAGATCTGGTTCAGTCTTTCCGGGATCTATATGTATTGGAGGCATCCGATTATTTCTTACATAATGCATCAATACAATTTAATGCTGATAAGTTTGAAATGACCGTTGGCGTGCGTAATATTTTCAATACTGCGCCACCGCAAATTTCCGCTATTGGCTTTAATACAATCGGTAACGCGCCATTATATTCAGGATATGATTATGTCGGTCGCACATTCTTTGCGAACATCAATTTCGGTTTCTGATAATTCTAATCTTTAAAAGAAAAGGCCCCGCTTTGTCGGGGCCTTTTTTTTGCATATAAAGTCGCCGCGAAAGAAAGTTCAATTCACGCCCAGACGCGCATCGACCGGCGGCCGAGGCTAGTTAGCAACTCATATTGAGACATGCCGGTCAATGCTGCAGCGGTTGTAAGGCTGAAATCTACGTCAACCCAATCTCCCTCTGCAAGATTGTCCACCCCGCTCGCATCCAGCGTTACGAGGTCCATCGACACGCGTCCAATCACCGGCAATAGCTGGCCATTATACCGCGCCGCGCCTTTGCCGGAAAAGGACCGGAAATAGCCATCGGCATAACCCATCGCTATTGTCGCCACCTGCATGTCCGCCAGGCATTTATAGGTGGCATTATATCCCACACTTGCTCCCGCACTTAGCGTCCGAAGCTGCAAAATCTGCGCTTGGGGATAAACAACCTGACGGATAAATTCGTCCATTTCAGGCCGAGCTATGCCGCCGTAAAGCGCCAATCCGGGGCGAGTGAGGTCGAAATGATAATCATCGCCGAGCATGATCCCCGCGCTGTTGGCAAAGCTTAATCTTTTCGCGTCGATTTTGTGGGACGCCTCGCGAAAAACTTGCAACTGTGCTTGATTTTGCGGGCTGTCCTCGTCCGCTGATGCGAGGTGAGAGGCCAATATATCAATTTGCAAACCGTCAAAAATGGTTGGGTCAATTTGCTCTGGTCCAATGCCAAGCCGGTTTATTCCGCTGTCTATCATGACATGGCAGTCACCGCCGCCTGCGATTTTCCATCGCCGTATCTGCTGGGCACTATTGAGCACAGGGCGCGCACCAAGCGACAGCGCGACCGGCATATCATCCGGCCCCGCGCCGTTCAGCACGCTGATAAATGCAGGGTCAACGATCTTTGACAGCATCACGGCTTCTGACCAATGAGCCACGAAGAAATCTCGGCACCCGGCGTCACTCAGCAGCTTTACCACTTGCGATGCGCCAAGCCCATATCCATCCGCCTTGACCGCTGCACCGCACCGCGCTGCGCCGCTGTGCTTATCCAATGCGCGCCAGTTGCTTACCAGAGCATCCCCATCCAGTCTCAGACGTAAGGGGGCACTGGCAAACGGGCTCTCATTATTTTTATCCTGCATTATCTTCAAAATCTTTCGGCGGCCCACCGGGTAAGCCCCACCAGCACACGACCACCGCGATTGCCATAAACACCCATGTATACCAAAGCCCGCTATAGGCATCGCCAGTTATTGCAACAATATAAGCCGCGATCAGGGGCAAAAACCCGCCAAAATAGCCCGCGCCAAAATGGTATGGAATAGACATGGAGCTATAGCGTATTCGCGGCGGAAACATTTCCGACAGTAATGCAGCGACCGAACCATAGGTTAGCGCCGACATTGTTCCCAGGATTAACAACAACCCAACCAAGCCCAGCACTTGAGCAAAATTGGGGTTTTGTGTTGCAAAATCATAACCCGCGCCTTGCAATGCCGCTTTCATTTGCGCTTTGCGTCCGGCCCCATCCTCCCATGGATATTTGGCGAGATCGAGCGACCGGTCGCCTGCCGCAACGGCCGCGCTACTACCCTGCCCTACGGTATAAGGCACGCCAATTGACGTTAAGTCCTCCATCAATTTTCCGCATTGCGTTTTTTGGCTATCGGCAAAGGGGTCATAGTCACAATTGGGACCACTGACGATGATCGGGGCCGCCTGAGCCGATGCCACCAATTGCGGGTTGGCGAGACTACCCATTGCCCAGAATGTCGGGAAAAGCAGCAAGAGCGTCATCAATCCGCCCAGGATGATCGGTTTTTTACGGCCCACTCGGTCAGACCATTTGCCGACAACCAGATAGAAGCTCATGGCCACCAAACCAGCGAAGCCAACGATAAGTTCCGCCGTCACCGCATCCATCCGCATCGGTCCTTTTAAAAAGGAAAGGCTGGAAAAAAATGCAGTATACCAAATCGTCGTCAACGCGGCTGCAACGCCGAATAAAGCGACGAAAATCCGTTTCTTGTTACCCGGATAGGTAAAGCTTTCGATGAATGGGTTTTTCGCGGTTTCTCCTGCTTCTTTCATCGCCTGAAACACCGGACTTTCCGACAGTTTGAAACGCATCCAAAGCGAAATTCCAAGCAGGATCAGCGACAATAGAAACGGCACTCGCCATCCCCATGCGGCAAAATCCTCCGCCGGGATCAACGCACGGCAAGCCAGCACCACCGCCAGCGAGAGAACGAAGCCGCCAACAACGCTGGCCTGAATGAAGCTTGTGTAATAGCCCCGCTTTTCTGGCGGTGCATGTTCGGCGACATAAATGGCCGCACCGCCATATTCCCCGCCCAGCGCCAATCCCTGCAATATGCGTAGTAGGATGACGATGATCGGCGCAGCGATACCGATGGTCGCCGCGCTCGGTATCAGGCCCACTCCTGCGGTGGCGATCCCCATCAAGGTCACCGTTACCAAAAACGTATATTTCCGGCCCAGCTTATCGCCTAAATAACCGAATAATATTGCTCCAATGGGGCGAAAGCCAAAGCCAACGGCAAAGCCCGCCCAGACCAACAATGTTTCCAAAGTCGCATTGTCGCTGGGGAAAAAAGCCGCACCGATTAACGCCGCTAATGTGCCGTAGATGAAAAAATCATACCATTCAAAAATTGTTCCCGCCGAAGATGCGGCAATAACAAGGCGGATTTCTTTGGCCGTTGGTTCACGCAATTGCGGTGAAACTTTCACTGCGGCGGCATCCTGCATAATTTTCCCCTCCCCGATAGGGCGATAAGATTGCTCCCGCCTTATGCAGCGGCGCAATGCAGGCATCAAGGCCGATTTCGGCTTTGGCTCACTCCAACTCTAAAATTACTGCATCAACCGCCAAGCTATCGCCCTCACCCACTTCGATAGATTTTACGACACCCGATTTTTCGGCGCGCAGGATATTTTCCATCTTCATTGCCTCAACCACGGCCAAAGGCTGGCCAGCTTCGACGCTGTCGCCTGCCGCCACGTGAATTTTTGTAATCAAACCAGGCATCGGGCAGAGCAAATATTTGGACAGATCAGGAGGTGTTTTCTCGATCATATGGTCCGCCAGATGCGCAATATGCTGCGGCAGGCAAGTGACGTCATGGCTTCTGCCGCGCGTGGTCAAACGAAAACCCTTCACCGTCCTCGCCAGTTTTACGGTCAGCTCCCTGCCGTTGACGGCCGCAATGATCAGCCTATCGCCGGGCGTATATTCCATTTCCAGATCAAGTTCGTCACCATTTACGGCGATGCCGCTTTTGTCATCAAGCTGCACGTCGAAATTCTGCCCAGACAGCCGGACCTGCCAGTGACCGGGCGTTTCAATCCTGCCGCCCAATTGTCCATCAACCTGAGCCGCGCGGTCGGCATTTGCGGTGGCGACAAAAGCGGCAATGGCCGCCAACTGCGCCTGCAATTCTGCACTTGCCGGAGCGCCGGTGAATCCATCGGGATATTCCTCCGCAATGAAACCAGTGGTCAGCTCGCCCGACCGGAACCGATCATGCTGCATTATCGCCGACAGGAAATCGATATTATGGCCCAGCCCTTCAATTTCAAATCGGTCGAGTGCCGCAATCTGTTTGTCTGCGGCTTCATCGCGGGTTTGACCCCAGGTCACTAGCTTGGCAATCATTGGGTCATAAAACATCGACACTTCGCCGCCATGCATCACCCCGTCATCCACTCGGACGCCGTCCGTGCCGTAGATGCCATCTCCGCTCCAACCGGGGACGGGCGGCTTATAAGTCACCAATCGGCCAGTTGACGGCAAGAAACCGCGATAGGGATCCTCGGCATAGACGCGGTTTTCAATCGCCCATCCGTTAACGCCGATATCCTCCTGCTTCATCGTCAGCTTCTCGCCATAGGCCACGCGGATCATCTGTTCGACCAGATCGATGCCGGTGATACACTCCGTCACCGGATGCTCGACCTGCAGCCGCGTGTTCATTTCGAGGAAGTAAAAGCTTTCGCCGCTCGGGTCTGCGCCCGATACGATCAGCTCCACGGTGCCTGCGCTGTGATAATCCACGGCGCGGGCCAAGGCGACGCATTGTTCGCCCATCGCCTTGCGCATCTTAGGCGTTACGAAGGGCGATGGTGCTTCTTCAACGACCTTTTGATGCCGCCGCTGGATCGAGCATTCGCGCTCATTCAGATAGAGGATGTTGCCATGCTTATCGCCCAATATCTGGATTTCGATATGGCGCGGGTTGAGGATGAATTTCTCAATAAAGACGCGGTCGTCGCCAAAGCTGTTCAGCCCTTCCCGCTTGGTCGCCTCAAAGCCTTCGCGCACGTCTTGCTCATTATAGGCAAGCCGCATCCCTTTACCGCCGCCGCCTGCGCTGGCCTTCATCATCACCGGATAGCCGATTTCTTCCGATATGCGCACGGCATGCTCGGTATCCTCTATCTCGCCAACAAAGCCGGGAACAACATTGACGCCTGCCTCCATCGCCAATTTTTTGGACTCGATCTTATCTCCCATCGCGGCAATTGCGTTCACAGGCGGCCCGATGAAAGCAATGCCCTCCGCCGCCAAAGCCTCGGCAAAGCTGGTGCGTTCAGATAAGAAGCCATAGCCCGGATGCACCGCCTCTGCCCCCGTTTGCTTGCACGCCGCAATGATCTTATCGGCGAGTAAATAGCTTTCGGATGCAGGCGACGGCCCAATATGCACCGCCTCATCCGCCATAGTGACAAATGGCGCGCGCGCATCGGCATCGGAATAGACCGCCACCGTGGCGATCCCCATGCGGCGGGCAGTTTTAATAACACGACAAGCTATTTCGCCACGGTTTGCTATGAGGATTTTTTTGAACAATTTTATTCCTAACGTTCAGTTTTTTTGCAAACGTTGAGGCCGCCTAGCCCGCCATCTGCGCTACACTTAAAGCCACATTCGTAGTCCCCTTGAACCTTTTCACCGTTTTCATAGGTGTTAAGCCGATCAAGAATTGTACGAGCTGATTTTCTGCATTCTTCCAATGACGGATATGCGCCAATTGGAATATCATCAGTAAGAACCGCGCCGTTTGGATACACCCATCCCTTCCAATCCGCTGCTTGATTGCAGCCTGTGACAGACAGTAACAGCATCCCAAGAGCGAATTTTCTCACTCCGCCGCCTCCAACGCCTTACAAGCCCGTAGCGGTTCTTCCGCTGACATCGCGCTTAACCCCAGCTTCGCCATCAACGCCGCGTCGCTGTCATCGCCTGCATTGGGCGCGGTGAGCAGTTTATCGCCCGTGAAGATGCTGTTTGCGCCCGCCATAAAGCATAGCGCCTGCGTCGCCTCCGACATGCTTTCGCGCCCGGCGCTCAGGCGGACCATGCTCATCGGCATGGTGATCCGCGCCACGGCGACCACGCGAACGAATTCGATATCATCGATCTTTGCCATGGGGGTATCGGCCAGCATATCACCCAGCACGGTGCCCTTCACCGGCACTAGCGCGTTGACGGGAACGCTTTCGGGATGCTGCGGTAAAGTGGCCAACGTATGGATAAAACCCACCCGATCCTCGCGCGTTTCGCCCATGCCAATGATGCCGCCGCTGCATACGTTAATGCCCGCGCGCCGCACCTCGCCAAGCGTATCAAGCCGGTCCTGCATTTTCCGCGTCGAAATCGCCTTTTCGTAATATTCCGGGCTGCTGTCGATATTGTGATTGTAATAATCCAGCCCCGCTTCGGCCAGCATATCCGCCTGTTTCGGCGAGAGCATACCCAAAGTCATGCAGGTTTCCATACCCATGGCGGACACGCCCTTCACGATCTCCACAATCGCGGGCATATCCCGGTCCTTCGGGTTGCGCCAGGCCGCGCCCATGCAGAAACGCTGCGATCCGCGATCCTTTGCCTGCGCCGCGGATTGCAGCACGGCGCGCACATCCATCAGCTTGGTGGCCTCCACGCCCGAGTCCGCCTTCACCGACTGCGAACAATAGCCGCAATCTTCTGGGCACCCGCCGGTTTTGATGGAGAGTAAGGTGCACAGCTGCACCTGATCCGCCGCGTGATGCGCGCGGTGCACGGTCGCGGCCTGAAACAGCAGCTCGGTAAAAGGCAGGCTGAACAGCGCCGATATTTCTTCGCGGGTCCAGTCATTGCGAGGCTGTGTCATGTGACCCTCCATGCCGCATAGAAAACGATATATTTCACAATAACTTCCTTCTCATTCCTCTTGACACTTCTGCGTGCAATAATCCGCCAATATAGGCGCATAGAAAGGCGCCGCTCGGCGATCATGCTCACCCTGAGATGCATCGGTAAAGGCCGAGGAAACTTTGGCAAGCGCTTCTTTGCTCAACATGCCCAGTGCCTCCACATAAACGCCGATGGTGAATAATATCGCGCCAGTTTGCGGCAACCGGCGCAGGCTTTGCCGTTCGCACCGGATATACAGGCGCTGCCCCGCATTTTCGGCGGATAGTCCCGCAAAACGTGCCTCTGGCGATGCAGGCGGCAAATAGCGCAGATCGCTATTGCCAACGATGAAACAATTTGTTCGCCCGAAAATCTGGTCGGGGCGCAGTGTGGTCATGAAGTGGTCCACGCCGATTGCCAGTTGCTCCGCATATCCATGGATTGGCGCGTGGACATCGGTTAATCCCAACCCCATTTTATCGGACAAATGCCAATCGGTTGGAAACGCAACTGCTCCTGCTGTCAGGCGGTAAGGGGCATCCGCCTCCGCTTTCGTCAAAATGCATAGATCCTCCCATATATCGCGCGCAGCATCCTCCAATCCTCCCGATATGCCGACCATCGCCGCCAGCTCAGCCTCTGCATCCTCTGCTTCGGGCAGGACTTGCACTGCTTGCGGAAATTCATCAAATGCGGCCTGACGCAATGCGACGTCTGGACTTGATTGCAGCCAATCTTCCTCGCTCAAACGGTGCAAACCCATGCGTAGCGGACCGGATAGCCGTGCGTGCGGCAACAAAGCCTCAACGGAAAAGCCAAGCGTCATATATTACATCCGGTGATCGCACAGGAGACCATAGACTTTACTCTGCGGCCTCCGCCTCATCCGTTGGCGGCATGTTATGGCCCATCAACCGCAATATGTCGGCGGCGCACTCCACAATATTGCTGCCGGGGCCGTAAATGCCGATTACGCCCGCCTTGCGCAGATAATCATAATCCTGCGGCGGGATCACTCCGCCGGCAAAGACTTTGATGTCCCCGCGCCCAGCCTCTTTCAACAAACGGATCAACTCGGGGATTAAGGTTTTATGGCCCGCCGCAAGGCTGGATGCGCCAATGGCGTCCACATCCTTGTCCAGCGCGAGGGCAAGTGTTTCTTCCGGGGTTTGGAATAAGGGCCCACTGATCGTTTCAAAACCCATATCGGTAAAGGCCGACGCCACCACATTGGCACCTCGGTCATGTCCGTCCTGCCCCATTTTGGCGATCAATATCCGGGGTTTATGGCCAAGACGAGCAGCGACGGCCTCAACGCCTTCAACGACCAGAGCATACCGAGCGTCACCCGAATACGCCTTGCCATATATTCCTTTCACCGGAACAGGCTGCGTCGCATAGCGGCCGAACACCGCCTCCATGGCGTCCGATATCTCGCCCAAGGTTGCCCGCTGCCGCGCCGCATCGACGGCCAGCGCCAGAAGATTGCCGCCGCCGCGCGCTCCTTCGGTTATGGCGGTCAGCGCAGCCTGACATTTTGCTTCATCGCGGGCGGCCTTGGTTGCTTTTAACCGGATAATCTGTCCATCGCGCACCTTCGCATTATCTACTTCAAGCGTTTCGAGAGTATCGGCGGTTTCAAGGCGGTATTTGTTGACGCCAACGATCACATCTTCGCCCCTATCGACGCGGGCTTGCTTGGCCGTTGCGGCCTCCTCGATCGCCTGTTTGGGATAGCCCGTTGCCACTGCTTTGGTCATGCCGCCCATGGCATCAATTTCGCAGACTATTTTCCATGCTTTTTCAACCAGATCACTTGTCAAAGCTTCGATATAATAGCTGCCGCCCAGAGGATCGACGACATTGGTGATGCCGGTTTCCTCGGCCAACACAATTTGCGTATTGCGGGCGATGCGAGCGGAAAAGTCGGTTGGCAGGGCGATGGCTTCATCGAGCGCGTTTGTATGCAGTGATTGCGTCCCGCCCAGCGTTGCGGCCATGGCTTCGATAGTCGTGCGGATCACATTATTATACGGATCCTGCTCCTGCAAACTCACCCCAGAGGTTTGGCAATGGGTGCGCAGCATTTTTGACCGGTCATCTTTCGCGCCCAGCTCATCCATCACGCGGAACCATAAATGCCTTGCGGCGCGCAGCTTGGACACTTCCATGAAAAAATTCATGCCAATGCCAAAGAAAAAGCTAAGCCGCCCGGCAAAGGCATCAATGTCCAGCCCCGTTGCCATCGCCCGCTGCACATATTCCTTGCCATCGGCGATGGTGAAAGCCAGCTCTTGTACAGCGGTCGCACCCGCTTCGTGCATATGATAGCCTGATATAGAAATACTGTTGAATTTCGGCATATTGGCCGATGTATATCCGATTATGTCTGAAATAATCCGCATCGATGGTTGGGGCGGATAAATATAGGTGTTACGGACCATGAACTCTTTCAGAATATCGTTTTGAATGGTGCCTGACAATTGATCCTGACCAACGCCCTGCTCTTCCCCGGCCACAATGTAAAAAGCCAGAATGGGAATAACCGCGCCATTCATGGTCATCGACACGCTCATTTGATCGAGCGGGATACCGTCGAATAGGATTTTCATATCCTCAACGCTGTCAATCGCAACGCCTGCCTTGCCGACATCGCCCACGACGCGGGGATGGTCGCTATCATAACCGCGATGCGTCGCCAGGTCGAAGGCAACGGAAAGTCCCTTTTGCCCCGCCGCCAGATTCCGGCGATAAAAGGCGTTGGATTCTTCAGCAGTTGAAAAACCAGCATATTGCCGGATCGTCCATGGCCGCCCTGCATACATCGACGCTTTCACGCCGCGGGTAAAAGGCGCGAAACCGGGAAGGCCGGGATCGGTCGCATCTTCCGCCGTGTAAAGCGGCTTAATCGCAATACCCTCGGGCGTACGCCATGTCAGGTCTTTGCCTTTGACCTCACTATCGGCCAGCTTTTTCCAATCGTTGATATCTGTCATACTCAAATCCAATAAGCTTTACCGTGCATATGAAGCATCATGCGCCCTTAAATTCCGCTTTCCGTTTTTGCAGAAAGGCTTTGGTCCCTTCCCGCGCGTCTTCGCTCGATCCTGCCACACGCTGCCCCTCTGCTTCGGCGAGCAGGGCTTCTGCATAGCTATTTTCCAGTGCGGTCAGGATATTGCGCCGCATATGAGCATAAGCGATCGTTGGCCCATTGGCGAGCCGGAGGGCCAATGCACGTGCCTCGGCCTGCAGATCGGCATCCTCCACGCATTTGTAAATCATGCCCCATTCAGCGGCTTTGTCCGCATAGATTTTTTCGCCGAGCATCATCATCTCCGTCGCCCGCGCCTTACCCACCAAACGCGGCAACATCCAGCTTGCTCCGCCATCGGGGATCAGGCCGATATTGACGAAAGCCTGAAGGAAATAACCTGATTTGCCCGCAATCACGAAATCCGCTGCCAGCCCAATGGAGCATCCCACGCCAGCGGCTGCGCCGTTCACAGCCGAGATGATCGGCATATCGAGCCGTGCAAGGCTCATCATCAAGGGGTTATAATGACGGGTCAAAGCCACATAGCTGCCCTCTCCGCCTGTCACTGCGCGGCTCGCGCTGCCTTTTACGGCCAGGTCGGCACCAGAGCAAAAGCCTTTGCCTGCGCCAGTGATAACCAAGCAGCGCGCCTGCTGCACATCGCTGGATAACGCATCATTGATCTCACCCGCCATTTCGAGGCTGCAAGCGTTCAATCGCTCCGGCCGGTTCAGCGTGATTGTCGCGATATTATCTGAAACATCGACAGTAATAGCTTGATACGTCATAGAATATATTCCTCTAATTTCCCTTACCCCATCAGCCTAAACGTGTTTCAGGGTCCATTCTGCGTCTCTACTTCCGCTCCCGGTGGCGCCATGGATGCTGAAACAAGTTCAGCATGGCGGAGTGCATAACATTGACGTCAATGCGCCTTAGGCGTCTCCATAATCTCAGTTAATATTCCGCCCATGTCTTTTGGGTGCACAAAAAAGATCAGCGTCCCATGCGCGCCGATGCGCGGCTCGCCGAGCACGCGCTTGCCCATCGCTTCAAATTCGGCCTTGGCGGCATGGATGTCGGGTACTTCGTAGCAAAGATGATGCTGGCCTCCGTTGGGGTTCTTCTCAAGGAAGGAGGCGATAGAGGTGTTGCCGGGGAGCGGTTCGATCAACTCAATTTGCGTGCCGTCCATGCCGCCCAAACCTCTAGAGTCCGTCGGCGTATCGACAAAGCAGACCTTCACGCCTTGATCGTGCAGGTCAAAAGGCGCGTGGATATGCGTCGCGCCCATGACGTCGCGGTAAAAGACTATACTGTCCGCGATGGAAGGCGTTGCGACGCCGATATGGTTGAGGCGGCCTAATTTCATGCCAATGCTGCCATAAACATATTCATACAGTCCTTGCTGAAAAATAGGCAGCTAAAACTATTAAAAAAATAGAAATGCCAATAGCGGCTAAAAAGCCCCATAATAAAATCCAGAAATTAAACATTTTAGGGTTTTCAATTTTTTTTGTGACAACACGACCACTGTAAAGATAGCCATGCTTTATGCCTATGTATATGTTGTAAAAAGAAGTTGAAATAATCATTACCAAAAATAACATGGTCATTATTTTTTCGTAAGGTTCAATCATCTTTGCAAATCCTCGCTGAAAAACATTTACAACGGAATATTATCATGCTTCTTCCAAGGGTTCTCCAGCCCCTTGTTGCGAAGCTTCCTCAAACCCAACGCAATCCGCCGCCGCGTGGAATGCGGCATGATCACCTCATCAATGAAGCCCTTGCTTGCGGCCACGAACGGGTTGGCAAACCGGTCTTCATATTCCTTGGTGCGCTCGGCAATTTTCTCTGGATCATCCTTTTCTTGGCGGAAAATAATCTCCACCGCGCCCTTCGCGCCCATCACTGCGATTTCAGCGGTGGGCCAGGCGTAATTGAGGTCGCCGCGCAGGTGTTTTGACGCCATGACGTCATAGGCACCGCCATAAGCCTTTCTGGTTATTACCGTGATCTTCGGCACCGTTGCCTCGGCATAGGCGAAGAGCAGCTTTGCGCCATGCTTGATAATACCGTTATGCTCCTGCCCCACACCCGGTAGGAAGCCCGGCACATCGACAAAGGTGATGATCGGAATTTCGAAGGCATCGCAAAAACGGACAAAGCGCCCGGCCTTTTTCGATGCATTGATATCAAGGCACCCAGCGAGCACCATCGGTTGGTTTGCGACTATCCCCACAGTGCGCCCTTCGATACGACCAAAACCACATAGGATATTGCCGGCATGCGCGGGCTGCACCTCAAAAAAATCACCTTCATCGACGGTTTTGCGGATCAGCTCATGCATGTCATAGGGCTGGTTGGCGCTTGGCGGGATCAGCGTATCGAGGCTATCCTCTTGCCTGTCCCAAGGGTCGCTGGTTGGCCGCTCCGGCACGCCTATCCGGTTATTCTCCGGCAGGTAATCGAAAAAGTCGCGCACGGCGAGCAGCGCCTCTATATCATTTTCAAATGCGTTGTCCGCCACGCCCGATTTGGCGGTATGGGTAATTGCGCCGCCCAGCTCCTCTTGCGTCACGACTTCATTGGTAACCGTTTTGACCACTTCTGGACCAGTTACAAACATATAACTGCTATCCTTCACCATGAATATGAAGTCGGTCATGGCCGGGGAATAAACCGCGCCGCCCGCACATGGCCCCATAATCACGCTGATCTGCGGGACGACGCCTGACGCCAAGACATTGCGCTGGAACACCTCAGCATAACCGCCAAGTGACGCCACGCCTTCTTGAATACGCGCGCCGCCGCTGTCGTTGAGCCCAATGACGGGCGCGCCAACCTTCATCGCATTATCCATCACCTTGCAGATTTTTTCTGCATGGCGTTCGGACAGCGAACCTCCAAATACGGTGAAATCTTGAGAATAGACGTAAACAAGGCGGCCATTTATGGTGCCGCTGCCTGTAACAACGCCGTCGCCGGGGATTTTCGTATCCGCCATGCCGAAATCAACGCAATTATGTTCGACATACATATCCAGCTCTTCAAAGCTGCCCTCATCAAGCAAAACGCTGAGCCGTTCGCGTGCGGTTAAGCGGCCTTTTTTATGTTGCGCATCGATACGCTTTTGCCCGCCCCCCATATGGGCGGCTGATCTGCGTTTTTCCAATTCGGCAATATTGGCTGACATGGCGGCTCCCTCAATGTGTCCCATGCGATAGCTTTGGCACTGGTGTTCCGTCAATGCAATTTTTAATCGCGCGATTAAACCATCCTTTTCCGCAGGGACAATTGCCGTTTATGCCATGGGCGCTATATAGGCGGCGATGAATCAGCAACTACCCATAACCGTCGCCGCGCTTTATCGCTTTGCCGCTTTTGACTCGCCCGAACTTTTGCAGCCGCCGCTGCTGCGCCTGTGCAAACAATTGGGCGTCAAGGGCACGTTGCTGCTCGCTAAGGAAGGTGTGAATGGCACGATTGCCGGCTCAGAAAAAGCCATCGACGGGGTTATTCGCCATATCCGCGCCTTGCCAGGCTGTAGCAATCTTGACGTCAAATATAGCGGCGCGATGGAAATGCCCTTTTACCGGATGAAGGTCCGGTTGAAAAAAGAGATTGTCACGCTGGGGATCGATGGCATCGATCCGGCGCGAGAGGTGGGCACCTATGTTCAGCCCAGTGATTGGAATGCGCTGATCAACGACCCCGATACCATATTGATCGACACGCGTAATGATTATGAAGTTGGCCTAGGCAGCTTCGAAGGTGCAATAGATCCTAAGACTAAAGCATTCCGAGACTTTCCAGCCTGGTTCCGGGAAAACCGCGCGGCGTTGTCCGCCCGCAGCAATAAGCCCAAATTTGCCATGTTTTGCACCGGCGGCATCAGATGTGAGAAATCAACCGCATTCCTGAAAGCCGAAGGGATAGACGATGTCTATCATCTGGAGGGCGGAATTTTGCGCTATTTGGAAGAAATCCCGCAAGATGAAAGCAAATGGCAGGGCGAATGCTTTGTTTTTGATGAGCGCGTATCGGTTGGACATGGCCTTACATTGGGGGATAAGCAGCTCTGCCATGCATGCCGCCGACCAATTGATGAGCAAGACATGGCTACGGACCAATATGTTGAAGGTATAAGCTGTCCCAAATGCTATGATGAACGAAGCGATGAGGATCGCCGACGCTTTGCCGAGCGGCAAAAACAAATCGCTCTCGCGAAAAAACGAGGTGAGCAGCATTTAGGCGCGGAACTGCCCACGGCCGATAAAGACGGCTTTGGCGATGGCAATAATGGCGAATAATCTGCCGATATTATATAGCTTTCGGCGCTGCCCCTATGCCATGCGGGCCCGGATGGCGCTTCATATTAGCGGCACCCAATTAGAACATCGCGAGATATTATTGCGTGATAAGCCAGATGAAATGCTGGCCACATCGCCCAAGGGTACAGTGCCGGTGCTGGTATTACCAGATGGGCAGATACTAGATGAGAGCCTCGACATCATGCGCTGGGCATTGGCGCAAAATGACCCCGAAAGCTGGCTGAAATCGTTGGATTTCCAGTTGATTACCGGGAATGACGGGTCGTTTAAACAGGCGCTGGACCGATATAAATATCCCTCTCGCTATAATCTCGACGATCCAGCGCAAGAGCGGGACAAAGCAATACCGTTTTTGGAAGAGCTGAACCGCCATTTGACCCAGCATGTTTTTTTGCTGGGCGACCGGCGCGGATTTACCGATATCGCGTTATTCCCCTTCATCCGGCAATTTGCCAACACCGACCGCGCTTGGTTTGACGCTCAGCCGATGGCGGGATTGCAAAAATGGCTGGCATGGCACTTGAAATCGCCGCTATTTGACGCGATCATGGCGAAACATCCGTTGTGGAAGTCCGGTTGAAACCTGCCAAATACTATTTCAGCAGCACCAGCTCCTCCGCCATGCTGGGATGCAGCGCCGTGGTATCGTCGAAAGCTTGTTTTGTAAGGCCTGCAACCACCGCCACTGCCGCAGCTTGCAATATTTCTGAAGAGTCAGGTCCAATCAAATGAAGACCGACGATTTTTTCATCCGATCCGGCGGTTACCATCTTATATAAGCCGCGTTCTTGCCGGCCCGACAGCACATTTTTCATTGGGCGAAAATCGCTGCGGTAAACCTGGACATCGTCATATTGCTGCCGCGCCTCTCGTTCGGTCAATCCTACCGCCGCGATAGGCGGACTTGAAAATACTGCCGATGGAATATTGTCGTAAGATATGGTTCGCGGATTGCCGCCAAAGACGGTATCGGCAAACGCATGGCCTTCACGGATGGCGACCGGCGTCAATTGCACCCGGTTCGTGACGTCGCCGACGGCATAAATACTATCTACGCTTGACCTATTATCATCACCAACAATGACAGCTCCAACGCTGTCCAATGATACCCCGACGGCTTCTAGCCCCAATCCCGCTGTGTTTGGCACGCGCCCGGTCGCAACCATGATGACGTCAGCTTGTTGCGGCTCCCCGCCATCGGCAAAATAAACGGTCAGACTGCCATCTGCATTTTTCTCTATTTTTTCGAGCGGCGCATTCATCCGATAGCGGATACCCTTGGCCTCCCCCATCTCAATCAATTTTCCTACTATCTCTTGGTCATAGCTGCGCAATATTGTGTCCGACCGGTTTGCGATTGTCACATCGCTGCCAAAAGCATACAAAATGCCGGCAAATTCATTGGCTATATAGCCGCCCCCGACGATGATGATGCGGTCAGGCACCTGGTCCAAATGGAAAATCTCGTTTGATGTTATTGCATGTTCCCAGCCATCGCATTCGGCATTGGCAGGCCATCCTCCGGTCGCGATCAATATATATTTGGCGCTGATCTGCTTACCGCTGGCCAATGTGACTTCGTTGGTACCGGATAACACCGCTCTTTCCGCGTGAACATCAACGTGATTGTTGGCCAAGGTTTGACCATATAGCCCCTCTAGCCGGGTTACATCATCCTGCACAATGTCGCGGAGCCGCTGCCAATCAAATTGAGCGCCCTTTATATCCCAGCCAAATCGTGCGGCTTCGTGCAAATCCTCGGCAAAATGCGCTCCATAAACCAACATTTTTTTGGGCACGCAGCCGCGGATGACACATGTGCCGCCAACGCGATATTCCTCAGCAATTGCCACTTTGGCGCCATGGCCTGCGGCGATCCGGGCCGCGCGCACGCCGCCCGATCCCGCCCCGATAATAAAAAGATCATAGTCATAGGTCATTGATTTACCTGCCTTCTGCTTTCATTTTCGGAAATTGGAGCGCGATCGTTACGCCAAAATTATAACTCTGCTTCGGCAATCAACGCCATTGTCGAAGGATCAAAGCCACTGGGGCCAACCTGCGCAATTGCCTTGGCAATCTCTTTGCCCAATTCGACCCCATATTGGTCAAACGGGTTAATGCCCAGCAGCACCGCATTCACATAAGTCCGGTGCTCATAAAAAGCAATCAGCGCGCCCACCACCGACGGCGTGACGTCGTCTACCAACAAGGTCGATGATGGCCGGTCGCCTGCGTAATTACGAGCGCCATCATCCGATTTTCGGCCGGTCATCAACGCTGCTCCCTGGGCAAAGCAATTGATCAGCAGCGTTTCATGATGGGCAGGATCAAAATCGTGCCCGGGTGTTTTGCTGACAATAAATTCAACGGGAATGATATGCGTTCCTTGATGCAATAGCTGGAACACTGCATGCTGCGCGTCGGTTCCCACTCCGCCCCAGGTCACAGGCGCGCTGTTGTAGGGCAATGGCTCACCGCTGGCGGTCACCGACTTACCATTTGATTCCATTTCCAACTGCTGCAGATAATCGGGCAGCAAACGCAGGCGTTCGTCATAGGCAAAAACGGCCCGCGTCTGGCATTGCTTCACCTGCGCATAATACAGATCAGCCCAAGCAGCCAGCACTGGCGCATTGACGGCAAATTCACTGGTGCGGAAATGGCGATCCATGGCGGCTGCGCCTTCCAACAATTCTTCATAAGCGGCCCACCCTAGACCGATCGCGACGGGAAAGCCGATCGAGCACCACAGCGAGTACCGACCGCCAACCGCCTCGTTAAAGGGAAGTATCCGGCTTTCATCCACGCCCCATTCAATGGCCTTGTCAGGGCTAGCGGTTAGCGCAATGACCCGCCCTTCGGCATCTTCAACGCCCGCTCCTTTCATCCATTCAATCGCGCTGGCGGCGTTCATCAATGTTTCTGTTGTCGTGAATGTTTTTGACGCAACCGCAACAATCGTTTTATGCGGGTCCATATATTTTACCGCTTCGGCCAAAGCGGCGGCGTCAACGTTCGACACAATTTTGACGTCATAGCGCGAATCTTCGCGGCCCAGAGCGTCGATCAAAAGCTTCGGTCCCAGCGCGGAACCGCCAATGCCAATATGCAGCACATGCTTCACATCGCCCATTGCGCCGGCATCAATTGCTTCGATAAGACCCCGCATCCGCGCTTGTAGCGCCTTTGCCATTTCCACTTGCGGCGCAGCGCCATTACCGCGCTCCGCCGTATGCTCAGCCGCCCTGCCTTCAGTGGGATTCACGATCGACCCCGAAAACAGCTTTTCGCGGGCCTCAGACAAATTTGCCTTTGCCGAAGCAGCTTCGAAAGCAGCCATCAAAGCATCGTCCAAATGGGTTTTGGAAAAATCGAACAATATGTTGCTCTGCCGGACGGTCAATTTTTCGACCCGGCCTGTGTCCTCTGCGAAATTTTGCGCCAGGTTACGGGCGGGGATCGCGGCAATGTCATTCCAAATATTCTGGGGCATAGGATCTTCTTTTCTTTGCTACAGGTGAATCTGATGCTGGCCAATAGCCCGCCTTGCCATTAGAAGGCCAGACAAAGCTATTATAACAGTCATAATTTTGAGGCATCGTGCAAGAAACCATTAAAAATACGGCGGATCCCGCCAGTCAAGCGTCCGTGTCCTCCAAAGACCAAGCTCCGCAGCCTGAAAAAGACAGCGTGTCGGAATGGAAGGATTATGGCAAATTCCTCCTCAAACTAGCGCTGTTCATGATCATATTGCGCAGCTTCATCATCTCGCCGTTCAATATTCCGTCTGAATCGATGCAGCCGCGATTGTTAATCGGGGATTATCTGATCGTGTCGAAATGGAATTATGGCTATAGTAAATATTCGATGGTTTTCGGATTGCCCATCATTCCGGGCCGCATATTTGCAAGTCAGCCTGATCGCGGTGATGTTGTGGTGTTCAAAGCCCCGCCGACTCAGCGCGATGATTATATTAAGCGCGTCATTGGCCTGCCTGGGGATCAAATACAGATGATCGACGGCGTGCTTTACATCAATGGCAGTGCTGTAAAAAAGGAGCGGATTGCGGATCTTGTCATTCCCGTGACGCAAAATATGAAGGATGCGGCGGCGCTGGAGGGGCAAACCACGGCTTGCTATAAAACAGATTTCGAAGAGGCTGCGCCCGGAGGCGGCTTACAATGTCGCTACCCCAGATACCGCGAAACTTTACCGGAAGGTAGAAGCTATAATATTTTGGATATCGAATATAAAAGCGATGCCGATGATACACAGGTCTTTATCGTGAAAGAAGGCGAAGTATTCTTAATGGGTGACAATCGTGACCGGAGCGCCGACAGCCGTTTCCCCGCCGAAGAAGGTGGCGGCATCGGACTCGTTCCGCAGGAAAACCTGATCGGCAAAGCAATGTTCAGCGTTTTTTCAACCGATGGATCGTCAAGCTGGCTTTTGCCTTGGACATGGTTCACCGCGGCACGGTGGGACCGCGTTGGGGAAGGTTTTTGATCACTGACGCTGCCCTATGCTGGCTACAGCAGATATTGGGCCATGATCCCGCAGACAAAGACAATTACCACCGCGCCCTAACCCATGGCAGCACGGGCAAGCCTGATTATCAACGGCTTGAATTTTTGGGCGACCGTGTGCTGGGCCTAACCATCGCAGAAATGCTCTATGCACGCTATCCTGACGAGGCGGAAGGACGTTTGTCTCACCGGCTAAACAGCCTTGTTTCCGGTGCAACCTGCGCCGAGATTGCCCGCAACATTGGGCTTCCGACCCATATCATTTTGGGTAAACAAGCCCGCGATGATGGGGCGCAAAATAGCGACAATGTGCTGGGCGACATCATGGAAGCCTTAATCGGGGCGCTGTTCCTTGAGCGTGGCTTTGCCGATGCCCGCGCATTTGTTATTGCGCATTGGTCGCCGCATATCGAAGCCGCGACCAAAGCACCCAAACATCCCAAATCGGCGCTACAAGAATGGTGTGCAGCACATAACCGAAAAACGCCGGAATATGCGGTGACCAAGAAAGAAGGGCCGCCGCATGCGATGCGCTTTGAGGTTACGGTCACTGTGAAAGGCTATGATCCGGTCTGCGCAACGGCCAACAGCAAACAGGCCGCCGAAACCGCTGCCGCTGAATTTTTTCTGGAGCAATATTCATGAACCGAAAATGCGGACATATCGCGATAATCGGCGCGCCCAATGCCGGCAAATCGACTTTGGTCAACGCATTGGTTGGGCAGAAAGTCGCGATTGTTAGCCCAAAAGCGCAAACAACTCGGGCGCGGCTGATGGGTGTGGCTATGCTCGGCGAAACGCAGATGATCTTGGTCGATACGCCGGGTATTTTTGCGCCGCAACGAAAGCTGGACCGGGCGATGGTATCGGCGGCATGGGATGGCGCTTCTGGAGCCGACTTGATCGCGCTTGTTGTCGATGGGCGCAAAGGCGCAGGGCCAAAGGTCGAACAGATTGTGGAGGCATTGGCACGGCGGGAGGAGCCTAAATGGCTTATCCTGAACAAGGTCGATATCGCCCGCAAAGACAAGCTGTTAGCGCTCGCAGCCAAGTTGAATGAGCTATGCACTTTCGACCAGAATTTCTTCATCAGCGCGCTCGACGGCGAAGGCATAGACAAGATTAAGGCCGCGTTCGCAGACGTAATGCCGGCTGGCGAATGGCATTTTCCCGAAGATCAGGTTTCCGATATTACCGACCGGCTACTCGCCAGCGAAATCACCCGCGAGCAGCTTTATCACAAATTGCACGAAGAGCTTCCTTATGCAGCAACCGTGGTCACCGAACAATATTTGGAACGCGCCGATGGCAGCCTCGAAATCCATCAGCAAATCATCGTCCAGCGTGATACGCAGCGCGGCATCGTTCTCGGCAAAGGCGGCCAGATGATCAAATCAATTGGTGAAACCGCACGGCATGAGATAAGCGAACTGATGGGTGGCTGCCCCGTTCACCTATATCTTCACGTCAAAGTGAAAGCCGACTGGGACGAAAGCCCCGAAATTTACGAAGGCATTGGGTTGGAATGGAGCCGCTAAATAGCGCCATCCGAAATTAGGCCGTAAACTCATAAATATGATCATTGAGGTTTGAGGCCATTTTGCTCAGGGATAGGCGGCAAGCGGAAGGAATATGTCGATATTTCAACGCTTGCTAACGACGCCTTGGGCAAAATGGGTCAAATCCGCAGGACGTCGAAATGGCTTCGATCTCGAAACAAAATGCCCTTGCCGGTAGAATGACTATCGACTGCGCGCATTTTCCTCCGATATCTTCGCCATTTCGACGCCTCAATGATGATATTTATGAGTTTACGGCCTAGTCCTCGCTCTTTGCAGCTGCAGGTTTCTTAACAGGTGCCTTCTTTTCCACCGCTGCCTTTTTCTTTGCCGGTGCCTTTTTCTTGGCCGCCGGTTTTTTGGCAGCCGCTTTCTTTTTACTGCCCTTGGCTGGTCCCTTGGCCGCACGATCATCAATCAACTGCGCTGCTTCCTCGAGTGTCAGCTGATCCTGAGCGATTGATTTAGGAAGCGTCGCATTGGTCGTGCCGTCCGTGACATAAGCGCCGTAGCGCCCTTCCATCAGCTTGATCTCTTCCTCCGTACGCGGATGCTTGCCCAATATTTTGAGCGGTTCGCGCGCCGCACCGCGTCCTCGTCCGGGATTGGCCGCAGCTTCAGCAAGCTTAGCGACCGCCGCATTCATACCAGTTTCAAACACGTCGGCTGTAGATTGTAACCGAGCATATTTCTTCTGGTGCATCAGGTAAGGGCCATAGCGGCCAATGGCGGCGACTATATCCTCGCCCGTCTCAGGATGCTGTCCAACCGTCCGTGGCAATGACAGCAGCTTCACAGCCCATTCTAGGCCAATATCTTCGCTGGGTAGGTCCTTGGGGATGGATGCCCGTTTCGCTTCCTTGCCCTCACCCATTTCAAAATAGGGCCCAAAACGCCCGGATTTTCGCATGATGTCTTCACCGGTTTCAGGGTGCTGACCCAGCTTTTCAGGCCCAGTATCCCCGGCGTCAGCGCCGCCGGGCTGGCCAAATTTGCGCGTGAATTTGCATTCGGGATAGTTGGAGCAGGCCACAAAAGCACCAAAACGTCCACCTCTTAATGCTAAGCTGCCTTCGCCGCAACTTGGGCATAGGCGTGGATCGGTTCCGTCGTCTTTCTCCGGAAACAAATAGGGTGCCAGAAACTTATCAATTTCCGCTGTCACTTCCGAAGGCTTTTGCTCCATCACCTCGGCGGTTTTGGGTTTGAAATCGCGCCAAAAGGCATCGAGGAATTTCTGCCAATCTTCTTTACCGTCGCTAATCTCGTCCAGCTGATCTTCCAGCCCAGCGGTATAGTCGTAGGCAACATAGCGCTCAAAAAATCGTTCTAGAAACGCCGTTAATAATCGCCCTGATTCTTCTGCAAAGAAACGATTTTTTTCAATTCGAACATAGGCACGGTCTTTGAGAACCTGAATTGTCGAAGCATAGGTTGACGGACGGCCAATTCCCAATTCCTCAAGCCGTTTAACAAGGCTCGCCTCAGAATAGCGGGGGAGTGGCTGGGTAAAATGCTGCGTTTTTTCGGCGGATTTTTTCGCGGGAGCGTCGCCCACCGACATGGGCGGCAACATTGCGCCATCATCACCTTCGCTATCGTCAAGACCTTCTTCATATACTGCTAAAAAGCCTGGAAATTTCATGACTTGACCCGTTGCCCGCAAAATATGCTGCCCGGTTCCATCCGTCATGTCGACTGTCGTTCGCTCAAGCCGCGCGGACGCCATTTGGCTGGACATCGCGCGTTTATAAATCAGGTCATATAATTTTGCATAATCACCCGAGCCGCTGCGATCTTTACTAAAATCGGTTGGACGGATGGCTTCGTGGGCTTCTTGTGCGTTTTTCGCCTTGCTTTGATAAATCCGAGGCTTTTCGGGAATATAGCCGCTGTCAAATCGGTCGGCGATTGCACGGCGTGCTTCCGAAATCGCGCTGCCGTCCATTTGGACGCCGTCGGTACGCATATACGTGATGGCACCATCTTCATATAGGCCTTGCGCAATTCGCATTGTATGACTGGCGGCAAAGCCGAGTTTGCGCGCAGCCTCTTGCTGCAAAGTCGACGTGGTGAATGGAGGCGATGGGTTGCGCGTTACCGGTTTGGTTTCAACCTTATCAACATTGAAATTAGCAGCAGCAACAGCTGCACGAGCAGCCTCTGCCTGTGCCTCAGTTTTCAAATCCATCTTGTCCAGCTTATCACCGGCATAGTGGGTCAACCGCGCATCGAAGCTTTGCCCTTTATGTTCCATAACGGCTTTGATCGACCAATACTCTTGGGCAACGAAGCTCTCAATTTCCCGTTCGCGTTCAACGATCAGGCGCAGCGCTACCGACTGTACCCGGCCCGCCGACTTCGCACCCGGTAATTTGCGCCACAGCACTGGCGATAGAGTGAAGCCGACCAGATAATCAAGCGCCCGGCGCGCCCGATAGGCATCGATTAGGTCTAGGTCCAACCCGCGCGGTTTTTGCATCGCTTCGGTCACGGCCGCTTTCGTAATCGCGTTGAACGTAACGCGCTGCACGTCCGCGGGCAGAGCCTTTTTCTGGGCCAGCACTTCTTGCACATGCCAGCTAATGGCTTCACCCTCGCGGTCAGGGTCAGTGGCGAGGATCAGCGTATCGGCTTTTTTCGCATTGTCCGTTATCGCCTTAAGCTGCTTTGCCTTGTCGGCATAATTATCCCACAGCATCGAAAAACCGTTATCCGGGTCAACCGAACCATCTTTGGGCGGCAAATCGCGGACATGGCCATAGGAAGCCAGAACCACATGGCCCGGGCCCAAATATTTCTCAATTGTCTTTGCTTTTGCGGGCGATTCAACAATAACTAAACGCATAAATTATTTATCTTTTTCCAAACGCTTCACGTACGCGCATATGGTGGCGGGCATTTTCTAACGCCGTCAAGCATGATTTTAACAGCGATGTCCAGCAAGGATTTATCCAGCGAGCCTGACCTTCGCTCCTGCCCCTCGCTCCAATCGGCCAGCTAGTTCCAGCTCAAGCAGGACCAGTTGTACCGCAGATGTCGGCGCCTCAGATTGCCGAACCAGCTCGTCCACCGAAACATAAGTCATACCCAGCAGGTCAATAATGGCCTGCCGTTCGGCCTCACCTTCAAAATTATATTCCTCTGCTGGCGGTGCCTCCAGTTTTTGCGCCGGACGAGATTGCGACATGCGATCATCAAAAGGCCTGATTAATTCGGCGATTTCACTGGCATCCTGAACCAATGTCGCACCTTCCCGAATAAGCTGATTGCAGCCACGCGCTCTTGGATCAAGCGGCGAGCCGGGTATCGCCATAACTTCGCGCCCCATTTCTGCGGCAAGGCGGGCAGTGATTAGCGATCCCGACCGAGGCGCGGCTTCAACAACCACTGTGCCCAATGAAAGCCCTGCAATAATTCGGTTTCGATACGGAAAATGCCGTGCCCGAGGTTCGGTTCCTGGCGGCGCTTCGGCAATGAGCAGCCCTTTTTCAGCAATCTCATACTGAAGCGATTTATTTTCAGGTGGGTAGGCCACGTCTATCCCGCCTGCAATAACCGCGATCGTCCCGCTATCCAGCGAACCAATATGTGACGCTGTATCAATTCCGCGGGCCAAACCAGATACCACGACCAAATGTTCCCGGCCCAGCTCAAGCGCCAATTGCCGGGCATAACGGCATGCTCCTGCCGACGCATTACGGGCACCGACCATTGCGACTGACATAACATCCAACAGGTCCAGATTGCCTCGATAAGTGAAGGCTGGCGGCGCATTATCAAGCTGCGCCAGTAAAGCGGGATAGGCGGCGTCACCCATGAAAACATAACGCGCGCCTGCACGATGCGCTGCCTCCATCTCAGCTTCAATTTGTGCCTCGCTGGCGACGGAAAATGACCGCTTGCCGCCCCTGGCGGCCAAATCAGGAATAGCCTTCAAGGCTTCAGCGGCATTGCCAAACCGGGACAGAAGCTGCCGATAGGTAACAGGCCCGATATTGGGACAGCGCAGCAGCCTTAGCCGGTCAAAATCAGTCGATTGTGCCAAAAATACCCCGCCGTTATTTAGATTTGGATCCAACGCGCGGCTCGTTCCCGCTCAGCAGGCGTTCGATATTTTCGCGGTGTTTCCAAAAAACAATCAAAGAACAAGCAATTAACAGAGGAACCAAATCCCCTCGCCCGAAATAATAGGCCGCAATCGGCGCGCATAATGCAGCGATCAATCCCGACAGCGATGATATTCGAAACAGAATCAAAGCGCCGATCCAAGCGACGGCGTAGACCACTCCTCCCTGCCAAAATAGTCCGAACATGATGCCAGCATAAGTGGCAACGCCCTTCCCGCCTTCAAACCGCAACCATACCGGATAGAGATGCCCAAAAAAAGCGCCGGCGGCGGCAATTGCTTCGCATCCGGGGAAGAAGCGCGCCGCGATCAATACAGCTGCCAAACCCTTCATCAGATCGAGCAGCAAGGTGAGCGCGGCAAGCCATTTTTTTCCGGTTCGCAACACATTGGTCGCGCCGATATTACCAGAGCCAATGCTCCGTAAATCGCCTCCGCCCGTCGCTTTTGTTAGGATAAGGCCAAAAGGAATTGATCCCAGACCATAACCCAGCAGCAAGGATAATATTATGGGAATTAAATAAGCCAAGCCGCCGAATCCTCTTCAAGTGCAGCGTTGATATAGAAATTTTCCCATAGTCTCAAGCGGCTGTGCCGATGCGGCGCTATAGCGCACTTGCTTTGGGTTAGGCCGATATTGCTGGTGACATGCCTGTCGGCCATTGCGCCTTTTCGCCATTGCACCTCTTGACCATCGCCGGTGCCCCGCGATACCGCATGATCATGTCCTTGCCTTTAACCGCCAGCCAAAATCCGGATCCCGCCGCGCCGATACTTATCTTCGATTCAGGCGTTGGCGGACTGTCAGTGTTGAAAGAGGTAACGCGGGCATTGCCGTTGGCCCCGATTGTGTACGCCGCCGATCATGCAGGCCTGCCCTATGGTGAAAAAAGCGAAGCTGAAATTGCGGCGCGGGTTCCGGCTTTATTGGGGCGTTTGGTGGAACGCTACAACCCCCGCCTTGTTACTATTGCTTGCAACACAGCTTGCACCATTGCGCTTTCCCATGTCCGGGCAGCGCTGAACCTACCCGTTGTGGGCACGGTTCCAGCGATTAAACCGGCGGCCATAGCCACCAAGAGCGGTGTTATTGGGCTATTGGGCACTCAAGCGACAATAAGGCAAGCGTATGTGGATCAATTGGAACGAGAGTTTGCCGCTAATTTGACATTGCTGCGCTATGCTGCACCGGAGTTGGTTCATGCAGCGGAAGCAAAAATGCGCGGAGACGCAATCAGTGACGACGTGTATGTTTCGGCCATAAATGGACTTCGAAATCAGCCCAATGGCTCGCAAATGGACGTGGTGATATTGGGATGCACCCATTTTCCTCTGCTCATCGATGAATTAGCCAAGGTTGCTGGCAATGTAAGTTTTGTCGATGGCGCAAAAGGAATTGCGCGCCGAATTTCTCATTTATGTGACGGCCAATCTTGGCCAGAAAACAGGCCTCTTTATCAATTTGTCACGACGGGCGACCCAGAAATGTGTGCCAGCTATCTGCCGCAGTTGATTGAGTTTGGCTTTCGTCAAATAGACGGGCTTTGATCGCCTTTCTCAATCACTATACCTGATAATCTTCGCTGGCAGATCGAATAAACCCACCCTATTTTGACATAAATCAACGACTAGCACCGCGATAAGTGCGACAGCGGCGACCTCCCGGATGTTTAGGACATGAAATGAAAGCAACGGTCACAGATTTGCAAGTCGTTCGCACTGGATTTTTTCAAAATCCTCCCGTAAATGACGGCGAAAGGCAAAAAAGACCGCGTGGCAACAGGAATTTTCCAGCGATGAATTATGACCAAGTGTTTGACAAGGCGATAGACCGGCTGCATGCCGAAGGGCGTTACCGGGTATTTATCGATATCTTGCGCAATAAGGGCAAATTCCCCAATGCGCGCTGTTTTGCTGGACATAATGGACCAAAGCCAATTACCGTTTGGTGCTCCAACGATTATCTGTGCATGGGGCAACATCCCAAAGTGATTTCTGCGATGGAAGAAGCGTTGCATGATGTTGGCGCAGGGTCGGGCGGCACCCGAAATATTGGCGGCAACACGCATTATCATATTGAATTAGAAAGCGAACTGGCCGACTTACACGGTAAAACGGGAGCGCTGCTGTTTACGTCGGGTTATGTGTCGAATGAAGCGACATTATCCACTCTCGCCAAAATATTGCCTGGATGCATCATTTATTCAGACGAGTTAAACCATGCGAGCATGATTGCTGGCATCCGCAATGCAGGCTGCGAAAAACGGGTTTGGCGGCATAATGATCTGGCCCATTTGGAAGAGTTATTGGCTGCCGACGATCCAGAGGTTCCAAAGCTTATCGCCTTTGAAAGCGTTTATTCAATGGACGGCGACGTCGCCCCGATTGGCGCAGTTTGCGATCTCGCCGATAAATATAATGCGCTTACCTATTGCGATGAAGTGCATGCGGTAGGCATGTATGGTCCGCGCGGCGGCGGCATTACCGAGCGCGACGGCGTGGCGCAGCGCGTTACCATCATTGAAGGCACATTGGGCAAGGCATTTGGTGTCATGGGCGGCTATATCACCGCCGATCAGAAGATAGTCGACGTCATCCGTAGCTATGCCCCCGGTTTCATTTTCACCACCAGCCTATCACCGGTTCTGGTCGCAGGTGTATTGGCCGCAGTCAAACATCTCAAAGCGTCAAGTGAGGAGCGCGACGCACAGCAAGCCAATGCGGCGACTTTGAAACAGCTTTTTGCCGATTCTGGTTTGCCGGTGATGATGAGCAATACCCATATCGTCCCATTAATGGTTGGCGATCCGGTAAAAGCCAAGAAGATCAGCGATATCTTGCTGGCTGAATATGGCGTTTATGTGCAGCCGATCAATTATCCCACCGTTCCGCGCGGCACCGAACGTCTGCGATTCACGCCGGGACCGCAACATGACGAAGCAATGATGCGCGACCTTACGGATGCATTGGTTGAGATTTGGGGCCGAATGGAGATGCAGCTTCAAAAAGCAGCATAATCCCTGTAACGCTGCCGAAGCAATCATCTGCCGAAATGTTAGGCGCTAAGTTGCTCTTCGTCCAAAACTAGTGGCAACGCCAATCGGATTTCTCGCAACTGGCGCGGGCGGAATCTCTGGCTCGACTTTATCCGGTTTTGTTTGAGGCTCGGGTTCGGGCAACAAAATGTCCAGCCGAGGATTGTTTTTATATCCGGAAGGCGGTTCAGCAATATCGTGATACACCGGAATATCTGATTTCTGATTGTTACGGCCATCAGTACCGGTTTCATTTTCCGCCTCGGTCCATCCGGCGGCCTTTAGTCCGCTGATATACACGTCGTTGTAAATGAACGGCCATACCAGCCACGACAGGCCCAATGTAAATAGCGCAGAAAAAAACATGAAGGCGGCGTTTTTTGCATCACCGCGAAACAGAGCCGGAAAAATCCCAAAAAAGAAAGTCGTCCAAGAAAAGCCGGTTGGCACTGCCTTTCGGGGACCGGTGAGTGATTTTTGCAGGATAATCATTATTTTGGCTCAAAAACAATTGGAAACCTGCAAATAACGAAATATCCTAAATAAATTCCAAATTTTATAACATAAAATGAAGGAGCCCTGCTTTGACAAGCAAGGCTCCCGCATTAAGACGCTTTTTGAGCATGGTGATTAAGGCATTACCACTGTATCAATGACATGAATAACGCCATTTGACGCCGCCACGTCCGTCATTATGATTTTGGATTTATTGCCTTGCGCATCTGTAAGCATCAATGCGCCGTGGCTGTCGCTGCTGATTGTCAACTTACCGCCTTGCACCGTATCTACGCTGGCAGAGCCCTTGTTAGCCTTTAACAGCTTCATCACATCTTTCGCACCGAATTTCCCGGCTACGACATGGTAAGTTAAGATACTGGTCAATGTGCCCTTATTTTCAGGCTTCACCAATTCTCCAACCGTTCCGTCGGGAAGCTTTCCAAAGGCATCGTCGGTTGGCGCAAAAACCGTGAATGGTCCTTCACCCGACAGGGTATCAACCAGTTCAGCTGCCTTAACTGCTGCAACCAGTGTTTCGAAATTCTCATTGCCTGCTGCCACTCCGACAATGTTGGCCGGCGCCGCATTCGCCGCTTTGTTTCCATGATCATGAGCATGAACGATTGTTGCGCCACCCAAAGCAGCAAAAGCCACAGTCGCTGCCAAGGTTGTCTTTGCGATAACTCCAATTTTCATTTTAAATCCTTTCGATTCGGGGGAATGTTCTGGAATGAACGATTGTAGCAACGAAAGGATTGGCGCTTTGGATGCATCTACCCCGATTGCAAATCAGATTATAAATCTAATCGCTTGTTTTATTGAGCAATATTTTAGAAAAATATTCTGGATCAACATTCCCGCCAGATAATGTGATAAGTGCCGGGGCGTCAGTGATAATCTTACCCGAAATTACCGCTGCCAGTGCAGCGGCACCGCCGGGTTCAACCACCAGGCGCAATTTTTCATAGACCAACCGCATTGCCGTTCCAATTTCATCAGGCGTGACTGCGGCAGCGCTATAAACACGATTTTTCAGAACATTAAAGTTAATCGGAAAGCTGATTGGTGTTTGCAGCGCATCACATGGGGTGGGGTGTGCTTGATCTTCAACCGGCAATATTGTGCCCGCCGCCAGCGAACGGATGACATCATCCCACCCCTCTGGTTCAGCAAGGGACAATTTGGCGTCCGGACAAGCAAGCGACAGCCCCGCCGACAGGCCTCCGCCGCCGCAACAAGCGACGATATGGGCCGGGCCTTTAACGCCCATCGCCTCCATCTGCGCCATTGCTTCTATCCCGAGCGTTCCCTGCCCTTCGATTATCCATGGATCGGCAAAAGCATGGACAAGCACTGCACCGGTTTTCGCCACTATTGTCGCTGCAATTGCATCTCTGTCCTGACCGGGCCGTTCATAGAGAACGACCTGTGCTCCCAGCGCCTTGGTTGCCGCAATTTTTGCCTTTGGCGCATTGCGGGGCATCACGATGGTCGCTGCCATTCCCAGCTTTTTGGCGGCCCAGGCAACGCCCTGTGCGTGATTGCCGCTCGACACGCCGACAATGCCGCGCTCACGCTCTCCCGCGCTCATATCCGAGAGCCGGTGCCAAGCACCGCGTATCTTGAACGCGCCAATGGGTTGCAGCATTTCGGCTTTACACCATAATGTTACGCCATCGACCTCCAACGGCATTAAAGGCGTTGGCGGCAATATTTCTGCTATTTTTTGGGCAGCCCGCAAAACGCCTTCGCGAGTCGGGGAACGATAGGGGGAAAGCGGGTCTTGTGCTGTCATCACAGCAATCTATATCGGCTCAGACGAATCTTGCAAAAGCAAAGGAAGCGGCAATGAGCAGAATTTTGGTAATTGGTGCAGGCGGAGTTAGCTCGGTCGCAGTTCATAAAATGGCTATGAACAAAGATATATTTGGCGATATCCATTTGGCGAGCCGGACAAAACGCAAATGCGACGCCATCGCGGCTTCAGTCAAAACGCGCACTGGCGTTGACATTTCAACCTATGAAATTGACGCTGAGGAAGTCCCGGCGCTCACCAAATTGATTGAACAGATTTCTCCCGCTCTCGTCGTTAATCTGGCGCTTCCTTATCAAGACCTGCCCATTATGGATGCCTGCCTTGCCGCCGGCGTGTCTTACCTCGACACGGCCAATTATGAGCCGAAGGATGAGGCCAAATTCGAATATCACTGGCAATGGGCGTATCATGACCGTTTCAAGGAGGCGGGCCTGATGGCGCTTCTAGGGTCAGGTTTTGATCCGGGCGTGACCAGCGTCTTCACCATGTGGTTGAAGAAGCATAAGCTCAAAACAATCCGCCAGCTGGATATTCTCGACTGCAATGGCGGCGATCATGGGCAAGCATTTGCCACCAATTTCAACCCGGAAATCAATATCCGTGAAGTAACGGCCCCGGCCCGCCATTGGGAAAATGGTCAGTTTATCGAGACTCCTGCTATGGCGCATAAAGTGGAGTTTGATTTTGAGGCGGTTGGCCCCAAAAATATGTATATGATGTATCACGAGGAGCTGGAGAGCTTGGCGAAATTCGTCCCCGAATTGGAGCGGGCGCGTTTCTGGATGACCTTTGGCGATGAATATATCAAACATCTCACCGTGCTGCAGAATGTCGGCATGACCAGCATTGAACCCGTGCGTTATCAGGGTCAGGAAATTATCCCGCTGCAATTCCTCGCCGCGGTGCTGCCCAAACCCGAAACTTTGGGCGAAACCACGAAGGGCAACACCAATATCGGCGTGATCGCCACCGGAGAAGCGTTGGACGGTTCGGGCGAGAAGACATTCTATATAAAGAATATCTGCAGCCACGAAGCCGCTTATGAAGAGACCGGCAACCAAGCCGTCAGCTATACCACCGGCGTCCCCGCGATGATCGGCGCCGCGATGATGGTAACCGGAAAATGGGCTGGAGAGGGCGTGTTCAATATGGAGCAGATGGATCCTGACCCGTTTATGGAAATGCTCAACAGCGACGGCCTGCCCTGGACGGTTGAGGAGATGGATGGGCCGGTAGAATTCTAATGGAAACCAAAGCAGGTGATCCCGCAGCATTTGCCCATTTCGACCTCTCTCGTGTCGACAGTCCGGCCTTTGTCGTGGATGCGGCGAAGTTGCGGGCGAATTGTCAGATATTGGCTGATATCGGCGATGCAGCGGGCATCAAAGTGCTGGCGGCGATGAAGGCTTTTTCCATGTGGTCCGCCGCGCCCATACTCGGCGAATATCTCGACGGGGTTTGTACATCAGGTCTTTGGGAAGCCCGGCTCGCTTCGGAATTTTACGACGGCGAAATTGCGACTTATTCGGCGGCGTATAAACCCGAAGAGCTGGAAGAGATATGCCGGCTGTCCGATCATGTTATTTTCAACACGCCGATGCAGCACCACCGGGCCGCGCTCATCCTTGAACAGGCGCGGGCAGCAGGACAGACTTTCGACATCGGCCTGCGCATCAATCCGCAGCATCCCACCGGCGAAGTTGCCAAATATGATCCCTCCAGCCCCGGCAGCCGCCTCGGCTTTCCAGTCGATCAGCTGACCGAAGAGCATATGGTCGGCGTGAACGGCATCCATTTCCACAATCTGTGTGAGCAGGATTTGGAACCGCTGAAAGCCACATGGGACCGGGTATTTGATTTTATCGAGCCCTATTTTGACCAGCTAGACTGGATCAATCTCGGCGGCGGGCATCATATCACACGCGCCGATTATCAGCGCGATGAGTTGGTAGAATTCCTGAGCGATGTGAAAGAAGATACTGGCTGCGAAATCTATTTGGAACCGGGCGAAGCTGTTGCGCTGGATGCTGGGATATTAGTCGGCACCATTCTAGATACCTTCCGCAATGACATTCCCGTGGCCATTACCGACTTGAGCGCCACATGCCACATGCCTGATGTGATCGAAGCCCCCTATCGCCCCGCTATGCTCCACGAGGCCTCAAAGGGCGAGCCTGTGCGCCTCGGCGGACCTTCCTGTCTGGCGGGGGATGTTATCGGCGATTATGTCCTGCCCGTGCCGTGCGAAGCAGGCGCGCGTTTCGCCTTTTTGGATCAAGCGCATTATTCCATGGTCAAAACAAATACCTTTAACGGAGTGCCCCTACCCTCCATCTGGCTATGGGATAGCGACACCGACGATCTGCAATGCGTGAAGCGGTTCGATTGGACCGAATTCAGGAACCGGTTAAGCTAATAAACCAAAAAAATTCCTTTTTTTGCCTTCGTTCACTTTACATTAAATCCGCATCTGCATATACGCACCTTTCCGCTGCCCCAGGGGGACTTCCAATAACCGCAAGGCAGCGTGTTTTCGCCATTTTAAAGTTTAACAGACTATTGGGGGTCCCTTGAGTTGCACGAATTTCCTGACGCTCTCGCCGTAGTCCGCGCGCTTTCGCCGGACGAACCGATCACGCTACTACGCCCGCACGCCGCGCAGCGCGCTGCCCGCTTCTTTTCAGAGAAGTTTCCGGGCAAGTCGCTTTACGCCGTGAAGGCCAATCCGTCGCCGCAATTGCTGCAATTGCTATGGGACAGCGGCATTACGCATTTTGATGTCGCTTCGCTTGGGGAGGTGCGTCTTGTGCATAAATTCCTTCCCGACGCGACGCTTTGCTTTATGCATCCGGTGAAGTCGGAGCGAGCCATCGCACAGGCCTATCATAATCACGGCGTTCGTGTCTTTTCGCTCGACAGCCATGAAGAACTGGACAAAATCGTTCGGGCAACCGGCGGAGCGGCCGATCTTGAACTATGCGTTCGTATCCGCGTATCGTCCGACCATGCGAAGCTGAGCCTTGCTGCAAAATTTGGTGCAGAACCTAGCGATGTAGCCAGCTTGTTGGCTGCCACGCGTCAAGTCGCAGATAGCTTGGGCATTTGTTTCCACGTCGGTAGCCAAGCCATGAGCCCACAAGCCTATAGCGACGCAATGGACTTGGTCCGCGCGGCGATTGTGGAGGCATCGGTGGTTGTCGATATTGTCGATGTTGGCGGCGGTTTTCCGTCGGTATATCCGGGGATGGAGCCACCCGTGTTGGAAAGCTATTTCGATGTCATCGAACATTGTTTCGAAGATTTGCCGATCAGCTATTCCGCTGAATTATGGTGCGAACCAGGCCGTGCGCTATGCGCGGAATATGCGTCATTGCTTGTCAAAGTAGAGAAACGGCGCGGAAAAGAGCTGTATGTGAATGACGGCGCCTATGGTGCGTTATTCGACGCCGCCCATATTGGATGGCGTTTTCCGGTTATTGCGCTCAACCCCGAAACCAATATCAATGTACGCATGACGGAATTCAGTTTTTACGGTCCGACCTGCGATGATATGGATTTCATGCCCGGGCCGTTCATCCTGCCCGATGACATGGGTGCCGGCGATTATATCGAAATCGGCATGCTCGGCGCTTATGGCTGTGCAATGCGGACCGAGTTTAACGGATTCGGCGATGTGGACACCGTGACCGTTGGCGATGAGCCGATGGCATCGCTCTATACGCAGATCGCTGCCAATGACATTGGCGAGAAGAAAAATTCGGCCAATCGGTCAAAGCAATAATTCGGCTTGCACAGCATTTAAGTTGCAATTGACAATCGAACCCCGGTGACGCAAATAATGCGCCATCGGGGGAGATTTTATGGCGGGAAATTTATTATTACCTGCAGCGATATTGATTTTATGGTCAATGATTGTGCTGCTTTATATGACCGCATTGCGGCTACCCGCCCTCCGCGCGGCCCGCAGTCATATGCGCTCCGCACCCAAAGGAGCCCGTTATCAGGATATTGAACAATATATTCCGGCGAAGGTGAATTGGCCGTCGCATAACTATACCCATTTGCTCGAACAGCCGACGATTTTCTACCCAGCAGTCATATTGCTACATCTATCAGGAGCGAATGACGCGATGAACGTGGCATTGGCCTGGGCGTATGTTGTGCTCCGCATCGTCCATAGCCTTTGGCAAATTTTCTTCAACGGTATCCCCCTGCGGATGACGCTGTTTGCGGTTTCATCGCTGTGCCTGTTGGCGCTCGCAATACGCTGTACTTATTCTGTTTTGATGTTCACGGTTTAATTAGGGAGAGAGAAAATGGCGGGGATGGAGATATTACAACCTGTCGTGGCTTTGGCTGCGTGGACGATGATTATTTGGATTTGGATGTATGCAACCCGCATTCCGGCCATGAACCGCGCCGGTATTGATGGCACCAAAATGATCGGATCCACGGGTAAAGGCTTACGTGATGATTTGGTGAAGCAGGGCGAAGAAAAAGCCAGCTGGGTCGCCGATAATTACAATCATTTGCACGAAGCACCTACAATTTTCTATGCCGTGGCCATAACATTGGCACTGACCGGACAAGGCGGCGGATTAAATGCCACGATCGGGTGGATATATGTTGGGCTGCGCATTCTGCACAGTCTCGTCCAAATATTCGGCAACCGCGTCCTAGTTCGTTTTGCGGTGTTTAGCCTGTCATCGCTGGCATTGATTGCGCTCGTATTGCACGCGGCAATTGCTGTTTTTGGATGATTTTCAACCGGCAACCCGAATAAATTCGCTGACCATTTCGACATGGGATGACCAACGGAATTGGCCGACGGGCCATATCCTGTTCAATTCATAACCGCCGTCAATTAAGCGCCGTGCGTCCCGCGCAAAACTGGCAGGATTGCAGCTAACATAGGCGATTTTGGACACTGCCGACGCCGCCAATTGGGCGACCTGTTCTTTTGCCCCTGCCCTTGGCGGGTCCAAAATAACTGAATGAAATTTATTCAACTCTTCCGCGGATAACGGACGGCGAAACAGGTCGCGATGTTCGGTGAATAGTTGTCGCTGCACCCGGGCCGCAGCCTGTTTCAAACCGGTAATGGGTTCGAGATCCGCCTCCGCCGCATATATTTTTCGATCCTTGCCCAATGACAGCGCAAAAGTACCCAAACCTGCGAAGAGGTCGGCAATCTTATTGCTATCTCCGACGATCGATTGCACCGCCGCCACCAGCGCTTGTTCGCCATCCGCTGTGGCCTGCAAAAATCCATAAGGTGGATAAGCGACGGACACATTGCCGAGGGTAACAGTCACCGGCTCTGGTTCATAAAAACCCGTTGGGCCATAACCTTCATCGAGCGATAAACGCGCCAATTTATGCTCACTTGCAAATTCGGATAGAGCTTCGTGGTTATGTAAATCTTCGGCCGTCCAATTTTCAATCAACATATCGACGCCCTGATCCACTATCGCCATTTTGATTTGCACCTGACGCTGCTTATCAACCCTAATAGATAAAAATTTCCGCAGCGGTTCCAGTAACTTGAATAAATCCGGTGCCATGACGTCACATTCGCCAACATTGACTATGCGGTGACTTTTCTCCGTGCTGAAACCCAGATGGAATTGTTTACCCGCCCAGGCAGACCGCACCGCAACGCGCCGCCTGGTTCCAACCGGTGAAAGGTGAACAGGCATGATTTGTTTCGCGGTAATATGCTGCGTTGCCAAAGCATGGGAAACGCGGTCCGCAACGAATATCGACAGGCTGTCGTCATCAATATGCTGTAGCTGACACCCACCGCACTGCAGGAAATGGCGGCAAGGTGGTTCTTGGTGATGTGGCCCGTGGATAAGCCCGCCAGCAGGATCAAGCCGGTCTCCCGGTGCTGCATAAGCGATATAGCGGCCATCGGCGGTAACGCCGTCGCCCCGCGCGGCTACCCGTAATATCAAATCATCGTCAGTCATTGCGCCGCAATGCACCCTGCACAGGCCGCAATCAACCGCCTTCCGCAGTGGGCGCGTTATTAGCCGGAGGCACGGCAGGCTCAGATGCCGGTTTCGCTGCGTTTGGCTTTACATTGGCAGGCAGCCGGTACCGGTCGTCAGCGATTGCAACCTCTATCTCATCGCCGCTAATTGGCGTGATTTTCACTAAGTCAGCGCCTTCAGCAGCCGCGAGGCCTTTACCATCGGTCAATATTTTGAAACGGCGAAAACCGCCATCGGGGTGACGGATTACGGCGATCTGCCCATTGGGACCCGCAATCCGTTCACTCTCACAGCTGCGGGTAAATTCGGTTGCCCCAGCCAACGCGCATTCAATCTTGCCATTATCCGCAGCTTGCTGTGCTGCTTGCTCTTCGGCTTTTTCCAGCGCCTTATCGTCGCCCTTATTACAGGCGGATAGTAGACACAGCGCTGCTAAAATCGCCGCCTTTTCATATGTCGGCATAGACATGGCTTTCATTTTCCGCTCCTGGATGAGTCACCGCACCTTTATATGCTGGTCCAACATTTTGGGCATAACGCCACAAAGCGCCGGATCCATAATCGGTCGTTTTTGCAGTCCATGACTTACGCCGTTCGGCTAGAATTTCCTCCGAAACCTCAAGATCGATCGTTCCTTTTTCGGCATCGATGCTGATGATGTCACCATCCTCAACCAGCCCAATCGGACCGCCAGCAGCGGCCTCCGGTCCTACATGACCAATGCAAAAGCCCCGCGTGGCCCCGGAAAAACGGCCATCCGTGATCAGGGCAACTTTTTCGCCCATCCCTTGCCCATAAAGCGCGGCTGTTGTTGACAGCATCTCGCGCATACCGGGGCCGCCCTTGGGTCCTTCATAACGGATAACGATCACCGAACCTTCGGCTATCTTACGATTTTCAACGGCCGAGAAAGCATCTTCCTCACAGTCAAACACTTGTGCAGGCCCGCTAAACTGCAGCCTGGCCATCCCCGCAACTTTTACGATCGCACCGTCTGGCGCAAGCGATCCGCGAAGGCCAACAACTCCGCCTGTGGGGGTTATCGGACTTTTTGCATCATAAATGACTTTCTGGTCGGGGTTCCATGTAATCTCGTCGATATTCTCGCCCAACGTCTTACCGGTAACGGTCATACAGTTGCCGTGCAGCAGTCCTTCGGAAAGCAAGGACTTCATCAGCATGTATATACCGCCCGCCTCATACATATCCTTTGCCACATATTTCCCGCCGGGTTTCAAATCTGCCATATAAGGCGTGGTTTTGAATGTTTCTGCGACATCGAACAAATCCATCTTAATCCCCGCCTCATGCGCCATAGCGGGCAGATGCAGCGCAGCGTTGGTCGACCCGCCTGTCGCAGCAACGACGCGAGCGGCATTTTCAAACGCCTCTCTCGTGCAAATATCACGTGGTCGGATTTTTTGCGCCAGCAACTCCATCACCTGCGCACCTGCCGCATGGGCAACTTGGTCACGCGTGGTGTATGGCGCGGGTGCCATGTTGCTATTGGGCAATGACAGACCAATGGCTTCGGCAACACAGGCCATCGTGTTTGCAGTAAATTGTCCGCCACAAGCGCCGTGCCCCGGGCAAGCCGCCTTTTCCAGCTCCTCGAGCTCAGACAATGGGCATGAACCGGCGGCATATTTTCCAACAACCTCAAACACATCGACCACGGTAACATCTTTGTCTTTGTATCGCCCGGGTAGGATCGACCCGCCATAAACAAAAATCGAAGGTACGTTCAGCCTTAACATCGCCATCATCATACCCGGCAATGATTTGTCACAACCGGCAAAAGTGACCAGCGCGTCATAACAATGGCCGCGCACGGATAATTCGACCGAGTCTGCAATGACTTCGCGGCTGACCAGCGATGACTTCATACCTTGATGACCCATGGCAATCCCGTCGGTCACGGTGATAGTGTTAAACCGGCGCGGCATCCCTCCGCCTGCCTCTACCCCTGCACGCGCAATATCCGCCTGATGATCTAGCATGGTGTTGCATGGCGCGCTGTCATTACCCGCCGACGCAATTCCGACAAAAGGCCGGGCAATTTCTTCTTCGGTCAATCCCATGGCGTAATAGTAGCTGCGATGCGGCGCCCGCTCTGGACCGACCGAAACATGGCGGCTGGGAAGTTGAGATTTATCGAATATATGCGTCATAAGTTGCTCCGGTTGCTTGCCAGCAGCGTCTATTGAATTTGCGGCTATTGGCCAAGCTTTTCTGTTATTTTATGACATATTTCGGTCAAAATAGATGCAAATCTTTTCTGTCCTTGGTGACTTGCTACCAAATCCTGCCGCATTTCAATACCCAGATAGGCCGTTCCAGTTCCTTCACCATGCCGGTTCATTGTCGCATTCAAATCCTTGCCCGAATAAGGCAACTGATCGCCTACAAATAAATCCGCCTGCGCCAAAAGCGGAAGCGCCAAGCGCGCTGCGCGGTCATCCTGATTATATAAAACGCCCACTTCCCAAGGTCGCGCTTCACCTGGACTGCTCGTCAGCTTCGGAGTGAAACTATGAAGTGAAAGCAGCAATTTGGGTTCATATTCGCTGATTAGCTTTGCCACCGCTAAATGATAAGGGTGATGATATCGGTTCAACCTATTGGCACGTTCCTCTGCGCCCAGAATATTGCCGGGAATTTCTACTCCATCGCTCATCAGCGGGATAGCTGCGGGTTCGTCCGCGTCCCGGTTCAAATCTACGATTAAACGGGAGTTGGTCGCCAATATTGCTGCAACGCCCTCTTGTTCTACCATAAGTTGCGCAACCGCCGCAACGCCAATATCCCAAGCAATATGCGTTTCGAGCAGAGCAGGCGCGATGCCCAAGTCAATTTCCGGCGGCACATGATTGGACGCATGGTCGGCGACGATCAAGACGCCCTTCTGCTCCAGCTTGCCTGCGATCTGGAATACCTCGTTCACCGGATGGTCCCGGACATAAACCACCAATGCGAATGAGTTCTTACTAGCGCTCGCATTGCCAAATCGCGCGTCACACCATCGGGAAAAACCGCAAAACAGGTCGCGCCCGACCCAGACATGCGTGCAACGACAGGATCAAATTTCTGCAGTTCGTTCAAAATATCTGCAATTTCTGGGCAATATTTTATCGCGGCTGCCTGCAAATCATTGCGACCGGACAGCATCATTTCATCGGCGCTGCCGCCTTTAACCGCGCCGCCGTCCTGACCTTCCCACGCCGCGAAAATGGGTCCAGTGGGCACTGGTTTTCGCGGATTAACCAGCAGCACAGATTTAGCCGCAACTTTGGGTCCGGAAATTGGCAGTAGCTGAGTTCCCGTACCCGCGCCCCGCACCGTCACACTGCGCACACAAGCCGGAATATCTGCACCTAATGGGGCCAGCAAGGCTTCCATCTCCTGCGGCGCAGCGTTGATGTTCCATAACCGGTTAACGAGCCGCGCCGCCGCCGCCGCATCGGCCGATCCGCCGCCAACCCCCGAAGCTATAGGCAGATTTTTATGCAGCATCAGCTTTGCACCTGCCGTGACGCTATACTTCTCCCGCACCATCTCTGCTGCCCGAATGACGAGGTTATGCCGCCCATTATCAAGGCCCGCAGCAAATTCTCCGTCAATTTCGAGAGATAATTCATCGGATAGTTCGGCTGCCAAGCTATCGCCTTGGTCAAGAAAGGCAAAAATGGTGTCGAGATCATGATAGCCATCGTCACGGCGTCCGCGAATATGCAGCGCAAGATTTATTTTGGTGAAAGCCGTTTCGCGAAGCATTAGACTAAAAAGCCGCGCCTACCGCCTAGTGAGCGGCAGGCCAATGTTGATTTTTTCGGCAAGCCGCGCTGCATCTTCGTCTTTGGCTAGATGCTTCGCCGTTTTCCAAGCATAGCGCGCATCAACCCGCCGCCCCGCTTTCCAATAGGCATCGCCCATATGCTCATTGATGGTCAGATCATTTCCTGATTGTTGCACTGCCTTCTCTAAATGGATTACGGCCTGTTCATATTGTCCATTCAAATAATAGCCCCAACCAAGCGAGTCTACGATTGCTGCAGAATCGGGTTCCAGCATATGGGCTTGCTTTACATAGGATAAGGCCGTTTCCAAATTTTCGCCCCTCTCCAATAGACTATATCCGAGATAATTGAGGATATAGGGATTGTTGGGGTCCAAATTGCGCGCTTTGTCGAGGAAGGACTTCGCCTCAGTCCACCGGCCATTTTTGTCCAAAGCGGTTGCGTAGAATAGCAAATAAAGCGCCATTTGCGTTGGTGGAACGCCCGCTTGATCGGCATCATCTACCAACCGCTCATACGCTTTACTCGCTGACTTAAAATCACCCAAACGCTCCTGCGCCTGCGCGGCCAATAAAATCAGGCTAGCGGAATCCGGGCGGCGCTCCACAGCGTTTTGCGCCAGTTTCAGGGCCGTTGTATAGTTACCCTCATCCGAATAATGACGAACCTGTTCGCCCACGGCCCTGGTCCAATAAGGCGAGCTTTCAGGGATCATAGCCCATGTGCCGCGCGCCAAAGCCGGTGATCCAGTGGCTTGCAGTGCGCGGGCCAATGTCCGTTTTGCCGCATCGCTTGCTGGATCAAGCCAGACCGCTACACGGGCCAAAATTAGACCTTGGTCAGGTACATTTTGTTCGACAAGCGACGCCGCAAGACGGGTGTTGAGCGCAGCGAATCCTTGTTCTGCCGAAAAATTTGCATCAGATTGCGATTGCTTCGGTCCGGTCAAACTGTCGCTGTTTCGGCGTTCAACGGCTTTTTCAATGATGAATGAGGCAAATTTCTGATCGCCCTTCGCGGCATATATGGGCGCGGCACGGATTAACAAATCCCGCGCAAAATCATCGTCCATACCGATAAAGCCTTCCAGCATGATTTTGGCTCTATCCAATTTACCTTCAGCCAGTTCAAAATAGGCGCGTTGATCGGTTGAATAATAATTCAAAAGAGCCTGTTCGCGTGCGTCATCAATTTTAAACCGATGGGCCTTTCCCCGCGCGATATTGGTCCAGCTGCGCAATATTGGCGCAGCAAAGCCGAAATTACTCTTTTCCTCCAACAATGTGGCCGCATTTTCGGCGTCGTTCCATTGGCGCCGTTTTAATGCATCGGCAAAAAGCAGCATCGGCACCGCACCGGTTGCCGCTCCCTGCAACTCCTGCGCTCGTGCCGCCCGAACGGCCGCATCCATGTTACCAATGCGGATGGCATTGTCGAACAGCCTGTCAGCCAAAGCGGCACTATCGCCGTGGGATTTAAACAACGTCTGATAGGTTTGGAGCGCATCTGTATCCCGCGCATCAATTTCGGCAAGCCGCGCGTCAAAATAAAGCTGAATATCTCGGTCGCTCACTTCAGCTGCCCGGGCGGCATCAATCGGAACAGCGACGGCGCACAGGCATGCCGCCGCCCAAATACCCGCTGTTAATCGTGGTTTACATATTGGGGTAATTGGGACCACCTCCGCCCTCGGGCACAACCCAGTTGATATTCTGGTTTGGATCTTTGATGTCACAGGTTTTGCAATGAACGCAATTTTGCGAGTTAATCTGATATTTCGGCTCCTGCCCGGGTTCTTCAATCCATTCGTAAACACCTGCCGGACAATAGCGGGCCGACGGACCCGCAAATATCTCCAACTCGCTTTCGCGCTGCAATATCGGATCCCTAACCTGCAAATGAACAGGTTGGTCTTCGGCATGGTTGGTATTTGACAAAAATACCGAAGACAAACGGTCAAAACTGACAACGCCATCGGGCTTTGGATATTCGATTTTATGAACATGGTCTTTGCGGCGCAAAGCCTTATGATCAGCATGATGCTTCATCGTAAAGGGCATGCGTATACCAAAGTTTTCCAGCCACATATTCACGCCAGACAACATGGAGCCCCAGAAATTGCCGTATTTCTCCACCAAAGGCAGAATATTACGAACCATCCGCAATTCTTTGTAAATCCAGCTATTCTCATATCCAGTTTGATAGGCAGTCAATTCATCATGCTGCCGTCCAACAGACAACGCTTCCACCGCCGCATCCGCCGCCAAAATGCCCGATTTCATCGCGGTGTGCGTCCCTTTGATCCGCGGAACATTCAAAAATCCAGCGGTACATCCGATCAAGGCTCCGCCCGGGAAGGCCAGCTTCGGAACTGACTGAAACCCGCCATCGCTGATCGCGCGGGCGCCATAGGAAACCCGTTTGCCGCCTTCCAATATCTTACGGATTTCAGGATGCGTTTTCCAACGCTGCATCTCTTCGAATGGTGATAAATACGGGTTGGAGTAATTCAACCACACGACGAAACCCAACGCCACCTGGCCATTGGCTTGATGATACAAAAAACCGCCGCCATTCGCATCGCTGAGCGGCCAGCCTTGAGAGTGAATAACCCGGCCAGCAGCGTGGTTTTCTGGCTTAATATCCCATAATTCCTTTATTCCCAGCCCATATACTTGCGGCTCGCAGTCGGCATCGAGGGCAAATTTTGGCTTCAACTGTTTCGTCAAATGTCCGCGAACGCCTTCGGCAAAAAAGGTATATTTGCCGTGAATTTCCATGCCCTGCATATAATCTGGTTTATGGCTGCCATCCTTGGCGACGCCCATATCACCGGTTGCCACGCCTTTGACCGAGCCATCGTCATTATAAAGAATTTCTGCCGCAGCAAATCCGGGAAATATTTCTACGCCGAGATTTTCGGCCTGCCCAGCGAGCCAGCGGCACATATTGCCTAATGAACCTGTATAAGTGCCTTTATTATGCATAAAGCCAGGCGTCAGAAAATGTGGTAGATTGAATTTCTTTTTTTTGCCCAATATCCAATGTTGGTTATCGGTCACTGGTACTTCCGCCATCGGGCAACCTTGATCACGCCAATCCGGGATCAGCTCATCCAGTCCCTTGGGATCAACAACCGCGCCTGACAAGATATGCGCGCCGACCTCAGATCCTTTTTCAAGGATCACAACGCTTGTCTCAGGAGATTTTTGTTTTATTCGAATTGCCGCCGACAACCCCGCCGGGCCAGCCCCCACAATCACAACGTCATAGGGCATTGATTCCCGTTCGCTCATCGCATCATTGTCCTTTACTTATCCGGTCTTTTCAGGCCATCTGATATAAGAAACCATTGGCATAATTTCCCATGCCAAGCAATTGACCTTTGCGTCAACAAATGACTGATCGGCGTTAATGAGTTTAAATTCGACACTTGCTGTTAAAACTGCTTCCGCCGTTACGAAATGGTGGGAAATGGCCGGCCTTGGATATCTTGTCGAGGATGAGCCGGTAAATTGGCTTGAGGCTGAAAAACCGAAAGAAGCGCCGATCGCGCCGCCAAAAACCCAAACGCACGCTCGGCCGAATATATCGGATATTCCAAAAACCGCTCCCGCTGCGCCCGTTGATCCAGCGTCATGGCCGCAATCGGTTGAGCAATTATTGGCTGACATTGAAAATGGTGCGCCGCTGCCCGGCAATCAATTTGGCGGAAACCGTGCAAAGCCGGTTGGCGCGGCGAATTGCGAATTGATGATTATTTCTGATCTGCCTGATTTTGATGAGATTGAAGCAGGCTTTTTGGGCGCAGGCGAGAGCGGCAAATTGCTTGCCAATGTGACGGCGGCAATTGGGCAGGGCATTAATCGCTGTTTCCTGACTGCGCTGGCCTCAACGCGGCCTGCTTCCGGCGATTTGCCTGAGGAGGAAATCCCACAATTGACCGCTTTCATGATGCATCAAATCGGGCTAGTGAAACCGAAAACACTGTTGATCCTCGGTTCAGCCGCGTGCAGCGCTCTGCTCGGCGCAGAATTGATGTCAGCGCGCGGAAGTTTACTATTTGTTAAGCATAATGGTCAAAAAGTGTCGGCAGTTACAACTTTCCATCCGCGAACCTTGATGGCGCGCCCCGTGTTGAAGGCGCAGGCTTGGAGGGATTTGCAGATGTTATTGATAAATAAGGATTTAATGTGAAATCTTTCTCTCTGTTCGTGGCTACCTCTTTTGTTTCGGCGCTCGTTATTCCGCAATATGCCGCTGCGGTGACGAGCGAGACGGTGCGAACCTCAGCGGCGCCCGCGACGCCCAATATACTGAATAACAGTGAGAAAAAACAATATGCCGAGATTTTCAGCGCGATCTCCAGTCAGCAATGGAACGAAGCGCAAAGGTTAATTGACAAGGCGGGCGATGCGCCGCTGGCCTATATGGCGCAGGCCGAGCTATATCTCGCCGCCAACAGCCCGCGCGTCGAAGCGCCGCAGTTGGAGGCGCTGCTGAACAAAGCGCCCTATCTACCGCAGGCCGAACGGCTGGAAAGCCTCGCATTTAAACGCGGCGCCAGCAATTTGCCGCAGCGTCCAGGCACACAGCGATTTTCTTATTTGGGCAGCGCGCCCAAACGCAATTTGCCCGATGACATCAGCGATGCTGCCGGATTGCGCAGTGAAATCAATGTCTTCATCCGCAATGACGATCCTGCATCGGCCGAGCGTTTGGTCGAAAGCCGCTCTTCGTCGCTTTCAACACCGGCATTAACTGAGCTGCGTTACCGCGTGGCATGGTCTTATTATATTGAAAATCAAGATGAAAATGCCCGCCGCGTGGCGCAGAAAGCAATGGCAAATGGCGGGGATTGGGGCGTTCAGGCGCATTGGGTCAATGCACTGGCCAATTGGCGGCTGGGTAATCAGCGCGCTGCGCTCGAATCTTTTGACCATGTATCGCGCTTTGCGAGCGACGACGACCTGCGCGCAGCCGGTTTATTCTGGAGCGCGCGCGCCGCAATGGCGGTAAAAATGCCCGAACAGGTTCAGGTCCGCCTGCAAAATGCAGCGCGGCTGCCCGAGACATTTTACGGGTTATTGGCCAGCGAAGCACTGGGGATGGAGCCGCTGGCGGCAAAACAGGCCCGCAATGCAGCGCTGAATTGGAATGCCCTGAAAAATGAGAAAAATGTCCAAATTGCCGTAGGGTTATCTGAAATTGGTCAGACCAACCTTGCCGATGAAACACTGCGTTTTCAAGCGCGTATAGGCGATAGTTCAAAACATTCCGACCTCGCAAAACTGGCTGGGTCGCTGAACCTGCCCGCCACCCAATTATGGATGGGCCATTATGGTCCGTCCGGCGGAAATCCCGATGCCACCACCCGCTATCCCAGCCCAAGCTGGACACCGAGCGGCGGCTGGCGCGTCGATAGCAATTTGGTTTACGCCCATGCGCTGCAGGAATCGCAATTCCGCACCAGCGTGATTAGCCCTGCCGGAGCACAAGGTTTGATGCAAGTCCGCCCCGGCACCGCAGGCGACATTGCCCGCGCCCGCGGGATGAGCTTTTCCCGTGATGATTTGAACAACCCGTCGATCAACCTGGAATATGGGCAAAGCTATATGGAGCAATTGCGCGATATGAGCGCGACCCAAGGATTGTTGCCCAAGGTTATCGCCGCCTATAATGCCGGCCCTGCCCCCATTGCCCGGTGGAATGATGAAGTGAAGGATAATGGCGATCCGTTGCTGTTCGTTGAATCCATCCCTTATTGGGAAACGCGCGGTTATGTCGCGATCATCCTGCGCAATTATTGGATTTATGAATCGAGCAAAGGTAAAAATAGCGACAGCATGACCGGCCTTGCCCAATATATGTGGCCAACATTCCCCGGCAAAGACGGACGCAGCGTGGCTGTTCGGGCCAATGGCCTTAATGGCGGAACCTCTATTGGAGTGAATAGCTTTGCCGATCGATGAAAATGCAAATTTCAAACCCGTCAACATCGCATTGGTGACGGTTTCGGACACACGAACCCCCGAAAATGACAGCAGCGGCGATTTATTGGCAGAGCGGATACAAAAGGCCGGACATAATCTCGCTGACCGCCATATTGAGCGTGATGACACCGCAAAGTTGACAGCGTTGCTGCATAATTGGATTGATAATGAAGATATTGACTGCATCATTTGCACCGGCGGCACGGGCCTGACGGGACGAGATATCACGCCGGAGGCTTTAGACCGAGTCAAATCCAAAGAAATCCCCGGCTTTGGAGAACTGTTCCGCTGGCTCAGCTATGAAAGCATCGGCCTGTCCACGATACAGTCACGCGCCTGTGCGGTGCTCGCGCGGGGGACCTATATTTTCGCCCTGCCCGGTTCCAACGGCGCAGTGAAGGACGGATGGGATAAAATATTGGCCTATCAATTGGATAGCCGTTACCGTCCATGCAACTTTGTTGAGCTGATGCCCCGGCTGACGGAAAAATAGCTGCGGTTTATTTGCGCTCTCCCTCCCACAGGGCGGACCGCTACGTTCTAACTTTGTTCTTGACATTTTAACCCATTTGGTTATTTCAGCGAAATGACCGATGATATTCCAAAAATAATTTCGCCTCATCTTCCTGACAATATCACCGATTTTACTCCGGTGCCCGCTGGAAAGCGACAAAATGGCTGGTCGCCCGCGCGGCAGAAGGCGTTCATCCAGACGCTTGCCGAAACGGGCAGCGTCACGCGGGCGGCACGGTCGGTTAACCTGTCTGCGCCCGGTGCCTATTATCTGCGCCGCCACCGGCATGGCGGCGAATTTCGCCGAGCATGGGATCAAGCATTGGAACTCGCCATGTCCTATTTGAAGGATTTGGCCTTTGAACGCACAGTCGAAGGTGAGCTTGAGCCGGTATGGCAAAAAGGCAAGCTGGTGGGGTATCGCCGTAAATTCAGCAACCAGCTGCTGATATTCATGCTGCGCCATTATGGCGAAGGCGGCAGCAAGCGCGTTACGGTCAATTATCTCAAAAGCAGCGCGGGCAGCAGCAATGCGGCGGATGGTGCCAGCGCCAAAGCCAGCGCGGAAACCAGCATCGTGACCCTGCGCAGCAGCGGCCCAGCGGCAGTGACATCAGAAAAAACCGAGGCAAGCGCCGCGCAGCTACAACAATTTAGCGGTGTGACATTGGATGCACAGGCGGAAGCCGAGATAGCCGAAATTTTGCGGGAATGCGCAGAGCGCCGCGCCGAATATGGCGGAACGACCGCAGATTTGAATGAAGCTTTCGTCCGCATTAGCGACAGCGATCCTTATTGGCAGGGTAATTTTGAACCGCCGGGTGGGTGGATTTACAATGTCGAATATGCCGAAGAGGAATAAGCGCCTTAGGGATGCGGTCCGCTATGTGTCAGCGGGCGGGAGAGGCCAAGTTGAGATTAACTCTATAAATACCTGAAATACGAACACTCCGTCACCCCCGCGCAGGCGGGGGTCCATCACCTGCGATGATGTTTTCATGGTGGTCTCCTTGATCCGTCACCCCCGCGAAGGCGGGGGTCCATCACCTAATCCAACTGTTTAATCTACGAGCCCGGCTTAAAATTCGACTTCAGGTGATGGACCCCCGCCTGCGCGCGGGTGACGAGGCTTCAGCTTTTTCGGATATCCCTAAGGTCGCTGGTGATGGACCCCCGCCTGCGCGTGGGTGACGAGGCTAGTGCCAGAGATGGACTACCCTACCCCGCTCAACTCGGCCCAGCGCAATTAAGCGAATTTTGTGCCCTCAATCGCCAGCGGCTGAAACCGGATCAGACGGCTGTCCAAAACCGCGGCTTGCCGGTTCACCACCGCTTTTTGATAGTCGGGATCCTTCACCATTTCAAAAAAAGCGCCGCTATCGGGATAGGCGGCAATGAAGGCCAAATCCCACGCCTTATCATCGGGCCCCGTCAACATGGCCTCCATGGTGCCGCGCCAGATTATGCTTCCGCCCACGCGGGCGAATATCGGCCCGCTGCTTTTGCCATATTCCTGATACGCGCGCGCGCCGCTCCATCCTTTGCCATGATTTTCATGCCCTTCGGGATAGACGGCATTTTCGTGATAGCGAATGAGGTTCAGCATATGGATCGGGGTATCGCGCGGCAACGCCTTAAAGGCGTCAAATGCCTCGCGGGTGGGATCAATATAATAGGGGCCGGTCATGCGATACTGGCCAATTGATACTCTTTATATTCTTCGCGCAGCGCCCGTTTCAATATCTTGCCCGTGGCGGTATGCGGCAATTCGTCCACAAAGACGACTTCATCGGGCATCCACCATTTGGCGATCTTATCCGACAAATAATCCTGCACATCGGCGGCGCTGACATCGCTGCCCGGTTTGCGCACCGCGATCAGCAGCGGCCTTTCGTCCCATTTGGGGTGATAGACGCCGACGGCAGCGGCCTCGGCAATGCCGGGGCAACCAACGGCGGCATTTTCCAATTCAATGGAGCTAATCCATTCGCCGCCCGATTTAATAACATCCTTTGCCCGGTCGGTAATCTGCATCGTGCCGTCGGGATGCAGAACGGCAACGTCGCCCGTGTCAAACCAATGATCCGCGCCAACCGCATCTTCATCAGCTTGAAAATAACGCTGCACAATCCACGGACCCCGAATGTGAAGCCGTCCGCTTGATTCGCCGTCGCGGGGCAACTCCTTGCCATCCTCATCCACCACGCGCAGCTCCACGCCAAAGGGCGGGCGGCCTTGCATACAGATGACGTCGACCTGCGCATCAAAGCTCAAATCATCCCAATTGGCGGGGTAAGCGCCGGTGGTGCCAATCGGCGATGTTTCGGTCATACCCCAGGCATGGCCAACGCGAATGCCCGCTTTCATCAACCGTTCGATCATCGCGCGCGGGCAAGCCGACCCGCCGATAATCACCATTTTCAGCGCGCCATAATCGCCGCCATTGGCGTCTAGATCGGCAAACATGCCGAGCCATACCGTGGGCACGCCCGCGCTATGCGTCACTTTTTCCTCGCGGATCAGCTTCCACAAAACCGGCGCTTCGTTGCTTGCAGAGAAAACCAGCTTTGCGCCCACCGCTGCTGCGGCAAAGGGAATGCCCCACGCATTGGCATGGAACATCGGCACAACGGGCAGCATGACGGAGCGCGTGGCGAGGTCCATCACATCGGGCTGAACCTCGGTAATCGCGTGCAGCACATTGGACCGGTGTTCATACAGCACGCCCTTGGGATTGCCGGTCGTGCCGCTGGTATAGCAGAGCCCGACCGGGTCGGTTTCTTCCAAATCGGCCCATTCAAACGCGCCATCCTCCGCATCGATCAGGTCGCGGTAAAGCGGATAATCCCCCTTTTCACCGTCAAATTGAATGTAATGCTCAACGGTTTTCAACTGCGGCTTTATCTTTTCCACGATGGGCGTGAACATTTTGTCGAATAACAGCACGCGGTCTTCGGCATGGTTGAAGATATAGACCAGCTGCTCCTCAAACAAACGCGGGTTCACGGTATGCAGCACCCCGCCCATGCCCGCCGTTCCGTACCAGCTCGACAAATGATGGAGATGGTTCATCGCCAAGGTCGCAATCCGGTCGCCTTTTTTCATGCCAAGCCGGATCAGCGCCTGCGCGCATTTGCGGGCGTCGCTGCCTATCTCCGCCCAATTGGACCGAGTGAGCGAACCATCCGCCCAATAAGACACCAAGTCCCGTTGCCCATGTTCGCGCGCCGCATGATCGATTAAATTGGTTACCAGCAACTTGCCCGCCTGAATGCCGCCTAGCATCACTTTCTCCTCGCTAAAGTCTCTCTTTACCGGACCAAGCTTAGATGACTTGAGGCCAAGGGCGCAAGCCGAACATTTGCAACGCCATCAATTGCTTCCACTTGAGACTTCAGGTCGGCGTCCAACTGAAATTTTCGGCCAAGTACGATATGCGCGGTGCGGCCGCCATCGGCTGGCGTGCGGATCACCAGCTCGCTTTTACCGCCTTGCAGCGGGCCCAATAAGTGCGAGAGCGCATGCAGCGCCTCTGCCTTTTCCACGTCCAGTTCCATTTTCAACCGCGACGCACCAACGAGCCCGCTCAGAGGCTTTGCGCTGCGGATGGACAAGCGAGGCGTTTCCTCGCCCGGCTTCATGTCCATTTCGACATTGAGCAGCAGACATTCGGATGACTTTGCCCATTCGCCAAGCAATTCCGCCACGGGTTCTTCAAAACAGCTGGCCGAAAACTGCCCGCTGCTGTCCGACAGGTCGATGAGGACGAAGCGCTTGCCCCGCCGCGATTCGCGCCAGCGCACCCCTTCGATCAACGCGGCCATCGTTGCCGGTTTGCGCACGCCCTCAGCAATCGGCCCGCTGGTCATCAATTCGGCATGGGTCCGCGCGCCGTGGCTTTCGGCGATAGCCCGATATTGGCTGACCGGATGAGCGGCAAAATAGAAACCAAATGCGTCTTTTTCCCGGTTCATCGTCTCCCCAATCGGCCAGGCAGCATCCGGGTTCAGCCGCAGCTGCGCCGCATCGCCGCCCTCATCACCGCCAAACAGCCCGCCCTGCCCGCTTTCGCGTGAGGATTTGGCCGAGGATGCCGTCGCCAATATCATTTCCGCCGCCGCCGACACCGCGCCCCGGTTGGGTTCCAGACAATCAAAAGCCCCGGCAGCGGCCAGGTTTTCCAAACTGCGCCTGTTGACCTGCGCGGGATCAACCCGGTTGGCAAAATCGTCGAGGCTGGCAAATTTACCCGCCGCCTCGCGTTCCTTGACCAGCGCCTCCATCGCTTTTTCGCCCACATTTTTGAGGCCAGCAAGCGCATAGCGGACCGCGAGCCCGCCCTTGGTATCTTCTTGCACACAATATTCCGCTTCGCTGGCGTTAATATCGGGCGGCAGGCAAGCGACATTCAACCGCCGCATATCGTCAATAAATATGCCCAGCTTGTCGGTCTGGTGCATATCGAAACACATGGAAGCGGCGAAAAATTCTTCGGGATGATGCGCCTTCACCCAAGCGGTTTGATAGGCAAGCAAGGCATAGGCCGCTGCGTGGCTTTTGTTAAAGCCGTAGCCTGCAAATTTATCGATCAAATCGAACAGCTCATTGGCCTTGGCTGCATCGATATTATTTGTTTCTTTGCAGCCTGTAACGAAAATCTCGCGCTGCGCATCCATTTCCGCCTGAATTTTTTTACCCATCGCGCGGCGCAGCAAGTCCGCGCCGCCCAGCGTATAGCCCGCCAATATTTGCGCGGCCTGCATCACTTGTTCCTGATACACAAAAATGCCGTAGGTTTCGTTGAGCACCGGCCCAAGCAAAGGATGCGGAAATTCAATATCCTCTTCGCCATTTTTGCGGCGGCCAAACATCGGAATATTGTCCATTGGCCCCGGACGGTAAAGCGATACGAGCGCGATAATATCGCCAAAATTGGTGGGCTTCACCGCCGATAGCGTGCGCCGCATACCTTCGGATTCCAGCTGAAACACGCCAACCGTATCGCCGCGCTTCAAAAGGTCATAGACAGCAGGATCATCAACTGGTTGATTATCCAGATCGACAAAAATGCCGCGTTTTTCGAGCATCTGCCGCGCGCGTTGCAGCACGGACAGCGTTTTTAATCCCAAAAAGTCAAACTTCACCAGGCCCGCCGTTTCGACATATTTCATGTCAAATTGCGTGACGGGCATATCGGACCTTGGATCGCGATAGAGCGGCGCAAGCTCCGACAAATCACGGTCGCCAATCACCACACCGGCGGCGTGGGTGGAGCTATGCCGGGGCAGGCCTTCTAACTTCATCGCCAGATCGAACAGCTTTTTCACCTGCTCATCGCGGCGATATTCTTCGCGTAATTCCGGGACCCCGCCCAGTGCCCGTTCCAAATTCCACGGATCGGTCGGATGGTTCGGCACCATTTTGCACAGCCGGTCGACCTGACCATAACTCATTTGCAGCACCCGCCCGGTATCGCGTAGCACCGCGCGTGCTTTTAATTTTCCGAAGGTGATAATCTGTGCGACCTGACGGCTGCCGTATTTTTGCTGCACATAGCGGATGACTTCGCCCCGCCGCGTTTCGCAAAAATCAATATCGAAATCCGGCATGGACACACGTTCCGGGTTCAAAAACCGTTCAAACAGCAGCCCCAGCTCAATCGGATCCAAATCGGTAATGGTCAGCGCCCATGCCACGACCGAACCCGCGCCAGAACCGCGCCCCGGCCCAACCGCAATATCCTGACCCTTGGCCCATTTGATAAAATCCGCAACGATCAGGAAATATCCCGGAAAGCCCATGTCGCAAATGACATTGCATTCAAATTCGAGCCGCTCAAAATAAAATTGCCGCAGCTTCTCGTCCCGCTGCCCCGCAGCTTCCAACCGTTTGATCAACCCGGCCTTGGCATCATCGCGCAGCTGCTGTTTTTCACCCTCCAAATCACCGGCAAGACTTGGCAATATTGGCTTGCGGCGAGGCGTGCCGATGGCGCATCTTTTGGCGATAACGACTGTATTGGCCAATGCTTCGGGAATGTCGGAAAATAGCTCCGCCATTTGTTTGCCAGTTTTAATCCAGGCGTCGCGCGATGATTTGCGGCGGTCGGTATTTTCGACATATTCGCCGTCGGCAATGCACAGCATCGCATCATGCGCTTCAAAAAAATCGGGCTCGGCAAAATTGGCAGGATTGGTGGCAACGATCGGAATATCGTGCGCATAAGCCATGTCGATCAGTGCATTTTCGGCGGCCTCCTCCACCTCATTTTGACGGCGGGATAATTCGATATAAAGGCGGCCGGGGAATAAAGATTGTAAACGCTCCAGATAGGCCTGCGCTGCCTCATTTTGGCCATCGGCCAACATCCGGGCCAACGCGCCCTCGCCGCCGCCAGTCAGCGCGATCAGCCCATCGGTCATACCGGTTAACTGTTCAAAACTGACATTGGCATCCTGACCTTCTGGCCGGTCGAGATGCGCCATGGAGGCGAGGCGGCACAGATTGTCATAGCCGCGCTCATTCTGCGCATAGAGAGGCAGCCAATCGCGAATAAACCCGCCCTGCCCGCCGCTTCCCGGACGGCCAATGCCCAGCAACATACCGATGACCGGCTGTATCCCCTCGCCGCGCGCCCCATCTTCAAATTGCATCGCGCCATACAGCCCATTGCGGTCGCATATCGCAATCGCCGGGAATCCAAGCTTTTTCGCGTGTTTGGGAATCGCTTTCGGCTCAATCGCTCCTTCCAGCATCGTATAGGCCGAAAAGATACGCAAAGGTATGAAAGGGACATAAGCCATGGTGAAAGCTTACGGATCAAGTGGGCTTTTGCAACCGCGCTGACCCGCAAAAATTGTGGAGAAGCCCCGCGAAGGGAAAATCTTTTCAGTTGAGCGGCGGTAAGGACGCCGAAAGATCGCAACTGGGCTGATATTTGCGGTCACAATTTTCTTTAAGTTCTAAACGAGCCAGCTCATCATTCATCGGACCGCCAAGCTGCAACAATATCACCGCGCGGTTGTGGCAGCCAACCACTTCTTCCTTTGCGCAGCTTCTGGTGAAAATAAGCCGCGCCAATTCGACATTTTTCTCCACGCCCCGGCCAAATTGATAATGCACGCCGGTATTGGTGCAGGCCTTTTGCAACTCCGCCTTGCAGGCAAAATCAAATGCGGCAAAGGCGGCGGGATAATCCTGCGCCCCGCCCAAACCCGCAGAAGCCATACGGCCATATTCGAGGCAGGATTTCGGCTTTGTCGCGTCGCAAGCCTTTTTCCAAACAGCATACGCTTTTTGCGGGTCAGCCACGCCGCCAACGCCGCCGCGATAATAATATCCCGCCCGCTCGCAGGCATCCATATCATCTTTCTTGCATAGCTTGATCGCATCCTTCCGCGCCGCTTTTATGGCGGGTCCGGCGTCCGGCAACATATCCAGCAGCGGCTGATTTTCGGGATCAATGATAGGTTTGCTCTCGCGGTCCTTGGCCATTAGGCCGCTTGCGGTGACAGATAGAGCGATGGTGAAAACAAATCTGCCAAAAATGCTCAAATGCCCCATGGTCGCCCCTCCGCCTAATTATGCCTTCAACAACCGCTCTATGTCTTTTTCCAACGCTTCGGGTTTGACCTGCGGCCCGTGACGGGCAACGACTTTGCCCGACCGGTCGACCAGAAATTTGGTGAAATTCCACTTAATCCCGCGTGACCCCATCAGGCCGGATTGCTGCTGTTTCAAATAATCCCACAAAGGATCGGCATCCGCGCCATTGACGTCTACCTTTGCCATCAATGGAAAGCTGACATCATAATTGAGCGAGCAGAAATTTTTAATCTCCTCCGCATCGCCCGGTTCCTGCGCGCCAAATTGGTTGCAGGGGAAGGCCAATATTTCAAACCCTTGGTCGTGATATTTCCCATAAAGCGACTCCAGCCCCTTATATTGCGGGGTGAAACCGCATTTGGACGCGGTATTGACGATCAACAGCACTTTGCCTTTATGTTCCGCCAGCGGTAATTGCCCGTCACCTGGTAATTTCGCAGTAAAATCAAAAACCGACATTGGGATTTCCTTTCGCTTTTCAGCCTTCGGTTAATATGCCGTCATGCAACCGCACAATGCGGTCCATTTTCCGCGCCAACCGTTCATTATGAGTCGCAACAACCGCTGCTGTCCCTTGTTCACGCACCAGCCCCATGAATTCCGATAATACTATATCGGCTGTATGCTCGTCCAGATTGCCGGTGGGTTCATCGGCGAGGACGAGCCTTGGTTTATTTGCCAGCGCCCGTGCCACCGCCACCCGCTGCTGCTCCCCGCCCGACAATTTTGACGGCCGGTGTTCCAGCCGCTCTGACAAGCCGAGTGCGGATAATAGCGCGGTCCCGCGCTCCACCGCTTCCTCTGGAGCTGCGCCGGCAATCAATTGCGGCAAAGTCACATTTTCGAGGGCGTTGAAATCGGGCAGCAAATGGTGGAATTGATATACAAAGCCCAGCTTTTCCCGCCGGATTTCGGTATGTTCATCGGGGTTGAGATCGCGGGTTTCGACGCCGTCAATCTTGATCGAACCAGTAAAGCCGCCCTCCAGCAAGCCGAGCGCCTGTAGCAGCGTCGATTTACCCGTTCCCGATGGCCCCAGCAATGCAACCAGTTCGCCCGCTCGGATTTGCAAATTGACACCGCGCAGCACGTCGATGGTGACGTCGCCTTGCGTAAAACTGCGCCGCACGTCCACCAAGCTAGCGATAATATTTGAACCATTATTCATAACGCAGCACCTGCACAGGATCGGTACTCGCCGCCTTGAAGGCGGGATATAACGTCGCAAGAAAGCTGAATAGCAACGCCAGGATAATAATCGCTGCAACCTCAACCGGATCGGTGCGAGACGGCAATTCGGTCAAGAAGCGGATCGATGGATCCCATAAATTCTGCCCCGTCACCAATTGCACGAAATTGACGACGCCTTGCCGGAAATAGAGGAAGATAAAACCCAATATCATACCCAGCACGATGCCCGATAGACCGATCAGAACGCCCACCGTCATAAATATCCGCAGCAGCGACCGGCGCGTTGCCCCCATGGTTCGTAATATCGCTATATCCCTCGTCTTTGCCCGCACCAGCATGATGAGCGACGATAAGATATTAAACACCGCCACCAACACGATGATCGACAGAATGATGAACATCGCCACCCGCTCCACCGCCAGTGTTTCAAACAAAGACGCATTCATCTGCCGCCATGTCACCAGCTGCGCCCGGCTGCCCATTTTGGGTAGCAAAGGTTCGATGATTGCATCGACATTTTCAGGATCGCTGGTTTTCATCTCAATGATACCGACATCATCCTCCATCAGCATCAAAGTCTGCGCATTTTGGAGCGGCATGACGATGAACGCCTTATCATAATCATAAACCCCCACTTCAAAAATCGCCGCGACCTCATAACTGATTTCGCGCGGCACGGTGCCAAAAGGAGTGGGCCGTCCCTGCGGATTGATGATCGTGATCCGCTGACCCAGCTGCGCCCCCAAATTCAGCGCCAAACGCGAACCAATGGCGATCTTGTCGCTGCCCGCCTTCAAATTTTCGAGGCTTCCTGCAATCGTTTTGCCGGCCAGCGTTTCGTTTTTCAATATATCGGGGACCAGCATCCCGCGCACCATGACCGCCTCTACGCGGCCGTTGCTGGTCGATAATAACGGCTGTTCGATCAGCGGCGTTGCGCTGACGATCCCGGGCGTTTTGCGGGTTTCCGCCAATATGTCCCGCCAATCGGATATCCGCCCGCCATATCCCTGCATCACCGCATGACCGTTTAAGCCGACAATCTTGTCGAATAACTCCGCGCGAAAGCCGTTCATCACACTCATCACGATGATCAGCGCCGCAACGCCCAATGCGACCGCGACGAGGCTGATACTCGCGACAAGAAAGATAAACCCCTCGCCTTTGCCGGGCGCCAGATAGCGCCGAGCGACCATCATTTCATAACGGGATAGGAACATAGATAGGATGAAGCCTGTGATATGGTTACCAAGGCTCTCCTTAAGTGCGTGGCCCGTGGCTGGCAAGCCGCTTATATTGTTGCAACCCCGCAACAGCCACGCAGAAATGCGTCAGTCATATGACAGAATAAATTGCCATCCGCGCGCAACGAGCCGATTAAGAAATGGCAATCAAGGTCCAACACGCGGCCAATGGTTCAGGGGGATGGCTGCTTATCGCATAAAAATTTGCGAAAGCGCCATTATACAAGCGAAAGCTTGAAAAGGCCGTCCGATTATTTCGGGCGGCCTTTGTTATTTACTGGTCTTGAAATCTCCGAATGCGATTCCTATTTTTCCGTTGAGGCGCTGGGCATCCGGGCCTCATCCAAATTACAGATTGCTCAAAAGGAGAATTTGAAATGCGTTTAGACTTTACACCATATCGCCGCACCACTGTCGGCTTCGACCATTTGTTCGAATTGCTGGAAAATGCAGGGCGAACATCCCAAAATGAAAATTATCCGCCGTTTAATATCGAGCGCACTGGTGAAAATGACTATGAAATCACCGTCGCCGTTGCCGGCTTCAAACCGCATGAGATCGATATTACGGCACAGCAAAATATGCTGGTCGTTGCGGGCAGCAAGCAGCCTGATAGCAACGACAATCGCGAATATCTGCATATGGGCATCGCCAGCCGAAATTTTGAACGGCGCTTCCAATTGGCCGATTATGTCCATGTCACAGGCGCCGATATCGAAGATGGTTTGCTGAAGATCAGCTTGCTGCGGGAAATCCCTGACGCCTTAAAACCGCGCAAGATATTGATTGGCGAGCAGAAAAGCGCCGAGGTAATCGAGCATAAAGCGGCCAAGAAAGCAAAATCAGGCGATACATCTGATCAGGCTGCGTAAAACAAACCATTTACGGTTGGATATTTGGGGGCGGCAAGTGGGTGCTTGCCGCCCCCGGGACTCGCGTCCCCCTTCATGAATTATCAGCCCGGGTCGCAAGTGGGCTGATAGCTTCATGAAAAGCGATTTGCTGGGGTAATTTACCCTTCACCCAGTTTCATATAACAAAAATAGTGAATTGCCAACAACTCGATCCTGTTTGGCAAGCTAAACATATAATATGTCAATAATATTGCAGCCGCATGGGTGCAAATAATGCGTGCGCAGGTTACACCAGACGGCTTTGGTCCAACGCAGCTTTTATAAAGCTGGCGAATAAAGGATGCGGATCAAATGGCCGTGATTTCAATTCTGGGTGGAACTGCACGCCAATGAACCACGGATGGTCTGGTCTTTCCACAATTTCGGGCAAGCGTCCATCGGGCGACATACCGGAAAAATGCAGGCCACCTTTTTGCAGCACGTCCATATAGCCTGAATTGACTTCATAACGATGTCTGTGACGTTCGGATATGTGGCTTGCGCCGTAAATGCTGCCCACATGGCTATTGCCATCCAGCTTTGCCTCATAAGCGCCCAGCCGCATGGTGCCGCCCAAATCGCCGCCAGCCTCGCGTTCTTGAACGCCTTCTTTGGTCATCCATTCGGTTATCAACCCGACAATAGGTTCTTTCGTCTCACCAAATTCAGTGGTTGAAGCATCAGCTATGCCCGATGTATTTCGCGCGCCTTCGATGCATGCCATCTGCATACCCAGACAAATTCCGAAAAAGGGCACGCGATGTTCGCGCGCAAATTTGACAGACGCAATTTTACCTTCGCTGCCCCGTTCGCCAAAACCACCCGGCACCAATATGGCGTGCATCGGTTCCAAATTGGCGGCGAGCTCTTGTTCATTTTCAAATAGCTCGGCATCGAGCCATTTGACATTGACCTTCACCCGGTTCGCCATGCCGCCATGAACCAACGCTTCATGCAGCGACTTATACGCATCTTGCAAGCCAACATATTTGCCGACCACACCGATCGTCACTTCGCCCTCGGGATTGTTATACCGGTCAACAATATCATACCAACGCGACAATTCAGGATCGGGCGCATCAGTAATGCCAAAAGCGCGCAGGACTTCATCATCCAGCCCCTCGCCGTGATATTGCAGTGGGACTGCATAGATTGATTCGGCATCCAGCGCGGGGATCACCGCTTCCTTGCGGACATTACAAAAAGCCGCAATTTTGGCGCGTTCGCCATCGGGCAAGGGATGTTCACACCGGCATAGCAGCACATCGGGCTGTATCCCCAGCGAGGTCAATTCCCGGACGCTATGCTGTGTCGGCTTTGTCTTTAACTCACCCGCTGCCGCAATATACGGCACCAGAGTGACGTGAACCGACAATGTTTGATCCCGGCCCAAATCATTGCGCAATTGTCGGATCGCCTCAATGAAAGGCAGTGACTCAATATCACCCACCGTTCCGCCAATTTCGCACAGGACGAAATCAAGATCATCGGTATCGGCAAGCGCAAATTCCTTAATCGCGTCGGTCACATGCGGAATGACCTGAACCGTTGCGCCCAGATAATCACCGCGGCGCTCCTTTTGGATGATCGTCTGATAGATACGGCCAGAGGTTATATTGTCCGATTGCTTAGCCGAAACGCCGGTAAAGCGTTCATAATGGCCAAGATCAAGATCGGTTTCCGCCCCGTCGTCGGTCACATAAACTTCGCCATGTTGATACGGCGACATAGTGCCGGGATCCACGTTCAAATAGGGATCGAATTTGCGGATACGTACGCGGAATCCACGCGCCTGCAACAACGACGCCAAAGACGCCGCCATAAGACCTTTGCCAAGCGAGGAAACCACGCCACCGGTGATAAAAATGAACCGTGCCATGGGAGAAAAGGCTTAAGAGCCATTATACTGTGTTGGCAAGCGCTCGAATCTATTTTGATCAAATAAATTTGTGCAAAAGTGGCAAAATGCAGATGCGCAACAAAAAACGGGGCCCGAAAGCCCCGCTTGGATAATCGTTATGCCCGCAAATTGCTGCCGACTATTTACTGATCGAGCGGAACCGTGTCGCTTGCCGGTGCGGCGGGGGCGGCCTCTCCTTCGGCTGGAGCTGTTCCGGCTGGAGCTGCTTCGCCATCGGCAGGAACCGCTTGCTGAGCAGCGGCAGGTGCCTCATTCCGCTTAAAACTATCGTCGATCGTGCCGCCTGACTGACGCGCAGCCACGAAAGCAAGCGAGATAGACAATAGGACAAATAGGGTTGCCAGTGCGGTTGTTGTGCGCGTCATAAAATCCGCTGCACCGCGTGCCGACATGAGGCCGGACGGACTACCGCCCGTGCCAAGGCCGCCGCCTTCGCTGCGTTGCATCAAAATGACGCCCACCAATGCCGCTGCGATGATGCCCTGCAGGACGATAAGAAAGTGAAAAAGACCCATGAAAAATTCCGAATTAAATAGAGCGCTAAACGCCAGTTGCAGCGCACATAGCGACTTACTTCGCGATCTTCAATGGCAATCAGCCAGCACGGGCGCGAAAGATTCGCAGGCGCACTTACCGCTCAGCTTTCCGATGCAGCCTTTATGATAGGCAGGAATTTTTCAGCAGTCAGGCTCGCTCCGCCAATTAAACCGCCGCCCACGTTGGGCACCGCCAATATCGCCGCAGCATTATCGCCATTCATCGATCCGCCATATAAGATGCGCACCGCCCTGCCAGCCTGCCCGAATCGCTCCGTCAAATGCGTTCGGATGGCGGCATGAACAGATGCTATTTCCTCTATGGCCGGAACGCGGCCCGTGCCAATCGCCCATATGGGCTCATAAGCTATATCAATATGTTCTGCGGCAATATCATCCGGCACCGATCCCATCAGCTGCGCCAATATGACCGTTTCCGTTTGCCCGGCATCACGCTGCGCCTCTGTCTCACCCACGCATAGGATGACATGTAGGCCAGCGGCACAGGCGGCTGACGCTTTGGCGCGAACATCGGCGTCGCTTTCGCCTTGGTCGCTGCGCCGTTCGCTATGCCCTAAAATGACCATCGCGCTACCGGCATCTGTTAACATCTCCGCCGATATGCAGCCGGTATGCGCGCCCTTTGGCGCATGGTGGCAATCCTGACCGCCAAATTGAAAATCGGCAAAACGCTGCTTTGCGGCATGGATTAATGTTGCGGGCAGGCACAAGGCGCTGTCGACATTGTCATATGCCGCCGCGCCCGCCTGTATCTGGCCGATTTCATCCAACTGCGCCAACGTCCCGTTCATTTTCCAATTGCCGACGATCAATTTGCGCATAAATTTGGGCTCCGGTTGATTTTGGCTTGGCTAGCAGGTGCAAAGCATAGCGCCAAGCATGACAACGTAGGATATGCTTGAAACGGCCCGTCATGCCGCCTAAAGCACCTGCCATCCAGTGACGCATCGGCGCGCACGGCAGATATAGTTTAAGTCAGGACGATTATGATCAGCTTTTTCCGCAAACTTTTCAGCTCCAAATTCGGAACGATATTCGCGCTGGTTTTCGTTGGCCTGATCGCGGTTGCGTTTACATTGGGCGATGTTACCGGCAGCGGCAGCTTTGGCGGCCTGGGCGGCGGCAATGTCGCAAAGGTTGGTAATAAAAATATCACATTGGGTGAATTTACCGATGCAGTTGACAACCGGCTCCGCGCTGAGCGGCAACAAAATCCCAATCTGGATATGGCCCGTTTCGTCGAAGGCGGCGGATTTGATGCCACATTGCAAAATCTGATTGACCGCTATGCCATATCTGTATTTGGCGAAGAAACAGGAATTGCCGTTAGCAAGCGGATGATTGATGCGGAGATATTAAAAATTCCGGGCGCAAAGGGTCTGGATGGGAAATTCAGCCAAGAGGCGTTTCAGGCATTTTTGGGGCAAATTGGCCTGTCCGAAAAATCATTCCGTGAGGGATTTACGCAGCAATATTATATTCAACAAATCCTGCCCGCGACCGAAGGCCGTATAAAAACACCGAGCAGCTATGTCTTGCCTTATGCCTCTTTACAGTTGGAACAACGCAGCGGCGAATTGGGCTTCATTCCTTCGGCCGCTTATGCGCCGCAAAAAGATGCAACGGATGCAGAGCTAGCCAAATATTACCGCGAAAATAGCACTCGGTTCACTATCCCGGAACAGCGCGCGGTAAGCTATGTTCTGTTTGATGACAGCATCGTTGCCGAATTGGCCAAACCGACGGCGAAAGAAATTGCCGATTATTATGCCGAGAATAAGGATGCCTATGCCGCATCTGAAGCGCGTGACATCACTCGTTTCGTCGTGCCGACAGAAGCCGCGGCGAAAGCGGCCATCGACCAAGTAAACGCTGGCAAGTCGTTAGAAGCCGTTGCGCAGGGCCTCGGCCTATCGGTGACCAAAGACACGAATGTCACGCGCCAAGCCCTGACCGGCCTGTCTTCCAAAGCCGTGGCAGACGCGGTTTTCGCGGCACCCAAAGGACAAATTGCCAAACCAGCGCGGGCCAGTCTTGGCTTTTTCGTGGCGCGAGTCACTGATGTTCGGGCAACACCGGCCAAAACATTGGCGCAGGCTACGCCCGAAATTACGCAGCTGCTCGAAACCGAAAAAGCCGCAACGGTGCTCAGCGAATATACGACCGAAATTGAAGATGCCTTTGCCAATGGCACATCCCTCGCCGATGTTGCCAAAGAACGTGAGTTAAAGGTTGAAACAACACCGAAGCTATTTGCTACGGGTCAAAATCCAGCCGATCCCAATTACCGGCCGCGCGCCGAAATGGCGGTTATCTTACCTGCTGCATTCCAGATGGAAGAGGGCGGCGAAGCGCAGCTGATCGAGATTGAAAAAGGCAAAAGCTTTGCAATGATCTCACTCGCTGAGGTCAAAAAAGCGGCCCCTCCGCCCTTGGCCGAAGTGCGCGCGGTGATTATGCAGCAATGGAAAATGGCCAAGGGATCGGAAAAAGCAAAGGCCGCAGCAGAGCAAGTACAAAAAGCCGTCAATTCGGGCAAATCGCTGGCCGACGCGATGAAGGCGCTGAATATCAAAACGCCGCCAACCGAGAGTATCAAGGGTAGCCGGGCCGAATTGAAGCAGGAAAACCAAAATCTGCCCCCGCCGCTGCTGCTGCTATTTTCGATGAAGCAAGGCACAGCCAAAAAATTGGACGCGCCTAATAATGCAGGGTGGCTGATCGTCAAATTGAATCAGATCATTAAAGGGGACGCCAGCAAAAATGCCGAATTGATCGCTGCAAAAACCGCTGAATTAACCGAGCTTATGTCTCAGGAGCAAGGCGCCGCATTGGTCAATGCAGCGGCAAAGCAGGTTGGCGTCAAAAAGAATGACAGCGTCATCGCCGCTCAGCGCAAGCGCCTTACCAGCAATGACAATAAATAATCTGGCGGGAGCAGAATATCGCGGGGCAGCGGAACGATTAGCGTTGGGCAAGGCGTCACTTGTCTGGCGCAAGCGTATTGCCGACACTGAAACCCCGGTTTCGGCGGCGTTGAAGCTGATCCAACCGGAACGCGGCGATTTCCTGCTCGAATCGGTGGAGGGCGGCGAAACGCGCGGGCGCCACAGCTTAATCGGGCTTGCCCCTGACCTGATATTCCGGGCGCAGGGCGACGGGGCGGAAATCAACCGTAAATGGCAACATGACCGCGAAGCATTTGAACGGATTGATGCCCCTGCCCTGACGGCGCTGCGTGAATTGGTGGGGCAATGTCAGATGGATGACATTCCCGCCGAATTGCCATCTGCGCTCGCCTGTCTGGTGGGCTATTTTGGATACGAAACGGTGGGGCTGGTTGAAAAGCTTCCGCGCGCGCCGCAATCCGGCCTGGCGCTGCCCGATATGCTGTTTGTGCGGCCCACTGTCATCATTGTATTTGACCGGTTAAAGGATGAAATGTTTCTGGTCACGCCTGTATGGCCTGATCCTGTTGCGTCGCCAGATAAACAGATTTTAGCAGCAGCCGAGCGGCTGGACGAGTGCGAGCGGCAGCTGAGCGCTCCTATCATAACGGATTGCGCCGATAGCTCTGCGGTGGACGCGGGCGACATCGCGCTGCAACCTGTCTTGCCGCCCGGAACCTATGGTGCCATGGTTGGCCGGGCGAAGGAATATATCGAAGCGGGCGATATTTTTCAGGTGGTATTGGCGCAGCGTTTCACAGCGCCCTTTCCCCTGCCGCCGCTTTCGCTTTACCGGGCGCTGCGCCGGGTAAACCCCTCGCCTTTCCTCTATTATCTCGACCTGCCCGGTTTTGCGGTAATCGGCTCCAGCCCTGAAATTTTGGTCCGCGCACGTGCAGGTGAAGTGACTGTGCGGCCGATTGCGGGAACCCGACCGCGCGGGCAATCGGCGGCGCAAGATGCGGCGAATAAAGCCTCTTTGCTCGCCGATCCCAAAGAACGGGCCGAACATTTGATGTTGCTCGACCTAGGCCGCAATGATGTAGGCCGCGTGGCGAGCCCAGATAGCGTGACGGTCACCGACAGCTATATGGTCGAATTTTACAGCCATGTGATGCATATCGTGTCGAACGTCACGGGACAGCTATCACCGGATAAAGACGCGATAGACGCGCTATTCGCTGGTTTTCCAGCGGGCACGGTGTCGGGCGCGCCAAAGGTTCGTGCTTGTGAAATTATCGCCGAACTGGAAAACGAAACACGCGGCGCTTATGCGGGCGGTGTGGGTTACTTCAGCCCCAATGGCGACATGGACAGCTGCATCGTTCTACGCACCGGCATATTAAAGGACGGCACGCTGCATGTGCAAGCCGGTGCCGGGATCGTCGCCGATAGCGATCCCGCCTATGAACAGGCGGAGTGCGAAGCAAAGGCAGGCGCATTGCTGGCCGCCGCGAAAGAAGCGGTGCGGGTGGCGTCGCAAGCGGGGTATGGACAATGACACACGGCAAAATCCTCGTCATCGACAATTATGACAGCTTCACCTTTAACCTCGTTCATTATCTGATGGAACTTGGCGCTGAGGTGGATGTGGTCCGCAATGACGCCATTTCCGCCGGGCAGGCGCTGTCATCGGGGGCGCAGGCGTTCCTCATCTCTCCCGGCCCCAAAACGCCCAACGAAGCCGGGATCAGCCTCGATCTGGTTGCGGCCTGCGCAGATGCCGGAAAGCCGCTTCTCGGCGTGTGCTTGGGGCATCAATCCATCGGGCAATTTTTCGGCGGCAGCGTGCAGCGCGGCGGGTTGATGCATGGCAAAACATCGCCCGTTACCCATGACGATAGCGGGCTATTCGCGGGGCTTCCCTCCCCCTTTACCGCGACGCGTTACCATTCGCTGATCGTCGACAATATTCCCGCCGATCTGATCGTCAATGCGCGCAGTGATGACGGCCATGTCATGGGTTTCCGCCACCGGGAACTGCCCATTCACGGCGTGCAATTCCACCCCGAAAGCATCGCGACAGAGCATGGCCATGACATGCTCGCCAATTTCATGCGGATCGCCGGTATGACGGTGAAGCAGCGGGTATGAGCGGTTCGGTGACCATCAGCGCAAGCGAAGAGCAAGTGCTGGCGGCCTATCAGCTGCATTGGTCGGTCATCCCGCGCAAAGGTAAGATTATATTTGGCCTGCTCGTGATGATCATCGCGTCGATTATGGCCTATATTGTGTCAGATGAGGGTCCGCTGATGATGTTGGCCGCTTTTGCGGGTTATGTCTTATTTGGTGTTTTGGTGCTGTTTTTCTTCCGATGGATCAATAAAATTTGGTGGGTACCCCGTTTTGTAAAGCGGGTTTATGCACAGCAAGCCGATCTGCGCAAAGAATTCACCATCAGCTGGGATCAGGATGGATTTCGCATTCTGACCGAAAATGGCGATATGTGGATGAAATGGACAGAATTGCATGGCTGGCGGCGAACGGAGCGGACCTTGCTGCTATACCGGTCAGAGGTATTGTTCAATTTTGTACCCCTTCGCGCCGACCAAGATAGCGCCCTGCTTGATGATATGCAGGCCCATTTGGTCGCGTCGGGCGTCGAGGAGAAATAATGGCCAATATATTTGACGATATTCTGGACGGCAAATTGGCGGCGGGCGATATTTCCGCTGCTCTCATCGAATTGGCTGACAAAGGCGAAACGGCGCAGGATATTTCGGCGGCGGCAATGGCAATGCGCGCCCGCATGGTCCGGGTGTCTGCGCCAGATCACGCCATCGATGTATGCGGCACAGGCGGTGATGGGCAGCATAGCCTGAATGTCTCCACCGCCGTCGCAATAGTTGTTGCGGCTTGCGAGGTTCCTGTCGCAAAGCACGGTAATCGCGCCGCTTCTTCGAAGGCAGGAGGAGCGGATACGCTGGAGGCATTGGGGCTGGATTTGGACCGGGCGGCGGATACGGCGGAAGCGACGCTGAATGATCTGGGCATCGCGTTTCTATTCGCGCAAAAATATCATCCTGCGTTAGGACCAATTGCACCTGTCCGAAAGGCGCTTGGCCGCCGGACCATCTTCAACCTATTGGGACCGCTATGTAATCCCGCAGGTGTTACGCGGCAGTTGATCGGTGTGGCTTCTCCTGATCTTATAGAGACTTATGCCGAAGCCATGACGTCACTTGGCTTTGCAAAAGCACTGGTCGTGTCGGGTCAGGAGGGGCTTGATGAAATATCCATCGCTGGCCCCACACAGGCGGCATGGATCAGTGGCAGCCATGTTGAAAAAACGGTGATAACGTCCGAAGATGCGGGTCTGTCGCCGCATCCGCTGAACGCCATAAGGGGCGGCGATGCTGCTTATAATGCAAAGGCACTCCGCCGTCTGCTGTTGGGCCTTCAGGAAACCGAGCAAGACCGCGCCTATCGCGACGCAGTGATCCTCAACGCCGCCGCCGCGCTCATGGTCGCAGGTGAAGCGGCGAGCCTACGCAGCGGCGCAGAAGAAGCCGCCGAAGCGATAGATAAAGGATTGGCTAATGCGCTGCTCGATTGCTGGGTTGGGTTTTAGATTATGGCGAAGAAGCGAAAAACCCTGCCAAAAGATTTTGAAGAGCTGCTGCATCAAAGCGACATCGATTCATTGAAAGCTGTTTTTGATAGCTGCGACATCAATGCAAGGGGCGGTGTATTTAAGCAAACTGCCCTTGCCTTTAACGAATGTCCTGACGAATTGGCGCGCTGGCTGTTAGCCAACGGTGCAGATATTGAAGCGGGTGACAGCTATGGCGACCCCCCATTATGCTCGCGAGCCGGGCATTATCGGGGCCGACTTGAAATTTTGCTGGAATTGGGCGCAAATGTGAATGCGGGTGCTGGCGGCAGAGGGACCGCTCTGCACTATGCCGCAGATGTAGGACATTGCGAGAATGTAAAGCTCCTCATTGCGAACGGCGCCAATCCTGAAGCGCCCAATAAATATGACCAGACGCCGCTAGAATACGCGCTTCAAAGATGTAGCAACCTGAAAATCGCTGGCATTGCTGAAGTTGCTGGTGTTCTTTTTGAGCCGAAGCCTGCCGCGTCCAAATCTTTTATATCGAGAATGTTCGGTAGCAAAAAAGGCCAGGAGCCGGAAAAGCTGAAAAATTTGAAAGATTATGTTACCCGCATAGGAACAGATTTTGAATTTCACCGCGCAGGATTCAACCCCGAATTACTAGAAGAAGCTGCGGCGGGATTGGAGAAGCTCTATGCGCTTTTTGACGTTCCACCGGTAGCGCGGCGCATTATGCATGATGGTAGAGCTCCCATCGAAGCCAAAGCCGGAAATTGGCAGGATCAGCATCAAGAGCTATGGGAATTACTCATACCTTCGAATGGTGCCGCCGATACAGTTCAAGGTGAAGTTATCCGCATTTCCGGACGCATTGCGGATGAATTGGATCGCAATGGAGCTGTTAACTGGAACGCCGACTATAAAAAAATGGCAAATGCATTTCTATTTCATGTCGCGACGGGCAATAGTCTAACCGCTGCGCTGCTCGATGAAACAGCTAATCTGATTCAACAAATACAGAAACGGCAAGGAGATACGGAACGGCTATGCGAGATTGCGGTGCAATGGGTTAAGCTCAACCCAATTCCGTTGAAGTTACCCGCTCCGGATTATAAACGCTGATGGAAATGACCGACAAACTCACCGAAATTTGCAACGCCACCCGCGAAGAGGTTGCTCGGCGCAAGCTGGCTTATCCCGGTGGCGTCAATGCAGCATGGCCGGCGCCCTCGTCCCCGCGCGGGTTTGAGGCGGCTTTGCGGGTCAAGGCGGCGAGCGGCTTTGCCCTTATTGCTGAGATCAAGAAAGCGTCGCCGTCCAAGGGATTGATCCGCGCCGATTTTGATCCCCCTGCCCATGCCCGCGATTATCAGGCGGGCGGGGCGGCCTGCCTGTCAATCTTGACCGATGCCCCCTATTTTCAAGGGCATGAGGATTATTTGATCGCCGCGCGGGCGGCTTGCGACCTGCCGGTATTGCGCAAGGATTTTATGGTCGACCCCTGGCAATGTGCAGAGGCGCGGGCGATGGGGGCGGACGCGATCCTGATTATTGTGGCGGCGCTTTCCGACGCGCAAATGGCGGAAATTGAGGATGCGGCAATTGCGCAAGGAATGGACGTGCTGGTCGAAACGCATAATGAGGCGGAGATGGAGCGAGCGCTCATCACGCTCCAATCGCGGCTGATTGGCGTCAACAACCGGAACCTAAAGACATTTGACGTCGATTTATCGACCACAGAGCGTTTGGCGGCCATGGCCCCGCCCGAAGCGTTGCTGATCTGCGAAAGCGGTATCAGCGTCCATGCCGATTGCCTGCGCATGGAAAAACATGGCGTGCGGACATTCCTTGTCGGTGAAAGCCTGATGCGGCAAGATGACGTCGCGGCGGCAACGCAGAGGCTGTTGACCGGGTCATGACAAAGCTTACCCATATTGATGACGCGGGCAACGCCGCAATGGTTGATGTGTCGGGTAAGGCCGAAAATTTGCGAGAAGCGGTCGCCGAAGGGCGGATTAGCATGAGCGCAGAGGCGCTGCGGGCGATAAGGGACGGCATGGTCAAAAAGGGCGACGTGCTTGCTGCCGCCCGAATTGCCGGGATAATGGCGGCGAAGAAGACAAGCGAGCTGATCCCGCTTTGCCATCCGCTGATGCTTTCCAAAGTGTCCGTTGACTTTGCATTTGAAGATGATGCCATTCGGGCGACGGGCACCGCACGGTTGACTGGGCAGACAGGGGTGGAGATGGAAGCGTTGACCGCAGTTTCGGTGGCGCTGCTCACTCTATATGACATGGCGAAGGCGCTGGATAAGGCGATGGTGATTTCCGATATCCGCTTGCTCAAAAAAACCGGCGGAAAATCTGGCGATTGGACCGCCCCCCATGATTAGCGTGGAAGAGGCGCGGCAAAGGCTGCTAAAGCTTGCCTCGCTTATGCCGGTCGTTTCAACTCCCTTACCCTTGGCAAAGGGGCGGTTTTTGGCGGAAGATTTAATCGCACGGCGGCAGCAACCGGCGGCGCATATGTCGGCCATGGATGGCTATGCCGTCCGTTTTTCCGACTGCCCCGGCCCATGGTCAGTCATTGGCGAAAGCGCAGCGGGGCATCGCTATAACGGCGCATTGGCCGCAGGTGAAGCGGTCAGGATATTTACGGGCGCGCATCTGCCCGAAAATTCCGATTGCGTTATTATACAAGAAGATATTGAGAGAAGCGGAGATAATATCTCGCTTTGCGGGGATGCCCCCCATCAAAAATGGCACCATGTTCGCAAGGCTGGATCGGATTTTTCCAATGGCGACAGACTGGCCCAAGCGGGAACGCAGGTGAATGCCGGAATTATCGCGGCCGCCGCGATGGCAGGCTACGGTGACCTGCCCCTTTTTGCCGGGCCGCGCGTTGCGATAATCTCCTCCGGTGATGAGCTGGTCCCGCCGGGTTTGCCGCTGCGCACCGAACAAATCCCGTCATCCAATGCTGTCATGATTGCCGCCATGCTATCTTCGCTGCCATGTGAGGTGCAGGATTTGGGCATTGCCCGGGACAATTTGGCGTCATTGGCCGAAAAGCTGGAACAGGCAAAAGGGGCGGATATTATCGTGACCATTGGCGGGGCGTCGGTCGGCGACCATGATCTGGTCCACCGCGCCGCGACTGACGCAGGTGCAACGATGGATTTTTGGCGGATTGCCGTGCGTCCAGGAAAGCCATTAATGGCCGGAAAGCTTGGGAATTCGGTGATGTTGGGCCTGCCTGGAAATCCGGGTTCGGCCTTTGTGACCGCCTTTTTATTCCTTTTGCCGCTGGTTCGGCATATGGCTGGATCAGCGCAGCCATGGCCGACATCGCTATCCGCCCCCTGCACCACCGCCATTGCAGCAGGCGGACCGCGCGCCGAATATTTGCGCGCGGTGCTGCAAGATGGCGAATTGACGCCATTTCACATGCAAGACAGCGGCGTCACCAAACCCTTGGCGAGCGCAAATGCGCTTATCATTCGCCCGGTTGATGCACCGCCAGTAGGCGTGGGCGATATAGTTGCATATCTGCCATTGGACATATGACCAAACCGGCCATTCGGCAGCAATCTGTAAAGCGGCTTGACATAACCTGATTTGTTCCGTAATTGTTCCTACTATGTTTAACCGCATAGGGAACAGATGATGTTGACCGCTAAACAAAATGAATTGCTTCGCTTCATTCATGAACGATTGGAAGAGGGCGGCGTATCTCCTTCTTTTGAAGAGATGAAAGACGCGCTCAACCTGAAAAGCAAATCGGGTGTCCATAGGCTGATCGGCGCATTGGAAGAGAGAGGCTTTATTCGCCGCCTCCCCAACCGCGCCCGTGCCCTTGAAATATTGCAAATGCCGGAGGGCGGCGGAGCAAAATCTGTCAGCAATGTTGTTTCGTTGGCCACTAAATCAGCTGATAAGCCGAATAACGGAAAATCGGCCAATGCGATGCCGCTTGCGGCCAATGACGTCATGGAAATCCCTTTGCATGGCAGGATCGCTGCCGGTGTTCCTATTGAAGCGATGGAAACCACCGAAACGCTAGCCGTTCCGATGGCTCTATTGGGCACAGGTGAGCATTATGCATTAGAAGTGTCGGGAGATTCGATGATCGAAGCCGGAATTTTTGACGGCGATTATGCGTTGATCAAGAAAACCGATTCCGCGCGCGATGGCGAAATTGTCGTGGCATTGGTACGCGGCGAAGAGGCTACGTTAAAATATCTGCGCCGCGAAAATGGCAACATAAGGCTGGATCCGGCAAATGCCGCTTATACACCGCAAGTGTATAGCCCGCATGAAGTGTTGATTCAGGGCAAGCTTGCGGGGCTGCTGCGCCGTTACCATTAAGGGTAGCGGGGCAGTATACCGGCGCTGATTGAACGGGCTGCTGGAGCGGTTTGGGTATATTGCGGTCAGGTGTTATTATCGCTGGCCTGACTGGCAGCTACCTTACACTCTATTTTGCCGGACACCCCGCAGCCTGTTTATTTGCCCGCAATTATCCAAGGATGATGGTGACCGGCGGCGACAACGCTTTCCACGCGGGGACCCGAAAATGCATTCGATAGGTAAAAGGTCAGCCCGCCGGTTTTGGCGAGAGATTCACGGTCAGCGCGCAGCCATTTCGGCTTGCAACTACGCGGTAGCCAGCGGTCACTAACCACTATGTCAACCCGCTTACAGGCCACAGCCAATTCCATCGAGGGGATATAATACCGGCTGCGCAGAGCCAATATATTCCATCTGCGCCCATCTCGGTCGATGGTAATCACGCAAGCATCCGCCGTACATTGCGCACCGGGCCAATCGGTAATAGCAACCGGCTCTGCCTTAACCCCAGCATTCTCACGCAGCGTATCGCGAACATAATCCCCCGCTCGGTCGCGCAGGAGCGCCAATTTCCCGTCGCTACCCACCACCGCCAAATGCTTACCGTCGCCTGTGACCAATATATCTGGATATGGCGCGGTGATCATCGCGGTCAATCCGATCAGAAATAGCGGGATGCCAAAATACCTCGCCCGCCGCCGGAAAATACCAAAATATAATGCCCCCAATATCATGGCGGCAAAGGCCCATTGCGGCATAACGGGCAACATGGAAACCGCGCCGGGCGCCGCGCTGACGCCATGGGCCAAAGCCAATATTGCCCGTAAGGATATATCGGTAACCCACCAAAATGGCGCGCCCAGCCCCACCAGATCAAAGGTCAACGCCAATGCTTCGAAAGGCATCACAAGGAATGTCGTCATCGGAATTGCGATGACATTGGCCAATGCGCCATAAAGCCCGCTTTTGTGGAAATGGAAAATAGCAATCGGCGCCAATATAAGCTCAATCGCGGCCCCGGTGATCAGCAGGATAACGATGCTCCGCCCCATTTTCCTGATCAAACCATCTTGCTGTCCGGCGCGCGTAAAATTCTGCATCCACCGGCTTTCATGCAGGACAATAATTGTTGAAACCGCCGCAAAGCTTAGCTGAAAACTGGGCCCCGCCAGACTTTCCGGCCATATGAGCATGATCACGCTGGCACCAAATGCGACAAGCCGCAGGCTGATCGCATCGCGCCCCATTGCCAATGCCGCCAATATCAACAATGCGGCGACGCATGACCGGATGGTCGGCACTTCGGATCCTGTTAACAGCGTATATCCAATCGCGCCCATTGCTGCGACAGCCGCCGCAATAAGCGGCACCGGAAAACGCAATGCAATGCGCGGGAACAGCGCCAATATCCGGCTCATTAAGAGGAAAATCGCGCCGACAACCGCGGTTACATGCAGGCCGCTGATCGATAGTAAATGCGCCATTCCGCTATTGCGCATTGCCTCTGCGTCATCATCTGAAATGGCGCCGCGATCCCCGGTGGCGAGCGCTGCCGCGATTGACCCACTGCCGGGGGGCAATTGGGACGTGATATGCGCCGATAATGCACGGCGAACATTTCCTAAAGTCGGCTTGTGAGAAGAGGGTCTGTATAATGTCACATTGCCCAGGATCGTTCCTGTTGCGCCCAAACCGTCAAACCACGCCCGCCGCGCAAAATCATATCCCCCCGGCACGCTAGGTCCGGCGGGCGGAACAAGCCGCGCTTTCATTCGGATAACCGCACCGCTGGTAAATTCAGGCCGGTACTTTTCTGCATCCAGATTGACACGGACTTTTTCGGGCAAGCCCGCATGCCCACCGGTTGCCAGTTCGAAACGGACAATATCGCGGGCCGTGATATGCTCCACTTTTGTAATTTGACCGTAAAATTCGCCGATCCACATTTTTTTAAGCGGCGGCGTGCCGACTGCGGCCGACCGGAAATATATGGCCAAAAATCCGGCTAAAAAACAAAAAGCAGCTATTTTGATTATCGCCATCAGGCTGGATTGGCGGCCCGTTATGTAAGCGATTAGGATCAACGCTGCACACAGGCCTGTCACCGCCCATAAAGCGCCGTTACCCTGCAGCTCCCATGTAACAATGCCCGCGCCAACCGCCACCGGCACCCATAACGGCCATTGGTCCCTTTCGCTGTCGATCCAGCCTTCAATTGCGCCGCCAGGCCAATGAAGATGCCAATTTCTGATCGATAAACCCAATCCGTCCAAGCCCCCGATAACAGGGCACAAAACATGGTGCAGGAACCAGCAGGTTCTGACTTTTCGCCCTGATGATCGCTTACCAAGAAAAAAGTGAAAAAACGAGCCTTGTTTGCTGCTGTTACCCTTGACCTAGGCGGCAAATGAACGCATTGAACCGTCAAAATAACAAACGCCTTTTCCTCCTCGCGGAAATCTGCCGCATTCATGTCGGACCAAATGTCATCATTTGATGCGAATGGCTGCCATAAAGCGGCGGGCCAAGAGGAAGGGTTTCGGGATCATTTTGCTGAAACCGGGTGCCTCATTTGGGAATATATATTTACAGAATATTGTCCGGCCAGACGGGACAAGAATGACAGGAGTTAAGGCTATGAGCGATGATAAAGCAACGCTGACGATGGGCGGCGAAAGCTATGATTTTCCGGTATTTAAGGGCACGCAAGGTCCCGATGTCGTGGATATTCGGAAATTATATGCACAAACGGGAAAATTTACATTTGACCCGGGATTTACATCGACCGCAAGCTGCGAATCTGCGCTCACATTTATCGATGGTGATGAAGGCATATTGCTGCATCGCGGATATAATATTGAACAATTGTCTGAACAATCTTCGTTCATGGAAGTTTCCTATTTGCTGCTGAATGGGGAGTTGCCGAGCAAAGCCGAATTGGACGATTTCTCCTACACGATTTCGCGGCACACCATGCTGCACGAACAACTCGCGACTTTTTATAAAGGTTTCCGCCGCGACGCGCATCCCATGGCGATCATGTGCGGTGTCGTGGGCGCGCTCAGCGCATTTTATCATGATTCGACCGACATTGCCGACCCGGAACATCGCAAAATTTCAAGCCACCGTTTGATTGCAAAAATGCCCACTATTGCGGCCATGGCCTATAAATATTCAATCGGTCAGCCGTTCCTCTATCCGGATAATGATTTGAGCTATACCGGCAATTTCCTGCGGATGACCTTTGGCGTTCCTGCCGAAAATTACGAAGTGAACCCGGTCATTGAGCGGGCCATGGACCGGATTTTCATCCTGCACGCCGACCATGAACAAAATGCGTCGACATCGACCGTCCGGCTCGCGGGCTCTTCGGGCGCTAATCCTTTTGCATGTATCGCCGCTGGTATCGCTTGCCTTTGGGGTCCGGCGCATGGCGGCGCGAATGAAGCGGCGCTCAATATGCTGCGTGAAATTGGCACGCCCGACCGCATCCCTCATTATATTGAGCGGGCAAAAGATAAAAATGATCCCTTCCGCCTGATGGGCTTTGGCCACCGCGTTTACAAAAATTACGACCCGCGTGCGACCGTGATGCGCAAAACCGTCCGGGAAATCATGGCCGAGTTGAAGGTCAATGATCCGGTGTTTGAAGTCGCTTTGCAGTTGGAAGAAATGGCGCTCAACGATCCGTATTTCATTGAAAAGAAACTATTCCCCAACGTGGACTTTTATTCCGGCATCATTTTATCGGCAATCGGCTTCCCGACCGAAATGTTCACTGTGCTGTTCGCCCTGTCCCGCACAGTGGGTTGGGTGGCGCAGTGGAATGAGATGATTTCCGATCCTGCCCAAAAAATCGGTCGTCCGCGTCAGCTTTATACTGGTCCGACGGCTCGCGATTATGTTCCGCTAACTGCGCGGTAACTATCCAGACGGCAGGGTGAGCGTGAATTTGGCGCCGCCCTGCCCGCCTGGCCCTGTGCTGCTCGGCGCGTCGCCAACGGCCAAATCGCCGCCCATCGCACGCGCGAGCCTGCGCGAAATATATAGGCCAAGCCCGCTGCCACCGTCGCCCGATCGGCCCAATCGTTCGAATTTGGCGAAAATCTTTTCACGGTCATCGGGCGCAATTCCAGTGCCTTCATCGCAAACGGTGACCATCGCAATTTTGCCGCCTGACTGAATATCAATGGTAACCCGCGTTCCTGCTGGAGAATAGCGGATGGCATTGGTTACCAGATTGATCAATATTTGCAGCACACGGCGAAATTCGGCTTGCGCCTTGATCTTCAGTTTCTCCGGCGGGGTGATGATAGTGATCCGGTGATCCGCAGCTTTCAGCGCCAGCAAACCGGCCACACGGCGGGCCAAATCACCCAGCTCAATATCGTCTTTTTCAAAAGAGAAATCGGGCCGCTCAATTGCTTCTAAATCCCCCAAATCGTCAACTAACGCGACCAAATGGCGGGCGGCATTGGCAATATCTTTGGCATAGCTTGCATAATTTTCGCGAATGGGCCCTTGCAATTTTGCACCAATCGTTTCGGCATTGGCGATAATCCGGCCCAGTGGCTGACGCAAAACCGGGGCAAGATTTTGGCCGAATAACAATTCGCTACCGTCACGCGCTTGCTCAACATCGCCGTCACCAGCAATGACGGAATGCGCCGCCGCAGGACGCAAATCGAGGTGGTAGCCCGAAAACAAACCACCCGCTGCCCGCGACACATCGGCCAATATCGAATAGCGCCGATCATCACCTGCAAAACCAACGTCATCAACCTTGGCCAGCTCCTGCTTCTCCATAAAAGTCAGTAGCGTTTTTGCGCCTTCCTGCTGCATATCAAATAGCTTTTGGGCCGGCTGACCGATGGCGGTTGGACCCAGAAATCCGGTCAGATTGCCTTCCGCCGATAAAAGCCGCAAATGACGGTCAAATATCAACGCGCCTATTTCGTCGCTACCGTCGATTTGTTGATCGCGCTCAGCGGCTTTACCGACATTTAACGCCTCCGATACGCGCCAACCCGAAACGGTCAAAACTGCAATATCGCCAACCAATTTTGATTCAACCCATAGGTCAATATCTTCGTCATCACTGGCAACGCGGACTGCCCGGGCCAATCGCATTTTGATGCGATGTGTTGCGCTCGCTATGGCCGCAAGACCGGGCACCGCGAATTGGCCGCCATCCGTTCCGCCCGCCTGCCGGTGCAAATGCAAAATAGGCTCATCGGCGCGCAGCAAGCGGCCATCACTTGCCACATCAGCGGTAACAGCGGCCGCATCTTTCCGGTCCTGATAGCGCACGCCGGTCATACGATGTCCCCATTCAGACCGCCCGGAAATGCCAGAAAGCGAGCGCGCTGCTCCGCCCATGACGACAGCTCTGCTCGGATGTCCGCTGGGTCGGTCCGGTCATAACCCGTATCGAAAATCGTCACTTCATGCGGGGTCAATTCAAAACCTTTGAACAAGCATATCACTGCCATCGCATTTTCGCGGTCCAAACCGGCCACGCGCAACATCATGGCCAGCGGCGCGGCGCTATGTCCGCCGATCAGCCTTAATATATGGTCATGTTCGAGGCCGGTGTGAGCCGCCAATTTTGCGGTGAATAGCGACAAGCCAGCCTTTTGCGGCACCAATACCTCCGCATCATATGTTGCTGGCAAGAATAGCGCGAGTTTGCGAGCAGCGGCCCGGCGCGTCTGGGCCTCATCCTGTTCGCTGAGCAATAGTTTTGCATTGGAAATATGCGTTTCGTTTTTATCACCGGACAAGATTTGCAGCGCGGCAACCACGCGCCAGACAAGCTGATGCAAGCTTTCGGGCGGCAATTCGCGGTAGAGATTTTTATGCGACCGCCGGTTCAAACTTTCACTGGCGAGGAGCGCCTGCGCCATTTCTGCGACATTCAAATCGTCATTTTCGAGGCATAAGGCAGGCAATTGTTCGGTCACATTCACATCATCTGCGCCGGCAATTTTGGCTTCCAACCGGCTTTCCGAAAAGCGCGCCAGTAAAAAATCGATAAGCGCAGGCTCTTTCAAAAATCCAGATCGGGATAGCATATCCCAACTATGCGGTCCCCGCCCATCCGGTTGGGCGGCAAGACCCGCAGTCGGTGGCGGTGCAATGCGCAGTTCGATCGCCTCCACCATGGCTTTCAACCGCGTGGATACCGACGAAAGCATTTCTTCCGATGGAATGAAATGACCGGTTGGAAATGCCATTTTTGACACGTCGATACACTGCGCCTTGCTGTCATGCGCGTAATATCGAGCGACGGCCAACAGGTCATCTTCAAGGTAAACTGGCAGTTTCAAATCGCGGTCCATTTAATTGTCCAGCGAAACTATAGGATTTTTGGGTTAATTTGGGTTTAAGCCTGTTTTTTATTGCTGGAAAAATATTCGGGCAGCAACAAAATGGATAATTGAGATAATATCAATAGCTTAATGGCAAATCCCCAAGCATCAAAAATGGCCATCACCAAAAGCAACAGGGCCAAGAGTGCGGGAGACGCGGCGATTGATTTATACCAGGATGAAGATGTTGCCTTTTTAATATATAATGACAGCAGGATGAATATAGTCGGCGCGAATAATGCCTCTGGCCGCATCGCATCTTCGGCCCATGAGATCGCAAATACTGCCAATGCCAGCAACAGCCATAGCCCATGCCCCAATAGCGCACCGACATGGTCAATTTTTGCCTCCTCTTGCAGCAAGTCTCTCAATTTAATCAGGAAACAGCAAATGAGAATGAGTGCGATCGACAGTCCGGGATAGCCGGTCCACCCCAACGCAATCGCACCCAGCGCAGACAATAGCCCTGCCCCATCCAAACCAATTTTTGCCGATGGCGTTTTCCAGAATATCGGAGCAATTTTCGCCGCGAGCGGGCCAAAAAACTGCGCCTCAATCACGCCGTCGCCGTGATGCGCTTTTTTGGCCAGCAATTCGCGGGTTAAAGCGGCGCCTTCTGATACCGACGTAATCAGGCGCAGTTGCTTGCCGTCCAATAGCTGCTGATTAAGCGGCCGATGTGTGATCTTATCCTGCAACGCCTGACGCAAAAGCGAGGAATCAATGCTCCATTCATCCGGTAATGCAGCAATTGCCGAAATGGACCGGTGATCCAACAAAGCAAGTCCGCCCCAAAAGCTGTTCAGGTCAATTCGTTCAAACCGCTCATTTTCTTTCCGCCCATCCAGCGTCACGATATAAGCCGACGGCTGCTGCACCATTTCCGCAAGCACAGCGTCATCGGCGATAACGCCGTCTGCCATCACGAATAACAATTCGCCCATGCCCAATTTTCCGCCCAGATCGGCGGGGGAACGGATGAATTCTATGTCGATGCCGCGCTGCTTCATTTGGTCGGCAACGGCGACAATTGCGCCCGATACGACATCGACTTCGATCAGGAATTTCCGGATACCAGCCTTCACCAATTGTTTAATTTGCAGCGCAATTAAAGGCTCGCCCGACACCGGAATCAAGCATGCGGCCCCCTTGCCGTCATCACCCGAGGCAGCGGCGGCCGACAATAAAGCCGTTTCTACTTTTACATGAATGTCATTTCCGCTGGACATGGCAGCGGAATATGCGCCGCCCGGTGATTTGCAAAGTAATTTTTTGCCCGGCTGCGGCTTTGCCGTCTGTTACGGAATGATGTGAAGTTCAATCTCGGAAAGCGCTTTGTCCAACTCGCGGATCACAACCGGATCGCCGGGTGCGCCTGTTCCCGCTTGATCGGCAAGCTCCATCAAATGCGTGGCACCAAAACTGGCCGCTAAACCTTTCAACCGCCAGCTGCTATATTGCCAATTGGCATCGCAGCGCGACCGGGAAAGCAGGCTGATTTGCCGCTTTGCGCTCTCCACAAATGATGCGCGCAGCTCCGCCGCCAATGCGGCATCCTCTCCCGCTGCGGCTTTCAAAGCTGTATCAAATGCGCCATAATCCATCGACATAATCGCTCGATAAACCGTTTAAGGTTAACTTTACGTTTCATCGCGGAATTTTTATGGTAAACATCGTGTATGACTGTCCGATCAAAAATAGTCGGCATCGACCGGCAAAGCCCCGAAGACGCCCAATCTACTGAAGAAGTCGGCGCTTCTGCGATTTCATTTGGTGAAGAAAAAGCCGCTGATGCTTCTTTATTGGAATTGTCCGAAACGGATGAAGCCTCCGAATATGATACCCAATATGATGATGAATATGCATCGCCGCGCAGCAATTGGAAAAGCTATGTAGCGCCGGTTTTGCTGACGCTATTATTTGCAGGATGGACGGGATTTTTTGCTTGGACGTATCAAGCAGAATTACTCACGCTAACGCCGAAAAACGCCATCGGCTTGATCGGCAATTGGGCCCTGCCCGCAAGCTTGATCGGGATAATCTGGCTGTTGATTTTGCGATCTAGCCGGTCGGAGGCTGCGCGGTTTACTGACGCCGCCGTGAAGCTGCGTAATGAAAGCGATGCGCTGGAACAACGCATGCGCACGGTGAATGAAGAAATCGCGATGGCGCGGGAATTTTTGGCGCAAAATGCTTTGGAACTGGAAAGCGTCGGGCGGCGGGCTGCTGCCAATTTGGTTGAGGCATCGGGAAAGCTGAGCCAAGCGCTGCATGACAGCGATGCAAAGGCAAAGACGTTGGAAACGGTGAGCAACGCGGCAACCAATAATCTGGAGCAGCTTCGCAAACATTTGCCAGTTGTAACCAGCGCCGCAAAAGATGTGACCAATCAAATCGGCAATGCGGGCAATAGCGCACAAATGCAGGTCAAGGCGCTGATAGCTGCGCTTGAGCAGGTTGCCGCCGCCGGAAATGAGGCACGCGGCAATATAGACGGCATGGAACACCGCGCGGCCGAAGCCGCGATGCAGTTGACGCAGTTGATCGACCAAAATCGCGATAAACTGACCCAAAGCGTTGGCGAGGCCCGTGAGCAGGCGCAGTTGATTTCGGCTGTATTGACCACCAGCAATCAGGAAATTTCATCATCGCTTGACGCCGCAATAGCGCGGTTGTCCGGCGCGGCGCAGCAGTCGGCTGCGCATGTCAGCGAGGTCGTTGATGGCCAGACACAGCAAATGGAACAACGACTGGGTGACGCAGCAAATGCTCTGTCAACTGGGCTAGATGACCGCAGTGCCGACCTTGCCCGCAAACTGGACGATAGTGCCAAAGACATCGCAGCCCGCATTGAAGGCAGCAGCAGCGAAGTCGACCTATTTGTCGAACGCAACATTGCCAAATTAACGCAGCAGGTTGAAATGTTGCGATCTTCCTTAGAGGAGATGGCCGCGCAGTCGGCGGGAGAAGACAAGCGGATCGACGATATGATCGAACGCATGACGCGCAATTTGGATCAGCGTGCCGAGCAGCTGGCTCTGATCGATGAAGCGGCAACCGACCGTTCGGTAAAACTCGCATTTTCACTAGAAGCGCTGGTCGAAAGCACGCAGCAGCTGAATCTAGAGTTAAAGGGCAGCGAGGGCACAGCCGCCGATTTGGTGGAACGGTCGGAACGGTTCCTGCTCGCCATCGACACAGCCAACCGCGAATTGGAAGAAAATCTGCCAACCGCCCTGTCGCGGGCCGACGACCATATTGCAAAAAGCCTGACGCGGCTTGATGAAACCGCCGCGAAGGCCGCCGCGCTCGACGCTCATAATGACAATATGCTGGCAAAGTTGGCGACGATTGACCATCTGCTCTCCGCTCAGCAGGATAGCGTCAACGCTCTATTGTCCGGCAGCGACGCAGTATTTGCGGAACGGAAGGAACAGGCCGAGGCGCTGAGCGCAAGCTTACAGGATACAAGGTCGATCATGTCCGAAATTATGAGTGCATCAACCGAGAACCTGTCGGACACATTGGAACGGTTGAAACAGGACGCCCGAAACGCCGCCGATGAAAGCCGCAAGACATTGGAGGCGGAAATGGCCGACGTCGCAGATCGCCTGTCACAAGATAGCGCCGCTGCTCTAAAAACGGCGATAGATGCGCAAGTGGCATCGTTGAATGATATGGTGCGCCAATCGCTGGAGAATAGTTTTAACCAGTCCAGCACAGCCACACAGCAGCTGAGTCAGCAGCTGGCCCAAATCGACGATATGACCAGCAGTTTGGAGCGTCGCCTGTCACATGCCAAGGATAGTTTTGAAGGCATTGATGACGACAGCTTTGCCCGGCAAATGGCGCTATTGACCGAATCGCTCAATTCGATCGCCATAGATGTGGCCAAGATCCTGTCGAACGAGGTGACCGACACATCATGGGCCGCCTATTTGAAGGGCGACCGCGGGGTGTTCACCCGCCGTGCTGTGAAGTTGCTGAGCGCTGGAGAGGTCAAAATGATCCTGGCGCATTATGACGAAGAGCCCGAATTCCGCGAACATGTGAACCGCTATATCCATGATTTTGAGGCGATGATGCGTGTATTGCTCAGCACCCGTGATGGCAATGCGATTGGCGTGACCCTGCTATCGTCCGACGTCGGCAAGCTCTATGTCGCGTTGGCACAGGCCATTGAGCGGCTGCGCACCGATTGAAGCTGCACTGATTGAAACTGCGGTCTGCCGAAACCGTTCTGCTCAGCTGTTACCCATCCCGCTATAGAGCGCATCGAAACTATGCCGGTCTATCCAGCCATAGACATAGTTGACATAATACAGGCCGAATAACGCCGCAGACAGCAAAGTCGTGCGCAATAATATTTTCTTCGGCTGAAAATTGGCAGGCGAACCATGATCCTGCCCCAGCAGCTTCTCTGCGCCCGCCTCATCCATACTTTTAATGCCGAAAGGCAGGACGACAAAGGCGGTGAGTACCCAAAATAGGGCGTAAATGGCTATGATAGAAATCCAGCTCATGCTGTCTCCAAAATGATTACATCGACTATCGGCTTCTTACCCGTCCATGTGGTCGCAAGCCTGCGCACCGCAAGGCGGGTAGATTCCCGTAGCTGTTCAAAATCGCCCTTATTGTCCTTCACCGCTTTTATCGCCGCCTCGGTGGCTTCATCGATGAAATCTTCGATATCTTCTTCAATAGGCACCCCGTGCAAGCGAATTTCAGGTGTGCCGATAAGCTTATCATTAGCGCCCAGTGCAATCGCAACACTGATCAGGCCATACCACGATAGCCGCCGCCTTTCGGTGATCGTCTGTCCATCAGCGGCAACGATCGTATCACCATCCAGCACAAGCCGGCCCGTGCGTTCCTGCGCAATCCTCTCTGGTCCATCATGCGATAGGCGGATGACATCTCCGTTCGATTGCACGATGGTTTTCGGTACACCATGCGCCTTTGCAAAGCGCGCCTGTTCGGCCATATGCCGCCGCTCGCCGTGGACCGGCACCAAAATTTCGGGCCGAATCCAATCATACAACCTCGCCAGTTCCGGTTGCCCCGGATGACCCGACACATGGACATGCGCCTGTTTTTCGGTAACGGTCAGGATATTACGCTGCGCCAATTGGTTCATGATCACGCCAATTGCAATTTCATTGCCCGGTATCTGTTTCGACGAGAAGATGACGGTATCGCCTTCTTCCAGCTTCACCGGATGATTGCCCTCCGCAATTCGTCCCAGCGCCGCGCGAGGCTCACCCTGCCCGCCCGTTGCCACAACCATCACATCGCTGCGCGGCAAGGCATCAACCTCCCGCATATCAATTGTCGGCGGCATATCGCGCAAATAGCCATTGGCCTGCGCCGCTTCGATTATCCGGTGCAGCGACCGTCCGGCAAAGCATAATGTCCGTCCGCTTTCCCGCGCAACATCGGCGAGGGTTTGCAACCGCGCCGCATTGGATGCAAAAGTCGTGATCAGCACCCTGCCCTTGGCTGATTTAACTGATTGCAACAAATCCGCCTTCACGCTGCCTTCGCTCCCGCTTTCGGCCGCATTAAAGGCATTGGTTGAATCGCAAATCATCGCGAGCACGCCCTCATCACCGATCATGCGCAATTCTTCTTCGGTTGATGGCTGGCCCAGCACGGGCATATCGTCGAGTTTCCAGTCGCCAGTATGGAATATACGGCCATAAGGGGTGTCTATGACGCAGGCGCTCATTTCCAGCATCGAATGAGCGAGCGGGAATAAACGGAAACCAAAAGGACCAAGCGAGAAGGAACCGTTCATCGGTATGATGTTCAGTTCGATATCGTCCAATATCCCTTCTTCCTCCAGCTTTCCTTGAATCAGCGTCGCGGTAAAGGGCGTCGCGTACAGCGGCACGCCCAGATCGGCGGCAAAATAGCGCACCGCGCCAATGTGATCTTCGTGCCCGTGGGTCAGGACGATGCCGAGCAGGTCATCACGCCGTTCTTCGATAAACTCCAAATCGGGCAGGACCAGGTCAACGCCCGGATATTGGCTGCCCGAAAATGTCATGCCCAAATCGACCATCACCCATTTGCCGTCGCATCCATATAGATTGACATTCATGCCAATTTCATCCGACCCGCCAAGTGCGAGGAACAGCAATTCTTTACCAGGGGTAGTCATTTTTATGTGTCTCTATTCTCATATAACAGCGCTAGGCCATTTAGCGTCAAATCAGGTTCAATCCGATCAAACAGATTATTATGCTCCTGAAATAAAACGGCAAGTCCGCCAGTGGCGATTATGGTCACGGGCCGTCCAATTTCTGCCTTCATCCGGGCCAGCAATCCTTCAATCAATCCGACATAGCCCCAATAAATTCCAATCAGCATCTGACTTTCCGTGGTCCGTCCGATAACGCTTTTGTCTTCGGGTGTCTCTATCGCGATTCGCGGTAGCTTGGCGGTATTGCCGACCAATGCTTCGAGTGAGAGGTTAATCCCCGGCGCGATAATGCCGCCCATATATGCCCCATCCGCGCCGATATGGTCGACCGTGGTGGCTGTGCCAAAGCTGATGACTATTTTGTCGCCTTTTTCCAAGGCATGCGCTGAAATTGCGTTGACCGCCCGGTCTGCGCCGACTGAATGCGGCTCTTCCACTTTTAACTCGATGCCCCATTCAACCGGCGCTCGTCCGGCAACAAGGGGTTCCACGCCGAAATATTTGCGCGCGAGGGTGCTGAGATTATGGAGCGCACGCGGAACGACGGTGGAGACGATGACCGCGTCAACCGCGCTGCGGTCAAACCCTTCCAATTCCAATAGCTGAATCAACCAAACCGCATATTCATCCGCTGTTTTGCGGGCATTGGTCGCGATGCGCCACCGCGCCTTAATCTCGCGTCCTTCAAATAGCGCAAATTTGATATTGGTATTTCCGGCCTCAATCGCGAGCAGCATTCCGGCCCCCTATACTAAAAAAACATCGGCGGCATGAATGGCATGAATATCGCCATTATCCAAGCGCAGCTTTAACGCGCCCTCGCCTGTCAGCCCGTCATATTTGCCAAGCAGCCGATCGCCATCGGGCAATTGCACCGACAATATGGTGCCCGCCGTATATGATTTTTCCTGCCAAAGTGACAATATCGGCTGTGTTCCGTACGTGCGCCACCGGGCCAGCAATTCGGCAAAAGCGCCGGCCAGCTTCTCGGTAAATTGCTGCGGCGATGGTGGTTCTGTCCCTAACGCCAAAAGACTTGTGACGGGCCGGTCCAATGTTTCGGGGTGGCTGGACAGGTTGACACCAATCCCGACAATCACCGCATCACCGGTGCGGTCAAGCAGCATCCCGCATAGCTTTGCCGGTGGATCGGCGATTGCACCCATTGCCATAATATCATTCGGCCATTTGATCCTGAAATCCACATTCGGCGCAAGCTGCTGCAATATATCATGCACCGCAATCGCGGCCACGAAAGCAAGCGTGGATGCAGGCGGATCATTGGGCAATAAACGCACCAGACCGCTGACATAGACATTGCCGGACGGGCTGATCCATTCGCGGCCCATACGTCCGCGCCCACCCGATTGCCGGTCTGCGCGCAGCCATAAACCTTCGCCCGCGCCGCCCTTTGCCCGCTCGATCAAATCCGCATTGGTCGAATGGGTCAATTCAACTTGTTCGAAAACGGGTATCAGAAAGCGAGTGCCCCCGCCGCCGTGGCCGTTAACGCCGTCAGCGCCGGTATCGCCAAATAACCGAGCGGCGAGACCAACACAGCAAGCACGCCGCCGCTTATGGCCAGCGCCTTGTCATCATCGCCGACGATAACATCGGTGGCTTCGTCAAAATACATGAGCTTGACGACTTTCAGATAATAGAATGCGCCAATAACCGATGCGGCGATGCCGATCACCGCGAGCGGCAATAATCCAGCGGCAACCGCTGCGTTGAATACGACCAGCTTGCCCCAAAAACCGAAAAGCGGCGGGATACCGGCGAGTGAAAACATGAATATCGCCATCGCTGCGGCCAATGCAGGGCGGGTTTGCGACAGGCCCGCAATATCGGACAGCCCTTCACGAAGCCGCCCGTCACGTCCGCGCAGCTGCATCAGGCAGATGAAGCCGCCCAATGTCATCAACACATAAATCGTCAGGTACACGAGCATAGCCGCCACACCTTGCGCCGTGCCCGCGGCCAGACCAATGAGCAAGAAACCGATATTGTTGATCGAACTATAGGCAAGCAGCCGCTTCAAATTTTGCTGCCCGATGGCGCCCACTGCGCCAATGATGATGGACATTAACGCCACCACCATGATAATTTGCTGCCACGCCGCCGTTTGCTCCCCAAAGGAGGTTATGGCCATCCGGACCAGCAATATCGTTGCAGCGACTTTTGGTGCGCTGGCGAAAAATGCCGTGACCGGTGTCGGCGCCCCTTCATACACATCGGGCGTCCACATATGAAACGGGGCCGCGCTGATCTTAAATGCCAGTCCCGAAAGGACAAAGACGATACCGAAAAGGCTACCCATGCCAATGTCACCGGCAAGCGCTTTGCCGATTGCACCAAAATTGGTGCTGCCGGTAAAACCGTAGAGCAGCGACATGCCGTATAACAATATGCCGCTCGCCAAAGCACCGAGCACGAAATATTTCAATCCCGCCTCAGCCGAGCGTTCGTCATTGCGGATGAAACTCGCCAATACATAAGCCGCCAAACTGTTGAGTTCCAACCCAATATATAGCGTAACAAGGTCATTTGCCGACACCATGATGCTCATGCCGACAGTCGCAAACAGGATCAGCACCGGAAATTCAGCGCGCATCGCGCCTACTTTTTCCAAATAGCGAGGCGCAATGATCAACGACATTGCGGCGGCAAAATAGATGAGCAGCTTCGAATAGCTGCCCAGCGCGTCCATTCGATACAGGCCGTCAAATGCGTCCCCGCCTAGCTCGAAGGAAGGGTTGAGCATGAATTCACCAACCACCCAAGCGCCAGCGGCAAATAACGCAGCTACCGATGCGATGCTGATAAAACGGCCGCTACCCTTATACCATGCAGCGACAAGCAGCAGAAATAGGCCGGAAAAACTCAAGATGATTTCCGGACGGACAAAATAAAGGGAAATGCCCAAATCCATTAGTGCCCGCTCCCCGTTTTTTCTTCTTCTGCTGATTTCGCGCGTTTTGAATGACCACCGCTATGGCCTGAGCCATGCGCATCATCCTTCACGCGGAATTTTTTGGTCGTTTTGTCATTTTCTTTGATCTTGGAATCGCTCACCGGTGTCGCTCGCTCAATCCGTTCAACAATCATCGACACGTCTTTGCGGATCGGCGCCAGGAAGCTTTCGGGATAGACACCCATCCACATAACCACCGCCGCAATCGGTGCGAGCAGCCACATTTCACGCCCGCTCAAATCTTTCATCGCCGCCGCATCCGCATTTACCTGTGCACCAAACGCAACGCGGCGGTAGAGATAAAGCATATAACCCGCGCCCAAAATAATGCCTGTGGTGGCGATCAATGTCGCCCATGTCGAAACCTTATACAATCCCGCCAGCGCCAGAAACTCACCCACAAATCCGCTAGTTCCCGGCAAGCCAACGCTCGCCATGGTGAACAGCATGAATAGCAGCGCATATTTGGGCATATTGATAGAAAGCCCGCCATAGCGGTCAATTTCCCGTGTATGCAGCCGGTCATAAATAACGCCAACGCACAGGAACAACGCGCCGGACACCAAACCATGGCTCAGCATGATGATGATCGAACCTTCCAGGCCCTGCTGATTAAACGCAAACAAACCAACGGTCACGATCGCCATATGCGCGACCGAAGAATAAGCGATCAGCTTTTTCATGTCATTCTGCACCAGCGCAACGAGCGAGGTATAGACCACGGCAACCATCGACAGGCCATATATCAACCAGACAAATTGCGCCGACGCCTCTGGAAACATCGGCAGGCTGAAGCGTAAAAAGCCGTATCCGCCCATTTTCAGCAGCACGCCGGCCAATATCACGGAACCCGCCGTCGGTGCCTGCACGTGCGCATCGGGAAGCCAAGTATGCACCGGCCACATCGGCATTTTCACCGCAAAACTGGCAAAGAAAGCAAGCCACAACCAAGTTTGCGCCTGTGCGCTGAAATCATATTTATGCAGATCCGGGATGTAACCCGTGCCCGCTGTCTGAATCATCCACAGCATCGCGATCAACATCACCACTGATCCAAGCAGCGTGTAGAGGAAGAATTTATAGCTGGCGTAAATCCGGTTATCACCGCCCCAAATGCCGATAATCAGATACATTGGTATCAAGCCGGCTTCGAAGAATATATAGAATAACATCAAATCCTGCGCCGCAAAAACGCCGATCATCAACGCCTCCATCAGGAGGAACGCCGCCATATATTCACCAACACGGGTCTGTATCGCGTTCCAGCTGGCCCCGATACAGATGGGCATCAGGAACACCGACAACATGATGAGCAGCAAGGAAATGCCGTCTATGCCCAATTTCCAACCCAGAAATTCACCAAACAGATTGACGCTTTCGACAAATTGCCATTGCGCACCATTCACATCAAAGCTGGCCCATAGCCAGATACCGAGCAAAAGCTCAGCCAATGTAACGGTAAGCGCCAAAATACGTGCGCCTTCATGCCGCACAAACAAGCAAGCGATTGCCGCCAGCACGGGCAGCAGGATCATGATCGAAAGAATTGGAATTGCCCCTGCGTTCATCGTGCCTGCACCATCATCCAGCTAACCAAAGCAACAAGGCCCAGCAGCATAACTAAAGCATAACTGTATAAATATCCCGATTGCAGGCGAACGGCCATGCGGCTGCCGAAGGCAACTGCGGCGGCGCTGCCATTGGGACCAAAACGGTCGATAATACCGACATCGCCGCCCTTCCAGAATAGCCGTCCGAACCAAAAGGCGGGCCGAACGAAGAGGAAATTATACAGCTCGTCAAAATACCATTTATTGAGGAAAAAATTATAAAGCGGCCGGAATGTCGCGGCCAAACGCTGCGGCGCATCATCGCTGCGGATATACATCATGTAAGCGGTGAACAGGCCCGTGAGCATCGCGAATGTCGATGACAGCTTCACCCATAACGGTACTTCGTGGATGGCGTGCATCAAACCCTCGCGGAAAGCCAAGGTGCTTTGCGCCCAAAATGCGGTCGCGCCGTGGTCGCCTTCGACAAAGGGGTTGTGGAATAAAAAGCCCGCAAATACCGCGCCAATTGTCAAAACACCAAGCGGCACCAGCATCGGCAGCGGACTTTCATGCGGGTGATATCCGCCGGTCGTATCTTCGCCAGCCTGCTCTGGCGTTTTATGGACGCTATGCTGAATATGCTCGCTTTGGATCCAGCGCGCCTTTCCAAAAAAGGTCAGGAACATCAAACGCCAGCTATAAAAACTGGTCAGCAGCGCGGCGAGCACGCCGATGCCAAAGGCATAGACGCCGTAATTGTCGCTGTTGGCCCCTGCAAAAGCCACTTCGATAATCGCATCCTTTGAATAAAAGCCGGCAAATCCGCCAAGGCCCACAATGCCGACACCGGTAATTGCCAATGTACCCGCCATCATCGCCCAGAATGTGAACGGAATATGTTTCCGCAGCGCCCCGTAATAGCGCATATCCTGTTCATGATGCATGGCGTGAATAACGCTGCCCGCCCCCAAAAACAGCAAAGCTTTGAAGAAAGCATGCGTGAACAGATGGAACATGGCCGCGCCATAAGCGCCCATCCCTGCGGCAAAGAACATATACCCTAGTTGCGAGCATGTGGAATAAGCAATCACGCGTTTAATGTCTGTTTGCACAAGGCCTACGGTCGCCGCAAATATCGCGGTGGTCGCGCCAACGACGGTGACAACATTCAGCGCAAATTGGCTGGTTTCAAACAAAGGTGATAGACGGCAAACCATGAACACACCGGCAGTAACCATCGTCGCCGCATGGATCAGCGCGGATACCGGTGTCGGCCCCTCCATCGCATCGGGTAGCCATGTATGCAGCCCAAGCTGCGCCGATTTGCCCATCGCGCCGATGAATAGGAGCAGGCAAAGCACCGACATCGTATCGACGCGCAGTCCCAAAAAGCCAATGCTCGATCCGACTTTATCGGGGGCCATCGCCAAAATATCGGGAATATTGACGGTGCCAAATACCAGATACACCCCAAATATGCCGAGCATGAATCCCAAGTCACCAACGCGGTTGACGACAAAGGCCTTAATCGCGGCGGCATTGGCGCTTGGTTTTTTGAACCAGAAACCGATCAGCAGATAAGAGGCAAGCCCCACGCCTTCCCAGCCAAAGAACATTTGCACCAGGTTATTGGCAGTGACCAGCATCAACATCGCGAATGTGAACAAGGACAAATATGCAAAGAAGCGCGGCTGATCCGGATCCTCCTCCATATAACCCCAGCTATAGAGATGGACCAGGGCCGACACCGTGGTGATCACCACCAACATAACAGCGGTCAAGCTGTCCACGCGCAATTCCCAGTCGAAGGTCAAATCACCCGATTGCACCCATTGCAGAACGGGCACGACATAGGCTTCGCTGCCGCCGCTGATAAAGCTGATGAAAATCGGCCAGCTTAAAATCGCGCTGACAAAAAGCGCGCCGGTTGTCAGCGACTTGGCAATCACATTGCCCAGCATACGGTTGCCGAGCCCGGCGATGATGGCTGCCAATAAAGGCAGGAACACGATGATATGAATGGATGTCACAAAGCGCCCCTTAACCCTTCATCCGGTTGATATCGTCAACCGCAATTGTGCCGCGGCCGCGGAAGTAGATTACCAAAATGGCAAGGCCAATGGCTGCTTCTGCGGCGGCAACGCACAGAACGAACATTGCGAAAATCTGTCCTGTTAAATCACCCAGATAAGCGCTGAATGCGACCAAATTGATATTCACCGACAGCAAGATCAGCTCGATCGCCATCAGGATGATGATCACATTTTTGCGATTCAAGAAAATCCCCAGCACGCCCATGACGAACAGGATCGCGCTGACCACCAGAAAATGTTCGATACCGATCATAGCTCGACCCCCTCACCCACCCCGGGCTGCGTATTGCGCACCGCATCTTGCGGACGGCGGCGGACCTGACGCCCGACATTCTGCCCCCGGGTACCCGTGCTTGGCCGGTGCGTCAGAACGATGGCGCCAATCATCGACACCAGCAAAATAAGACCCGCTGTTTCGAACAAGAAAATATATTTGGTATACAGCAACCCGCCAATCGCCTGAATATTCGGCATCTGATCGCTGACTGTCGCTGGGCCTGCGACCGGCACACCCAGCTCCACCGCGCCAGCGCGGTAAGCGCCAATGCCGAGGATAAGCTCACACACCAAAATAATGGCGAGCAATAATCCCAATGGCAGGTTTTTGGCGAAACCGGCGCGCAGCTCTGCAAAGTCCACATCCAGCATCATCACGACGAATAAAAACAGCACCGCAACCGCGCCGACGTAAACAATAACCAGCAGCATCGCGATAAATTCCGCACCGACCAGCACCATCAGACCCGCTGCGCTAAAAAAAGAAACGATCAGCCATAGGACGCTATGCACCGGATTGCGGGAGAAAATAACCATAGCTCCGGCCGCAATAACGACCGACGCGAACAAATAAAAGGCGATGAGTTGAATCATATGGACCGCCCCTTAACGATAGGGAGCATCGGCGGCAAGGTTTGCCGCAATCGCCCGTTCCCATTTATCGCCATTGTCCAGCAATTTCGCCTTGTCATACAGCAATTCTTCGCGGGTTTCGGTCGCATATTCAAAATTCGGCCCTTCAACAATGGCGTCGACCGGGCAAGCCTCCTGACAGAAACCGCAATAGATGCATTTGGTCATGTCGATGTCATAACGCGTGGTGCGGCGCGAACCATCATCGCGCGGTTCGGCCTCAATAGTAATCGCCTGCGCCGGACACACCGCCTCGCACAGCTTACACGCGATGCAGCGTTCCTCACCATTGGGATAACGGCGCAGCGCATGCTCACCGCGAAAACGCGGCGACAGCGGGTTCTTCTCAAACGGATAATTGATCGTCGCCTTGGGCTTAAAAAAATATTGCAAGGTCAGCCAGTGCGCCTTGACGAATTCCCATAGCGTGAAAGATTTGATGAGATGGGTGATGGCGGTCATAATCCACTCCGGTCCTTTTTGGGCACCGCCAAACAGGTGCCAGAATATTTTGCATCGGAGATAACCCCAAACGCGCTGTAATTAATTGGCTTGTCAAAATCAGCAATAACGAATTCATCTGAATTCAAAACCAAAACATCGCCGCCGACATCTATCATAGGGATCGGCCCTTTTTCCTTGAAAGAGCTCACCACTGTAGATTCAACCCCGCTGGATAACGTTAGTGATTCAACTCTAAACGATAAAAACCGATATTTATCAGGATTTTTCAAACCCGCTGTGATTTCCCATACATAAAGGTCAAATTCTTCCTGTTTTCCTGGCGATGTGAGAGCGCCTAAGCATTTCAAATGAGGTGCTTCTGCTTTCTTTTTATCTAGCGACTTTGTTTGAGCTTGCGCCGAAAAAGGCAACAAAGTCGCCGCCAGCAAAGCAACTAAAGGCCATTTCATCACCCTCACTCCGCCAGCATCGGTTTGCGGTTGCGCGCGCCGCGAACCAACGAAGGTCGCAGATCAATCAATCTAATACCAAATTGCACGGTGCTCCAATGGCACAGCACAGAATCTGTTATCGTGAGGCTGGTGCTGAAGAATTTGATGAAATGGGCTAAGGTGGTCATTTCAATTCGCCGTTTCTTCCAAGCTGCTGGCGGCATCGTCGCCTTGTTCGCCCGGTCCAGACGCGAGCCAGCTGCATTCCTTCATTTCCAGATCAATCCCATCGGCCTTATAATGAACATAAGGATATCCATTACCCGACGCCTGAGACGCGCCCATTACCAATGCGCCGAATTCAATGCTTTCGTTTGTCCCAATTGGCGTTTGGCCCGCAATCATTTCGCCAGTTCCGTTGAGCGTCAATTTGTTTACCGTTGCAAATCCCTCAAGCGGTTTTGCTGTAGCCTTCACGGACGGAAAGACACTCACATGACTAACCCGCTCCCCATTGACCAAGCTTGTGCGGATCAGGTTAACGAGGTTGCGCTGCGCATCCCCCTCTATTGTGAGCATAAACACACCGTCAATTGTCTCACTCGGGTCGGCGCATACGTATAACAGCGGTTTGCCATCTACTTTCCAATCTACAGGGGCGCTGCTGTCTGCGCCGGGCGCAGGCGTGATTACAAGCGATGACAGCATGACAATCGGCGACAGCATGCCCATCATCCATACCTCGTCAGCATCAGATACCCACTCACCAAAAACACCCAAAATAGCGAGATCGGCAGGAATACTTTCCACCCCAAGCGCATCAGCTGGTCATAGCGGTAACGCGGGACGGTAGCCTTGACCCAGCTGAAGATGAAGAAGAAGAGGAGTATCTTTGCAAATAGCCAGATGATGCCCGGCACGGCGTAAAGCGGCGCCCAATCCACCGGCGGCAAATATCCGCCCCAGAATAGGATCGCATTCAGCGTCGCCATTAAGAGCACATTGGCATATTCGCCGAGCCAGAACAGTGCGAAGCTCATCGACGAATATTCGGTTTGATACCCCGCAACCAATTCGCTCTCAGCCTCGGTCAAATCAAACGGCGCGCGCGCGGTTTCGGCGAGTGCGCTGATTAAAAATATCACCGCAATCGGGAACAGCAGCGGGTTGAGGCCGAATGCGTTAATGCCAAAGACATGACCTTTCTGCGCCTCGACAATGCCGCTCATGTTGAAAGTTCCGGCCCATAACACCACGCTGATCAAAACAAAGCCGATCGAGACTTCATAGCTAATCATTTGCGCTGCAGCACGCATGGCGGAATAGAAGGGATATTTGGAATTAGACGCCCAACCTGAAATGACCACACCGTAAACGCCAAGCGAGCTGATCGCCAATATGTAGAGCAATCCGACATTGATGTCGGATAGCACCACATCCGCGCCAAAAGGCACCACCGCCCAAGCCAGCAATGCCACGGTGAAGGTAATGATCGGCGCGATCAGGAAAAGGCCGCGATTGGATGCCGACGGGATAATCGTTTCCTGCAGGAAAACCTTCAAACCGTCGGCAAAACTTTGCAGCAGGCCAAATGGCCCCACCACGTTGGGGCCGCGCCGAAGCGCCATAGCGGCCCAAATTTTACGGTCGGCGTAAATAATCATCGCCACAGCCAGCATCAGCGGGAGCGCGATCAGCAATATTCCAGCCAAGGACGCCGTGAACCACGCCCATTCATAACTCATGCCGATTGATTGGAAAAATTCGGTCATTCCGCCGCCTCCAACATTTCTTCGCCATGGATCAATTCGCGGCTGCAGATATTCATCGTTTCGCTCGCGCGGCAGATAGCGTTGGTCAGGTAGAAATCCTTGATGGGGTAAGCAATTTCGCCTTTGGCTGTTGTCGGCAATTTGGGTGCATTCCAACCATAATCAGCCAGTCCTTCCGCGCCCAAGGCAGGCACCTCTGCCGCCATCGCCGCGCGGCAAGCGATCAGGTTGTCGAAAGGCAGCTTATGCCCCAAAACATCCGACAGCGCCCGGAATATCGCCCAATCTTCCCGCGCATCGCCCGGCGCAAATACCGCCTTGGTTGCCCGCTGCACGCGGCCTTCCAAATTGACGAACGTGCCATCTTTTTCGGTATAGGCGCTGCCCGGTAGGATCACGTCCGCAGCATGGGCGCCCTTGTCGCCATGGTGGCCGACATAAACTTTGAACGTCTTGGCAAATTTCGAAAAATCCACCTCATCCGCGCCTAAGAAAAAAGCCAGCTTCGGCTTTTTCGCCGCAATGTCGGCAATACCGCCCGGCTGCGCATAGCCCAACATCAATCCGCCCATCCGGCTCGCCGCCATATGCAGCACGTTAAAGCCATTCCAAGCGCGGCCATCGCCGAGTGTGCGGGCCAGATTATATTTCTCCGCCAGCTTCAACGCCGCACCGTGCAAGCCGTCCACCGCCAAAGCGCCGCCGCCGACAATGACCGCGGGCCGCTTCGCTGCTTTCAATGCGTCGGCGGCTTCCTTTGGCAGCTTCGCGATTTTCGCCGCGTCATTGCCCAGCCATTCCACCTTATACGACAAATCAGTTTCCGGCCCAATGGCGAACACTTTCGCTCCGCCGCGCCGCACTGCTTTTTGAATCCGAGTATTGACCAGCGGCGCTTCCCAGCGGACATTGCTGCCGATAATCAGGATACAGTCCGCATCTTCAATCCCGGCAATGCTGGTATTGAAATTCACGGCCGATAGCGAAGTAGTGTCATAGGATAGGCCGGTTTGGCGTCCCTCCAACATGGCCGAACCCATTTTGGCGAGCAGCGCCTTTGCCGCATACATCGTCTCGCAATCGGTCAAATCGCCTGCAATCGCCGCGACCGAGCTGCCCGCATTGACCGCCGCAATCGCAGCGAAAGCTTCCTGCCAGCTTGCCGGTTGCAGCTTGCCTTTGGCATCGCGCACAAAGGGCTTATCCAAGCGGCGATGGGTCAGGCCGTCGACCGCGTGGCGGGTCTTGTCGCTCGCCCATTCTTCATTCACATCGTCATTGATACGCGGAACAGCGCGCAGCACAGCCCGGCCCCGGCTATCAAGGCGGATATTAGTGCCAACCGCATCCATCACGTCGATCGATGGCGTTTTCTTCAACTCCCATGGCCGCGCTTCAAATGCATAAGGCTTCGACGTCAAGGCGCCAACGGGGCACAGGTCGACGACATTGCCCGAAAGCTCTGATTGTACCGCATGCTCCAGATAGCTGGTAATCTGCATATTTTCGCCGCGCCCAATCGCGCCAATCTCTTCAATGCCCGCCACTTCCTCGGCGAAACGGACGCAGCGGGTGCATTGGATGCAGCGCGTCATCACCGTTTTAACGATGGGCCCCATATATTTTTCGGTCACCGCACGCTTATTTTCTTCGTAGCGCGAGGAACCACGGCCATAGGCCATCGCCTGGTCCTGCAAATCACACTCGCCGCCCTGATCGCAAATCGGGCAATCAAGCGGGTGATTGATGAGCAGGAATTCCATCACGCCTTCGCGCGCTTTTTTCACCATTTGGCTGTCGGTGCGGATTTCTTGGCCTTCTGTGGCGGGCAGCGCGCAAGACGCCTGCGGCTTGGGCGGCCCGGGCTTTACCTCGACCAGGCACATGCGGCAATTGCCCGCGATGGACAGGCGTTCATGATAGCAAAAACGCGGAATTTCCTTACCCGCAAGCTCGCACGCCTGCAGGACGGTTGCGCCTGCTGGAACTTCGAGTTCGAGGCCGTCTACGGTAACTTTAGGCATTATTTTGTCGCCTTGCCATTTTGCAATTCAGCTTTCACATGACCAAAAAGCTGAATTAGGTTTACGGTGACGTTCGGAGCAGGCTCACAGGGTGGTGCTGCTAAACTTGTGGCCGTCATTCTGCGAACTGCCGGTTTGTGAGACGGGTCTGCCATCACTTGAACAAAAACTCTCGCCAATTGTTCATGGCTTCGAACTGCGCACTTAGCGAGAGAAGCTTCATCCATCACGGTCACAGCTTGCGAAATCCCATGGGCAGCTCCCCAGCGGGAAATGAGGGCATCGATTGAAAATGGCATGGGTTCGCCGTTCTTGAACTCGATGCAGCCCTCAATCGCTGGCATTAACAACTTGCTGTCGGGATCAGCCTCATTCTCTTGCCAAGTCTGTTTGTCGCGGCGCAGCAGGTGGTAAGTTGCATAACGACGAGTGATATCTGAGTTCTTGTCAAGAGAACAAACTACCAAAGCCTCGAAATCGTCGTTTGTGAACGGTCGTGGCTTCGCATTCAGATCAATCACGGCCGGCTGCGCAAATGCAGAAGCCGCACTGAACATGCATACGTTAAAGAGAAGGTGCCTAAAGGGCTTCATTCCGCCGCCTCCAACATATCACCGCCTTTACGCTCGTTAATCCGGCGCTCCATCTCTGGACGGAAATGCTTGATCAGCCCTTGAATTGGCCACGCGGCCGCGTCACCCAACGCGCAGATCGTGTGGCCTTCGACCTGTTTGGTTACTTCATACAGCGTATCGATATCGCCAATGTCGGCATCGCCCACGCGCATTTTTTCCATCACGCGCCACATCCAGCCTGTGCCTTCGCGGCACGGTGTACACTGCCCGCAGCTTTCATGCTTGTAGAAATAGCTTAAGCGGCTGATCGCCTGCACGATGTCGGTCGATTTATCCATCACGATCACCGCCGCCGTGCCAAGGCCGGAGCCTACTTCGCGCAGGCCGTCAAAATCCATCGGCGCGTCCATAATCTGCGCCGCCGGAACCAGCGGCACCGACGAACCGCCGGGGATCACCGCGAGCAGGTTATCCCACCCGCCTCTTATCCCGCCGCAATGTTTTTCGATCAGATCGCGGAACGGAATGCTCATCGCCTCTTCAACCACGCAGGGGCGGTCGACATGGCCGGAGATTTGGAACAGCTTTGTGCCCTTGTTATTCTCCCGCCCGAAGCTGGAGAACCAAGACGCCCCGCGCCGCAGGATGGTGGGGACCACCGCGATGCTTTCCACATTATTGACCGTGGTGGGGCAACCATACAGCCCCGCACCCGCCGGGAATGGCGGTTTCAGGCGCGGTTGGCCTTTCTTGCCCTCAAGACTTTCGATCATCGCGGTTTCTTCGCCGCAGATATAGGCGCCCGCGCCCCGGTGAACGAAGACGTCAAAGTCATAGCCCGATTTGGCCGCGTTCTTACCCAGCAGTCCGGCGTCATACGCCTCTTGCACGGCAGCAAACAAGACCTCCGCCTCGCGAATATATTCGCCGCGAATGTAAATATAAGCCGCCCGCGCACGCATTGCAAAACCAGCGATCAACGCCCCTTCGATCAGCTTATGCGGATCATGGCGGATAATCTCCCGGTCTTTACAGCTACCCGGTTCGGATTCGTCTGCGTTGATGACAAGGAAGCTCGGCCGGGAATTGCCGTCGCGGTCCAGCGGCGCTTGCTTGGGCATAAAGCTCCATTTCATGCCGGTGGGAAAACCCGCCCCGCCGCGCCCGCGCAGGCCGCTGGCTTTCATTTCTTCAATGATGGCATCCTGACCCAATTTGATCAGGTCCTTTGTCTTGTCCCAATCACCGCGTTTCTGCGCGGCTTTCAGGCCCCAGTCTTGATAGCCATAGACATTGGTGAAGATACGATCTTTATCCTGGAGAAAGTCAAAACTCATATGCCTGCTCCAGCCCGCAGGGCCATAAAAGGTTCGCGCGAAGACGCTAAGTCGCCAAGATAGAGAATAGCTGCAATGCTTCTTTGCGCCTTTGCGCCTTTGCGCGAAACAAAAGATAGCGCTTCAGGCAATTCAGGAAGAGATGTAAAACTCATTTCGCCCACTCCTTCCGGTAATCATGATTGCTCTTGACCATCGCGGCCAGATTGGTCGGCTCGCCCAGCGGTTCAACAGTATGCCGCCCGGGTTCCTGCGTGCCGGTTTTTGGCTGCTCCCCGCGCTCCAGCGCATCGAGGATCGCCATCGTGCGGTCATAGTCCAAATCTTCGTAATTATCGTCGTTAATCTGCACCATTGGCGCGCTGGCGCAGTTGCCCATGCATTCGACTTCGGTCAGCGTGAACAGGCCGTCGGGGGTCGTCTTACCCTTATTCATGCCTTTATTTTTGCAAGCACTCATCACCTCATCGCTGCCGCGTAGCAAGCAGGGCGTCGTGCCGCATACCTGCACATGATAGCGGCCCACCGGCGCAAGGTTATACATGGTATAAAAAGTCGCAACCTCATAAGCGCGCATGAACGGCATATCGAGCATGACTGCGACATATTCGATCACCGGCACAGGCAGCCAGCCCTGCGTTTGCGTCTCCGTCCCCACCTGACGCTGCGCCAGATCGAGCAACGGCATCACCGCGCTGCGTTGCCGCCCGGCGGGATAGCGCGCGATTATGGCCTTCGCCTGCTTCAAATTGGCAGGCGTGAATTTGAAATCGCCCCATTTGGCGCGGACTTCGGTTTCGTCGGGGATTTGGGGTGCATCAGCCATTAACGAATAAACTCCACGCGAGAGCATTTCTCGCCTTCAAAACTATAAACAGCAATTACTTCAAACGGTTCCGCATCGTCCGTGCGCCATACTTTCTCGCGCAGCACGGCATAGTCGCCAACTTCCTGAGCGCCAACAATCTCCGCCCGGTTTTGGGGATATTCGGCAAATATCGCTTTCAATCCAGAGCGCACGCCCTCTTTCCCTTCGCGCACCACCGCCCCGCGATAACCCGCCTCGCAAGCATCATCGGTCATCAACGCAACATAAGCGTCCGCATCCTGCGCATTATAATGCGCGATCATTTGGGTTGCGATGGCGACAGGCTTAGTCACAAGCCACTCCGTCACCCTGAACTTGTTTCAGGGTCCATATATCAGCCGAGACCATCAGTTTAAGAGGCAAAATAGATGCTGAAACAAGTTCAGCATGACGCCGGAGGAAGTCGCGGACTTCGGTTTCGTCGGCGATTTGTGCGGTGTCAGCCATTACCAAACCCCCGACTCACTGGACCAAATAGTCCTTAAGCGACTCTCCTCGAATTCAAATATGAGGGTATTGCCACCTATGTCGCAGCACTGACATTTCCAGCTTGCCGTTACTACAGCTCGTATTTGTGACCAGTTGCTGCCTTGAATTGTGAATCTACAAATATCGGACTCGCTGCTTGGAATGTCAGAAGGTTTTGCGAGACGCCGATACACTATTTTGTCGTCAATGCGGGTTTGAAATTCTACTTCAGACAGCCTTTCCGTTAACAAATCGAAATTCTGGCGATCTCTTGCCTGAAACAGCACCCAAACATCCTCCGAAAACGGGCCATCTACCGACGGAGTGGTCTCAACCGGCCCAGCAAGTGCGGAACTTGCGACGCTAAAAATCATTGCTAGTGGTAATAGTGAAAACCTCACCGGTCACACTCCCCGAACACGACGTCGATCGCGCCGATGATCGCGGTGGTATCGGCCAGCATATGGCCTTTGCTCATCATCTCGATCGCCTGCAGATGGCTAAAAGCCGTAGGGCGGATTTTGCAGCGGTAAGGCTTATTCGACCCGTCCGCGACCAGATACACGCCGAACTCGCCCTTGGGGCTTTCGGTCGCGACATAGACTTGGCCTGCGGGCACATGGAAGCCTTCGGTGTAGAGTTTGAAATGATGGATCAAAGCTTCCATCGATTGTTTCATCTCGGCGCGTTTGGGCGCGCTGACTTTGCGGTCGTCGCTGCAGATTGGGCCTTCGGGCATTTCCTGCAAACATTGCTTCATAATGCGCACCGATTGCCGCACTTCTTCCACGCGGACCATGAAACGGTCATAGCAATCGCCGCGCGTTCCCACCGGCACATCAAATTCCATGCGGTCATAGACGTCGTAAGGCTGGCTCTTGCGGATATCCCACGCGATGCCGCTGCCTCGGATCATCGGGCCGGAAAAGCCCCATTTGATCGCGTCTTCCTTGCTCACGGTGGCGATATCTACGTTGCGCTGTTTGAAAATGCGGTTGTCGGCCACCAGGCTGATCGCGTCTTCAAACAATTTCGGCATCCGCTTATCCAGCCAGTCACCAATGTCGGTCAACAGCTTGAGCGGCACATCCTGATGCACGCCGCCGGGCCGGAAATAGGCGCTATGCATCCGCGCGCCCGATGCGCGTTCGAAAAAGTTGAGGCAATCCTCACGAATTTCAAACATCCAAAGGTTGGGCGTCATCGCGCCCACATCCATCACGTGCGAACCAAGGTTCAACATATGGTTGGAAATTCGCGTTAACTCAGCGAAAAATACCCGCAGATATTGCGCGCGCAGCGGCACTTCCAGGTTCAGCAGCTTTTCAATCGCCAGCACATAGCTATGTTCCATGCCGAGCGGGCTGCAATAATCGAGCCGGTCGAAATAGGGTAAAGCCTGCAAATAGGTTTTATATTCAATCAGCTTTTCGGTGCCGCGATGCAGAAGACCGACATGCGGGTCCATGCGTTCGACGATTTCGCCATCCAGCTCCATGACCAAGCGTAACACACCATGCGCGGCGGGGTGCTGAGGTCCGAAATTGATCGTGTAATTTTCAATTGTTTCATCGCCTGTGGTTGGCGCTTTTTCAAGGGTTAAGCTCATTACTTCGCTCCCTTCACATTGGTTGCCGTCGGCTTGGTTGCCCTAGCTTTAGCAGCCTTGGGTTTTGGCTTCGCAGGCTTGGAAGTTTTCGCAGCAGCTTTATTGGCTTTAGCGCCCGCGCCGGTTTTCGCGGGGCCATCTGTCGTCTTGGGGGTGGACGCAGGGGCGGGAGGCGGAGGCGCGGCGGGTGCTTTCTCATCACCGGGCAGGACATAATCCGTACCCTCCCACGGGCTCATAAAATCGAAACTACGGAAATCCTGCGCCAATTTCACGGGCTCATATTTTACCCGCTTTTCTTCTTCAGAATAGCGCAGCTCGGTATATCCAGTCAGCGGAAAATCCTTACGCTGCGGATGCCCTTCAAAACCATAATCGGTCAGAATACGGCGCAGGTCATTGTTGCCAGAAAACAGCACGCCGTACATATCAAATACTTCGCGCTCCAGCCACCCTGCTACCGGCCAGATACCAGTAACCGACGGCACCGGGTCGGCCTCATCGGTTTCGACATGGACGCGAATGCGGTGATTTTTGGTCAGGCTGAGCAGGCAATATACCACTTCAAAACGCGGACTGCGACTCGGCCAATCGACACCGGCAATTTCCATCAGCTGCTGATATTCGCATTCATCGCGCAGCGCGATCATCACATCGACCAACGCATCGCGCTTGACGAGCAAGCCGGTTTCGTCATTCACCTCGGTCAATTGCAGCAGGTTTTTGCCCAATGCTTTCTTAATCGCTGCATTGGTGCCTTTTGGGTTGGAAATAAGGGGTGCGCTATGGGCCATATTTACCGCTCTATCGTTCCGACGCGGCGGATTTTCCGCTGCAATTGCATAATTCCATAAAGCAGCGCCTCGGCTGTGGGTGGGCAACCGGGAATATAGATATCCACTGGCACGATCCGGTCGCATCCGCGCACGACGCTATAGCTATAATGATAATAGCCGCCACCGTTGGCGCAGCTACCCATGGAGATCACATATTTGGGCTCGCTCATCTGATCATAAACTTTGCGCAATGCGGGCGCCATTTTGTTGCAGAGTGTGCCCGCAACGATCATAACGTCCGACTGACGCGGGGATGCGCGCGGCGCTGCGCCAAAACGCTCCATATCGTAGCGCGGCATATTGACATGGATCATCTCCACCGCGCAGCAAGCAAGGCCGAAGGTCATCCACCATAACGAGCCGGTGCGCGCCCAATTGAAAAGGTCTTCGGTCGACGTAACCAAAAAGCCCTTATCATCAATTTCCGACTGCAAATCGCGGAAGAACGCTTCATCCGGCTGCGCATCGGCCAGCGGCGGCTGCGATGTTGTGACTACTCCCATTCGAGCGCTCCTATTTTCCACGCATAAGCAAATCCGACCACCAGTTCGAACAGGAACAACATCATTGTCGCCCATCCCGTCCAACCAATTTCGCCCAGGCTTACCGCCCAAGGGAATAAAAATGCTGCTTCCAAATCAAAGATGATAAACAATATCGCGACCAGGTAAAAACGGACGTCAAATTGGCTCCGGCTATCTTCAAATGCCGGAAAGCCGCATTCATATTCGGTGAGCTTCGCCTCGGTTGGTTTGTAACTGCCCGTTAGGCGGGACACACCCATCGGCAAAAACACAAACAAAGAAGACAGCCCCAGCGCCACCACTAGGAACATAAAGATCGGCAGATATTGCGACAAATCAGTCAAAGTCAGACTCGCTTTTGCACTTAGAATTAGGGCGCTTTTAGGGGCAGGAACGGCAAGTCGCAAGGGCTGCAACGTGCTTTTTTTGCCCTATTTCTTGCGTTTCACTAAATCTGCAAAAAATTACCGCAACGATCCGGCAAGCAGCTTATGCATCTTGCTATGCAGCCCGTCATTGGCGGCCAAAATCTGTTTGTCGGCAATGGCTGGGCGTTGCCCGCGATAATCGGTCACAAAACCGCCAGCCTCTCGCACCAGCAAGCAGCCAGCGGCCGTATCCCAAGGCTGCAAATCCGCTTCCCAATAGCCGTCAAAGCGGCCCGCGGCGACCCATGCCAGATCGAGCGATGCTGCACCAAAACGCCGGATACCCGCCACTTCAGGAGCGATCGCGCCAAATATCCGGCTCCACTGTGCAAAATTGCCATGGCCCATGAAAGGAATACCTGTTGCTATCAAGGCGTCGGCCATATCACGGCGCGCTGAAACACGCAGCCGCTCTGTTTGAAGCCATGCGCCCCTACCCCGTTCAGCCCAAAAGCTTTCGTCGGTCAGCGGTTGATATACCAAGGCAGAGGTGATTTCCCGCTCACCATCCGCCAGCGTTTCTTCCACCGCGATCGAGATGGCAAAATGCGGAATACCGTGCAGAAAATTGCTGGTGCCATCAAGCGGGTCGATGATGAAGCGCGGTTTGCCCTCTTCGCCTTCAATCTCGCCCGATTCCTCCAACAGGAACCCCCAGTCCGGCCTCGCCTTGCTCAGCTCGTCATAAATAGTGCGTTCGGCGCGAATATCGGCTTTCGACACGAAATCAGCCGGGCCTTTGCGGCTCACCTGCAATTGCTGCACCTCGTAAAAATCACGGCGCAGCTTTGCGCCAGCTTTACGCGCGGCGCGGTCCATCATTGTCATAATGCCAGAATGGGCAACCATCGGACTATTCCGCTTTCTTTACATATTCCTTGGAATAGACATCAACGATGATGCGCGTTCCGGCTCCGATAAAGGGCGGCACCATAACGCGCACGCCATTGTCGAGTATGGCTGGCTTATAGCTGGAAGAAGCAGTCTGCCCCTTCACTACCGCGTCCGCCTCCACAATTTCAGCTTCAATTTGATCGGGCAATTGCACCGAAATAGGCCGCTCGTCATAGAGCTCCAAGGTCACTTGCATACCATCCTGCAAAAACGCAACTTCGTCGCCCAGCATATTGGCGGCCAAAGTAATCTGCTCGTAATTTTCATTGTCCATAAAAACCAGGTTGTCACCTTCGGCATAAAGATATTGGAAATCTTTGGTATCAAGCCGCACTTTTTCAACCGTATCCGCGCTGCGGAAACGCACATTGGTTTTGCGTCCGTCGATCAGGTTTTTCATTTCAACCTGCATATAGGCGCCGCCCTTGCCAGGCTGCGTATGCTGGATCTTGGCGACCTTCCACAGGCCTTTTTCATATTCGATTATATTGCCGGGACGGATATCAACGCCGCTGATTTTCATGGAGACCACTCGCTATTCAAAGTTGGAAAGAGCATGGCGCAAGACACGCCGTTGGAGGGGCCTTTAGCGGCGCAACGCGGCTTAGGCAAGCACAGCGTGAAAAGCTTTCACCGCCGCCGCTGCACCACCGGGATATTGCCACACGCCGCCGCTCACCGCCAGAAAGTCCGCACCGGCATCAACCAACGCCATTGCATTGTCAGGTGTGATGCCGCCAATAGCAACGCAAGGTATCTCCATAAATTTGGACCAGATTTGCAGTATTTCAGGGTCGGCCACATATTCCGTCGCCTTCGTCTTAGTCGGATAAAAGGCTCCGAAGGCGACATAGTCTGCACCCGCCTCACCTGCCTCCATCGCCAGATGGCGGCTATTGTGGCATGTGACACCGATTTGAACCTCCGCCCCTAACTCGAGCCGCGCCTCTCTCACATCGCCGTCGCTTTGCCCCAGATGGACCCCGTCGGCTTTCAATCTCTTGGCGAGCGCGACATTGTCATTGACGATGAAAGCCACATCATATTCGGCGCATATTTCCTGCAATGGGGCCGCAAGCCGCGCTGCGGCATGGTTGTCGATGCCCTTCACACGAAATTGAAATGCCGCCACCGGCCCAGCAGACAATGCAGCGCGTAACGCTTCGGGAAAATCACCGCCCACTTCAAGCGGCGAGATCAAATACAACTGGCAGGGAATCTTTTCCATTTGCGCCCTCTAACCGGAAGCTGCGCGATTCTCTAGGTTTTTGATGTGTCGTAAATTTGCTGGATGGCGCTATCCAATGCAGCGTTAAATTCAGCATCGCTTTGGCTATGCTGTAACCGTTCCAGTAACGCGCGGCTGAAACTGGCGATCATCCCGCTATTTTCCGCCAGTAATTGACATGCCTCATCCGTTGAATAACCGCCGGAAAGCGCCACTAAACGGAGGACGCGTGGGTGGCGGATCAAATCAGTATATAAATTACACTGTTCGGGGATCGATAATTTCAACATGACCTGTTTATCCTCGGGCAGCTTATCTAATGCTTGCCGAAGTTCATCCTGCAATATCGCATCCGCACCGCCGCGCTCGGCGCTTTTAATATTCACTTCCGGTTCGATGATCGGCATCAGGCCGTGGCTGATGATCTGCATCGCCACGTCAAATTGCTGTTTCACAATTGCGGAGATACCGTCCCTGTTGGCGAGATTGATAACAGAACGCATCTTGGTGCCGAATACGCCTTTTGCTCCGCCTTTCTGCAGCAGAGCGTCCAACGCTGGCATTTGCTTCATCAATTGCACGCCGTTTGCCTCTTCTTCCAGGCCTTGGTCGACTTTCAAAAACGGCACTATGCCTTTGGATTTCAAATAATCCGGAACGCTTTGACCAGCAGCTTCGCCGTCCATCGTTTTTTCAAATAAGATAGCGCCCAAAATCCTGTCGCCATCAAAGGCCGGTGACATCATTATCCGAACGCGCATTTCATGGATCAGCGCGAACATTTCATCCTCATTCGCAAATGCATCTGCGCCAATTCCATAAGCCGCGAGCGCCTTGGGGGTCGAACCGCCGCTCTGATCCAGCGCAGCGATGAAACCAGTGCTGCGTTCGATTTTATTCATCATTTCGGATTTTTGCATGAAATCATCCCGTATACTGGCCAGCATAAGGCCGCGTTGATTTGCGGCAGGCCTTAACCAGCATCATGCAGCAAATCAACCGCCAAACCCGCAGAAATCAGGGATTTTCTGTGTCTTTCGTTGTCATTTCCCGATCCGGCACAGACCAATCGGCAACGATTAAACTCACCTACTTCGACAATGCTTCGACGCCCGGCAGGGGCTTACCTTCCATCCATTCCAGAAACGCTCCGCCTGCGGTAGATACAAAGGTGAAATCATCCTGCACCCCTGCATGGGCGAGCGCGGCAACCGTATCACCGCCGCCCGCAACAGAAATAAGCGAGCCTTCCTTGGTCAGCGCCGCCGCCGTTCGGGCGAGCGACACGGTAGCCACATCAAACGGTTCCATTTCAAATGCCCCCAGCGGACCGTTCCAGACCAAAGTGCGGCAGGTTTTGAGCACATCGGCAAGCGCTTCGACGGCCGCAGGGCCGATATCAAGCACCATATCATCCGCCCCAATTTCATGCACATTCACTGTTTTTACAGGCGGATTTGCGCGAAATTCGGGTGACGTCACGACGTCATAAGGCAAATGCACCGTGCAATTGGCGCCGTCCGCCGCATCCAATATAGCCGAGGCCGTTTCGGTCAGGTCATGCTCGCATAGCGATTTACCCACATCGACACCGCGCGCCGCCAGAAATGTGTTGGCCATCCCGCCGCCGATGATCAGGTGATCGACCTTTGTCACCAGATTGTGGAGAACGTCCAGCTTAGTTGAAACCTTAGCTCCGCCAACGACTGCGGCCACGGGATGTTCGGGGTTGCCGAGCGCCGCTTCGAGCGCCTTCAGTTCCGCTTCCATTGATCGCCCAGCATAGGCCGGCAGGATGCGTGCCAGCCCGTCGGTTGACATATGAGCCCGGTGCGCCGCCGAAAATGCGTCATTGACGTAAAAATCGCCATTGGCCGCAACCGCCTTAGCTAAGTCCGCATCATTCGCCTCTTCGCCGGGGTAAAAGCGAGTATTTTCGAGCACGGCCACATCGCCATTGCCCAATATGCCCACCGACTGTTCAACCACAGGCCCCGCTATTTCCGGCACGAACATCACTTCACGGCCCAAAACAGCCTGCAAGGTCTCAACGATCATCGACAGCGACATTTCGCTATGCTTCGCACCTTTCGGGCGGCCAAAATGCGCCAGAAGCAATATTTTCGCGCCTTTATCTGCCAATTCAGCGACGGTCGGTATGATCGCCCGCAGCCGCATATCATCGGTCACTCGCCCATCGGCATAAGGTACGTTCAAATCGACCCGGACCAAGGCCCGTTTACCGGCAACATCGCCCAGATCATCGAGAGTTTTGAAGGCCATAAGCCGGTTCCTTAAAGAAAGCTTGCCATAACCTTGGCAGTATCAATCATGCGGTTGGAAAAGCCCCATTCATTGTCATACCAGCTAACCACCCGCACCAATTTGCCGTCCATGACGGCGGTTTCCAGGCTGTCAACGGTTGAGCTTGCCGGTTGATGATTGAAATCGGAGGAAACCAAAGGCAGCGTTTCAAAGGCGAGCACACCCTTCATCGGGCCTTCGGCCGCAGCTTTCAGCGCGGCGTTAATTTCGTCCTTGCTCGTTTCGCGGCCCGGCGTGAATACTAGGTCAACCAAGCTGACATTGGGCGTGGGAACCCGCACCGAGCTGCCGTCCAATTTCCCGTTCAATTCCGGCAATACAAGTCCAACCGCCCGCGCCGCGCCGGTCGTGGTGGGAATCATATTCAGCGCCCCTGCCCGTGCACGGCGCATATCGCTGTGCATCTGATCCAGCATCCGCTGGTCATTGGTGTAGCTGTGAACGGTGGTCATGAAGCCGCGTTCGATGCCAACCAGATCATTCAGGACCTTTGCCACAGGCGCGAGGCAGTTGGTCGTGCAGCTGGCATTCGAAACGATAATGTCATCTGACGTCAAAACGTCATGATTCACGCCATAAACAACTGTTTTCAAATCCCCTTTTGCAGGTGCAGAGATAAGGACGCGTTTGGCGCCTGCATCGATATGCGGCTGCGAGGCTTCGAGTGATTGGAAGAAGCCAGTGCATTCCAAGACAATGTCTATGCCCATTTCGCCATGCGGCAAATCGGCGGGATTGCGCTCCTGCGTCACCGCGATTTCTTTGCCATTCACGACGATTTTATTGCCGTTAGTCGTCACTTCGCCTGGGAAGCGGCCATGGGTGCTATCATATTTGAACAGCAACGCATTGGCCTCTGTATCGGCCAGATCATTGATCGCAACCAGTTCAAAATTGTCATCATCGCGTTCCAAAATCGCACGAGCGACAAGACGGCCTATCCGGCCAAAACCGTTAATTGCAACTTTTACAGACATTTGCTTCTCCTAAGGGGATGATCCGGAATTATATTATTGATTTAATCTGCTGATGATTTGCGGTGCAATCTTATCGGCGGTCAGGCCGAAATGATCGTAAAGACTATCAATTGGGGCAGAAGCACCAAAACTGTCGACGCCAAACCGCAATCCGTCTCGGCCAGTATAGCGTTCCCATCCAAATGTCGTTCCCGCCTCTATTGAGACAATCAGCGCGTCTGAGGCAAGGATATCGGATTGATAGGCCGAATCCTGCGCATCGAATAATTGCGTGCAAGGCATCGACACGACGTCGGTCCCAATCCCGCTGGTTTCAAGCTGCTGCGCGACTGCCAACGCGATTTCCACTTCTGATCCCGTAGCCAGCAAAACAGCTTTGCGGCGGGCAACAGCTGATTTCAAACGATATGCGCCGTTAGCGCACAGATTTTCGCTCACATCGCTGCGCACCATCGGCAGATTTTGCCGGCTGAGCGCCAATAACGATGGCCCGGTGCTATGCGACACCGCCAACATCCAGCATTCCGCCGTCTCAACCACATCAGCGGGACGAAAAACCAACAGATTTGGCATAGCGCGCAGGCTTTGCAAATGTTCGACGGGTTGATGGGTCGGGCCATCTTCGCCAAGGCCGATGCTGTCATGCGTCATCACATAAATCGCGCGAATACGTTGAACGGCCGACAATCGGATAGCTGCGCGCGCATAGTCAGCAAAGACCAAGAATGTGCCGCCATAAGGGATAATGCCGCCATGCAGCGCCATCCCATTCATCGCCGCTGCCATACCGAATTCGCGGATGCCATAATTGACATATCGCCCAGCATAATCGTTTTTATCCAGTGTTTTAGTCGAAGGAGTTTTGGTATTGTTTGAACCTGTCAAATCCGCCGATCCGCCCACCATGTCAGGCAGCGATGCCGTTAGGATATTCAGCGCCATCTCGCTTGCTTTGCGCGTTGCCACTTTCGGTGCGTCGGTGAGCAGCTGATCCAAATAAGCCTGTATCTCCAGATCACCGGGCAATATACCATTCATACGCCGCGTGAAGTCATCCTTATTGGACGCTGATTCTAAACGATTTTTCCACTCCTGATGCACCACTTTGCTACGCTCTCCAGCCGCTTTCCATGCAGCGGCGATATCGGCTGGTATCTCAAATGGTGCATGCGGCCATTCTATTTCTACACGGGCAGCGGCAACCTCATCCGCGCCCAAAGCTGCACCATGGGTCGCTGAGGTGCCTTGCTTGTTAGGAGCACCTTTGCCGATGATTGTCTTGCAAGCAATGAGTGATGGCCGGTTATCAGCAATGGCCGCATCAATGGCGCGGCGAATATCCGCAAAATCATGCCCGTCACAGCTTTCAACATGCCAGCCGGTAGCCGCATAGCGCGCGGCAATATCTTCACAAGACGACAGGTCAACCGCGCCGTCGATGGTGATATTATTGTCATCCCAGAGCACGATTAGTTTGCCCAGATTCAGATTTCCGGCCAACCCGATGGCTTCGTGGTTGATGCCTTCCATCAAGCAGCCGTCACCGGCAATCACCCAAGTCCGGTGATCGACCAACTGGTCGCCGAAAACGGCGTTCAAATGCCGCTCTGCAATCGCCATGCCAACCGCCATGGCAAGCCCCTGCCCCAGCGGGCCGGTCGTGGCCTCAACGCCATCCAGCTCGAAATTTTCGGGATGGCCAGCGCATGGGCTATGCAATTGGCGGAAGTTTCGGATATCATCGATAGTCGGCGCAGCATATCCCGCCAAATGCAGCGTAGCATATGCCAGCATCGAACCATGGCCCGCCGACAACACGAAACGGTCACGATCGGCCCATTTGGGCGCAGCGGGGTCGAATTTCAGATAATCTTTATACAACACCGTCGCCACATCGGCCATTCCCATCGGCATGCCCGGATGACCGCTATTCGCGGCTTGCACGGCGTCCATAGCCAGCGCCCTGATTGCATTGGCCATCTGCCGTTCACTGACAGTCATATAGTATCCCCTGCTACTTCAAATTAGCCAGAAAAGAAATTACTGGCATGGATGGGCGGCGGCCCGCATTTTCGAGTCGCCATTTTCGGGATTGCTTTGCTAGTCATCGCGGCCAGCGTCAAGTGACGAAGCAAGCTTTTTCCCCATTTTCCAACCGAAAACCGAAAAGTGACGTCACGGCGTCAAAACGTCATTTGCTTGCAGGCGCAATTCTGCTAAATACCGACAGTTGAAAGGTTTATCTTATGTCTAACGAAAGACTTATTCTGGCGATAGGCCGCATGGAACGGGCTTTGTCAAAGCTGGAGCAGGCGTCGGTGCAGCCACGCGGCGTGACCCCGCCTAATGACGAATTATCGGCCAAATATGACAAGTTGAAAGCCGAAACGCGGGCGGTTCTGGCCGACCTCGATCATTTGATCGCGCAAAGCGAGGCAGCATAATGGCCGACGTCCGCTTGAATATTGCGAGCCGGGAATATATCGTCACATGCCAAGATGGTGAAGAAGAGCGTTTGAAATCGCTGGGAATGCTGGTTGATGAAATGGCCCGCGAAGCGGTTGGGTCCGCAGGCGGGTTGAATGAGAGCCGTCAGCTTTTATTTGCATCCTTACTGCTAGCTGACAAATTACAGGATAGTCTAGCGCAGGCACAGTCGGCTGCTGCGCCCCCGACTTCTGCTCCCGTTCACAATGATCTTGCGGTGGAACAAGCCGCTATGACGATCGAGAAAATGGCCGAGCGGTTGGAAACTATCGCAAACAGGCTTGAGAATTAACCTGCCAAGGCTTACATAGTTATTGGCGGGGCTACCCGGCACGAACTGATGAGAACATCCCTGAGGCGATTCACTATCTAAGGGAGCTGTCCCTGTCCGGTCCACTCTTTCGCATTGGGGACCGGTGCATATGGCCCCCACCTGGCGTTTTTGGCGTCAGAGGATATTCCGGGAAACGACCATGGCGGTTCCGCCACTTTAATCTGACCGATTTTACCAAAAAGAGGCGTTATGGATATATTGGCAGATAAAGATGCGTTACGCCGCCAATATCGCCAAAAAAGAGAAGAATATGTCGTTCGCCTGTCGCCGCAGGATAAAGAGTTGGCATTTTCCGCCGTGCCCAGCCCCATCAAAAACCTGTTTCAGCCTGATAAATCGGTTGCGGCTTTCATCCCTCTACCATCCGAAGCGGACCCGGCTCGGCTGCTGACCTATGCCGCAGACATCGGCTGCCGCACCGCGCTTCCGTATGTCACGGGCAAGGCCGCACCCATGCAGTTTTTGGCATGGCGGCCGGGGGATCCGCTCTATGATGGGCCATTTAACCTGCAACAGCCGGACAGCGAAGCAGCCATCATTCATCCCGACATTGTCATCGTCCCGCTCGTCGCCTTTGACCGCAGTCTCAACCGTTTGGGGCAAGGCGCTGGCCATTATGACCGAGCGCTTAGTTTATTGAGTGATAGCACCGCAATCGGCCTTGCATGGTCGGTGCAAGAACACGATTTTCTGCCCGCTGATCCATGGGACATGCCCTTGGACGCGATATTAACCGAAAAAGAATGGATAACCCGATGAATGAACCCGAAACTTATAAGCCCAGTTGGCGAAAGCCAGCGGGGGTCCTGCTCATCATGGCCTATATCACCATATGGGCGGTTATCGTCGTCAGCCAATGGGAATTGATTGGCAAATTACCGATATTGGTACAATCGGTCATTTACCTGATTGCGGGTATCATATGGCTGTTACCGCTGAAGCCGCTCCTCATTTGGATCGAAACCGGAAAGTTCAAAGCGCCGATGTCTGAATAGAACAACATAAAGCAAGCCAATCACCGAAAAGGCAATGGCGCGAGTGACGGGGCTCGAACCCGCGACCTCCGGCGTGACAGGCCGGCGCTCTAACCAACTGAGCTACACCCGCTAACATGCGGTGGGGGCGCACTAGAAGCGGCGGGGGATTCTGTCAACACACAGAATGCAATCGCGTTGATTTTATCAGACCAAAAAATCACCAACAACCGCCAGTGGTTTTGGCAAAGCCACGCAGATGGCAAGGTTGTTACGACTATTTACATCATTTATCTGGATAATATAACGCATGTTCATAGGCTTAGCTGGTTAAAGCAAAGAACAGCTATTTAACGGTTTATTGACCTTATTCCGGCATAAGCTCCGTTATGTGGAAAATAAATGGTCATATATCACCCGGATACAAAGCAGGACGTCCCGCCAAAGCGGGCTTGTTGGCTGCAACCATCATGGGCGGGCTGTGCCTTGCTTCTCCTGCTTTTGCGGCGGGAACCCTTGCGGGTACGGATATCGAGAATATGGCGACGGCAAGTTATGAGACACCGGGCGGCACAATTCAGATTGATTCGAACCTCGTCGTAATTAAGGTCGACGAATTGCTGGATGTTACAGTCACCAATAGTGACCCCGGTGATATTCCAAGCTCCCCCGGCGCCACCGCCAATGTGCAACGGTTCCTTGTAACTAACACCGGCAATGGCGAAGAAGCTTTCCGGCTGACCCCAAATTTGGCTGTGGCTGGAGATGATTTTGATCCTGCCTTGCAAAATGTCGTGCTCGATAGCAACGGCAATGGCGTTTATGATCCAGGTGTCGATACGGTCTATACCGCGGGAACCAATGATCCTGTGCTGCAACCGGATCAGAGCATTACCGTTTTTGTAATCAGCAGCACGCCCGCCACCGTAAATGACGGCAACCGCGCAGAGGTTTCGCTTTCTGTCGCGGCGACGACCGGAACCGGCGCTCCGGGCACAACCTTCACCGGTGCAGGTAACGGCGGCGGTGACGCAGTTGTCGGAACGACTGGCGCAGATGCGGACGATAACGGTTTCTTAGCGGTTCAAGCAGCAATTTTGAGTTTAGTGAAATCGGCGGTAGTCGCGGATCCTTTCGGGGGATCGCGGGCGGTTCCGGGTTCGACCATCACTTACACATTGGTGGCGACTATAACCGGCTCGGGCAGCCTGACCAATGTCGTCATTTCCGACCCCATTCCCGCAGACACACAATATGTCCCCGGAAGCATCACTTTGGACGCAGCGACTCTGACCGATGCAGCCGACACCGATCAAGGGAATTTTAACGGTTCGCAGGTAAGAGCAGCTGTTAGAAATATCGCCGCAGGCGAAACAAGGACCGTCACATTCAGGGTAGTAATCCAATGAAGAAGCTAATTATCTCAATTTTCGCGCCATTTATCGCGATATTGCCGGTGTCAGCCGCTCATGCAGCGAGCCAGGTACAGCTGTCGAGCGACGTGTTTGTTGAACGGACAAAGCAAAAACCCGACGGCACAGTTACCACCATATTGGAGGAACCGAAATTGGTCACTCCAGGCGATAATCTCGTTTTCGTTGTAAAGTTCAAAAATGCCGGAGTGAAACCGGCGGAAAAATTTGTCGTCACCAATCCATTGCCAAAGGCTGTGGCCTTTAACGGCACAGCAGACGGATTGGAAACCGTATCGATCGATGGCGGCAAAAGCTGGGGCTTTTTGTCAAATCTTCGGGTGGAGGATGCCGAAGGCAAATCTCGTCCGGCATTGATGGCAGACGTCACTCATATTCGTTGGAATTTAAATCAGCCCTTACCCGCCGGATCAGGCGGCAAGCTGATTTTTCGTGGAATCGTAAGATAACCGCAAAACCGCCCGGATTGCCGCGGTTTTTCTGGCAATCCACAGTAAGTAAGAAGGAAAAAAGCTATGACCAGTATGCTTAAACTCCTCGGCACTTCGGTTGCAATTGCAGCAATTGCGGCGGCTTCGGCTCCTGCGATGGCTACTACAACAGCCGGTACCGATGTAAACAACACCGTTAGCGTGACGTTTCAGGTTGGCGGCGTAACACAAACGCCTCCGCCAAATGCGACCAACACATTTAAGGTTGACCGTAAAATCCTATTTACGATTACCGAAAAAACCCCTGTTGGCACCACAAACGTGTCTGCCAACCAAACCGGCGCTATAACGGCATTCACATTGACCAACACTTCGAACGATGTGCTCGACTTTGTCGTAACGCCAAGTCAGATTGTAACCGGCGGCGCAACACCGCGCGGCACCGATGCGTTCAACCTGAACAATCTGTTGATCTGCCTTGATGCGAATAACGATAATGCTTGCGACTCGCCTGCGACCGCAACGCTGACCGTCGACAATTTGGCACAAGATACCGGCACGACTACCGTTTTGATTATCGGTGACATTCCTGCTTCGGCGACCAATGGTCAAATTGCAGGTGTGACTGCAACTGCCAGCGCGCGGAATAGCAATGGTTCGACCATCACCGCCGCAACCGATGCAACGGTTAACGATCCGACCGTTGTTGAAACCATCTTTGCCGATCCAGGCCGCGATAACTCTGAAGCTGCAAGCGACGATTATACCGTTGCCGCCGCAGCGCTCAGCGTGTTCAAATCGAGCCGCGTTACCGCTGATGGGGTCAGTGCTTCGAATTTCAAAGCTATCCCGGGCGCAACTGTTGAATATTGCATCTCGGTCGCCAACGCCTCAGGCGCTGCAACCGCAAGCAATATCAACATCTCGGATGCTATTCCTGCCAACACGACATATGTTCCAGGCTCAATCAGGATCAATGGCACCGTGACAAGTCCAGGAGCGGCGCAAACCTGCTCCGGTGGAACTAACGCGACCGACTCTAGCGCCGACGCAGATGGCGGGCAATTCGGTTCGAACACTGTTTCGGGAACATTGGCCAATATCGCCGGCGGAGCGTCACGCGCTCTCTTGTTCAGCGTAACGATCAACTAATAAGGAACAGGCGGCATTTCGGGGGATCGGCCAATCGCCGCTCCCGCCGAAAGCCGCCTTTTTCAGCCATGAAGGCATTAACCAAATCTTTTATGCAATACGCAGCATTGTTGGCTGCAGGAACTATGCTTCCTGCGGCCAACAATGCTGCGCAGGCGCAAACCAATGCGTCCGCGCCAAAAATCATCAGCAACACGGCATTAGCCGAATGGGACGTTGGACCAAATACCCTGTCCCGCCCATCGAACACCGTGAACATCTCGGTGCAGCCAGTGGTCAGACCACCTGCCACGCTTAGCCTTTTTCATTTTTCCAATGCCCCCGGCGCGACGACAGCGAATCTCGGCGCGAACCAGTGCATTGGAAATAACGGAGCGACCCCAGTAACATTGGGAGGCGCTTTTGCCGGAACTTCGACCAGTCCGGCCTCCTTGGTCCCTGCTACAGCGATAAGAGCAGGCGAACCTCTGGTGATTCAGGTCGATGATGCTGTTCATAACGCCGATCCTGGCGCGATTGAGCAGTTTGAGGTCACCATTACGACAGCCAATGGTGACAGAGAGCGCATAACCCTGATTGAATCCGAAGCGAATAGCGGTCGTTTTCGGGGAATCATTAACACGGCGGCGGTTCCAGCCACGCCGGTTCAGGGCGATTGCACTCTTTCCGTGCGTCCCGGCGACGAATTGCGCGTCGAATTGGACGATAACAGCACTGGCACTGACATAGGAACCGGCGAAGTCGACATTTTGGTCGATCCCTTCGGCTTGACCTTCGATAGTGCCAATGGCGTTCCGGTGGAAGGAACAAGGGTCACCATTGTCGATGCAAATACCGGCGTTCCGGCGCAGGTTTTTGGCGATGATGGTGTGTCCGATTTCCCCAATTCGGTGATCGTGGGAAGCACTGTAACCGACAGCGGCGGCAACGTGTATAATTTCCCGACCGGATTTTATCGCTTCCCCTTCTTAAGGCGCGGCGATTACCGGCTGGTGATAGTTCCGCCTGCGCCATATACGCATCCATCGGTTGCAACGCCCGCCGAATTGGCGGCTTTAACGCGTCCAGATGGAGGCGCATTTGCCATTGTCGATGGATCCTATGGCGGTGTCATCACCTTGGATGATCCTGCCCCCGTGCGCATTGACGTGCCGTTGGACCGGCCCGGCGGCGCGTTGACGATCAGCAAATCGACCTCAACACAAAATGCGATGCCCGGCGATGTCGTGCAATATCGGATACAGGTCAGCAACCCTGATCCCGCCCGCGCCAGCGCCGCAATCACTGTGACCGATCAATTGCCGCGCGAGCTGCGCCTACGCCAGAATAGCGTTCGTTATCAGGGCGCAAGCATTATACCTATCGTTGCCGCCGACGGCTCCAATTTCTCCGTGACCCTGCCCTCTTTGGGCGGCGGTCAATCGGGTATCATATCCTATCTTGCCGAAGTGCGTCAGGATGCGCGCCCGGGCAATGCCATCAACCTGGCGTCTGCACGCGACGCTCGCGGTGCGGTCAGTGACACGGTTGACGCACCCATCCGCATTGTTCGCGACGGGATTAGTGAACGGATGACGATCATTGGCCGAGTGACCGAAGGCGGATGCAATCTTGATCCCAATAACGCCCCCGGTATCCCCGGCGTGCGCGTCATGTTGGAGGACGGAACATATACCGTTACCGACGCCGATGGCCGGTACCATTTTGAAGGCATCATTCCCGGCATCCATGTGGTTCAAGTCGATCCTGGCAGCTTCCCGCTGGATCAGGAGCCAGTGAATTGCACGCAGAATACCCGCAGCGCAGGCAGCGCCATTTCGCGCTTTGTTGAAGGCCGCGGCGGCAGCCTGAAACGCGCCGATTTCCGCAGCCGCAAGACAGAAGCCCGTGCGCAAATTGCAGCAGATGTGAAACCGATTCCTACGGCCATGTCGGATCAGGATGCCGCCGGTTCCAACACCGACTGGTTGAAAGATCAAGGGCCGGGCCGTGCGTTCCTATTCCCGGGAACCGACCATAACCCGCGTGTCCGCGCCATCCGCATCGTTGTAAAACATGCCGAAGGCGAGCGCGTGGAGCTGCTGGTCAACGGTAAAGCGGTCGATCCACTCAATTATGACGGGCAAAAGAAAAATTCCGATGGCAGTATAAGGGCCAGCATCTGGCGCGGCGTCAATATTGAAGAGGGCAACAATGTGCTGACCGCGCGCATTGTGAACAGCGATAAGAAGCTGCTCGAAACGCTCACCCAAAATGTGTATTATGCAGGCGCGCCCATCCAAGCTCAGTTTATCAAAGAATTATCGGTCTTGCGCGCCGATGGCGTAACGCGTCCGCGCATCGCGGTGCGATTGACCGACCGCAATGGCAAACCGATCCAGCATGATTCAGTTGGCGATTTCAGCGTCACCGATCCCTATCGCGCAGCGGTAGAGGCCGATGCGCAGCAAGCGGCTCAACTGTCCGGGTTGGAACGTGCCGCGCCGGTATGGCGCGTCAACGGAGATGACGGCATTGCCTATATCGAGCTGGAGTCGACAACCGCGTCGGGCACGGTCAGCATTGGTTTCAACTTCGTCGATGGCAAGGTCAAGCGTCAGCAACGCATCGAAACCTGGCTCGATCCGGGCAACCGTCCTTGGACCGTGGTTGGTTTTGCCGCTGGCACGATCGGTTTCAACAAACTGAATGACGGCTTGGAAGATTTGGCCGATCAGCATGAAGACGAAATCAATGTCGATGGCCGCATCGCGCTATATGCAAAAGGCCGCGTGTCCGGCAAATGGCTGCTCACCCTCGCCTATGATAGTGACAAGAAAGAAGATGAGACCCGCTTTGCCGGTGTCATCGATCCGCGCCGCTATTACACCATCTATGCCGACCGCGCTGAACAGCGCTATGACGCGGCATCGACCCGCCGTTTGTATCTGAAGCTGGAACGGCCACAATTTTATGCGCTGTTTGGTGATTATGCGACGGGTATCGATGAACCCGAACTCGCCCGGTATCAACGCAGTTATAACGGTATCAAAGCCGAATATCGCAGCGATCAGTTATCCGCTCAGATTTTTGGTGCCGATACGCCTTATCGCTATCGCCGCGAAGAAATTCAGGGCAATGGCCTGACCGGTCCCTATGCACTGTCCAGCCGCGACATATTGGCGAATAGTGAACGTATCACCCTGCAAACCCGCGACCGTCTGCGGTCCGACCGGATTGTCGATGAAACAACGCTGGTGCGCCATATTGATTATGATATCGATTATCTGGCCGGAACATTGATTTTCCGCTCCCCCATCCTGTCACGTGACAGCGGCCTCAATCCGCAATTCATTATCGCCGAATATGAAGTTGACGGTATCGGCCAACGCGTCAACAACGCAGGCGGACGCGTGCGTTGGAACAGCAAAGACGAAAAACTGCATATTGGTGCAACCGCGATCCACGATGAAACCGACAGCGATAAGACCAATCTGGCTGGTATCGACGTGCGCTATGCACCTACCACTTCGACCGAAATCCGTGCTGAATTTGCCGGCTCCGATGGCAAAGCTAATAGTGGCAGCGCCAATGGCGATGCCGGCCGGGCGAATGCATGGTTGGTGGAGGCCGAACATCACACCGGCACGGTCGACATACTTGCTTATGTGCGCGAACAAGAAGCGCGCTTTGGCGTTGGTCAACAAAATCGCAGCGAAATTGGTACCCGCAAATATGGCGTCGATGCCCGTTTGCGCCTGAACGACAATCTCAGCATCGCTGCACTGGCTTATCAAGAAGAATATCTCGACACCGATGCCCGCCGCCGCGCCGCGGGTAGCGAGTTGGAATATCGCAAGGACGATACCACCCTGCGCGCCGGGTTGACCCATGCGAATGACCGGCTCGATGATGGTTCGGTGAATAAGTCGACAATCGCCAAACTGGCGGCATCGCAAAAATTGTTCGACAATAAATTGGAACTGGGTGCGCAAACCGAATTTGCCTTGGGCGGACAGGATGAAAGCATCGACTTCCCTGCCCGTCACACATTGAGCGCACGGTATTCCGTTGCGCGGGACATACAGCTGATCGGCAGCTATGAAATTGCGAAGGGCGAAAATATCGATGCGCGTACCGCACGGCTCGGCTTTGATCTCGCGCCGTGGGCTGGCGGCCGTATATTGGCGAGCGCCAACCAACAGGATATTGGCGAATATGGTCCCCGCACCTTTGCCGCCTATGGCTTGGCACAATCTTTTAAGATTAACGACAAATGGTCGGTCGACCTATCGGTAGACGGCAATAAAACCTTAAGCGGAATTGACCGCGGCGATGTGCTGAACCCATTGCAGCCTGTTGCATCGGGCGGATTTTTGGGATCCGATAGCAGCTTAACCGAAGATTTCACTGCGCTGACTGCTGGGGCAACCTACCGGGACGAAAAATGGAGCTGGACCGGCCGGGCCGAATATCGCGACGGGGAGACCGTCAACCGTTACGGCTTCACCTCGGCCATATTGCGCCGCATTGGCGAAGGTCAGGCGGTTGCAGGTGCGTTTAGCTGGTTAAAGGCAGAACAATCTGTTGGCGCGTCAACCGAAAGCGCCGCTGCGGAAATAAGCTGGGCACACCGCCCGTCGAGCAGCGACTGGGCGTTTTTGAACAAATTGGAATTGCGCCATGACGCGGTTCGCGGAGCCATTTCCGGCTTGCCTGGTCCAATTGGCGGCGTTGGCTTGACGATCGACGGTGATGCGACCTCACGCCGGATTATCAACAGCCTGTCGGTGAACTATACGCCCAAGGGGCGCGACGACGATATTTTGGGCAGCGAAGATGGCAATTATTTCGAACGCGGCGAATATTCGCTTTTCTGGGGCACGCGCTATGCTTCCGAAAAGATCGGCGCAGACGATGTCGAAGGATGGAGCAATGTCATTGGCGCTGATTTCCGTTTCGACCTAAGCAAAGTGGCCGATATTGGCGGACAAGCGACCGTCCGGATCGGCAGCAACGGCAGCAACATCGCCTATTCGGGCGGCCCTGCAATCACCGTGGCACCGTTTGAAAATGCCAATATCTCGCTCGGCTATAATATCGTCGGTTTCGCTGACCGCGATTTTGAAGAAAGCCGCTACACCAGAAGCGGCCCGTTTGTGACCCTGAAACTGAAATTCGACCAGGAAAGCCTAGCTGGACTACAGTTTTAATGGACTCGCCTCGCCCGCCGCATCGCTGTGCGGCGGGCGCAAGGAAGCAGCCGGGTTGAGCCGGTTGCCATATGCAGGACCGATGTTTCGCTGACATAGGTTCGTGAGCAGGGACAATGGCATTTCGCTGATGCCGCCGGTCCCATATGATGCGCCGTTTCGCTGACGGAGCAGAAATCGGTGTTCGCATTTGGCGGATGCTGAACGGATATATTGTCGCGTCCTTTGCCATCACGGCTTGGGCGTTTTTTCTGCTGGCTCAATCTGCGAAAAGCAGCACCGGCGTCTCTATCAGCTTTTTGAGCGCTTGGACAAAGCTCGCCGCGTCGTAGCCATCAACGACGCGGTGATCGCAACTGATGGACAGATTCATCAATTTCCGCGCCTCTATCACATCACCGACAAACATCGGGCGTTCCACGATCTTGTTAGGGCCGATTATCGCCACTTCTGGACGGTTTATGACAGGCGTGGTGGCAATCCCCCCCAATGGCCCCAAAGACGTCACAGTAAGGGTAGAACCGGACAGCTCATCCTTCGTCGCGCTGCCATTGCGAGCAGCCTCTGCCAGCCGCGCGATTTCATCGGCCAGTTGCCATATATTCTTGTCCTGCGCGTCGCGTATAACCGGCACCATTAACCCCGCATCCGTCTGCGCCGCGATACCCAGATGCACTGCGCCATGACGCGTCACGACGCCCGCTTCGTCATCATATAGCGCGTTGATCATCGGAAAATCAGGAATGACTTTACAGATTGCCACTATCAGCAACGGCAGCATCGTCAGCTTGGGCCGCTCGCCCCTATTGGCGTTCAAATCCGCTCTCATCGCTTCCAATGCGGTAACATCCATCTCTTCGACATAGGTGAAATGAGGGATATGGCGTTTCGAAGCGGCCATATTTTCGGCAATCCGGCGGCGCATTCCGATGACTTTTATCGTTTCATCTGGACGCTTCGCTGTCGCCCCCGCAGGCCGGTACCCCTGCCCCGCGCCATAGGTCAAATAAGCGTCCAGATCGGCGTGGCGCACATGATTGCCCAGTGCTTTCACAGCTGTCAAATCGACCCCCAAATCTTTCGCTCGCGCCCGGACCGCCGGCGATGCGGTGACTTTGGCGGGCGCTTGGTGCGCACCAAGGCCCAACTCCGCCTCACCCGTTAAGACTGGCTCTGGCACTGGCTTTTCGGCAGGTGATACCATGACGTCACTTTTGCGTTCTGCCGATTTTTCTGACGCTATGACGTCAGTTTCTGGGGCAGCAGCTTTTGGCGCGTCAGCTGGTACCTCCTCGTCCACAGCATCCGCCGACACCGGCTCTTCCGCATCTCCTTCTCCATCTGTCTCTATTTCGACTAGCATCGATCCGATCGGGATAATATCGCCTTCGTCCCCTGCAACAGCTTTCACGACGCCCGACACCGGGCTTTCCATTTCCACCGTCGCTTTGTCGGTCATCATATCGGCAATGGCCTGATCTTCTTCGATCCGGTCGCCTATTTTGACATGCCAAGCGACAATCTCCGCCTCGGCAATGCCTTCGCCAATATCGGGCAGGTTGAATATGAATTTTGCCATCGCGTTAATCCTTCATAATCTTTTGCATTGCCGTTCCAATGCGAATGGGTCCGGGGAAATAGGCCCATTCCAAACTATGCGGATAGGGCGTGTCGAAACCCGTCACCCGCTCGACCGGCGCCTCTAGATGATAGAAGCAGCGTTCCTGCACCAGCGCCGCAAGCTCCGCGCCAAAACCGCTGGTCCGCGTTGCCTCATGCACCACCATGCAGCGTCCGGTTTTTTTCACCGATGCTTCGATCGTTTCAATATCCAGCGGCAATAAAGTCCGCAGGTCGATAATTTCTGCATCCACGCCCTGATCGGCCACCACCGCTGCCACCACATGAACCATCGTGCCATAGGTCAGGATGGTCATCGCCTCACCAGCGCGTACCACCGATGCTTTGCCCAGATCGATGCGGTAATACCCTTCGGGCACCGCGCTCGCGCTATGTTTGGACCATGGTTCGACCGGACGGTCATAATAGCCTGTAAACGGTCCGTTATAAATGCGTTTGGGTTCGAAAAAGACAACCGGATCATTATCCTCAATCGCCGCGATCAGCAGCCCTTTGGCATCATAGGGTGTCGCCGGAATAACCGTTTTCACACCGGACATATGGGTGAATAGGCTTTCGGGTGACTGGCTATGTGTTTGCCCGCCAAAAATCCCGCCGCCAAAGGGGGAGCGGATCGTCATGGGGCAGATATAATCCGCCGCCGACCGGTAACGCATCCGCGCTGCCTCACTCACCAGTTGATCAAGACCGGGATAGATATAGTCGGCAAACTGTATCTCCGGCACCGGGCGCAGGCCATAGGCCGCCATGCCGACGCTGACCCCAACAATTCCGCATTCGCTAATCGGTGTATCGAATACGCGCGTCTTGCCATGTTTATGCTGCAGCCCAGCGGTCGCGCGGAATACGCCGCCAAAATAGCCGACATCCTCCCCCATGATGACAACATCGGGATCCGTGGTCAGCATTATGTCGAGCGCGCTGTTAATCGCCTCGATCATATTCATTGTTTTGAAATTCTGTTCGGCCATTATTTCGGCTCCCAATCCGGGCCGAATTTGGCGCGCTGTTCATCCAGCATTTGTGCGCATTGTTCCTGCAAATGCCAAGGTTGTTCTTCAAACACATCTTCGAACATCGATTCAAACGGATGATGAAGCCCATGGCCCAGCGTCCCGTTCTTTTCCGCCTCTTTCTGCTTTGCCTTAACCAGGTCGGTCAGCTCCGCCGCCTGCGCCGCATGACGGTCTTCATCCCACTCACCGATCACGAACAAATGCTGTTTCAATCGCTCCACGGGATCGCCCAGCGGCCATTTGGCAAATTCCTGCGCCGCACGGTATGCGTGCGGATCGTCCGACGTGCTGTGCCCCTCTGCGCGGTAAGTGAAATATTCGATCAGCGTCGGCCCGTTATTCGTCCGCGCCCGGTCCGCGGCCCATCGCATCGCGGCATAGACGGCGAGCGGATCGTTGCCATCAACGCGCAGGCCGGCGATGCCGTAACCCACCGCCCGCGCGGCAAAGGTTGTCCGTTCTGCACCGGCAAATCCCGAAAAACTGCTAATCGCCCATTGGTTATTCACAATTTGCATCACGACCGGCGCATTGTAAACGGCGGCAAAAGTCATTGCGCTGTGGAAATCCCCTTCCGCCGTTGACCCTTCGCCGCACCATACCGCCGCAATGCGGCTATCGCCTTTAGACGCCGATGCCATGGCCCAACCTACGGCTTGCGGATATTGGGTGGTCAAATTGCCCGACACGCTGAAATATCCATGATCGGGGGCGGAATACATGATCGGCAATTGCCGCCCCTTCAAATGGTCACCGCTATTCGAATAAATCTGGTTCATCATCTGGGTCAGCGAATAGCCGCGCGTGACCAAAATCCCTTGCTGGCGGTAGCTGGGAAAGCACATATCATCCTTATCGAGCGCCATGGTGGTCGCGACCGATGTTGCCTCTTCGCCCGTGGATTTCATGTAAAAGCTGGTTTTGCCCTGACGCTGTGCCCGAAACATGCGGTCGTCAAAAGCACGTAGCAGAATCATATTGCGCAGCATCACCCGCAGCACGTCTGCATCCAAATGGGGATTCCAGCCACCCTTCGCGGCACCGTCAAAATCGAGTACGCGGACAAGACCGTAGCTATAGGCGCTTAATTCCGACGGATGGCACCCTTCGTCAGGGCGCGGCAATGCGTCAATCTCGGGCACCTCAATATCGCTGAAATCCGCCTCGTCCCCGGGGCGATATTTTGGTTCGGGAACATGCAACTGCAAAGGCGGCAGATTGCCGCGCTGTCCATGGGCCATCGTCTCTCTCCAAAACGGGCGGCGAGCCAATCCGACTCGCGCCACGATATTAGCAACGATTGTTATTTTATTTCAATTTCCGATTTAGGTCAACCAACCTGACCTAAACAGCCACTGGCGCAGAAATATGGGCCTGCGGGACATAATCCTCAACGGCAAAATCTTCGATGCTATAATCAAAGATGCTATCTGCTTTTCGCAAAATACGCAATTTGGGCGCGCCCGATGGGGTGCGGGACAGCTGCTCTTCAACCAGCTCTGCATGGTTGATGTATAAATGAACATCTCCGCCTTGCCAGATGAAATCGCCCGGCTGCAAACCTGCTTGCTGTGCCAACATCCGGATCAATAAGCTCGCGGAAAATACATTAAAGGCAAAACCAAGCCCCAAATCGCAAGAACGCTGGAACAGCAAACCATTCAGCTTCCCATCCGCGACCTGAAACTGATATGTTTTGTGGCACGGGGGCAGCGCCATTTGATCGAGTTCGGCGACATTCCAACCTTCAATAATATGCCGCCGCGAAGCGGGATTATTTTTCAAGCTTTCCACCAAAGCTGCGACCTGATTAATGCCTTGCGATAACCGGCGGTATAACGGCCCCTCGCTGTCGGACCCTGACTGTTCATAGCGCGGCCAATCGGTCCATTGCTTCCCATAAACTGGCCCCAGATCGCCCCATTTCAGGGCAAATTCCTCATCCGCCACAATCCTGGCTTCAAAATCATCCTGAGATATATCGTCGCCCGTTTCCTGCCGATAATGGGCCAGCGGCCAATCGGTCCATATCCGCACTTTGTTGACCAACAATGGCCGAATATTTGTGTTTCCCGTCAGGAACCACAGCATTTCGCGTGCGGCTGTTTTCCAGAAAACTCTTTTCGTGGTTAACAATGGAATAGCGTCATCGGCCAATGAGAAGCGCATTTGCGCCCCGAACAGCGCTTTGGTCCCGACGCCCGTTCGGTCATGCTGCACGGTGCCTTCGGTCCATATGCGGCGCATTAAATCCAGATATTGCTGCTCATAATGTTGTTCGGCCATAACAAGGGGCTAAGCCGGACAGATGATTCTGGCAACCGGCATCAACAACATAATCCATCTTGAATGCTTTCGGACGCCGCTATATGGGCGATATAGGATGTAATGGCATCGCATATCGGTCGGGGAGTAGCTCAGCCTGGTAGAGCACCGTCTTCGGGAGGCGGGGGCCGGAGGTTCGAATCCTCTCTTCCCGACCAGCCATTATAACCTCCTCCGCCTGCCCTATTTCGGCCACTGCACTTGTAACAGACAAAGCCTATTCCCCAACGCCGCGTTAACCATTCCTTGACCTTGTCAGCTTAGGGAAAATCCATGCACGCGCGCATTGTCATAGTTGACGATCGGGCCACAAATCTGCGGATATATGCGCAGTTCGTTGCCATGATGGGTCCGGAATATTCCGCCACTTGTTTCCAAAACGCTTTGGAGGCTTTGGAATATCTCGATAAAAATGACGCTGACCTGTTGATCGTTGACTATCGCATGCCCGATTTAAACGGCGCGGAATTTATCCGAGCGGTGCGGGCCAAAACCAGCGGCTCGTATATTCCCGCCATCATCATCACCGCGCGTCAGGACCGTGAATGCCGGATCAGCGCACTGGACGCCGGCGCGACCGATTTTCTGCAAAGCCCGGTATCGGACACCGAATTTCGCGAACGGGCAGAATTGTTGTTGGCGCAACATCGCAAAGAATTGGAGCTAGCCGCTCGCACAGCGCAAAATCCGCTGAACACGCATGCGTCCGACATTGAGAATGTTTCGATATCCACGGCTAAGTCGATGCTGGAACAGATTATCGACACGACGCCAATTTTGATCAACGCAACCGACCGGAACGGCAAATTCCTGTTCATGAATAGTTATCAGTCACAGCTATTTGGCAAAGAACCGGATCAGCTCGTCGGCAAACCACTATCCGATATTTTAGACAGCAATTTTGCGGAGCAGGAAACAAGACGCAATATTGTCGTTCTCGAAACCGGGCGCGCAACGACCAGTTATGAACAAAAATATGTCAGCGACGGCGTCGACCTGACTTTTCATTGCACCAAATCACCGCTGACCAATATTGATGGTCAGACAATCGGTGTATTGACGACCGGCGTCGATATTACGGCGCGCAAATTTGCCGAGGAACATCGCACCCATCTGGCGCTGCATGACATGCTGACCGGCCTGCCGAACCGAGTGCTTCTGTCGGAACGGATGCGCACCACAATTGATGACTGTGTCAAAAATGGCAAGGTTGCGGCGCTATTGCTGCTTGATCTTGATCGCTTCAAAATCATCAACGACACACGCGGGCATCAGGCCGGTGACATGCTGCTGCGTCAAGTTGCAGACCGGATCAGCAATTTGGTGGGTCCCCGTGATTTTGCCGCCCGTATTGGCGGCGACGAATTTGCCATCATTTTGAACGATGTGCGCGATACGCAAGACATAAATGTCCAATGCATGAAACTCTTGTCGCAGATTGGCCTGCCCTATTCTATCGGCGGTGTCGAACAATTGATTGGCGCCAGCATTGGGGTCACCATGATCCCTGAAGATAATCTGTCTTCGGACGAATTGCTGCGGCTCGCCGACCTTGCCATGTATGAGGCAAAATCCAATGGCCGCAATTGCCATTGCTTCTTTTCCCCGCGATTGAACCAGATTGCACAATATAATGCCGGGTTAGAAGCCGACTTGCGCGAAGGGCTGGATAAAAGCCAGTTTTTCCTAGAATATCAACCGATAGTCGAAACAATCACCGGCAATTATGTGGGGTTGGAGGCGCTGATCCGATGGAATCACCCCAAAAAGGGGTTGTTGCTTCCCAATGATTTTATGCGGGTTGCCAATGACAGCGGTTTGATTGATCGGATAGGCTCTTGGGTAATCGAAGCGGCATGTCAGCAAATTGCCGCATTCAATGATGCCGGAGTGGTCATTCCGCATATCGCCGTCAATGTGTCTCCGCGCCAATTTGAAAATCAGAATATGAGCGCCAATATATTGGACAATATTGCAAAATATAATGTCCCGGCGGGGAAGCTATCAGTAGAGATAACCGAAGAATTATTGCTGGATCATAATCAGCATGTGCATGAGGAATTGTTCAAACTGCGCGAAAATGGTGTCGATATCTCGATCGACGATTTTGGCACTGGCTATTCCTCGCTGCAATATCTGCGCGATTTGCCTGCCACCAGGCTCAAAATAGACCGCACCTTCATATCGCGGATTGAACATTCCTCTGCCGATCGGGCGATCATTTCAACCATCGCCCATTTGGCCCATGCTTTGGACATGCGGGTCATTGCAGAAGGCGTCGAAACCGAAGCGCAATATGCGCTGCTGCGGGCATCGGGATGCGATGAGGTGCAAGGCTTCCTTGTTGGCCGCCCGCTATCCGTTGGCCAACTGCATGAACTATTCGATCATGGTCCCGCGCAATTTGTGGTGGGTCAATCATGATAGAGCGGATCAAAACCAAATTTGCCGCACGCACGCCGGAACAGGAAATCTTGTTCAACCGCTTGGTGATCGGCATATTGGCCGCTCTCGCCTGCTATTGGGTGGGACTTAACATTGCGGTAAGCGCGGCGTTCACAGTCTATCTGCTATGTAATGGCGCGCTATACGTGATGCAGAAAGCGGACCTGTGGCAGGCGGAAAAGCGCTGGTATGCTGCGATTATTCTGGATGTGTGGATGGTGATGGCTACGATGCTGGTCGAGCCTGAAAATATGTCCTGGGCTTATCCCATGATATTGTGGATGATATTGGGCAATGGTTTCCGGTTCGGGCTCAGATATCTCGCAGCCGCGTCTATTTTGTCGGCGCTCGGTTTTGGCTTTGTCGTTGCGACGAGCGCATATTGGCAAGAGAATTCGATAACCGGATGGGGCTTGACCGGCGCGTTGATAATCATTCCTGCCTATTGCTCCACGTTGATCCGCAAATTGTCAAAATCCAAGGAACAGGCCGAAATGGCAAGCCGCGCCAAAAGCTATTTCCTTGCCAGCGTCAGCCACGAACTTCGCACACCGCTGAATGCGATATTGGGTTATGGTAACCATCTGAAACAGATGAAATTACCAAAAAAGCAGCATGAAATGGTCGAGGCCTCCGTTCTGGCTGGTGAACATTTGCTGAAACTGATCGAACAATTGATACAAGTGGCAAAGACCGAAACGGGTGCACCAGAAACGAAAAATACCAGGTTCCGGCCCACCGATATTATGACCGAAGTCCGGGACATTATGGCGATCCGTGCCGAGGAAAAGGGATTGTCGGTCAAATTGCATGCGGCGGCAATGACCGATGAATTGGTTGATGGTCCCGAAGAAATTACCCGGAACATCCTGATTAACCTGATGGGCAACGCCATTAAATTTACCGAAAGCGGCTCGATTTCAATCCGCAGTGCGATACATAATGCTGATGGTACCGACATGTTATGTGTCACCGTCTGCGATACAGGAATTGGCATTGCACAAGGCGCGCAGGAAAAAATCTTCAAACCGTTTCAACAAGCTGACGACAGCGTCATGGACCGTTTTGGCGGGACTGGCCTTGGCCTTGCCATTTGCCGGCAGCTTGTCGAACAAGTCGGCGGCGAGATCAACGTCACTAGCCAAGTCGGGCATGGCAGCGAATTTCATGTAAAGATTCCCGTTAACGTCGGGCAAAATGTCAATGGCAGCATAAACGATACCGCCGCCGCCGACGGGTTTGCAGACCGGGCAGAGGAAGACATCCATATTCTCTCGTTGGGGCAGCTTGAGCCTGAACTGCTCGCCAGCGCACAATCACAGGATAATTACATTGTTCGGCACATTGCATGCGCCAGTGTAGCCGATATTCAATCGGCAATTGATGGCAATGAACTGGCCAAATTCTCTATCGCTTTGATCGACTATAATCTTGCCGCGCAGCTTGACGCGGACCACTCACTATGGGCGCAATTTGCCGCAGCAGAAGTTGCGCCGGTATTGGTCGAGGCGGCTGAAACCGTTGAATTGGAGGATATCGCGTTGCGCGCTGCATTTGCGTCGGTCATTCCCGCGACGCCAAATTTCCAACAATTGCGCAGCGCGGTGCGGATCGGCTGTTCTTTTGCAAAGCATAACAGCTTTGACGAAGAATATGACGACAGCGAACCGGCCACAGTCGCGCCGCGTTCCGTGCTCGTTGCCGACGACAATCGAACCAACCGCAACGTTTTATCGGCGATATTGGAGTCCGCTGGGCACAAAGTCATCATGGCGACCGACGGCGATGAAGCGCTGGATATATTGGAGCAGGGCGGGATTGATATTTGGCTATTGGACGTCAACATGCCGCGGCTGAATGGTATAGATGCCTGCGCCATGTGGCGGCAGATTGAGGGCAACCGCGAGCATTTACCCATTATCGGCGTAACCGCCGATGCCACCAGTGAAACCGAAGAAAAATGCCTTGCCGCGGGGATGGATTTGCGGATTACCAAACCAGTCGATGCCCGATTGCTGATCAATATCATCGAAGAATATTGCGGCGCTATTGAGCCTAATGAAACGGCGCCACTATCGGCGCCCGGCTCTGTCGCTAGCGACCCGCTGGGCCGGGTGGTCAGCCTCCAAAATAGGCAAGTTAGCCCGTCATCTGCCCTTAATCCCGCGCAAATTGAATATCTGGCATCTATTGGCAATATGAAATTTGTTGCTGAAATGATCGATAGCTTCCGCCAAGATGCTGAGGAAGTTATAACCGATATGCAGAAATCTGTGGCCGGCGGAGATGTAGATCAATTCCGCTTTTGCGCCCATGCCTTAAAAAGCTCAGCCAACAATATTGGTGCAGAAACATTGGCCGCTATCGCCGCAAAACTGGAAAAAATCACCGAAGGCGAATTTCACGAAATGGCCTCGACCTACTTACAGAAAGTGGAAGCGGAATTGCTCCGGGTCAGGGACGCTCTCGACCTTGAATGCAAGGGATTTTCGAGCGACGTCGGCAGAACATCATCTGCCCATTAACGCCCGGACCCTAAAGCCAGATTATCCAACCGAACCCAATGTCCGGTTCATCCGGCGCTCCTGCGCGCTGGCCAGCCGTTCCATTTTGCGCACATCGGCATCGGTCAATGTCATCGCAGTTTCAGCCCAGATATGCGTGATTTTCAGCAATTCTTGCAAATCAACAGGCGATGTCACCCGCCTAGAACGATAGACCGCGCGTTCAGCGGCAAACCTTCCGCTATTTCGCCGCGTATAATCGGCAATTGCCTCTTCGCCTTCACCATCGTCGACCAAGATATCGACAATGCCCATATCGTATAATTCTTGCGCGCTGTAAATTTTGCCTTCCAAGATAAAGCGTTCCGCCATTTGACGGCCAACACGGCGGCTTAAAAAGCTATATGCGCCCATTCCAGGGAACAGGTTGAAGATAATTTCAGGCAGCCCCATGCGGGCACTGCGCTCTGCTACCAATATGTCAAAAGCAAGCGCATGTTCAAATCCGCCGCCCAGCGCATCCCCCTGCACCAAAGCCATGGTCACGATAGGCGCGTCAAAACCAACCGAATTGGCATATTGCATGCGAACACACGTTTCCGCGTAGTGCCGCATTGCGTCATAATCCCGGTCACGGATACATTGCGCAAAATGCAGTAAATCGCCGCCCAAATTATAGACACCGGGTGTTTTCGACCCGCAGACAAAATAACGCAAATCATCCTTATTTTCATTGGATGAGCTTTTATAATTGTCCGAAATCCAATCATGCACCTGCTGAATTTCTGCACCCAAGCTATAGGTATAGCTAGGCCGGCCGCGTTGGTTCATGAAGCACCAGAATATCGCGTCTTGCCGGTCATGACGCACAATGATTTCTTCGAATTTGCGGCCGTGGATTGCCGAGCCGACGGGCACCGCATTGCTGCCCGATAATATCTCGACTTCATTGGTGACGCGGGTGTGTAAAGACATAATGCCCCCGAAAAAATAGTAACAATCTGGCCACCCCAACCAGAACACGATCATAGCAGTTTTTGCGGACAATCAAGGTAAAAAAATGATTAACGGGCAAATATTGTAAAAATGCGACATTTATCAGTTTTTACAAAATCACTGTGTTAACCAATAGTTACGGCAGGGCGTTGATAAAATTCATCAACTTATCAGCAGTATAGTTGGTTAAGACAAACCGGCCCTTCGGGGCGGAAGCGAGTGCTCAGCTGATCAAATTTTTCAGCGTTTTCAATTGGTCTGCCTCTTGCGCAGGCTTGTCTTTACGTATCCGGTGTACCCGGGGAAAGCGCATGGCAACGCCGGACTTATGCCTTTTGCTGCTATGGATCGAATCAAAGGCAATTTCCAATACTAGCTTTTTCTCTACCTCTCGCACGGGCCCAAAGCGCGCGATGCTATGTTCGCGGACAAATCGGTCGAGCCATTTCAATTCTTCGTCGGTAAAACCAGAATAGGCCTTACCCACCGGAAGCAGTTGTCCATTTTCATCCCAGCAGCCAAATGTGTAATCGGAATAAAAAGACGCACGGCGGCCATTGCCGCGCTGCGCATACATCATCACGCAATCGGCGGTTAACGGATCCCGTTTCCATTTGTACCAAAGCCCCGCCTTACGGCCTTGTATGTAGGGGCTGTCGCGCCGCTTTAACATCACGCCCTCGATCGCCGCTTCGCGTGCTGCGTCACGCATCTTTGCCAGCGAGGCAAAATTATCTGCCTCAATAACCGGCGATAGATCGAACCGGTCAGCCGCCAATGTGCCGGTAAATGCCTCCAACCGCCTGCGCCGGTCAGTCCAGGCTAGATGCCGAATATCGTTATCGCCATCCACAAGGATATCATACAGGCGCACAAAGGCTGGATATTCGTTCAGCATTTTATTGCTCACGCTTTTGCGGCCCAACCGCTGCTGCAGAGCGTTGAAGCTAGCAGCGCCCCCGCCCTGCCCTTCTCCGCGCACCAATAGCTCACCATCGACCACACCGTTCTGGGCGATTGCACCGATAATGTCAGGGAAAGCTGCGCTAATGTCGTCTCCGCCCCTGCTGAACAAGCGCGTCTCTCCGTTTAAGTGCACAATCTGGACCCGGATGCCGTCCCACTTCCACTCGGCGGCATAATCGTTCAGATCGACTGTCTCATCACCCAATGGATTGGACAGCATAAACGGCCGAAAAAAAGCTGTGGCCGACAAATCGGGGGCGATGCCGCCCTCGTCCGCCCAGGTGAACAGTTCACCATAGGGCGGCGTCAATGCGTGCCAATATTCCTCAACCCGCTCCAATGGCACATCGAACGCCTGCGCAAAGGCTGTCTTTGCGAGCCGCGCCGACACCCCAATCCGCATCCCGCCAGTCGCCAGTTTCAACATGGCATAGCGGCTTTCGCTATCCAGCTTATCCAATAAATCCGCCACTATTTCGGGCGCGCTGATCCGGTTACAGCCGGCCAATGCCGTCACCACCATGTCGAGCGACATTTCCTCTGCCTTTTGCGCCCCGCGCGGCTGCCATAATAGCGCGACCGTTTCTGCTGTATCGCCCACATGATGGCGCGATAGGCGGAATAATTCGGGATCGGTTCGCGTCGCCGCCAATTTGCGGATGGTCGATGATTTTACCGCTGGAAAATCAAGGCTGTCGGTTAATGCAGCCAGCGCCCAGCCCCGGTCAGGATCCGGAGCAGAACGCAGATAGTCCGCAATGGCCGCCAATTTCGCGTTGCGCGACCGTGTGTAAATCAAACGGTCGATCAAGTCGGCAAACCGCTTCATCCGTCATCTTCTTCGGCGCGGCCCACCATCGCAAGTGCGCGCGCCTTGATCTGGTTTAATTCGCACCAGCGCAGCAAGCCGTCTTCGCTGCCATGGGTGATCCATGTTTCGGCTGGCCGCACTTGTTTGATTGTGTCGGTCAATTCATCCCAATCGGCATGATCAGAAATAATCAGCGGCAATTCAATCCCGCGTTGCCGGGCCCGGCCGCGCACCCGCATCCATCCAGATGCCATGGCGGTAACCGGACTGGGCATACGGCGGCTCCATTTATCGGCCAGCGCCGATGGCGGGCATAATATGATTTGCCCCTGCATTTGATCTTTGTCGCTATCTTGGACCAGCAGCAATTCGCCCAGATCAATGCCATGATCGTGATATAGGTCACACATTTTTTTAAGCGCGCCATGCAGGAATATGGGCTGGTCCCACCCTGCCCGGCGCAATTCGGCAATCACCCGCTGCGCCTTGCCCAGAGCATAGGCGCCGACCAATATCGACCCGTGCGAATGCGCTTCTCGCTGCGCCAGCAATTTGGCGATTTCATTCTCAATCGGCGGGTGACGAAAAACCGGCAATCCAAACGTCGCCTCGGTAATGAAAATATCGCAGGGCACGATTTCAAACGCGGCGCAGGTGGGGTCGGCCCGCCTTTTATAATCGCCAGTGACAACAACGCGCTCGCCCGCATATTCCATCAATATCTGCGCGCTGCCCAATACATGCCCAGCCGGGTGAAAGCTAAACCGCACACCGCCCCGTTCAAACCCATCACCATAGGGCATGGCAGTTCCCGATTTTGTGCCATAGCGCAAAGCCATAATCGCCAATGTTTCGGGCGTAGCAAACACCTCACCATGCCCGCTACGCGCATGATCGGCATGGCCATGGGTAATCACAGCACTCGGCTGCGCCGATGACGGGTCGATCCATATATCCGCCGGACGAACATAAATGCCGCCGTTACCCGGAATGATCCAATTTTCTGTTTGCGGCATAATTGTAACTTAGGGCACCGCCCCTGTCATTCAAGCACGGAAAATAGCTGTATAGCAGCGGCCGAACATATAACGATCGAGTTGAAATGGCGGAGAGACAGGGATTCGAACCCTGGGTACCTTACGGCACAACGGTTTTCGAGACCGCCCCATTCGACCACTCTGGCACCTCTCCGCATTCAAAACAGACATGGTCGTTGCCATATAGCGGCGCGTCCGTTCGGAAAAGATGGCGGCCATTAACGCATCATCTCGGCTTTGCCAAGGTATGATTGCACCCTTTGCTTGATTTGCCGCAATAGAGTGCCGATATAGCGAATATGACTAAAAACCCGCTCGATCCGAAAATTGCCGCTCCTGAAATAGCCGAAGCGCAATTTTCCATTGGCGATGTTGTACGCCACCGCATTTTTGAATTTCGCGGTGTCATTTTCGACGTCGATCCGGTCTTTGCAAATAGCGAAGAATGGTACCAATCCATTCCGGAAGCCGTGCGCCCCGCAAAAGATCAACCTTTTTACCACCTATTCGCCGAAAATGCCGAAAGCAGCTATCTGGCTTATGTCAGCCAACAAAATCTGTTGCCCGACAAACAATCGGGCCCCGTTAATCATCCAGCAATCGGTGAGTTTTTCAGTGAATGGGATGGTTCACATTACCGCGTCAAACGCGAAATGCGTCATTGAACCGGCGATCAGGGTTAGGACCCGGCCTGCTCCGGCATTTCTTTAATCCATTGTTCAAGCAGCAGCAGTCCCTCACCATGAACCGACGCGCGGCCTAGCTCAGGCATAGCGACGCCGGGATCAAGGCTCTTCATCCGGTGGATCAGGATGGATTGTTCGGGATGCCCAGGCGCAATCACAAATTCCAGCCCGCCGCTACCCCGTCCTGCCGCGACAGGGCGTTTGCCAATTCCCAAATTGGCCGCCGGATAATTGCCCCGATCAAAAAACAGACCGCTATTACTCGCCGAACCGCTTGGCCGGTGACAATGGCCGCAATTGACATAGAGATACGACGCGGCCCGGGCATCCACTCCGGCGGATGCTGGTTCGTCCCACCGGGCAAAATCCATGACCGCGCCGCCGGTATAGCCGCTACCGCGCAGCAGCCGCTCCTTCGCCTGCTTATCGGCAAATTGCATATTGCCCAGCATCGGGCCAACGGGCTGCACTATATTATTTGAGGCATGGCATTGTTTGCACTGATTTTTATTCGGCACGGCATAGCTAATCTGCTGTGGCGCAGCTCCGCCGGGCGGCGTGAAACGGACCTCGATCCTTTTTCCGCCCAGCTTCAAATCGGCATCCCGCCCATCATCGCGCCAAACATAAGGTAGCGCCGTCCAGCCATCGGCGCGGTTGAGCAACAGCCGCGTCTCCAAAATATGCAGCTGTCCATCCGCCTCTGCATAGCCAAAGCTTTTGATGATTGCGGTGCCTAGGGGAAAAATCAACCGGCCGCTGCCTGCCTCAACCTGAACCGATTTTCCGGTCGGTAGATAAATAAAACGCTGCTTTTCCGCATAATCGGAAAAGAGCGGCATGCCGAGCGTATAGGGGATCAACTGCGCCGAAGGCCGATGCGCGCTGCCGTCAAAAAAACCAAATTCCGATAATGTTTTGGGCATCTCGCCCGCCAATATCGTTTCAGCCGATATATCGGCGCGCTCCTGCGCTGGCAAAATTGTTGCCGCGCCTAGCAAGAGCAAAGCGGGCAACAGCAGGCGCATTATTGGACCACAGCCTCCATGCTGCCCGGCAATGTGATGGCTGGCAATTCAGCGGGTATTTTCCCGTCTGCGGTCAACGGCACTGGATTGGCCGATACGGGCGACGCCTTTATATCGGTCAGCCCCAGATTCAACGCAGCAACATTGTCGGCGATGGACGGCGCATAATCGCTACCCCCTGACCCGTCCCAGAATATCGGCGGCAAATTTCCGCCCAGCGCTTTCATAATTTCAAAGCCGCCGGGAAAATCGGGTGCCCAACCCGAACGCAGATGCTGATTATCCCATATCGCAACCTGTGACGGGATGGGATCATATTCGGCGTCATCAAAGGCATTGCGATAGCCCACCACCATCACATTGGCGGTGCCATTGTCGCCAATCACATTATCGAAAATCTGCACATTGCGATTGGCCATCACCATGACCCCGGTTCCTGTGGGGACGCTGGCCACGATATTGCCCTTTGGCGCGAAATTTGGGGTCATATTATTGATGACGATATTGGAAAATATCCGCACATTATGACCGCCCTTTTGCGGCAAATTGGGCAGGTCGAAAACCAATATGCCGCCGGTATTCTTTGTCACGATATTGTCGAGCACATCGGCGTCATAGCTATTTTCAATTTCGATCCCTGCGACATTTTCCACCGCTGTCGATCCGCGCACGATAATATTGCGCGACTGGCCCACATAAATTCCAGCATCCGAAGCGCCGCGCACCAGCACGCTGTCGATCAGGACATCTTTGCTTTCCACTGGATAAATCCCATAGGCGCCATTGGTGGAAAGCGGTCCGCCAGTCCATTCAACGCGCAGCTTGTGATAAACAATCCGGTCCGCGCCTTTCGATTTGATACCATCGCCTTTGCTATTTTCGACCGCAAATTCGCGCAGGACAACATCGTCTGAGCTGATCAACAAACCCTCGCCTGCGCCCGCTTGGCCCGTGAAGTCCAAAATTGTTTTCTCGCTGCCCTGCCCCTTGACCGTTACACGGTCCACATCGAGCGAAAGCCCGTCGGTCAAACGAAACCGGCCCTCACCTATTTCGACCACATCGCCGGGCTGTGCGACGATCAACGCTTCTTGAAGCCGCTCTTGCGCATCTTCGCCACTGGCTACCGTGATTGTCTTGGCAGCAGCCGAAGAGCCCATCATCGCAGCCGTCGCAGCGGCGCAGCTTATCAATAATCTCATCCTCATTGGCGGCAATGTGCCGCAACATCGCGCCCTTGCCAAGCCCTTCATTGCCAAGCCCTTCATTTGGCCCAGAGGACAGCAACGATCAGGGGGCGTCGCCCAATATCCAATCGACAATGGAATCGGCATGAATTTCGGTGCTATTATAGATGGGCAGGACATTGGCTTTTGTATCGACGAGCTTTACCAACTCCGCTGCGCCCAAGATAATCGCCTTCACACCTTCTTGGTCATAATTGGTGATGAAGGTTTTCAATGTCCGTTCGGAATCGCGCGTGACGATACCTAGATTCAGTTCCTTGTGAATGATCCGGTCAATTTCCGTAACCCGTTCGGGTTTTGCCGGGGCCAGCGTCACCCCTTGCTTGACAAGCCGCTGCCGATACCAATTTTCGGCCATCACATTGCGCGTCCCCATGAGCGCGGCGGAACCGATGCCATCGGCCTTTATCTTCTTACCCACAGCATCAACGATGTGGATCACAGGAACATCAACCGCCGCCACGACCTCATCATACACGCGGTGCATGCTATTGGCACAGATAAGCAGCGCGGTGGCACCCGCATCCTCCATCCGTTTGGCCGACGCGACCAGTGCCTTACCAATTTGATCCCAATCGGCATCCGACAGATCGCTGGAAATATCTCCGCAATTTAGGCTTTCGAGGATGATGGGCGGGCTGCACGTGCCGCCAATGCGTTTGTGAATCTGAGTATTGATCCGGTGAAAGTATAAGGACATTGCATACCAGTTCACCGCACCGATCAGGCCAATTTTGCGCATTCATAATTCTCCAATAAACGCCAAGACTGCCCCTCGCCCCGCAACACCATAAAAGCGCCGAGGCCGCAAGGCTTTAGTGGAGATTTTTGCAACTTCGCCTATTCCGCCGCCCGAAACCAAATCCAGTCCCTAATCCAGAGCCTAATGCTGAAGAGACTTCACAATGTCCTCGACCATTTTCTTGGCATCGGCGAGCAGCATCATTGTCTGATCCATATAGAAAACGTCATTGTCGACCCCGGCATAACCAACGCCGCCCATCGACCGTTTGATAAAGAATATCGTCTTCGCCTTATCCACATCAAACACCGGCATTCCGTAAATGGGTGAAGATTTGTCAGTCTTTGCCGCTGGGTTCACCACGTCATTTGCACCGATAATGAAAGCCACATCGGCCTGGGCAAATTCGCTGTTAATATCCTCCAGCTCAAATACTTCGTCATACGGAACATTGGCTTCGGCCAGCAAAACATTCATATGACCCGGCATCCGCCCGGCCACAGGGTGGATGGCATATTTGACACTGACGCCTTCTTTTTTCAGCAGGTCGCCCATTTCACGCAAAGCATGCTGCGCCTGTGCCACGGCCATGCCATAGCCCGGAATAATGATAACGCTCTCGGCCTGCGCCATCATATAGGCCGCGTCCTCGGCGCTGCCGGCTTTCCACGGACGATCCGACTTTGCCGCGCCGTCGCCGCCGCCCGAACTATCCGCGCCAAAACCGCCGGCGATAACGCTGATGAAGCTACGGTTCATCGCTCGGCACATGATGTAAGAGAGGATCGCGCCGGAGCTGCCCACCAATGCGCCCGTGATAATCATCGCGCTATTGTGCAGAGTAAAGCCCATCGCCGCTGCTGCCCAGCCCGAATAGCTATTCAGCATCGACACGACGACCGGCATATCCGCGCCGCCGATGGGAATAATGAGCAGGAATCCAATAAGGAACGCGAGCGCCGTGATCGTCCAAAATACCCACGGGCTTTGATCGATGGTGAAATAGCCGCATAGGCCAATAATCGCCGCAAGCGTGCCCAGATTAATGATATGCCGCATCGGAAGGAGTATCGGCGCGCCCGACATCTTGCCCGCAAGTTTGAGGAAAGCGATAACCGACCCTGAAAAAGTGATCGCGCCAATTGCTGCGCCTAGGCCCATTTCCACGCGGCTAACGGGGTTAATGACGCCGTCCACCGCAATACCGAATGCACCAGGATTCAGGAATGCCGCCGCCGCCACCAGCACCGCGGCAAGGCCGACAAGACTGTGAAAAGCGGCGACCAATTGCGGCATATCGGTCATGGCGATTTTGCGGGCGGTGAACCAGCCAATGCCGCCGCCAATCGCGATTGCGCCCAATATTTCGGGAAGCGCCGCAACCTCATGCGTCACCAGCGTCGTGACCACGGCGATCAGCATCCCTGCCATACCAAAACGGTTGCCGCGCCGCGACGATGCGGGCGAGCTTAATCCGCGCAGTGCAAAGATGAAAAAGACCCCAGCGACAAGATAGGCAATCATGGCCCATGCGGGAACGGCGGCATGTTCCATATTACTTATCCTTCTTTTTATACATGGCGAGCATCCGCTCGGTCACGGCAAAGCCGCCAAAAATATTGACGCTGGCGAGCACCACAGCAATCAGCCCGAGCCATTTCGCCCCCGACGCGCCCGCCGCCGCAGCCGCAATGAGCGCGCCAACAATAATCACCGAACTAATCGCATTGGTCACCGCCATCAACGGTGTGTGCAGCGCGGGTGTTACCGACCAAACGACATAATAGCCAACAAAACAGGCCAATACGAAAATCGAAAGAATTGAAATAAAGTCCATTATTTTGCCTTTTCTAAAGCGGCCTTTGCCATGTCTTGCACGCGCACCAATGCTGCATCGGCTTGGTCCATGCGATAGATTGAATAAGTGATTTCCTGATCCGTTGCCGTCCCGCTGGCGGCGGCGCAATCAATCGTTGCGCGAAGTTGCTCCCAAGCGACCCGCGAGCCCGCTTCGGCAATTTCCGCATCGAGCCATAATGGCGTATTGGCGAGATCGGTCATTAAGCCGCGAAATTTGACCAATGTTTCAGCTTTGCGTGCGGCGTGCGCTGCGATGGGTGTTGGCGCGCAAGCCTCTTCGGTCGCATCATAAAATTGCCGCACAGATTGCCGAAATGCTGTGCGCTCATTTGTTGCGCGGCTGACCCAAACGCGGTCAATATCCTGCGCCAACGGTGGCAATGTCGCCAAAGCGGCATGCGGCAATGTGACAACCACAGCGCAAAGCGCGGCGGGCAAAACCAGCCTCAAGCTCACCCCAACAGCCTCTGATTCACAATCTTGCCATCTTGGGTCAAGCGGATTGCGTCGCCGATTTCTGCGTCCAGCACTGGCTTGACTGCTTCTTTGTCCCAAAATGCGTTCAGGAAATTGAAAAGGTTGCGGCTGAATAACGCGCTGGCATCGGCGGCCATATGCGCGGGCGTGTTGCTGTGACCGATGATTTTGACGCCGTGCTTTTCCACCAGCTTATCGGGCTCGCTGCCTTCAACATTGCCGCCTTGTGCCACGGCCAAGTCAAATATGACGCTACCCGGTTTCATTGTCGCGATTTGCGCGTCGCTGACCAACCGCGGCGCAGCACGGCCCGGGATCAGCGCGGTGGTGATGACGATATCCTGCTTGGAAATATGCGCAGAAATCAGCTCGGCCTGCTTCGCCTTTTGCTCATCCGTAAGTTCCGCCGCATAGCCGCCAGTGCCCGATGCCTCCAGCCCTTCGGCAAAAACTGCCTTTGCGCCAAGGCTGGCAATTTGTTCCGCCGTTTCAGGCCGCACATCGGTCGCGCTGACCTGCGCGCCCAGCCGCCGGGCCGTTGCAATTGCCTGCAATCCGGCAACACCGACGCCCATGATAAAGGCTTTGGCCGCGCTGACAGTGCCCGCCGCCGTCATCATCATGGGAAAGGCGCGGCCATACGTGCTCGCGGCATCAATGACCGCCTTATATCCGGCCAGGTTGGATTGCGAAGACAATATGTCCATCGACTGCGCCCGAGTGATACGCGGCATAAATTCCATCGCCAGCGCCTCAATCCCCATCGCCGCATAGGCGTCCACCCGTTCGCGCTGACCAAAAGGATCAAGCGAAGCGGCAAGCCATGCACCTTTTTTGACGCCAGCCATTTTCTTGGGATCGGGGCCTTGGACGCTCAATAATATATCGGCGTCTTTTATCACCGCGTCGCGGTGCGCAATGGCGGCCCCGGCGGCTTCGAAATCAGCGTCCCCAATTGACGCGGACAAGCCAGCACCCGACTCCACCGATACACTGGCCCCCAATGCAATATATTTTTTGACGGTCTCCGGCGAGGCCGCAACGCGGGTTTCTCCGGCTGCAGTTTCCTTCAGGACGGCAATTTTCATGCGCGCGTCAATTGGATATAATCAAAACAACGAGCACCGTGGTAACTGCGGCTATGACGCTACCCCATTTCAAAAGGTTCAAAAAACCTTCATATGTGCCCTTTGCGGTGGTGATATCCTGTTGTTCGGCCATAATGTCCTCCAATGGCAATGTTATCGTTACTACCGGCCTTAACCCGTAGCGACCGATTGCTCAAGCGGTCTCGGCAAAGAAATCCTATTCTGCTTAACATGGCATTTACCCCTTTTTGATAATGCAGCGGTTCAAAGATTTTTCAATGGGCCGTGAATGACCGAGAATGAAACCAGATTATTGATGCTTGTCGATGACGAACCGGCACAATGCAGGCTCGTTTCGGCGATAGCGGGCCGTGCCGGTTGGCGTACGGTTTTCGCACGCGATGCGGAAACCGCCATTGCTATGCTCGGCACTCAGGATGGCATGATGCTTGATGCGATTTTGCTCGATCAATGGGTGCCCGGCTCCGAATCGGCCGCTTTGATCAGCGAATTAAAGTCGCGCCGCCCCGCCCTGCCGATCTTGCTGATGACCGCAATGGGGTCGAACGAAAGCGCGATTGAGGCCATGCGCGCGGGCGCATCGGATTATATTATCAAGCCGGTGGCCGCCGAAAGACTGATTGCCGCGCTCAGCCTTGCCGCAGACAGCGCCAAAAATTTCGGCGAATTGCAGCCGCTGACCGAAAAAATAACTCAGACGCTGGAATTTGAAGAGATTATCGGTTCGGCTCCGGCCTTCCGCACCGCGCTCGCCATTGCCGCAAAAGCCGCACGCAGCCGCGCCCCTATCTATATTGAGGGCGAACCGGGCGTCGGCAAAGAAGTGGTTGCCGACGCGATCCATACCGCCAGCCCGCGCGCGAAACAGCCTTTCTTGAAAGTAAATTGCGGCGCAATCGCTCCCAATTTGCTCGATTCGGTTTTATTCGGTCATGAAAAAGATGCCTTTGCCGGCGCGTTTGACCGCCGTGTCGGTATATTGCAGCAAGCAGAAGGCGGCACAGTCTTTTTGGATGAAGTCGATCAAATGACCCCCGAGACGCAGGTCCGTTTGGTCCGGCTGCTCACTCAAAATGAGATACAGCCGCTCGGCGCCAACCACAGCTACCGCATCGATGTGCGGTTGATTACTGCCTGCAATGGTAGCCTCGCTGGGAAGCTCGCCAATGGTGAATTTCGTGAGGATTTATTCTACCGGTTGAATATCGTTCAGCTCACCATTCCACCTTTGCGCGAACGAACGGGGGATATACCAGCCTTGGCCCGGCATTTCTTGGGCCGTATGGCCACACAGCCCGGCCTTCGTAGCCTTGGCATTACCGAAGAAGCGCTGAATATCCTGCGGGGTTATGACTGGCCCGGAAATGTCCGCCAATTGCAAAGCGCTCTGTTTCGCGCCGCCGTTCTATGCGACCGGGATGCGTTGACGCCGGAGGAATTTCCGCAAATCGCAGCCAGCGTTGCTGAAACAGGTACAGCGGGCATATTGGGCGGCGCCAGCAATGAAGCGATTGGCATCACCCTATATGAAGAAGATGGCAATTTGCGGCCCTTGGAACAGATTGAGGCGGACGTGATCCGGCTGGCCATCGGTCATTATCGCGGCCGCATGACCGAGGTTGCTCGGCGGCTGGGCATTGGCCGTTCGACATTATACCGCAAGCTATCCGACCTCGGGATAAGCGACGTCGCCTAAACGGCTTTACCAAATATCCAGGTGGTAATCCAATATCCGCCGAGCGCCGCACCGCCCGTCAGAATCGTGCCCCAGATCATATCCAAGATGGTGACTTTCAAACTCCATTGTTTGAGCACCGCATAGCTGGTCATATCATAAGTCATATAACAGAAGAAACCGAGCAGCGCGCCCCACAGCAGCGCGGTTTGCCATTTACCGTCATTCAGCGCAGGGCCAACGGCAAAGATCATGATCCCCAAAATATACAACAGGTAAAATGCGATGGCAGGCCCCATACGAAACCCGCCTTCATACAGCATATCGCCAATTTCCGGCTTATACAGTTTCTCATAAGCGTTTTTCAGCCACACAGAATCAATTAGCAGAAAGCTGACCCCGGTGGCGATATAAGCGGCGATATATTTGATGATCATGGCTGGCCTCCTTGAACTTTCACTCTTGTTCAAGGAGGCGAGGCCAAAGGTCAATGCAGTTTATCGGCTACCCCTATTTCCCGCCAAAGGGAATGCGCACGCCGAGCGACAGGATTGACTGATCGCTATCGACCTCCAGATCCGCAGGTAACAGGTTGAGGGCAATCCGGGCCCGGTCGGCTGACCGGTAGGTATATTGGCCAAACACTTCCATCGAGGGGCCGATTTTATAGGTTAGCCCGGCCATGCCCTGCCACGCAAATACCGTCGCATCATCATTGGCAACATCGACGCCCGACGGGATGAAACGGACATCGGTCACTTGAACCCCGGCACCTGCGCCAATGTAGGGTTGCAGCGCGCCTTCCTTGTTAAAGTCGTAATAGATGTTGGCCATCGCGCCGTAAGTTTTTAGCTTGCCATCATCAACCGCCAACACATCGCCTACCAAAGGATTTGTTGCACTCGCCGCGCCGCGCGTCAGAACGGCAGAGTCAACGCCGTCAATATTCGCTCCGCCGACCAGTAATTCGGTGTGGCTGTCAACGCCATTTTCATTATAGAAACCTTGCAATTCGACCCGAAATCCGTTGTCAAAACGGTAACCGCCCATCAGGTTCAGGTCGAACCCGCTGTCCAATCCGGTTCTCCATTCAACCGGTGTCCCAGATGGGATGGCTGGAAAATCAGCGGTAGCGGCAATGGGGGCCGTGGTCTCTCCGCGATTTTGGGAATCATCGGGCAACGTGACCCCGACCGATCCTCCAATATAGGGTTCTCCCGCATGGGCCGTGCCGGCGATCAGCGAGCAGGCCGTAACTGTTACTATTTTCGTTAAATTGCGCATAACAATCTCCATTGGTCATTGTTTTTGCCCCGCCCGCAACATGGGGCTGCGCAGCTTAATTTAACCTAACAAAGAGCGGATTTTGCGCCGAAACGCCTGATATTCGGGATGTCTACTTGTGTATGGCGCGGTATGCTAAGCAATCGCGGTCAAAGCCGCATCGCGCAGCCCCCGCCATACATGCAGCGCCTGCACCGTTTCGGGCACATCATGGACGCGCACAATCTGAGCGCCTTGTTCGGCCGCTTTCATGGCGAGGAACACGGAACCCCCCAGCCGCGCGTCTGCGCTTGCCTCATTGGACAGCGCGCCAATCATCCGCTTACGGCTCGCGCCAAAAACGATAGGGCAGCCAATCGCATGATAAAGCGCAAGATTGTTGATAATAGCCAGATTGTCGGTCAGCGATTTGCCAAAACCCAGCCCCGGATCGATCAGGATTTTATCACGCGAAATGCCCGCTGCTTCGACCGCATCAACCCGCGCCTCTAACCAATCGAACACTTCGGTAACGACATGGCGGTAGCCGTCATTTTTATGCGGATCGCTGTCTTGGCTGGGTGCATGCATCAAAATTACGGGCACGCCGGTTGCCTTCACCACGTCCAAAGCACGTTCATCATATAAGAGGGCCGAAATATCGTTGACCATCCGCGCACCGGCGGTAATCGCGGCCTCCATCACCGCTGCCTTGCGCGTGTCGATCGACATCGCCGTTCCGGGAGCAGAAAGCCTTTCAATGACAGGACACACCCGTTCAATCTCATCGCCTTCCCACACCAGCTTGGCCCCTGGCCGTGTGCTTTCGCCGCCAATATCGATGATTGACGCGCCCGCGCTAGACATTGCGATGGCCGCTTCGGCGGCACTGTCCACGGTGGCATTTTGGCCGCCATCGGAAAAACTGTCCGGAGTCATATTCAAAATGCCCATCACTTGCGGCTGATCGAGCCTGATGGTCCGCTGCCCCATTTGCACCGGCGTTCGAGGTGCAATGATACGGCCATAGAGTGCCTGCGCCCTATGTGCCAATGCTTCGGGTAATGCAGATGTGGCCTGATCCCACTGAGCAACGGGCACTATATGCCGGCTGAACCCGCCGCCATTACCGGCGATTAACTCCACCGACGCAAACCATAGCATTCCGCCTGCAAGCCGCTGCGTTTGCTCACCATGATGCTGCGGGCTTTCGGTAAAATGAATGGGCCGCAGATATAGCTGCGCGCTGTCATCTATTCCTGCCAAGGCTTCGAACAGGCTCACACTTCGGTCGCCAGCAAATAGGTTTGGCGAATGTCATCTACGGGCTTCATTGCGCCATCCTCTGCCTGATAATACCAATAGGTCCACCCGTTACAGCTCGGCGCGTCTTGCACCAATGATCCGACCTTGTGGATCGACCCTTGATGATCGCCGCACAGCAATGACCCGTCGGCGCGAACGGTTGCCTTAAATTGGCGTTTCTTATCGGTCAGGACCGCGCCCGCCTTCACATATCCTGTTTCCACCAGCTGACCAAAGGCAACGCGCGGTGCGGCCTTGGGCGACTGCATGGTCTTGAGCGCGCTTTCATCCAGCGGTAGCGCAGCGGCAATGCGGTCCTCGGCGACTTCACAGTATACATCTTCCCGCTCGCATCCAATATAATGCCGCCCCAAACGCTTGGCCACCGCCCCGGTTGTGCCAGTGCCAAAGAATGGATCGAGAATGATGTCGCCGGGCTTCGTCGTGGCCAGCATGATGCGGTAAAGGAGCGCTTCGGGTTTTTGCGTTGGATGCGCCTTTGTGCCATTGCGCTTCAACCGTTCTTGTCCGCCGCAAATGGGGATTAACCAGTCGCTGCGCATTTGCAATTCGTCATTCAGCGTCTTCATCGCACGGTAGTTGAACGTATATCTCGCCTTTTCCCCATGCGCTGCCCAGATCAGGGTTTCATGCGCGTTGGTGAATCTTGTGCCCTTAAAATTGGGCATCGGGTTGGATTTGCGCCAGACGATATCGTTCAATATCCAATAGCCCGCATCCTGAACAGCGGTGCCGACGCGGAAAATATTGTGATAGCTGCCAATCACCCACAGGCTGCCATCGGGTTTCAAAATTCGCCGCGCTTCGGCCAGCCAATCGCGAGTGAATTTGTCATAAGCGGCAAAGGTGTCAAATTTATCCCAATCATCATCTACCGCATCGACCATGCTGCCATCGGGGCGGCTCAAATCACCGCCAAGCTGCAAATTATAGGGCGGATCGGCAAAGACCATGTCGATGCAGGCATCGGGCAAGGACCGCATTGCTTCGATACAATCCATCTTGAGTATGCTGTTTAGCGGTAGGTCCGCTGGCACCATATTGCCGCGCTTTTTTGCCGTTGTTGCTGGCGCTTTAATACGCTCAATTACACCCATAAATCACCTTTGCCTTGAACCCGAGTTACCACCGTTGAGTCCTCAAATGGTTAACGTCAAGACCGTTAACCTGCACAAAAGCAGCAAAGATATGGTTAACGCCGCTGCCCCTAGGGGAGAACAAAAGGAGTCACCCACAAGATATGGAGTCAGGCGATTCGGGGAGGACTCAACCGGTGGTGGTGTGGCGCAAAGGACTCAATATCGCAGGATTTGCGAAAAAAATTTCGGCTATACCAAAATCATCTGGGCGACAGGGGCAAAGCTCCTGCGGTGGAGCGGGGTTGGACCAAGGCGGCGCAGCGCATCCATATGAAGTTTGCTGCCATATCCCTTATTACTGGCCCAGCCATAGCCGGGATAGTCGGCATCGGCGGCGATCATCAACCGGTCGCGATGTTCCTTGGCAATGATGCTGGCGGCGGAAATACACGGGTGGATGGCATCACCGCCAACCACCGCCTCTGCCCGGTAGTTCCAACGGGGCAGACGATTTCCATCGACCAGAATCTGCTGTGGCTCCTTACCCAATTGCGCGGTCAGCTCATTTGCGGCGCGGGTCATGGCGAGCATGGTAGCCTGCAAAATATTGATCCGGTCAATCTCTTCGACCGATGCGATACCAATGGCCCAATGACAATGCGCCTTAATCTGCAGCTCCAACGCCGCCCGCTTTTTTGCCGACAGCTTTTTGCTGTCATCAAGGCCAGCTATCCCGCCATCACAAAGCAGCACCGCCGCCGCGACTACCGGCCCTGCCAGCGGCCCGCGCCCAGCCTCGTCTATGCCGAATATCATTTCTGTTCCGGCAAGCGCCACGGCGGATATCGGCGATTTTCTCCTGCTTGATATAGGCAGATGATATTGCCATGCGGATCACGCAGGCGGGCCTCGCGCCAACCCCAATCTTCGTCGCGGGGCATTTGGTCGAAATCAAACCCATCGCTGGACAATTGCGTCACCCATTGATCCAGCGTCCTGCTTTCCAGATAGACGACCACGCCGCCGCTATCTGCATCGCTTTGGTGCACCGATAATGTCACCCCATTGGCAGCCTCAAACCGGGCATAGCCGTTATCCGGGCTATCGACGATCTGCCGCAAGCCTAAATCCTGATAGAATAGCACCGATGCGCGGTAATCGCGCGCGGGCAGCGTAATCTGGTTGAGCGACGCGCCCGGTACCATTGCATCCGCTCGGACATTTTGATGCGCCATCGGACCGTGGCCCTTACCCAAACCAGCCGCCTCATATATCGCCAGTCGGACAAATTCTATGCCCCGGTCCACCGCTTGTTCGGCGTTCATGCCCTGCCCCAATCCGCACGCCACTGCGCTCGCGAGGGTGCAGCCAGTGCCATGCGTGCTACCGCTATTTATGCGGGCGTTGCGCCATTCGCGCATCTGGCCGTTGGGGGATAATAATTGATCGACAATCTCATCACCCTGCCCGTCGGCATGGCCGCCCTTCATCAGCAAATGGCAGCCATGGCGTAATATCGGCGCGGCACCGCCCAGCGCATTCATTTCTGGCACATTTGGTGTCACCACGCTGGCCAGCGCCATCAGTTTTTGAAAGACCGATATGGTCCGCGCATCTGCGAGTGTCGCACCGCTGGTTGCGACCATCACTGGATCAAACACGATCGGTACCGTCAATTGCTTCAGATATTCCGCCACCGCCTCTGCCGTCTCGGCGCTGCCGATCATACCGATCTTCACGGCATCGACGCCGATGTCGCTGACGACCGATTGGCATTGCTGTATCACCATATCGGCCGGAACCGGATGCACCGCCTGCACGCCCACTGTATTTTGTGCGGTGATCGCGGTTACCGCAGTCATTGCATGACCGCCCAGCATCGTCACGGTTTTGATATCGGCTTGTATGCCTGCCCCGCCGCCGCTGTCCGATCCAGCGATTATGAGGATACGGGCCGCGCTCATGCCTGATGCTTTCGAATGGTCGAAGCGGGATATTGCTCCAAGAGCTTCTTTGCCCTCACTGGCCTGTCGGTCAATTCGCCGCCGCAATTGGGGCAGATTTCATCCATAGCATCCGTGCAGTCCGCGCAAAAACTGCATTCGAATGAACAAATAAATGCGCCATGGCTATGCGCTGGCAAATCTGCGCCGCATTTCTCGCAATCCGGGCGCATTTCCAGCATCAGCCCGCAACCTCAGCCACCACAGCGCATATCCGGTCAACCACCGCTTCTACCTGCGCAGCATCATCGCCTTCTGCCATAACGCGGATAACAGGTTCGGTGCCCGATGGCCGGATCACCAGACGCCCCTGCCCCGCAAGCTCTTTTTCCGCGTCGGCAATCACGGCCTGCACCTTTGCATCGTCCAGCGGCCTACCGCCCGCGAAACGCACATTTTTAAGCAGTTGCGGCACGCGATCAAACAGGTGAAGTAGCTCGCTCGCAGGCTTTCCGCTTTCCACCAGCTGCGACAATACCTGCAACGCGGTGACCGTGCCGTCGCCGGTTGTTGCATGATCGAGCATAATCATATGCCCCGATTGTTCTCCGCCAACATTCATGCCCCGCGCGCGCATTTCCTCCAGCACATAACGGTCGCCAACCTTTGCGCGGATCAGCTTTAGATGCTGGCTTTCCAAATAGCGTTCCAAGCCCAAATTGGACATCACCGTCGCCACGATACCATCGCCGGTTAACCGCCCGCTGCGGCTCATCGCTGTGCCAAGCAGCGCCATGATTTGATCGCCGTCGACCACCTGTCCTTTTTCGTCGACCACGATCAAACGGTCGGCATCACCGTCCAGCGCAATGCCAATATCCGCGCCCGATGCAACCACCGTTTCCTGAAGCGTTTCGACATGGGTAGAGCCCACTTTGTCATTGATATTCTTGCCGTTGGGGGTCACGCCAATGGTCGTGACTTTTGCGCCCAATTCCCAAATGGCGGTGGGCGCAACTTGATAGGCCGCACCATTGGCGCAATCGAGCACGACGTGCAGGCCGTCAAAACGAATATGTTCCGGCACCGACGCCTTAACCGCATGAATATACCGCCCGCGGGCATCCTCAATACGGCGGGCACGGCCAATCTCTGTTGGATCGGCGAGCTCAACCGGCGCTTCGATTAACGCTTCGATGGCGAGCTCATCCTCATCGGACAATTTGAAACCATCGGGACCAAACAGCTTTATACCATTATCCTCATACGGATTGTGGCTGGCGGAAATCATCACGCCCAAATCGGCCCGCATAGACCGGGTTAACATCGCCACGGCGGGCGTAGGTATTGGACCAAATTGCACGACATTCATGCCGACACTGGTAAAGCCCGCCACAAGGGCATTTTCGACCATATAGCCCGACAGCCTCGTATCCTTGCCAATAACCACCCGGTGCTTATGCCCGCCGCGCAGAAAATGGGTTCCGGCGGCTTGGCCGACCTTCATCGCAATTTCGGGGGTCATATTGCCCTGATTGGTCCGGCCCCTGATGCCGTCGGTTCCAAAAAATTTGCGCATGCCGAAAATGATCCCCAACCAAATATTATCGGCTCGCCCTAACCCAAATTGCCGCCATTGGCAAAGCCGTCATTGCAAAAAGTGGCTAGGGTCAGGACCTATTAATTCCGCGTCTGAGGCAAAGAAATGGCGAACATATCGGATGAATGCGTCCGCCGCGAACAGTGGTTCTGTTTGCAAGGATGCTTTTATTCGAGATGGAAGCCATTTCTTTGTCCCGCAGGATTTGGCCAATTTTGCCCAGCCCTGCGTCAAAGAACCTTGCATTAGCAGGCTAGTGCAGCGGCTCTTTTCCCCAGAACGCTAATGGGGTCTGAACAAAATTGACTCAAACCTCAGTCGCGCAATTAATAGGTCCTGACCCTAATCGCTTGCCAGCGCCGTATCGCCCTGTATCTGTGGCGATCAGGCATTAACAGGGAACCGGATATGCAAAAAGCTCTCTTCATCTTGGCTGCGCTCATCATCGGTCTGATTTGCGGGATGTTGCTGCCCGGTGGATCGGACGGTGTGATCAAGGGCGCGGAATTTGTCGGCGCATTGTGGCTGAACGGCCTGCGCATGACGATTATTCCGCTGGTCGTCTCCTTGTTAATCGTCGGCATCGTGCAAACTGCGGTGATGGCAAAGGCGGGCCGGATGACATTTCGGGCGATAGCAACGATGATTGCGATCCTATGGGCTTCGGCGGCGATGGCGGCGCTATTTACGCCTGCGTTGCTTGCGCTATTCCCCCTGCCTGCCGATGCGGCTGCCGCGCTGCAATCGGCGCTCAGCACCGCGCAGGAGCCGGGACCAGTGCCCTCCATTTTGGAATTTTTTCGCGATATCGTGCCCGCCAATCCAGTGGCCGCAGCAGCGAATGATGCGATATTGCCGCTGATTATCTTCACGCTCGCTTTTGCCTTTGCGGTCACGCGCCTGCCCGAAAAAAAGCGCAGCACGATCGCCGATTTCTTCGCCGCCATATCAGAGGCGATGTTGATATTGGTCCAATGGGTGTTGGCGCTTGCCCCCGTCGGTGTCTTTGCCCTCGCGCTGGTAGTTGGCGCGCGGGCGGGCGCGCAAAGTTTTGTCGGCCTTGCCCATTATGTGTTGATCGTGGTGGCCGTCGGCACAGTCATTTATCTCGCCTCTTTCCTGCTCGCGCTGCTGGGCGCAAAGCGCAGCCCACTTGCTTTTTTCCGGGCCAGCATCCCGGCACAGGCGGTTGCGATATCCACACAAAGCTCGCTCGCGTCGCTGCCCGCAATGGTGCAAGGGGTGAAGGCGATGGGTGTGGGCGAACGGTCTGCAGATGTCGTTTTGCCTATATCGGTTGCGCTGTTTCGCGCCACCGGGCCCTGCATGAATTTGGCGGTCGCCATTTATGTCGCGCATCTGATGGGCATTGAAATCACCACCAGCGCGATGATAGCCGGGATCGTGGCCGCCGCCATCACCACAATGGGCGCGGTAAGCCTGCCGGGATCGGTTAGCTTTATTACCTCCATCGCGCCGATTAACATCGCCATGGGCCTGCCCGTCGAACCGCTGGTGTTGCTATTGGCAATTGAGGCTTTTCCTGACATTATGCGCACGTTGGCTAATGTCACCATGGATATGGCCGTTACGGGAACCGTCGCCCGATTTGAGGGCGATTTGGCCGAAGGAGAAACATCGTGAAATATCGGACATTGGGGCAAGGATTGAAAGTATCAGCCATCGGTATCGGCTGTATGCCGATGATAAAAGGTGGCAATATCCTATATGGCGATCAAGCCGATCCCGATGAAGCGATCAAAACCATCCATAAAGCCATCGACCTGGGCGTCACATTTTTCGACACGGCGCAGATATATGGACCGTTCAGCAATGAGGAACTGGTCGGCGAAGCGATAAAGGGCAAACGGGACGGCCTCGTCATTGCCACAAAATTCGGTTTTAAGATTGAAGGCGGCGTTCCCGTTGGCGCGGACGGGTCTCCCGAAAATGTAAAGGCAACGGCCGAAGGCTGTCTGAAACGGCTCGGCACTGATTATATTGACCTCTATTATCAACACCGGGTCGACCCCAATGTGCCGATTGAAGAAACCGTCGGCGCGATGGCCGATTTGGTCAAAGAAGGAAAAATCCGGCATATCGGCCTATCCGAAGCCGGTCCTGCCACCTTGGCAAAAGCGGCAGCGGAGGCACCGATCACCGCGCTGCAAAGCGAATATTCTTTATGGGAACGCGATGTCGAAACCGACATATTGCCGGTATGCCGCGATCATGGGATTGGCTTTGTGCCTTATTCTCCGCTCGGCCGCGGTTTTTTAACGGGGCAGATTAAGAGCCTGAATGACCTTCCCGAAAATGACTGGCGGCGCAATGACCCGCGTTTTGATGCAAAAAATTTCGCGGCCAATATGAAAATCGTCGATGTGGTCAGCAACATAGCCGCGCAGCATGGCCTGTCCAATGCGCAGGTTGCGCTCGCATGGCTATTGGCGCAAGGCGAAGATATTGTGCCAATCCCCGGCACAAAGCGGCGCGTGACCATGGAGGATAGCATCGCGGCAGCATCGGTCCAATTGACGCAAGAGGATTTGGATGCGCTCGCTGCCGCTGCGCCGGTTGGTCAGACATCGGGCCCGCGTTATGGTGAACGCGGGATGGCCATGGTGCGGCTATAGCATCATAGCTGTATCCAGCGGAACAGGCCAGCCGCAGGCACGTCGAACCAGCCATGGGCCCATGTCGCGATCAGCCATAACGCGGTGCCGATAATCCACGTCCACGGGCCAATCGATGCGACGCCGGTAATGGCCGGGAAATAATGGGTCCTGCGGCACCACATTTCCCATTCCACACCCATCGTTGCGGCTTTTTTCAACTCCTGCGCCTTTGCCCCTGCCAATGCCAAAAAGATGATGCTGCCGATGAAGATGAAATTATCGGTGCGCGGCGCAATCAACAAATGGGCAAAACCCCATAGCGCAAAAGACCACATCATCGGATGGCGCGTTACGCGAAACACACCAGCGGGCATACGCCCCGCATATTCCGCTGCACCGGGCGAGGGCAGAGCGGGATTGCCGGACATGGAACCTGAATAGAGCACCGCAGCGATGAAGGTCAGGACGCTGGAAACTGCCCATAAAATATCGCCCGCAGGCCAATAGACGGTGCCAGCGGGGACCGCACGATAGGCAATCACCATCCAAATAAGCGCGGCCAGCGAAATCAGCGAATATACCGCCATGAAAGCATTTCGGCCGAATAGCCGCACCATTGCCGGACGCAAATTATGCGACATGGCGAAATGACTGCCCACAAATGCCAGCGATGCCAGAACCAAATTCAGATAGCCGCCCATAAAATTCCTTTCAGCAGCCCCCTGAAAATATCCTAACTACCGGTCATATGCCTTGGGCAAATCGCCTTCGCTAGGGATCCGGTACCGATCCCGGAGCCGCGCCTGACGATTATCAAGCGGTTGCAGGACGCCATCGACATAGACGCTTTGCGCCAAGGTGGAAAGCTCGAGCGGATCACCGTCCCAAATCACGACATCTGCGGCTCGTCCCGCTTTTAAGCTGCCATGCGTGGTGCCGACGCCTATAATGTCAGCGGGCTTTGACGTTATTGCCGCAAATGCTTCGTTCCAGCTTAGCCCAGATGCACCCGGAACCTTGGTCAAGCTCACCAAATTTCCAGCATATTGCGCGGAATAGCGGAGCTGATGCGCGTCATTATCGTCGATCATGCCAATGGCAACTTCGACGCCCGCGCGTTTCAAACGGCCAATGTTGGATTGCGTCGCACCCAGCTGTTCAAACGTAGCAGGCAAATCATTAAGCGCCGATGCGATGACCGGTATTTTTGCTGCTGCAATTCGGTCCGCAACCCGCCAGCCTTCGCTTGCGCCAACCAAAACCAGTTGCAGCTCGGGGAAATCCTTTTTCAATTCTATCACGCGCAATATATCATTTGCACCTTCGACATGGACCAGCAGCTTGGTGCGCCCCTGCACTACGGGCAAAAGCGCTTTGGCATCTTCGGCGCGCAGCAGATTATCATCAAAACTGTCTTTACCCGCCGCATAATCCGCTGCTTCGCGCAGCATGGCGCGGAAAGTCAAATGCGATGCGGACCGGCTGCCCCCTGCAATACGCGCTCCATTTTCGCCAAATTCGACAAATTGAAATGCTTTTGCTTTGGTCACCGGATCGGGGTCAGCGCCAAGGTCGGCGACCGCCCCCTGCCCTGCAAACATGTTGCGGCCTGCGCTTGGTGCAACCACCGCGCGGGTAATCCCTGCGGCGCGGCTGATCGCGATGGCGCTGCGAAATGGGTCAATCGCAGGCGCTATATCCAGCCCGGCATTAAACTCGCTGCCGCTTGCGCTGGCGTCATTGGTGCCGCTCACCGCGCTGACCTCCACAAGGCCAACCCGGCTAAAGCCTGCAAATATGCCCGGCGTGACCCAGCTGCCCGATGCGTCGACAATGTCGGCACCAGCGGGAATTTGGACATTGGCTCCGGCGGCAATGATGGTGCCATTACGAATGACGACGGTTCCGCCCTCAATCGGCTCGCTGCCATCGCCGATGACAATTTTACCGCCGGTGATCGCGGTTGTCTGAGCCAAAGCGGCAGGTGCCAGAGCGCAGGACGCCAGCAGCCATCCAGCCGCCGTCAGCGAAGAAATTGCACGCTTCATTTCACGTCTCCTTCACCGGGCTGGCCGAGTTCAAAATCGCTCACCGGACGGCGCGCGGGATTGGCAGCATCGAACATCAACGCCCCGTCAATCCATACCTTGTCTGGCCGCGAATAGACGCTGAGCGGATTGCCGTTCCATAGGACAAGATCAGCCATTTTTCCGGGGGCCAAGCTGCCAGTCATCTTGTCGATACCCATGGCTTTCGCCGGATTCAGCGTGATCCATTTGATCGCCGTGCCCTCGCTGATATCAATACCCATGCGGCGGCCATCGGCCATGGCCTTTGCCGCTTCTTGGTTCAGCCGCTGTATCTGATTTTCGTCATCGCTGTGGATGATGGTGCAAGCCCCGGCATTTTCGATCAGCGCGGCATTTTCTGGAATGGCGTCATAGGCCTCCATTTTGAAACCCCACCAATCGGCCCAAACCGCACTGCACGCGCCATGCGCTTTCAGCAAATCGCCGATTTTATAGCTTTCAACCGCGTGATGGAATGCCGTGATCTTATACCCAAATTCCTTGGCCATATCCATCACAAGCGCCATTTCATCGGCGCGGTAGCAGTGATTGTGGACCAAAATATCGCCATCCAAAACACCCGCCAGCGTTTCCATCCCGATGTCGCGGGTATAGTCCTTACCGCTATCGCGCTTTTTCTTATATTCCTGCGCCTTGATCCAGGTTTGCCGGTTGACGGCGAAATTGCCCATACGGGTCGAGGGCATCCGGCCTTTGCTGCCATAGACGCGCTTCGGATTTTCACCGCAGGCCATTTTCAGGCCATAGGGCGCACCGGGAAATTTCATCCCCTGCACCGTGCGCGAATAGACATTTTTCAACGTCACGCTGCGCCCACCCATCAGATTCGCCGAACCGGGCAAAATTTGCAGGCTGGTAATGCCGCCATTGGCAAGCGCGCGGCTAAAACCCGGATCTTGCGGCCAAACGCTATGTTCGGCCCATACTTCCGGCGTGGTTGGCGATGTGGCCTCATTCCCGTCGCTATGTGCATCAACCGATGGTGTAGGATAGTCACCCAAATGCGAATGAATATCGATGATGCCAGGCGTTACAAATTTGCCCGTGCCATCGACGACATTTGCAACATCGGGCGGCGCAGTTGTGGGTCCGCCCACGGCTTTTATCTTGCCGCCGACCATATGGACCCAGCCATTTTCAATCTTGCCGCCTTCGCCGTCGAATATCGTGGCGGGCATGATCAATGTCTCAACCGACGGATAAGCGGTGTAGGTGGAAGGAAAAGCAATAGGAGCAGGCTTTTTCTCGGCCGCCTTTTGCGCGGCCACTGGTTTGGACGCCGCACTTTTCAGTTCCTCACCGCCGCTCGCCGCACACGCCATCAGACCCAAGGGCAAAGCGAATGCCGCCCACCGAAATTCCCTTAATGCCATTTTTTGCTCCGCTTAATTGTTGGTTGCCGGATGCGCACCAGCGGCATCCGGTTCCGCCGCACCCGTGCCTGTCAGGTGACTACCAACTTCATCGTCCTTCAAAGTATCAAGATGCATCAGCTTTTTGATTAATGGTGCAACGATCAACACTGCCACACCCACGCCAATCGAAACCCAACCAATTTGTGCATATACGGCCAACGTCATTTCTTTGGTTGCCTCACCCGTTTCACCGCCAGTTGCTTCGCCAATTTTACCAGCTACGATCTGACCACCGGCTGTGGCGTAAAACCATGCGCCCATAATCAAAGAAGCCATGGTGGTAGGGGCCAATCGGTTCATTGCCGACAGTCCAACCGGTGACAGGCACAACTCGCCGGTCGTGTGCAGCAGATAAATCAAGAAGATAAAAATCACGGGGACAGCGGCAGACATACCGGCTGCTTGTGCGCCCCAGTTTAGCACCAAAAAGCCAAGACCTACCTGCATCAATGCCAAACCAAATTTGAACGGCGTTGACGGCTCCCATCCTTTGCGTGCGAGCATTTGCCAGAACCATGCAAACAGCGGTGCCAACAGGATAATATAGATGGCGTTGATCGACTGAAACAAAGATGCCGGGACCCCGCCCCGATCAACATGGCGGTCGGTAAATAAGTTCAGCGAGCCGCCTGCTTGTTCAAACAAGCCCCAGAAAAGGGGTTGGAGCGAAATCAGGAACAATATCGCAAAAATCCGGTCCCTTGCTTCACGATCCAGCTTGAACGCTTGAAACACAACATAGCCCAGCAGCATGAGTCCGGCGACGATGAACAATATATCCACCACGCCCTGATTTTGAACCAACAGCCACATTACGCCGACAGCAACTAAGCTTAACAAGTAAAGCAACCATTCCAACTTAATCCCAAACACCTGAGATCCCAGCAGCTGCGGGTTAGAGGATTCGCCCTTACCCAACAACAAGGGAGTATAGATGACAAAAGCAATTAGTCCCAGGACCATGCCAATGCCAGCAAGGCCAAAACCATACGACCATCCAATAGTTTGCCCGAGATATCCAACTAGGATCGTGCCAAAGGCCGCGCCTGCGTTTATGCCCATATAGAAAATTGTATAAGCCCCATCGCGGCGGATATCTGTCCGCGAATAGAGTTGGCCAACAATGACCGAAATATTGGCTTTCAGAAAACCGGAACCAACGATGATAAAGGATAAAGCCGCCCAAAATACGTTGATGACCGGATCATCCTGTCCACCCACGCCTTCAAATGCCATCAATAAATGACCGATAGCCAAAAGGACGCCGCCAAACAGCACCGCTTTTCGTTGACCGAGATATCTGTCGGCAAGGTATCCGCCTAACACCGGCGTAATATAAACTAATGCGGCGTAGGTCGCCAAAATAACATTACCTTTGGCATCGTTAAAATCCCAATGCTGGGTAAGGTAAAATATCAGCAGCGCTTTCATGCCATAGAAGGAAAACCGCTCCCACATTTCAGCAAAGAATAGAACGAATAGGCCCCGAGGATGTCCTGCAAATTCAGCAGTTTTTCGCGTAGCAATAAACATCCCGCCGATTAGAAAAATTGCCAGGCCGATCGCTGCTATTGCCGCAATCCAATCGCCTTCAACCCACTGGCCAATTGCCTTCATATCGCCCATTCAAACGACCCTCTTCCCTGAACTATTGTGCAAGCTGTCATTGTTATGACTGCTTTTCCTATCCGCACCCTAACCAAAAAATTGCGGCTGTGAAGAATTTTATTACGTGCCGCTTTCATTTTCTGGGAAAAACGCCGTATCTTGGCTGGCTATCGGTTATGCTTTGGCTTAGATAATCGGCCATGTTCAATGACCTGACTTCGCTCCCCCGCTATCTCTCGACCCGCCGATCTGGAAAGCCGCGCGATTTGATTGCGCCGGGCCCAGACGAGCCTTCATTGCGCGATATTCTCGCATTGGCGGCGCGGACGCCCGATCATGGCAAGCTGTTTCCATGGCGTTTTGTGCCCATCGGCGATGATGCACGCAGTGCCTTTGGCGCGTTGCTGCGCAAGGCATTTACCACCGCCAACCCTGAGGCGCGGGAGATTCAGATCGAGGCCGCGATTGCCCCTGCCTTTATGGCCCCTTCGCTCGTCGTGCTGCTTTATGCGCCGCAGCCAAGTCCTAAAATCCCGCTTTGGGAACAGCAATTGTCGGTCGGCGCTGCCGCGATGAACCTGCTCCATGCCGCCCATGCATATGGATTTGCAGGCAGCTGGATCACCGGCTGGGCGGCTTATGATCCGATTGTGCGGGCGGAATTATGCGAAGGTGACGAAGAAATAGCTGGCTTTTTCTATATCGGCACACCGGCCAATCCGCTGGAGGAACGCCCTCGCCCTGAATTGGACACTATCATCCGGCATTGGCCAAAACCAACCGCTGCATAAGGCCGCTGGGCAAAAATACCGTAAATTGCCTTATCTTGACGCGCCCTACTGTATTATGGCAGTAGTAGGGTTATGAAGAATGATAATAAGCCGGTATATCTGAAATTGCGCGACGTGATCGCGGCGGCAATATTGGACGGCGAATATGGTGAGGGCGAAATGCTGCCATCGGTGCGCGCTTTTGCGGCGCAGCAGGGGGCCAACCCGTTGACCGTCGCCAAAGCCTATCAGCTGTTTCAGGATAGCGGACTTGTCGATGTGAAACGCGGCGTTGGCCTATTCGTTGCGCAAGGGGCAGTGACGAAGCTGCGCGGCCATGAACGCGACCATTTTGTCAAAACGATCTGGCCCGAGGTGAAGGCGCAAATGCAGCGCGCTGGCCTCGAATTATCGGACCTCGTCGAACTGGAACGCTAAGCGGCTTTTTTATAGGCTGCTTTTGCGGCCTTCAACCCCGCCGCTACTTCGCTATTGCCTGGGATCAGTGCGTCTGCCTTTTCAAATAGCTCCAACGCAGCTTTTGGCCGTTGCCCGGATTTGAGCAGCACCTGTCCATAAATCAACGTCACCAGCGGATTGGCTGGATCGATTTTATAGGCTGCCTGCGCATTGAAAATGGCTTCATCATGGCGGTTCAGGGCGGAATAGGTGCGGGCCAGATTGGCGTTTAATATGCTATCATTATATCCCACTCGGCTGCGCAATTTCAAAAGCATTGGTAAGGCTTCGGCCCAGCGGGCTTCATCAATGAACAGATACGCCGTCAGGCGCTGCGCCGACAAATTATTGGGGTTGAAATAGACAAAGGCAGCGAGCACCTCATTCGCCTCTTTCACCCTGCCCGTGCGGCGGTAACTGTCGACAAGGCGCAGCATGACATTTTCCGAAAACTCAATCTCCCGCGCCCGGCCATAATTGACCGCTGCGGCACGGTAATCGCCTGCGGCCGCTTCGACATCGCCGACCAATATGTGGGAATCGGCCACACCCGGATTGCGCGCTTGCAGGCTTCGTGCCTGTGACAGCGCTTGGCCGACATTCCCCCGCAGCAGCAAAGCGCGGATATAGGGAATAGCATAACGGGCATCGCCGGGATTACGCTGCGCTCCGTCGGCGGCGGCGGTAATCGATAGCTGCTGCGGCAACGGCTTGGCCCCGCGAATGATCGGCAGCGATGCGGCAGACAGGCCGTCGGCGGCTTTATCCCGTTCGCCCGAAACTTCGAAAGCGCGCGCCGCAAGTAACGCATCATAGCTATCGGGCGCACCACTTTGCAGCAACGGCTGAATAATATCGAGCGCATCCAAATTGTTGCCCGCCCGCAATTTTGCCCGCGCGAGCAAGCGCCGGACCCGCATATTGCCGGGCTGCATTGACGATAGCCGGTCGAGGATATCCGCCGCTTTGTTGAAATTCCCAAGCTCATATTCCGCTATCGCCGACACCAGCATCGCGCCGGGTGTTTCGTTGATAGCCGCGCCAGCAACGCCCAATATCCGCTGCGCCAACGCATAGTCACCCGCGCGCGCGGCAATCACCGCCTGCATATAATAGGCGCGGCCATTTTTGCTGTTGATCGCCAGTATCTTTCGCGCCTGCGCCAACATATCGCGGTTGCGGCCGAGCTCGCCGAGCGTCACTGCATATTCCTCCAGCAAGGGAATATCATCGCCGTTGATCGACAACCCCCGTTCAAACCAAGGCAAAGCCGCAGCAAGCCCAAATTGGGAACGTACCATTTGCCCGCGAAATTCTATCGCACGAACGTCATCAGGGTCCAGCGCGACCGCTTTGTCGGATGCCGCAATCGCGCCCATATGATCGGCATAGACAAAACGGAACCGCGCAATCTCTGTCCACAGCCTGCTGTCATCCGGCGCAATTTCCAGCGCCGTATCAAAAGCCTCTCGGGCCAGGTCATAATCACCGCGTTCCGAATAGAGCCGCCCCAATATTCGCAGCGCATAGGCCCGGTTATCTTGCGGAATCGCCGGATCAGACAGCAATATTTCCGCCCGTTCGCTATCGCCTGTCATCCACAAGGCATGGCCCAATAAATGCTGCAAGGATATTTGCTCTGCGCCGGCCCCCACTGCCTGTTCAAGCGCGATTTTCGCGGTCTGACCGTCAAATATTTCCAGCGAGACATTCGCCTGCGCGATTAAGCCGGGCGTCCAATTTGGACTGGCTTTTACCGCATTCATCAATTCGATGCGGGCCGCACGGTAATCTTTGGCTTCATAATATTCTTCCGCGCGGGCGTAGGCTGCTTCTGCCGCTGCTTGCCCCTGTTCGCGGAATAACACCGACCCGATTGCAAACAGCAGGGCAAGCGCAATCAAGCCGCCCGTCCCATAGAGCAAGGGACGCCGGATGGCCGAAAATCTGCGCACAAATTTTTCGGTCCGTGTCTCCCGCTTGATCAGATGTCTGGGTCTATACCTGAAGTTCATATTGTTTGAGCAGGTCGTATAAGGTCGGCCTGCTAATCCCCAATAGTTTTGCCGCGTTCGATATGTTACCTTCGGTGCGCGAAATCGCACGCTTGATGGCGCGCCGGTCGGCCTGTTCGCGCGCAGCTTTCAGGTTGAGCAGCAAATCCTCATCATCATCGGTAAATTCCAAATCTTCGGCCGTGACGAATTTGCCTTCGGTCATAATCACCGCCCGTTTAATCCGGTTTTCAAGCTCGCGGACATTGCCCGGCCAATCCCATTGATCAATGGCGGTCAGCGCGGCGGCAGAAAAACCCTTCACTCCCGGGTTCATTTCTTTGGCAAAACGGTTCAGGAAATGCTTGGCCAGCAACACGGCATCGCCGGTGCGTTCATTCAATGGCGGGATATTGACGGTAATTTCCGCAAGCCGGTAAAATAGGTCATCGCGAAATGTCTGATCGGCGATCATCTTGTTCAAATTTTGATGCGTGGCGCATACCACCCGGACATCAACGGGTATACCCTTTCGCCCGCCAATCCGTTCAATCACTCGCTCTTGCAGGAAACGAAGCAATTTCACCTGCAATGGCAAAGGGATGTCGCCGACTTCATCGAGGAACAGCGTCCCGCCATCGGCCAGCTCAATTTTACCCTCGGTGGTCTTGACAGCGCCAGTAAACGCCCCTTTTTCATGACCGAATAATTCGGATTCAAGCAGATTTTCCGGAATGGCGCCGCAGTTAATGGCGACAAAGGGCTTGTCCCGGCGATCGCTGCTGTCATGTAGGCCGCGGGCGAGCAATTCTTTGCCGGTGCCGCTGGCACCTAGCAATAGGACGGACACTCCGGTCGATGCCACCCGTTCAATCGTGCGGGCAATTTTCAACATTTCGGGTGCAGCAGTGATGATGGATCCCAGCAACAGCTCACCATCAACGGGTGCCATCATCGACTTTTCATTCTGCAATTCCAGTTCGCGCACATGAAAAGCCCGCTTTACGATCAGGTGCAATTCATCAATATCGACTGGTTTTTGGTAAAAATCCCATGCCCCTGCGGAAATTGCTTTCATCGCGCTTTCCCGTGCACCATGCCCCGATGCGACGATGATTTTTGTATCAGGTTTCAGCTTCAGCATTTCATCCAATGCCTTGAACCCTTCCGATACGCCATCGGGATCAGGCGGCAGGCCAAGGTCCAAAGTGACCACATCGGGCTCTTCCGAACGCAGCAGATTGATCGCTTCTTCGCGGTTCGATGCACACATCACATGGAAATTTTCATAGGACCATTTGAGCTGTTTTTGCAGGCCGAGATCATCCTCAACAATCAATAATTTGGGTTTTGAATCCGCCATCATGCTGCCTCTTCTATATGATTATATTCGCCATTTCCGCTCTGTTCAGCGGGCAATAACAGCGTGAAATGAGACCCTTTGCCCAGTCGGCTTTCAACGCGCAGCTGACCGCCCATCGAAACGGCCAGCGCCCGCGCTTCATAAGCGCCAATGCCAAAACCGCCGTCTTTGCTGGATTCAAAAGGTTTGAATAATTGATTGGCGATAAATGCCTCGCTCATGCCCACGCCGCTATCGGATATGCCAATGGCAATGTCGGTGCCTTGACTGCGGCAGGTGATTTTTACAGGGGCGCCATCATCGGTCGCCTCAATCGCATTTTGGACCAAATGGCCAATGATCGTTTCGACCCGCGCCGGGTCGGCGACCGCCATCATCCCTTTCGTGACTTGCACATCAATCGGGTAGATTAACCGCTTGTCATGCACGGCTTTCATCACAACCGCGCTGATATCAACAGGTTCGGGCGCCGCATGTTTGGCCTTGTTATGTTGCGACAGGCGGGCGAGCAGGTCGTTCATTTTGTCGACCGATCCTTTTAACGTATCGACCATATCGGCCTGAAACTCAGGATTATCGGCGTGTTTTTCGGCATTGCGGGCCAATATGCTCAATTGGCTGACCAAGTTTTTAATATCATGCATGACAAAGGCAAAACGGCGGTTAAATTGTTCAAATTGCTGCGCCTCGGCCAATGCCTGATGACTGGTCGCTTCGGCCAAGTAACTGGCAACTTGGCGGCCCACGACGCGTAGCATATCCAAATCTTCCCAATCCAGTTCCCGCTTAATCCGGGGCCGCGCCAATATGGCGAGTCCAGCCAGTTTGCCAAAATGGACCAGCGGCACAACCGCCCATGCCTGCGCCTCGTCATATAACCATTGCGGTATCGCGCGCGGATCGCAGCGTTCATCGGTCCCGGCGCGCACATGGTCCATCGACAAAATATGTCCGGTGGATTCAAAAAAGGGCATCGTCTGCGACGTGACGCAATTGGCGGGCACGTCGGCGGTTGCCCAATTCCACCGGGCCTGCAACGTCAACCGTTCTTGCTCATCAGGAACCAGCAGCAACCCCGCCGGGCTGTCAAAAATATCGGCCAGCGATTTCACCACTCTTTCATGAAACGGCGCGGCTTCTTTGCTCGGAAAACCAATGGTATCTGCAAAGCGCATCCACTCGCTGCGATAATCATAACGGTGCTGAAAAAAATTCTTGGCGATTATCACATTCAACCAAGCACGGAACCGGCCCGACGGCAGGATCAGCAACGCGGTCAGCGACATACCGAAAATTAAGGTAATTTGCGCCAGCCGGACATAGGTGCCACCCACAAATTGTATGGCCGTAGCGAGCAGCAGCATACCCAGCAAATAGGCCCCGATCGCCAGCAAGGAAACTGATTGAAACGCCACCGAACGCGACAAACGAAGCCGCCAGTTTTCATTTCGCTTCAACGCCATGGCAAATACCGGCACCAATAATGACATGGCGATGCCGCGGGTTGAGATTAGCTCGGCCGGAATTTCGTCGGCCATATAGGCGATGGTGTAAAGGTTGAGGTCGAATGTCCACATGGCCGCCAATCCGGCCATGGGCAGGCTAACCCCCCAACGCGCTTCGGGCGCCGAGACCGTATAGAGATTATGCACCAACACCAACGCGCCAATTGAAAAAATCATTCGCAGCAACAATGCCGTTTGCTCGGCGACCTGAGCCACCGGAATTTCTGGTGTCAGCGTTGAGTTAAGGCCATCAATCGCAGGCTGGCACAGCAACACCGCGCCAAGGACGAAGTAGATGATGTTGATCGTGCGCGGCTGTTTACGGCCTTCACCGCTGCGCAACAGGAAAAACATGAACCCGAGCCAAGCGGCGTTTCGCATCGATTCCAAAACCAGTGATATGGTATCATAAGGATGACCAATCACCGCCGCCGTGCCCCAGGCCGATGTCAGCCCCAATGCGATAATCAATATAACTTGCTGCTGATTTTTGAAGCTATGTTTGTGAAACAGCCATATCGCAAGCGCCGCATATAAAAAGCCGACCGCCGCATGGCCCCAAAAGCTTAGCAGGGATAATAGCTCCATCATATCATCGTGCTCCATCTGGCCACAAAACCACGCGCAGCGTTTGCAGCAGGATCAATATGTCGAGAAACGGCGTATAGTTTTTGGCGTAATATAGATCATATTCCAGCTTCTGACGGCTATCATCGATCGATGCGCCATAGGGATAGTTGATCTGTGCCCAACCGGTTATGCCCGGCTTGACCATATGGCGTTCGGCATAATAGCTCAGCTGCCCTTCCAAATCGGCAACAAATTCCGGCCGTTCGGGACGCGGCCCGACAAAGCTCATTTCGCCTTTTAGCACATTCCACGTTTGCGGCAGTTCATCGATGCGCACCTTGCGGATGAATTTGCCGACACGGGTGATGCGCGGATCATCTTCGGATGCCCAAACGGCCTTACCGTCCACTTCGGCATCGCTGCGCATGGAGCGCAGTTTATTGACATAATAGGGCTGTCCAAACAAACCGACGCGCTGTTGGCGGTAGAGTGCAGGGCCTTTGCTTTCCAATTTGATGAAGATCGCAAACAGGACGATGATCGGCGCAGTAAGCAGCAGCAAAAGCAGGCTCGCCAATATATCGAAAAGCCGTTTGGCAAATGACGACAGGCGCCGTCCGGACGAAAATCCATCGGAAAATATCAACCAGCTTGGGTTGACACTATCTAAGTCCACCCGGCCCGTTTCGCGTTCAAAGAAACTCGACAGCTCATTAACATGGACGCCGGTGGTTTTAATCCGCAGCAAATCGCCCAGCGGAATGGCATTGCGCCGCTCCTCCAGCGCCAGCACAACTTCGCTGGCCCCCAATTTGACGACGAAATCAGCTAGGTTATAGATCGCGTCGCGGTTGATCGCTTCGGGAATGACGCGCTTATTCTCGTTCATCGCAATATAGCCGACGACGATAAAGCCCGATCCTTTTTTCTCCTCCAGATCCTTGATCCGCTGCGCCCTTTTGCCTGCGCCCAATATCAGCACGCGGCGTTTGAAGGCTTCTGCACCGATTAAGCTGCCGAGCAAAGCGCGGCTGAGCGCCAGATAAACAAATGCGAGGCACATGGCATAGAGACTGTTGGAACGCCACAGGGTGATGTCGGGCATCATAAAGCCCATCACCGATTGGAATATCACGCCCAGCGATACCGCCACCAACAAGCGCGCAACCGAAAAGCGCAGCGATTGGAGCGCTTCGGGGCTGTAGACCCCGACTGCCATAGCCGCGACCTGCACCGATCCTGCAAATATCGCCAGCGCCCAAAAACGGGTGCCGATATAATCGACCGTCATCCCGATCTGATTGGCACGAATGACCCACGCAGTCTCCGCTGCGGCGATCAGCAAAAACACATCCACTATCGCGAGGAACAAGACCGCATAGGGAATATAATGTTTGAACAGCCTGATCACGCGGTAATCGCCCTAACATAATGATGGACGTGTGCTTTACACCCGAAAGGTAAAGTGTCGGTTAAATTTACAATAGGCGATCAGGCCGCTGAAATGCATAGTATAATTTTTACCATCCTTATTGGTTGCCGCCGCCACCGGATTGTTTAATGTGGCAGCAATGGAACAGAATCCCGGCACCAAAAAAATCACTCCTGTCATCCTATCGGGCGGCGGCGGCACGCGGCTTTGGCCGATGTCGCGGCCCGAACGGCCCAAGCAGTTTCTGGCACTGACGGGGCCGCATACCATGTTTCAGATGACGCTGGATCGGTGCTGCGATGCCGCGAAATTTGCGCCGCCCTTAATTGTCGCGGGCACATCGCATATCGGCCTGATCGGTGCGCAATTGGAGCAGATCGGCGTATCTGACGCTGAAATCCTGCTCGAACCATGTGCGCGTAACACCGCGCCTGCCATCGCCCTCGCCGCGTTGGCCGCCGCTGATCCAGACGCACCTTTGCTGGTCATGCCCAGCGACCATGTGATTGAGGATGTCGCGGCCTTTCACGCCGCCATTGACGCTGCATTGCCGCTGGTGGGTGCAGGATGGCTGACGACGTTTGGAATAACCCCAACCCGGCCGGAAACCGGCTATGGCTATATCCAAACCGGCGAGCCGCTTTCGCCCGGCGTGCATAAGGTCGCGCGTTTTACCGAAAAACCCGATGCGGTCCGCGCCGCTGAAATGATCGCGGGCGGTGACCATTTGTGGAATGGCGGCATCTTCCTTTTTTGCGCCAGCGCCTATCTGGAGGCGCTCGGCCAATTTGCTCCGGCAATGCTGTCCAGCGCAACAGCAGCAATGGAAAAAGCAAAGCGCAGCGGCAACCAAATTCATGCCGATAAAGCCGCCTTTGAAACCTGCCCAGCCGACAGCATCGACTATGCCGTTATGGAAAAAGCCGAAAAGGTGGCGGTCATACCGGTTAGCATGGGCTGGTCCGATGTGGGCAGCTGGGATGCGCTTTACGATCTCGGCAACCACCCGCTGCAGGAATATGTCACTGATTTGGACGGCAAAGGCAATTTGATCCACAGCGATGGTATCCGCATCCATGCGGCGGGGCTTGAGGATATGATTATTGTGGCCAGCGGCAACGATGTGCTGATCGTGCCACGGGGAAAATCCCAGAGTGTCAAACAAATTGTCGAAGGTCTAAAGCAGCCATAATTCAAATAAGGATAAGCTGCATCCCATGCCCAAGATGGTCAAAAAATCCAATTTGCCGGAAAAATCCTGTTTGACCTGCGGCCTGCCATTCAAATGGCGCAAAAAATGGGAACGCGATTGGGACAATGTCAAATATTGTTCGGACCGGTGCCGCACCGCCAAAAAAGGAGCTGCATGATGACCGATGGTTCATTAGCAGGCGGCGGCCGCATCACTATCCTTGCGAAGCTGCTCGGCTATGCTGGTTTACTACCGCAGCTTTTCTGCGTGGTTGCGTTGCTCAGCAATTCACAAAATAGCTGGTTCGCGCTCAGTATCGGTTTCGGCTATGCGGCCCTGATATTCAGCTTCCTGGGCGGCATTTGGTGGGGACAAGCGGTGGCAACCGGCGATGCCCGGCCCCTGCCCTATATTGCGGCCGTGCTGCCTAGCCTCATCTCTCTCGCGGCCTATTTACCATGGACATTGGGTTGGGGTTGGCCGGGGCCATCGTTAATCATCATTGGGCTGTGCCTGATCGCGTCGCCCGCCGCCGACCGGCAATTATTTGGGATTAACGGCGATTGGATGACCTTGCGCTGGCATCTCTCGCTTGGCCTTGGCGTTATGACGGTTTTTCTGGGTGTGTTTGCTGAGGTTTAGTTCACGTTCAGGCCCCATGGCATATTGGTAACATAGTTAAATACAGATACAGCGTCACCCCCGCGAAGCCGGGGGTCCATCGCCTAAGCTATAAGTCCAAACTGCGAGCCCGGCTCAACATTCGGCCTTCCGGTGATGGATTCCCGCCTTCGCGGGAATGACGAAATTGTGCTTTGGAAAATCACCGCTTTTGAATATTCTAAAGTTCTAATCCAAGCTTCCCAAAAACCGCTTCGCATCATCCGCAATCGCTTGTTTCTTGGCATCGTCAAACCGCTCATAGCTTCTGACCATTTGCCCCATGCGCGGATTATTCGCCAGCCGCGCTTTATGCCGGGCGATGAAATCCCAATAGAGATAATTGAACGGACAGGCTTTTTCGCCGTTTTTCTCTTTCACCTTATAGTGGCATCCGCTGCAATAATCCGACATACGGTCAATATAGGCCCCGCTCGCGGCATATGGTTTCGATGCCAGCAAACCGCCATCGGCAAATTGGCTCATCCCTATCGTGTTGGGTAATTCCACCCATTCATAGGCATCCGCATAAACGGCCAGATACCATTGATGCAGCTCCCCCGGATCAACCCCGGCCAGCAAGGCAAAGGTGCCCGTCACCATCAACCGCTGAATATGATGGGCATAGGCTTCCTCTTTTGTTTGCTGAACACAGGCGCGGACACAGGCCATATCGGTATCGGCGGTCCAGTAAAATTCAGGCAAAGGCCGCTTCGCCTCCAGCGCGTTGACCTGCGCATAGCCGGGCATTTTGAGCCAGTAAATGCCGCGCACATATTCGCGCCACCCGATCACTTGCCGGATAAAACCTTCCGCAGCATTCAGCGGCACGCGGCCCGCGCGATATTCCGCCTCCACCCGCCTGCATATGTCGAGCGGGCATAGCAATCCGCAATTCAGATAAAGCGACACCACGGCATGATAGAGAAATTTTTCATCACGCAGCATCGCATCCTGATAATCACCGAAGCGCGCCAGTCCGGTTTTCAGGAAATGGTCAAATGCGGCCTCCGCCTGATCCCGGCTGGTGCCAAACCAAAATGGCGACAAATCGCCAAAGTGATCCGCAAATTCGGCGGACACGAGCGCGATCACCTGCTGCGTCACGTCATCGGGTTCAAAACGCAGCGGCTGCGGCATCATCAAATCGCGGTCCGCCGCCTTGCGGTTTTCCGCATCATAATTCCATTTGCCGCCGGCCGGATTGTCGCCATCCATCAACAAACCGCTTTTGCGCCGCATATCCCGGTAAAAATATTCCATGCGCAGCGCCTTGCGTCCCTCGGCCCAGCCGGCAAATTCTTCATGGCTGCACAGGAACCGGTCATCCGGCAATATCCGCACCGGTACATCCAGCCGCAATTCCCATTCCGCCATTTCATCGCGCAGCCGCCATTCGCCCGGTTCCGTCAGGATCACTTCATCAATGTCATGGCGGGACAGCGCGCGCCGGACCTCACCAAATAACGATCCGCTATTTCCACTCGCATCATATTGGACATAATCGGCGGTCCAACCTGCCTGCGACAGCTCCTCGGCAAAATGGCGCATGGCCGAAAATAGGAACGCGATTTTCTTTTTATGATGGCGCACATAGGTCGCCTCCGCCCGCACCTCAGCCATCAATATGACCGCATTATCAGGATTAACGGCGGCAAGCGAGGATAGCCCCAGCGACAATTGATCCCCCAATATCAAAATCAGTTTTTTCTTCATCATGTCTGCCGTCCTTTACGCGTGAAAGCGGCATAGGATCAGGCGGTCAAGCACCCAATATAGGATTTAGGCGGCATGGGGTCAGAGCCCGCAGCCTGACCCTAATCCCCGACAAATTCGAATGCAGTCAGGCCCCGTTGATATTCGTTAAAGGTCAGCACCCGTCCCAATGGTGGGGCGCTGCGCTGCGCGCATTGGGGGCGCGTGCAATTGGCGCAGCCAAGGCCGATTTGCGCCGCTGGCCCTGATTTCAAGTCAACCCCCCGCGCTGCCGCCAACGGCGCCGCCATCGATGCATCTATCCCGAGCGCAATAGCAAATTCGGCTTCGCCATTTTGCGGGCGGACATTTTTGGCCATGGTGAACCAGCGGCTACCATCTTCCAGCTCTGCCAATTGCGTCACGATCCGCCCACCGGCGTCAAAGGCGTGATGTAATATCCATATCGGGCAACGCCCGTCGGTTTCTGCAAGCGCAGCCCCGCTTGCCCCGGCATAGCGCTTGCTGCTTTGACCGGCCCGGTCAATGCGGATCATAAAGAATGGCAGGCCGCGTGCGCCCACCCGCTGCAACGTGGTGAGCCGGTGCGCGACCTGTTCAAAACTCGCGCCAAAACGCGCTGATAGCAGATTCACGTCGTAACCCGTGGCCTCACAGGCCCGGAGAAACCGGGCATAAGGCATCATCACCGCCGCCGCGAAATAGCCGCTTAAATGGCGGTGATAGAGCTTTTCGCTGGCCCGCTCGCTAAAGTCGGCACCTTTGACCAGCGCGTCAATCTGTTCCCGCGCCTCCAATTCGGCCAGTTGATAAGCGGCGGCAAATGTCCGGCTGGACGGATCGAGCAGCTCCGACAATTGCAATTGCCGCGCGTGCAGATCAAGCCGCCGCAACGTGTCAGGCATGACATCGACCGGCAATATCCGGATCGACAGGCGGTGCCGCGTGCGCAGCCGGTCGGTTATTGCGCCATATAGGTCGGCGCTTTGCAGCCGCAGCTCATCGGCCAGCTCCTCCGCCTGCGCGTCCAGATCGGCAAAATGATTGCGCCATTTGCCAATCGCCTCGCGCACCGGTGTGATGGTGTCATTGCCAACAGGGCCAGCATCGCCGCCGCTCGCCAAACGGTCAAATGCGCGGGCAAAAGCCTCGGCCGCATCGGGGGCGGCGGATATCCAATCCTCAATCTGCATCCGGTCGAGTGATAAATCGGCGAATAACGGATCGGCGAGCCGGCGTTTAATCGATTCGGCTCCACCGCCCGGCGATGCACCGGTTAAACTGCGCGCATCAAAATCAAACCGCTCCGCTAATCGTAGCATGATCGGCGCGGTCAGGGGGCGTTGATTGCGTTCGATCAGGTTCAGGTAGCTAGCCGACACGTCGAGCGCCTCTGCCATCGCAACCTGCGTAAGCCCGCTTGCACGGCGGATCCGGCGCACGGCGTGCCCGGCGAATAACTTTTGATTGGCCATACCTCTATTTGTCACAATATTTACAATATGACAAGTTTCTTTGCGACTTTGCGACTGCACAACAACAATTTTTACACATTTGACTCGCCATTGCGCGGCAACATCGTCAAGTTCGGATCAGAACCAACACTGTAACTGCAAAATCAGTAACAGCAAAATATATACACCAGAAAGGGCAAAGCCATGACATATCAGCAAAAGCTCCCACCGCTGAATCAACATCTCACCTATGGCGACGAAACCGACGCTGCAAAACAGCTTATCGGCAGCCATGACGGGAAATGGGCAGGCATAGACGCCGAGTCAGTCGCCCGGATGCGCTTGCAGAACCGTTTCCGCACTGGCCTCGATATCGCCCGTTATACCGCCGCAATCATGCGTCAGGATATGGCGGCCTATGATGCCGACTCGTCGCTCTATACTCAGTCGCTGGGCTGCTGGCATGGCTTCATCGCGCAGCAGAAGATGATCTCGATCAAGAAACATTTTGGCAGCACGGATCGCCGTTACCTCTATCTATCCGGCTGGATGGTCGCCGCATTGCGCAGCGAATTTGGCCCCCTGCCCGATCAGTCGATGCACGAAAAAACAAGCGTGCCTGCTCTGATCGAGGAGCTGTACACATTCTTGCGTCAGGCCGATGCCCGCGAACTGGGCATGATGTTCCGCGAAATTGACGCCGCCCGCGCAGCAGGTGAGAGCGCCAAAGAGCAGGCATTGCTGAAGGCGGTCGAAAATCATCAAACCCACGTTGTTCCAATCATCGCCGACATTGATGCCGGATTTGGTAATGCCGAGGCAACCTATTTGCTCGCCAAAAAAATGATCGAAGCCGGTGCCTGCGCTTTGCAAATTGAAAACCAAGTGTCGGACGAAAAGCAATGCGGGCATCAGGACGGCAAGGTTACCGTGCCGCATGAGGATTTCATTCAGAAGATCCGCGCCTGCCGCTATGCCTTTTTGGAACTTGGCGTCGATGATGGCATTATCGTCACCCGCACCGACTCCTTGGGCGCTGGCCTAACGAAGCAGATAGCGGTTTCGACCGAGCCGGGCGATATTGGCGATCAATATAACAGCTTCCTTGATTGCGAAGAGATTGATCCTGCGACCGCCCGCAACGGTGATGTCGTGCTCAATCGCGACGGCAAGCTTATGCGGCCAAAGCGTTTGCCATCCGGCCTATTCCAATTCCGCGAAGGCACAGGCGCAGATCGCTGCGTACTGGACAGTATTACCAGCCTGCAAAATGGGGCAGATTTGCTGTGGATTGAAACCGAAAAGCCGCATGTTGAACAGATTGCCAGCATGATGGACCGGATCCGCGAAGTCGTTCCCAACGCAAAGCTGGTTTACAATAATTCGCCAAGCTTTAACTGGACGCTGAATTTCCGTCAGCAAGTCTATGACGCGATGGTGAAGGATGGCAAAGACGTTTCCGCATATAACCGCGATGATTTGATGAGCGTAGAATATGACGGCACGAAATTGGCCGATATTGCCGATGAGCGCATCCGGACATTTCAAGCCGATGGCGCAAAACGGGCGGGGATATTCCACCATCTGATCACGCTGCCGACTTATCACACCGCTGCGCTGTCGACCGACAATCTGGCGAAGGAATATTTCGGAGACGCTGGAATGCTCGGTTATGTTTTGAATGTGCAGCGGCAGGAAATTCGCCAAGGCATCGCCTGCGTCAAGCATCAAAATATGTCGGGCAGCGACATTGGCGATGACCATAAGGAATATTTCGCCGGAGAAGCCGCTTTGAAAGCGGGCGGCGCGAATAACACAATGAATCAATTCGGTTAATTCACAACGTCAGTTTTATCAAAGGAGAAGACAAATGGCTGAACCAACCCGGGCCCGTGCGGTCCTTTCCACCGAAGATCTCACATTGCTGCGTCAGGCTGTGCTCAGCCATCTGCAGGAAATTAAAGACACACCTGAATCTGTGAAATTTGCCCGCCTATACCATCGCTTGGGTAGCGCAGGCGGCAAATAACCCCGCATCAAAATTCGAGTTTTCCTGGGGAGGAAAATAACTATGGCCGAGGCAGCAATGCCTCGGTCTTTTTTTTGAGCATGAAGTTTCAATCAATATTAACCAGACCGGGATATAGCCCACGCCATAGTCGAAACAGGAATAAACGTCATGGACAATGTGTTAAAGATGGTCGTCGCTATTTTGGGAATTGCGGGCATTCTTGCGTTTATCGTACCTAGCTCGGTTCCTGACCGCAACGCTGCCCCAGTTGAACAGACTGCAAATCAGCCTCAAGCTGCACCGGCCGAACAACCGCCGGAGCCAGAGCTGTTGACTGATTTCGAAAGTAATCCAGATGATTTTGCCGCTCCATCGATCGACGGATTGCCATTGGATGATTTTAGCCAATCGAGCGATGACTCATCAAACCAAAACTCATCACCTGATGCGCCCGATGCGCAAGCGCCGGTGGCGTCTGGGTCAACCTCACAGCCATTTCAGCCGGCACAGGCTGCATCGCCATCTTCATCATCACGCGGTGCGTCCAGCGATGGCGGCGCTCCTTATGTGGGGCGCGAACAATTTGCTCGGCCCGATCCGGCAAGCAGAGCGGCTAGATAATTAGCGCAGGCCGCCTTACCATATAGGGCGGCTCAGGCTATTTTGGCATTAGCTGGAGAGCAGCCGCAGTCAACGCTTCGGCTCCAGTCGCAATCACCTTCTCGGCATCCGGTGCCCAAAATGGCGAATGCAGCGAAGGTAATCCTTTGCCGGACTTTTGCGCTGCATCAAAATCAGCCTGAGGCACACCGCCCACCCAGAAAATCAGGCTTTCGACATTTTCTTTATCGGCACGGTAAAAACGGCTGAAATCTTCGCCGCCCATCACCGGCGGCGTTTCTATCACGCGGTTTTCGCCAAACCGTTCTTTGAACAGATTGGCCATTTTTTTGGTCAGTTCGGGCGTATTATAGGTGGCTGGGGTAAATTCGTCCTCGGCCACCGTAACGACCGGCATCCTGTCCTCTGGCACGCCTGCCGCCACTGCCTCGCCCTGCGCGATGCGCCGGATGCCATCGAGCAGTTTCTTGCGGGTTTCATCGGAATAGCTGCGAACGGTCAGCAGCAATTTGGCTTCATCCGGGATAATATTATGTTTTGCCCCCGCATGAAAGCTGCCCACGGTTACAACCGCAGCATCCTGCGGATCAATTTCCCGGCTGACCAGCTGTTGCAACGAAGTGACGATTCGGCTGGCCAATAAAATCGGGTCTTTTGTTGTATGCGGATAGGCACCATGTCCGCCCACACCCTTCACAAGGATATCGACGCTATCGACATTCGCGAGCGCATAGCCCGATGAATAGCCCAACATTCCCGCCGGAAATTGCGCAGCGTCGTGAAAGCCTATGACATAGTCGGGCCTGGGAAATCGGGTATATAATCCGTCATCGAGCATGGCTTTCGCGCCTGCCCCAATTTCTTCGGCGGGCTGCAATATCATCACCAAAGTCCCCGACCATTTGTCCTTATTCGCTGACAATTGCCGCGCGGCCCCAACCCATCCCGACATATGGGTATCATGTCCGCAGGCGTGCATAATGCCGGTTTCGACCCCCGCCTTGCTGGTCCCGCGCGCTTTTGAGGCAAAGGGAAGCCCGGTTTGTTCGTCCACAGGCAAGCCGTCCATATCAGCGCGGATCATGACGACCGGCCCCGCGCCATTTTTCATGACGGCAACCACACCTGTTTGCCCGACTTTTTCAGTCACCTCAAAACCCAGCGAGCGTGCCTCTGCGGCCAATTTGGCGGCCGTTCGAAACTCTTGAAAGCTCAGCTCCGGATTGGCGTGCAAATCGCGGTAAAGCTCCATCAGGGACGGCATGTCTTTTTGGATCGCCGCGCGCACGGTATCGGCCTGCGCCGGACTGCTCCCAATGGCTGACATCATCGCAATAGCCGAAATGGCCCACAGTGTTTTCATTGAACAGCTCCCCATATATGTTCCGAGCGATCATGCCGCCTAAATGGTTAATGTCAATCGCGGCCTTGCTCGATGCCCGCTCTATCGGCGAGCGTGAACCTATTGCGCGGTCCAGCCGCCGTCCACCGACAGGTTCGCGCCGGTGATTGCCGCGGCCTCATCCCGGCATAGGAATAACGCCAGCGCCGCCACCTGCTCTATCGAAACAAATTGTTTCTGCGGCTGCTTATCGAGCAGCACATCGTTAATTACTTGTTCCCGGGTCAGGCCGCGCGCTTTCATCGTATCGGGAATTTGCCCCTCGACCAACGGCGTCCAGACATATCCCGGGCAGATAGTATTGGCCGTGATGCCCTGCGTCGCGACCTCCAACGCCACCGTTTTGGTGAGCCCCGCTACGCCGTGCTTTGCCGCATTATAGGCGGATTTATAGGGCGACGCGACCAAGCTGTGCATCGATCCCGTGTTAATAATCCGCCCCCATGATTGCGCTTTCATATGCGGAAGGGCCGCTGCTGTGCTATGAAATGTCGAGGATAAAATGATCGCCAATATGGCGTCCCATTTATCTTCAGGGAATTCATCAATCGGCGCTACATGCTGAATACCTGCATTGTTAATCAGGATATCCGGACCGCCGAGTTCGGCATGACACTGCGCCACCATATCACGAATTTCGGCGGGCTTTGTCATATCGGCTGGGCAGTATATTGCCCCCACCCCGCTGCTATCCCGCAACTGTGCGACATGGCTGTCTATCTCAGCGGCATCGCCAAAGCCATTTATCATCACCGCCGCGCCTTCCGCCGCCAATGCGCGGGCATAGCCAAGGCCAATGCCCGATGTTGATCCAGTGACCAGCGCCGTTTTGCCTTTCAAAAACATGGCAAACTATCCTTTCGTTTTGGGACAAATTTCATATCCTTATCCCTTGCGCTTTTTTAATAAAACCGCAATGCTTCGCCTTGGTTTTTTGAAAGGGACGGGCCCATGCGCCTTGATGATTTTGACGACGGTATCCGGGTTGAGGACCAACGCGGCGGCAATTTTGGCGGCGGCGGGGGCGGCTTTGGCGGCGGCGGCCTGATCTCGCTCTTATTCGGAATATTGCCGCTGTTAATGGGCCGCAAGCTGGGCTGCGGCACTATTGCGATTTTGGCGGTTGTTGGATTTCTTTTCTTCTCGAGCGGCGCATTACAATTTGGCGGCGCAGACGGCGGATCGGGCGGCACGGCGCAGCAAGGCGGTTCAACGCTGGCCGAAAGCTGCAACATTGACGCGGCCAGCAAAGAGGCGTGCAATACTCTAGCTTCGCTCGACAAGACGTGGGCTGATCTCGTGCAGGGATATGAACGGCCAAAGCTGGTATTTTATAGCAATCGAGGCCAATCGGGCTGCGGCGCGGCACAATCCCAAATGGGACCCTTCTACTGCCCCAGCGACAATGGCGTTTATCTCGACACCAGCTTTTTTCAGCAGATGGAGCAGCAATTGGGCGCGAAAGGCGATTTCGCCCGCGCCTATGTGATTGCGCATGAGGTCGGCCATCATATTCAGAATATCACAGGCCGCGCCAACCAAGTGCGACAAGCTCAATCCCGCGTTAATCAGGCGCAGGGCAATGCTTTGCAAGTGCGGATGGAATTGGAGGCCGACTGCTTTGCTGGCGTATGGGCGGCCCGCAATAAAGACCGGATTGAGCCGGGTGATTTTGAAGAAGGCATGACGGCTGCCGCGTCCATTGGTGATGATACGCTGATGCGCAATGCGGGACAGCGGCCGGTTGAAAGCGCCTTCACCCACGGCACATCGGAGCAACGTATGCGCTGGCTACGTAAGGGGCTGGAAACCGGAAACCCCCGCGCCTGCGATACGTTTTCTGGCCCGGTTTAAGGGGCGCCTGATTGCGGCTTTCCGATTGTCATAATGTCGCTGACTTCCGCCGTTTAGCGAAAGCGCGCCTGCCGTCGCCCATCTTTCACTATATTGATGGCGCGGCGGATGACGAAATCACCAAACGCCGCAACAGCAGCGCCTTTGATGATTGCGACCTTGTGCCCAATGTGCTTGCCGGCGTCGCCGATATTGACATGAGCACCACGGTCATGGGCCGCAAAATCAACTTGCCTTTGATGCTGTCACCGACCGCATTGCAGCGGCTATTCCATTGGCAGGGGGAGCGCGCCGTCGCCCGCACGGCGCGGGACCTTGGCACATGGTTCGGGATCAGCTCGCTCGCGACCGTCAGCATAGAAGAAATCGGCGAAAGCATCAGCTCACCCAAAATGTTTCAGCTTTATATCCACAAGGATAAGGGCCTGAACGCGTCGATGATCGAACGGTGCAAAGCCGCGAAATTTGATTGCATCGCATTGACCGTCGATACGATTGTTGCTGGTAATAGAGAACGATGCCAGCGCACCGGTTTTACCTCGCCCCCGCGCTTCACACCGTCATCGGTCCTCAGCTACGCCGCGCATCCCGGATGGACGCTCAACTATTTATTCCGCGAAAAATTTGCTCTGCCCAATCTGGATACGCATGTCGAAGCCGGAACGAATGTTGCCGTGTCGGTCGCGGATTATTTCAACACCATGCTCGATCAATCGATGGATTGGAATATGGCCGAAAAAATCCGGTCCGATTGGGGCGGTGAATTTTGCCTGAAGGGGATCATGTCGGCCGATGATGCCCGCCGTGCTGTGGATATCGGCGCCAGCGCCATCATGGTCAGCAACCATGGCGGGCGGCAGCTGGATGGATCACGCAGCCCATTTGATCAAATAGCGGAAATTGCTGATGCTGTGGGCGGACAGGTTGACATCATATGCGACGGCGGCGTGCGGCGGGGCAGCCATGTCCTAAAAGCGCTCGCCGCCGGAGCAACGGCTTGCTCCGGCGGACGGTTTTACCTGTATGCGCTGGCTGCGGCGGGAGAAGCGGGGGTCCGGCGCATCACAGGCAAGTTGCGAGACGAGATCGAACGCGACATGAAACTCATGGGCGTCCGATCCGTCGGCGAACTTAATCGTTCGATGTTACGCTGGCGCTAGGCCGGACCGAAGCGTCAGGGGCAGTAGCTTCGTCCCTGTCGCCCGTGTCACGGCCAATGCCGCTCCAATCAATCGCCCGTGTCGCCCACATGACCACCGACAGCGCGATGAACAGCAGCACCGATCCGATAATCAAGGAATAAGCTTCCAAATTGAGCAGCACATAGAGCGTAGCATATAAGCCAATTAGCAAGCCGCCAATCACCCGAGCCCGCAGCCAGCTTTTCAAAACCGCCGCTGAATAGGCCGTCAGCAGCCCAGTGATTGATCCCGCCGCCAAAATATAAGCCCACATGAAGCCGACAACTTCGGCAAAGGCGAGCAGCATGACAAAGAACAGCACCAATCCGGTCCCGGTCAGCAAATATTCCGCCGCCGCAACCCGGGCGCCTGCAACCAGATCGAACATCAGGAACGCAAGAAAAGTGAAACCGATAAACAAAAATCCATATTTCACGCTGCGGTCAACTTGGCTGTAAAGATCAACCGGTTCGATGAGCGCAATAATTGCAGACTGGCTGACGCCCGGCTCCACCGCTCTTTTCGACCCGCTCATATAATTGCCGTCATAATAAGGCTCTGGCGCGGCTAGGTCTTCGGTCATTACGAGCGCTTGTCCCAAAGCCAGATTGCTAATTTCATGGCTTGAGGAAAATCCGCTCTTTGTAACATCCCGCTCGGTTGGCAGGAAATCACCGTCGAAGCTGGGGCTGGGCCAGGCTGATTTCACCTTCCATTTGGTTTGCACGCCGCGCGGAACCATGGTGATATTTTTATTGCCGCGAATGCCGTAGCTATATTTTACATCCAACGGCATTTTTGCATCCCAATCGACGAAGGTGAAAAATCCCGAACCTTGTGTCGCATTCAATCCCTTTCCGGGTTGAAGTTCGCGCGTCTTTCCATTCACGCTGACCTGGCTGTTGGATTGTAGGCCGCGCGCATCAGATATGCCGAAACGCAGCTCTGCGCTGGCGAGCTTTAACGATTCCCTTTTGATGCCATACCGGTCGAAATCCGCTGGCAAGGCAAAGCGCGCGGTGCCGCTGTTATTGGCGGTGAACAAAACGCTTTCATAAATAGACCGCTTTAACCGCTTGGGCGTCAAGTCCGTGAAAACCTCGTTCACCTCCGGCGACAGATATAATTCGCGTGTCGCCTTAACCGTGCGCGTTACATCCTTGCCATTTTGCGTGACGGTTTCAACCGATTCCGTTTCATACGGAATGACCAGCACCGGCCCCGTTATAATCTGCGGCCCGCCCCATCCAGCAGCGATTGATTCCTGCGCCGTTTTCGATTGCTCCTGCCGGTCCCAGCTTAGCAGATAAACCGCGGCCAAAGGCACAGCGAGCATCAGCGCGATAAAGCCGGTGAGGAATAATTTAAACCCCGGCGATCTTTCCTGTTTCATCAATATTCTCCCTAAAAAGTCAGCATTTTTCAGCTGATCCGGAAGCTATGAGAAGCACAGGAAAATAGCGAATGTTGATTACGCGGTAAAGTTATGCAGAAACCGTGCAGAGGGTTGCAGGCGAATATAAATCCCGCAGTCGCCCGGACGGCCTGCCAAAAGCGCCGTTAATAAACCCGCGCTTTTGGCTCAATATATTCCGCTTCATCGGTCAAGGTGAATTCATGCACCGGGCGATAGTCGATGTTGACCTTGCCGCCCTTGCCACCCCAGCCTTCAAACCAAGCCGTCGTATGCTTCATCCAGTTTTTATCGTCGCGATCTTGATAATCTTCATGCATGTGCGCGCCGCGGCTTTCCTTGCGGTTTTCCGCGCTCGCCATGGTCACAACGGCTTGTCCTACCAGATTGTCGAGCTCTAACGTCTCGATAAGGTCAGTGTTCCAGATCAGGCTCTTGTCGGTCACATGGACATCCGACAGGCGCTTATTGACATGGTCCATCTGCGCTACGCCTTCGGCAAGCAATTCGCTATCACGGAAAACGGCGGCGTGTTTTTGCATCGTCTGCTGCATTTCAAGGCGTATCTGTGCCGTGGGCGATCCGCCCTTTGCATGGCGGAAATGATCAACCCGCGCCAATGCCATATCCGCCGCATCCTTGGGCAATGGCTTATGCGCGGTTCCGGGCTTGATCGTTTCTTTCAGTCGCAATCCAGTTGCCCGGCCAAATACGACCAGGTCGATCAGCGAATTGGACCCCAAACGGTTGGCGCCATGCACCGAAACACATGCTGCCTCGCCAACGGCAAACAAGCCGGGCACAATCGCATCGGGATTTTTCGGATCACCGGTTACCACTTCGCCATGATAGTTACAGGGTATGCCGCCCATATTATAATGCACCGTCGGCGTAACCGGCAACGCTTGCCGCGTCAGGTCGACGCCTGCAAAAATCTTTCCAGTTTCGGTAATGCCGGGCAAACGCTGCGCCAATACGGCGGGATCAATATGGTCGAGATGCAGGTAGATGTGATCTTTATTCGGACCAACGCCGCGCCCTTCGCGAATTTCGGTCGCCATACAGCGGGACACCACATCACGGCTCGCCAAATCCTTGGCCGACGGCGCGTAGCGTTCCATGAACCGTTCGCCTTCGCTATTGGTCAGGTAACCGCCCTCCCCGCGTGCGCCCTCGGTAATCAGAACGCCTGCGCCGTAAATACCGGTAGGGTGAAATTGGACGAATTCCATATCCTGAAGCGGCAATCCTGCGCGCAGTACCATGCCGCCGCCGTCGCCAGTGCAGGTGTGGGCGCTGGTCGCGCTGAAATAGCACCGACCATAACCGCCCGTTGCCAATACTACGGCATGGCTGCGGAAACGGTGGATGCTGCCATCTTCCATGCACATGGCAATCACGCCGCGGCATTCGCCATTTTCCATAATCAGATCGAGCGCAAAATATTCGACGAAGAAATCCGCATCATATTTCAGGCTTTGTTGATACAGCGCGTGTAGCATCGCGTGGCCGGTTCGGTCGGCGGCGGCGCAAGTGCGCTGCACCGGCGGGCCTTTACCCATATTCTGCATATGCCCGCCAAATGGACGCTGATAAATAGTGCCATCTTCGTTACGGCTAAAGGGCACGCCGGCATGCTCCAACTCATAAACCGCCTGCGGGGCCTCGCGCACGAGATATTCGATCGCGTCCTGGTCACCCAGCCAGTCGCTGCCCTTGACCGTATCATACATATGCCAGGTCCAATGGTCGGGCGTATTATTGCCCAGCGAGGCGGCAATACCGCCCTGCGCCGCCACGGTATGCGACCGGGTCGGGAATACTTTGGTGATGCACGCGGTTTTCAGGCCCGCTTCCGCGCTGCCCATCGTTGCGCGAAGGCCGCTGCCGCCTGCACCGACAATGACGGCATCGTAATTATGATCGATTATTTTATAAGCAGGCTGAGTTGTTTCGGTCATTATGCGGGAGCTCCGGTAAAGGCGAGTTTGGCGATCATGAAAATGCCAAATGCGCCTGTTCCAATTACATAGAAATTCAACAAGATGATGGTGCCCAGTTTCAAACCGGCATCATGAACATAATCTTCGATCAGAACCTGTAGTCCCAAACGAATATGCCAGAAGATGCACGCGATCATCAGGATCATCGGCACCGCCACCAATGGCTGCGCCAACCAGTTTGACAGGGTTTCATATTCAAAATTGGGCAACAGCAACAATGACAACAGGAACCAGATGGTCAATAATATATTGCCCACAGCCGTTACCCGCTGCGAAATCCAATGCTGACTGCCATGGCCGGCAGAGCCAAGACCGCGGACTTTTCCGATACCGGTTCCACTACCCATCGATCAAACCCCCAAATAACGCGTTACAACAAACAGCGCCGCTGCGGCCGTTGACAAAAACGCCAATATAAAAACCATTTGCGACCACATTTTGTTCGACTTCAATTCAAAGCCAGCACCCATATCCATCACCAAATGACGCAGGCCCGAAAAGAAATGCTGAAAAAATGCATAGGTGACGCCCAACGCAACAAGCCGGAAAAACCAATTTGATGCGGTTTGAAGCCCCGTCGCCGCCTCACCAGCAGCAATCACATAGGTCTGAAATGTCGCGTAGCTATCCGGCCCAGCAGCGATAGCCGACAACCACCAGATCAGCGTCATCATACCCGCAGTCGCCAGTATGAAACCAGTTATGCGGTGCACGATCGAGGCCATCATATGGATGCCCCACCGATATTGCATTAAATGCGGCGATAAAGGCCGGTTCTTTTTTTGCGCTGCGCTTTGTCCCATGGACATTATTCCCTGTAACATATTCGAATTTTGTCAATTGCAACGTTCTTTAGTCAATTGAACGTCCCGTGCAAGGGAAAGAGCAATGCGTTTTGCGCAATCATAGATAACGTGCTGTTAACCAATTTTTGCAATGAGGGTGTCCTGAAAGTTCTGGAAACCAAAGGCTACCTACACATGGATCATAAGCATATTATAGATTTTATCCGCGAAGACAGCGAGTTGATTGCCGACATGCAGGCGATTGGAGAGGCGCTGTCTGGCGCGGAGCGCGAAATTGCGACTGCTTTTTGGACCGAATGGGGTAAAGAGCCGACGGTTCGGCAGCTATGGGGCGGCGATGAATTTCGCGATAGCATCGACAAAAGCACAGATTTTGTTGGCCTCAAATATCGGCACGCCGACCGGATGGAATGGCTATTGTCGATAGAAGGCCGAGGCCGCGAGGCCCAAAAAGCAGGCATTCCTTATATCAGCTTTGTTATGGCATCGAGCGCAGCTCAAAATGCAACAATGCGCGTTTTGCGGGAACGTCTGAACGATGATATTCCCACGCTACAAAAATTTGCGGACGTCATTATGCGCACGTCAATGATCGAAACTGGTATGATGGCGGAAGCATATTCCAAGGAATCTCACGATCACATGGCATTAGAACAAAGTCGGCTCGCCAGTGCTTACCGAGACGATATTGCCGCCAACATTGAAAGCTATTCCGCTGAAAGTCAGCATCTGCTGAACAGCGCATCAAGGGCGAATGATTCCGCGAATGGTATGCTGGCCAAAACATCGGAGGTCGCGTCTGCCGCTGAACAATCCGCTGCCGCAATGCGCGAAGCCGCCGACACTGCAGGCTCGCTGATCGCGCTGATAAACGACACCCGCGATGAAGTTGAAGGTGCCGCCGAAGTAACCTCGCGCGCCACCGAACATGCGCAAATTGCGGTATCCGTATCAGAAACTTTGTCACAGCAGGCATCGGCCATTGAATCGATCCTCAGCCTGATCCGCGAAATTGCCGGGCAAACCAATTTGCTCGCGCTCAACGCCACGATTGAAGCGGCGCGCGCAGGAGACGCCGGACGCGGCTTTGCGGTTGTGGCGCAAGAGGTCAAAAGCCTCGCCAATCAAACCGCAGATGCAACCGACGATATCGGCGCAAAAATTGCCGCGATACAAACCGCGACCGCAAAATCTGTTGATGCCACTATGGCCATCCGCGAAACCGTGGAAAATGTGCATCGCAGTTCAAGCCGTATTCGCGAAGCAATGGACCGGCAATCAAATAGCGTCACCGCAATCACCGCAGCGGTCGATGAAACCGCGCTGGCCGCCGATATGATGTCAGGAACGATCACCTCTATCACCAATGATACGCAGATGATCGTCAATCAGATTGCCGATCTTTCAAACGGATTTGCCAACGCAGACCGCAAATTGGCCGAATTGAATGAACGCGGACAGCAATTTGTTTCAAAATTAGTTGGATAACAGTCAGGCCTGAAATCGGGGTCAATAAGTGGAGCAGGAAATGGTGAAAGAGTTTATGTGGGTCCAATTTAACGAGCAGGAATTTATCAAACTATTCCGATTTGATAGCAACCTCCAGCGCAGCAGTTTGGAAATATTCGAATTGCTCGAAAATGATTTTGACGACCTTTCCAAAGCTTATTGGGAATATTGGGTTGATCTTGGGCTTGTCCCTGACACCAACCACCCCGTATATAAGGATGGCTTAAAATCTACCGCTTATTATATGCGGTCGCGCTACAAAGATGTCGGTGGCGAGGAATGCTCCCGGATGTTGTGGCAGCAAATTTCCAATGCCTGCAAAAATAGTACACCACTTGAACATATTATGGCCGCCACGACCCGCGCCACGCCGTTTATAATGGACCGCATTGCCGCCTATTGCGGCGATGATATGGCTCGCTTCCACCGGCTGGCAACAACCATTTGCATCGTGGCTTCAATGGAATTGTCGCTCGTTTCGCACTGCTATGCGCGTCATAATAAAGAGCAAATGGCCAATAAACAAAGCGAATATAGCGGCCAATTTGAGGCTGATATAGGATCAGCCGCCAATGATGTTGCCGAACAATCAGGCGCCATTCGCAGGCAAGCGGCCAACAGCGCGCAAATGGCCAACGGAATGCTGAGTAAAGCGTCCGAGGTTGCCGCTGCGTCCGAACAATCCGCCGTCGCCATGCGCGAAGCTGCGCAAACCGCAGCAGGTTTGATCCGTGCAATTGAGGAGGCGCGAAACCAAGTGGAAGCAGCCGCAAGCGTTGCCAACCGCGCGGTTGATCAAGCCAATGCTGGCGTGACGGCAACTGATACTCTGTCCGAACAGTCGCAATCGATCGAGTCGATATTGGGCCTGATCCGCGAAATTGCCGGGCAGACAAATTTGCTGGCGCTAAATGCCACTATCGAGGCCGCACGCGCCGGTGATGCAGGTCGCGGTTTTGCGGTGGTTGCGCAGGAGGTCAAAAGCCTCGCCAACCAAACGGCCGACGCCACCGATGAAATTGCAAAGAAGATTTCCGCCATCCAAATAGCGACGAAGGCATCGGTTGAGTCCAATACCTCCATCCGCGATACAGTAAACGAGGTCCGAATTTCTGCCGAAAATATCCGTAAAGCGATGGAGGATCAGGCGCAGACAGTGACCATGATCACCGCGTCCGTCGACGAAACCGCACTGGCGGCTGACCTTATGTCCAACACAATTTCTGCGATCCGCAGCGACACCGAAAATGTCGTTTCTGAAATCAGCTCCCTTGAGCTTGGGTTTGACAAGGTGAATGAAAAAATCGGATCGTTAAAAGAAAATGCGGTGAAATTTATCAGCAATCTGCGCTAATCTCTCTCAGGTAGCGCGTCTTATCTTACCCCTTCCCCAATGCCGCAACGCCGGTTAGGGAGGGGGGATGGACAAGGCTGATTTGAACATATTGGTTACGGGCGCAAGCCGAGGTATAGGAAAAGCCATTGCCGACCAATTACGATCCCACGGATGCCATGTTGTTGGCCATGCAAGCAAGGAAGCAGAGGGCCTAGTCGGCTGTGACCTCAATTCCGAAAATGCGGCGGCGCAATTATGGGCGCAGGCTTTGGACCGGCTGAACGGGCGCATCGACATTCTTATCAACAATGCTGGCGTTTTTGAGGCTAACCCGATTTCCGGTGAAGATTGGCCGGAACGCTGGGCCCGCACGATGCAGATAAATTTAACGGCTAGCGCTGAATTATGCAGGCTGGCTGTTCTGCACTGGCAAGCACGCAGCTGCGGCGGGCGCATCGTCAATATCGCGAGCCGCGCCGCCAACCGGGGTGATAGCCCCGACCATTGGCATTATGCTGCATCAAAGGGCGGCATGGTGGCGATGACCAAGACGATTGCCCGCGCATATGCGGCTCAAGGCATTTATGCCTTTGCCATCTGCCCTGGCTTCACCATGACCGGCATGGCGGACGATTATCTGGAAAGCCGGGGCGGCGCTAAATTGCTTGCAGATATTCCGCTAGGCCGTGTGGCGATGCCGGACGAAATAGCAGCAATTGCTACCTTCTGCGCAATAGACGCGCCGCCATCGATGACAGGTGCTGTGCTCGATGCCAATGGAGCCAGCTATGTTCGGTAGCCTTCCTCATTTTCTGCTGCGTAAAGCCTATCATGACTGATAATTGGACCGTCACCCTGCCCTGCACGCGCCGCGAAGCGGAGGCATTAGGGCAGGATTGGGAATTCCTGTCCGCGCTCGACCCTGTCCCCACAATTGTCGGCGAAGAGGTGGTTGCCTTTGATGATAATAGCTGGCGCATCGTTGCCTATTTTGACCGCAAGCCTAGCAAGCAAGCGGTGGCCGCGCTGCAAAGCCAAATAAGCGGCGGGCATGAGGCAGAGATTATCGTGGAAAAACTGCCCGAAGAAGACTGGTTGGTTATGAGCCAACAAGGCCTAGCGCCGGTCCATGCAGGACGGTTTTTTGTCCACAGCGCCGAATTTGACAGCGCAGCACCAACGGGCGCTGTTCCCTTCATCATTCCGGCCAGCCAAGCATTCGGCACCGGCGGGCATGAAACCACATCGGGCTGTTTGGCTATGCTAGACCAGCTGAAACGGCAAGGCCGCCGCTATGGCCATATTGCTGACATTGGCACGGGCACCGGTCTGCTCGCCTTTGCCGCGCAGCATTTATGGCACAGCGCCTATGTCACTGCGTCCGATATTGACCCGGTTAGCATTGACGTCACCGCCCGCAACGCCGCCATCAACAATCTGGCGCTGGGACAGGGAAAGGGCCGAATATCGCTGTGCGCGGCGATGGGCACCGATCATGAGATGATACAGAGGCGCGCGCCCTATGACTTGGTCATTGCCAATATATTGGCCGGGCCGTTAATCGAATTGGCCCCCTCTTTTGCGGAAATTATCCGCAGGAATGGATCGCTCATATTGGCGGGATTGCTGGACGTGCAGGCCGACAATGTGCTTCGCCAATACCGGCGGCACGGCTTTTCCCTTATCCGTAGGCGCGATGAGGGCGATTGGCCCTGCCTGCATCTGATCAAGCGCCGCCGTTATGGTTGGCGGCGTCCATTGCGGCCCGCACGTGGGACCAGCCAGCCACCCGGCGATTATGGCACATGGTAGGGTCAGGATTTAGGGTCCGGCCCCTAAGACCCCAAACATATCCTTATTGCGCCCGTCATATTTCGGCGGCATAACAATAAACGAATGTCAGACCGAAATATGATCAATGTAGCTTCTCTCGCCGCTCGCCGTGCTGATGCGGAGCGGGATGCATTGACCGACGCATTGCTTCGCACCGGGCAAGGCGACAAAAATGCCTTTGAATTTGTATATAAACAGACATCGGCGAAACTTTTTGGCGTGTGCCTTCGTATCTTCCCTGACAGACAAGAAGCCGAGGAAGCGTTGCAAGATGCCTTTATAAATATATGGAACCGTGCCGCCCGGTTCGAAAAGGGCCGGGCCAGCCCGATAAGCTGGCTCGTCACCGTCACGCGCAACCGCGCGATCGATCGTTTGCGCGCGCAAGGAAAAGCCCGTTACGAACCGGTAGAAACAATCGCCAATCTGGCCGATGATGCGCCTTTGCCCGATGCGGTCATCGCAGCCGATGATGCCGATGGCGCATTGCATAATTGTATCGAAACATTGAGCGGAAAAGACGCAGGCTTCATTCGCTCCGCCTTCATTCGGGGTTCTACCTACGCCCAATTGGCGGCTCATGAAAAGCTGCCTCTGGCAACGGTCAAAAGCCGCATTCGCCGCGCATTGATCAAATTGCGCAAATGCCTGGAGGGGCAGTCATGAGTCAGATGACCGAAGACGACATCGCGCTGGCCGGCGAATATGCCTTAGGGTTGCTGGATGATGCAGCGCAGGCGCAGGCGGATGCACGCGCCGCAAAAGACACTGCATTTGCGCAAGAGATTGAAAATTGGCGCATCTATCTGGCCCCCATGCTGGACGGTATAGACGAACCGGTGCCAAGCCATATCTGGCCGTTGGTCAACAATGCTTTGCCCGAAACAAATAATGCGCAGGACAATCAAAAACGTCCCCATTTCTGGCGTAATGCCAGCTTTATCGGCGGCGGTATCGCGGCGGCGCTGGCGGCTATCGTGTATCTGCAAACGGCCCCCAATTTTCAGCCTGCTGAAGAAGCAGGTACAGATGTTGCAGCCGAAGCAGCAGCAGACAGCAACGAATTGCAAAGCGACGCCGCCGCAGCGCCCGCATTGCGCCGTGAAGCGTCCAGTTTGGCAGCAGCGGTTGTGAGCGAAGACGGTAAATACCAGCTTACGGCGCGCTATGACCGCGCGTCCAATCAAATGCTGCTTAATGCTCAATCCCTCGATATTGCGCCGCTATATCCCGAAGTGTGGATCGTTCCCGAAGATGGGAAAGCCCGGTCGCTGGGAATGATAGCGGCCAAGGGCGAGACCCGCCTGACTATTGCGGCGGATATGCGGCAATTTATCTATGATGGTGCAGCCGTTGTAATCACGCCAGAACCGCAAGGCGGAGCCCCCGGCGGCGTCGCCACGGGCCCGGCAATTGCCATTGGGAAATTGCAGCAAAGTTGATCCGCGCGGTACCCGCCTAAGCTTTGTTGAGCGCGTAAGCCTGCGTGCCGCGGTGCAACAGTTTATCATCATCCAAAATGTCGGCAATCGCAATATCGGGTAAATGTTCCAGCTGACCATATAGCGGCGCGAAGTCGGTTTCCGCTGTTGTTCTTAACAGCTCATCCAAGCTGCCAATCACAAAATAATTTTGTTGAAAATCGTCGATCCTATAACGCGTGCGCATCACCCGCAGCAGATCAAATTTAATCCTGTTGGGGCTGTTATCCTCCAGCGCGAAGATGGACTCGCCATAGCTGGACACAATCCCCGCGCCATAAATACGCAAACCGTCCGCCTGCTGGATCAGGCCAAATTCGACCGTATACCAATATAGCCGCGCCAGATGGTCGAGCGCATCAAAACCCAAACTGCGCAATCCGCCCTTGCCATAAGCTACCATATAATCGGCAAACACCGGATCAGCCAGCATCGGGACGTGACCAAATACATCGTGGAACACATCGGGTTCCTGCAAATAATCCAGCTGTTCCGGTTGCCGAATGAAATTACCAGCGGGAAAGCGGCGATTGGCCAAATGGTCGAAAAACACCTCATCGGGAACGAGGCCGGGCACCGCAACGACTTGCCATCCCGTTGCCCTCATCAATCGTTGGTTCAACTCGCAATAATCGGGGATACCAGGCTTCGACAGCTTCAGGACATCCAGCCCGCGCAGAAAAGCATCGGCCGCACGGCCGGGCAACATTTCGGACTGCCGCGCAAAAAGCCGGTCCCACATTTTATGTTCGGCCGCAGTAAACGCATCCCAATTTTGCGGGATCGTCCAATCGGCATTTGCGCCCTCGGGCGGCTTGTCATAAACATGTAAATCATTGGCCATCCGGAATGTTTAGCATAGGAAGAGCCCATTGGAAATCGGTTGCAAATGAAACTTTTCCGGATCACCAGCTTTTGGACGGCATTGCGGGCCTTGGCCGCATGGCCGCTGCTGATCATTGGGGTTTACATGGGCTCTGCTTGGGCGGGTAGCAGCATTGGCGCAAATAACGCCTGGAAACCTGCCGCATCGGGAATTGATATATTCGTCGAAACCAATGGCGTCCATGTCAGCATCATTGTGCCAATGAGCGCGGCGGGTGAAGATTTGAGCGACCTCATCAGACCCGAACATCTGACTGATCCAAATTTATTTGGCACTCACGCTATGATCGGCTGGGGCCATGCCGGTGTATATCGCAATGCCCGAACATGGGCCGATGTCCGCGCAGGCGATATCGCTGCTGCTATCGCCGGGTCGGATGACACCCTGCTGCATGTCTATCATCTGATCCGCCCGCAAGCGAATAGCTATCGGAAGAAATTACGCGTAAGCGTTCCAGAATATCGTCAATTAATCAGGGGCATAAGGAATAGCTTTCAGTTAAATTCTAATGGTCAAAGCACGCCCTATCCAGCCTATGGGCCGAATAATATTTTTTACAAAGCGCACGGCCATTATAGTGCGATAACAACCTGTAATGAATGGAGCGGACGAATATTGCGCGATGCTGGCATTGGCGTTGGCCGCTGGACGCCGATGCCGGGCGGCGTGATGAAATGGTTTTAGCGGGACGAAGACCCGGCCTTAAGTAAAGCTATTGACTGCGCATCCATTGGCGCAATGCCGCCGGGTCCGCAACGGTCATCCCGCGATATTTCCGCTGAATCAGCTGCGCCTCCTCCATTTCGGTCAACACCGTGCTAATCGTCATCCTGGACACGCCGATCAATTCGGCAAGTTCGCTTTGCCGGACCACCAAATGCACCGGCGCAGCGCGCGTTCCGCAAAGCGCGATAATCGCGCGCGCCAACTGCTTTTTTGCGGGCATTTTGCGGATCGCAACCAGATTATCGAGCGATTCCTGCAATTGCGCTGCTAAGGTCCGCATGACGTGCCGCATGGTTTCCGGTGAATTGGCCAGCGCATCCCAAAAATCCCTTTCGCTGACCCATTTCAATCGCGATTTCCCGACGTCGACCGCATCCACCACCTTGCTGAACCCGCCCAAACACGCGAGCTCGCCAAAACTGTCATCCTCTCCAAAGATCAAGAGAACCTGTAAGTTACCCTCTTTGCTGAACCGGCCAATCTTCACCTGCCCTTTTTCAATCAGCCAAAATCCATTTGCGGGATCGCCGCGCTGCTGAATAATTTGACCATCCTGAAACTCCCGCATGACCGCGCTTTTCATCAATTGAGTGCGTATGTCTGCGGGCAATTCACGGAATAAAATGGGCGAGCCAATGGTGCGGCCGGTCGCCTCAAATTTGGGCCTATTTCGAGAATGTAAACTAGTTGGCATTGTTTAACTCTCTTTGTCACTAAAGCGTCATAATAATCAAGCCCCTTCGGAGTCGCATCCATGCCGCTTTATCTATGGTTCATTTTAGGAATATTCCTTGTTTTTGGACTGTTAGAGCTGCTTTTCACTGGGCTATTTTCGAAGACCGGGCAGAGCAGAGACGATGCAATTGTTGAGATTGTGGGTTCCACGGTCCTGCTCGCGCTAACACAGCCCTTCATTATTTTCATCACCGGCTGGATGCTTGGCATGATGGTGCCTCAATATGCCGGAATATTGTCGGATATAAATATCTTTTTGGCCATCGGCTTGTTCCTCGTTTTTGACGATATGATGCAATATTGGCTGCACCGCGCGTCGCATACATTTCCCTGGCTGTATAATTTGCACCGGGCCCACCATAATGCCCAATATATGAGCGTGCGGCTCGTCTACCGGAATAACTTTTTCTATTATCTGTTCATGCCTAGCATCTGGTTTTCGGCGACATTGATTTATATGGGGCTTGGCTGGGTATATGTCGGCTTTATCGTCGTAAAAATGCTTGTCATCATCGGCGCGCATAGCGATGTCGCTTGGGACAAGCCGCTCTATAAGATCAAATCGCTGTCGCCCGTTATGTGGGTGGTTGAGCGGACCATATCGACACCTGCCACACATCATGCCCATCATGGCCGCCATAAAGATGATCCAGCGGTCAATTATAAAGGCAATTACGGCAATCTCTTGTTTTTATGGGATATATTATTCGGCACCGCCAAAATCACCCGCACCTATCCAGAAAGCTACGGTGTCGAAAACCTGCCCGATGTTGGCGCGGGGCAGCAGTTGGCTTGGCCCATATTCCGTTCGAAAAATACGGATGATGATTTAAGTTCGGACGCGGATATCAGAGGGGGTTCCGACGTCCAGATGGTGCGCTGATTAGAAGCGTTTAGCTCGTCAGCGCACCATTTCTTCCGCGCGATTGGTGCAGGCGCTTATCCGGCCATAATTGCCGCCCATTCGGCTTCGTCAATCACCTTCACCCCCAGCTCGGTGGCTTTTTTCAGTTTGGAGCCAGCGCCGGGACCAGCCACCACCAAATCGGTTTTTGCGCTCACCGATCCAGCGGCTTTTGCGCCGAGGGATTCGGCCTGCGCCTTGGCCTCATCGCGGCTCATCGTTTCTAGCTTACCCGTGAAGACGATTGTCTTGCCGGTCCATTCGCTCTGCCGTGCGGTCGACACATATTCAGGCGCCGACACTTCCGAGAGCAAATCATCCCAAACCGCAAGGTTATGATCTTCGTGGAAAAACTCGGCCAGTGCCGATGCGACGGTCGGTCCGATCCCGTCAATTTCGGTCAACTCCGCCACCGCCGCATCATCTTGCGCAGCAAGCCGCTGACCTAACTGTTTGATCGCGTCCAAGCTTTTGTAATTTTTCACCAGATCCTTGGCCGTCGTCGCGCCGATATGACGGATGCCGAGCCCGAACAGCAACCGCGCGGCATCCGGCTGCCGCTTGGCTTCTATCGCTGCCAACAGGTTATCCACAGACTTTTCCTGCCAACCTTCTTTGCCGATCAATTCGGTTCTGTGCGATCTCAGCCGGAATATATCTGCTGGCGTGCCGAGCCAACCATAGTCCAAAAATTCACCAATGCTTTTCTCGCCCAGCCCTTCAATATCCAGCGCCGCCCGGCTGACAAAATGAACCAGCCGCTGAAAACGCTGCGCCGGACAGATTAACCCGCCGGTGCAGCGCACATCCACCTCGCCCTCGGCCGCGACCGCTTCGCTGCCGCAATCGGGGCAATGGTTTGGGAATATATAGGCTGGCCGCTCTGTCTCTCGGGTCATATTTTCGGCCACTTGCGGGATTACGTCCCCTGCCCTTTGGATTTTAACCCGGTCCCCGACGCGAAGCCCAAGCCGGGCAATTTCGTCGCGGTTATGCAGCGTCACGTTGCTGACCACCACCCCGCCCACGGTTACGGGGGTGAGCCGACCAACCGGGGTTAACTTTCCCGTCCGGCCCACCTGTATGTCGATGGCCTCCAATTTGGTTTCGGCCTGTTCCGCCGGAAATTTATGCGCAATGGCCCAGCGCGGGGCTTTCGTCACAAAGCCTAACCGTTCCTGCCAATCGAGCCGGTCAACCTTATACACCACCCCGTCAATGTCATAGGGCAGCTCGGCGCGTTGCCGCTGTATCCGTTCATATTGGTCAAGCGCACCGGCCGCGCCGTCCACCACCGTGAATAAGGGCGACACCGGAATCCCCCAAGCCGCAATGATCTGCATCATCTCACTCTGCGTTGCGGCGGGCACCGCGCTCATTTCGCCCCATCCATGCGCCAAAAAGCGCAAGGGCCTCGCCGCTGTCACGCTCGCATCTTTCTGACGCAGCGACCCTGCGGCGGCATTGCGCGGATTGGCGAACAGTTTCCCACCCGATTTTTGCTGCGCAGCATTGAGCGCAGCAAAATCAGCTTTGGACATGTAAACTTCACCGCGGATTTCAAAGATTGCGGGTATCGCCCTCTCCCCTATAGGGGGGAGGGCGCGAGACTTGACAGCTTGCTGTCTAGTCGCAGCAGAGGGGGGCATGCCGCTCGCCGCTGCGCTCGCCCCCTCTCTTTCCGCCACTTCGTGGCTCCCTTCTCTCCCCTGAAGGGAAGAGAGCCTTTGCGGAATATCGGCAATCGTCCTGACATTCGCGGTGACATCTTCGCCCACCGTCCCGTCACCCCGCGTTGCCGCCTGCACCAGCCGCCCATTTTCATAACGTAGCGACAGCGACAGGCCGTCAATCTTATCCTCGGCGGTTAACGCGACCGGTTCATCCTCCGGCAAATTCAAAAAGCGCCGCACCCGCGCGACAAAATCCTGCACATCTTCGGCGTCAAAGGCATTGTCGAGGCTCATCATCCGCTTGGCATGGGTCACCTTTGACAATGGCGATACCTCGACCGCGGCGCCCACCTGTGCATTGGGACTGTCCTCGCGTACCAGATGCGGGAACGCTGCCTCTAGCTCATTATTCCGCCGCACCAGCGCATCATATTCCGCATCGGAAATTTCCGGCTCGTCCTGCGCATGATAGAGCCGGTTGTGATGCGCAATCGCTTTGGCAAGGCGCATGAGTTCGTTGGCGGCTTCGGCTTCTGATAGCGATTCGATGTCCATAGCGGGTTAACTGGGCTTAAATTCAAAACGATGCCCAAATCCGGCGATTAAAGGGCGTCCCTGTGCAATGGCCGACTGCACCGACGGTAATGCAAGAGACGCAGCGTGGTCTTCTTTCGTTGCCCAAATTTCTACAATCCAGATTGCATTGTCGTCTGCACTATCCTTGCCAATGACATAACCCATATTGCCGGGCATATCGGCTGTGCCCTGTTTCAATATCGCAATCAATTCAGCGCGCTTACCCGGCTGTGAAGTGATTTGACCAATCAACCCATATTGCGGGATTACCTCTTCCATTTTAGTCGCCTCCAACCTGTGTTCTGCCAACAAAATCGGGACCATGGCTAGCATCGCAGTCAACATATCGCGCCGGTCCATCACACCCCCTCCATCAATCTTTCTGCCTGCGCCCGGGCTTCGTCGGTAATTTCTGCGCCGGATAGCATACGGGCGATTTCCTGACGCCGACCTTCGGCATCAAGCTCGGTCACGCCGGTTTTGGTGACGGTTCCTTCGCTTGATTTGGCGATGAAATAGTGAGCCTGCCCCTTAGCGGCGACCTGCGGGCTGTGGGTCACGGCGAGGATCTGCGTCCGCTGCGCCAAGCGGGACAGCCGCTCGCCAATCGCGCTTGCCACCGCGCCCCCCACGCCCCGGTCAATCTCGTCGAAAATAATCGTCTGCGCCCCGCCCTCTTCGGCCAAAGCGACCTTCAGGGCGAGGATGAAGCGCGACAATTCGCCGCCCGATGCAATTTTTGCGAGCGGCGCAAAAGGCGCGCCGGGATTGGTGGAAATCAAAAATTCCACTCGGTCCATACCATCGGGGCCCCAGCGGTCCTCCGGCAGGGTTTCGGCATCCGTTCGAAATTGCGCCGCATCGAGCTTTAACGGTTTCAACTCCGCCGCCACCGCTTTATCCAGCCGCACCGCCGCATCGCGCCTCAATTTGCCAAGCGCTTCAGCCGCTGTGCGATAGGCGGCGGCTTTGGCCGCGACCTCCGCCTCTAACTTCGCCAGCCCCTCTGTGCCTGCATCAATCGCCTCAAGCTTCGCCGCAAAATCGGCTTGCAAAGTCAGAAGGCCGTCCGGCGCGACACCATGTTTGCGGGCGATCGCACGCAGTTCAAACAGGCGCAGTTCAATATCATCCAATCGCTGCGGATCGAAGGTCAGCGCCTCTTTCGCTGCGTCCAGCTTGCTCTCCGCCTCGCTGGCCTCAATCACCGCGCGGTCCAGTGCGGTTAGCGCGTCGGCGAGCAAGTGATGCTCCGGCGCCAACCGGTCGAGCCGCCGCGCCGCGCTACGCATTTCGGAGACCGCGCTTTTCGACCCTTCAAAAATTTTCAGAACGGCTTTCAAATCATCGGTGAGCCGCTCCCCTTTTTGCATATCGCTGCGCTCCCCGGCCAGCTGCTGCTCCTCGCCTTCTTGCGGCGCAAAACGGTCCAATTCATCGAGAGCATGGATCAGGAAATCGCGGTCGCGTTCGGCATTTTCGATACCTTCCCGCGCCCTATCCAATCGCAGCTTCGCATCATTCCACGCGGCAAAGGCGCTCGCCGTCGGCCCGGTGTCGGCTCGTGCAAAGGCATCCAATAATGTCTTGTGTCCCTTCGGATTGAGCAACCCCCGGTCATCATGCTGGCCATGAATTTCAACGAGATAGGCGCCAATTTCCCGCAGCAACGCGGCCGAGCATGGCTGATCATTGATAAACGCTTTGCTGCCGCCATCGGCCTTTACCGAACGCCGGATAATCAGCGGCTCGCCAGTTTCAATCTCTATATCATTTTCATCCAGCAGGGCTGCAATCGGACTATGGCGGCTGGGCGGGTCGAAACTGGCGGTGACCAATGCCTTGTCACTGCCATGCCGCACAAGGCCGCTATCGGCGCGCATGCCCAAGGCAAGCCCCAAGGAATCAAGCAGGATGGATTTGCCCGCGCCGGTTTCGCCGGTCAGCACGCCCAGCCCGCCGCGAAAATCGAGGTCGAGCGCGGCAATTAAAACAACATCGCGAATCGAGAGCGAAGTGAGCATGACCCTCGTTTAAGGCAAAATCAGGCTGTTGGCGCGTGCTTTTGCATTAAAGCGTAGGCGCGTTCATACCATTTGCTACCCGGATAGTTGTTGCCCAGCACTGCCGCCGCTTTTTTGGCTTCCTCTGGTACGCCCATCGCCAGATATCCTTCGGTAAGCCGGTATAACGCCTCTGGTGTATGCGTGGTGGTTTCATATTTGTCGACCACTTCGCGGAACCGGAGGACGGAGGCCAGCCATAACGACCGACGCTGATAAAAACGGCCAATTTCCATTTCCTTACCCGCCAGATGGTCATTGACCAAATCCACCTTCAACCGGGCGTCGGCGGCATAGCGCGTATCGGGATAACGGCGCTGCACCTCACCCAGCGCGGCGAGCGCCTGCTGCGTTATTTTTTGATCACGGGTTACGTCGCTAATCTGTTCATAATAGCTGAGCGCAATCAGATAATAGGCATAGGGCGCGTCTTTATTACCCGGATGGATCGATAGAAACCGGCGAGATGCCTGAATCGATTCATTGTATTTTTCGCCCATATAATAGCTAAAGGCGCTCATTAACTGTGCGCGGCGTGCCCATGGCGAATAAGGATGCTGCCGCTCCACCTCGTCAAACAGCGCGGCCGCGACCGGATATTGTTTGCGGTCCAACCGGTCCTTTGCGGCATTATATAACGTATTCACATCGCGCGCGACATAGCGTGTATCTTTGCCGCTGCCCCCGCCGCCGCCCAAAGAAGCACAGCCGGTAAGCACAGCAGTTGAGAGGGCAAGGATGACGGGCGCAAGAATTTTTCTGTTCATAAAATGTCCTTAGAGCCTGTTGACGCATTGGCCAAGAGTGTAACTGCACTTTGGCGATCATTGCTGTATCGGATATGAATGATCGGGCCAGTTGACCGAAAAGTTCACATTCCAGTTGCAGAAACAAAAAGGGCCGCCGAAGCAGCCCTTTTCTTAACCGTTAAATCGGATGATCAATCCTGAGTGATAAAGTCGGGAAGGCCGGCATCGCCGCCATCTGATCCGCCTTTTTCACCGGCGTCACGCTTGGGTCCGCGGTCACGGCGGCCGCGGCCACCATCACGGCCCCGGTCATTCCCGCCTTTACGAGGACCACGATCGGCGCGCGGTTCGCGGGCAGGACGGGTATCTTCCAGCTCTTCACCGGTTTCTTGATCGACAACACGCATCGACAGGCGCACCTTGCCGCGTGGATCGATTTCCAGAACCTTGACCTTTACTTCCTGTCCTTCGGTCACAACGTCGGTGACTTTTTCGACGCGCTCATTCTTCATTTCGGAAACATGGACGAGGCCATCTTTACCGCCCATGAAGTTTACGAATGCTCCGAAATCAACGATATTGACGACTTTACCATCATAGATTTTGCCGATTTCGGCTTCCTCAACAATGCCCTTGATCCAATTGATCGCAGCTTCAATCGCTGCACCGTCGGACGAGCTGACCTTGACCAGACCTTCATCGTCAATGTCGACCTTCGCGCCGGTTTCAGCAACGATTTCGCGGATAACCTTACCGCCAGTGCCGATGACATCGCGAATTTTCGTCTTATCAATTTGCAGCGTTTCGATGCGCGGCGCATGGCTCGACAATTCGGTCCGCGATGTGCCCAATGCCTTGGTCATTTCACCCAAGATATGCGCACGGCCTTCTTTCGCCTGTGTCAAAGCTGCTTTGAAGATTTCTTCGGTAATGCCAGCGATCTTGATATCCATCTGCATCGTGGTGATGCCATTGGCGGATCCAGCTACCTTGAAATCCATGTCACCCAAATGATCTTCATCGCCCAAAATGTCGGACAATACGGCAAATTCATCGCCTTCGAGGATCAAGCCCATCGCAATGCCCGATACCGGGTTTTCAATCGGCACACCGGCATCCATCATCGACAGACAGCCGCCGCATACGGTCGCCATGGATGACGAACCGTTAGATTCGGTAATGTCCGACAGGATGCGGATAGTGTAAGGGAAATCGTCAAATTTCGGCAATACCGGGTGCAATGCACGCCATGCCAGCTTGCCATGACCAACCTCGCGGCGGCCAGGTGCACCGAAACGGCCGACTTCACCGACCGAATAAGGCGGGAAGTTATAGTGCAGCATGAAATTGCTGTAGCTAAGGCCATCCAAACCGTCGATCATTTGCTCGCTATCTTTGGTGCCCAAAGTGGTGGTGCAGATTGCCTGCGTCTCACCGCGTGTGAACAAGGCTGAACCATGCGTACGCGGCAGAAAGCCAACAATGCTTTCAATCGGACGGATTTGATTGACCTTACGTCCATCGATACGCTGTCCGTCTTTCAGGATCGCACCGCGCACGATTTCAGCTTCCAGCTTTTTCATCACCTTGCCAGCAACCATCTGCGTTTGCGGCTCGGCGCTTGCATAATGCTCTTTCGCTTTTGCGCGAGCTTCATTCAGCGCATTGGAGCGCTTGGATTTGTCGGTGATTTTATACGCTGCGGCAATGTCCTTGCCGATCAGCTTTTTCAATTCCGCCTTCATATCGGCCGTATTGTCGGACAGATCGATTTCCCAAGGATCTTTTGCAGCCTGCTCGGCCAGATCGATAATCGCGTTGCAGACCTTCTTAATCTCATCATGCGCATAAAGAACCGCACCGAGCATCACTTCTTCGGACAATTCTTTCGCTTCGGATTCGACCATCATCACGGCATTGCCAGTGGCGGCCACGACCAGATCCAATTCGCCCTCGGCAACTTCGGCCATATTGGGGTTCAACTGATATTCGCCTTCTTTATAGCCGACACGCGCAGCCGCGATTGGGCCCATGAAGGGAACACCCGAAATGGTGAGCGCAGCAGACGCGGCAATCATCGCCAAAATATCAGGCTCGGTTTCACCATCATAGCTCAGCACTTGGCAAATGACGTTGATTTCGTTGTAGAAACCTTCTGGGAATAGCGGACGGACCGGACGGTCGATCAGGCGCGAAACCAGTGTTTCTTTTTCAGTCGCGCCGCGTTCCCGCTTAAAAAAGCCGCCGGGAATCCGGCCAGCAGCGGAGAATTTTTCTTGATAATGCACGGTAAGCGGGAAGAAATCCTGTCCCTCTTTCACCGATTTTGCAGCTGTTACAGCGCAAAGAACAACGGTTTCGCCATGGGTCGCGAGCACCGCGCCATCGGCTTGACGAGCAATACGGCCCGTTTCCAGAGTGAGGGTTTTTCCGCCCCATTCCATCTCTACTTTTTTCACATCAAACATATATTTTCCTTAAATCCCGCCTGCCCTATGCAGTGCGGGGCCTTCTGATAATGCAGGAATTCCGTCCTGCGGCAGTCGGGGACTTCATGCCCCTATGGCTGGTTCACCGAATTGCAAACCTGCCCCTTATGCAAAAAGCGGCCCGCTGGGGGCCGCCTTCCGTATCTTATTTCCGCAGACCAAGCTTTTTGATCAAAGTGGCATAACGCTCTTCATCAGTCTTTTTCAAATAGGCGAGAAGCGAGCGACGCTTATTCACCATCATCAAAAGCCCGCGGCGTGAATGGTTATCCTTGTGGTTGGCTTGAAAATGGTCGGTCAGATTGTTGATCCGCTCCGTCAAAATCGCAACTTGCACCTCGGGAGAACCGGTATCGCCTTTTTGACGGCCATATTCTTTAACCAGCTTGGTTTTGCGCTCTATTGTAATAGTCATATTTTTCCTTCGAACATCCTTGTTTCAAATATTGAAGCCCCGGACGATTTTAAGCGTTCCCGCAAATAGCTCTATCATCGCAACAGGCCGCATTTCCGCGTCTCTTGCCCAATAAAGACCATCATCCGTGGCAATTCCCGTTACAACACGGCCCTGTCGGACCGCCATTACCGCGTCGGGAGAAAGGTCAAGAACCGGGATGTCGTCCAGTCCAGCCTCAAACGGTAATATGAAATCATTTGCTGCGGCCCCTTCGCCGATTTCATTCAATTTGTCCAGCGAAATCGCGCTTTCCAACGAAAAAGGTCCGGCTTTGACGCGGCGCAGCATGGTGACATGACCAACTGTCCCCGCCGCATGGGCAATATCGCGGGCAAGACTACGGATATATGTCCCTTTCGACACATGGGCAGTTAACCTAACTTCTGCTAATTCCGCCGCGTCTCCGGTCCCCTGCATGGTGATTTGGTGCTCATCGACAGGCGGGGACACACGCAGAGAATATATGGTCACCTCACGGCTTTTCATCTGAACCGCTTCCCCCGCCCGCGCCAAATCATAGGCACGCTTGCCGTCAATCTTGATGGCGGAAAAGGCGGGCGGAATTTGCTCAATTACCCCGGTGAATTGCGGCAAGATCGTCTGTATCTGCGCCAAGGTTGGCCGGACATCTGATGTCGCCACAACCTCACCCTCCGCATCGAGCCCAGCGGTTTCGTTGCCAAAGTGGATTGTGAAATCATATATTTTGCTGGCATCCAGCATCCGCCCGCATAGCTTCGTTGCCTCGCCCAGCGCAACCGGCAACACGCCGGTCGCCAGCGGGTCAAGCGTGCCGCCATGGCCGACCTTTAACTTGCCATAACCTGCGCTACGCAAATTCCGCTTCACCGCCGCCACCGCCTGCGTTGAGCCAAGGCCGAGGGGCTTATCAAGGATAATCCAGCCGTTGATACCGCTCATTTCATTTTTTCCATGAAATGCTTTCGGCACAGCGCGACATAGCGGTCATTGCCGCCAATTTCGGTCTGCGCGCCCGCCTTAACCGCATTGCCCTGTTCATCCACGCGCAGGTTCATGCTGGATTTTCGTCCGCATTCGCACACCGCCTTGAGTTCGATTAACGCATCGGCAATGCCCAGCAAAGCCGCGCTGCCGGGAAATAATTCTGCCTGAAAATCGGTGCGCAGGCCATAGCATAGCACGGGTATGCTCAGATCATCGGCCACCCGTGCGCATTCAAAAACCTGATCCTTGGTCAGAAACTGCGCTTCATCCAGCAAAATGCAATCCAGCCGGCGGCGCGTCTTTTCTGCGGCCACAGCGGCGAAAATGTCGGTATCCGCCTCGAATAAATGCGCGTCGGCCCGCAACCCGATCCGCGACGTGATCGCACCGGTGCCAAAGCGGTTGTCGAGCGCAGCGGTCCATAACATCGTCGCCATGCCCCGTTCCCGATAGTTGAAATCGGCCTGCAATAATGTGGTCGATTTGCCTGCATTCATGGAGGAATAATAGAAATACAGCTTGGCCATATGCCGCTCCCGCTCCCGCTCACCGCGATATTATTTTGATTATTCCTCGGCCCCGTCCCAATCCTGCCGAACCTTGGGCTGGTTCAACAGTTTTTCGATATGAGCACCTTCATCAAAACTTTGATCGGGCAGGAATTTAATCTTTGCGGCATATTTCATCTTCACCCGTCCGGCGACTTCCTTCTGAAAAAACGCCGTATTGGTGCGCAGCGCCTTTAACACTGCCTCCTCATTTGCGCCGAGCAAAGGCTTGATAAAAACCGTCGCATGGCGCAGGTCGGGCGACATACGCACTTCAGTGACGCTTACACTCGTGCTCGTCAGCAGCTCGTCATGGACCTCTCCGCGTGCCAGCAGCTCCGACAATATATGCCGGAACTGTTCGCCCACACGCAGCAACCGGACAGACCGGCCTTCGGGGAAGGTGTCATTATGCTTGGCCATAATATCGCTAGTTAGCAGGCGTTATAGCACCCGTTCACGCTCCTCGACTTCGAAAATTTCCAGCATATCGCCTGGCTGCACATCGTTGGTGTCGGCCAATACTGCACCGCATTCCATACCAGCCCGGACCTCATCGACATCATCCTTAAACCGGCGCAGCGATGCGATCTTGGTCGCGCTGACAATAACATCTTCGCGGGTAAGGCGGGTGTTGAGACCTTTTTTGATCAGGCCTTCGGTCACCAGCAAACCAGCGGCTTTGTCGCGCTTGCCCGATTTGAAGACATCCTTGACTTCGGCGCGGCCCACGACCGTTTCGATAATCTCTGGACCAAGCTCACCCGCCATTTCTTTGGCGATATCTGCGGTCAAGTGATAGATCACGTCGAAATATTTCAACCGCACACCATCGCGTTTTCCAATTGCGGCGGCCTTGCTGTTCGGACGCACGTTAAAACCGATTAGCGGCGCGTTGCTATTCGCCGCCAATTGCATATCGCTTTCGGTGATACCGCCGACACCGCAATGCAGAACGCGCACTTTAATGTCGTCCGTTGACAAATTGGTGAGCGCGGTCACGATCGCTTCTGCGCTACCCTGCACATCGGCTTTGATGACCACCGGATATTCCATCGCCCGGTCAGCGGCCACCGATGAGAAGAGATTCTCCATCGAAACCGGTGCCTGCGTTGTGCGCGCCTTATTTTGCTGTTCCTTGCGGTAACTGGCAACTTCGCGGGCACGCGTTTCGTTTTCAACGACGGTTAGGACATCTCCTGCGGACGGCACGCCCGATAGGCCAAGGACCTCAACCGGCATACCCGGCGTCGCTTTCTTCAACTGCTTTCCATGATCGTCAATGACCGCGCGAACCTTACCGCTTTCTGCGCCGACCACAAAAGTATCGCCGCGCTGCAAGGTGCCGCGCTTAATCAATACCGTTGCCACCGCGCCGCGGCCCTTATCCAGCTGCGCCTCAACAACCACTGCTTCTGCGGGGCGGTCGGGATTGGCGGATAATTCCATCAATTCTGCTTGCAGCGCCAATTTCTCAATCAACTGATCCAAATTGGTTTTCTTAAGCGCGGAAATTTCGACATCCTGCACTTCGCCGCCCATGGCCTCGACAATGATTTCATGTTCGAGCAAACGCTCACGCACTTTTTGTGGATTCGCGCCTTCTTTGTCGATTTTGTTGATCGCAACAATCATCGGCACGTTGGCTTCTCTGCAATGTTTGATCGCTTCAATTGTTTGCGGCATCAAACCATCGTCGGCGGCAACAACCAATATCACAATATCGGTCACGCTCGCACCGCGTTGGCGCATTTGCGTAAAGGCTTCATGGCCCGGCGTATCGAGGAACGTAATAACGCCGCCTTTTTTGGTTTTGACCTGATACGCACCAATATGCTGCGTAATGCCGCCCGCCTCACCAGCGGTCACATTTTCACCGCGCAGGGCATCGAGCAAGCTGGTTTTACCATGGTCGACATGACCCATGACAGCCACAACAGGCGGACGGGGTTTCAACGTCGCCGGATCGTCTTTCTCGGTTTCTTCATCATGAACGATATCAATATCGGAATCCGAAACCCGCTTCATAATATGGCCAAATTCGGTGACCAGCAATTCGGCGGTATCTTGATCGATCGCCTCATTCACGGTGATCGGCATACCCATATTAAACAAGGCTTTAACCAAGTCGCTGGCTTTTTCCGCCATACGTCCGGCCAGCTCCTGAACGGTTATAACCTCTGGAACCTTGACCTCGCGGCTTTGCTTGGGCTGTGCTTCGCGGCTTTTGCCGCCACCTTGCAGGCGCTTTTCTTTTTCCCTTGCGCGTTTCAGCGCAGCCAGCGAGCGGGCACGTGCCCCCTCATCATCGTTCAGCGCGCGGTTAACGGTCAGCTTGCCAGATTGACGGCGGTCGCCCCGGTCGCCGCGTCCAGGCCGGGCAACTTCTTTTTTCTTATCATCGCGCGGCGCTCTTTTGGGCGATTCCACAGGCGTGAATTTACGCGCAGGCGGCGGAGAGGCTTCCATGCTGGCAATTTCTTCCGGCGTAACCTCTGGCTCTGCTGATTTCTCTTCAACAGCAGGGGCAGCCGGCGGCGGCGCTTCTTCGGCCTTCCGGTTTTCGGCGGCGCGCGCTTTTTCTTCTTCGGCGGCCTTGGCCCGCTGCTCATCTTCGCGGCGCCGGTTTTCTTCAAGCATCGCAAGCCGGGCTTCTTCGGCTTCGCGCAGCAATTTGGCCTGACGCTCCTGACGCGACATCATATCGTCGGCCAGCGGCTTTTTCTTGGCCGCAGGGGGCGGCGGGGGCGCAGCAGCAGGCGGCGGAGGCGGCGGAGGCGCCTCTGCCTCCGGTTCATAACCGGGCTTACCAACCAGCTTGCGGCGCTTCACCTCGACAACAACCTTATTGGTGCGGCCATGGCTGAAGGTCTGCTTGACTTCACCCGACTCCACCGAACGCTTCAAGCCCAATGGCTTGCGTGTCAAAGTCGGTTTATTTTCTTTTTCGTCACTCATTACAGACCTAGTCCCTATTCTTCACTTTTGGTGGATCCGGCGCTTTCTGACCGCTTCACCCCATCTTGGGACGAACCGATACCGCATCCGTTAAAATTTAGCCAGCGGCCAAGGTGGTTCATCACCCTGTCAGCCGCTTTTTTTTCGGTCAGCGCGATATGAACGGCATTGCTGCGTCCCAGCGCCTTTGAAATAACCTCTCGGTCAACCGGCAGCTTAATACCGCCCTGCCCCGATCCTTCGGCATCACGCCCAACACGAAGGCTTTGATCGCGTTTGCCGCTGCCATCTGCGCTCGCGTCGCTTGCATGGAGCAGCAAATGCACCATACCGCTGCGCGCGGCGGCATCAACCTTATCCGCGCCGCAGATTAAATTGCCTGCCCGCGCTTCCAGCCCAAGCCGGTTCAGCCAAGCCTGCTGCAATGCGCCGTTAATCCGTTCCGCCAAATCGTCCGGCAGGTGGATTTGCTTGACCTTGAAAGCGTGCTTCAGCGCGCCTTCCAGCTTGCCCTTGGCCTGCGCCTCGGACAGCTGCCCTGCGGTCACACCAATCCACGCGCCGCGCCCGGGTGCTTTTGCATTCACGTCGGGGGCAACATCACCATCCGGACCAAGCGCGAGGCGGATTAGCGCGCTGTTTTCAGCACGCTTTCCGCTCAACACACATTTCCGAACCGGATCTGCTTTTTCTAGAGCCTGTTGGTTCTCATTGGGAGGTGTCCGCGGCAACGGCGTCCTCCTCATCTTCGAACCAATGCGCACGCGCGGCCATGATAATTTCATTGCCTTGTTCTTCGGACAGACCATAGACCGCCAAAATTCCGGCTTTATCTTCCGCGCGCTTACGCTCGTTACGATCATTGCCGCGGCGGCTGTCGCTGCGGGCTTTCTGAATCAATTCGTCGGTAGCGAGATCGGCCAGATCATCCAGCGTTTTAACCCCCGCCTTGCCCAATGTAACCAACATAGCTTCGGTCAAATGCGGCAATTCAGCGAGCGCATCTTCGACGCCCAATTCGCGGCGTTCGGTCCGCGACGCTTCTTCCTTGCGTTCCAAAGCTTCCAACGCCCGGCTTTGCAATTCTGCGGCCAGATCTTCGTCAAAACCTTCGATAACCGCAATTTCTTCGGCGGCTACATATGCCACCTCTTCGAGTTCGCCAAATCCTTCGGCCACCAAAAGCTGCGCCAATGTTTCATCGACATCCAGCTCATTTTGGAACATTTCGGACCGCTCGACAAATTCCTTCTGACGCTTCTCACTCGATTCCGCCTCGGTCATAATATCGATACCGCGCCCGGTCAGCTGCGATGCAAGCCGCACATTCTGTCCGCGCCGTCCAATGGCGAGCGACAATTGATCGTCGGGAACCACCACCTCGATGCGGTTTTCATCTTCATCAATGACAACGCGGCTCACGGTTGCGGGTTGCAATGCGTTGACGATAAAGGTCGCGGCATCCTCGCTCCACGGGATGATGTCGATTTTCTCGCCCTGCATTTCCTGCACCACGGCCTGAACCCTGCTGCCCTTCATACCGACGCAGGCACCCACGGGGTCAATCGAGCTGTCATAGCTGATAACGCCGATTTTCGCGCGGCTACCCGGATCACGCGCAGCAGCCTTAATTTCAATCACACCGTCATAAATTTCGGGAACTTCCTGCGCGAACAGCTTGCGCATGAAGTCTGGATGAGCGCGGCTGAGCAGGATTTGCGGCCCGCGATTTTCGCGCTGCACCTTCATAATCAGGGCGCGGACACGGTCGCCAGTGCGCACGGCTTCGCGCGGGATTTGTTGATCGCGGCGGATCACACCCTCAGCGCGGCCCAAGTCAACAACGACATGACCAAATTCAACCGATTTCACAACGCCAGTGATAATCTCGCCCGCGCGGTCCTTAAATTCTTCATATTGCCGCTCACGCTCAGCATCGCGGACTTTCTGAAAAATCACTTGCTTGGCGGATTGCGCATCGATCCGGCCCAGATCCACCGGCGGCAGCGGATCAACAATAAAGTCGCCAACCTTCGCTCCTTTTTGCAGCTTGTCAGCTTGCTTTAGGTCAACCTGTTTGAAGTAATCCTCGACTTCGTCAACCACCTCAACCACGCGCCACAAACGCAGATCGCCGGTTTGCGTGTCCAATTTCGCGCGAATGTCATTTTCTGCGCCATAGCGGGCCCGCGCCGCCCGCTGAATAGCCTCTTCCAACGCTTCGACGACAATAGCCTTGTCGATCATTTTTTCCGAAGCGACCGCATTTGCGATAGCGAGCAATTCGGCCTTATTGGCGGAAATCGGATTTGCCATGGTTCAGTCTTCCTGTTCGTCTTCTAAAGTGTCGTCTTGCTCGATTTCGTCGGCCCCGTCACTCATCACGGGCGCAGTCGACGCAATCAAGCGATCTGTCAAGGTAAGCTTTGCGCTTTCCACATTTTCCATCCGGAAAACGGTGCTGCCATTTTTGCGGTCGTCGATGCTGATATCCTCACCATCAACGCCCAATATATCTCCGCGCAGCGTTTTGCGACCATCCACCAAACTGGCCAGTTTCACGCTTGCCTCATGCCCTGCCCAATCGGCATAATCGGACAGCCGCGTTAACGGCCGGTCAATGCCGGGCGAGCTGACTTCCAGCCGGTATGGCTCCTCTATCGGGTCCGCCTCATCAAATTTTTCCGAAATGCGCCGTGAAAGGGCCGCGCAATCCTCAATCACCAACTGCCGCGTATCGGGCCGTTCCGCCATAATTTGCAGTGTCAGGCCATCTTCGCCGCTCAACCATTTGACGCGCACCAAGGCAAAGCCCAACGCTTTCGCTTCGGGTTCAATCAGAGGGATAAGGGCGTCTATTTCGGTCAAGTCACATCCTGCAATATAGTCGGTTCAAAATCGCAATACAAAAACCGCCAGCCCTTTTCAGCGCCAGCCCCAAATAGTATCACAATTTCGGGATACCCGCCAAATAGGATCATGCACGCGCAAATGCAAGGGGAATTTCGCTGCTACGTCATCAGCGTTAATAGCATTCCCAGACCAAGGCTAACCCCCATAACCCGCAACAGGCCCCATTTGAGATATAGCAGCAAAATGCCCGCAATCAGCGACAATATTGCGGCTTTGCCATTCAAGCTAACAAGGTCGGGAACGGTCATATGGAATGGGCCAGACTCTATCACATGGCTCGCATTGAACAGAAAATGGATCGCAAACCAAAGCGCCAGATTGGCGATGACGCCGACTACCGCCGCCGTTACCCCCGCCAAAGCCGCAGATATGGCGGCATTGCCGCGCAGCCTTTCAATATGCGGCGCGCCGACGAATATCCACAAAAAGCAGGGTAAAAACGTGACCCAGCTGGTCAGCAGCCCGCCCAATATACCCGCGAGCATCGGGTCCAGCCCGCCCGGATTGCGATATGCCGCCATAAAGCCCACAAATTGCAGCACCATAACCAACGGCCCCGGCGTCGATTCCGCCATGCCCAGCCCGTCGAGCATCTCCCCGGGCGCGAGCCAGCCCTTCCCCGTCACCGCAACTTGTCCGACCCATGCCAAAACCGCATAGGCCCCGCCAAACGTCAAAATCGCAAGCTGGCTGAAAAACAGTCCTATGTCGCTCCAGATGCTTTTGGGGCCGGTGGCAAACAGCAACCCGGCCAATGTCCCGCCCCACAGCACCGCGATGGCTATCGCGGCGCGCTTTGTGCTGCCCTGCTTATTTGCATCATCACTCAGCTCCGCCGGCGCTTTTTTCAGCAGCAAATATCCAGCTACGGCCGCAGCAATCACGACCAGCGGAAATGGCGCTGCAAAAAAGGCAAGCGCAATGAAAGCCACAACCGCGATGGCTTTTGCTTGCAGGTTGCTCAGCGCCTTTGCGCCAATGCGGAGCAGCGCCGACAGGACAATCGCCAGAACCGCCGCCTTCATCCCGAAAAATAACCCCTGCATCCATCCCGCATCGGCAAAGCTGACATAGGCAACCGACAGCGCCATGATCGCTGCCATCCCGGGCAGAATAAAGAATATGCCCGCCAACAAACCCCCTTTGATCCCGTGCATCATCCATCCGCAATAGGCCGCTAGCTGCATCGCCTCTGGCCCCGGCAACAGCATGCAGAAATTCAACGCGTGCATAAAACGGTCGTGGCTGATCCACCTTTTTTCCTCAACCAATATCCGGTGCATGACGGCAATCTGCCCTGCTGGCCCGCCAAAACTGAGCGCTGCAATCTTGCCCCATGCGGGCAATGCCCCCGATAAAGAAGGCAATGAATTTAACGGCGCATCTGGATGCGCCGGTTTCGTCAATTCAACCATCGCGCCTTTATGCGCCGGTTGGAACCGAACAGGAAGCAGAGAGTTGCATCTGACAGCGGCAATACCTACTTGTTGAAAAAGCCAAAATCAGGAGCGAGCCATGAAACCCATCTTCCCCATTTCCGCATTGAGCCTATTTGCAATCGCCTGTTCTTCCAATCAAGCAGGAGCAAATGATCCTCAAACAGCGTCCAGCGACGCGCCTTTTCAGGTAGAGATCGCAGGTGATTTTGATGAACCTTGGGCGATGACATTCCTTCCGGGCGGTGATGCGCTGGTCACCGAAAAAACCGGCAAGCTACTGTGGCGGAAAGCGGGCGGCGATATCGCCGAAGTCGCTGGCGTGCCCAAAGTCGATTATGGCGGCCAAGGCGGGCTTGGCGATGTCATCATCGCCCCCGATTTTGCGACCAGCAAAACGGTTTACCTCTCTTATGTTGAAGCCGGCGAAGATGACACTCGCGGCGCGGTCGCCGATATGTTCACCCTTGATACCACCGGCGCTACGCCGAAACTGATCAATGGCAAACGTATCTGGACGCAATATCCAAAAGTCACCGGAAAGGGGCATTATTCGCACCGGCTGGTCTTCTCACCCGACGGCAAATATCTGTTCATCGGATCGGGCGAGCGGCAGAAATTCGACCCGGCGCAGGATATGGACAGCAATATGGGTAAGATTGTCCGGCTCTTCCCCGATGGCAGCATCCCCAAGGACAATCCTTTCTACACAGAGGGCAATCCCGTCCGTTCGCAAATCTGGTCACTGGGGCACCGCAATATATTGGGCATCGCCTTTGACAGTGCGGGGCAGCTTTGGAATCAGGAAATGGGCCCGGCGCATGGCGATGAGCTGAACCTAGTCAAACCCAAGGCGAATTATGGCTATCCCATTGTGTCCAATGGCGATCATTATGATGGCCGCGATATTCCCGACCATACCGAAGGCGACGGATTTGAAGCGCCTGCGGTTTGGTGGAACCCGGCCATTTCGCCCGCAGGCCTTGCTTATTATAACGCCGACCTGTTCCCCGAATGGAAAAATTCGATGTTCATCGGCGCATTGGGCGGTGAAGCCTTGGTCCGTGTGCAGCTGAACGGCGATAGCGCGGCAAAGGCCGATCAATGGCAAATGGACGCCCGCATTCGCGAAGTTGAAACTGGCCCTGATGGCGCGTTATGGGTGCTTGAGGACGGCGGCAAGCGCGGCGAAGGCCGATTGTTGAAACTAACGCCAAAACGCTAAAGCAAAACCAGCCTGCCTGCTGCTATTCCGCCGTTGTCACCGTCCCCGCCAAATCGGCGAGGAAAGAGCGTACGCGTTTGGCATTCACGCCAAGGTCGCTTTGGCCAACCCTGCTGACCGAGCGCATATCGATGATGCTTTCTTTGCCATCATCGGTTGGGCGGACGCGCAGCACAATGTCGTCCTTAAACCGGAATAAGGTGCTCGTTTCGGTTGCTTCCATCCGGCCTTGTTCCGGCTGGAAGGATGCTATTTCCCAGCCGCGCGCCTTGGCCAGCCGCTGCGCCTTTGCCATTACTTCGCCCACCGGCTGCGCAATGCGGACGGTGCGGATATCGGAATAAGCTTCCTGATGAATTTTGGTCCATCGCTGCTGCGGATTCAGCCCGCGCATATCTTCATCCTCGGCGCCAGGGACGTTATCGAGATTGTCGGCACGCAGCGGCAGGGCCTGAAACGCAGGGGGATCGGCGAGATCGGTGGAAATATCGTGAATGCGCGGTTCTGCCTTGCCAGCCATATTGGCGAGCCATCCGGCATAAAATAGAGCGATAGCGATACCGAGCCACAATAGCGGCCGGCGCGCTTTACCTGCACGTTTGCGCAAAAACACAAATAGGCCGCCCAGCAAAACCGCCACGACGCAGACCCAAAAGGACCAGAACATACCCGTTATCGCAAAACCAAAGCCCCAAAGCCCGATCCCCGATCCCACCGGTCCAATCAGTCCCCACAGCGCGGCACCGACAGCCAGCGCCAATATCAAATAGGTTTGCCAGTCCCGCTGCGCCGTAAAACCTCGCGCTACCTCGTTGTCAGCCAATGGCGCATTTGCTGCCGCCGGATCGATATTGTCGCCTGTCATGTCCTATTTCCCTAAAAATGCTTTTCTAATCGTAACCGCTAAACCAAATTCGGCACAAAAACAATTTTCGTTATTTGCATGGACAAAAAACGCGGCTGCCGCCACAGGAAGCGGTAATGTCAGAGCAGACTATCTTGAATAAACGCGCCATGCGCTTTGTGCTGATTACCGTGTTCATCTATTCGGCCGGTTTTGGCATCATCATGCCTGCCCTGCCTGATTTAATTCAAGCGTTGGAGGGCTTTACCCTATCCGAAGCCACCCGCATGGGGGCCTGGATCGGCGCGACTTATGCGATTTTCCAATTTGCGCTCGGCCCTTTGGTCGGCAATTTGGGCGACCGGTTCGGGCGGCGTCCGGTATTTTTGGTTTCGCTTTTTGCCTTTGGCTTTGACTTTTTGCTGATGGGTATGGCGCAGTCGATTGTCTGGTTATTTATAGGCCGGGCCATTGCGGGCGGATTGGGCGCGATATTCGGCCCCGCCAACGCCGCCATGGCCGACCTGTCGGATGAAAAAGATCGCGCCGCAAGCTTCGGTATGGTTGGCGCGGCATTCGGTATTGGCTTTATCATCGGCCCTGCCATTGGCGGCTTGATCGCCGACCCGCATTTGGTTGAGGGCTTGTTTGCGGCAATCGGCATGAATGATACCGCCCGCTTCATGGCCGAACATAGCACCCGCCTGCCCTTCTTTTTCGCGGCGCTAATGGCTTTTGCCAATTTCATTTATGGTTGGTTCGTGTTTCCCGAAACCATGCCAAAGGAAAACCGCCGCCATTTCCGGCTCAATCGCGCCAATCCTCTAGGCGCATTGATGAATTTAGGCACAGTGCCCAGCCTGCTGCCGGTTGCGCTGGTCTATTTCCTGTGGTCTTTTGCGGGTCAAATCTACCCCGCGTCATGGAGCTTTTTTGCAAAGGCGCAATATGGCTGGGACACGAAAATGGTCGGCCTGTCGCTGACTGCTGTTGGTATATCCATGGCTTTTTGCCAGGCCTTAGTGATCAAACGCGCGGTTAACTATTTTGGTGAGCGGCGCACAGCACAAATTGGGATGACATTTGGCCTGGCCGGATTCATCCTCCTCGCGCTAATTACCAACGGTACTATAGCGCTGGTCCTGTGTTTTGTCATGGGACTACAGGGGATTGCGCAACCTGCGCTCAATTCGATGATGTCGCGCCGTCTGCCCGCCGACCGGCAGGGCGAGCTGCAGGGCTTTAACGGCAGCATGGCTGCGCTGGCATTTTTGCTGGCACAATTGATTTTCAACTTCACCCTGGCCTATTTCACCAGCGCCGCTGCGCCCGTCCATTTCCCCGGCGCGCCATTTGTGATCGCGGCGGTATTTGCGGCTATTTCCCTAACGACACTCACCCTACTGCGCCGGGCACCAGAGGCAGAAGCAGAAACAGCAAAAGACGTATAAATATGGTTGAACTTCTCCCGCTTAGCGCGTGCGATCCCGGCGCGATTGAAAATCTGCTGGATGCTGCATTTGGTACGGACCGGAAAAGCCGTACGGCCTATTTGCTGCGCGACGGGACCGCTTGTATGCCTGCTTTGTCTTTTGGGCTTTTATCCAGCACGCATTTGATCGGCAGCATTCAATGCTGGCCGGTTTTGATCGAAGCATCCGACGGCGATAGCGCAGCGATGGTTTTGGTCGGTCCGGTTGCGGTTGCGCCAGAGTTACAGGGGCTGGGCCATGGTCAGGCATTGATGCAAGCGATGGTCGATGCCGCGATGCTGGAGGGCAATCCGCCGATGGTGATGATTGGCGATGCCGAATATTATGGCCGCTTCGGTTTTTCGGCGGCCGAAACAGCGGGCTGGAATTTACCCGGCCCATTTGAGCAGAACCGTCTGTTACTGCGCAATGAAGGCGACTATATCCTGCCGCTAACCGGAATGATCGGGCCTGATATTGGCGATTGAGGGCTTTGCATTCGGCAAAAGCCCCCCTATCTGTTGACTATGCCTTATACACCGCCGCCCGATCTTGCCTCTTTGTCGCTTGCCGAAATCGCCGAGCTGGTGAAACAGCGCAAACTGCCGCCGGTCGATCAATGGAACCCGGAGGCCCAAAGCGACAGTTTCATGCGCATCACCGCCGATGGCCGCTGGTTTCATAAAGGCGGGCAGATTAAACGCCCCGCGATGATCCGCGCTTTTTCGTCGCTGCTGCGATGTGACGATGATGGGCAGCATTGGCTCGTCACGCCTTATGAAAAACAATCGATAGAGGTTGAAGATGCGCCCTTTATCGCAGTCGAAGTGCGAACCGAGGGTGAAGGCGACAATCGCCAATTGGTGCTGCGGCTCAACAGCGATGATCTGGTCCTGCTCGACGGGGATCATCCGCTGGTCATGCGGGAACAACCGCAAGAGGATGGCGCGCCGCCGCTGCCTTACGTAAATGTACGCGGCAATTTATGGGCAAAGCTTGCCCGGCCGGTCTATTATGAGCTGGCCGAAATGGCGCTGGCCGAAAATGCCGATAGCCCGGGCCTGTGGAGCAGCGGATCCTATTTCACATTGGGCAGCAGCATATGAGTTTGATCCAAAGGATCACCGCAGCGATTGATCCGGCCATCGCCATCACCGTTGAGGATGAACGCTATTTGGGTGATGCCGTCGCAGCGCATAGGGCAGCGGCCGTGCTCATCCCGATTACCGACCGCGCCGAACCGGGCGTAATCCTGACGCAGCGGCCGGATAATCTGCGCAGCCACGCAGGTCAGGTGGCATTCCCCGGCGGAAAAATCGACGCGGATGACAATGGCCCGATTGGCGCGGCACTGCGCGAAGCCGAAGAGGAACTCGCTATCCCATCCGCCCAAGTGCAAGTGATTGGCGCGACCGACGATTATTTTTCCGGCAGCGGTTATCGCATCACGCCCGTGCTCGGCATGATCCCGCCCGACCTGACGCTGGTTCCCAATCCGGGCGAGGTTGAGGATTGGTTTGAGGTTCCGCTCAGCTTCCTGCTCGACCCCGCCAACGTCCAGAGAAAAAGCGCGGTGTGGATGGGCCGGGAACGGCAATATTATGATATGCAGTGGCAGGATCGCCGCATTTGGGGTGTTACCGCTGGCATTATCGCCAATCTGGCTCGGCGGATGAGGGCGCTATGACTCAGATGCCCGATGCCGAATGGCTGCATTCTCCGGGTTTGGCCCGGGTGATAGCTGCGCTGAAAAGCAATGACGGCCCGCCGCGCCTTGTCGGCGGGGCGGTGCGAGATAACCTGCTTGGCTTTTCAGTGACCGACATCGATTTGGCCACACCGCTTGTGCCGCAGGATGTCATGGGCCGGCTTGAGGCAGACCGGATCAAGGCCATCCCCACGGGCATCGATCATGGCACGGTGACCGCCGTTGCCGATGGGCATAGCTTTGAAATAACCACCCTGCGCCGCGACGTATCCACCGACGGCCGCCGCGCGACTGTTGCTTTCTCCACCGATTGGCAGGAGGATGCAGCGCGGCGGGACTTTACGTTAAACGCGCTCTATGCCGATCCAGTCACCCGAGAGATTTTCGATTATTTTGGCGGGCTGGAGGATTTGAAAAACCGCCATTTGCGTTTTATCGGCAGCGCGGCGCAGCGCATAGCCGAGGATCATCTGCGGATCCTGCGTTACTTCCGCTTTCTCGCTCGTTTTGGCGGGGGTCAGGTGAATGACGAAGCGCTGGCCGCTTGTTCGGCGGCTGCGGCAAAAATGATGGCTTTGTCGCGTGAGCGAATCGCCAGCGAGCTCATCAAAATCATGGACCTGCCCGATCCGGTGCAGTCGGTTACGCTGATGGCTGAACATGGTATCTTCATGCCATTCCTGCCCGAATATGACCGGATGGCACCGAACCGGCTACAGCGCCTGATCCAGCGCGAAGTCCACGTTGGCCAGCGCACTTCGGCCACGACTAGGCTGCTCTGCCTATTGCCGATCGACGCGCAGGTCGCCGATAAGGCAGCGATGCGGTTGAAGCTGTCGAACCGGATGCGAAAAGAAATTGCCGCCCGGATGAAGGGCAGCGAAATCACCGCATCCACTATCCGTGCCTTCGCTTATCGGACCGATTTGCTGAGTGCCCGCGACGCCGCGATTTTATTTGCGCCGGATGAAGAATTGCCAGCCGCGCTCCGCCAATTGGCCGATTGGCAGATACCGGTATTTCCGGTCAAAGGCGGCGATATTATTGCCAAAGGATTGATTGCCGGGCCTGTTGTTGCCCGCACGATGGAGGAGATTCGGGCGGCTTGGATAGAGCACGCCTTCCCGGACGGCGACGCGCTCGATAGGCTAGTGGATCAGCGCGTGGAGGCCGCTCTGCTCGCTTCTAAAAAGGAATAAGCCGCATCATTGGTGAGCGGTTTTGCATAATAATAGCCTTGCCCAACCGAACAGCCCAGCGATTTGAGGACATCTGAAATCGCTTCGCTTTCAATGCCCTCTGCCGTGGTCTTCATACCCAATGCACTGGCCAATGATAATACTGTGCTGACAATGGCTTGCTTGTCCCTGTCGGTCAGCATTTCGGCAATGAAGCTGCGGTCAATCTTCAAAACGTCAATTGGCAGCTTTTGCAGATAGGCAAGATTGGAATAGCCTGTGCCGAAATCATCCATGGCCAAATTGGTGTCGAGCGCCTTTAACGATTCCAATATCCGTTTGGCCCCGTCCGGATCGTCGACAAAAGCGCTTTCGGTTAGCTCTATGGTCAACCGGTCGCCGGTTATCCCGGCGCCGTGAATGGCCTGTGAAACAGCTTCAGTCACATCATCGCGCAGCATTTGCACAGCCGACATATTAACAGAGATTTTGAACGGCAATTCATGTTCGGCCCGGCTGTCCCAGTCGGCAATGGTGCGCGCCGCCTCTTGCAAGGCCCAGCGGCCCAAAGGAACGATGAGCCCGCTTTCTTCCGCCACGGGTATGAAATCAACAGGTGAAATAAAGCCAAGATCGGGATGTTCCCACCGTGCCAACGCCTCAAAGCCGTTGATCGCACCAGTTTCCAAATCCATCAGCGGTTGATAATGTAGCTCCAACTCCCCGCGCTGGATCGCTCGGCGCAAATCTGTTTCCAGCGAGAAACGCCGCTGCGCATTGTCGACTGCGCCCGGTGCATAAAGTTCAAACCTTTTGCTGCGCTTCGCCCGTTTTAGCGCAATTTGAGCGAAGCGGAGCGTATCCATGGGATCGTCCGTCTCGCTATTACCGATCGCGGCGGCAAAGGCACATTCAACCTGAATTTCCAGATTAGACAGCTGGCACGGCTGCGCAAAAGCATCATTCAGCCGGGCAGCAATATTTTCGACATTGCTGGCCTCATCATCCAACAAGACAAAAAGCGCAAATTCGTTGCCGCCCAACCGGCACAATATTTCGTTGCTGCGTATGCGGCTGTTGAGCCGCCGGGCGACGGTGATGATCAATTCATCGCCCGCCATCGCGCCAACCGATTCATTGATCCGGCTAAACCGCGCAAGGTCAATCAGCAGCACCGCATAACGGGCGGAGCTTTGCCCGTCCCGCTTGGACAGATTTTTGATGGTAAGTTCAATCTCTTCTTCAAAACCGCTGCGATTGAAAAATCCGGTCAGGCTGTCATTCAACATTTCGCGGCGCAAATTGATCCTGCTGATCACTTCTGCGGTGCGGTCAACCATGGTCAGCAGATACATATCCTGACCATCGCCATAGCGGGCGATATTAATTTCCAGTTCCAGTCGGCTGATCGAATCAAGCGACTGCCACCGTTCAAAATGCGATTCGCGCTTTTCCCGATTCATTTTGGAAATGCGGCTGGCAAGATTTTCAAGATCGAGCCCGCGTTCATGCTCCATGCGAGCGATCAGCGCGTCAAACAAATGATTGGTCGATATTAACGACGCAATATCAGATGATTGCTGAACAACAGCCGCCGCGATAGGCAGCGATTTTATCCAGGCATAATGCCCATTTATTGCGCCAACGGGTTTAACAATATTCGTCTCTTCACGAAAATCGGTTTGCGACCCGTGGGCAAATTCCAGTTGATCCCACATTTTCATGAGGACCGGCCTAGCTGCAATGTGTAAATTATTGCTTTGCGTTTTGTGACAAATAAAAGGTTAATGTAAAATCGTGCGGGTATGGGCCGAAGATGATCCTTAGCAAATAGCCCTAACCGAAACGGTTATCGCGGGGGAAACCATTGGGCGGCAACCGCCCGGCCGCACCTCTCGCCACCCGCCATAACGACATATCATTTTCGGTCCGCGTCCGCCCGCTATCGCCGCCCATGGCCCAGCTTAAACCTTCCGACATTTTGAAACAGATCGCGTCGGACAGCCCGCCATCCTTATATCGTTGCAGCGTTACGCCCTGCCCCTTTGCCATTTCGGGCAGCTCGGACAGCGGGAAGGCAACCAGTTTCCGGTTATCACCGACAACCGCAACATAATGATCCTTTGCCTCTTCCTCCGGCAATCCCGCCATTGGTGCCACACGAACCACTTTCAGCTTTGCCTTACCCTTAACATTGACGACTTGCCGCCCTTTACGGGTTTCGGCGATGACATCGGCCATTTGGGCGATAAAGCCTTTGCCAGCCGACGAAGCCAGGAGCATCCGGCCATTGGGCACCGCAGGCATTAACGCAATAATATCATTGCCCGCCTCTATATCGATCATCGTAGCAACTGGTTCGCCAAAACCCCGCGCACCCGGTAATTTATCCGCGCCGATAGTGTAAAAACGCCCCAGCGCCGTTGCGATCAATATCTTGTCGGTTGTTTGGGCATGGAACGCAAAGGCGGGGCCGTCGCCCTCCTTGAATTTGGAAATTTCCGGCTGCGACAAGTCGGCATGGCCCTTCATCGCTTTAATCCAGCCGCGCTGCGACATGATGACCGTCACCGGTTCTTTTTCGATCAGCGATTCCAGCGAAATTTCCCGCGCGGGCGCCGCTTCCTCAATCGACGTGCGCCGTTTGCCCAATTCGGTATCTTCGCCATAAGCTTTGCGCAGCGCGGCCAGCTCTTTCTTCAGCTTCGTGCGCTGCCGCGCAGGGCTCTCGATCAATTTAACCAGCTCTTCGCGCTCGGCCGTCAACGCATCGCGTTCGCGCACAAGCTCCATCTCCTCCAGCTTGCGCAACGACCGCAGCCGCATATTCAAAATCGCTTCGGCTTGCCGGTCGGTCAGTTCAAATTCGGCCATCATAACCGGCTTTGGCTCATCCTCGCTGCGGATGATTTCGATGATCCGGTCGAGGTTGAGGAACGCAATGATATAGCCGCCGAGCAGTTCCAGCCGCGCGTCAATTTTTTCCAGCCGGTGCTGCGATTTGCGAACCAACACCTCAATCTGATGCTTTAACCAGGCACGCAGCAGTTCGCCCAGACCCATCACGCCGGGCGTGCGGGTATCATCCAAGACATTCATGTTCAGCGAAAATCGGGTTTCCAGATCGCTCATCCGGAACAAGGCGTTCATCAAGTCATCGGCATCAACATTCCGCGATTTCGGTTCGAGAACTATGCGTATCTCACTGTCGCTTTCATCGCGCACATCGGCAAGGATGGGCAGTTTTTTATCACCGATTAGATTGGCAATCTGCTCAATCAACTTACCCTTTTGCACTTGATAAGGAATTTCGGTGATTACCGCGATCCACCCGCCTCGGCCTTCATCTTCTTTATGCCAGCGCGCCCGCACCCGCATCGCGCCGCGCCCGGTTTCATAGGCTTTGCTTATCACATCCGCCGGATCAACCAATATCCCGCCGGTGGCAAAATCCGGGCCTTTCATAATTTCCATCAGCTGCGCATGATCCGCTGCTGGCTGATCAATCAACAAAGCCGCCGCGTCGAGCACTTCGGCGACATTATGCGACGGGATGCTGGTTGCCATGCCAACGGCAATCCCGCTGGCCCCATTGGCCAATAGGTTGGGGAAAAGCCCTGGCATATATTCGGGCTCTTCATCTTCGCCATTATAGGTGGGGCGAAAATCGGTGCCATTTTCATCCAGCCCCTGCATCAACTCAATTGCGGTTTTCGTCAGCCGCGCCTCTGTATACCGGTAGGCCGCTGCGTTATCGCCATCGATATTGCCGAAATTGCCCTGCCCATCGACGAGCGGATATCGCAGCGAAAATGTCTGCGCCAACCGCACCATCGCATCATAAACCGACTGATCCCCATGCGGATGATATTTACCGATAACATCACCGACAACGCGCGCGCATTTTTTGTAACCTTGCGACGGATCCAACTTTAACAGGCGCATCGCCCATAATAACCGCCGATGAACCGGCTTTAACCCATCGCGCAAATCCGGTAGCGACCGGGCGGTAATGGTCGACATGGCATAGATCAGATAGCGTTCGGACAGCGCCGCATCAAAGGGCGCATCAACCACCGCGTCAAAAGGATCTTCTGCTATTTCACCGTCGCTTATATCTGACATAGCTGCGGCGATAGCGCCCCTGTTGCGGCTCGCCAAGTCCCATTGGGGCCGAAACCCAAAGCTTTTGTGGAAAAGCCGCCGCTGCGGGGATCTGGGCTCAATAGGATTGTTGGCATGAGGCTTGTTTTATTTTTTGCCGTCTTTAGGTTGCTGCACTCCATTCATAACAAAGGTAAAGACATGAAGACCCGATTTATCCTGTTCACTGCCGTGACTGCACTTGGCCTTACCGCTTGTAATAGCGCCGACGAAATTCCACGTAAGGGCAAGTATCAGCCTGAAATCGAGCTGACCAAGCTCGACATACCGGGCATTACAGAGGCACAGAAGGCACAGGCAGAATCGCAAATGCAGACGTCCTTTGCATCGGCCGCAGGCGGCGCGCAATGTATTGAGGGCGGCAAAGAAAAAGATTGGAAAGAGGCCGCAGGCGGCTTGACCAAAAGCCTGGGCGGCACATGCGAAACCGTGAGAGATAACGGCACCGCAACCACCGCCGATTTGGAAGTCACATGTAAAGGCACTCAAATGGGGAATATCAATGTCAAAATGAAGGGCGGCGCAGAAGCCGAAAGATTCAATATGGACGTTGATTTAGATTTTGACAGCCCGCAAGCAGGCAAAGGGTCGATGAGTTTCAAGGTGGGAGCAAAACGCGTCGGCGATTGCTAACCCGTAGCTTAGGTAAATAAATAAGGGAGCGAGGGCGCCGCCTTCGCTCCCTTTTTATTGCAACGCAGACGAATTAGGTTTTATTCACACGCAGGCGGATGTGCCCCTTTGAGTTTTTCAGCCCTTCCGCGCCGATCACTAGATAAGCGGAATTTGCATTGAAATAGCCATAGTCATCCATGACCTCTTTCAGCACTTTGAAATCAATTGTGCCGCGACCCGGGTTGGTCCGGCTCGCCTGTACAAATTTATTGGCTGTGCGCACCGCCCAGACTTGTTTGAATGCAGGCTTTGTATTGCCGGATTGGCAGTAACTGGGTTGGTTGTTAATCTGACCAGATTGGTAAATTTGATAAGTGCCGTTGTTGGTGACGACCTGCAGGTCCCGATTGTTTTTCCGCACCTTAGTCAGCGTATATTCGCCAGCATTTGTGGGCGGAGTCCACCCACCAAAAGCAGCCTCTACAATATAATATTCGACATTCAAATTGCCCGCGGGCACGCCGCATGACCAACCATAAGCGCCAAATGTGCCTTTGCCATCGGACGTGGTCCAATCATACAAATCATAAGTGAGCGTATTGGGCGTGGCCACATTCTGCCAACCGCCGCCGCCGACATAATCGGCGCTATCCATATTTTTCAAATCCCAGTCCATGGATATATCGCGGCGGGCGATGTCATTTACGGTTACGCTCTGCGAATCCCAGTCGCGCGCATAGACGGTCCAAAAAAATTTGTTACCGCTTGCGTCCACCTCATCACCTTGGTTCGGCCCGGCGGCTGTATATGTGTGTGAAGCAGCATAAGCGGCCGTAGCAGTGCTTAACAGGATCGCTCCAACGATGAACTTATTCTTCATTTTCATAATTTTTCCTCTCTCAACTCTCTCATTCACTCTCTCTTAAACTGTGGCTGAGCCATGACGCAGTTATCCGTTCCGCGCCTGATACAGACGCAGGGGAACTGTTTCGCCGTGACGATAATCTGACGACAGCCGTTCAAAATGTCAGACTATTTCAACCCATTGCCTTGGTCATTTTCAGGGCGTGGATCAAAATGGAATATCCGATATAAATATCTGGATAAATTATTTAATTTCAAAAATTATCATATCATTCCGGTTCCTCTTCCAAAGAAGCACGATGATTTACGATGCGCGGTGTAATGAAAATATAAAGCTCAGTTTTACCTTTCAGCGTTTTTTCATAGCTGAATAATTTTCCGACCAGCGGGATGTCGCCCAAAATCGGAATTTTCGAATTGGACTTGAGCACGCTTTCCTGGGTCAGTCCGCCAATGACAAAGGATTCGCCGTCGCGCACCGAGGCGGATGTTTCTGCCTCCCGCTGGCTGATCGTAGGATAGCCTTGTGAATAGCCCGATACGCTCGACACGACCGCATAGATTTTGGAGGTTACAAAACCATCCGGGCTAACGCGAGGAGCGATTTGCAGCGTCACGCCAACATTGACATACTGGACCTGCTCCGACACACCATTCACACCGGACAAGGTAATGTTGGTGATGATCGGTAAAGCATCTCCAGTAATGATTTTCGCGCTCGAACCGCTTTGGGCGGCGATGCGAGGCTTAGATAATATCCGCCCGTTGCCTTTTTCAATTTGTGCATACAAGGCCACCTGTAACGCGGCGCTTTTCAAAAAAGTTTCGGGCGGCAGGCCAAAGGGCACAAACTGACCCAATTGTCCGGTTCCAACCGCAATCTGACCATTGCCATTGTTGAAGTTAAGGCCCAAATTACGAGCGCCCGTTTCGGTCAGCTCCACAAATTGCGTTTCCAAAATGACGCTATCGACTGGAATATCGATCAACTCGATTTGGCGTTTCACCCGCGCGATACGTTCGGGCGATCCGCGCACCCATACCGCATTCAGTCGCCGGTCGATCGCCAAATTGCGGTCAACAGATTCGCCCAGCGGCTGATCATAATCTTCAGGCGGCGTGTTGTTATTATTGTTGCCATTATCGCGCCCCGGCGAACCAAAGCCGGGTTCACGCCGAATAAACACATTATTGGGGCGCACCGACAGGCCCTCGGTCAGCAAGCCCACGACCTCGCTGACATCGGCATATTTAAGGAGGATTAGCTCCGCGCCCTGATCTTCAAATGCGACATCGTCGCCGCCGTAACTTTCATTTGCACCATAGGACACGGCGGACCCCACTGGCGGCAATGCCGGGCCATTATCAACCGCCCCGCCAAAATTTCCAAAACTGGAACTGGCCCGTTTGGGAACCCGTTTTACGGTGACCAATATCTGTCCTTCACCGACGGGCTGCGTGGTCAGTTTGGATGCATCCTTGGCGGAAAAAGTAAGCGTTAGGTCGGTGTCATTTGCAACAATATCAACGCCTGTTACCAATCCTGTATATTTTTGCTGTGTGCTGGACGGGCCGCGCCGGGCATTTTCAAATCGCACGCTCCACGACGTTTTGCCATTTTCGCGCTCATTGGGTAAAGTGAGAACCGATGACACCGGCAATCTTGGGTAAAATTCAACCGAAAATATGCTTTCACTGGGCCCTTGCGAGATAAGGCGCAACTGGCTGAGTGTCATCTGCGGATCTGGAATTTCAGTAACACCCGGACCATTTTGTGCCACCGCTGCCCCGGGTTGGAACAGCATTATGGCACAATAAAAGGTTGCGACCCAAAAGGCCCGGATGCTCTGCACTCTTCTCTCCCTCACTCCAATCACGGTGATTATCCAACTTCATATCGGGTGCAACAATAAAGTCATAAAAGTGCAAAATTTGCATCTATTTTATAACTATATTTCAAGCCAAATTATCCATGAAAACGTTGTCATATAAGCAAATTTTGCCAAAAAATGCTGCGCACGAAAAAATGGTAGCGCAATCATTTTTTTCCTTATCTGTGCGTGCCGGCCTCGGTCAAAACGCGTCTTTGCGGTTTTGCTCGGCATCTGCTAACCGCCGCATGATTCGCAAAAACTCTCTTTTCACGAAAGCAAATTTCCATGGTTCCTCGTTATGCCCGCCCCGAAATGACCGCGATTTGGGAACCGGAAAATAAATTTCGCATTTGGTTTGAGATAGAGGCGCATGCGACGCAAAAACTCGCCGATCTGGGCGTTGTCCCGCAAAGCGCGGCGAAGGCGCTATGGGATTGGTGGGCGACGCACCCCGCGATTGATGTGGCAGCGATTGACGCGATTGAGGCGGTGACCAAGCATGATGTGATCGCCTTTCTAACCTGGGTTGCGGAAAATGTCGGCGATGAAGCCCGCTTCATGCATCAGGGCATGACCTCTTCTGATGTGCTCGACACGTGCCTCGCAGTGCAATTGACGCAGGCGACGGACTTGCTGATCGCTGATATGGACAAGCTGCTGGCGGCTATAAAAACCCGCGCGATGGAGCATAAATTCACGCCAACCATTGGCCGCAGCCATGGCATTCATGCCGAACCCGTCACCTTTGGGATGAAGCTGGCGCAGGCCTATGCCGAATTTGCCCGGGGCCGCGAACGGTTGGTTGCTGCCCGCGCCGAAATCGCGACCTGCGCCATATCGGGCGCGGTTGGCACCTTTGCCAATATTGATCCATCAGTGGAGGCATATGTAGCCGAGAAACTCGGGCTGGAAATCGAACCCGTTTCCACGCAGGTCATCCCGCGTGACCGGCATGCCATGTATTTTGCCGTGCTGGGCGTCATTGCATCATCGGTCGAGCGCTTGGCCGTTGAAGTGCGCCATTTGCAGCGCACCGAAGTTTTGGAAGCAGAAGAGTATTTCAGCCCCGGCCAAAAAGGGTCGAGCGCGATGCCGCATAAACGCAATCCAATCCTGACGGAAAATCTCACTGGCCTTGCCCGCATGGTGCGCAGCGCCGTGACCCCGGCAATGGAAAATGTCGCTTTGTGGCATGAACGCGATATCAGCCATAGCAGCGTGGAGCGCTATATTGGCCCCGATGCCACGATCACGCTGGACTTTGCCTTGGGCCGCTTGACGGGCGTGGTTGAAAAACTGCTGGTATATCCCGAACGGATGCAGAAAAATCTCGACCGCATGGGCGGGCTTGTCCATTCGCAGCGCGTCCTGCTCGCGCTCACCCAAGCTGGGATCAGCCGCGAGGACAGCTATGCCATCGTGCAGCGTAATGCGATGAAAGTGTGGGAATCGGACGGCGCGCTCAGCTTGATGGAATTGCTGAAAGCGGACGATGATGTCACCGCAAAGCTCAGCGCTTCCGATATCGAAGAACGCTTCAATCTCGACTATCATTTCAAGAATATCGACGTCATTTTTGCCCGCGTTTTTGGGGAGTGAACAAGGCCACTAGCTTAGGCCTCTGATTTCCCATAAGATAGCGGCGACTCCCCTTCCCCCCAAATATGGAGACCCGCAAATGCAATTTTTGAAAACACTCCTCTGGGTGATCTTGATTGTTGCGTTGGTGGTCTTCACCATCAACAATTGGGTGCCGGTATCGGTTAAACTCTGGGGCGGGTTGCTGCTCGACACCAAATTGCCAATGCTGGTCATTGTCAGCTTCATTGCTGGATTTGTACCGCTATTCATCATCTACAAGACGATTATCTGGCGATTGAAGCGCAAGATACTCACGCTGGAAACCGGCACCAGCCGGCAACCGCTGCGCATGGACGACCCGTCAATGCCGCCTCCTGCAGAACGGAGCGCCGCATGAGCAATCCAGTTTATGTCGCCATTGATACGCCCGACCTTGATCACGCGGTAAAGCTCGCCAAATCGGTCAAAAACCATATTGGCGGGGTGAAGCTGGGCCTCGAATTTTTCTGCGCCAATGGCCATCACGGTGTGCATGAAGTGGCGAAGCTGGGCCTGCCCATTTTCCTTGACCTGAAATTGCATGATATTCCCAATACCGTCGCAAAAGCGGTGCAGGCTTTGAACGGATTAGCGCCCGCGATTTTGACCATCCATGCATCGGGCGGGCGCGCGATGATGGAGGATGCAAAGGCAGCGGCGGGGACCAATACAAAAGTGGTTGCTGTCACCGTGCTGACCAGCCTCGATGATCACGATCTGAGCCGTGTTGGGGTCGCGGACGACCCGCATAATCAGGTAGAGCGGCTCGCTGACCTTGCCCGCGAAGCTGGCCTAGACGGCATCGTGTGTTCAGGTCAAGAAGTAAAAGCCGCGCATAAGGCATGGAAAAACGGATTTTTTATTGTCCCCGGCCTGCGCCCTGCGGGTAGCAAAACCGGTGATCAAAAACGCATCGTCACCCCGCGCCAAGCCCGTGATGATGGCGCCAGCGTGCTGGTCATTGGCCGTCCCATAACCGCAGCCGAGGTCCCCGACGATGCCGCACGGGCGATTGTCGGGACATTGTAGCTTGGCCAACCAGGCCACACCAAATTTACCGTCTCGTGATTTTGAGGTCACAGAAGCATTTTATTCCAGACTTGGATTTGAAGTCAGTTACCGTGCAGAGGGCTGGATGATCCTTGAAAATGGGGCGATTTGCTTAGAATTTTTTCCTTACCCGGACCTTGATCCCGCTAATAGCTCCTTTGGAAGCTGCCTCCGGCTCGACGATGTCGACACATTTTTTCAGACCTGCCAGAAAGCGGGCATTCCGCAGCAACAAACGGGGTTCCCGCGCATTCATGCTCCCAAGTTGGAACAGAGCGGCATGGTCATTGGATATCTGCTTGATCCAGACGGCAGCCTGTTGCGGTTAGTGCAAAATCCTGATTAAGCAATCCGTATGACCACAAAGATTAAGATTTGCGGGCTTTCCCGTCCGGAGGAAGTGGACGCCGCGGCACAGGCCGGGGCGACGCATATCGGGCTGATGCATTATGCGCCCAGCAAGCGCCACATATCGCTGGAACAAGCCGCTGCGCTTGCCCGCCATGCGCCACTGTCCTTGCAAACCGTGCTGGTCATGGTCAATGCATCGGCGGAATTGACCGGCAAGGCGATCGAGATTGTTCGCCCTCATATTATCCAATTTCACGGCAGCGAAACGCCGGAATGGTTGCGGCTGGTAAAGGAAAAAACCGGCATCGGCGTTTGGAAAGCGCTCGGCGTCAAAACTTTGGAAGTCATGCGCCAGAGCGACCGGTATATCGGCGCAGCAGATGTGTTGCTTTTCGATGCTCCGGCGGGGGATCAGCATGGCGGCACAGGCACAAGTTTCGATTGGGGCTTGCTGGCGCAATATGATCATAAAATCCCTTGGGGCCTCGCAGGCGGATTGGATATTGCGAATGTCGCCGATGCGATCCGCCAAACCGGTGCGCCTTTGGTCGATGTATCTTCGGGTGTGGAAACTGTGCCGGGCGTGAAGGATATGGACAAGATTGCCGCCTTCTGCCAAGCGGTGCAGCAATATGACACAGCCCGAACCGACTCCTAACTCTTTTCCCAATCAACCCCCCGCGCAGGCCAATAGCTGGCGCCAAAAACCTGACTCACGCGGCCATTTTGGCCAGTTTGGCGGGCGCTATGTTGCCGAAACGCTCATGCCGCTCATCCTCGATCTGGAAAAACATTATCGCAGCGCACAAGCGGACCCCGCGTTTCAGGCGCAATTTGATGATCTGCTTGAACATTATGTCGGACGGCCCAGCCCGCTTTATTATGCCGAGCGGCTGACCGAGGAATTGCGCAAGGACGCGCCCGCCGGAAAAGGGGCGCAGGTCTGGTTCAAACGCGATGAGCTGAACCATACCGGCGCGCATAAAATCAACAATTGTATCGGGCAAATCCTGCTTGCGATGCGTATGGGTAAAACGCGGATTATTGCCGAAACGGGCGCGGGTCAGCATGGCGTCGCCACCGCCACCGTCTGCGCACGCTTTGGCTTGCCCTGCTTCATCTATATGGGCGCGAAAGATATTTCGCGGCAACAGCCCAACGTGTTCCGTATGCGCTTGCTGGGGGCCGAGGTAATCCCGGTGACCAGCGGCGCTGGCACACTCAAAGACGCAATGAACGAAGGCCTGCGCGACTGGGTCGCCAATGTGCACGACACATTCTATATCATCGGCACCGCCGCTGGCCCGCATCCTTATCCAGAGCTGGTCCGCGATTTTCAAAGCGTGATCGGCAAAGAAGCGCGCGCGCAAATGCAAAGCCGCGTGGGCCGCCTGCCCGATATGCTGGTCGCGGCCATTGGCGGCGGCAGCAACGCGATAGGGCTGTTCCACCCGTTTTTGGACGATGCCAGCGTCGAAATGCTCGGCATTGAAGCCGCCGGCCATGGCCTTGATAAGGAACATGCGGCGAGCCTTGCGGGCGGAAAGCCCGGCATTTTGCACGGCAACAAAACCTATCTGTTGCAAGACGAAGACGGCCAAATTGACGAAGCCCATTCGATCAGCGCCGGGCTGGATTATCCCGGCATTGGCCCGGAGCATAGCTGGCTGAAAGAATCCGGCCGCGTGCGTTACGACAGCGTGACGGACACCGAAGCGCTGAGCGCTTTCCAGCTGCTCTGCCGCACCGAAGGCATCATTCCCGCGCTGGAGCCATCACACGCCATTGCGGCTGTCGCGCGCGAAGCGGTGAAGATGGATCGTGACCAGATCATCCTCGCCAATCTATGCGGACGCGGCGACAAGGATATTTTCACGGTGGCCGAGGCGCTAGGGACGGAGATTTGAACATAGTGAGCTTTCGCTCACTGCCCCCCTCCCAACCCTCCTCCCTAAAGGGGAGAGGGCTTCCGTTTTGCTCTCTCCCCTTTAGGGGAGAGAAGCGAGACTTGGCAATTTATTGCCTAGTCGCAGCAGAGAGGGGCTGGCATGCGCGATCCGCAACTGACTGAATTTGCGCGGTCCATGCGCCGCGAAATGACTGAACCCGAAAAGACACTGTGGTATCAGCTGCGTGCCAAACGTTTTGAAGGAATAAAACTTCGTCGCCAGAATGTAGTTGGCAATTACATCGCCGATTTCTATTCCCGCTTCGCAACGCTGATCATCGAGGTCGATGGCGACTCGCACGCCTTCACCCGCGTGTATGATCGGATCAGAGAAGAGTATTTTCAGAAACTGGGGTTCCGTGTGATTAGGTTTACAAATTCAGATGTGATGACGAATATTGAGGGCGTATTGACAATGGTTGGTGCGCAACTGGCTGCCCCCCTCCCAACCCTCCCCCCTAAAGGGGAGAGGGCTATAAATAGCCTTCTCTCTCCCCTTCAGGGGAGAGAAGCGAGCCTTGGCAGTTTACTGCCTAGTCGCAGCAGAGAGGGGAAGGTATGACCCGCCTCGACCCAAATAGGCTCTCCGCCGCCTTCACCAAAGCCCACCCCGCACTAGTCACCTTCATCACGGCGGGCGATGGCGACACCGCAGCCAATCTGGACGCCCTCGTCGCGGGCGGGGCAGATGTTATCGAGCTGGGTATGCCATTCACCGACCCGATGGCCGATGGCCCGGCAATTCAGGCCGCCAACATCCGCAGCCTTGCGGCAGGTACGAAGACTGCCGATGTCCTGAAACTTGCTACCGATTTCCGCGGGCGGCATCCGCAGGTTCCGCTGGTCCTCATGGGATATGCCAACCCGATGACGATCCGGGGGCCGGAATGGTTTGCGCAAGCTTGCGTAACTGCTGGTGTCGACGGCGTGATCTGCGTTGATATTCCGGTGGAAGAAGACGACAGCCTAGGCGATGCCCTGCGCGCCGCCGATATTGCTGTCATCCGCCTTGCCACGCCGACCACCGATGCGGCGCGGTTGCCCACCATCCTAGGTAATGCCAGCGGCTTTCTATATTATGTCAGCGTCGCGGGTATCACGGGCCTACAACAAGCGGCGCAGGCCAGCATTGATGAAGCGGTTGCGCGGTTAAAGGCCGGAACCGATTTGCCCGTTGCGGTTGGATTTGGTGTGCGCACGCCGCAGCAGGCTGCTGATATTGCAAAGGTGGCCGACGGCGTTGTCGTGGGCAGCGCGATTGTTGAATTAGTCGCGCAGCATGGCCGGGATGCGGCAGAGCCAGTGCGCGAATATATTGCCTCGTTGAAAGCCGCGATCGTGGGTGCGCGCGGGTAGCGGGGTGCCATTTGTTTCACGCAAAGATAAGAAGAAAAATACGATTTTAGAGGTCTTTGGCCTGTCCCAACATTAAGTGCAGAGTTTCTTATTTCCTTATTTCTCTTTTTTCCTGTGCGTGAAAATTCTGGCACCATGCTCACCGCCAAAGCAGCATAAGAGTTGCAGCACACGCCCATCCGGCCTAAACTCATAAACACATAAATTAAGGGATCAATATGAACTGGGTCACCCGCGTCCGCAATGCGTTGCCATTTGTGGCGAAGCGCGAAACTGCCGATACGCTCTGGCATAAATGCAAGGGCTGCGAAGCGATGATTTTCTTGAAGGAATTTGAGGAAAACCAATCGGTTTGCCCCAAATGCGACCATCATGGCCGCATCGGTCCTGCCGAACGGTTTGCGGCAATATTTGACGATGACAGCTATAAAATCCTGCCCCCGCCGCGCGTTGCCGAGGATCCCCTGAAATTCAAGGATACGAAAAAATATACCGACCGAATTAAGGCGGCCCGCACCGCAACCGGCGAAACCGACGCGATGGTCAGCGCGCGCGGCACCGTGGACGGGCATAAAGCCGTCATCAGCGTGCAGGATTTTGCCTTCATGGGCGGATCGATGGGCATGGCCGTGGGTGAGAGTTTTATCGAAGCCGTGCAAGAAGCGATCACCGCGAAATGTCCGTATATCATCTTCACAGCGGCGGGCGGCGCGCGGATGCAGGAGGGTATATTGTCGCTGATGCAAATGCCGCGCAGCACCGTCGCGATCCAGATGCTGCATGATGCCGGCCTGCCCTATATCGTCGTCCTGACCGATCCGACCACGGGCGGCGTCACCGCCAGCTATGCGATGCTCGGCGATATTCAGATTTCGGAACCCGGCGCCCTGATCGGTTTTGCCGGACAGCGGGTGATACAGGACACGATCCGCGAGAAACTACCCGAAGGGTTCCAGCGCGCCGAATATCTGCTCGCTCATGGTATGATCGATATGGTCACGCACCGGCATGAATTGCGCGCGACATTGGCGAAGCTGATCGGCTATTTGATGGCGGCGAAACAGGCGGCTTAGTTCTGAAAGTTGATACCCCAACTTTGTCATGCCCGCCTTCGCGGGAATGATAAATCATAAAGTTTCAAACATAATGCCCGACCATGCCATTTCCTCCGACCCCGCCGTTCAGGCGCAGCTTGACCGGCTGAACCGGCTTTCGCCCGGACGCGATAGTTTGGGGCTGGAGCGGATCGCGGCGCTGATGGCGGCGCTGGGCAATCCGCAAGACGCCTTGCCGCCCGTTTTCCACGTCGCGGGAACCAATGGCAAGGGATCAACCTGCGCCTTTCTGCGCGCCGCGATGGAGGCGGCGGGCCTGACCGTCCATGTCTATACCAGCCCGCATCTCGCGCGGTTTAACGAACGTATCCGCGTGGCAGGAAAGCTGATTGGCGATAGCGCCCTTGCACCCCTGCTCAGCGAGATATTGGACGCCGCCGAGGCGCAGGGCATCGCCGCCAGCTTTTTTGAGGTCACGACTGCGGCGGCGCTCACCGCCTTTGCCCGGACGCCCGCCGATGCCTGCGTTATCGAGGTTGGCCTTGGCGGACGATTGGATGCGACCAACATCATCCCCGCCCCTGCGGCCTGCGGGATCGCGGCGCTGGGCATTGACCATGAAGCTTTTTTGCTCGCTCCGGAGGAAGGCGTCCCCGACCTGACCCCGCCCGCTCGTATTGGCTGGGAAAAGGCGGGGATTGCCAAACATGGCGTGCCGCTGCTGACGCAAATCTATCCGCCACCAGTCGCGCAAGCCGTGGCGCAGCAAGCGGCGCAGGCAGGCGCGAAGCTGCTGCCCCGTAAACAGGCATGGGACGCGGCAATATATGACGGGCATCTGGTCTACCGCGACGAACAGGGCAGTTTGAAACTGCCCCTGCCCCGTATGGCGGGCGAGCATCAAAGCGATAATGCCGCGCTCGCCATCGCAATGCTGCGCCATCAATCAGCGGTGCGGTTGCCCGATGCCGCCTATGCCGCCGCGATGGAATGGGCATTCTGGCCAGCGCGGATGCAGCGATTGAGCGGCGGGATGCTGACCCTGCAATTGCCCCCGGTCGCAGGCGTCTGGCTCGATGGCGGCCATAACCGGCAAGGCGGCGAAGCGATTGCCGCTTATTTTGACAGCGCCGCACCGCGCAGCATCCACTTGATAACCGGAATGCTTGCCAATAAGGACCCCGGCGCGATTATCGAGCCCCTATTGCCCAAAATCGCGAGCATAACGGTGGTGCCGGTGCCGGGCCATGACCATCATCCCGCCTCTGCTTTTGAGGCGGCGGCACAGGGCCTGCCCGTCGCATCCGCCATCGACGTCATCGCCGCCATGGCATCGCTATCACCCAAACGGACCGACAGCGTGCTGATCGCCGGAACGCTCTACCTCGCGGGAGAAGTGCTCAGGCTAAATGGACAGGAACCGGATTAGGTAGTTTGTCCGGTTTCTGTTTTGCCCGCCGTGCCTGCTGCTTCGTCCACAAGCCCGGTCCGGATCATATACCAAAAGAGCAAAATGCCTGGCACCGCCGCCACTGTTGTAAGCAGGTAAAAATTCACATAGCCCATACCCTCAATCAAACTACCAGCCGTTGTTCCGGTCAAAAAGCGGCCGACAATGCTCGCCGCTGCGGAGATCAGAGCATATTGCGAGGCCGTGAAACGCAAATCACACAGCGCAGAAAAATAGGCGACCAATGCCACTCCGCCGATGCCACTTGCAATATTCTCAAATCCAATAGCACCCGCCATCGCCCAATTATTATGTCCGGACGCGGCCAACCCTGCGAACGACAAATTACTGACTGCCATCAATATCAAACTGATCAGAACAGACCGCTTCATTCCCAATTTAGTATAAAGATAGCCGCCGATGAAAATGCCGATCAAATAGGCCCAAAAGCCCAAGCCCACGTCGTAAAATGCTACTTCATCATTGGTGAATTTCAGATCCTCGAATAACAATCGGAATGTCAGATTGGCCAACGTGTCGCCAATTTTATGAAGCAGTATGAATAGCAACGCTATCAAAGCACCATTACGCTGAAAAAATTCGGTAAATGGCCCGTAAACCGAACGGGCCATTTCCAATATGCCTTTTTTCTTGGCAGGTTCCCGGTGACGTTCAGGCTCCCCAAGGAGCAATGCCGTAATCATTGCTGGCAATGCGAATGCGGCGCATGCAATGTAAGCAATTGACCATCCATATCGGGCTGCAAGCACTAGCGCTAAGGCCCCGGCCCCGGCCGAGCCTATCCGCCAGCCATATTGACTCATCCCCGATCCAACCCCCAACTGATCAGGTTTCAACACTTCAATCCGATAACCGTCGATCACAATGTCAAAAGTCGAACCCGCTATACCTACCAATATTGCCGAGAGCGCCACATACCCCACGTCTACACTAGGATCGGCAAGCGCCAGATTGGCAACAGCGGCAATAACAAAAACACCGCTAAACAGCATCCAAGATACTCTTTGTCCCAGACGACCGATTATGGGCAATTTTACGCCATCGACAATCCAAGCCCACAGCCATTTGAAATTATAAGCCAAAAATATAAGGGAAAAAGCAGTTACCGTTTTTTTATCGATGCCATCCTGTGCCAATCGTGTGGTCAATGTGGCCCCGATCATTGCGTAGGGGAAGCCAGAAGATATTCCCACCATCAAAGCCGCCAATGGCTCTTTCTCCAGATAGGGTTGTATCCCTGACGGCAGTTTCTCTCTAGGAACAAATTTATAAATCAGAGCAAATAGTATCGCGATACCAATCCAGATATAGCTTTGGCTCATTAATGTGTTCCTTCCCGTATTATTGATGGCTGGCAGAATTAGCGACCTTTTCCTGAATAGCCAGTGACTTTTCACAGCTTTTGCGCCATGGGCGGGTTATGGCCAAGACACCTTCCCGCCCGCCCCGTGATCGCACCCCAAAAAGCGGCGCAAAACCGCCGCGTATCCGCTGGGATAACAAACCGCGTCGCAGCGGGAAAGGCCCTGCCAAAACCGACAATCCCCTTCCCCGTCAGGATGGTGAGGAACGGATTGCGAAATTGCTGGCGCGCGCCGGTATCGCATCGCGCCGTGAAGTCGAACGGATGATTGCCGATGGCCGCGTGACGCTGAACGGAGAAAAAGTGACGACGCCTGCGACGCTTCTAAAAAACCTGAACGGCGTGGCGGTGGATGAAAAGCCCGTGGGTCCGCCCGCCCCCACCGCGTTATATTTGTTTCACAAACCCGAAGGCTGCTTAACCGCAGAGCGTGATTTTTCCGGGCGCAAAACGATTTACGATTTGCTGCCGCCTGAATTGCCGCGTTTGATGCCGATTGGCCGGCTCGATCTCAATACCGAGGGCCTGTTGTTGATGACCAATGATGGAGAATTTAAGCGGCAGATGGAGCTGCCCTCCACCGGCATTGAACGCACCTACCGCGCCCGATGTTTCGGCATGATTAGCCAGGATCAGCTGGAAGAATTGATTCAAGGCGTCGAAGTGGACGGCGTGCAATATGGCAAGATTGACGCCAATATGGAGCGGCGCACCGGCGCGAATGTGTGGATTGAAATGACCTTGACCGAAGGTAAAAACCGCGAAGTGCGCCGCGTGCTCGAACATCTGGGATTGGAAGTGAACCGGTTAATCCGAACGCGCTATGGTCCCTTTGTGCTCGGCAATATGCCGACCGGTGAGGTCGCGGAAATCCGGCGTGTTGACCTGATTGAATTTCGCAATAGCTTGAAGAAACAAAATAAACAAATTGAGATCTAGGCTGGTTAGGGTCGGGACCCTAGTCAGAATATCTGCGTGATTTTCAAACTTAATTAACTGCACAGCGTTATGGCCGTCGGTCTAATCAGATGGCTATCGGACAATATCTTGAACGCGCCCGTGACGCGCTCGGGCTGCAACGCGCAAGCGATGAATTGGTGCGCGAACAATTTCGCTGGTTATCGCGGCAAATTCCGGTTTTATACGCCATCATGTTCGTAAACAGCCTGTTCATGGCCTTCGCCGTACTCGAAGGCGCAGGTCCGGTCATGGCATTTGCTTTTCCGGCCTTTACTGCGCCGATCATGCTCGGCCGTTTGCTGTTATGGCGTCACAGAGCGGCGAGCTTGGAAGGCAGAAGTGTCGCGCAAATGCGAAAGGCACTGCGCGGTATCATATTTGCAGCGGCCGGTGTGGCGATATTGCTGGGCAGCTGGGCCGTGATGATTATGTGGTCGGTACCGGCGCAATATTATGCTTTCATCCCGCTATTCACCATATTGAGCACGATCACCTGTGCTTATTGCCTCATGGCGCTGCCTGCGGCGACGTATGCCGTCATCTTGACAGGATCATTTTATATCACGCTGGCCATGAGCTTGACCGGCGATGTGATGATGATGGGTATGGCCGCAAATATGCTGCTGGTTGCGCTGCTCGTCATTTATATGGTTGCCAACCAATTTGCGCAGATGAGCCGCATCGTCGCCTCGCGCAGCCTGATGCTGGAACAACGCGCTTATGCCAACCGGCTCGCGCATCATGACCAGCTTACCAATATGCCGAACCGCCGGGCCTTCATGGATGCTTTGAACCGCATCCGCACGCAGCGCCCTGAAAAACCCGTCGCTGTGGCGATGATTGACATGAACGGGTTCAAACCGATCAACGATACTTACGGCCATGCGGCAGGCGACAGGTTGCTGATCAATGCCGGGCAATGCCTGACTGCGGTGGTGGGTAAGGATGGGATTGTCGCGCGGCTGGGCGGGGATGAATTTGCGGTGCTCTTCCCCCGTCCGCAAGGACCCGAATGGGTCAAAGCAAAGGTGCAGCATATGCTGCGCGAACTGGGCAAGCCGATCAATTTGGGCGAGCATGAAATCCGGCTGGGCGCGGCATTTGGCATCGCGATGAAAACGGAAATGCCCGATGATCCCATGGAAATGATGGTCCATGCTGACATCGCCCTATATGAAGCAAAGAATAGCAAGTCGAGCGCGATGAGCGTGTTTGAAGGCAATATGGAAGAGCGCGTACGGCGGCGGACAATGATTGAACAGGCGCTGTCCGATGATATGCAAATGGCGGGGATTACCCTGAATTTTCAGCCGATTTTTGCGCTCAAGACTGGCGATCATGTTGGTTTTGAAGCGCTGGCCCGGTGGGAGCATCCGGTGCTTGGCACAATCGCTGCGTCGGATTTTGTGACTGCTGCAGAACGCAGCGGCCTTGCCACCAAATTGACCGTGCATCTGTTCCGAGAGGCCCTGAAAACCGCGCGGCAATGGCCGGGTAACAGCCGCCTGTCCTTCAACCTATCAGGCAGCGGGCTTGGCACATCGAACCTTGATACGATTTTACCCGCCATGTTGTCCGAGATGCAATTTGATCCGTCGCGGCTATGTGTCGAGGTGACAGAGACAGCGCTGCTCAGCAATCCCGAAGTCGCGCAGCGTGTATTGGGCAAATTGCAAGCAATTGGCGTGCGAATTGCGCTCGATGATTTTGGCGCAGGCTATGCCTCGATCGGCTATCTGCAACAGATGCGGTTTGACGACATAAAGCTGGATGGCAGTTTGATTAGCCAGATTGTCTATGATGCCCGTGCCCGTGACCTGCTGATCGGTGTGCTGCATCTGTGCAAGGCGGTGAATGCCGATGTCACCGCTGAGATGGTTGAAAATGTCGAGCAATTAACGCTGCTAAAAGCCTTGCCGATCGAAAATGTGCAAGGGTATTTGCTGGGCCGTCCGGTGCCCGATTTTGATACGATGGAACCGGACCCGTCCAACGCGGCGGTGCGCAAACATCTGTTCATGCGTTAAGCCGCAAAGCCGGAAATCCCCGCTTGGCGGCGGCGCGTTTTTCTTTATAGCGCAGGATATGCGTATCATTTCTGGCCAATGGCGTTCGCGCCCGATCATCGCGCCCAAAGGCGAAACCACTCGGCCCACCGCCGACCGCACGCGTGAGACACTGTTTTCGATGCTGGCCAGCCGGTTGGGTTCTTTTGACGAGTTGCAGGTGATCGACCTGTTTGCTGGTTCCGGCGCATTGGGGCTGGAGGCATTATCGCGCGGCGCGGCGCATTGCACCTTTGTCGAACATGACCGCCCGGCGTTACAGGCGCTGGAAAAAAACATCGATAAACTGGATGCCAAACGGCTCTGCGATGTCCGCCCCGTTTCGGCCATGGCGCTGGGCAAAGCGGTGCGCGCTTATGACCTGATCCTGATGGACCCGCCCTATGGCACCGGCGCAGGCGTCGTCGCGCTCGAAAAAATGGCGCGGCTTGGCTGGGTCAGCCCGTCCAGCTGGATCAGCATCGAAACCGCCCGGACAGAAGATGCGCAGGTAAAGGGCTTTGAAACCGAAACCGTCCGCGATGTGGGCAAGGCCAGGCTTACCCTGCTGCGCCCGCTGGAGATTTAAGCGCCGCGCTGCAAAAGAATATCGTTCCGCTTGCATCGCAGCAGGCCGTTCCCTAATCGTTCTATCTATGGAAGATATAGCCGCCACCGCGATTCCCGATAATGCGCCGCTATGGCTCACCCGGCTAAACCCGCCGCAACGTGACGCGGTGCTGACCACCGATGGGCCTGTCCTGATGCTGGCAGGAGCGGGGACGGGAAAAACGGCGGCGCTCACCGCGCGGCTCGCTTGGATCATGGCCAATCAGCTGGCATGGCCGTCCGAAATTCTCGCCGTCACCTTCACCAATAAAGCCGCGCGGGAGATGAAGGAACGGATCGGCGCGATGGTCGGTGATGCGGTCGAAGGGATGCCGTGGATGGGGACATTCCACAGTATTGGTGCCAAAATGCTGCGCCGTCATGCCGAGCTTATGGGCCTGCAATCCAACTTCACGATCATCGACACCGATGACCAACTCCGCTTGCTAAAACAGCTTATTCAGGCGCAGGATATCGACGATAAACGCTTTCCGGCCAAGCAGCTGGCAGGCTTGATCGACGGATGGAAGAATAAAGGCCTATCGCCCGCCGACCTGACCCCCGCCGATAATGAAGCTTTTGCCAATGGTAAGGGTCAGGAATTATACGCGCTATATCAAAACCGTTTGCTCGCGCTCAATGCCTGCGATTTTGGCGATTTGTTGCTGCATAGCTTGAACCTTCTGAAAAACCACCGCGACATATTGGAACACTATCAACAACGATTCAAATATATCCTCGTTGATGAATATCAGGATACGAATGCCGTCCAATATTTGTGGCTGCGTCTGCTCGCGCAGAAACGCAAAAACATTGCCTGCGTCGGTGATGACGACCAATCCATCTATAGCTGGCGCGGCGCAGAAGTGGCCAATATCCTGCGCTTTGAAAAAGATTTCCCCGGCGCAAAAATCATCAAGCTGGAACAAAATTATCGCAGCACACCGCATATATTGGGCGCAGCGTCGGGTTTGATTGGCGCCAATAGCACCCGGTTGGGCAAAACGCTTTGGACCGAGCTGGATGAAGGCGAAAAAGTGCAGGTGATCGGCGTGTGGGATGGTCCCGAAGAAGCGCGGCGCGTTGGCGAAGAAATTGAGGCCCTGCAAAGCAAATATCGCAGCCCGCTCAGCGATATAGCCATCCTGGTCCGGGCGCAGCATCAAACCCGCGAATTTGAAGACCGCTTCATACAAATCGGCCTTAACTATAAGATTATAGGTGGTTTTCGTTTTTACGAACGCGCCGAAATTCGCGATGCTATTGCCTACCTGCGCATTATAAACCAGCCTGCCGATGACTTAGCCTTTGAACGGATCGTCAATACGCCCAAACGCGGCATAGGCGATAAAGCGGTGGAGAAAATCCACATTTTCGCCCGCGCCGCAGGGATGCCCTTATCCGCTGCCGCAGCCGCCATGACCGGCACCGATGAAATGACCGGAAAAGCGCGCAAGTCGCTGTCCGACCTGATGATCCAAATCGCGAGCTGGCGCGAAATGGCCGGGCGGATGCCGCCTTCGCAATTGATCGGTCAAGTGCTGGACGAAAGCGGCTATACCGATGTGCTGCAGGCCGAACGCAGTGTGGAGGCATCGGGACGGCTCGAAAATCTAAGCGAACTTGCCCGCGCGATGGAAGATTATGAAACGCTCGGCGAATTTCTGGAGCATGTCAGCTTGGTCATGGACAATGATGCACAGCAAGGCGGCGATCAAGTCACGATCATGACTATCCACGCGGCCAAAGGGCTGGAATATAAAAATGTCTTTTGTGTGGGATGGGAAGAAGGCCTGTTTCCCTCGCAGCGATCTCTCGACGAAGGGGGCCTGGCCAGTTTGGAGGAGGAACGCCGCCTCGCCTATGTCGCGATCACCCGGGCACGCGAACGCTGCACCATTTTGCACGCGGCCAACCGCCGCATTTACGGCCAATGGACGAGCAGCATCCCCAGCCGCTTCATAGCGGAGCTGCCCGCCGACCATATAGAGGCGCAGGAAAGCATGAGCGGCGGGGCATCGTTATGGCGGGCCAATTGGACGGAAAAAGGCGATCCGTTTGCGCATCTTGCCGCCGCCAATGCGACCCGCGCCGGTCAACGCGGTCCCGGCTGGCAACGCGCGGCGGCATCGGGCGGCTTCAATCCTGTGCCGCAACGCATTGCAGAAAACACCCGCAGCGCCGCCAGCTTCGCCGCCAAACCCCGCGCCGACCTCGCCGTCGGTATGCGCGTATTCCACGAAAAATTCGGCTATGGCGAAATAATCGACATTGAAGGCAACAAACTGGATATAGAATTTGAAACCGCAGGCAGCAAACGGGTGATGGACAGTTTTGTGAAGACCGGGTGAGCGGGCGGCTTGCTTAAATTGCGCTTGGACCTTGTCCTAGGCCGTAAACTTGGAACACCCTGTCTGAATAACCGCGTTATTATAACTTTCCTACATAATGGTATTTCGGGTAGTGTCTCAGTTTGAAATTCGCTTTTTGTAAGGGCCGCGCTTTTTAGGTGCAGGAGCCATCTCGTCAATCTTAGCGATAATATCATCCAGTGACCATAGCGTATCAGTGATGCCAGCGGCCATCGCAGGTGACATTTTAAGCGACTTATGAATGCGGGTGAAATTATAGAATACAAAATAGAGCGCCAACGCGTGAATGTGATTTTCCAACTTCTTTGAAAATCCATTGGTTAAGCGAGTGAAGCGGCGCATGGACATACGCATTGTGAGGTTTTGACGTTCAACATAGCTAGTCGATACGTGCTTAATGTCTGGATTGCCTTCGCGGTGTATTTTCTTGATGCCCGTGCAATCGGCAGGTGAGTAACGGCCCTTCATGCTTTCAGGTGCAGCGCCATACATCTTAACCAGTTGCGCGTAGTCCACATCTGCACCGAAAGCACCCTCAACAGCTTCGAGATAGGCTTTGTGGCCATCTGTGGTTAACTGGACGCGGTTGGCAAGACGTGCGCGCAGATCGTCCATAAATTCCATTGCATATTCGGCATCGCGCCCGCCAACCAAGTAGGACACGATCAGCTTGCTATCAGCATCAATCGCCGTCCATGTCCAAACATCGCCAGCGCCTTCGGGTGCATCCTTTGCGGTTTTGACGTTTTTCTTTTTGGCATAGCAGAACGACCATATTTCATCGCACTCGATACGGGTTGATTGGACGCTTTGCACGTTATCATTGTGGATAGCGATGCAAGCTTCACCTGCTTGAACCAAAAGCTTTGAAACCGTGTTGATTGATACATCTGCAACGCGGCTAATCGAACGCATTGATGAGCCTTCGCAGAGCATTGCGAGAATTTGACGGCGTTTTTCGATGGGCAATTTGTTCATACGATTTTGATATGAACTTTTATGCTTAGGGTCAAGTGAAATCAACATTATATATCCATGCTTGCATTATTTTGATGGCAAGCATATGCTTGGTCAATTGGTTTAGCAAGCATGGAGTATTTATGACAGACGATTATCGTTCAAAGGGCGGGGTAAGGCGCGCAGCGGGACTATCACCGGAGCGCCGTTCTGAAATTGCGAAGAAAGCCGCAGAATCACGGTGGTCAGCAGACTTGCCAGAGGCCGATTTTGAGGGCGAATTTTTGATCGGGGACAAGGTCGTTGCTTGCGCTGTTCTTCGTGACGAGCGCCGAATCATAACTCAGGCTACATTCTTAAGAGCGCTTGGCAGATCGCGCTCACCTAAAGCTGGAACTGGCGTTCTTTCAACTGTCGACGAACTACCCTTCTTTTTGCAAGCCAAGGCTCTTAAACCGTTTATTGACAATGAGTTAGAAGAGTCGACCAAACCTATCTTTTTCCGCACTCGGTCTGGCAAAAAAGGCGCGGGATATAATGCTCGGCTGATACTGAAAGTTGCAGATGTCTATATTGCCTTTGGCGATAGTTTTCTATCTCAGGAAAAAGGCATTCCGAAGCGCTACGAAAAAATGATTTTTGCCGCCAAGGCGATCAAATCGGCATTGGCGGAAATTGGTATCGTAGCACTTGTTGATGAGGCGACGGGCTATCAGGACGTGCGAAACCGCCTTGCGCTGCAAGAAATGTTTGAGGCTGTTTTGCGCAAAGAACTTGCGGCATGGGCCAAAAGATTTCCAGATGAATTTTACAAGCAAATTTATAGGCTACGAGGATGGGAATGGCGCGGGCGGCAAATCAATCCACCGCAAATTGTCGCTCATTACACCAATGATTTTATCTATGATCGCATAGCGCCTGGATTGCGTAAAGAACTGGAAAATAGAATGCCAAAAACTAATTCAGGCAAGAAAAAAGGGCGACTACATCAGTTGTTTACCGATGATATAGGGCATCCACTTTTAGCTCAGCATGTTCATATGGTTACAATGTTCATGAAAGCAGCGGGTTCTTGGGACGAGTTTAAAATCAACCTAGACAAGGTTTCCCCTAAGCAAGGCGACAATTATGAATTGTCTCTCGAAGGTGCATCTTGAGCGTGTCCCCATCGCTTTTCCGCTGCCTTCTTAGCAATCTCTGACCGCCGCTCCGGCGTCATATTGGAGGCACGTTTCTTGCCGCCCAAGCTGCCAAGCTTCGCAGCGGCGCTGGACGCCTTCTTATCTTCCGTTTCCTCTTCTTCGCCAGTTGCGATCTTGGCGATCATAACCGCCGCGCCGATCACATCGGCTGGTCGCTTCTGGCCTTTTGGTCCTTTAGGCATCGAGCGCGTCCAATTCTGCCAAAAGCCCACCAAGTTCCTCTTGTGCCCATTGGATATGGGTGCGGATGCCTTGACGTTGCTCTTGAGTAAGGGGTAATTCCGCCAAGTCTCTCCAGTCCAACCGGATAGATTCAACCAATGCTTCGGCATCATTCCTCAATTCTTGGATTTCAGATAACAATACAATCTCCTTTGCTTGCCGCTAAGCATATAGCAATGAGATAGGGATTGCACTGTCAAATTTCAAACTGAGACACTACCGTATTTCGCGCATATACTGGCGGATGAAGATAGATGATAAATCCAATCAACCCCTTCCCCGCTGGCGGCAATTCGCGGCGAAGGAGCAAGTGGTATTCACACCCGATAAGGAGGATATTCCCTTCATCCCGGTTGCGATGGAACGCAAACGCGCATCGGGTTGGACGGCGGACCGGCAGCGGCTTTTTATCCGGCATTTGCAACATATTGGCATCGTTGCCGCAGCGGCGCGGGCCGCCGGTATGTCGCCCAAATCGGCCCATGCCCTGAAAAAACGCGGACATATGCAGCGTTATTTGTCGGGCGAAGCGCCGCCGCAATGGGATGCGGAGCGGCTTGATTTTACCCAAGCGTGGGATTTGGCGGTAAAAATGGGCCGCGACAATGCCTATTCCCATGCGATTGCCCGCGCGTTGCAGGGCGAAACGCTTATTATTCGCAAAGAGGGCGGCGTGCGGATAATCGAAAAGCGCCGCTATGATAACCGGCTGCTGGCACGGGCGCTGGCTCCGTTACCGCCTGCACCTCCCAAATCCGCACGATGACTCGCGGCATGACGGGCCATTTGACAATCCCATTCCGTCATCGTCAGATGAATCGAGAAGACTCTATATTTCAATTACTTGCTGCGTTTGTCCTGCAAAAGTTGCCGTCATTGCCTCCATTTGCGGTTACCTTAATAACCTTTAGCGCGGACGCATATGCGTCCACCGCGATCTTACGCCTGCACCGCCTGCTGCTCAATTGCGCCAAAAATGCTGTGGCCCGCATCATCGCGCACCTCGATCCGGACGGTATCGCCATCTTTCAAAAATGGCGTGGTCATTTCGCCTTTTTGAATTTTTTCGATCATCCTTATTTCGGCGATGCAGCTATAGCCCAATCCGCCCTCGGCCACCGGTTTTCCCGGGCCGCCATCTGCATCGCGGTTCGACACGGTGCCCGATCCGATGATCGAACCAGCCCCGATATTGCGCGTCTTGGCCAGATGCGCAATCAGCACGCCAAAATCGAATGTGCAATCATCCGACGCCACCGCCCGGCCAAATGCTTTCCCGTTCAAATCAACCATCAACGTGCGGTGCAGCTTACCCGCTTGCCAATAATCCCCCAGACTTTCGGGCGTGACGAAAACCGGGGACAGGGCGCTGGCGGGTTTGGATTGGACAAAACCAAATCCCTTGGCCAATTCATCGGGGATCAAATTGCGCAGCGACACGTCGTTGACCAACCCCACCAAGCGGATATGGCTCAGCGCCTCGGCCGCCGATACGCCGCGCGGGACATCGCCGGTTACCACCACAATCTCCGCCTCCAAATCGCATCCCCATGCTTCATCACCCAACGGAATGTCATCACGCGGACCCAGAAATTCGTCCGAACCGCCTTGATACATCAACGGATCGTGCCAGAAACTATCCGGCAATTCGGCCCCTCGCGCCTGCCGCACCAATGCGACATGATTGACATAGGCCGACCCGTCCGCCCATTGATACGCGCGCGGCAAAGGCGCGGCGGCCTCTCTTTCATGGAACCGGTCTTTTGGTATCACATCATGCGCCAAATCCGTCGACAGCGCCTGCAACGCGGGGGCAATCCGGTCCCAATCATCCAATGCCGCCTGCATGGTGGGAGCAATATGCCCCGCATCGGCACACCAAGCGAGATCATCCGACACGACCACAAGTTTGCCATCACGGCCGGATTTGAGCGATGCTAGTTTCATTTCTTTCCCTTCTCTCTTACAACCTGCACGCAGCATGGGCGCAATATGATGCAGGATCAACGGCTGTTAAGGCACAAATGAGGAAATCATGGCTGTAACAGGATTTTTTTGGGGATTAGATATGCTTTACCGATTGTTCGGCGCATTTGCTATTTTATCGGCTTCCGCAACCATGCCCTCTCAGGCCCAAAATGCCGAAGAAATCGTTGCAGCCGATAAAGGCGTAACAAGCGAGCAAGGCCGCCCAGCCCAATGGTATTTGGAACAGCATAACCGGCTCGCCAGCGCCATTGCCGCTTTGAAACCCCAAAATCCGGGCACGGTCGATGCCTATATTCTGGTCGCTGGATTGGACGGCGATGCCGTATTTCGCAGCGAGTCAGAGGAAACCGCGAAAGTTCTCGCCCGGCGATATAATGCCGAGGGGCGGACGATTTTACTGACCACAGACTCGCGCAATGGCGCGGCGCAAGGATCCCCGGCGAATATCAACACCGCGCTGGCCGCTATCGCCGAAAAAATGGATTTGGCCGAAGATGTCCTGATCCTCTACACGACAAGCCACGGTAACAAAAAGATCGGCATCGTATATCAGGACGGCCGGCAAGGTTTCGGCATGATCGCGCCGAGCCGGATGGCGAAAATGCTATCCGACCTAGGTATAAAAAGGCGGCTGATTATGATTTCGGCCTGCTATTCGGGCGAATTTATTCCTGATTTGAAAAGCGATGACAGCATCATTATCACTGCCGCTTCATCAATGCGCCCATCCTTTGGTTGTGCCCCCGGAAATGATTGGACTTTTTTCGGCGATGCGCTGGTCAATCATGGGTTGCGCACGCCCAAGCCGCTGACCGAAATAACCGGCGATATGCAACATATTATTGGCGGGTGGGAGAAAGAATTTGATCTCACCCCGTCGGAACCGCAGCTTTCCTTTGGTGCAAAAAGCGAGGAGTGGCTCGCTGCGCTGGAGGCGCAACTGCCGAAAAACGCGACGCCCAAAACCGGAACGCCATCAATCGAAAGCGCATATTTCTTAGAATTGCGCGCAGAAAAGGGGAAGAAGAAATAGCGCTATTCGGGTGCATGCAACCAATCGGCATGGCGCGGCGCCTTTTTGGTTTTACTCCATTCGTCGAGCATTAACGGCGCGACCCGGCGCAGCTCAGCATATTGTTCCTCGGTCCCGATATCGCAGGCCAATTCCAGCCGGTGGCCATTGGGGTCGAAAAAATAAATCGACTTAAAAATGCCATGATGCGTCGGGCCGAGCACGTCAATTCCTTGCTCCTCCAAATGCCGCTTCGCCGCCAGCAGGGCATCCAAGTCACTGACTTGAAAGGCAATATGCTGCACCCATTGCGGAGTATTGGGATCGCGGCCCATTTCCGGCTGCTCCGGCAATTCGAAAAAGGCAATGATATTACCCCCACCGCAATCCAGAAAAATATGCATATACGGGTCATAGGCGCCGGTCGAGGGAACGTGATCCTCGCTAAATGCCGTGGTAAATTCCATGCCCAGATTATCGCGGTACCAATCGGCCGTCTCCTTGGCGTCGTTGCACCGATAGGCGACATGATGGATTCGGTTCAACGCGAAGGGCACGCTCATTGTGCAGGCTCCGTTTCCAAAACGCCGCGAGCAATCTGGTCGCGCTCAATGCTTTCGAACAAGGCCTTAAAATTGCCCTCGCCAAATCCCTCATCTTTCTTACGCTGGATAAACTCAAAAAACACAGGACCAACCTGCGTCTCCGAAAATATCTGCAGCAAAAGCCGGGGATCGCCATCGTCGGTTGATCCATCCAATAATATGCCCCGTTTTTGGAGCTCTGCGACCGGTTCACCATGACCGGGGAGCCGCTGTTCCAGCATCTCATAATAAGTCGCGGGCGGCGCAGTCATGAACGGCGTGCCCAACGCCTTCAGCCTATCCCAGCACGCGATGAGATCATCACAGATAAAGGCGATATGCTGGATCCCCTCACCGTTATAGGCGCGCAAAAACTCCTCAATCTGCCCGCCGCCAGCTTTCCCTTCTTCATTAAGCGGAATGCGAATTTTACCATCGGGGGCAGTCATCGCGCGCGAGGTCAGTCCGGTATATTCGCCCTTGATATCAAAATAACGGATTTCACGGAAATTGAAGATACGCTCGTAAAATGCCGCCCAATAATCCATCCGCCCGCCATAAACATTATGGGTCAAGTGATCGATCAGCTTAAATCCCGCGCCGACCGGATGCCGATCCGCTCCGGGAAGATATTCAAAATCAATGTCATAAATCGACAAAGCATCCGGGTTATCCAGCGTCGCATAACGGTCGACCAGATAAATCAACGCTCCGCCAATACCGCGGATCGCAGGGATGCGCAGTTCCATAACACCCGTTTTGGCCTCCACCGGCTCTGCACCGCGCTCTATTGCCTCAGCATAGGCCTTCGCCGCGTCCTTAACCCTAAATGCCATCCCGCAAGCCGACGCGCCATGCTCTGCGCCAAAATAAGCAGCATGACTGCGCGGTTCATAATTGGCGATCAGGTTAATCTCCCCCTGCCGCCATAAATCCACATCTTTTGACCTGTGGTGGGCGATATGAGAGAAACCCATCGCGGTGAAGACAGGTTCAAGCATTCCCTTTGTCGGGGCGCAAAATTCGATAAATTCAAATCCGTCAAGGCCGATGGGATTTTCAAACAAGTCGGTCATGGAACACTCCAGAATATAGGAAAGCAAAACTAAGCCGATGGATCACATCGTCCCAGATTATGCAAATATAGTATCAAATGAAACCATTTTTGCCAAGGCTGTTTTATACATAGTGCCGATCGACCCGTAGATAGTTTCCATAGACGCGGATCTACTGATCTAACTCACTTGCGAGCTTTCGCAGCTTAGCCAGTATCGCCGAAAGCTGCATTGCCTCTTCATTTCCTAATATTTTTTCCAAATGGGTTTCAATTGACAGCGCTTCGGGCACAATTTCATCGTAAAGCGCTCTACCATTTTTGGTTAAAGCCAAATGATGGGAACGGCCGTCGGCACTGTTGGGCACGCGCGAGACCAAACCGCGATCCACCAGGATTTTGGACGCACGGTTGACACTCACCTTGTCCATTGCGGTAGCCATCGCTAAATCGCGTTGTGTCGCGCTTTCACACTCCCCAAGCACCGCCATCAGCCGCCATTCAGCGATACGCAATCCGAAGCGACTACGATAGCTTCGCGCGATCAAATCGCTGACAGCATTGGACGTGATCGACAATTGATAAGGAAGGAAATCCGCCAGCCGCAATTTTGATTCTGCCATAATACCACCTATTAATAATCAGCAGATACACCAACCCATATGGTTCGTGGTGTCGCTCGTTCTACGATGCCGCTATTGCTGATTGCCGCCTGCACATCTGAATCAAAAATATTTTCCGCGCGCAAATTGATCCGGATTGCAGAAAACAGCTGATAAGACAGTGCTGCATCAGCGGTAACTGCGCTTTTCAAACGCTGCGCGTTGGTATCATCTTCAAATTGCGGCCCAATATAACGCAGCGAAACGCCGCCCTCCAGCCTGCTGCCTCGATACTCCAAATCGGCGCTGCCAAAGTGTTTTGCAACCTGCGCTGGACGCAGGCCATTCAGCGCCGCAGCATCGCCGCTGCTGATAACGCTTGCATCGACGTAAGCATAGGCGGCCCGAACACTGAGCGCTGTCGATATGTTCATCCGCCCTTCCACTTCGATGCCTTTACTGTCGACCGCGTCCAAATTGCGCCGCTGGCTGAAGGTGCCTGCGCCAGATACAAATCCGACACCGGGGAATAGGCCGGGCCCCCGAGCAAGCGTTACATTGGCAATCGCATTGTCCAACCGGTTCCAATAAGCGGTGACGGAGAAACTGTAGCGACCCTTTTGCCAGTCGGCACCTGCCTCTAGGCCCTGAATTCGCTCCGGTTCCAATAATTCATTTGCCGCCGTTGCATCGGCGCCAACCCGAAACGGACGATACAGTTCATTCAAGGTCGGCAACCGCCAACCCATATAGGCAGAGGAGCGAAGTTTCAGAGCATCATCCAATTGATACGCTAGGCCCAAACGCCCTGACCCCTGTGTGCCCGATCTATTGGAAAACCGATCATCGCTCCGCACGCTGCCATCCGATAGGTTGATTTCCCGCCGGAAGCCATTGGCCACATTCCAACGATCGACGCGGCCCCCAACCGTTAAGGTCAACCCGTCATTCGGCTGCAACGTCAATTCCGCAAAGCCGCCATATGTGTCGGTGCGGCCGCCTGCATTCCGGTTCCGCCCCGGATTTGTACCGGTGAAAAAGAAATTCTCGCGCGTTTCGCCAATCGTCCGCCGCCAGTCTGCACCCAGCCTGAGTTCGATATCGTCATCCACTGCCGGACGGATTTCGAAGCGCGCGCCAAGTCCAGTTGAGGGCGTCGCAAATTGATCGAGCACCAGATTAACCGAGTTACGGTCGTTCGCGACGCTGCCAAAACGGGTCGCAAACTCCCTCACCTGCAAATAGCCGAGCGCCGACCATTGCCAATCGCCGCCCCGGTCGACCAACCGCAGCGAAGCGTCGGCGCCGCTATTTTGATTGTCGCTAAAGTCGAAACCGCGATCACGTTCATCGGTGAAAGCGCGGGCGCTGAATTGTAATTCGGTGTCATTCGATACCGGCGTGACGGCGCGAACCGCTAATCCGGCTTGTTCATAGGGCGCTGCCCGGTCTACGCTGCCACGCTGTCCATCGATGATCGGAATGAAACCATCCGAACGGGCATAGCTGCCCGAAATAGACAGGCTGCCTTGCCCCAAATTTTGCAGCAGGGCGGCTTTTGCGTCCACACTGTTGCGGCTGCCATAATATAAGGCACCGCCCAGCTTGTCCTGATTTTGAAGACTATCAAGTTCGATTATCCCAGCCAGAGCACCTGGTCCCGAAGCCACCTGCCCAGCACCCCGTCGCACACGAATACTGGCAAGGTTCATCGCATCATAACCCGGCCAGCTAATCCAACCCCCAAATGGGTCGGCCTGCGGCACATCATCCAGCACCAGAAGTGCGCGAGACGAGGCATTTCCGCCCAGTCCGCGTAGCGTGACACCCTGGCTGGTCGGATTGGCACTACGCGCGTCACTACGCCGGAATTGCTGAAGCGAGGGAACAGAACGGAGCGCATTTTCGAGACGCAAATCCTTCGCTTCAACCTGCTGTATCGCCTCGATTTTTTCGGCCTGTGCTGTCGGCAAATTACCGACAACCAAAATGCTGCCATGCGGATATGCAGCGGATTGGCCGTCTTCGTCTTCAATGATATGGATCGACGCGGTTTCGGTCTTGCTGGCCTGTCCCCATGCGGGCGGCGCAACAGAGTAAAATCCGATAACAGGAAGAGAGAATATTATTATTTTTTTCACAAGCTATGCTTTTCCTAATAAGCTATTGTTTTAACACAATCCGCCAACCGGAATGTATGGCGGCGCTGTCAATTGCGGATGAGCTAGCTACCGCTAACCAAACATTTTTCAATCACGCATCCATTTGTTGAAAGACGGCATTTCATCTGCACTGGGCAAACGATGATAAGGCTGCGCGTCGCAGATAAAATTTGCGCTATCCGCTTTGCCAAATACCGAAGGATCATCAAGGCTACCGACCTTGATAATTACCGCGTCAAACCCCGGTGCGCGCGTAAATAAATGTGTGCCGCAATTTTCGCAGAATTGCCGTGTCACGGCGTGCTCAATATCGCTGCGAGTATAATCCTTCACCTGCCCTTTGGTCAGGGCGAATCCCTGCGCTGGCATCGCCATGACCAGCAAATTACCCCCGCCGGTGATATATTGGCATTCGCGGCAAAAGCATTCTGCCTTGATCATCGGTTCGCCCTCCGCCTGGTAACGAACCGCACGGCAATAGCATCCTCCTTCGACTTTCATAATTCCTCCTTTAACCGTCGGGGTTTACTGCATCGGGATGAGCGGCTTGAAACGCATCCATGTTCAGGAGCGCCGCATTGACCCGCATCAATTTTGGATAAGCGCCTAATGGCGTATCAAAACGCTGCGCATTATAGATTTGGGGGACCAGACAGACATCGGCCAGATTAGGCTGATCGCCGCCAAAAAGGCCTGTGTCTGGCGCCATTATTTCGAGCGCGCCAAATCCTTCGGTGATCCAGTGCCGATACCAACCGTCCACCGCGTCCTGTTCCTGCCCGAGCTCATTTTTCAGATATTTGAGGATACGCAGATTGTTAAGCGGGTGGATATCCGCTCCAATGACCAAAGCCTGCGCCAATGTCTGCGCGCGCAAAGCAGGGTTTGCAGATACCATTGGCGGGTCGGGATAATGGGCATCAAGATAATCAATAATGGCAAGGCTTTGCGTCAAATCATGCCCGTCAATCGACAGCATCGGCACAAAAGCTTGCGGATTGCGTGCGACATAATCGGGCGCCTTATTTTCGCCGGTCACAAGACTGGTATCCACCCGCCGATATTTCACTTTTTTCAGATTTAGCGCGATACGGACGCGGTAGCTGGCCGACGATCGGAAATAGTCATAGAGGATGGTGTCGTTCATTATTCATGTTCTAGCCATGCCGGGGCGATTAAGCAAAGGCCGTTTAAATCGTTGGACGATTGTGTAACTTATGCGATGGACCCAGCGAATGACGGGTTAAGGAGAATACAATGCAGCAAAGCTTTTTACGTAATGCAACGCTCGGCGCAATCGCTTTAACCACGGCCAGCGCGGCATATGCAGCGCCTGCGTCGGTTAATGGCCAATGGGTTACGCAAGATAAAGACGCTGTGGTATCAATTGGCCCATGCGGTGCAACCATATGCGGAAAACTGTCGCAATATCTTGTGACTCCGCCGAACGGAGTAGGTCAAAAGGACGTAAATAATCCAAATAAGAGCCTGCGCAGCCGCAAGCTGCTTGGCACGGCTTTTCTGACAGGTTTTAAGGCCGATGGAACCCAATGGCGCGGCACGATTTATGATCCTAAAACCGGGAAAACTTACCGGTCGGTTATGTATAAAGGCAAAAGCGGCAATTTGATTGTAAAGGGGTGCATTGGTCCATTTTGCCAATCGCAAACCTGGACGCCGCGGTAATTTAAGCGCGCAATTTCCAGCCACTGCACAGCAGGCGATACACAATAAAGCCAAATATCAAATTAAGCACCGCCAATATCGACATGCCGAGGAAAATGTTGGAATCAGTCTGACCCAAAAAGCCATATCTGAAGCCAGAAATGATGTAGAAAAACGGATTGGCATGGCTGATTGCTTGAAATGTTGGAGCGAGCCGGTCAATGGCGTAAAAGGTCCCCGACAATAATGCGAGCGGCGCGATGACGAAATTGGTCACGGCCGCCGCGTGGTCGAATTTTTCGGCCCAGATTGAGGTTAAAATCCCGACCTGCGCCACTAAGGCCGATCCCAGTAATCCGAACAGCAGCGCAACCGGAAGCGCTTTTGGCATTACCGAAACGCCGGGCCATAATACCATTGCCAGCCACACCGCACCGCCGACCAAAAAGGCACGAGTGACGGCTGCGCCAACCATTGCCAGCATCAATTCTGCATTGGAAAGCGGCGGCATGAGATAATCAACGATCGTTCCTTGAACCTTACCGACCAGCAGCGAAAAGCTGCTATTGGCAAAGCTATTCTGGATCATGCCCATTACGATCAATCCCGGTGCCAGAAAATCGGCAAACGGAACGCCGAGTTCTGTTCGGTCGCCTCTGCCCAATGCCAGCGAAAAAATCGCAAGAAATAATAAAGTCGTCAACGCCGGGCCCCAGACCGTCTGCAGCTGCACCTTCATAAACCGGCGCACTTCCTTCAAATAAAGCGTGCGCAACCCGATCCAATTCATCCCCATCGCGGGCTGGCCATAGGCGGGGAGTTGAATTTTGCTGCTCATATTCCCATTTTGGTGAGTAACAGGCGCGTCGGTTTCGGTTTTTGGGTGGATAGTCATCGCAATATCGACTATCGGCTTGGCTATCATATCGCAAGGCGCATTTGCGGCTGTATCAAATTATTCAAATGGAGCAATTCATGGCTTGGACCGACGAACGGATCGACCAACTCAAAAATCTTTGGGAAAAAGGGCTTACTGCAAGCCAGATTGCCGAAGAATTGGGCGGGGTATCGCGCAATGCTGTGATTGGAAAAGCGCACCGTTTGGGCCTGAAGTCCCGGCCGTCTCCGGTTAAATCGGGTGATTCGAAAAAGAAGGCGGCGGCGGTCAAAAAAGCCGCACCCAAAGCGCCTCCCAAACCGAAGATGATGGCAGCCGAAGCACCTGCAGCCGCTGCGCCGCGTCCAAAAACATCGACCACATCGATCCCGTCGTCGATCGCATCCGCACCTGCTCAGCCATCATCTGATCTGCCCAAGGTCGTATCAATTGGCCCCGGCGGGTTCATGCGCCAAGGTCCAGGTGATCAGCAAGCCCCCATACCACCTGCGCCGCCGCGCCGGCTTGTTCCTGCCAAGCCAAGCCCTGAAATGGCCGATAAAACGTCGCTGCTCGATCTGAATGAACGGATCTGCCGCTGGCCCATCAATCATCCGGGTGAAGCCGATTTCCATTTTTGCGGCGAAGCAGTTAACCCAGGATTTCCCTATTGCGTCGAACATTGCGGCCGCGCCTATCAGGCGCAATTACCGCGCGGTGTCCGCCGCCCTCCGCCGCCCATGCCATTCGGCGGGCCGCGCGTGAGATAACAAACCTGTGATAGGCCAAAGACTATCCCATCACAGCAGCAGCAATTAACGGTCCCACCAATTATTCGTGGATAAGTGGGGATCGTCGCTTGCATCGGCGAGTCTCCGGCCTCTATAGCTAAAGCATGAGCGATGATCTTTTTGGCGGCGGCGCTGCGGCGACTGCGGCTTCCAAGGAATATGACGCCTCCCAAATTGAGGTTTTGGAGGGACTGGAGCCGGTCCGGCGCAGACCCGGCATGTATATTGGCGGCACCGACGAGCGCGCGCTCCACCATCTCGCGTCCGAAGTGCTCGACAACAGCATGGACGAAGCGGTCGCGGGGCATGCCAACCGGATTGAGGTTTATCTGGCCGCTGGAAACCGGTTGACGATCACCGATAACGGCCGAGGAATTCCGGTAGACCCGCATCCCAAATATCCCGGGAAATCTGCATTAGAAGTCATTTTGACCACGTTGCATTCGGGCGGTAAATTTGAAGGCAAGGCTTATGCTACATCGGGCGGCCTGCATGGCGTGGGCGTATCGGTCGTCAATGCGTTATCCGACGAAACGGTGGTTGAAGTAGCGCGCGGAAAGCAGCTTTACCGGCAATGCTTTTCAAAGGGCCATGCGGTCACCGCGCTGGAGGATTTGGGACCAACCCCCAACCGGCGCGGCACAACCATCTCCTTTACCCCCGACGCCGAAATTTTTGGCGAGACCGCAAAATTCAAACCGGCTCGTTTGTTCAAATTGGCCCGGTCCAAGGCTTATTTATATGCCGGCGTCGAAATCCGTTGGCGCTGCGATGCTGAACTCGCGAGCGAAGACGTTCCGCAAGAGGCAGTGTTTCAATTTCCCGGCGGACTGTCAGATCATTTGAAAGAACAGCTTTCGGGCCGCGCCTGTGCCACCGCCGATTTTTTCAGCGGAACGCAGGAATTTCCCGATGACCAAGGCCGCGTCGAATGGGCGATCAGTTGGCCCTTATATTCGGATGGAATCTATAGCTGGTATTGTAACACAATTCCGACACCTGCGGGCGGCACGCATGAAGCGGGTGTTCGCGCTGCCCTAACCAAAGGGCTGCGTGCTTTTGGAGAATTGGTCGGCAATAAAAAAGCGGCGCAAATTACGGCCGATGATATTTTCAATGAATCCGAATTGATGCTGTCGGTATTCATCCGCAACCCGCAGTTCCAAAGCCAGACAAAGGATCGGCTGACCTCGCCGGAGGCCGCTCGTTATGTTGAAAATGCCATCCGCGATCATTTTGATCATTTCCTTGCCGATAATATGGAGCGCGGCAAAGCATTGATCGGCTTTATATTGGAAAAGGTCGACGACCGGCTCCGCCGCAAGGCCGAACGCGAGGTCAAACGCAAAACGGCAACGAGCGCCCGCAAACTGCGCTTGCCAGGTAAATTGACCGACTGTTCAGGTGACAGCAGCGAAGGCACCGAGTTGTTCATCGTGGAAGGCGATAGCGCAGGCGGCAGCGCCAAACAGGCCCGTGACCGCAAAACACAGGCAATATTGCCGATCCGCGGGAAGATCCTCAACGTCGCCTCCGCCACTCGTGATAAAATACGGGCCAACAGCGAAATTGCTGACCTGCTGCTCGCGCTGGGTTGCGGAAGCGGTAAAGAATGTAACCCTGAAGCTTTACGCTATGACCGCGTGATCATTATGACCGATGCCGATGTCGACGGCGCCCACATTGCGACGTTGCTGATGACATTTTTCTTTCAGGAAATGCCCGACATCGTAAAGGAAGGACATCTTTATCTGGCACGGCCGCCGCTTTATCGGCTCACGCACGGGTCGAAAAGCGTATATGCCAATGACGATGCCCACCGGGCCGAATTGGAATCGACTATTTTCAAAGGGAAAAATGTCGATGTTGGCCGGTTTAAGGGTCTCGGCGAAATGAACCCGTCACAGCTGCGCGAAACCACGATGGATCCCGCTACTCGGTCGCTTATCCGCATCACCCTGCCCCGCGAATATGAAGAGCGGGCGAGCGTAAATGACCTGGTTGACCGGTTGATGGGGAAAAATCCGGAACATAGGTTCAATTTCATACAGGATAACGCAGCGCAGCTTGATGAAGACGCCATCGATGCCTAAGCTGCGGCAATTGGGTCGGCAACAAGGGAGTGCTTCAATGAAAAAACTGGTTCTGGCAGGAGCGATGCTGTGTCTATCGGCTTGCGCGACAGCTACACCGCCGGCAAATGCGAGTGCGAGTGTGGACAATAAAGCCGCCCCAAAAAGCGAAAGCACAGCTGCTGGAAAGACGGAAAGCGCCGCGCTCGATATCCGCATCCCGCAGCTTTCATCGGTATTAAAGGGCGAATATAAACCCGAAGATTATTTCACCGAGCAATTTCTGGCCGCAGTGCCCCAAGCTCAGTTGGCGCAATTATCCGCAAGCATCATCGCCCAATATGGACAACCGTTGACAGTGATCGAAGTCAAAAAGACCGCGCCCGATGCAGCGACCCTGCAACTCGAATTTGAAAAGGCGATTGCCACTTTCAACATCAATGTGGACGTCAATAAACCTTATAAAGTCCGCGGACTGCTGGCGACCAGCTTTGCGAGTAAGGACGATAACTTTGAAAAGATCAGTGCCGATTTTGACGCGCTGCCCGGACAGTCGGCTTTTCTTGTTGAAAAACTGGATGAAAATGATCCCGGAGAGATTATTGCTGCGCGCAATGCGGATAGGCAATTTGCGATCGGATCAACTTTCAAACTGTATATTCTCGCCGAGCTGTCGGCTCAGGTAAAAGCGGGCGCACGCAAATGGTCGGATGTTGTGCCACTGGCGCACCGTTCTTTTTCCTCCAGCGCCACGAACCGTTGGCCAGAAAATAGTCCAGTGACATTAGAGACATTGGCGCTGCAGATGATTTCCGTCAGCGATAATAGCGCGACCGACACACTGCTCCACGCGCTGGGCCGTGAGAATGTGGAGCGTAAATTGGCGCAGATTGGTCACAGCGCTCCTGACAGGACGCTGCCTTTTTTATCCACCGTCGAGGCATTTGCACTCAAAGCGCCCGCCAATGCCGACCTATATGCTCGCTACATAAAAGCAAATGAGGTGCAGCAGAGGCAGATTATCAATACACAGACCGCGCGGCTGGGCTTTGCCCAAGTTGACGACAGCACTTTCAACGGCGGCCCTGTTCATATTGACACCATCGAATGGTTTGCATCGCCCATCGATATGTCGGCGCTATTGAATCATATCCGGCGGGCAGGTGATCCCAAAATGCTGGAAATCATGCAAGTGAACAGCGGAATCGGGCCAGCAGAAGCGGCCAAATGGAATTATTTGGGTTATAAGGGCGGCAGCGAGCCCGGCGTCATATCCATGAGCTTTCTGGTGCAGTCCAAAGCGGGTGATTGGTACGCTGTCAGCGGCAGTTGGAATAACCCAGCCAAGGAGGTCAACGACACGCAATTTGTCCTGCTGATGACCCGGTTGCTGCAAGCGGTGACAGGTTAACGCCGGTTGAAACTTGCCAACCTCATAGGTGTGAATGCGGCGCATATAAAAGCTTTTGGCTGACGCCGATGCAGGGACGCCAAAAACTGCGTTAACTTTGGCTGAGCGCTTCGACCAGCGATCTGACTTTTTTCTGTCGCCATTGCGGTAACGGCGCGATCAGCCAATAAGCAAGATCGCTGTCCACGGCATTGTCCAAAGCCCGCACACGCCCGTGCGCCAAATCATCCTCCGCCAGCAAATGCGGTACGGTGGCATGGCCAAGGCCGATCGCTGCGCTGTCGATAGCCAGACCAGCATCGCTGAGCCGAAGCGCAGCTTCGCCTTCACCGACGGGGCATCCGGGCCAGCTAATCGGCGTTGCCGCACCGTCCTGTACCGCCCCAACTTTAACGAAAGCGCCGGGTGCCAGCCTGACCCCTTCATAATCACCTGGCCCCCGCGTTAGGCGGATCGCCATATCCAAATTGGCCTCGGTAAAATCCACATCTTCGTCCGCAGCAACCAATGTAAAGCGGGTTTCGGGATTGTCTTTACCATAGCTCGCAAGCCGCTTTGCCAGCCATTTGGCGGTAAAGTCACGCGGCGCAGCGATGGTTAGCGAATTGGAGGATTGGCCCGCCTGCATCGCGCGAACCGCCTCTTCAAATTGCAGAAATCCGCTGCGCAAAGCATCGAGCCCCGCCGCGCCTTCGCCGGTTAGCTCCAGCCCCTTGGGCGTCCGGCGGAACAGAACAACGCCCAGCATATCTTCAAGCGCCCGTATCTGCTGCCCCACCGCAGCCGGCGTTACGGCAAGCTCATCAGCGGCCTTAGTAAAGCTTAAATGGCGCGCCGCCGCGTCCAGCACGCGCAGGCCGTTCAAGGGCAAATGGGTGCGTTTCATTGGGCGGTGGCAGGGGCCACAAGTTCAAATCGCGGAATATCGGCCAAAAATGTATTGCCATCTGCGCGAATGAAACGGAATTTGCCCTCCATAAAACCGCTGGATGTCGGCAGAGGGCAGCCCGATACATAATCATGCGCCCCGCCAGGTTGCAGCACGGGTTGTTCACCGACCACTCCGTCGCCATCAACATGGTTGACCATGCCGCGGCCATCGGTAATCCGCCAATGACGGGTCAATAGCTGCACCGGTTCGTCACCATGATTTTCAATGCGGATATGATACGACCAAAACCAGCGGCCCTTCGAAGGTTCCGATTGGTCGTGCAGGAAATTAGGTGCCACACGAACGGTGATGGCATTGCTGTTGGCGCTTTCGGCAAAGAAAGAATCGAGGATCATAATCCAGCTATTGTGAGGGCATTATCCAGATCGTCAATCAAATCTTGCGGATCTTCTAGCCCGATGTTGACGCGCAGCATCCCTTCCGTCACGCCCATTTCGCCGCGCATCTCTTCGCCCATAGCGGCATGGGTGGTGGATGCAGGATGAGTCATCAGGCTACGGCTATCCCCAATATTATTTGAAATATCAATTAATTCCAATGCGTTGAGCAAAGAAAATGCTTGTGTGCGGTCAGCGACAAGGAAGCTGAAAATTGGGCCGAAAGCCTTCATCTGCTTCGCCGCCAATTCATGTTGCGGGTGGCTGGCGAGGCCGGGATATAGCATGGTCGGCACACGCTGTTCCAAGAAACGGGCTACCTGCATCGCATTTTCCGATTGGCGCTGTGCCCGAAGATCAAGCGTTTCCAATCCCTTATGCACGACCCACGCATTAAATGGCGACAGATTGGGTCCGGTATTGCGCTGAAACGGTAACAGCTTGTCATTGATGAATTCGGCGCTGCCGCATATGGCCCCGGCGAGCACGCGCCCCTGCCCTTCCATCAGCTTAGTCGCGCTATACGCAACTACATCGGCGCCGAAATCAAGTGGGCGTTGCAGCGCGGCAGTCGCAAAAGCATTATCGACCACCGTGGTAATTCCATGCGCGCGGGCGAGGCCGCAAACATGGTGCATATCGACAATGTCCATCGTTGGATTGGCGGGCGTTTCGAAGAAGAAGACTTTGGTATTGGGCCGGATGACAGCTTCCCACGCAGCATTGTCGCGGCTATCGATTGTCGTTGTTTCTATGCCAAAACGTGGCAGTAAATGATCGGTCAGCCAGCGGCAGGAGCCAAAGGCAGCGCGGGCGGCAACAACATGGTCCCCCGCCGATAGCTGGCATAGTAAAGCAGCCGTCATCGCCGCCATACCCGTTGCCTGCACACGGCACGCCTCGGCGCCCTCCATTAATGCAACGCGTTCCTCCAACATTGCGACGGTCGGATTTTGCAGGCGGCTATAGGTCATGCCCGGCTCATCGCCTGCAAAACGTGCTGCGACCGTTTCAGCATCATCATACGTATAGCCAGAGGTCAGGAACAACGCCTCGCTCGTTTCGCCATGCTCGCTGCGCCAAGTGCCGCCGCGCACCGCCTGTGTCGCTGGACGCCATTTTGATGTGATTGTACGGTCAAGGCCGGTATCTTTTTTCATATGACCGTCTCTAGCCCGCTGAGGCCAAAGCAGCAATTACCGCGTCGCCCATGTCGCTTGTGCTCATTGTGCCGCCAAGGTCGGCGGATCGGGCACCTGCAGCAAGTGCGGACGCCACTGCAGCCTCAATCTGATCCGCCGCCTCTGCCATGCTCAGCGAATAGCGGAGCATCATCGCCGCAGATAATATAGTGGCCAGCGGGTTCGCCTTACCCTGCCCGGCAATATCGGGCGCGCTGCCATGTATGGGTTCATAGAGGCCTTTGCCGCCGCTATCGAGCGATGCGCTGGGCAACATACCGATGGAACCAGCGCACATGCTGGCCTGATCCGACAATATGTCACCAAACAGGTTGCCGGTTACAATCACGTCAAATTGGCCAGGATTGCGCACCAGCTGCATCGCGCAATTATCGACATACATATGGCTAAGCTGAATATCGGGATATTCGCTCGCAACTTCAATCACCACGTCGCGCCATAGCTGAGAGGTTTCGAGGACGTTGGCCTTGTCCACACTGCACAATCTTTGGTCCCGCGCCATCGCGGTCTTGAAACCGACATGGGCAATGCGGCGCACCTCATCCTCATTATAGGACATGATGTCATATCCTTCGCGCTTACCGTCCGCCGTCTTGCGCATACCTTTTTCCCCGAAATAGACATCGCCGTTCAATTCACGAACGATCATCAGGTCGATCTGCGTCGCGATTTCGGGGCGCAATGCAGATGCGCCAGCCAGCTCAGGAAATAGGGTTGCGGGGCGCAGATTGGCGAAAAGTTCCAGTTCCTTACGCAAACCCAAGATCGCCTGTTCGGGACGCAAATGGCGTTCGAGCGCGTCGCAGTCGGGGTCACCCACCGCACCGAACAATATCGCGTCGGCACGCTTTGCCAGATCCAGCGTTTCGGATGGTAGCGGATGACCGCTGGCCTTGTAAGCCGCACCGCCAACAGGAGCCTCTTCATAAATCAGCCCATCCAGGCCGACCGCGTCTAAAACCCGTTTGGCCTGTGTGATAACTTCGGGTCCGATCCCATCTCCGGGCAACAGGGCGATAAGCATAATAATCTCTTTAATAAAAAGCCGCCGCCCTGACCTTGTTTCACAGACCATTTCGCCTCGCGGCACGCCGGTTAAGACGGATAGATGGGCGCTGAACCAAGCTCAGCATGACGATATGGCTGAACTGCCATCCCCCTGCCAATAACATCGGATTTTTGCAACCGCCCATTGCGATGAATGTCTTATTCAATTGCCTTTTTCAGCCGCTCAACCAATCTCTCCCGCGCCGCCATAACGTCAGCACGCCTTTCGCCAAGCACATGTTCCACCAAACGCGCGCGGTTCTGCGCCATCATCGCGACGGGCGTATCGCCATTTTTCGGCATTTCGTCGCCATAGCCCAGCTCACTCAACAATAATTCTTCGTAACGCGCCACTGAACCAGCCCATCGCCGCGCTGCGGGAGCCAGCTCGATGGCGGATAAAACTCCGTCCAATGCACTATGTAGTCTTGGGAATGGCACCCCCTCGGCCAACGTCGCTGCGGTTAGCGCGGTGACCCAATCCATGGCTGAAACCGCCAACGGCTCGCCCAACAAATGCGCCCTGCTATGTTCAGGCTCAGCGGTTAAGGAGGGTAGCTGCCCCAATATCCGGGCGCGCCATTCGCCTTTTATCACATTGCCGGGGATCAGGACTGGGCGCAAATGCCGCCCTCGTGCGCCCTGGACATAGCCTGCAAGCAGGCCATGATCCGCCGTCATTGCCCGCACCACTGCTCCGGCTTCACCATGCGGGCGGACGGCACAGATAGTGGCGGTTGCGGTTATTTCCATAAGCCGCGCTTATGACGGATAAATATGCTGCGGGGAAGTGGGTTGGCAGCGGCGCCTATTTCCCTATATTTTAAGCGCGCAGGATCCGCGCCTAGGCGGCTTTGCGCTGAAAAAGGCGGCGGAAAAAACCGACCTTTTCTTCAACTTCAGGCTCTTCTTCTTTTAGTTTTTGGCGCAGCAAAGTTCCGGTGAGCTCCTGCGTATCCTCTTCCATATTGCGTTCGATCTTAACGGCCAGCTTTGGCATTTTTGCCGCTTCCACCACTTTTGCCTCACGCGGCACATAAACCGACGTAAATTCAATCTTCATATTGTGCATCCCGACGATCACCGGGATTTTGCCAGACAAACCAAAACCGTCGAGCAGGCTTTTGACCGCCTGATGAAACCGAATAGCGCGCAGCATCGCACATAGGCGAAATTCAATATAGGGCAGCGGGATGATATCCGCCGCCAATCCTTCTGCTGCGTCCAACACATGCTGTTGATCGCGGAAATGATATTGGCGTTTGTGGCGCAGCAATGCAGTGTTAAGCTCGCTGAGGCCATTCATCTCCAGATAGACCTCCAAATCCTCTGACTTACCATACCAATCAGCGCTGGGGTTTAATGCGGCCGCTAGCAATTCGGCGCGGGACTTGGCGGAAAAAGCAAAATGTTCATCGGTGTATAATACAACCTCGGCATCGGGATGATGAACCGTGCTTTTATCTTCAAATACCAGATCCTCTTCATTCGACATGACAATATGAACGGCGGTAATCGGCTCTTCACCTTCATATTGGGCAATGGCATCGCCAATTTCCGCCCATCCGGACAATTCGACCGCATCTTCATCCAATTCGCGGCACAGAGCCGCCAGCGGCGTGTCCATATCTTCCAGGTCGTCCAATATGCGCTGCGCCGCGATATCCAGATCACCGGCATGAACAAATGCCTCCACCTGACTTAGATATTCGGCCTCCGCCGCTTCGTCGAACCATTTGGTTTGCAATGGATGTGTCATGTAAAATGCCCCTGGAACATGGTAGTTCCAAAGGGCATTAGCTGTAAAATCTTGTTATAGGGTAAATGCCCACATTTTTGGGTATAGGGTCCAGACCCTAACCAATCTTATCGGCCAAACAGACTTTAGTCTTCTTCGGGTGGGGCACACTGCAATTGAATATAGTTTTGCAGCCCCATTTTCTCGATCAACTCAATTTGCGTCTCCAGCATATCAACATGATCTTCTTCGCTTTTCAGGATATATGCGAACAGATCGCGGCTGACATAGTCACGGACTTTTTCGCAATGTTCCATTGCATCTTGCAAGGGCGGGAGCGCTTCCAACTCAAGTTCCAGATCGCATTTCAGCAATTCCTCAACATTCTCGCCGATGCGCAAGGTGCCCAGCGCCTGAAAATTCGGCAACCCGTTCAGGAACAAGATACGTTCCGCCAGCTTATCGGCATGCTTCATCTCATCGATAGATTCGCCATATTCAAATTTGGCGAGCTTGCTCATGCCCCAACTGTCCAACATCCGGTAATGCAGGAAATATTGATTGATCGCGGTCAATTCATTTTTGAGCACGATGTTGAGATATTCGATGACTTTTTTGTCGCCCTTCATGGCTTAATGCCCTTTCTGTTAGCTTATTTTTTCGAGCATAAGCTAACAGGCATACGCCCATGGTGTAAAGGCAAAAAATGGCAGTTTTCTGGGCTTTTTCAGCTATTGAGACTAGCAAGCAATAGCGGGTTCGCTGCTGATAATGCGTTTCGCCAGCGGCAGACATTGACCGCACTGAAATTTGCAGCCCAATTTGCGATAGGCCTTCGCCGGGCTGCGCGCGCCAGAGCGCACAGCTTCACGAACTTCGCCTTCTTTCAGGGCATTACAATGGCAAATGATCACAGCGACTCAAACTCCTATTGCGATGCACTCTCAATAGCGAAATTGAGAGTAGCTCGCAATAGCAATTTTGCCTTAATCTATCTTGTTAGCAGCAATGCAAAGATGCCGGTCAACGCAATCAACACAAAAACCGCAAGGCCAATAAAAATGGACGGGTTAATGTCAAAGGTTGCGCGCGCCTGTTCTTTTACCCGGTTGAGCAATTCGGGCCAAGTATAGCTGACAAAATCGCCCTGGCTCATAATCCCGATCAAGGTTCCGTCATCATCGACCACGGGCAAATGGCGAAAACGGTCATTTGACATTTGGCGCAGCCAGTCGAGCAAATCATCATCGCCCCGTGCGAGCCGCAAATCCGATGTCATTATAGCACTCAGCGCGGTTTTTTTGGGATCCAGCCCCTTGTTGATGAGCCGCCGCATAAAGTCCCGCTCGGTTACGATACCAAGCGGCTTATTATCCGGCGATACAACAACCGCAGCGCCATAATTTTTTTCGCTCATCGCTTGAACGGCGGTAAACACATCTTGTTCGGGGCTGAAAGTTAATACGGTACCTTTACGATTAAATTCTGGACGATCCTTTATCTGCATAGTTTGAGACTCCGTGGGAGTAATATCCCGCGCCGTTAATCTACGCCAAAATCGCCTATCGACAAGCCCAATCGGAAATGGTTCCTAAGGGTATAGCAATGTCTCTTATCCTGACCCTAGGTTGAGTGATAAAAATCATAGACTGTTTGCGCCACCGCCGCACTGACTCCCGGTGCGCGCATAATGTCCTCTAAACTCGCATCCCGCACCGCTCGCGCAGTCCCAAAATGCAACAGCAACGCTTTTTTGCGAGCGGGTCCGATACCCGGAACTTCATCTAAAGGGCTGGACGCAATAGCCTTACTGCGTTTTTTACGGTGAGCGCCGATTGCGAAGCGGTGCACCTCATCACGCAGCCGTTGCAGATAAAACATCACCGGCGCGTTCACCGCCAAGGTAAATTCCCGGCCATCAGGGAAATGGAATGTCTCTCGCCCGGCATTGCGATCTGGTCCCTTACTAATCCCGATAAACGCCACATCATCGATATCGAGGTCGTCGAGTACCGACTTCACCGCACTAACTTGCCCCTTGCCCCCGTCAATCAGCAACAGGTCCGGCCATGCGCCGGCTTCGCGGTCGGGGTCCTCCTCCAATGCACGGCCAAAACGGCGGCGCATTACTTCGCGCATCATGGCGAAATCATCACCGGGGACTGAGTCTTTATCCTTGATATTCCATTTGCGATATTGCCCTTTTACAAATCCTTCCGGTCCGGCGACGATCATCGCGCCGAGCGCATTGCTGCCTTGAATATGGCTATTATCGTAAACTTCTATCCGTCCCGGCGGTTTGGGCAATTCGAACAGCTCCGCCACTTCTTGCAGCAACTTGTTCTGCGTCGCCGATTCCGCTTGCCGCCGGTCGAGTGCCTCGACGGCATTGCGCACGGCTTGCTTGATGAGCTTCGCCCTATCCCCGCGCTGTGGCACCACAATTGCTACCCTATGCCCAGCCTGTTCGGTCAGCGCATCGGACAGCAGCGCCTCTTCGGCTGGCGCGCGGTCGGTCAATATCGTTTTGGGCGGCGGGACATCTTCATAAAATTGCATCAGGAAGCTAGCGAGCACCTGATCCTCTGGCACGTCAGTGGTATGCACCGGAAAAAAGCTGCGATGCCCCCAATTCTGGCCGCCGCGAATAAAAAAGGCTTGGATACACATTGCGCCATTTTTTGCCGCCAGAGCGAATATATCGGCATCACCGACGCCCTCGGCATTGATAGCTTGCGACCCTTGGATGAAAGTCAGCGCCTTCAGCCGATCACGCAGCGTTGCCGCCGTTTCGAAATCTAACGCTTCTGCCGCCGCCTCCATTTGAGCGGCCAATTTGCCCTGCACTGCGGTGGATTTACCCGATAGAAATGCAGTCGCGTCCTTGACCAATCCTTCATAATCGGTCTTGCTAATCCGGTCGACGCAGGGCGCTGAGCAGCGCTTAATCTGATAGAGCAGGCACGGCCGATCACGATTGTTGAAAAAACTGTCGGTACAATTGCGCAGCAGGAATAGTTTTTGCAGCGCATTGATGGTCTGGTTCACGCTGCCCGCGCTGGCAAAGGGGCCGTAATATTGCCCCTTATGCCGCCGCGCGCCGCGATGTTTCTGAATACGGGGAAAATCATGGTCCGCGCGCAGCAGGATGAAGGGAAAGCTTTTGTCGTCGCGCAGCAGGACATTATAGGGCGGGCGGTATCGCTTAATCAGCTGCGCCTCCAGCAACAAAGCCTCCGCCTCGCTGCCCGTGGTGACGATCGTCATGCTGCGCGTTTGCGCCACCATGCGGCGCAGGCGGTTGGGCAATCGGTCAACCTGCGTATAATTGCTCACGCGGTTTTTAAGTGCCCTTGCCTTACCGACATAGAGAACATCGCCTCGGGCATCGTGCATCCGGTATACGCCAGGCCGCGTCGGTAAAGTCTGCCAAACATTGCGGATTGCAGCGACCCCGGCATCCAGATCAGGCACCCCTGCCCCGCGCACCGCATAAGTCGCCGCCTCTTCGTTAAAACGCGACGCGGCGTTGGGTGTGTCTGGACGATCGGCTTTGGACATAGTCCTGATCTAGGCAATCACCGTTGAGTAGACAATGGCCCAATTTGGTTGTTACGGAACAAGCCTATATCTCACCGTAACACTAACACTGCGCTGCACGTCTCCGGCCTCGACAGGGGTCTCCGCGGCGAAGCCCGGACGACCGCCGGCCGTGATTACATTTGAAAGCGGTATATCGACGCGAAAACCGCTGCTTTCATCAATGGCAATAATATCTGCGCGCTTGTGCCCTGTCGACACGGCATAGAATTGCGACAGCTTCATTGCCTGCTCCATAGCATCTTTGCGAGCCTCCTGTACCAGGTCACTATCGTCATTAATCGTGAATGTTGGACCATTAATCCGATCGGCTCCTGCCGTAACCAGCGCGTCAATAACGCCGCCACTGTCCTGAATATCGGTAAGTCGAATCGAAATATCGTTCCGCGCTTCATATCCCGTCGGCACTCTTGGCTGTCCCGTACCCGAATTATAGGAAAATTGCTGGGTCAGCATCACTCTGGATGTCTGCACAAAACGGCGCTCAACACCAATTTTTTTGAGAGCATCAAACAACGCATTCATTTTTTTCGCATTCGCTGCAATGGCTTCGCGTGCGGTTGGCTCTATTGCGCTAACGCCAGAGGATAATATAGCGCGGTCTGGCTGTGCCTGCGCCGTGCCGGTTATGGAGAGCGTCAGGACCCGATAATCGCCACCATCGCTGAGGCTCAGATCACTTTGCGCAAACGCATTTGGCGCAAACGCTGCAAAGGAAAATATAGATAAGGCAAAGCTGGATTTAAGAAATGGCATCAAAAAAGGCTCCTATGAAGGGGAGCCTTTATTGTTGCGACAATCTTATATGTTGCAAGTTATTAGTTTAGCGCTGCAATCGCCTGATCGATCAGGGCCGCGTCAGCCTTTGCATCAGCGCTGCTTGCAATGATTTGCTCGGCGGCGGCGGCCGATACGGCGGCAGCTTTTGCACGAACACCGGCAATCGCAGCGGTTTCTGCGGCAGCGATTTTCTCTTCTGCCATTTTGGTGCGGCGCGCGATCATGGCGGCAGCATCATTTTTGGCATTGGCAATAATTTGCTTCGCTTCTTCTTCGGCGTGCAATTTCATCTGCTCGGCGTCATAGGCGGCCTGCTTCGATTTGGCGACATATTCAGCCTTGATCGCCTCTGCCTCAGCCCGCAGCTTTGTCGCGGCGTCAAGCTGTTCCTTGATGCCATCAATTTGTTTATCAAGCGCAGCGGCAATCATGGCGGGGACCTTGGCCCATAATGCGATGCCGATTACCACCACCATGGCCAGAGCCACGAGCATTGACGCATCGAAGCCCAGTGCCGATGGGGACACATGAGCCTCCGTGCCGCCATGGCCAGCGGCTTCGGTTGCCGCATGATTTTCCGCCGAATGGGGATCGGTTGCAGCAGCATCGGTCGACGCCGATACCGCAACTAGTGCTGCCATTTGGATAAAATCAGCCATTCGCCATTACCGCCTTTACTGCTTTCGATGCCGCCGCTGGCGTAACCGATATGCCCGAAACCTTCGCCACGATGTCCGCTGCGGCTTCGCTTGCAACATTTTCTACGCTCGCCATCGCTGCTGCCGTCGCTTTGGCCAACTCGGCCTCTGCTGCCGCCATTTTGGCAGCAATATCCGCGTCAGCAGCGGCCAGCGTTTTTTCGGTTGCTGCGGCGGCCTTTGCCTTGGCTGCATTCGCCTTGGCTTGTGCTTCGGCACGGGCAGCGTTTAATTCTTTATCTCCGCCTTCCTCCAACTGCTCGGCCTCCGCCCGCGCGGCTTCCGCAGTCGCAAGGTCGTCGGCAATTTTCTTGTTCCGTTCGTCAACGGTTGCTTCCACCTTAGGCAGCATCATTCGGGCAATGCCGAAATAAATGATACCAAATGTGATCAGCAGCCAGAAAATCTGCGACGCATAGGTTTCAAGAAGTTGAGCGATTTGAGGCATGATGGCTCTCTAAACTTAATATGAGAAAACATGCCCCGGCAATGGAGCCGGGGCCGTTTGGATATTAGGCAACGAAGATCAGGATCATTGCAACAACGAAGGACAACAGACCCAAAAGTTCTGCCGCCGCAAAGCCGATGAACAAACGGCCCTGTTGACTGTCAGCTGCGGCTGGATTGCGCAATGCACCCTGAAGGAAGGAACCGAAAACGTTACCCACACCGCCGGCGGCAAGGCCTGCACCAATTGCTGCGAGACCGGCACCGATCAATTTTGCTGCTTCTGCGTCCATGATAAAAACTCCTGTTAAAAATAAATGGTAATAGGTTGAAAAACTTAGTGCAAATTAACCGCGTCGTTAATGTAGAGCGACGTCAATAAAGCGAAAACATAAGCCTGAATGGCACAGACCAGCAGTTCAAGCATAGTGATGCCGATCATCAGGATAAAGCTTGGCAAGGCCACAACCGGCGTCACCCAAAGCGCCTCCGCATTGAGGCCGTTGATTACGAAGCCCGCTAGCACCTTCATCAAAACGTGACCTGCCATCATTGCAACGAACAAACGCAGCGCCAAACTGAACGGCCGGACCATGAAAGAAAAAAGCTCAATCAGCGGGATCAACCACAGCAGCCACCATGGTGTGCCATGCGGAACGAACAGTGAGAAGAAATGCAGGCCATGCTTCCAAAAACCGACAATCAACACGATCGAAAAGCTCATCAAAGCCAATATACCGGTTATGGTGAAGTGGCTGGTGACGGTAAAGGTATGGACGCCGGGAACGATCCCAAAGGGCATCATGCCCATGAAGTTTGCAATAAGGATGAACATGAAGAGCGAAAATACGAAAGGCACATATTTTTTGCCTTCGGGGCCGATGCTCGACGACATCATATTATTGACGAAGCCCGCGACGCCCTCAACCGCCATTTGCCAGCGGCCCGGCACGATTTGCCGTTTCATGCCGCCTGCCATGAAAATCCAGATTACGCCCAGAACCAATAGCATGAACAGCGAGCTGTTGGTGAAGCTGATGTCGTAACCGAATAATTTGAAATCAACGAGAGGGTGAATCTCGAATTGATACATCGGATCGATTTTGCCGCTTTCAGATGCCACTTTTCACTACCCTGTTAGATGCGCGTAAAGCGTCCGAACTATTCCGGACGCTCTGCTGAAATCTTTATGATGTTCCTGAACGCCACGATGATCCCCATAAAGAGACCGGCGAGCAGGATCCACGGGGTTGTCGCCAGCCAACGGTCTAGAAAACCGCCAACTATCGCACCACCCGCAGGACCAGCTATCAATTCCGTCAAAACCCTATTTCCCTGCTTCATCCCCTTGGAGACGGGCTGGTTGGCTTTACCGGAACGGACGTCTTCGGCGGCGCGGACCTTTTTCAGCTGCATGTCTAACGAATCGAGCCGAGGGTCTTTGCCGTTTTTGCCGTCCTGCGCGGGATCGTCTGAAGCCATGAGAAACCGTCCTTTTTGTTACGAAAGCAGCGGCCATGAATTCGGGAAACCCCGCCTAGGCACGGGCGCTTTAGGAGAGGCTGGGTTCCAAGTCAATGGCCGCAAATTGCATTAAACGGCGAATATGTTGCGCCGCAGTAAAAATATGTTGGCGTCGAATATTAACGCTACCACCCTCCACCCGATTTGTAGAGAGCGTAACCCCGCCATTTCTGTATGATCTCGCCAATAGCGCATGAAAAAAGCCCCTGAGCTAGATCGCTCGGGGGCTTTTTGAAATGCGAATATGCCACATGCTTATTGCGGGCATTTGCTATCTAGCTGCGGCGGACCATCAGTGCGTTGCACCCAAGAACCATTTGGCGCCTGATAATATTCGCCGGGCTTTGTATTTTTAATGTTGGTGCATCCACCCGTAAAAGCAGCCTCGTCAGGCCGAGCGCGCGTGGTTTCCGCAACCTTAAAATAAACGTCCTTACGTTTGATGTTGATTGCGGAGATCAGCGCTTCAATCGACGCCGATGGCGTTGACACTGCACCGATATAGCCATCCATTTTTTCGCCCACCAGGCCGCTTGATTTCGCGCCTTTATACTGGTCGACAAGCGTTTGGGCCACCGACACTCCCGGCACAACTGATACCGCCAGCAAGGCGGCTGCAGCTGTCACTTCAATCCAATTTTTACTCATCAGAATATCTCCGAATTTTCAGCGATTGCATCTTTAACCGCCCCTTGAATGCGTAACAAAACTTTTTGTTCTATTTTAATGTTGAGATTGATCTCAATTGGCTTGTCCGGAGCCGCGACTTGAACGCAGCCACCAAATGCCAAAAAAGCAGGGGTCGCCATGATGATGCAAACATTCCTTTTCATAACATCGCGATTCGCAATTTTTACGCATCGCGTCAATCTTTCTTCTGTCATGCCATTCCCCTGCTTTCTAAAGGCTGAACCGCTTGTTCATTCAATGGTTTGCTGCGTTTATACGCTAGAAAGGGCCAGTCATTCCGGTTTGCCATCATCGCCCCGCAATAGCTTTTCCTGCTCAGCGCGGATCTGGTCGATATTTTTCTGTGCCAAAAATTGCGGATCATAGGTGGACCGAACCAACCCCATTAATTCGAAAAAGGATGCCTCGATCCGAATATTGAAACGGATTGGAATATCCGCCAATTGCCGCGTAATGAAATTGCGCTTCGCCCCTGCGCCCTGTTTAATGCCGTCAAAATTGATATTGGTGATAATCTCTCCGCCCAAATCGCCGCCCATTTCGATCCGCAGTCCGGTATAGTCTATGGACCGCAGCGCATCGAATGCGAAATTAGCATAGGCATTCAGGTCCATATAGGTAAGATCGCCAATATAGGAGATATTCCCACCGCCACTTCGCGCGATCAATTCGCCGCCAACAATTTTGCCGCCATTAAAGTCAAAAACCATGGGCAATTTGCCATCAAAAACACCCGTCGCCGCAAGGTTATCGAAATCAAACTGTTCAATAAACTGCCCAACCTCAACGCCTTTCACATCAAGCACCAAATAGCGCGGTTTATCCACGCTCATATCCCAAACGGTCGGCTCAATGCTAAGCTCGCCGCCTGCGAAGGGCCAGCTCCCACCCTCAATCTGCACTTTCCGTCCGGCAAGCAACCGGTAGCGGACTATACCGTCCAATGCAGCCACACCCGGGTTAATTGTATCGATCCGGGCAATTTGCCCCGGTGCCGTTTCCAACGCGAGCAGGTCAGTAAACAGCAATTCAGTTTTCAGCCCCCGTACCGGACCGAAAGCAGCGGCCAAATCAATCCCGGTGGTACCGAACCGGCCTGTGCTGATAATGCCATCTTCATTCGTATCCCATTCGATACGCGCGTCTCCAAAAACCGGTCCGGCCACATTCTGCACCAATCCGCGTGTCACCGGCGTCAACAATTCAGGCGTCAGCCGTTCATTAAAAACCAGGTTATCAACCGCCAGCAAAGCACGGCCTTCGCCGCCGTTCAAATCATGCCTCAAATCAAGGTCTGCAATTTTCGTAGCGGTAGTTGGTTCATAAATTTCTGCCAATCCATTGATAATCCCGCCCTCAAAGGTGATCAGCGCATTCGGGATATTCAGCTTCTCAAAGCGTTGATCAAGTAGCGAATCCTCATAATTGGCTTCGCTATCGGTAATATCGAGCCGCGCCTGCAATGCGACATCGCCGTCCACCAATGTCCAATCGCCCGATGCGTCTGTCATCATCACCGGCACATTGGCAATTTTGCCGTTCGCGCCTGATAAACGGCCGCGCATGCCGCCGGATGCAAATGAACCGTTGAGCGCCGCAATTTCAAAATAAGTGAGCGCGTCCATTGAGCCCGCCTCGACCCGAACATTTTTGGTATCAAAACCTGTGTCAAAATTGAAACGAAGCACCGGCGCGGCGATACGGATGGGATTGTCGCCATAGGCAGCACGCAGGTCTGCGGCAGTGAAGCCTCTCGCAAGATCAAATCGCGCCTGTCCAGTGCGAATATCGAACCGCGATCCGCCATAGCTGCCCGACGCCTGCATTGACGGCAATGTCGCCTTTACTTGCGTCCCCGTTCCGGTTTGCACGATATAACCGCCATCGGGGCAAATACGCAGATTCTGTTTGGACAGGACAAGCAGATTATATTGTATGCGGTCAAATGAAACCGATTGGCAGCTATTATAGAGTGACAGGCGTCCGGCATCATAGCGGCCGTTTAAGGCGAAGTTTACGCCGTTAACAAATCCCTGTGGTAGGGGTCCGCTCAATTTGGCTCGCCCGTCAAATGTCCATGCTCCGCCCGGCCTGCCGTTGAATGCCAACGCCGGTATCGACAGGCTGGCTCTGCCCGCTGCATAAGGGTCTACGGCGATATCTCCGGACCAGCTGTCCCCAGCCCCCTGCCGCAATGCGATGCGCGTCACAGGCATATTGCCGCCCGATAATGATAATCGCAGGGGCGAAATCACGCGCCATATATCTCCGCGTTGAGTTAATTGCGTGGCACCCGATTGCGTCAGGCGAATACCAGAACGCGACCGGATGTTTATCCCGTCGATTAGCGCGCTAGAACTACCACCGCGCCGAACATCCGCATCAAACCTCAGGCGGGCATCAAAATTATTGACACCGCTTTTTACCGCAGGGATCAGCTGCGCCACCAATGGCCCGGCTGGCGTCGCTTTGCTATTCTGCGCAAGTGCGTCCATGCCCGTCAGATAAGAAGCCGCAACCTTGCCGCCGCCGATATTCGCATCACCGCGCGCCGTTACAGCAAAGCCGCCATCTCCAAAATCCAAATGGCCTTTTGCATCAAAGCCAAGACTCTGAGCATTTAGTTGTGCGCTCTCATATCCCCCATCGGCAAGCCTGACGTCGAAATTTGTCCTGTCACCGCCGCCTGCGAATGACAATGCGCCCCGGGGACGGATGAAATTCTGTTCGCCAACCGACAATGCCGATAGACTGTAATTCACATCGCCAAACCACCGGTCGAATTTTGCATTAAGCCGCAAATCACCATCAATGGTTGGCGCTTTCGCCAATATTTCGCTGTCATTGCAGCTTACGCTTTGCGCTGTCCATGGACCGATTAAATTGGGCCGCCGGAAATCTAGCAGGTAGCGACCATCAAATGCTGCAGCATCAAACCGGCAATCCTGATATTGCAGCAAGGGCGCACGCAAGGCTAAATTACCTTCAAACCGCTGCCGTAAAAGGCCTTCACCGTCCAAGCCAGCGCCTATCCGTCCCCAAGGTGTATCAAGGCTCATTTGCGCATCGGACAGGTCCACGCCAATATCGGGAATTTCAAAAGGCTCTTTGCTGTCGGGGTCGGTGAATTTATCCAATTCGCCAAAGCTCAGCTTTTTGCCATCATATCTTCCATTAATTTTTACGCCATTCGCGCGAACGTCGCGTACTGTGACCCCTGAAAAATTGAGCGCCACATCAATTTCCACCCATTTTGCGGTAAAGTCAGGATTTGCCGGGTCGCCGACCACAATATTTTCAATGCGCTGCGTCCGCAGGCCAATATCCTTAATCTGATAACTGGCGCGGATATTATATTTTTTGATCTGATCCTCAGCGAATCTTCCGGCAATATTCACCCGCTGCCAATAACCGATGGTGAGCAGCAGAATGAGCAGCAGCGCGGCCAGGCCGAATATCCACCTTACCCACATTCGCCGCTTACCCGCCGCTTTTGATGGCGGGGGATCGGACTGCGCTACTTCGTCTTCTGTGGACAAATTGGCCATAAGTGACAAATGCGGCAAAGCGAAAGCGGTTGCAATGTCGAATATGCCAAATGCCTTGATTATCCGTTAGAAATCGATGACAAGACTATGTTTGTGCAGGGGAAAATGATTATGCCGGATGGCGGTTCAGCCGATAATAAAGGTCATAGGGAGCGGTTGCGGAACCGTTTGCTGCAACAGGGCGGAGATACGCTGCTCGACCATGAACTGATTGAATATCTCCTAATGCTTGTCATCCCGCGCAAAGATACCAAACCGATCGCAAAGCAGTTGCTGGCCCATTATGGCAGCGTGGCAGCGCTGATTACCGCCGATGCGGAAAATATCGCAGGTCAACCCGGCATGGGCAGCACCAGCGCCGCTGCTTTCAAAATTGTGCAGGCCGCGGCGCTGCGGATGATTAGCGAGCCCGTTCGCGAAATGCCGATCTTGGCGAGCTGGCAAGCGCTGCTTGATTATCTGCGCGCCGATATGGCGCATTTGACGACGGAGCGCGTGCGCATACTCTATCTCAACAGCAAAAATATGCTGATCCGTGACGAGCTGACCAGCGAAGGCAGCATTGATCAGGCCGCCATCTATGTCCGTGAAGTGGTACGCCGCTCTTTAGATTTAGGCGCAGCTGCTATCATATTGGTGCACAACCATCCGAGCGGTAACAGCAGCCCCAGTCGTCAGGATATCGCCTTGACCCGCGAAATTATCGATGCGGGCAAGAAATTGGGTATCACCGTTCACGACCATATTATCGTTGGCAAAGACGGCTTTTCATCGATGCGCAGCGCTGGATTGATTTAGGCCGGTTGAAAAAAAGCGCCGCATCCGGGGATGCCGCGCCTTTTTTGTTACAGAGCCCTGTAAGCTCAGATGATAAGATTTTCGGTTAATCGCCATCACCGGGTTCAGGTGAGAAATATTCTTCGAACTTGTTTTCAACGCCTTTAAAATCATCCGCATCTTTTGGTGGTTCGCGGCTGGTCGTGATATTCGGCCATTCGGCGCTATATTTCGTATTCAGCTCCAGCCATTGCTCCAAACCGCTTTCGGTATCGGGCAAAATTGCTTCTGCCGGGCATTCGGGTTCGCACACGCCGCAATCGATACATTCGCTGGGGTTGATGACCAGCATATTTTCGCCTTCATAGAAGCAGTCCACCGGGCACACTTCGACGCAGTCCATATATTTGCATTTGATGCAGGCATCGGTCACGACATAGGTCATCGGGTAAACTCTCCTAAGATATTACAGGCGGTTTTGTCGCCGTTTCAGATATACGCCTATTGTGGATAATATGGTCAAGTCAACAATCTGTTATCGCAAAAACACATTTTTCTTTGCGAGTGATTATCATAAACAAAGATAATGGCTTTTCGCCTCTTCGGCTGGCCCGCGCCGATGGGGTAAAATTTCCATACGAATAACCAATATTCCCTCTCCGCGCGGCAAAGTAATCACATCGCCCAAATGGATCGCAAAGCTGGGCCGGGTTATTCGGTTGCCATTGACCCGAATATGCCCTTGCTCAACCCAATGCTGCGCCAACGTCCGGCTTTTGCTGAACCGCAAATACCAAAGCAGCTTATCAATACGAAGGCCAGCTCCAGACAATTCGCGTTATTTCTGCTTTTTGGGCGAATGCAACTCTTGAAGGGCCGCCAGCTGCAGCGCAAGCGACGACGGCGGAGCCGCGGGCTTGGCGGGTTGCGGCGCTGCTCTGCTGTCTTTTCCGCGATTGGTTTTCGGCCCTGACTTTTTGCGCTTTATATGACCCCGTTTCGCGTCCTGCGCCAGTTTTTGTCCGCGCGGCTGCGGTTTGCGCATACCGGCCCAGCGCCAATAGGTAAGCGGCGGAGCAGAATCGGTGGCCGGCAAGGACAGTTGATCTATTGACGTATCGCCGGTTTGGTCAGCGGCTTGGGCTTGATCTACGATTTCGGACGTGTTGCTGCCTTCGGTGGTAACCGAAATCGGCTCGGCCTCATTCCCCGGCACATTGCTCTCACCTTTCTGGCCGCCGCTGTCCGTCTCTTCGGGTGCAGGATCAGGCAACCCTGCAGGCGCCGCTGGTTCGCTGTCTACTCCTGTCTCGGCAGGTGCGTCTGCCTTCCGAAAACCAGCATCCGCCATCAAAGCATTCAGGCCCGCATCGCTGAGCCCCAATGAGGTTGCAAAGGTCATATCCAACCCGAACACCGCTTGATCGCCACGCGCTTCATGCGCTTTTTTGATCACGCGCTCGGCAAGGTCGATGCGCAGATATTCGCCCGCCAATTTCCGGTATCCGGCATTCCGGGCATCCGCGATGTTGGCAAAATTCCAGTCTTTCAAATGCACCGCGCTTTCAGGCGGCATTTCAGGCATGGACCGTTCGTCCCGCGCCGCAAATAATGCGGCCCGCCATTTCGCCGCTGCTGGTTTTAACGCAGCATGGTGGAATACATCGAGCGCGCCGAAAACAATTCCGCTTTTACGCGCTGTTCCGCGTGCCTCCTTGGGCAACGCACGCAACGCGTCGGACAAGAATGCCCGACCCGCAATCCCGCCCTCTTCGGCAAGCTGGACCGCCAAAGCCCGCACACTGGCGTCAGTCGCGGCATCCTGTGACACGTTATGTAGGGCAACAATTCCGCCCAAATGTTTTTCCAATTGCGCATTTATCCAGGCCTCTGCGCGGCTTTGCACGTCTTGCAAGGCGGCGGCGTCCAATGCGCCAACCGATTTAACCGGGCGGAATGACGGGGTCATCAAGCTGCGTCCTTTGATCAAATGGCCGATCAAATCACCCTGAAAATAGACTGCAGGCTGACGTTCTGCGTCTGCCCCCAGTTCAAAATCACTATCACCTGCCATTTTCACTTCCCTTGCCTTTTGCCGCAGCAGCAGAGCCAAATGCCGCTGCGCCGCTGCCAGAAATAATTTATGATCCGCTGCCTTCGCGCTTGCGTCAACTTTGAACGCGAATCCGTCAAGCCTGCCAATATCCTCGCCATCAACCAGAACGCGGTTAGCCTCGTCTATCACCACCGGCAAGAGCGCACTGTCTTTTGCCGCGCCGCGCATCAACTTGCTCAACCGTTTGTCGACAAAACGCTGACGCAGCGCATCATGCAGTGCATCGGATAACTTCGCTTCTAGCTGCTTTGCTCTATCGGCCATCGCTGGCGGATCGCTGAGCCAATCGCTGCGATGGCAAATATAAGTCCAGGTCCGCACCGCCGCGATACGCTGCGACAAGGTTGCAATGTCGCCCTGCAGATTATCCAGCCTCGCCAACTCCTGCGCGGCGTAAGCATGGGGCAAATGGCCATATCCCGTCGCCAGATGCGGCCACAGTGAGGCAATGAACCGGCTATGCGGTTCGGCGCCCAATTGCCGGAAATCGGGCAAACAAGCTGCTTCCCATAACCGTTCGACGGTTCGCGGACCGCGCAGTAAATCGGTCACAGCGGGCATGCCTGAAAGGCGTTTGAGCACGTCAAGGTCAATTGCTTGGGGAGCGGCGCGCAATTCGGGCCGTTCTGGCCGCAGCTCCAAATCGGCGATCAATGTCTGCACATTATCGAAACGCGGCTGCGCTTCCCGCCAATAGAGCCATTCGAGCGGCGCAAAGCGGTGATCCTCTATCGCCAAAATTTCTTCCGCCGTCATTTCCGGGGCTTCGCCTGACAATGTCCCGAAAGTGCCATCGGTTTGGTGCCGCCCAGCGCGTCCAGCAATCTGGGCCATTTCAGCTACGGTCAAACGGCGGCGGCGCACGCCGTCAAATTTGCCAAGCGCCGCAAAAGCAACATGGCGTACGTCCAGGTTCAATCCCATTCCAATCGCATCGGTGGCCACGATATAGTCGACCTCGCCCGATTGAAACATGGCCACCTGCGCGTTGCGGGTACGGGGGGACAGTGCCCCCATGACCACAGCGCAGCCGCCGCGCAGCCGCCGCAAGGTTTCGGCCATGGCGTAAACTTGCTCTACCGAAAATGCGACAACCGCCGACCTTTTGGGAAGGCGCGACAGTTTCTTTGCGCCGCCATAGCTTAAGGTTGAAAAACGGGGCCGCGATATAATCTCTGCATCAGGCAACAATTTTCGGATGAGCGGTGCCAGACTTTCCGAACCCAATATCATCGTTTCGGCAAATCCGCGCGCGTGCAGCATCCGGTCGGTGAAGATATGCCCCCGCTCGGGGTCGGCGGCCAGTTGCGCTTCATCCACAGCAACAAACGCAAATTCGCGCTCAATCGGCATCGATTCGACGGTGCAGCAATAGTAACGCGCGCCGGGCGGCTCTATCTTTTCCTCACCCGTAATTAAGGCTACCTGGCCCTCGCCCTTTATTTTGACAACACGGTCATATATTTCGCGTGCCAGCAGGCGCAGCGGAAAACCCATCATACCGCTGGAATGACCGCACATTCGCTCAACCGCCAAATGGGTCTTGCCGGTATTGGTAGGGCCAAGAACGGCGGTTAGAAATGCGTTTTGATGGGCCATGATTAAAAGGCGCTTTGGCCCGCCCTACCCCTCGCCACTTCCGGCCAATAAATCTTTCAATGTTTGGCTGCTATCCGCCAGCAACTCGGCGGGGATCGCTGCGCTCTGCTCCACTAATTTGCGTCCTTGCGCATAATCCTTCGTCGCGTTGACGCAATCGAGCGCAATGACCCGCCCGTCGCGCAAATATACGATAGAAAAGCTGCGCGCTGCCATATCGCCGCGCAGCACCGTTTCATCATAACCCGCCGAAATGCCCACCGTCTGCAACCGCAAATCATATTGGTTGGACCAGAACCAAGGAACAGCATGATACCGCGTAAGGTCCCCCATAATCGTTTTTGCAACCGCGCTTCCCATATCATTGGCATTTTGCACCGATTCCACCCGCATCACCTCTCCTGCGGCGAAACTATTGGCATGGGCAGCGCAGTCACCAATCGCGAAAATATCATCCAATGATGTCCGGCAATATTCGTCAACATCAACACCGTTGCCGCCAGCTGCACCTGCCTTTAGCAATGGCCCTACCGATGGAATAATGCCGATGCCGACAATCACCATTTGAGCAGGAACGGTCTCGCCGTTGCCAAGCAGGATACCGCTCACCTGAACTTCGTCACCGATCAGGCGTTCCACAGCGACACCGGTGCGCAGGGCAACGCCCTTTGCACGATGCTCATTTTCATAAAATGCCGATAAGTCAGGACCGGCAACCCGGGCGAAGACACGTTCCTGCGCCTCCAGCACCGTGACATTTTTGCCCAATTTGCGAAGCACTGCTGCCGCCTCCAGCCCGATATAGCCGCCCCCAACAACGGCCACATCATTCACATGGGACAGCTCGGCCATCATCGCATCGACATCGGCTTTGCTGCGCACCTGATGGACGCCGTGCAAATTTGCGCCGTCGCACATTAACGGGCGGGGCAAACCGCCGCCCGCCCAGATCAAATGACCATAGCCTATTTCCCGTCCGTCATTCAGCTTAACCTGTTTTGCACTGGCATCGACGGTATCCACATATTGCCCCAGAAGCATATCCACCCGGCGTTCCTGCCAAAAAGATGAGGGACGGATGAGCATGCGTTCAAATGGCTTTTCGCCGGAAAAATATTCTTTCGACAAAGGCGGGCGTTCATAGGGCAGTTCGTTTTCGCCGTTGATAATGGCAATGCTGCCTTCAAATTTTTGTTGGCGCAGGGCAATGGCTGCTTGCGCTCCGCCATGGCCGCCGCCGATTATCAATACATCAAACGCTGCCATAATCACTGCTCCATCACTGCTCGCTGCGGCTGCCATTCACAGGGGCCAGATATTTGCCATCCACATAAACCAGCGGATCTATATCTGGTCCTGCGTAGGCGGCAACAACTTCTCCGATGAAAATACTATGCGTTCCATGCTCTACCCGCTGTTCTTGGCGGCAAATAAAATAGGCCTGTGCATCGGCCAATATCGGCGGCCCAAAATCGCTTATCTGCCAATCGCCAGTGTCAAACCGCGCTTCACCTTGCCGTTCGCCACCGCAATGTCGGGCGATTTCTTCTTGCCCGCCGTGCAGCATATTGATCGCAAAATCCGCCCCCGCCAATAGCGGTGTATGTAGCGTCGCGTCCCGGTTGACGCAGATCAACATTATCGGCGGGTTCAGACTCACTTCGCTGACCGCAGTGGCCGACATCGCATAGCGCCGCCCGTCGCATTCGCAGCTGATAACCATGACCGATTTTGCAAAGCGGCGCAGGCCCTGCAGCATATCTGCCGCGAGCTGCGCCTTTTCATTGGCCGCATCCGGCCGATCGTCATTTAAGATTGTCATATATTTGGGGCGTTAGGCAAATGTCGCCAATCTTTCTACCCCTGATTTTGCCCTATGTCCCGCTATGCCTGCTTGCCGGGCCAGACATTAAATGGCAAACACCGTGGCTATGACAGATATCGCAACCTCAAATTTCGGCCCGCTAGACTTTGCTTTGGGCGATAACGCCGACATGATCCGAGAAACCGTTCACCGTTTTGCCAGCGAACAGATCGCACCTCTGGCCGCCAAAATCGACGCAGAAGACTGGTTCCCGCGTGACGAATTATGGCCTGCGATGGGCGCATTGGGGCTACATGGCATTACGGTCGAAGAAGCCGATGGCGGGCTTGGCATGGGTTATTTGGAGCATATTGTCGCGGTTGAAGAAGTTAGCCGTGCATCCGCCTCCATTGGACTGTCCTATGGCGCGCATAGCAACCTATGCGTCAACCAAATCCGCCGCTGGGGCTCGACAGAGCAAAAGACGAAATATCTACCGGGCCTAATTTCCGGCGACCATGTCGGCAGCCTCGCCATGTCAGAGGCAGGTGCAGGCAGCGATGTGGTTTCCATGAAGTTAAAAGCCGATGCGGTGCAAGGCGGCTATGTGCTGAACGGCACAAAATACTGGATCACCAACGCATCATATGCCGATACATTAGTCGTCTATGCCAAAACCAATCCAGAAGCTGGGTCGCGCGGTATTACCGCCTTCCTGATCGAAAAAAACGATGAAGGTTTCTCGATTGGTCAGAAGATTGACAAAATGGGTATGCGCGGGTCGCCCACGGCGGAACTTGTGTTCAACGATTGTTTTGTGAGCGAAGAGCGGATCATGGGTCCGCTGCATGGCGGTGTCGGTGTTTTAATGAGCGGCCTTGATTATGAACGCGTTGTCCTGGCGGGTATACAGCATGGCATCATGCAGGCCTGCCTTGATGTCGTGCTGCCTTATATCCGCGAACGCAAACAATTTGGTAAGCCGATAGGCGCGTTTCAACTGATGCAGGCGAAGGTCGCCGATATGTATGTCGCGCTCAATAGCGCGCGTGCCTATACATATGCAGTCGCTCGATCCTGCGATGCGGGGCAAACCACTCGTTTCGATGCGGCAGGCGCCATATTGCTGGCGTCTGAAAATGCCGTAAAAGTCGCGATGGAGGCAATTCAAGCGCTGGGCGGTGCGGGCTATACGAAAGATTGGCCGGTGGAACGCTTTGCCCGCGATGCCAAGCTGCTTGACATTGGTGCGGGCACCAACGAAATCCGCCGAATGCTGATCGGGCGGGAATTGATCGGCGCGGCTTCGTAACGACAAACAGGGACAATTTATGCCATCCGGATTATTTGCGCTGCTCGACGATGTGGCAACCATCACCAAAATGGCCGCCGCATCGATAGATGATATCGGCGCTGCTGCAGCCAAAGCCGGGACAAAGGCCGCTGGCGTGGTTGTTGATGATACGGCGGTTACCCCGCGATATCTGGTTGGGTTTCATCCGAGCCGAGAATTGCCGATCATCTGGCGGATCGCAAAGGGCTCTTTGAAGAATAAGCTCCTGTTCATTCTCCCCGTTGCATTGCTGCTCAGCGCTTTTCTGCCTTGGCTGATTACCCCAATATTGATGATTGGCGGCACCTATCTTTGTTATGAAGGCGCAGAAAAGCTGCTTCACGCCATAAAACCGCATGACGAAAGCTTGGATGAAAAGGCAACCGAGCTAACGAGCGAAGAACATGAAGAACAAATGGCAAGCGGCGCGATCCGGACTGATTTCATTTTATCGGCCGAAATTATGGCAATCGCGCTCGGTGAGGTTGCAAACCAATCTATTTATATGCAGGCCGTCGCGCTGATCGTTGTCGCTCTCGCGATAACGGTGGCAGTCTACGGGGTGGTCGCTGTCATCGTAAAAATGGATGATATCGGATTAAATTTGGCCAAAAGGAAATATAGCCTCGTTGCGAAATTTGGACGCGGCCTTGTCCTCGCCATGCCAAAAATATTGGGCGCATTGTCGGTGATAGGAACGGCTGCTATGCTATGGGTTGGCGGGCAAATTGTGATGCACGGAATAGAAGAATTTGGCTTCAAAACCGTTCCCCATGCACTGCATGATCTCGCCCATAATATTGGTGGCGCTATACCCTTTGTCGGCGGCCTTGCTGAATGGACGGTAAACGCCGCCGGAGCAGGCGTTTTTGGCGTGATATTGGGCGGTATCGTTGTTGCAATTCATCAACTGTTCACGCGCAAATCTGCACATTGAATCAAGAATTTATACATAGGAATTTCATGAAAATAGCTTTTTGGGCTTCGGCCGCTGCACTTGTCCTTTCACCTATTGCGGCCCCTGTTGCAGCTTATGCGCAGCAATCTGCTGGAAAAAAAGCCGCGACGAAAACGGCGGATCTGCGCTGTGATACCACAACTGCCTCCGGGTTGAGCTACACCATATTGAAAGCAGGCGCTGGCGATGCGCCGGGCGCGGATGACAGCGTCAAGGTTAACTATAGAGGCCGTTTGGCCAAGGACGGCACGCAATTTGACGCTGGTCAGGGCGCCAATTTCCCGGTCTCCGGCGTTATCGCGGGCTTTGCCGAGGGCTTGCAGCTCATGCAGCCCGGCGCCAAATTTCGGTTCTGCATTCCCGCCGCGCTTGGCTATGGCGATCAGGATAAAGGAACAATCCCGCCGGCTTCCGATTTGGTCTTTGAGGTGGATTTGATCGAAGTAAATAAAGCCGCCGCTCCTGTTGTACAGATTATTCCCGAAACCGAACGCCAATGCGAAATGACCACGGCGTCGGGCATGGGATATAAGGAATTGAACAGCGGGCTTGGTAATGCGCCAACCGATGAAGATGTGGCTTTGGTCAACTACAGAGTCTACCGCCCGGATACTGGCCAAGTGATGGACGCCAGCGATTGGCTGCAAATTCCACTGGCTCAAGCATCGACAGCGATTGGTGAAGCGTTAAAGCTTATGACTATTGGCTCATCCTATCGCTTTTGCATTCCCGGTGCGATGCTGGGGCAGCCACCAAAAGAAGATGGAACGCCGCCTCCGCCCGTAAATTTCCACATTGACTTGGTGGACGTAAAAAAGAGTTCCGAGCTGCGCTAACCAAATATTAGGGGTCAGTTTCTATGTGCCCTAAATGCCACAGTTTGGCAGATACGTCATCAATGCTGACATTATCTGTTGTGCCGTGCAGAAAAATAATGCAGCGAACTCCTCACATAGTTTTGAGATTGTCTCTCGCCAGAGCATTTGGCGTAATAAAATGACAACCAGACGAGATTTGCGGGGGGAACGTTATATATTTAACGTGAAAGGTATCTCTATGCGCAACTCTCTTCCAAAGAAAACTTTATTGGGCCTGTCGGCGCTACTCATGGCTTCGGCCGCTGTTCCCGCAATGGCGCAAGACGAAGCAGCATCCGAAGAATCGGCCAGCAGCATCACCATTTCCGGTTCCGCCGCCGTCACATCTGACTATCGCTTTCGCGGTGTCGCACAATCTGGCGGTGACTTTGCCATTCAAGGCAGCATTGGTGCGTCTCATGAAAGCGGTTTTTATGTCGGAACCTGGGGTTCATCAATTAACTTCGCCGGCGGCACCGAAATTGACGTCTATGGTGGCTGGTCAAAGGAAGTTGCAAGCGGCCTGACCGTCGATGTTGGCATGACCTACTATATCTATCCAGATGCGGGCGTTGCGACCGGCCCCACCGACTTTTTCGAACCTTATGCCAAAATTTCAACCACTATTGGTCCTGTTGAAGGTGTGTTCGGCGTCGCTTACGCTTGGGGCGGTCAAAGCGCTTTGGCCGACGAAAGCAATGTTTATGTATCAGGCGATTTGAGCACCGCAATCCCGGGAACCCCGCTGACCGCCACAGCGCATTTGGGTTATTCTGATGGCGACAGCTTCCTAAGCACATTGCAGGGCACCGATAATAATTATCTCGATTGGTCAGTCGGCCTCGATTATGCGATTACCGACAAGCTAACCTTCGGCGTCAAATATACCGACACCGATGATGCGCCCGCGCAAAAGGACTTTACCGATTCATCGATCCTCGCGACTTTGAGCGTTTCATTCTAATTTGAAACATACCGGTTAGTAAAAATAAGGGCTGCTCCTTTGTCGGGTGCGGCCCTTATTCATTTGCGGCAACGTCATTCACCAATTGGTTTATTGCGCGCAGCGAAACTGTCTTAAAATAATCTCTCAAACTGCCCCTGCTGCCTGAGATTCGCTCGACCTGATGCCCCCAAATCGCTATTTATAGCGTAAGGGTGCTAAGTCAGGAGAGTGGCAATGCATATTGGTGTTCCCAAAGAAATAAAAGTCCATGAGTACCGCGTGGGCCTAACCCCGCCATCGGTGCGCGAATATATTGCACGCGGGCATCAAGTCACCGTGCAATCGGGCGCAGGCGAAGGCATATTATGCACGGATGAAGCCTATATCGCGGCGGGTGCAAAAATCGCCGCCAGCGCCGCCGAAATATTTGCCAGCGCCGACATGATCGTAAAGGTGAAAGAACCACAGGCGAGCGAATGGCCTATGCTGCGGACAGGCCAGCTATTATTTACCTATCTACACCTTGCGCCTGATCCCGATCAAGCGAAGGGTTTGTTGGAAAGTGGATGCGCCGCCATCGCCTATGAAACGGTGACCGATGATCGCGGGTCCCTGCCCCTGCTGGCGCCAATGAGCGAAGTGGCCGGGCGGCTGTCGATTGAAGCTGCGGCCGAAGCAATGCGACGCAGCGAAGGCGGCGCGGGCATATTATTGGGCGGTGTACCAGGAGTAGCGGCGGGCCGGGTTACTGTTTTGGGCGGCGGGGTCGTGGGCACCCATGCGGCGCGAATGGCCGTTGGTCTGGGCGCAGAGGTAACCATCGTCGATCGCTCCATTCCCCGTTTGCGCCAATTGGATGAGATGTTCAGCGGCCGGATACGCACACGCTATTCGACACTGGATACCATCGAACATGAGGTTGCGATTGCCGATGCCGTGATTGGCGCGGTGCTTGTTGCTGGGGCGAGCGCGCCCAAACTGGTTACGCGCGAAATGCTGAAAATAATGAAGCCAGGTTCGGTTTTGGTCGATGTGGCGATAGATCAGGGCGGCTGTTTTGAAACCAGCAAGCCAACGACGCATGACCACCCGACCTTCGTTGTCGATGGCATCATCCATTATTGCGTGGCCAATATGCCGGGCGCAGTTCCCCAAACCAGTGCGGCTGCGCTCAATAACGCCACATTACCCTATGGATTGGCGCTTGCCGAAAAAGGCCTAGGCGCACTGAACACCGATACGGAAATCGGTCGAGGTTTATTAGCCGGGCTCAATATCTATGACGGTAAAGTGACCAGCGAAGCTGTCGCCAGCAGTTTGAATTTGGACTTTGTCGGCCCACTAGAGGCGTTAAATTGATCGCGAAGGAATAGACCATTTGCCAGTGGCTCGAAAACTGTTAGCCTGACGATTACATTCCCACGATGGCCGTTTAGGAGACCCGATTTGCGCCTTAAAATATTGGCATTTGCCGCGACCAGCTTTTTTGCCTTATCCGCCGCTTCGGCAGAAACCGTGATCTTAAAAGCTGGCGCGATGGTCGATGTCGTCCAAGGTAGCCTCGTCACCGATCCGGTTATCACAATCACCAACGGCATTATCGTGAAGGTCGAACGCGGCGATGCTTCTATTTCCGGCGATGCCACCATCATTGACCTAGGCACCAAAACAATATTGCCCGGCTTAATAGATATGCACGTACATTTGACTGGTAAAGCAACCGATCAGGGATATCGGCGTTTGCAAATATCCGACGAACGCGCAGCCATTACGGGCGTATTAAATGCCAAGAAAACACTGATGGCCGGCGTGACGACGGCGCGCAATGTTGGCGCGCCAAGCTTTTCCGACGTTGCCCTGCGCGATGCGATAAATGACGGTGATGTGGAAGGGCCGCGGCTGTTCGTTTCTGGCCCGCCGATTGGCATTACCGGCGGCCATTGCAGCGACAATAACCTGCTCCCTTCCGAATATGGGGTTGTGGGAGAGGGCGTCGCCGATGGACCGTGGGCTGCGCGGTCCATGGTACGCCGCAATGTTAAATATGGCGTCGACTTAATCAAAACCTGTTCGACAGGCGGCGTGCTATCCAAAGGAACGCAGGTGGGCGCGCCGCAATATACGGTTGAGGAATTGACCGCGCTTACCGAAGAAGCGCATAGCCATGGCCGAAAAGTCGCATCGCATGCCCATGGCGCCGAAGGTATCCTAAACGCATTGAAAGCGGGCGTGGACACAATTGAACATGCAAGCTTCATATCTGACGAAGGCATTGCGCTTGCGAAAAAGCAGGGCACATATTTGTCGATGGATATTTATAATACCGAATATATCTTGAGCGAGGGTGAAAAAGCCGGGTTCCTCCCCGAAAGCTTGGAAAAGGAACGCATGACTGGTGCCACGCAGCGGGAAAGCTTTCGCCGCGCCCACGCCGCCGGGGTCAAAATGGTGATGGGCACCGACGCTGGCGTCTATCCGCATGGTGACAATGCGAAACAATTATCACGGATGGTTCGTTTTGGCATGACCCCAGCGGAGGCGCTGCGCGCGGCAACCTATAATGGCGCAGATGCGCTGGGGCAAAAGGGCAAGTTTGGCGAAATCACCGTGGGTGCATCGGCGGATATTATCGCAGTCGACGGCGATCCTTTGACGGACATATCAATTTTAGAAAAAGTCGATTTTGTCATGAAATCTGGTCAAATATTTAAGACCGAATGACATTAGGGCTGATAAACCCGACCGCGAGATTTGAAATAAAAAAGGGAGCAGGACGATCACCCGCTCCCTTTTTTCATTAAACCAATTGGCAGCTTGCCCGCTTAGAATGTCTTCTTCAAACTGAACCCGATGCTGCGCGGCGGGGCGACGAATGTGCCGAAAGTCCGCACATAGACAGGATCGCCGTTGGCGTCGGTCACTGATTGATCCGCATCGGGGGTACCCCGTACGCCGGTTTCGCCAAATTTGTTAAACAGGTTGTTGACATATAGAGACGCTGACCAACCGTTACCCGCGACATTGGCCTGCAAATTATGGGTCGAAAATCCCGGCAGGATCAGCCCGCCCGCGCGGCTGCCGGTGCGAGTCAACACATTGGTATGCGCGGTCATGCCATAACTGAGTGTCAGGTCATAATCGCTGCTGAGCGGAATTTCATAATCCGCAAAGAAGCTGCCCTGATATTTGGGTGAACCGGGCAACCGGTCACCATCCTGCCCAGCGACGGGAATGGTTCCAAAACCTGGAGGCGTTAGCTCGTTCAACAAGAACGGCGATTCCGCCGTCAATGTGGCGTCCGTATAGCTGAAAGTACCCCGGAAGCTGAGCGCGTCGGTTGCATCCCATGCGCCGAAAAGCTCAAAACCCTGCGATTTCGCGCCCGCGCCATTAATGGTGATTGGCGATGATCCATTGATCGTCGCGGACGCAACCTGCGGATCGGCCCAGTCAATATAATAGACAGCACCATTCAGCGTCAGCGCCCGGTCAAACCATTGGGTCTTAAAACCAATTTCATAATTGGTTGTGGTATCAGGCGTAAATTCCAACTCATTGGGCAAGCCGCAGATATTCTGCTGCGTGTTACCGGGCTCGCAAGGGTCTAGGCCATTGCTATTGCCGATACGGAAACCTTGGCTAACCGTCGCATAAAGCAACGCATCGGACGTAAACTCATAGGATGTGTTCACTTTGAACAAAAATCCATTGTCTTTTTGGTTCGCCGGAGTGAAATTGAAAACGATCAAGTCATCCGGCGTGCGGCCATTTAACACTGTTTCCAATAGCGGTAAATCGACCGCTGATTCGGTTTTCAAATCATAGTCATAATAGCGGCCACCGACGGTCACCTGCCACGCATCGGTGAGCTGATAGCTTAGCTCCCCAAATACCGCAGCTTCGCGTAGATTGGAGTTGGCAGGCGCGATATATTCGATCGCATCGGGACGGCTACCGCCCAAAAATGCATCATAAAATGGTGTGAACTCGGTGCTGATCGAATTGGTTTTGTCTTTATTATAAAAACCGCCAAGAATGAAGCTGAATGGCCCGTCGAAACTGGAAACCAAACGCACTTCTTGGGTGAAGATTTTTGTCTTGTCCCTTTCCTCGGTGAATGCGGTGAAGGTTGGGAATTGTTCATAGCTATATTCCAAACTGATGAGCAAATCGGTTTGATCGCGGTTCCCATTTTCGCGGTGTTCGCTATATCCGGTTGCCGACACAAGCTTGGCAAAACCAAGGTCCAATTCCGCTTCCAATGCAACCAATTGCGTTTCACGGCGATTGGGTTCGCGTACGCGCAGGGCATTTTCATACCGGCCTATTGCAACAGGGAAATTGGTCAACCGGCTTTGCGAAAATTGCCGTCCTTCTGTGCGAGCGTCCTGGTAATAATAAGTCAGCGTCGCATCAAAAACATCCGATGGATTGAACCGGAGAGCGGCACGCGCCGAAAATGTCTCATCCGTATTCAAATCTTTTTGTGGGTTAAAATTACTCGCATCGGCAATGTCATTCGCGTTGGATACGCCAACCGTATTCACAATATAGGGATAATCAATGAAGCCGCGGTCATTGGTAAAGTCAACTGACCCCCGAAATGCAATGCTGTTGCCCAGCGGAATATTGATCGTCATTCCGGTATCGGTGCTGATGCCCTTACCCGATTTATAGGTATACGCATCACCGCGCAGCTCGCCGCCAATTTCCCCCAGCTTCGGCTTTACAGGAATATACCGTATCGCGCCGCCCAGCGTCCCTGCGCCGTATAATGTGCCTTGCGGCCCGAGCAGAAACTCAACCCGTTCAATGTCATTCAACCGCAAGTCAACGAAAAGCGGGATATCGCCTACATAAGTCGACACCGCGCCGCCGCCGTCATTGTTGCCGTCAAAAGACCCGAGGCCCGTCGCGTTTAGACCGCGGAAAACAACGGGTGTGCTGGACCGGTTGCCTTGGTCCAAAATATAAACACCGGGGACGGTTGCAGAAACTTCGCGTAGATTATCAAGGCCGCGCAATTCCAATTCCTTGGCACCCACGGCCGAGATATTGATCGGGACATCCTGTACGGTGCCTTCGCGGCGTGTTGCAGTAACCACGATCACATCGTCTTCTTGGTTTTCAGCTGCCTCTTGACTGTTATCTTGCGCATGCGCAGTGAATGGAGCCATGCTAGCCGCTAGGAAAAGCATAGTGCGAAGCGAATATCGGTTTTGTTTCATTATCGTTGACCTCATCATTGTTGGTTCTGCTAGTATTGCAACCGTCTGTGAAAACTATGTAACCGAGCTGTAATAATGACAAATGGAAAATTGCTGCGATGCAAAAAAACTGGTTGAGTGAGGCAAAAAAGCAACTAGGTGCAAATAACCTTGCAGCGGCATATGACCTAGCATTGGGGCAGCTTTCGGCGGACAAGTCGGATGGCGATGCTTGGGGTATTATGGCTTTGGTCGCGTTAGAGGGCGGCAACGCAGAAAAAGCAGCAGAGCTGAGCGAAAAAGCCATGGCCTTTGGCTGCCGCGCGATGTGGCTTCGTACCGGATATGCCCGGTCCCTATTGTCGCTTGGACGGCATGATGAGGCACGCGATTTGGCCGCAGCGACCAATGTTAATGATTGCGCAAGCCCGTTGGAAGCTGACACAATCGGCGTTGTCCTCGCCCGCACGGGCCTGCATGAAAAAGCCGTTCCTTTTTTTGAACGCGCAGTGGCGGGGGACGGCACATATGCCCAATATCGGTATAATCTCGCGACATCGCTGCAATTTACAGGCCAATTGCGGGCCGCAGCATCGCAATATAAATCCGTGCTAAACATTGATCCATCGCACCACCGCTCCCGGCTTGCGCTGGTACAGCTCGAACCTCACGATGATGGCGCATTGGCGCAGATTGAGACGCTTTTTTCTGATTATGCCAGCGATATGGACGCCGCGCTATTATTGGGCCATGCCGCCGCGCGCATTTGGGAAGATCGCGGCGACCATATTCGCTCGCTTGATTGGTTGTTAAAAGCCAAAAAGCTGAAATCGCAAAATATCCATCATGACCGGCATTGGGTGGAGGGCATTTTTGCAGCGGCAAAGCACGGCAGCCCAGAACAATCAACTGCTCCCAGCCAGCACCAAAGCAGCTCTGCGCCCCTGTTCATCGTCGGTATGCCGCGCAGTGGAACCACTTTGATCGAGCGGATTTTGTCGAGCCATGACGATGTCTGTTCAGCCGGTGAGCTGCCCGATCTTGGCTTGCTGATTAAACAAAGCGGGGCATCTGGCGGCCGCCATATCTTGTCTGCTGACACGTTATCCGCACCGTATGATCCGCGCGAGGTCGGGCGGCAATATCTGCGCCGCACAAAGCAGCTGGCGGGGCGCTCGGTGTATATGATCGACAAAATGCCATTCAATTTCTTTTTCGTCCGGCATATTATCGAAAGCCTCCCCAATGCCCGGATCATCATGGTCCGCCGCGATCCGCGCGACACCGTCTTCGCCAATTTCCGTCAGCTATTCGCAACCGATTTTGGCTATTATAATTACGCTTATGATCTTGATGACTGTGTGCATTTTGTTTCTCATTTCAATGCACTGGCCGACCACTGGCAATCGGTCCTGCCACCGGAGCGTTATCAACAAATATGCTATGAAGATATGATCGCCGACCAAGAAGGCGAAAGCAGGCGGCTCATTGCTTTTCTTGGCCTTGATTGGCAACAACAATGCCTCCAATTTCACAAAAATAAAAGCCCCGTTGCGACCGCAAGTTCGGTGCAGGTTCGCTCACCCATTCACAGTGGATCGGTGGCGCGGTGGAAACGCTATGGTGACTATAGCGATCAGGTAAATGCCGCTTTTGCGCAAAATGGCTTAATGATGGATTAGCGTCAGGCCCCCAGGTCGGGCACCTTGCCGGGCAGCCATGCATCCTCGCTCGCGTAACGAATTGCTGGCGCAATATGATGCCTGCCTTTGGCCTCAACAATCAAGGCGCGGTCCTGCAGATGGGCGGAGTCAAATGCCTCCCGAAAATTGAGCACGGGGGCAAAGGCTACATCCTTATCCGCAAACCAATGCGTCCAGTCTCCTTGCGTCTTTTGTGCAAAAATGCTGCGCAACAATTCGATGAGATCGCCTTGCTGTCCTGCGGGGCGTAGCGCTTCTTCAACTCGGTCTGCATGGCCCAGCGCGCCCAGTAAATTGCGGACAAATTTTTCCTCGCGCGCGCCAAGGACGATATGTCGATTATCTGCGGTTTCATAGACTTGATAAAAAGCCGCCCCGCCCAATGAACGCTGCTCGTGTGATCGGGGACTGTCACCCCCTACGATTGCGCTGCTTGCGGTGTGGACGCACCATGGCAAGATCGCATCAAACATAGCGATGTCGATATAATCGCCCCTGCCGCTGCTTGCCCGGCCGATCAAGGCCATTAAGATCGCCGATAATGCAGTTAATCCGCCCGCCATATCCGCCGATGCGACGCCCGGCACAACAGGTACCCCGTCTTGCCCATCATTCACCGATAAAAATCCAGAAAGCGCCTGCACCGCCATATCATGCGCGGGATGGTCCGCCAGCGCCCCATGCTGACCAAAAGCCGTCAATGAACAATAGATGATAGCGGGGTTGCGCGCGGCCACCGCTGCATAGTCAAATCCCAGCCGCTGCATCACTCCGGGCCTGAACCCTTCGACAAACACATCGGCACCCTCAATCAACTCCCATAGGGCCGATTTTCCCGCATCAGTTTTCAGGTCACAGACTATGCTTTTTTTGCCGCGGTTCGCATTGGTAAACCATACTGAATGGCTCGCCTCAAACGGTTCCATATTGCGGGCCGGATCACCGCCGGGCGGTTCGACTTTTACCACCTCTGCGCCCTGATCCGCCATCATCATCGTCAGCATCGGTCCGGGCAGGAACAAGGTGAGGTCCACGACCTTTACCCCTGATAATTTGCCCTGCCCCATCAAACGACCCCCGCCGCGCGGAAAGCGGCAATATCGTCTGCGCTATATCCCGCATTCGTCAGTATGGCGTCGCTATCAGCGCCCAGATACGGCCCTGCATGATTGGGCAACCGCTGCCCATCCAGCTTGATCGGGCTCGATAGCACATCCAGCGATCCACGGTCTGGATGGTCAATCCGCTCCCGCATCTTAATTTTTTCCAGCCACGGATTATCAAGCGCCTGATCCAGATCGTAAATGGGCGCAACAGGCACATGGCCCTGCAATAATTTCAACCAATGCGCGACCGTATGTTTCCCAAAAATATCGTCTAATATGCCGGTCAAAATGTCTCGGTTTTCTAATCGCTTGGCCGGCGTGGCGAAACGGGCGTCCTCCGCCAACGCGCGATGGCCAATTTTATCCATCAACAACGGCCAGAATTTGGGAATCTGCGCCATGACAAACATCCATCCGTCGGCTGCTTTAAACATCTGACTGGGCGTTGCGGAGGGGTGCCCACCGCGAGGTACCCGGCCAGTCACATCGCCTTCATTCATATACCATATGGCCGGATAGCTTGTCTGATGAATGGCCGCACTGAAAAGGTCGACATCAACATCGCACCCTTCGCCGCTGCGCTGCGCATCCAGCAATGCGGCGAGCAAGCCAACGATCATTTGCGTCCCTGACATGAAATCAACCATCGACAAACCAAACCGAACCGGCGGACCGCCCGGCTCTCCGGTCAGAGAGCAAAAACCTGCTTCTGCCTGCATTAAATAGTCATAACCCGGCCACGCCGCACGGTCATTATCGCGGCCATAGGCGCTTATATGGGCACAGATAATCGCGGGCTTCACTTTTTTCAGCGCCGCAAAATCCAGTCCAATTTTCGCCGGAACATCACCGCGCAAATTGTTGACCACGGCATCTGCACCTTCAACGAGCCGGTGCAAAATCGCCTGCCCCTGATCGCTGCCCAAATCCAACGTCAGCGATTTTTTATTCAGGTTGAAGCTTTGAAAATATAAGCTCTCTTGTTCGCGCAGCCAATGGGGCCCCACTTGCCGCGCAGTATCGCCGCCGTTTGGTGGTTCAATCTTAATTACCTCCGCCCCCAACTGCGCCAGAAACATGGTACCATAAGGACCAGCACCATATTGTTCGGCGGACAATATCCGATATCCGCGCAGCGGTTGTTTCACGCTCATGCTGGATTCCGTTTCACCCACTGTTTCGAAATAATCATGCGCTGCATTTCGTTTGTCCCTTCTGCGATGCACATGAATAAAGCGTCGCGGTAAAGCCGTTCGATGTCATATTCCTTGGAATAGCTATAGCCGCCAAAAATCCGCATAGCCTCCTGCGCGTTTTCGGCCGCTGCCTCTGACGCAAAATATTTCGCCATGCCCGCTTCCATGTCGCAGCGTTCACCCCGGTCATAAGCTTTTGCCGCATCCATGGTGAGCAATCGGGCGGCACGGGCGCGGGTGACCATCTCCCCGATTTTTAACTGAATTGCCTGATGCTCGCATATCGCTTTGCCCATTGTTTCGCGCTGCTGCGCATATTCACCGGCCAGCCGTAACGCCCCCTCGGCAACACCGACGCCTCTTGCCGCGACATTGATCCGGCCCAACTCCAACCCGCCGGTCGCCTGAAAGAAGCCTTGGCCTTCGGCCTCACCGATCAAATGATCCGCACCAATACGGTAATTGTCGAAAATCAATTCTGCGCTATCGATGCTGTTATAGCCCAGCTTTTTGAATTTCTTACCAGTGGTCAGTCCCTCTTGTTTGGGCGCGATAAAAAGGCTCATGCCCTTATACCGGGGATCAGCCTTTGTGTCTGTTTTCACCAACAGCGCAAAACAGCCGCCATTGATCCCGTTGGAGATCCAGGTTTTGGTGCCATTGATAATATAGTCATCACCGTCCCGCCGAGCTGTCATTCGGATGGCCTGTAAATCGGTCCCGGCATTGGGTTCGGTCAGCGCCAGCCCGCCGCGTATCTCCCCACTGGCAAATCGGGGCAGCCAATGCGCCTTTTGCGCCTGCGTTCCAAACCGCTCAACGGCGCAGGCCATGATGAGGTGAGAATTGAATATCCCCGTTATTGCCATCCAATAGGATGAAATCAACGCGACGATTTTGGCATAGGTCACCGCCGAAAGCCCCAGCCCGCCATATTCGCGCCCTATCGTTGCGCCGAACAATCCCATGTCGGTCATTTGCGCAACAATTTCCGCTGGCCAGACATCATCATGGTCATATTTTTGGACCACCGGGCGCACTTCTTTATCTACCCACTTCTGGATCGCGTCGATCAGCGCTGCTTCCTCATCCGCACTCATTATTGCGCCGGGCAAATTGGGCAGGGTCGCCATATCTAATCCTTAGCTTTCGGCAGGGCCGTGGCCCTTTTTCCAGATCAGCATAGTGCGCACAAAATCGCATACAACCTCGCCATGCTGGTTTTTGCCGGTGGTTTTTATAGTCACGATCCCTTGGTTGGGTCGTTTTTGCGACTCTCGCTTTTCCAAAACTTCACTCTCTGAATAAAGGGTATCACCGGCAAACAACGGTTTTAGCATTCGAATGTCGGTCCAACCCAAATTGGCTACGGCTTTTTGACTGACATCCGACACGCTTTGCCCGGTCATGATCGCTACGGTCAGCGGTGATGCGATTAACGGTTTTTTGAACTCGGTCTGTGCGGCAAATTCGACATCAAAATGCAATGGATGCTGGTTCATGGTCAGCAACGTGAACCATGTATTGTCGGCCTCGCTGATAGTGCGGCCCGGACGATGTTCATAAACATCACCAACTTCAAACTGTTCATAATAGCGGCCAAAGCTCTCCCGGTAACGACCCTTTGAAATTTCAATCGCACCATCACGCATATTCCCGCTCCTTCTCCTATCGGTTGGAAAGTAATTATCTGCAACGGGATATTTTACAACTGATAGCTTCGACTTTCGCTGTTCCAGCCCCTTCTTCATTTGCAATTATCCGCGATAGCAGGTGGTTAAGACGTAACCTTATGCTGCGAACAAAGGCTATTAGTCATAACTTTCAGTGAATAAATTGATATGATGATTATTCATATAACGGCAATTTACCGATGAATGTGGTAGTCCAACCTCCATAGATTGGGTCGAGGTGAACCAAATGCTTCGGATCAAGCGAATTGCAAGGATGTTAAATTTTGATACCAACGAATTTCAGATCAACAATGGTGAGCATCTTAATGCCCAGACAAAGAAATGGTTCGCCCAGTCGACAATTTGCCTGAAGCTGGTATAGCAATAAGGTAGGACAAGAAGGTGAATTGGTGGTAATGATCCACTCCTCGGCATAATAGGAACATTGAGCAATGACGATGAAACGGCTTTATCACGATATCGCGGATAAAATAGTTGCCCTCATCAATGATGGCGTTTTTCCGGTGGGTACTAGATTGCCCGGCGAACGCGAATTGGCGGAACGCTTTGACGTCAGCCGCGTCACAATCCGGGAGGCGGAAATCGCATTGCAGGCCATTGGTCATTTGGAAATCAAAACTGGCTCTGGCGTATATGTGTGCGCAAAACAGCCCAAAGCGGAAGGTTCCCTACCCAATGTCAGCGCGTTTGAACTGACCGAGGCGCGGTCATTAATAGAGTCAGAAGCCGCTGCATTGGCAGCCAAAGTGGTGGATGATAGTCAACTTAAAGAGCTGTCTATGCTGCTCGATAAAATGGCCGATGCTGATGAAGAGACCGCGAATAAAGCCGACCGTTTATTCCATGCGAAAATCGCCGAAGCGTCTGGTAATAAAGCAATGATCCATTCGGTCGAAACTTTGTGGCGAATGCGCGAGGAGTTGCCCGAAGTTCGCAGCGCGTATGCTGCAGTATGCCACGACGATGCCGAATCTCGTAAGGCGGAGCATAAGCTCATATTGGACGCGCTGATCGCTCATAATCCAGAGGCGGCTCGTTCAGCAATGAAGGCGCATTTCTTCCGCTTGATCGAAGCAATGCTCGATGTAACCGAAAAACAAGCATTGTTTGAAGTGCAACAACGCGCCAATGCAAGCCGGGAACGGTTTCTCGCAACAGCCCAGTTAAATTGAAATACGGGCGCGCTCCAGTGTAATAGTATCATTCCAATTGGACTGACATTTTTTTAAATTGGTATGCCAAAATTATTGACCTGCCCTCTCCCGGCTGATACGTCTTTTTTCAGAGGGAGATTATTGAGCTATGCTGCGAAGAGCCGTTTTTTCATTTGCCGTCATTGCGAGCGGGTCGCCATTGGCCGCCGAGGATTACCTTGTTTCAACTCAAGCGGAATTTTTTAGCGCCGCAGAAAAACTGGCTCCAGGCGATATTATCACGCTGACCAATGGAACATGGCGCGATTTTGAAATGGTGGTCAGCGCCAAAGGCACCGCCAAAAACCCAATTCTGATCCGCCCTGAGACGCCCGGCAAAGTTATCATATCGGGTAAATCCAATTTGCGTATCGGGGGCAGCAACATCATCGTGACGGGCTTAGTCTTCAAAGATGGCTATAGCCCCACCGGAGACGTCATTTCATTTCGCAGCAGCAAAAGCGACCTTGCCTATGACAGCCGCGTCACTGAAGTCGTTATCGACCATTTCAGCAAGCCGGACCGTTTTGACGATGATTATTGGGTCAGTGTTTATGGCAAGCGCAACCGGCTCGACCATAATCATTTTACCGGAAAAACGAATAAAGGCGTAACCGTCGCTGTTCGGCTGGATAGCGAGGAAAGCCGCCAAAACAGCCACCGCATCGATCATAATTATTTTGGCCCGCGGCCCGTGCTCGGTTCCAACGGCGGGGAAACGTTACGCATCGGAACCAGCACTTATTCCATGTTTGATTCCAACACAGTGGTTGAAGATAATTATTTTGACCGGTGCGATGGAGAGGTGGAGATCATATCCGTCAAGTCCGGGCGTAATATTATCCGCCGCAATGTTTTTGTGGAAAGCAGCGGCACTCTGACGCTGCGCCACGGCGATGGCAATGTCGTCGAACGCAATGTTTTTCTAGGCAATGGTAAAGATCATAGCGGCGGCATCCGCGTAATTAACAAAGATCAAGTCGTGCGCGGCAATTATCTTGAAGGGCTTCGCGGCAGCGGCTTTTCCAGCGCGCTGACCATCATGAATGGTGTCCCCAATTCACCCGTGAACCGCTATGTTCAGGTTTCCGGAGCTGTCATCGAAAAAAATAGTATAGTGAACAGCAGCTACGTTACGTTAGCAGGCGGCGCCGATGCAGAGCGCAGCGCGCCGCCAATTGATAGCATCATGGCCGATAATCTTTTCACCGGCGGCGATGCTGGACCGAAATTTGTGGTGCAGGATGATATTAGCGGTATTAAAATCGCCAACAACGCGTTGATCGGGTCAAAGCAAGACAGCCACCCAAGAGGAATAATAGAAGCGCCCGTCGGATTGACGCGTGCCGAGAATGGCCTGCTTTATCCCGATAATCCCAAATATACCGGAATTGGAGCCCCGCGTGATCTTAAACCGGTCGGCCGAGATGAAGTTGGTGCGGCTTGGTATCCAAAGCCAATGGTGGGGAGCCGTTTTGGGGTTGGAGCAATGCAGAATATTGCACCGGATGAAAATGCATTGGAAAGTGCAATTTCATCGGCACCCGATGGCGGCATTATCTCGCTAGGCGATGGCAGCTATATGGTCTCAAAAACCTTGACCATTTCGAAGGCTCTTACGATCAAAGGCACCGGCAATAGTGTTATATTATTTGACCGCCCTGCCCTGTTTGAAATTGCCGAAGGCGGCAGTCTGCGTCTGGAATCGCTGAGCATTGATGGCACATTGGCCCCCGATGCAGTGGGCAATTCGGTAATCCGCACATCGGCATTTCCGATGCAGTCCAATTTCATGATTGAGCTTGAAAATGTAAAAGTATCAAACCTGACCGTGAACAAATATTTCGACGTCATCAAATTGGGCAAAAGCGCTTTTGCTGATCGCGTTCTGATCCGGGATAGTAGCTTTACCGATATAAGCGGATCGGTATTAATGGCGGCCGCAGAAACCGAAGATTACGGCCAATATAATGCCGAATATGTGGACATATCGCGCAGCTATTTTCGCAATATCGGCGGTCCAGTGGTCCAGCTATATCGCGGCGGCAGGGATGAAAGCACCTTTGGCCCGCATTTCACCCTGATCAAATCTCAATTGGAAAATATTGGGCGAGACGGAAATAACCTGACCAAATCCGCTCTATTGCTGCACGGCGTTCAGGTTACAGAGATTAGCGAAAATGATGTCAGCAATAGCGCGCCGGTCCGGGTCGTCCACACAGTCGGCAAACCAAGCACCCGCATTGCCAAAAACCGCTTCACGGCGACGCCTGCTATTCAGGTAGAGGAGTTGGAGGATAAAAGCGGCGAACAACGCGCAATTTTGGAAAATAACAGCTTTAGCGATGGCGGCGAATAATGAACGCCGGCAAGTATATGCTCCGCTCAGGCCTTGCCCTTATATCCTTATTACCAGTTTCGCCATTGGTAGCTGCATCGCCCGATGAGGCGGCTTTGGCGGCAAGTAACGAGAAGAATGCTTGCAACACACTGTTTTCCTGTGAACAAAATCGGGCTGAAAAATTTGTTGCAGAAATGATGGCCGATGGCATTGCCGTTCCCGTCCCGAAAGATCCGGGCGGTGGGTATACCCATGAACAGCATAAGCGCAATTACAAAGCCATGTATCAAGCAGGGCAGCTATATCGCATAACCGGTGACATTAAATATCGCGAATATGTGCGTAAAATGCTGCTGGCTTATGCCGATCTGTATCCAACATTGGGCGACCATCCAGCGCGGAGTAATCAATATAGCGGGCGGCTATTTTGGCAGGTGCTCAATGATGCGGTATGGCTGGTTTATTCAATCCAAGCCTATGAACAGGTTCGCGGCGATTTAATCGCATCTGACCGAAAGAAAATTGACGACCAACTGTTCCGTAAAGCAGCTCATTTTTTATCAATAGACTCAAAAGCAACTTTCAATCGTATCCATAATCACGCCACCTGGGCAACGGCCGGAGTCGGCATAACCGGTTATGTCCTAAATGACCCCGACATGACTGAACGTGCGTTACTTGGCTCGGCAAAGGACGGCAAAAGCGGCTTTTTGCGGCAAAGCGATCTCTTATTCTCGCCCGATGGTTATTATAGCGAGGGCCCCTACTATCAACGCTATGCGATGATGCCCTTCATCGTATTTGCCGACGCCATCGAAAAATACGAACCGAAACGCAAGATATTTGAGCACCGTGACGGCATATTGCTGAAAGCGCTGCGCACGACAATTGATTTGACCTATGGCGGTTATTTCTTCCCGTTTAACGATGCTATTCGTGAAAAAAGCCTCGATACAGAGGAGCTATATCACGGAGTAGCCATCGCTTATGCGCAAACCCGAGACCCTTCCTTGCTATCCATCGCACAGGCGCAAGGCAAAACTGTCCTGACGTTGCCGGGAAAAGAAGTTTCGGACGCACTGGCCGCAGGGAAGGCGCAGCCCTTCGTTTTTACCTCCCGCTTGCTACGCGATGGTCCGTCCGGTGATGAAGGCGCAGTCGCGATATTGCGCGAGGGCAGCGGACCCAAGCACACCGCGCTTGTCATCAAAAATGCGTCGCAGGGCATGGGGCATGGCCATTTCGACAAATTGAGTTGGCAGCTGTATGACAATGGGCACGAAATCATACAGGATTATGGTGCGGCCCGTTTCCTGAATATCGAAGCCAAGCAAGGAGGCAGATACCTGCCTGAAAACGAAAGCTGGGCCAAACAGTCGGTTGCGCATAATGTTCTCGTCGTCGACGGGAAAAGCCATTTTGACGGAAATTTGAAAGTTGCAGAAAAAACCGCACCGCAGCAGCTTTTCTATCAGGATACAAAAGGCGCGCAGATAAGCAGCGCAAAAATCGGCACCGCATATCCGGGTGTGACCATGCTGCGCACAATGGGTCTGATTCAAATATCGGGGCTGGATCAACCGATAGTGGTCGATATTATGCGGGTCAGCGCGGATAAAGCCCATCAATATGACCTGCCGCTGCATTATAATGGGCATATTATGCGGCTCGGTTTTGACGTGAAATCAAATGTTGATCGCCGCCCGGTGCTAGGCACGGATAATGGGTATCAACATATTTGGACCGATGCCACCGGCACCCCAGCGGCAGGAAAGGCGTTTCTAACTTGGAAACTAAACGACCGTTTCTATACCTGGCGAATGGCAGATGTGGACGGCACGCAAATCATATTGGGCGAAAGCGGCGCCAATGATCCCGACTTTAACCTGCGCCGCGAGCCAGTGGTGATCGCACGGAGAGAAGGAATATCTGATACGGTATTTGCGTCATTGCTCGAACCACATGGCCTGTTTGACGATGCAGCAGAACTGACCGTGGCCAGCGACAGTCAAATCAAATCCATGTCGGCCCATCAGCAAGATGGCAAAGATGTGATTTTAATCGATACATTGTCGGGACAGCAGCTGGCTTTTGCCGTTTCCTATGACCCCGACCCGAAAAAACAGCATCAAATAGACGTCAACGGCAAAACCGTATCATGGAAAGGCTTTGCCGCACCTATCACCATGAATGATGAGGGGGAATGAATGAGCATCAAGGCAAAAACAGGAAAATTGCGCTGGGCCATTGTCTGCCTTGTCGCGATCGCAACCATTATAAATTACATTGATCGCGGTGCGCTCAGTGTATTGTGGCCCGAAATTTCCAAAGAACTGGACCTGACCAAACAAGATTATGCGAATATCGCTATTGTCTTCACCTTCACGTACGCCATTGGGCAAGCGCTTTTTGGCAAAATTTTCGACTGGATCGGGACCAGGCTCGGTTTCGTGCTGTCTATCGTCGTCTGGTCCATTGCCACAATGCTGCATGCTTTTTCTCATAGCTTGCTGACCTTCTCTATCTTCCGAGGGATTTTGGGCTTGGCAGAAGCTGGCAACTGGCCAGGCGCGACGAAGGCCAACGCCGAATGGTTCCCAATCAACGAGCGGGCATTGGCGCAAGGTATTTTCAATTCAGGAGCGGCCATCGGCGGCATTGTCTCTGCCCCGGTGGTTGGGTTTTTATTTGTCTTTCTGGAAAGCTGGCAAGCGACATTTATCGCGATCGGTGCGCTCGGGTTCCTGTGGTTGGTGCCTTGGCTCATCATCTATAAATCCGGCCCCGATGCACATCCATGGATCAGCGCCGAGGAACGCGAATATATTCTGACCGGACAGCGTAATGTCGAAACCAATGAAACTGCTGATTATGCGCCCGATACGCGCGAGATATTATGGCGCAAAGAGAGCTGGGGCGTCATCATGGCCTCCTTTTTTCTGGACCCAATCTGGTGGTTATTCATCACATGGTTGCCGCTTTACCTCAACGAAACTTATGGTTTTGGGGTGGAGGAAATCGCTACTTACGCATGGATCCCTTATGTCGGCGCGATGCTAGGCGCTTGGTTTGGCGGCATTTTGGCAGGCCGTTTGCTTGGAAAAGGATGGTCGACAAATAAAACCCGTAAATCGGTTATCGCTTTGGGCGGCCTGATCATGCTCATATCCCTGCTGTCAACGATGCAGGCATCCTCACCGTTAATTGCTGTGGCATTGATGGCGATCATCCTATTTGGCTTTCAAGTCGCCGTTGGTAATATTCAAACATTACCCAGCGATTTTTACAGCGGCAAATCAGTCGCGACCTTAGCCGGTTTTTCCGGCATGGCGGCGAAACTGGCGGTGGCAGGATCAACCTATTTTATCCCGCAATTGACAGAGACAAGCTATGCCCCGGCCTTCGCCATTGGCGCAGGGCTAGCCATTATGACTGTGCTTTCGGTGCTGATATTCTGCCCCGAAATTAAACCGTTGAAACCAAAAACCATAAACTGAGCAACGACCCGTAACAGGTCACCTCCCTATAGAAAGAACAGGATTAAAAATATGAGCAGATTTGCAGGCAAAACAGCAATTGTTTCAGGTGGTAGCCGTGACATTGGCCGCGCCGTTTGTGTTAAACTGGCACGCGAAGGCGCCAATGTCGTCATCAACTATCACAGCAATGCCGCGCAAGCAGAAGATACATTGGCGGAAATTGAAAAAGCGGGCGGAAAAGCCATTATCGCCAAAGCCGACGTTACCAAGCCCGAAGAGGTAACTGCTCTAGTCGATGCTGCGGTCAAAGCTTTTGGCAACGACATTCATCTGCTTGTTAATGTTGCAGGCGGCATGGTGGAGCGGCGGCCATTGGATGCAATGGATTATGACTTTTTCGAACATGTGATGCGGCTGAATATGACGTCGACATTCCTGCTTACCAAAGCCGTCGTCCCCCATATGCCCGAAGGCAGCGCTATTGTGAATTTCGCATCACAGGCCGGTCGCGATGGCGGCGGCCCCGGGGCCAGCGCCTATGCAACCTCCAAAGGCGCAGTGATGACCTTTACGCGCAGCATGGCGAAGGAATTGGGGCCAAAGGGCATACGCGTAAATTCGCTATGCCCCGGGATGATTGCCACCACATTCCACGACAAATTTACCAAGGATGAGGTGCGGCAAAATGTCGCCAATGCAACGCCGCTGCGCCGTCAAGGCATTGCCCATGAACCGGCCGATGCGGCTGCCTACTTGCTCTCAGACGAAGCGTCGTTTATCACCGGCACGAACGTCGATATCAACGGCGGGACATTTTTCTCCTAGGGCAGTATCCATTGACAATATTTATCTTCGGCGAAGCCATGCTTGAATATCATACGCGTGGCGGCGCACATGGGGTTCAATATGGCGGTGATACCTTGAACACCGCCATTCACCTTTCCCGCATGGGACATGATGTTGCCTATGCAACAGCGGTTGGCGCGGATCCGGTTAGTGACGCGTTGATCGCCGCATGGGCCGCAGAAGGTTTGAACACAAATCACATTCTGCGCCACCCGCAGCGCAGTCCGGGGATGTATGCCATTCATTTGGACGATAAAGGTGAGCGAAGCTTCTTATATTGGCGCGACCACAGCGCGGCACGGGACATGTTTTCCCTGCCTGAAATGGATGCCGTCATTACTGCGGCGCAAAAAGCCAATCTGCTTTATTTTAGCTTGATTACATTGGCTATCCTGCCCGACGATGGCCGCAGGAAACTGCTCGATCTGGCCGCTACCCTGCGCCAAAATGGCGGCCAAGTTGCTTATGATAGCAATTTTCGTCCCAATTTATGGGCAAACTTTGCCGAAGCACGCATGTGGTCACAACGCGCAATGGCCGTGACCGATATCGGCCTGCCGACCAATGTCGATGAATGTCAATTGCATGAGCAGCAATTGTCAGAAGCCGAAATTGCCGCCCGCTGGACCGATTCAGGATGCAGCGAAGTGGTCGTGAAAGCCGGAGAAAAAGGATGTTTGCTGTCTCGCGCCGGTGAAGCGCCCGTACATTTCGACGCGAATCTCGTCACCGTCATTGACAGCAGCGGTGCCGGCGACGCCTTCAACGCGGGCTATCTGGGCGGGCGCGTGGCAGGCATGACCGCCCAAGACGCAATCGCTAAGGGGCAAGCGCTCGCCAGCAAGGTAATCGGCCAATATGGCGCTATTCCTGCAATGGATACTTGATCTGGTCCATCGCCGAACCCGCGGAATGAAGCGGAAAAGCGGCACATACTATCTCGGCTGGCCTGCCTATCCCCTGCCCTTAATTACTATTTTTCATTTGCTTTGCCCTGCAAAAGGCACAATCTCCCCCGCCTGCCCCTTTGCCCCACAGTATAGCCCCCATGCCTGCATAAGGCCCGCCCGCTCGCCCGGCTTATCTGCTGTCCCCAGATAGGTTGTGCGGCGCCAAGCGGCCATAGGAAGGCTTGGCGCGCAAACTGGACAGGAAGGCAGGGACAGCGACATAGGGCATCGCCTTGCGGTTGCTGCGTTCCTTTACCTGCCTTGGCAGGCCGCGCCCTGCTTTCAGGCTGCCATTTCCCGAAGGCGCTTCGCTGGAACGCCAGCCCTTTGCATGGGCATAATCGAGCACGGCACAAATCCGGTTGCGCACTTGCCGCGCCGTTTCGGGAATATCCTGCCATATGGGGGTAAGCGCGCCGATAATATCCGCCGCCGTTATTGTGCCGGTCGCCATGCTGCCCAGCTTGGGGAAGGCATAATTTTCCAATGAAGCCAGCCATTGCCGGGGATAGACATCGCTTTTCCACCCGCCTTCATTTTCGCCATGATATTGGATTGCCGCCTCTCAGAACGTAATCTGCGCAGCGGCGGCGTCCCGGCGTTCGGTCACTATATCGCGCCCCTGCACTTTCATCGCAAGCCGCGCCTCGCGGGCCTTATCCCTTGCATCGGCCAAGCTCACAAGCCGGGCACTGCCCAGCCCAATATCGCGGCGCTTTCCGTCATGCTGGATACGCACCGTCCATTGCGCGCTTGCTGCCTTGCCTTGCTTACCAGCGCGCACTTTCAGGTATAGACCATCCCCGTCCTGATAGGTTCCCGGCGTCGCCAGCGCAGCTTGAAAAGACTTAGCTGTCAATTTCCCCATAAATCTTGCCCCACAGTTTTCAGGCCAAATTCCGAATTGCAAAATGTGGGGCAAACCAAATCCTGCCCCACATTTGCCCCACACTGTAAGCCGGTTAAGGGCAAATGCAAGCGGATAGATGCGGACAGCATAGGGCAATAAAGCCTAGCTTAAATGCGGCTTTCAGCGGACTGTGGCGACTGGCAATGTAGGGGTAAGTGGTGGACAGGACTGGATTCGAACCAGTGTACGGAAAACCGGGCAGATTTACAGTCTGCTGCCTTTAACCACTCGGCCACCTGTCCACGTTGCCCAAGGTTTTTTCAAGCGCTGGTTAGGCGCAACCGAAAGGCGAAGCAGCCCAATGGCGAAACGGCGCTTGCCTGTCAATGCTTGAGATGAGAAAGAAAGCGCAATAAGGCATTTTTTCTTCCATATTTTTTCAGGTACCCTTTTTCATGGCATCACATAAAAGCCAGCGCCGCCGCGGCAAAGCTTCCATCAATGGCAATCCTAAATTTTGGGGCCGCCATGCGGTGCTCGCCGCAATTGAAAATCCAGAGCGGGTCATTCATAAAATATGGGCGACACGCGATACATTGAACCAGTTAGACCTGCCGTCTGGCCTGCCCATTCAATTTGCCGAAGTGACCGATCTTGCCCGCTTCGTGCCCAAGGAAGCGCCGCATCAAGGCATCGTTGCAGAGGTCGCTCCGCTGGAGGATCAATGGCTGGCCGACGTGTTGCCGTATGATAGCGATGATATTCGGCCCTTACTGGTGCTCGACCAGGTGACCGATCCCCATAATGTCGGCGCAATATTCCGCAGCGCTGCCGCATTTGACGCCGTTGCCATTGTCACGCAGGATCGGCATGCGCCCGCTGAAACTGGCGTGCTAGCAAAGGCCGCTTCAGGTGCGCTGGAGATGGTGCCATGGATCCGCGTCGTAAATCTTGCCCGGGCGTTGGAGGAAATTGCCGAGGCGGGCTATTGGCGCATCGCGCTTGACGGAGAAGCCGAAGAAACGCTGTCAAATGCATTGGTTCCCGGCCGCAATGCCTTGATACTGGGCGCAGAAGGCGACGGGATCAGGCATAATGTGCTTGAACATTGCGATCAAATCGCCAAGCTGCCGATTAGCGACGCGATGGAAAGCCTCAATGTCTCCAATGCTGCGGCGATATCACTTTACGCCGCGGCAACACGGTCCAAGAATTAGCTGGGGGTATAAAATGAAGTTACGTAAATACGCAGCATTGGGCCTCGCTATCATCGCGCCGCTCGGATTGAGCGGATGTTTGATCCTGCCGGGCGAATTTACCTCGGAAATGACCGTGATGAAATCCGGGGAATTCAGCTTTTCCTATAAAGGGCAGATCCAGTTGCTGGGCCTTGCCAATATGCTCGGCGAATCATTGAGCGACGAAGGTGCGGTAGGTGAATTTGAGGCCAGCTGCTGGGGCCCAGCGCCTGATCCCAAAACCGAAGAAGCGAAAAAAGAAGAAGAAAAAAAGGCTCAGAAAAAGCTGACTGCCTATGAGAAAAGCCACAGGAATGAAGCGGCTTTAGCAAAAATCAAATTGGGCAAGACGGGCACTGCGGCCAGCGCGACGGCGCAGGAAGATTATGAGCTGGTGCAAGAGGATGCACCGGCCAAACCGGATGAAGATGATAGTGATACAAATGAGAGCGATGAAACCGCGGCAGAAGCAGCAGCGGCGGCAGTCGAAGCTGTCAGGGAAGAAGTAGAGGATTCTGATTTTTCTGAACGTGAATGCACCGCAGCTGAGGTGGAGGAACAAAGGGCAGAATGGGATGAAGCACAGGCCGCCCGCAAAAAACGCGAAGAAGAACAGAAAAAGATATTTGCGATGCTGCTCGGCGGTATTGACCCCAAAGACCCCAAAACGATTGAGCGGTTCACCAAAGAGGTGGAGCGGCTCGCAGGATGGAATAAGGTCGAGCATCTCGGTGACGGGCTATTTATGGTCGATTACACCACTAAGGGCCAGTTGGCCGATGATTTTGCTTTCCCGGTCATCCCGCGCTACGCCATTGGCCAACCGATGATCCACATTACGCGATGGGACGATGGCCGGTTGCGGGTCGAGGCTCCGGCTTTTCACAGCGACCCGGATTTTTCGCTACTGGCGATGATGGGCGGCAGTGCCATGACGGGCATGATGCGGGGTCAGGAACCAAAAGTACAACCTGTTGCAGTCAAAGGCACATTCACGCTGACCACCGACGCCGAAATACTGGCAAATAATACCGAAGAAGGCCCCGCCGATCAGGGTGGGATGAAAAAGCTGTCATGGGAAGTTAGCCCGGATATTTTCGGTCCGCCGATGGCCTTGTTGAAATTGAAATAATGGGACTTTCGGCAAAACAGATTGAGCAATCACTGACGCATCTGGCATCTGTGGAACCTCGTTTTGCCGACGCCGTAGCTTTTGCCGGATATCCTGAACCGCGCATCCGCCCGCGCGGTTATCAAACATTGCTACGCACCATTGTGGGGCAACAGGTCAGCGTCGCCGCGGCAGCATCCGTTTGGAAAAAACTGGAAGCGCTGCTCGGCGAAAATTGTCCTGCAGAAAAACTTATTGCGCAGGATTTTGACACGCTGCGGGCTTGCGGCCTTAGCCGTCAAAAACAAGGCTATGCGCGTTCGCTTGCAGAGTTGATTTTGTCCGGCGGCTTGCCGCTAGACGCCCTGCCCGATGATGATGAAGAGGCGATCGCCTATTTGACCCGGGTGAGAGGAATTGGCCGTTGGTCGGCGGAAATTTACCTTCTATTTGCCGAAGGACGAAGCGACATTTGGCCTGCGGGGGATTTGGCCGTGCAAGAGGGTGTGGGACGCCTGCTCGCCTTACCAGCCCGCCCATCCGAGAAGGAAACGAGGGCAATCGCTGATGATTGGCGTCCGCACCGCGGCGCAGCGGCGATATTCACTTGGCATATTTATGCAAAAGACTTCAAAGCGATTTAGGCCGTAAACTCATAAATATCATCGCCTCCTAAAGTGATAGGCCGGGATTAAGCGACATCACCTCATTCAAAAATGATTTCGGCTTTTTCTTATATTTGGTTTGACGATTTAATTTCAATCCGGCGATACTGATCGCATCCATTATGAAATGAACGCAATTTCGCTTGCCCAAATTATAGCTTTTACCCGGTAATGCCTGCCAGCGGCCAACCATTGCCATCACCTTGGCATATTCGGCATCGGACAATCGCACCGTAAAATGCGCGTTGCTTTTGGCAATATAGCTGGGCTTTGGCGTTTGCACCGCACCTTTCACGCTGCCCATTAAAATCGCTGGAGAAACGCTGGTGGCGGTGAAACCGTAACTGCCATCGACCGCTTTCCCATTGCTGTCGAGTTTGCCCTTTACCGTGAAAAAGGCGTGCGGGAATTTGCTGCCAAAATCATGGCTGTAAAATGTCATCGCAACATCTGCTTTTGCTGGCTGAGCCAAAAGGCAAAATGCGGCAAATAGTGCTAGCGCAAAAATACGGTGCATCACATGTCTCCTTGATCACAAAGGCCTAACGCGGGCGAGCGACAACATCAAGAAGCGCTTGACCGCAACCCCAAATTGCTGTCGCGTGATAGTAGGAAGAGTAATTTAACAGGGAGAGTCGCAATGGCCGAAAACCGCAAAAGCATTTTCATAACAGGTGCCGCATCGGGCTTAGGCCGCGAAGTTGCTCGTTATTTTGCAGAGCGCGGCTGGTTTATCGGCATGGCTGACATCGACGCCCAGGGTTTGGCCGAAACATCGGCAATGCTGCCTGAAGGGCAAAGCTCGGTCCATATGCTCAACGTCACCGACCGTGCGCAATGGAAGAATGCTGTTGCCGAATTTGCCGCCGCGTCGGGCGGGCGGATGGATGTATTTTTTAACAATGCCGGCATTGGCAAAGGCGGACCGATTGAAGAAATGGCCGATGCCGATATCGACGCGATGATCGCCGTCAACCTAACCGGTGTGATCAGCGGTACGCGCGCCTGCTTTGACCTGTTAAAAGCCACTCCGGGCAGCTGCATTTTATACACTGCTTCAGCAGCCGGCATATATGGCATTGCCGATTTGAGCGTTTATAGCGCAACAAAATTCGCCGTCCGCGGACTTGCCGAATCCCACGATATTGAATTTCAGCGGCACGGGATTAAATCGCGCTGCTTGATGCCAGGCTTTATCGACACGAATATCATCTCCGCCGTTGCCGAAGGCAGCAATATGTCGGGCAAGGAAATGCTGGAATCCTCAGGCGTCATGGTTAGCCCTGTGTCGATCATAGGTCCGGCTGCATGGGCTGCTGTTCACGGTGATAAAGTGCATACGCCGGTCAATAAAATGGCCAAGCAAATGGCCTTTGCCGCGCGGTGGATGCCCGGCCGCCTGCGCAAGCAGAAAGTCAGCTTGACTGGCGATCTAGCGCATATATTGGCCGGTTCGGAACAACCCAAGGGTTAGCGGCAGCTATCAATCTGCTTTGCAAGGTCAATATCGCGCTGCGACACACCGCCTGCGTCATGCGTGGTCAATTTGATTTCCACCCGGTTATATACATTGAACCATTCGGGATGGTGGTCCGCTTTCTCCGCATAAATTGCCACCCGCGCCATAAAGCCAAAGGCTTCTGCAAAATCGGCAAATTTCACATTACGGCAAATCGCATCGGCATCCGCATCATAGCTCCATAACGGCAGCTGTGCCAAAGCCGCTTCGCGCTCTGTTTCATTCAATTTGGTAATGGCCATATTCTATTCCTTTATCGGTGATTGGGGTAGCGGATATAGTTAAGCCTCTGGACCGCAAAGCCGCTTTATGCCTATGTCGTGCCATGCGGTCACGTCAAGCATCATCACCATATATAAAAATGGAAAATGTCGCAGTCATCCGCGGCAACCGCATCATATTTCAAGGCTTTTCTTTGTCGGCGCAGGCCAATGACATTATCTGGGTCCGGGGTGCAAATGGCAGCGGAAAGTCGACGCTGCTACGCATAGTCGCGCAGCTGTTACCCAATGTGTCTGGCAAGGTCTCGGTGGAAGGCAATATGGCGCTATCTGACGAGAATCTTGGTCTGGATAGCAACTTGCCATTGGAAAAAGCGCTCGCATTTTGGGCGAATATGGATGGGGCAAATGCGGATAATCAATATAACGCACTGGCCGCCATGGACCTGACCGCGCTAACCGATGTACCCGTAAGATATTTGTCATCCGGGCAGCGCCGCCGCGCCAGCCTCGCCCGGGTCATTGCCAGCGGCGCGGATATTTGGTTGCTCGACGAACCCTATAATGGCCTCGACAGCGCCAATTGCGCCCGGCTGGATCAGGCGTTGCTGCGTCATGCAGGCAGCGGCGGAATAGCTTTGGTTGCGGCGCATCAATCACCGAGCATCAATGTAACTGACAGCATCACCCTCGGCACCGGGCGGAAAGCAGCATGAGCGGATTTCTTAACCTTGTGCTGCGCGAAATGCGCCTTGCCTGGACGGGCGGCGGACTGTGGCTGCCGATCATTTTTTATCTGGCGGTTGCAACCTTATTCCCCTTTGTGACTGGTCCTGACAAGCTGCTGCTGGCTAAAACTGGTGGGGGCATTTTATGGGTCGCTGCATTGCTATCCAGCTTGCTGCCGATTGAACGTCTCATCCTGCCGGACCGCGAAGCAGGGATATTGGATCAACTGTCGCTTCGCGGCTGGTCCGATGAAATGATCGCAAGCGCCAAAATCGCGGGGCAAATTATGGCCTTTGGTCTGCCCTTGCTGTTGGCCACCATCGTCGCATCCGCATTGATCGGATTGCCAGAGGGGAAATTGCCGATGCTGCTTCTCGCGCTCGCCTTTGCTCTGCCCGCTTTGTCCGGGCTGGGCGTAACGATAGCCGCGCTGACCGCCGGGCTTCAGGGCGCGAGTGCGCTGGGCGGTTTGCTGCTTGTGCCGATGGCAGTGCCTGTATTGATATTTGGCGCTGGAACTTTGGGTGAAACGCCGGGCAATGCGATACAATTATTGGCGGCAACATCGCTGGCTATGACCGCATTATCCCCTTTTGCGGCAGGGGCCGCGCTACGAGCGGCACGCGGATAGGGTTGAGCAACACTGCCTAGCAGCTCACCAGCAGCTATTCAGCCTGCATTTTTTCCACATATCCCTGCGCGACCATCGCTTCGATCATATCGAACAATTTTTCAGCGTCTTGCGCGCGCAGCTGCGGCAACGTCGCCTCAACACCTTCTGCAATTAACAGCTCCCGCTTTCCGCTGCTTACGCCGTCCCAAATCAACCGCGCGACTTCATCGGGATCAATACCATTATCGATCGCCTTATCACTCATGCCGCGCGCCTTGCCATCCGCGTTCAGCGCATTGCGCGACACATTGGTGCGCACCGATCCGGGCGTTACCACGAGAACATGGACCCCCTGCCCCGCAACTTCGCTGCGCAGCGCATCACTATAACCGATCAAACCGTGTTTTGCGGCACAATAAGCGGTGCGCATGGGCACACCGACTTTTCCCGCAACGCTGGAAATCATGACCACATGCCCTGCGCCATTTTCCAACAAATGAGGCAGCATCACTTGGGTCAAGGCAATAGGCGCGCGCAGATCTACGTCGATGATCCGGTCATATACACTGGCATCGGTATCAATGGCGAGCGACCGTTGCGATATACCGGCATTGTTGACCAGCACATCGATGCGCCCCTTAAAATCTATCGCTTTTTGGGCATATTCGGGCAGCTTGTCATATGCCGTTGTATCGAAACGAAGAACAAGGCATTTCTCCGGCGCACCTGTTTCCACGGCTACGCGCTGCAATTCGGTCATGTTGCGCCCTGACAAAATGACGCTTCCCCCGGTCGCCACAAATGCCTTGGCCAGCGCCTCGCCTATTCCCGATGAAGCGCCCGTTATCCATGCAGTTTTGCCGTCAAATATTGCCATCAGTTTCTCCTGTCGCAAACACCGTCCGCTGCGCGCCCTAATCTGTCAAGTAAAACGCTCTTGCACTTTGCGGCGTCACTCACCACATGGAAAGCATGTTGATAGAAACCGAAAACACGCCAAATCCCGCCACTGTCAAATTTTTGCCCGGGCGGCCCGTTATGGATAGCGGAACGCGCGATTTTGCGAGCCCCGAAGAAGCAGAAATATCTCCTTTGGCCAAAGCCTTATTTGACCTGGGCGATGTGACCGGCGTATTTTTCGGGCGCGACTTTATTTCTGTGACTGCCGCGCCCGGTGTCGAATGGTCCTATTTGAAGCCCGATATACTGGGCATATTACTCGATCATTTCACCGCCAATATGCCTCTATTTTCTCCCGGCAGCGCAGGCGCAATTGCGGTTCCCGGTGATGCCGATGATGACTTGCCTTTGGATGATCCTGCCGATGCAGAAATTGTTGACCAGATAAAAGACCTGATCGAAACCCGCGTCCGCCCAGCGGTCGCGAATGATGGCGGCGATATTGTTTATCGCGGCTTTCAGCGCGGGGTCGTCTTTCTGCAGTTACAAGGTGCTTGTTCGGGTTGCCCGTCTTCGTCGGCGACGTTGAAACAGGGTATTGAGAGCCTGCTCAAACATTATGTTCCCGAAGTAACCGAAGTCCGCCAGGCTTAGACTGAGCGGCACCCTCGTCTCCCTATTAATATAATAAAGGACATATAAAATGCCCGCAAATACGCCTCTCGATGATAAAGCGCTAGATCAGCTATTCCGCGAAGCGCGAACCTATAATGGCTATCTGGACAAGGCGGTAAGCCAGGAGCAGTTGGAGGCAATTTGGGAGTTGATGAAAATGGGGCCGACATCGGCCAACTGTTTGCCTGCGCGGATTATCTGGTGTGTTAGCGATGACGCAAAAGAGAAAATTGCCTCCATGGCAATGGACAGCAATGCGGAAAAAATTCGCAAAGCACCGGTTACCGCGATTATCGGCATGGATTATGATTTTTATGAAGAGCTTCCCGAATTATTCCCGCATACCGACGCAAAAAGCTGGTTCACCGGAAATAAGGAGCTTGCTGAATCCACCGCGTTTCGAAACAGCTCGCTGCAGGGCGCTTATCTGATCCTAGCAGCTCGGGCGCTCGGGCTTGATACAGGTCCAATGTCAGGATTTAACGCCGAGGCGGTTAATGAAGGGTTTTTTGCCGGCTCCAACGTCAAAGCCAATTTCATCACTACGCTTGGCTATGGCGATCCAGAAAGCATTTTTGAGCGCAGCCCTCGGCCCGCATTTGAACGCTTTAACAATATCCTGTGATCCGGTAAGCGCGGTATCCCTATGACTGCACCGCCGCGCATATTGGTTATTGATACCGCAACGAAAGCCTGTTCCGTCGCGCTGTTTTACGGCGACGAACCAGTTGCCGCACGCCATGAGGTTATCGGCCGCGGCCATGCCGAAAAGCTGATTCCGTTTATACAATCTTTGCCGGAAAATGGGCGAGCAGACCGGATCGCAGTTAATATCGGCCCCGGCAGTTTTACCGGAATTCGCGTCGGGATTTCAGCGGCAAAGGCGCTTGCGCTTGCCTGGCAGGCCGATTGTTTTGGTTATAACTGCTTGGCATTGATTGCCGCCATGGCAAACAGTGGCACGCCCGTGGATGCCGTTATGGCGGGCGGACATGGGGAATATTTTTTCCAAAGCTTTGCTGCCGATGGAAAGCCGGTCGGTAATCCGGCTTCTATGAAACCCGATGCTGCTTTGGCTATCTCTACCGCACCCGTTATCGCCGGCGATGTTGCCGAACAATTTGCCGAAGCGCGCGGCAACGCAGCAGCATATGAGCATCTTCCCAGTGCCGCCATGTGGCCCCTTATTGCGGCCAGCGATGAACTTGCGCCGCGTCCTTTTTACGGCCGTGCGCCAGATGCCAAGCCGGCGAAAGGATCGCCGTCCGGTATACTGGTATGATTGCGGTAGAATATGGCGATGCTCATAATGTCGCCGAAATAATGCCAGTGATGCAAAAAGCCTTTGACCCTGCTTTCGGTGAAGCATGGACAGCGGCTCAAACGCTGGCGGCGTTGAGTCTACCAAATAGCCGGCTCGCGATTGCCAAAGACAATACAGTCATCGGTTTTGCCATCAGCCGCTGGGTGCTGGAGGAGGAAGAGTTGCTGATGATCGCGGTTGCCCCCGATCAGCAGCGCAAAGGTATCGCCTCCATCTTACTAAAGCAAATCATCGCAGAAATGGTAAATAATGAAAGAAAGACCCTGTTCCTAGAGGTACGAGATGGTAATCCAGCACATATTTTCTATAAGAATAAGGGGTTTAATGAAATAGGCCGGAGACGAAATTATTATACCGGCGCAAACGGTATGACTTTCGATGCCATAACTATGAACTTGTCTATTCAGTGATAATCAATACTCATAATTTTTCGATTTGGACAATGGCGTTACTAATCAATTGACGATTACTGACAATGATGTTAATCGGGCCGTCCATACTGGAGTGTAAACAAATCCGCGCTGGTCGCTGGATTTAAGGAAATAATGATGACCCAAGAAATGAATGAAACAACCGAATTGTTGGTTACCCTGACCGCAGATATCGTCGCCGCGCATGTCAGCAATAACAGTGTAGCGGTGTCTGATATCGCATTGCTGATCGGCAATGTGCATGGCGCCTTGTCGGGTTTAGCCTCAATTGAAACCAAACCCGAAGATTTGACGCCGGCAGTGCCCATTCGCAACTCGGTCAAAAAAGATCATATTGTATGCCTAGAGGACGGTAAGAAATTGAAAATGCTGAAACGGCATTTGATGACTCACTACGGCATGACCCCCGAAGAATATCGCACAAAATGGGGCCTTCCCGCCGATTACCCGATGGTCGCCCCTGATTATGCCGAGGTGCGGCGCACATTGGCGAAGAAAATCGGCCTTGGCCGGGCACCGGGCGCAGGTCGCAAGAAAAAAGCGTAAGAAATTAGATAATCTTTATAGGAATTTCGGTTCCACTTTTGCTTGGGCCGTCCTTTTTGGGCGGCCCATTTGCTTTTCGCCCCCTTTTGATTGACGAATCGTCCCTACGCCTTACATTGAGGTCAACAAAATCGAGATTTAAGTAGGTCAATGGAAACACGTATTGATATAGAAGCGCTTTGCGCCGAACGCGGTCTGCGGATTACCGAGCAACGACGGGTTATTGCGCGGGTCATATCCGATGCGACTGACCATCCCGATGTCGAGGAAATGTATAAACGCGCCTCTGCGGTTGACCCGAAAATCTCGATCGCCACTGTATATCGCACCGTTCGCCTGTTTGAAGAGGCCGGTATTTTGGACCGCCATGATTTTGGCGATGGCCGCGCCCGGTATGAAGCCGCACCCGAAGCACATCATGATCATTTGATCGATGTTGAAACCGGTAAGGTTGTGGAATTTGTCGACCCTGAATTGGAAGCATTGCAAAAGGTAATAGCCGAAAAATTAGGTTATCGCCTCGTCGATCACCGAATGGAGCTATATGGCGTTGCTATCGACCGCAAGGATTGAGCACAGGAAACCGCTGGCCCTGGCATTGGGGCAGATATTGTTCGTCGCGCGGACATTGGGTATCATAGGGTCGATGCTCATATGCATTGCCGGTCATGGGCTTTGGCGCTTATTCCGTTTGCCATCCCCTTGGCCGCAAATGTTTTTGCATTCTATTAACTGGATATGCGGAGTCATTCCGCGTTTCTACGGAAAGCGGTTGAAACGAAATGTGTTTTACGCCGCCAATCATATCAGCTGGATGGACATACCCCTGATTGCTGGATTCACCGGATGTACCTTCGTGGCTCAGGATGGGATTAAAAGCTGGCCGATAGTTGGCTGGCTGTGCAAACTCAATCGAACCATCTTTGTCTCACGCGAGGATCGGATGAGCGTGGATAAACAGGTCGCCAACCTAAAAGCGGCTATTGATGGCAAACAGCCAGTGACAATTTTCCCAGAAGGTACAACCAATGATGGCACCTTCCTGAACCCATTTAAGCCCGCTTTATTTGCCGTATTGTCGCCGCCCCCGCCGGGCATGATGGTGCAGCCTGTTTTTATCAGCTATGGCAAGGATACCGATGAGATTGCTTGGGTGGGCGAAGAAACGGCGCCTGCCAATGCGTGGCGGCTGCTGTCGCGGTTAAAGCCAATGGCGGCACGGGTTTACTATCTCGAACCGTTTGACCCGTCCGATTATGCCAATCGCAAAGAAATCGCCGGAGAGGTCCGCTCTCGGATCAGCGCGATGGTTGACGCTGGCGGTCATTTGCCAAGACGTATATAGGGCAGACTATGACCAAAGGCACGACAGTAGATTCGCCCAAAAAAGCCCCAAAAACATTCTTTGTGCAAAATTATGGATGCCAGATGAATGTGTATGATGGCGAACGGATGGCCGACCAATTTGCGGCGCAGGGAATGACGTCATCGTCTAAGGATGACGCTGACCTGATTGTGCTGAATACCTGCCACATTCGGGAAAAAGCGGCGGAGAAGGTCTATTCCGAAATCGGCCGTGTTGGGAAAAAGCGCAAACAGGCAAACGGCGCCCAGCCAATGATCGCCGTTGCCGGATGCGTGGCGCAGGCCGAAGGGGCAGAAATTAGCCGCCGTTCACCCAGCGTCGATATTGTTGTGGGACCACAAGCATATCATAAACTGCCCGAAATGATTGCTGGCGTGGCCGCTGGCAAACGCGGGCTTGATTTAGACTTGCCCGGCCTCGACAAATTTGACGTGCTACCCAAAAAGCGCAAATCGGGACCAACCGCGTTTTTGACGGTGCAAGAAGGATGCGACAAATTTTGCACCTATTGCGTCGTCCCCTATACCAGAGGCGCAGAGATTTCGCGCAGCTGGTCCGCGTTGATCGACGAAGCCAAGGCGCTGGTCGATGGCGGCGCCAAGGAAATCACGCTGCTCGGCCAAAATGTGAATGCCTGGACCGGCGAAGATGATAGCGGCAATGCGGTTGGACTTGAGGATTTAATCCGCGCATTGGACCGGATTTCGGGGCTGGCCCGCATCCGCTATGTCACCAGCCACCCCAATGATATGACAGATGGCCTGATCGCGGCGCATGGCGATGTTGAAAAACTGATGCCCTACTTGCATTTGCCAGTGCAGGCCGGAAGCGACCGGATATTAAAAGCGATGAACCGCAGCCATAGTGCCGACAGCTACCGCCGGATCATCGACGCCGTGCGCAAAATCCGCCCTGACATCGCCATTTCGGGCGACTTTATCGTTGGCTTTCCCGGCGAAAGCGATGGTGATTTTGAAGATACCATGCGGCTTGTCGAGTATATCAACTATGCATCGGCCTATAGCTTCAAATATTCGCCGCGCCCCGGCACGCCGGCTGCGACGATGGCAGATCAGGTCGCGCCCCAGATCATGGATGAACGCCTACAAAGGCTGCAACAGCTATTGGGCCAACAACAATATGAATTTAACCGGTCGGTCATTGGCCAAAGCTGCGACATATTGTTGGAGCGAAAGGGCAAGTATGAAGGGCAGCTGATTGGCAAATCGCCATGGCTGCAATCCACGCATGTCGATATGCCCGGACTGAAAATCGGTGATATGGTCCGGGTACAGATTAACGAAGCTGGTTATAGCAGCGTAACAGGAGACGTTCTTATGCAGGCAGCAGCCTGAATGGCAAAAAAAGCAGCAGCCAGGCCCGGCGATATGTCCCGCCTCGAAATCAGCTTTGACAAACCCCATTTGATAACGGGGGTTTTCGGCGAATTTGACCAGAATCTGGTTGCGATAGAAAATCGGCTGGGCGTCTATATCTCTGCCCGCGGCAATAAGGTTCAGATCGAAGGCGAAGCCAGCGTCACCGCCCGCGCCCGCGACGTGCTAAATGATATTTATTCGCGCGTCCTTCGCGGGGAGCAAATCGATCTCGAAACCGTGCAAGCGGTCATCGCCATGTCGAGCGAACCGACGCTGGACGGCATCGTCCGCAAAAGCGCCGACGCGCCGCAGGTAATGATCCGAACGCGCAAGAAAACACTCGTCCCGCGCAGCGCAACGCAAATCCCCTATATGCAGGCGCTTGCCCGCGATGACATTATCTTTGCTCTCGGCCCTGCAGGTACCGGCAAAACCTATTTGGCGGTGGCGCAGGCGGTGGCGATGCTGATCACCGGGGCCGTTGACCGGCTCATCCTATCGCGTCCAGCGGTGGAGGCGGGCGAGCATCTTGGCTTCCTTCCCGGCGATATGAAGGAAAAGGTCGATCCCTATCTGCGCCCGATTTACGACGCGCTCTATGATTGCCTTCCGGCTGAACAGGTTGAGCGGCGCATCGCGAATGGCGAAATTGAAATTGCCCCGCTTGCTTTTATGCGCGGGCGGACATTGGCCGATAGCTTTATCATTTTGGACGAAGCGCAAAATACCACAGCGGCGCAGATGAAGATGATGCTCACCCGGTTTGGCATGAACAGCCGCATGGTAATTTGCGGCGACCCTAAGCAGGTGGATATTCCCGGCGGCGTCCATAAATCCGGCCTGAATGATGCGGTCAACAGGCTGGAGGGGATAGAGGGCATTAGCACCATCCGCTTTAATAGCGCCGATGTCGTCCGCCACCCATTGGTTGGGCGGATCGTCGATGCTTATGAAGGCGGCGATGATTGAAATCGATCTATCTGCCCAAGGCCGGTGGGATGATGGCAGCGACTGGCAATCCCTTTGTGAAAAGGCGGTCGCGGCCGCCATTGCTGTCGCACCTTTTGCGCGCCTAACCGAAACCGCTGCAACCTTGTCGGTCAGCGTAAGATTTGCGGATAACGCAGAAGTGCATGCCCTCAACCGCGATTATCGGCAAAAGGATAAACCGACCAATATCTTGTCCTTCCCCATGCTTGACGCGGTGCTGCTCGAGAGCTTGGCCAATACCGACGATGGCGAAATCCTGCTGGGCGATATGATTTTGGCCCATGAAATATGCGGGACGGAGGCAGCGGAAAAGAATATTCCCCTGCCCCAGCATATCAGCCATTTGATCGTCCATGGTACTCTTCACCTGCTCGGATTTGACCATATGACGGACCATGAGGCCGAAGCGATGGAGGCGATGGAAATAAAAGCGCTTGCATCATTGGGCCTGCCCAATCCATATATTGAATATTGACCAACAACGAAGAGGCCAAAATACCCCTATTATGCCAGAGGGTGACAGTTTAAGCAGCACGAGCCTAAGCCGTAGCGGCGCAGATAGCGAGAATGAAGGGCGATTATGGCAGCGGTTAAAGACAATGTTCTTTGGCCGCGACCACGAACCGACTCTGCGCGAACAGCTTGAAGAAGCAATCGCCGAACATGAAGAGGAAAGCGGAGAAGACCCGCCATCCGGCAACGGCGGAGATTTATCCGCAACAGAGCGGCTTATGCTGCGCAATTTGCTGCATTTTTCGGAACACCGCGTGGATGATGTCATGGTCCCGCGCAGCGAAATCATCGCGGTTGAAGATAAAGCCAGCTTTGCCGACGTCACCGCCAGTTTCGCCGAACATGGCCATAGCCGCTTGCCGGTCTACCACGATACGCTCGATAATATCATCGGCATGATCCATATCAAAGACGTCTTCGCCGTCCTTGCCGCAGGCGAGGGGCAACCCAGCAGCCTCGAAGCCTTCATCCGTCAACCGCGCTATGTGCCCGAAAGCATGGGCGTTCTCGAACTGCTCAGCGAAATGCGCACCACACGCACGCATTTGGCGATCATCGTCGATGAATATTCGGGCACCGAAGGGCTGGTCACGATCGAAGACCTCGTCGAAGAAATCGTTGGCGAGATTGAGGATGAACATGATGACGAGCCCGAAGCTTTGTTCCTCGAAACCGCACCGGGCATTTGGGAATGCGACGCCCGCGCCGAATTGGACGACCTGGCCGCCGCGATTGACCCTCGGCTCGCCGATGTCGCGGAGGATGTCGACACATTAGGCGGCCTCGCCTTCGTCATTGCCGGACAAGTGCCTGCCACCGGCGACATATTAACCCACGACGCCAGCGGCTGGAGCCTGGAGATATTGGACGGCGACGAAAAACGCGTGACCCGGATCAGGCTACACGCGGCAGATGACCAAGAAGGCTGAACCGGCGCCATTTGTCCCAAGGTGACAAAAGGGTGACAGATGTTTTGCAGAGGGGCGGCGGGTTAGGCCTACACCTTCTTCGCACCGCACAGGCCGAGCGTATACCGGGCGGCGCAGAGCCATTTATTTCGCGCAAAGAGCGCAAAGAGCGCAAAGATTATCAAAGGGGCAGGCCTCCCACGAGCCCTAACCGCTCTACGCCGCCATCTTCAAAATCTTTGCGCCTTCGCGCGAAATATTCTGCCGACACCGCAGCAACCAGCTCAAAGCATTCCGGAGTACAATATCAAATAAGAAACAATTCCACCGCCTTTTTTTCCTATGCATCCTAATGGCCAAAATAAGGTTCAAGCCGCTGGAAATAGAATCATGAGTTTAGTGTTATGTCACCGGAAGTCATTGATCTCCAAATACATATAAGCCTGACGCTTTTATATTATTCCAGTCTGCAGGATTTTCGATATTCAAAATAAATGATTTTTTTGCTTCTACACAAAAATTTGACGCACCTGTTGTAATATTGACAGGAGTTGAGTATCGTAAGACATAGTTATATTGTGTTTTATTTGAAATAACAGTTAGACCAGATTGACCGCCTTCGATAAACCTCTCACTTGGCAACTGCTTCATGTTATATACAATTTTATATTTATCTCTTAGTTTTGAAGGTATATTTAATTTATGTACATCGGTTGTTGAATAATAAGAAAAAAAACAAACGAGAGAATTGGGGTGATATTTCTCTATATAGTCTAAATTTAGTCGCTGGCCATCTTTTGTTTTCAATAACTCCATAACAGGGTTAACAATATCTCCGGAATTTTCATCAAATCTCTTGTTTACTCCACTATCCCCACATCCAAAAAGAAAAAGCAGGAAGCTGATAATTAAAAATCTGAACATACTGCTAGCCCCTTATTCCCAAAAAACTGATTATCATTTGCCGAACTCAAATTGGGCAGGCTGAACACGTAGGTGTCATATTCAAAGTCGTCGGGGATGATGAAGCGGGTGTTGGTTTGGTCGGTGCGGAAACCCACGGCGACCACTTCTGCTGTGCGGCCGTCCTGTGTCACAAAACTGCTTATGCCCAAAATAGAATTGCCAAGGCGGTTCGCTTCGGCGCCAATCGGCGCGCGATCATTCAAACTGATCGATCGGATATCATTGTCATTTATACTGGTCAGCTCGTCGGGCGTGCTGATCCCGTCGCCATTCCCATCGCGCCAAATCAGCAGGCTATTCCATATCGCATCATCGGACGTAATCCGGTTATCGCCATTGCTGTCGTATTGCCGCAATATCGTAAATCCGTCGGTCGTCGGCGTACCAAATAACTCCGCGCCATTATCAATGCGGCCATTGCCATTCACATCCAGCGCGAGCAGCCCCTCGCCCGGACGCACCCAGCCCGTCCGTTCGGCAAAGCCATTGCTATCCAGATCAAAGAAGGTCGCGGAATTAAACAGCGACGTCAGCGATACGTCACCTGTGTTGAGATCGAGCACAAGAGGGTCGCGGTTGAAGAAGTAGGTGCCGAAGATAGCTGGAAGCCAAAGGCTTGGATACCGAGAGAAAGCATTAGGAAGGCTATTCCAAAACTGCTCTGAGAAAAAATCACTTAGCTTTTGCAGCTCTTCTAAAACATCTTCGGCAAAGTCACGCGAAAGATAGGCGAGAGTTTTTAGAGCATTGATATCCCAATTCACTATATTCTCATAAACATTAGGTTGGTAGTCTGCCGCCACGGAGAAATCATAAAGAACCGCGCCAGGCCAACCACCCGCCCACTCATGGGGCTTTATTCGGTTGGGAGCGCCAATACGCTGCCCAAATTCTTCGACTGCAGACGAAACGTCTGCCTCATAAATGTCCTGCGGTGTAAGGACCAATCCCTCGCGCTCCGCCTCAATGTAGTCGCGCAAAACGTCACGCGCGAGAATATCAGACACACGCTGATTTTCGGCAAGCACGGCCGGATCGCCGGGATTAAGATCAGCAGCGAAGGCGTTGCTTGTGAAGACATAATCGCGCAGGAAGCTATCTGGATCACCATTTATCTCGGCAGCTGCCTCGAACCATCCAGCCAGTTTCGGATTATATCGGGAGTCATTACGTATTTGTTCGGCAATGTAACGATAGCCACCTGGGTAATCGCCTCTATCCAAAAAATCTTGAACGTTTGCTATTTTAGCAGCTCTACTTAACATTGGCGGCTTCCCTGTATGATTTTAATATTTTCTCTGCCTCAGATTTTATGTGCTCAACTTGATCAATATCCTTGGAACTGAAATTAACCGACCAGCTCACTTCTTCATCTAACAAACGAAAACCGCATGATACGTATTTGGTGTATTCATTATACGGCTTTTCACATAAAACTCGACCAATTATAGTATCTATTTTTACAAAATCTCCATTTACTGAAATATTTTTTCCTCCATATCCAAATAAGCTAGGATAATTATTATTCACCTGAAATTCGTACCAGCGAGGATCCACCTTCAATTGTATTTTTGTACCACCGGTGATTTCTTTTTGTGAAATACGAACATACGTACCCCTAGTTCTATTATTTATGACTGGGCGATCTTGCCAAGGGATCAGATAACTTTGCCCTTTTACAATGGCCAATTTATCCTGCAGTTCTTCATTGCATCCAAATAAACCAAACAGCATTAATATTGCTCCTAATCGCATTGCCCAATGATTCACGCAGCTTTTCCCTTGCTATCTATCCACCCACTCTGACTTAGCGTAGAGCCTTTGTGTGCTATATCACGGTTATCATTCGCCACTTCCCACAGCTCGCCATACCCCCTCAAATTGGGCAGGCTGAACACGTCGGTGTCATATTCAAAGTCGTCGGGGATGATGAAGCGGGTGTTGGTTTGGTCGGTCCGGAAACCCACGGCGACCACTTCTGCTGTGCGGCCGTTCCATGTCATAAAGCTCCATGAGACAGGCGCGCAAATCCGTATTTGGTAATATCCGTAATTCCCGTAAATGTTGCGACCCACAAAACCCCCTATATATTCACGCCATAGATTGATCGGCATTGCATTTATTGGCAAGTAATTCCGTGCGCAACTCCGGCCTTAAATTCCAAGGATACCCCACCAAACTCACTCACCTCACCGCTCGCCTGCCAGCGCCGCTGCTCTTTTTCTCCATACTTCCGCCAGCGTCTCAAGCTTTGCTAATTGACGCAGTTCGTCCGCTGCGCCAGCTGCGCGGTGGCCGCCGGCGACGAGCAGTTTGAAGGTCCGGGCAATGGTCCAGTCATGCGGGGCCGCCTCAGCCTGTTGCATCGTATCACCCGGCGCGACGAAGCCTTCTTCGATAACGCGGAAATATAGGCCGCAGCGGCCCGTTCGGATAATCTCTCGCGACAGGCCGTGCAGTCCAAAATGATGGTCGATTTTCCAGCAGGGTTGACGCCCCTGCGCCACCTCCACCAGTGCAGCGCCAATGTGGAAACGGTCGCCGATTTTGACGCGGGATTCGGTAAAGCCAGACGCGCTGATATTCTCACCGAAAGCGCCCGCAGCCTGCAATAACCGATGCCCGTCCAGCTTTGCCGTCCAACAAGGATAATGTTCGGTCGGATAAAGATGCACTGCTTTATCCGCGCCGCCGTGTACCGATGGATCGGCAACCTGATCCCCATCAAATCCGTGGCGGCGCAGCATGACAGGTGCGCTCACTGCCTCGCGTGCCATGGCGCTTTGCGTCCCGTCGGCGCGAAACGGTTTTGGCCCGCCGATAAGCAGGGTGTCGATATAGCTGCTAATCATAACCCCGCCAATCTATCGGCAATAATTGCCCTTGCCCATTGGCTTTTTCCATTTGCCCCGATAAAAGCGCGGCGATGAAAACAAGCGACCTTCGCATTGCGCTGTTCAGCGGCAATTATAATATGACAACGGACGGCGCGAATAAGGCGCTGAACCGCCTTGTCGGCTATTTATTGGCTCAGGGTGCTGAGGTGCGGGTCTATTCGCCCACCGTGGACAATCCGGCATTTGCGCCCACCGGCGATTTGGTCAGTGTGCCGTCCATGGCCATTCCGAACCGGCCTGAATACCGCCTGCCGCTGCATCTATCGGGCCGGGTGAAGCGGGATATGGAGACGTTTAATCCGAATATAATCCACATTTCCTCACCCGACCGTGTATCGCGTCAGGCGGCGAAATGGGCCCGGCGGCGCAACTTGCCGGTGCTATGTTCGGTGCATACCCGGTTTGAAACCTATTTCCGTTATTATAATCTCGCCTTTGTCGAACCGCTGATGGTGGCATGGCTGCGTAAGCTGTATCGCAAATGCGACGCGCTGGTTGCCCCATCGGAAAGTTTTGCGCAGGTGCTGCGCGAACAGCGGATGAATTATGATATCGACATCTGGTCGCGCGGCGTGGACCGCGATATTTTTAACAGTGGCCGCCGCGATCTGAAATGGCGCAACGCTCAGGGGATCGCCGAAGATGTGCCGGTGATTGGCTTTTTGGGGCGGTTGGTGATGGAAAAGGGGCTGGACGTATTTTCCGACGCCATTGATCAGCTTAACCGCCGCAAAATAGCGCATAAAGTGATGGTGATTGGCGAAGGACCGGCAAAAAGCTGGTTTGAATCGCGCCTGCCCGATGCGGCCTTTGTGGGTTTTCAGGGCGGCGCCGATTTGGGCCGGGCAGTGGCCAGCATGGATATCTTATTCAACCCATCGGTCACCGAAACTTTCGGCAATGTGACGCTGGAGGCGATGGCCTGCGGCGTGCCGGTGGTTGCGGCAAAGGCGACCGGCAGCCAAAGCCTCGTTGAGGACAAGCAATCGGGCCGTTTGATTACACCGGGCGCAATCAATCAGTATGCCGACGCGCTGCAGCTATATTGCGAACATCCCGAAATCCGCGCCGAACATGGCGCTGCCGGGGAAGCGCGGTCGCTGAATTATAGCTGGGACGCGATTAACCAAGTGGTGGCTGATACCTATATCCGCTTGATCCGGCAGCGCGGCGTGCGGTCTTTGCGCGAGGCCGCTTAAGCCGTTTATTTTGACATTGCCTGATACAACAGGCTGACATGGCGGGCAAAATACCCTTATTGTCCCGCAATGACCGATTTGTTCGCCGATGATTCCCCGCAAGCCCCGCATGATACAGCGCCTGCAGATGCGCCGCTCGCAGACCGGATCCGTCCAGCGAGCCTGAGCGAAATTATCGGGCAGGATCATATCACGGGCCGCGAAGGCGCGATTGGCCGGATGGTGGCGGCAGGTAAGCTATCGTCACTGATCCTATGGGGGCCGCCCGGGACAGGAAAGACCAGCATCGCGAGACTCTTAGCGGATAGTGTTGGCATGCATTATATGGCGGTCAGCGCAGTATTTTCCGGCGTAGCGGACCTGAAAAAAGCCTTTGCCGAGGCAGAAAAAGTCTCCGCAATGGGCAAGAAGACATTGTTATTTGTGGACGAAATCCACCGGTTTAACAAAGCGCAGCAGGACGGCTTCCTCCCCTATGTCGAACGCGGGGTCGTCACATTAGTCGGAGCGACCACCGAAAACCCCTCCTTTGAACTCAACGCCGCGTTGCTCAGCCGGGCGCAGGTGCTGGTGCTCAACCGGTTGGATGGGCCTGCGCTCGATGCGCTGCTTACCCGCGCAGAGGCAGCCGAAGGCAAAGCATTACCCGTTACCGATGACGCGCGCCGCGCACTGATCGCCAGCGCCGATGGTGATGGCCGTTTCCTGCTGAATCAGGCAGAAACGCTTTTTTCCATTGCTATGGGTAGCCCGCTTGACCCCGCCGCCATGGCTGCCCTGCTCCACCGCCGGATGCCGGTTTATGACAAGGGTGCGGATGGCCATTATAACTTGATCAGCGCGCTGCATAAATCCATGCGCGGCAGCGACCCGCAAGCCGCGCTCTATTGGCTGGCACGCATGCTGGTAGCGGGCGAAGAACCGCTTTATGTCCTGCGCCGCATCACCCGTTTTGCGAGCGAAGATATCGGCCTTGCCGACCCGCAGGCGCTTGCCCAATGTATCGCGGCCAAAGAAGCCTATCAGTTTTTGGGCAGCCCCGAGGGTGAGCTCGCCATTGTGCAAGCCTGCATCTATTGCGCCACCGCACCCAAATCCAATGCGGTCTATAAAGCACAAAAGTCAGCGTGGAAATCGGCGATGGATACGGGCAGCTTGATGCCGCCCGCCAATATATTGAACGCGCCGACCAATTTGATGAAAGACCTAGGCTATGGCAAAGGCTATGCCTATGACCATGATAGGGATGAAGGATTTTCGGGCGATAATTATTGGCCCGATGAAATGAGCCCGCAGGAATTTTACGCGCCGGTCGAACGCGGGTTTGAGGTGAAGCTGAGAGCGCGGTTGGAACATTGGGAGAGGTTGAGAAATGAACGCAAGGATTAAACTGGTCGCATTGATATTGCTGGCTCTTCCTGCCTACGTGAAAGCACAAAGTGATGAGCAGCAAGCCCTGAACCGCGCTTATGCGGCGGGTTATAAAGCGCAGTTTCTGTGCAGCGGATTGTGGAACGGCGGCAAGACGGTTGAGCAGATTGAGCGCGATGAACTGACCGGTATCTATCCCGAAATCGCCGATATTGTGCCAACATTAAAAGCGGAGATTGACCAAGAGAGAAAAATGGTCACCGTTGCCTTTTCAGAGAATACCCCACCGCGAATTGCCAAATTTCAAAGCCATGACGACGGATGCGTATCGCTTCCCATTGGTTGGCAGCTAAAGACAGAAGAGGGCTTCAATAACTTGCCTACACCGAATGTACAGTCTGCCTATCCGCCGGGACATCTCGACAATGCGTATTGGCCAATGGGAGATAAAACAAACCCGTTTACTGCCGAGCCTACTTTTCAGAAAATCGCTAAGGTCGCGGACAGCGGCTTTGATAATCCCGAATTTGGCAACGGCAAAACCAGCGCGATTTTGATTACCAAAGGCGGCAATATCTACTATGAAAAATATGCGCTTGGCCATGATATGCACACGAGCCAGCGCACCTGGTCTGTTGCGAAATCCATTGCTGCCACTTATGTGGGATATATGAAACATGCGTCAGGTGATGCCCTCAATCTGTATTCATCACACATTTTGAGAGACCCGCGAAATAGCGTTAGTATTGATCATATGCTGCGCATGAGCAGCGGGTTTGTTTCTGACAGCCCTGGCAACCGCACCGATGCGATATACATGGGTGGCGGCGCTGTTGAGGAATATGCGACCATCTGGCCGGTTGTACACAAACCCGGAACGGTGTTTCGCTATGCCAATAACGATACGCTGCTTGCAGTGCTGAAATCAGAGAATATTTCACGGCAGAAAAAACCGTTTCTCAGCCTGAGCGAGCTTTTCAGAAAAATTGGCATGACGCGGACAGTGGCAGAGCGCGACTGGAGATATCGATATATTCTGTCCAGTCAGGTATGGACCACGCCCCGCGATCTGGCGCGGCTGGGGCAACTTTATCTGAATGATGGTCGGTGGCCTTATGGTGAGAGACCGGAACGCTTGCTGCCGGAAAATTGGCGCGATTATGTCAGCAAACCATCAGGCCCGCAGCCGGATGGAAAATTCGGTTATGGTGCGCAATTCTGGTTGATGAATAAATCGGACGGCATTCCTGCGGACACATTTGCCGCATTTGGCAATCGCGGGCAGTATCTGGTGATTATTCCGTCGCTGAATATGGTTATTGTCCGGCGCGGATATGACAGCGAGGGCAGCCACTTTGATATCGAAGCCTTCACCCGCGATATAGTGGCGGCTGTGCAATGACGGGCACTTACCGCGCCGCCGTCTGCACCGCTTTAACCGGGCCGGATGCCATCGAAATAAGGCCTCAGACGGTTACACCGCTGGCACCAGGGCAAGCGCGCGTAGCCGTGCGTGCCGCTGGGATAAGCTTTCCCGACCTGTTGATGACAAAGGGCGAATATCAATTCCGCCCCGACCCGCCCTTCGTTCCCGGCAGTGAATTTGCCGGCGAAGTCATTGAATTGGCCGAGGGGGTCACTGATTTCGCCCTGGGCGACCGAGTGATGGGCGGACATAAGGGCGGGTGCTTTGCCGAACAAATTGCTGTGCCCGCCGCCGCTCTGACCCCCCTGCCCAGCGCGCTGTCCTTTGAAGAGGGAGCCTGTTGGTATAGCGCCGCGATCACCGCTTGGCACGGATTGCATGACCGTGCCGATATACAGGCTGGGGAAAGCCTGCTGGTGCTGGGCGCATCAGGCGGTGTTGGTATGGCGGCGGTTAAGCTGGCCAAACATATGGGCGCGGCCGTGATCGCAGTGGCGTCTACGCCGGAAAAACGCGATGCCGTATTGGCGGCAGGCGCGGACCATGCGCTTGATCCCGCCGATCCCGATCTTGCCAAACAGGTGAAGGCACTGACCGCCGGCAAAGGCGCAGCGGTGATTTTCGATCCAGTAGGCGGCGACCTTGCTATTACTGCGACCCGTGCCATTGCCGTCGGTGGGCGTTATTTGATCGTCGGATTTGCCAGCGGAGTGGTCCCCAACTTTCCCGCAAATCACGCCTTGATCAAGGAATATAGCTTGATCGGAATGCGCGCCGGTGAAAGCAGCAGGCGCGACCCCGACCTGGGCCAGCGAACGAGATCAGCGCTGGCACAGCTTGCCCGTAACGGCGTTATGCGTCCGCATATTTCGCACCGGTTTTCGCTGGATGATTTGACCGAAGCATTGCGTACGCTTGAACGGAAGGAAGTTGTTGGACGGGCGGTGTTGAAAATTAGGTGACAAGTTTTTGCATCTTATTGGGATGCCTCGCTGGTCAAATCGTTCATATTGTGTTAATGCTCTCACACAGGAGAACAAAGCCGCAGGGGCTTTGCAAAAGGGGACTTCAATATGGAATTTATGGGCTATGCCTTTGACCAACAACTAGCAATGGTCTGGGCGGAAAAACTCGCAATCGTGGCGGTTATATTGGTGCTGACATGGGTGCTTGCCAAAGCCGCGAAATGGTCTTTCGCCAAATTGGTCGATGCGGTGCCGCTGTTACAGCGTGCGGGCGGCGATGGTGAAAGCATTGGTATGTCTTTGGGCAAAATCGTGTCTTTGTTGGTCTGGCTGATTGGTCTTATCATGATATTGCAGCGGCTGGGCTTTACCAGCGCGATTGAACCTATTCAGGGCTTGCTCGACAATGTCATCGGCTATGTCCCCAATTTCTTGGGCGCGGCAGTAATATTCTTTGTCGGCACCATGGTTGCCAAAATCGTGCGGGAGTTGGTGGAAACATCACTGTCGACAATTGATTTTGACAAATGGGCCAATTTGGGCGGCGCCGATAAAGTGACCGGCAATGCAACGATCAGCAAGACTTTGGCTACCATCGTCTTTGTCCTGATTATTATACCGGTCGCTATTGCCGCGCTCGATGTGCTTAAAATTCCGGCAATTACCGACCCTGCTAAATCCATGCTCGCGATGGTGTTGGGCGCAGTGCCGCTCATTATCGGCGCTTCGTTGATCCTGGGCCTTGGCTTTGTCATCGCCCGCTGGGTATCGGGCCTGTTGCAAGAGGTATTGCCAGGTTTGGGTGCGGACCGTGCGATTGCCGAATTGGGCGTATTGCCGGAAGGCCGCAGCGCATCGGGTTTGATCGCGGCCATCACTTCGATTGCGATCATGATCTTCTTTGCGATTGCGGCTACCAATATGCTGGGCTTCCCGCAGTTGACCGGCATGCTTGAAACCGTATTGGAAAAAGCAGGTAGCGTGGTCTTTGGTGCAGTACTCATCGCTTTTGGCGTAGTCATCGCCCGCATCTTAAGCAATTTGATCAGCGCCGCGTCGGGTGAAGGCATTGCGCAGAAAGTCGTCTATTATGTGACGGTCGGCCTGTTTATCTTCATCGGCTTGCAACAAATGGGTATTGGCAGCCCGATCGTTGAATATGCCTTTGGCGCGTTGATGATCGGCAGCGCGGTTGCTTTCGCTTTGGCCTTTGGCCTTGGCGGACGCGATGCAGCGGCGAAGGTTTTGAATGATGTCCAATCTGGAAAATCAGCGGCCTCACCAGCCGCAAAACCAGTAGTCAAAAAGCCAGTGGCCAAAAAACCAGTGGCAAGCACGGCACCTGCTAAAAAATAAGCAGACATAAATTTGAACGGAAAAGGGCGGGGCCTCTCGGTTTACCGCCCTTTTTCTTTTTCCGCTTTTTAATATTGATAGAAATGGCCAATAACAGCCCATGCGCCGCTTTTCCAACTTTGCCTGTGTTGATTGGTCCGGCGCTGCGGCAGAGCGTCCACCGGGCATTGCCGTTGCGCATATAGGCCCAGATGGTCCGCCCGCCCTTTTATCACCTCAACCCCGCTGGTCGCGCGCCGATGTGGGGGAATGGCTGTTGCAACTGGCAGGGGATGACGCGGATATTTTGGTGGGCTTGGACCTGTCCTTTGGCTTCCCCTTCGCGGATGAAGGATGTTTTTTCCCAGAGTGGGATGACAGTCCGGCCGACGCGAAATCATTATGGGCATTTATCGACCGGATATGCGCGGCCGATCCGCATCTAACCGCTGGCAGTTTCTTGTCGCATCCGGAAGGCCAGCGGCATTTCCGCCATAGCAAGGATCATGTCGGCGATTTGTTCATCGGCGGAACCGGACGGCTTCGCCTGGTCGAGGCGCATCAACGCGCAACCCGGCAAGCCAATAGCTGGAGCTGCTTCAATCTGGTCGGTGCCGGACAAGTCGGCAAAAGCTCACTGACCGGAATGCGGATGCTGCACCAAATTGGCCGCTATATTCCTATCTGGCCATTTGACCCGGTGCCGAAACGCGGTCCCATGTTGGCCGAAATTTACACCACAATGGCGGCACGGGCCGCCGGTATGCCCGCCGGACGCAGCAAGATTCGCGACCGGGCAACTTTGCTTTCGGCTTTGGCGGCGCTCGATTCCCCTGCCCCCGTGGCGCTTTCCCGCTATGATGACCATAGCACCGATGCGATGATTACCGCAGCATGGCTCCGCAAAAATGCCGGAAATGAGGCATTTTGGCATCCAGAAAAACTAAATATGCATATAGCCGCAACTGAGGGCTGGACCTTTGGGGTCATTTGAGGCTATGGGCGCGTCAGGTTTGAACAAAGAACCAGAAAACAGCGCCGGCTTAGCTCAGTTGGTAGAGCATCTGATTTGTAATCAGAGGGCCGCGGGTTCGAATCCTGCAGCCGGCACCATTTCTCCGAATTCTCAAATCTCCGTATCGGCATCTCCCGCCCGGCGCAGGATGATTTTGACAAATCCGTCGGGCGACTCCATCCGCAGGACATTGCCGGTCACTCGGTAATCGACCAACAAGTCGCCGTCGGGAACAGAAATCTGCTTTTCGTTAATTTGGAAACTTTGCCACATCTCATTTTCGCCGCGATATGGTGTCTTAAAGTAAGTGACAAACTCTTCGTCATCGGTGAATTCGACAACATCGCCGCGGCGAAGGTCTTTTACGCCATTATGGCTGACCACCTGCCATTTGCCGATCACCGCAAGCGGGCGCAGCTCCTTTGGCTGTTCTCCGGCATAGCCTGCAAATAATGCAGCCTTTCCGTGCATAGTTTCGATCAATTTCTTTTCATCGTCCAAGCCGGACAAATCAGAACTATTCACGCGCCCTTTCAACCCGTCGAGCAGACGGTAAGCCGTTTTTGCATCGCCATTTTGATGATAGGCGCGGGTCGCGCCATCAAACACAAAATATTGATCGACCAGCATATGCGCGAGCCGCAATTTTTCGGCAGGCTTCGCATCAGGTGCCGTGATTGCAATCTCATCATTGCCTTGTTTTCCATCAACCGCGCTCACATAACTGAGCGCCACTGTCATTAGCGGCAACCCGTCATCAATTCGTGCCGAGGGCAGATATTTGCTTTTGTCATTCTTGCCCAATGACGCAAAAATGCCACCGCCATTGGACGACAAAAAGGCCGTTGGAACCGTGATGCTGACCGACCCATCTTTACCAGATTGCATTAACCCGTCCGGCACACCAAACACGCCCGATACGCTGTAGCCGCCGCGCGGGGTCATGGTGATAATTATGTCATGCGCAACTTCGCTCACCATATTCCGGAATTCTTTGGTTATCACCTGCCTCGCATCATCCTGCCCTGTCAGGAAAAAGACATTGCCGCCCCGTACGCTAGAAATCTTGGTCGCCAGTGCGCCATCATATTGAACACCAACACCAATAGTCGTCAGGCCGATGCCCCGCAGCGAGGCGTCCCGCGCCAAACCCATGAAACTGCCGCTGTCGGTATTGCCGGTATTGGGCTGTTCATCGGTGAATAGCATCATCCGCGTTTTGCCAGCAAACTGCGCCGCTTCCCGAAATGCTGCATCATAACCAATTTTCAGACCGGCCTCCATATTGGTCGAACCGTTAATATCTATGGCGTCGATCGCGGCCAGTAGCTGTGCTTTATTCCCCTTCACTGCTATCGGTTGTTGGTGGACGAGCGATTGGGTGCCGTAAATCGCAATGCCCATCCGGTCGTCATCGCCCAGCTCTTCAACAATTTGCTTCAGTGCGGCTTTCACCGTTTCAATCGGCTGCCCGCTCATCGATCCCGACCGGTCCACGACAGCCATCAGACTAATCGGTTCCCGGCGCCAGCTGTCAGCATCAATATTGGTGGCAAAGCCAAGGCCAACGAACAATTTGTCATCAGGACGCGTTGGCAAATTGGCGGTCATGGCATGCCCGGAAAGGCAAAATAGCTGTGCACATTGCCGGTCAGCGGGCAAGTCCAGATCATGCTCGCCCAATAGCCCTTCCAAGGTGAGCGACTCCGGCCGCGGCAAAGTTTGCGCACTCAGCGCCAGGGAGCGAAAATGCTTTATATCCTGCGCGCCGCCCTGACGCACTCTCGTGCCGGTAACGATGATGTTATTCTCTGCAGCTTCGTCTTCCTGACTATCTTGCGCCACGGCAGGGCTCGCCGGTACCAGGGCCGCCAAGCATAGACCCAATGATGCAGCACCCATTATATGAAAAGCAAATTTACGCATTGTCACTCTCCTCACTCTCGACTCCATGATCAGACAATAACATGGAAAAGTTAGAATCCGTAATGGAAACTCGCGTCAAACCACTTTAATCAAACGATTAATATTCATGGAATGGAGACTGTCGGCGGGTGAGACACAGGCTTGCACCACAGAAAAACCTCGTTAATCTCTTCTATCGAGGAGAGCGGGATATGATTACCAAGAAGGATGATTACTCCATCCATCCAAGCCCCGAACCGATCGCATTCGCCGGGACCGATAGGAATTTTTACGAGACTGATTTTCGCGATGGATATGTCACTAATGGTTCCATATTTTTTGCGCGAGCAATGGAAGTTCTCCCGCAAATGGGCATGGCAAATAGCGCTCGTAGCCGGTGTATCGATCGGGTACGGCATAGTCCCCTCCCACTGCGTCCCATGATCGGCGGTGCACCATGATCCCGCTACACCCCGATCAAATGGATGCGGCATGGATCGCCGATAAGTTGAATGCACCAGCCGACAGTCTGGAGAATTTCCATTATGCCGCCATTGGTACAGGGCAAATGTGCGATAGTTTTCGGCTGACGCTGAATTGGGATGAGGCCGTGCCGGAGGTGGGCCTGCCGTCAACCATCATTGCCAAATGCCCCGCCATGGACGACGCCAGCAGGCATATCGCCAAATTGGTCCGTAATTATGAATTGGAGATCAGTTGGTATCGCGACCTGGCCCGCCAGACGCCGGTGCAATGTCCCGGCTGTTATCATGCTGAATTGGACGATAATGGCGTTGATTTCGCGCTGCTGTTACAGGATTGCAGCCCGGCGCAGCAGGGTGACCAACTGGGCGGCGCGGACCATGCGCAGCTGTCGGCCGCGATAACGCAGCTTGCAAATTTGCATGCCGCACATTGGAACAGTCCGTCATTATCCGCCTATCATTGGTTGCAATATGGCACCGCGAATAAGGAACTTGTGCGCACGATGCTGCCCGCGCTTTATACCGGATTTCGGGACCGTTATGTCGGGCGGCTCGATGAACGGATTTTGGATATAGGGCAACAGCTATCGGCTCATATCGGCATTTATCTTGACAAGGAGCCATCGGCGCAAAGCGTTGTTCATGGGGACTTTCGGCTCGATAATCTGCTGTTTGCAAACAATGGAAATGTGACAGTCGTTGATTGGCAAACTGTAAGCGCCGGTTGCCCGTTTACCGATCTTGCTTATTTTATCGGAACTTCCATTGCCGACCCCGAAATCCGCCGCGCCGAAGAAGCTGCATTATTCGATCATTACCTCGCACAGCTGCTCGAACGGGGCATAGCCGCCGACCGGGAACGGGGGTGGCAGGATTACCGCCTATACGCTTTTTCCGGTTTGATCATGGCAATTTTTGCATCTATGAATGTCGAACGAACCGACCGCGGCGATGAAATGTTCGCCGTCATGGCGGAACGTCCGGCCCGGCAAGCGATTGATTTGGAGAGCATATCATTGCTGTATGGTGCCAAAGCTCCGCCTTTATAGCCGCTTTTTTCAGGCGTGACAAATATGTAACATATACGTCTTTTTGCATGATAAGCTGACTATATGTTTGCACGGCAATGCAGCTATAGCTAAGGCGATGGAACGCCCGATTAAGGGTATAACATTGCTTGGAGAGGCAAAAGATTCCCCCCATGAAAAGCCAAAAAAATGGCGCAATAATAACGGAATGTTTCGCAGGAGAAGAATATATGAAAATCGCACATCGAGTATTGAAGGGCGCAATGCTCTCCACCATCAGCATCGCCGCCTTAGGCGCGGGCAATATTGCCTATGCGCAAAATAACGCCCCTGCCGACGAAAATGCAGAAGATCAGGCGGATGATAATAGCGGATTTGGCGAAAATGACATCGTTGTGACTGCGACCAAGCGGGAACAAACGCTGCAGGAAATTCCGGTTGCAGTTACCGTGACCAGTGCGGAGAGCATTGAAAAAGCACAAGTACGCGACCTCGCCGACTTGCAGACGATTGCGCCGACATTGCGCGTCGGACAGCTGCAAAGCTCGGCCAACACTAACTTTATTATTCGCGGTTTTGGTAACGGTGCCAACAATGCTGGTATTGAACCGTCGGTTGGCGTGTTCATCGACGGCGTTTACCGTTCACGTTCAGCTGCGCAAATTGGCGATCTGCCCAACCTGCAACGGGTCGAAGTATTGCGTGGTCCGCAGTCGACATTGTTCGGCAAGAACGCCTCCGCTGGTGTTATCTCGATCGTTACCCGCGAACCACAATATGTGTTTGGCGGTTCGGTTGAGGCGAGCTACGGCAATTTCAACGCGATTATCGGCAAAGCAGATATTACCGGACCTATTGCCGACAATATCGCCTTCAGCCTTGCTGCCAATTATAACAAGCGCGACGGTTATGCCAATGACCTGAACTTGGGCACAAAGGTGAATGAGCGCAACCGTTATGGTTTCCGTGGCCAATTGCTGATCGAACCATCGGATGTTTTCAAAATACGTTTGATTGGCGATTATGACAATATCAACGAAGATTGCTGCGTTGCCGCCAACTTGTTCAACGGCCCGACAGGAGCGATCGTAAACGCACTGGCCGGCGGTATTGGGCTGGATGCGGAAAATCCGTTTTCTTACAATGTATACACCAACCTGCCTTCCGAAAACCGGATTAAGAATTATGGTGGTTCTGCGCAGATTGATTATGAAGCCGGCGCACTCAGCTTAACGTCTATCACCGCCTATCGCGGTGTCGACAGCTTTAGCAACCAGGATTCCGACTTCACGGCTGCTGATTTGCTCCAACGGAATATCAACGACACGCAAATCCGCACCTTTACACAAGAATTTCGCGTATCGTCAGACTTTGACGGTCCCTTTAACTTCTTGCTCGGCGGATATTATTTCAACGAGAAAATCGACGTTAATAATGACATCGAATATGGTGAAGATTTCCGGGCTTTCGGCAATGCGCTTTTAGGCGCGGCAACCGGCGGCGCGTTGAATTTCAGCATTTTGGAGGGCGCATTCGGAGCGAGTGACTTTGCCGCGGGCCTAGTTTCGTCGCCAACGGCCTATGCAGGTCAGTTTTTCGCCGCTGGCACCGGCTATCCGAGTGAAATATACACATTGGATAACCAAGCCTATTCGATTTTCGGCACCGTCGATTTTGATATTACCGACCGTCTGACGCTAACTGGCGGGTTTAACTATACGAAGGATAGCAAGGATTTCTCCAGCAATGTGACGGCAACCGATGCCTTTTCTGCTATCGATTTCAATGCTCCGCAATATGCGACATTCCGCCGCAACTTGCTAATTGGTGGCGGCGCACCGTTTGGTCTCGCAACATTCTTGGGCGCCAATCCGACAACAACGACCTTGCCAGATGGAGTTACACCATTGTCCAGCATTGGTATTGCAAATGCCAACCCGCTAGCCGGACTACGCGCGTTCCAATTCCAGCCGCGGCTGGTCAACTTCCCCAACTCAGTCGAAGATGGCGAAACACGGGATGGCAAATTCACTTATTCGGCCCGCCTCGCATTTGAAGCGACCGACAGCCTGAATCTATATGCCAGCTATGCAACTGGTTTTAAGGCAAGCTCAGTCAACCTGTCGCGGGACAGCCGTCCATTCTTATCTGACGCTGCTGCACTAGGATCGGCTGGACTGTTGCAGCCTAACCAAAGTTTCGGCACACGTTTTGCGGGTCCGGAAAATGCGGAAGTATTTGAAATTGGTATTAAAGGTGCGTGGGATGTTGCTGCGTTCAACCTGACCTTATTCAAACAGTCGATTAAGGGCTTCCAAACCAATATCTTCACCGGCACCGGCTTTGCGCTGGCCAATGCGGGTGAGCAAAGCACCGATGGTATCGAATTTGACGGCACCGTATCACCAACCGACAATTTAACATTTTCGGCCGCGATGGTATATCTGAACCCCAAATATGACAGCTACCCCAATTCGACAACGGGCGATCTGACGGGCACACGGCCATCGGGTATCCCAGCGCTGTCAACATCGCTGGGTGTCGATTATGATATTCCAATCGGCGGCGACAATAAACTCAATCTGCATGCTGATTATTACTATGAATCAAAAGTGTTCCTGTTCGATGATAATGTGAACAATCCAGCGGCAGATGCTTTTGCAAAGGCCAATTTCTCCCGCTCGGTTAATGCGCTTAGCGCATCAACCACGCTGTTCCTCGACAATGGTTTACAAGTCAGCGTCTGGGGCCGGAATTTGACGGGCGCTGAATATATCACCACCGCATTCCCATCGGTTGGCCAAGCTGGTAGCTTCTCTGGCTACCCGAGCCAGCCGCGCACTTACGGAGTATCGGCAAAATATAAATTCTAAGGTCACGCCCTTAGCCAATATAAAAAAGGCCGGTTTCCATCGCGGGATCCGGCCTTTTTCTTTATTCGAAAATTGGATGCTATATCGGTTCTGAAACTGCGGCCGAGCGATGGGCACCGATGAACGGTGCGAGCGCCTATCACCTTCGCCCTAAATCTGGGTTACGATGGTTATTTGTAAGCGCAAGCGGTGCGCGCTATCATCTGTCTCGATCGCTCACAGTCAACATCTCTAACGATTTAGGAAAATGGTGCCCGAGGGCGGATTTGAACCACCGACACGCGGATTTTCAATCCGCTGCTCTACCCCTGAGCTACTCGGGCCACCAATGAGAAAAACGACAATATCGTTCTTCGGAAGCGATGCCTATAGAGAGCCAAAGCGCCCCTTGGCAAGCGCAAATATCAGTCTTTTTCGTCTAAACCCAGACTATCTGCATAATCGGCTGGTGGACCCGGCACGCGGTATCCTTCACCCAGCCATTGCAGCAGATCACGGTCCTTACACCCCTGCCCGCAAAAGGGTTTTGATTCTGCAGAAGCAGGCTTTTTACACACGGGGCATTTGGCAAGGGACTTATTCGGCATAGCCGCTTCCTATGGCCAATTTGGGGTCGCTGCGCAAGGTTACGGCCCTACCGCTGCGGCGCTCCAATTGCGCGATCCAATCATCATGTGTTTCGAATATCCGCATGAGCGCCGGGTGGCATGTTAGTTCCATCTCTCCGCTGCCCCTGCTCCTTTCGGCCCGCCGCAGCAAATCGAGCGCATGGCCCATAACGCGCCGATGTTGCAGGATTTCCAATAGCGATGGCCCTATGCGGCGCTTCACCATTTGCAGAAAGCCGAAACCATTGACGCCCGTTCGTTCAAAATCGCCGCACATCGCCGCGTCAAACGCTTCTGCTATCGATTGTCGTTCCGCCTTGGACTGAACCCCGGGAAAATCGATCCCAACCGATCCTTGCAAGTCAAATCGGCGCACTGCATCCGCCGATGCCGCCGCCGCCGCCAATGCCAATGGAAAGGGCGGCAATTCGCCATCCACGTCGATTAATGTCATCGCTGGAGTAACCGACAATTGCAATGTGCCGCCGTCAAACGCAACTATTCCGATCTGCGCTTCTTCGATAACCTCATACCAACCGGCCTGCGCAAAATGATCCTCTTCATGGGCGCGGCAAACACGCAGTTCGATCCCTTGCGCAGTTATCTGCTGCAATAATGTCGGTGCGGCGGCTTCTTTGCGGTCTGGCGCGGGCCGGGCAAGAGGAAGCTTAAAACGATTGGCCTCGGATATCGCCGCGCGGCGTATCTCGACCGTCATTGAGCCCCCCTCGCTCACTCCTTGTGGTAAAGGGGCGATCATTATCTCTTGGCCGCCAGCCAATTGTCCGATGGCGCGTTTATTCGGTATCAATTGCTTGACCAACGTCGCTGATGCGACCAGCCCTGCCTTTACCTCGCCATGCCGGGCTATCCGGGCTTCTGATATCCGGCCTTTGTCCGTCAGCAACGCCCGCTCTTCGCCAATACCGTCCTCATAAAGCCAAATAGCCATGGTCAGCGTTCAATCAACAGGATAGCCAGCGGCGCTCAGTAAGCTGCGTGTCTCATATAGAGGTAGACCGATCACTCCGCTATGGCTGCCAGACATCCAGTTAACGAGCGCCTCTGCCCTGCCCTGTATCGCATAGCCGCCCGCCTTGCCCAGACCTTCGCCGCTGGCGATGTAAGCGTCAATTTCCGCATCGCTCAGCTGTTTGAAACGGACGATACTATCGCTGATCCGGCTGCGCGCTTTGCCGTCCGCATCAATGACGCAAACGGCGCTCAGCACATGATGGCGGCGGCCGCTGAGCAGATTCAGGAATTCGCGCTGCATTTCCTTATCTGCCGCTTGCTGCAAAATGCGGCGGCCAACGGCGACAGTGGTATCACCGGCCAGAATAACCTGCCCAGGACTATGCGGCACCGCGGCAGCTTTTTCGTGCGCCATGCGTAGCGCATAAACCCGGGGAAGCTCGCCCTTCATCGGGCTTTCGTCAATGTCGGGCGAATGGGTAATGTCCGGCACCACGCCAATACGCGCCAAAAGGTCGCGCCGCCGGGGACTGGATGATGCCAATAATAATGTCACTGCGTCACCCATATAGGGGCGGGCCTTATTTGAAACGATATGTGATCCGGCCTTTGGTCAGATCATAAGGGGTCAGCTCCACCAGCACCTCATCGCCGACCAGCACGCGGATGCGATTTTTGCGCATCTTTCCAGCGGTATGGCCCAAAACTTCATGACCATTTTCCAATTCGACACGAAACATCGCATTGGGCAACAATTCACGAATTGTACCGCGCATTTCGAGGAGTTCTTCTTTTGCCATTCGGCCCCTGATTCTTAAATAATAACTGTTGGACACGGCCCTTAGCCGCTATTTTTTGAAAAGGGAAGCTTTTGCACAACCGTGCAACCTTTGCGGCTGTTAGGGGTTATGTCGGTAATTGTCCGGTTGCGACAATTTGATACAGGGCCGACATTGCAAAAGCACATTCACAGCATAGTCTTACATAAAATTATAACATAGTAGGTGACAATGATACCCTCCCCTCCCTCTCGCCGCGCTGGCAGCTATGCGCGTTTCATCGCTATTGCAAGCCTGACGTCAATTTGCACGGCGCCCATTGTTTATGCCCAAGGTCAGGGCAATATTGAAATAGCTGATGATGGCGAAAGCGAGATTGTTGTGACTGCGCAGCGGCTTCGCGGCGCGGTTGAAACCGATATCGCGCCATTGGAACAATTGAATGAAGGCGATATTGCTGCGGTGGGCGCTTCATCAATCACCGATCTACTCGCCGCCATTGCCCCCCAAACCAGCTCTGGCCGGGGACGCGGATCGGGCGAACCAGTCGTCCTTATCAACGGTCAACGTGTATCGGGTTTTCGAGAATTGCGTGACATCCCGCCAGAAGCCATAAGGCAGGTCCAGATTTTTCCGGAAGAATTGTCGCTGCAATATGGTTATCGCCCCGATCAACGGGTCATAAACTTCATACTGAAAGACAATTTTGCCTCCTTCAACGGTGAAATTGAAGGCGGCAGTCCGCAGCGCGGCGGTTATGTCAAAAATGAGTTTGAAAGCACATTCACCACCATCGGCAAATCATCACGGTTCAACCTGAATGCTGAATTTGAACGCCAGGATGGATTGACCGAAGCGGAACGCGGTATTGTTGAAGATAGTGATGCCAATATTTTCGAATTTGACGGTGACCTAAATCAGTTTCGTTCGCTGCTTCCCGCCAGCGAGAGTTTTGACGTTAATGGCTCTTACAGCCGCGCGATTGCACCGCAGACGAATTTTTCGCTCAACGCCAATTACCGGCTGGATGGCAGCGTCAGTTTGCTCGGCCTTCCTTCGGCCAGCCTTATTTTGCCGGGCAGCAGCCCATTTTCTCCCACCGGCGCTGATCTCATCATAAATCAGGCCTTTAACTCCCCGCGTCCATTGGAACGGGAATCGGTCACGCACACCGCCAATTTCGGCTTTTCGTTCAATTCCCTTTTGGCCGGGTGGCGATGGGCGTTAAGCGGTGATTATTCGCGCGCCGATCAAAGCATATTGACCATCCGCAATGCAGACTTCACCACGCTTCAGGCCGGGTTGCTGGCCGGCACAGTCAATCCTTTTGCTACCGACTTCGGCGACGATCTCGCTTTTTTGCCCGCCGATCGTGCCGATAGCCTGAGTCAAAATATAAATCTGCTGAACAGTTTCACCGGCGCGCTGTTCGACTTGCCCGCAGGTCCGGTGCAGCTGACCTTCAAAACTGGCTTTACCCGTCAAATGCTCGACAGCTTGTCTGAAACCACACTTTCGGCGGTCAATGCATCGCTGCGCCGCGACAATATAAATGGCGCGGTCAACATCGACCTGCCATTGGTCGAACGCGACATCGGCGCGCTCGGATTTTTGGGTGAGATTGCGCTGAACGGCAATTACGGGATTAGCGACCTGTCCGATTTTGGCCGCTTGTCCGAATATACCGCCGGCATCCGTTGGTCGCCAGCCAAGGCGCTGACCTTTTCCGCTTCGTTGATCGGTGATGAAAATGCCCCGAATATTGCGCAATTGGGCAGCCCGGTCCAGATATTACCCAATGTCAGCATCTTCGATTTCACGCGCGGCGAAACGACGTTGGTAAATATCATTTCGGGCGGCAATCCTGCCCTAATTGCGGAAAAACGCCGGGACCTGAAACTCTCACTCAGTTGGGAACCGCAGCGGATATTAGGTGTTTCCACGGACGGGTTAAATTTGCAGGCAGAATATTTCCGCAACCGCAGCCGCAATACCAGCAATGCATTTCCGCTGTTGACCCCAGAAATTGAGGCTGCATTTGCAGACCGCGTCGTACGCGGAACCGATGGCCGTCTGGTTAGCGTTGATCGGCGTCCGGTCAATTATGCCGAAGAAAACGCGCAAAGCATCCGTTGGGGCTTTAACTTTTCGGGTGCCATTGGTGAACAGCGTCGTGGCGGCGGACCGGGCGGCGGAAGACCCAGTGGAGCGCCAGAGGGAGGACCGCCGGGCGGCGGTGCGGGCAATCGTGATAGCGCCCCTGAGGCACCCGCACAAAATGGACAGGGCGGCAGCGGCGGCCAGACACAAAATGCCGGATCCGACCGTCCTAGGGCGGCAGGCGGCCCGCCCAGTGGCGGACGCGGCGCTGGCCCCGGCAGACGGCCCGGCCGCTGGCAATTGTCGCTATTCCACACTTATCAGCTTGAGGATGAGATTTTGGTCGCGTCCGGCATCCCAAAGCTGGATTTGCTCAATGGATCAGCCACCAGCAGCCTAGGGGGAACGCCGCGGCACCGGGTGGAATTGTCTGGCGGCCTGTTTAACAAGGGCCTCGGGATGCGGGTCAGCGGAAATTACCGTGGGCCAACCCGCGCGGATGGGACGGGCCTGCGGGGCAGCAGCGATCTGCGCTTTAGTGACCTTGCGTCGATCGACCTGCGCTTTTTTGTCAATCTTGACGAGCGCGGTAATTTAACCAAGAATTTGAAATTCTTGAAGGGCAGCCGCATCGCATTTCGAATCGATAATATCTTGAACGATGTGGTCGACGTGCGCGACGAAAATGGATTGATTCCGCTAAGTTACCAGCCCGCCATACTCGATCCGAATGGCCGCTATTTTGAAATCAGCTTCCGCAAAATTTTCTAAACGGCCTGCACCGGCGTCTGGATCAGTTTACCCATAGCGGGCAAGCTTCAATTTGGTCAGGGCGCGCCATGTGTAGGCTTTGCCTTTATTGCTTACCGGATAACGGCCCGGCGCTTTTGGGCTGAACCCGATTTTCCGGATCATCGCGTTCAACGCCCGGGCATCGGCCTCCGCAAAGCTCCAGTCCGATCGCCATGTTATGGAGAGAGAAATTGACGGCTCCGGTCCATTTTTGACAAAATGCGGCGCCATAACGGGAACGAATAGCGCGTCGCCCGGGAATAGCGGCCATTCGGTGCCCGCCTCTGCCATGCTATCGTCCCAAATAAGATTGCGCGGCCCGCCAGTATGATAGGCTTCATGTGTTTCATCGGGCGCAAAACGGGGATCGCCCGCAGGAAATTGTGTCATCACCTTGGACCCGCGCAATTGCAGCAGGATATTATGCTCCGGGTCAAAATGATACGGCGTGACTGCAGCGGGTGAAGATATGAAGATAAAACCCTGAGGCCTCAGCATTTCTCCGGTTTTTGCCTCTATATGCGGCTTCAACTCACCTAATAAGCCCAGCAACAATGCGCGATATTCCGGAACCTGCTCAATATTTTTCAGCACAGCCCAGCTGCCGCTTTCGTCGACCCGGCGGATTGTATCGCCGATTGACAGTCCATTGGCGGGAACATCTTCAGGTGCAATACCAATGGGTAAATCGCCGCGATTATATTCAACCGACTTATCCGGCAATATCTCACCCAGCAACGCCAGCGCCTCCAATGCCAATAACGGATGATCATGCAGATGATGCTGCATCCGGTGCGGCATTTCGGGGTAATTTTCGCTGAAATATATTCGGTTTTTAGAATCGAAAATAGCCGTCACATCTGCCCCTTTCTTTCCATTTTTGCGGTTTCAGCCTGTAGTAAAAGTCCAAATATGGCGCGGCGGGCCATGCCTCCAATCGCGACAGAATAGCGGCCAATGGCGCGGCGTTCGGTCCATACGCTGTCAATCATCGGATGCCCTTCGGCGGCGCAGCTATCGCACCAATCCACGTCGCTGAGCAGCAGCAAATCTAGATTTTCAATTTGTAACAATACGCCCGGCGAATAACGGGCATATTTTTCGTCAAAAGCCGTTTTGAAGGAGAAGCTGCCTGGTGGACATAGGAAATTGACGAGCATGGCAATTGGCTCACCATTTAATCGCAAATCCAGCCGCTCCAACCTCCCATATGCCGCAGCCCCGGCCAATGATTGCTGAAACAGCAACCGTGTCTCTTCGGCGCAATCAAGCGCTGAGCCCTCTTCACCCTTCCACCCGCGCTTTTCGAGCGCCAAGAATTCTTCCACCCATTGATCAAGCGCAACATCGTCGGAGGACCGCCGAAAAGTCAGCTCGCCATGCTCGCTCAACCGGTTTTTCTGACGCCGCAATTCTTTGCGCTTCTTGGACCGCATCGCAGCTTCATAATATTGTGATGGCGACAGCGCGCTTTGCAACATCGCCCTTTCTTGGCTGTGGACCAGTTCCATTTTTCGGCCCTGCGCGGCACAGACGTCTGCCAATGCGCTCTGCACAGGACCGCCAATCGGTACGCCGTTGATATGGAAGAATATATTATGTCCACCATGCCGGTCCAGATGGGCGAGCAATCCCTCCCAAAATAATCGCTCATATGCGCGGTGGATCAGCGGCACCCCCAAAAAAGCATTGGGATGCAGCCAATTCTGCAGATGAGGTAAAGGCCACCGGCCATATTGCACTTCCCGCCCGATGGGCACTAGCCCGACTAACTTTGGCTTTGGCCCAGATTCATTGTCCCAAAGAGTGAATAAGCTGACATGATCATGCGTATCAAAGGCACGGAAGGCGGGGCGCAGGAACCAATATTCGCAAAATGGGTTGGGTTCGCTGGCATTTTCGGCAAGTACATTCCAAGCTGACCGGAAATCTGCCTGGTCAATATCCTTCGTATCCATCAGGCGCAGCGCAAGGCTGGGCGGATAAATGTCCGCCAATTTACGCTGTCGCTGTTGAACCTGTTGCCTCACCAATTGCCCCCTGACGCACCCGAACTACCGGCACGCCAATATAATAGGCAAAATAAGCAAAGATATTGCTAACGCAGCCCTGTGCCACCACAAAAAACCCCGCCAAATTGCTCTGACGGGGTTTGTGGTCAGGGCATTGAACGCTCCGACGAATGTGTTTCAGCTGGTCCTTACCCAGCGGCCAATGCCGCCAGTAGGAGCAACGCAACGATATTGGTGATTTTAATCATCGGGTTGACCGCTGGTCCGGCGGTGTCCTTATAGGGGTCACCCACCGTGTCACCGGTCACAGCGGCTTTATGGGCTTCGCTGCCTTTGCCGCCATGATTGCCGTCCTCAATATATTTTTTGGCATTGTCCCAAGCGCCGCCGCCTGCCGTCATCGACAGAGCAACGAATATGCCGGAGATGATAACACCAAGCAACAACGCGCCCAGCGCCGCAAAGCCATTGGCTTGTCCTGCCACCCAAGTGATCACGAAATACACCACGATCGGGGCCAGCACGGGCAGCAAAGAGGGGATAATCATCTCCTTAATCGCAGCCTTGGTCACCAAATCCACGGTCCGGGCATAATCGGGACGCGATGTGCCCGCCATGATGCCTTTATCCTTGGCGAATTGATCGCGGACATCGATGACCACGTCACCTGCGGCGCGGCCAACGGCGGTCATGCCCATGGCTCCGAATAGATAGGGCAGCAATGCACCCAGCAGTAGGCCGACAATCACATAGGGATTTTCCAAACTGAAACTGACATCCAATTCTGGGAAGAATGCGTTTAAGTCCGCCGTATAGGCGCTGAATAATACCAGCGCTGCCAATCCAGCTGAACCAATGGCATAACCCTTTGTCACTGCTTTGGTGGTGTTGCCCACTGCATCGAGCGCATCGGTTTTGTCCCTTACACTTTGATCCAGCTCAGCCATTTCAGCGATACCGCCCGCATTGTCGGTGACCGGACCATATGCGTCCAACGCCACGACCATACCCGCCAATGCCAACATGGATGTCGCCGCAAAGGCGATCCCGATAAGGCCAGCCAGCTGATACGTGACGATGATGCCGACTACGATGACGAGAGTTGGTAGAGCAGTTGCTTCCAGGCTGATCGCCAAGCCTTGAATCACATTGGTGCCGTGGCCAGTTTCCGAAGCTTTCGCAATGGATCGGACCGGCCGGTAATTTGTGCCAGTATAATATTCGGTAATCCAAATGATTAAGCCAGTTACGACAAGGCCGACCATCATCGACCAGAAAAGCGACATTCCGGTAAAGGTGGTGTCGCCGACGGTGTAGCTATTGTCCATACCGCCAAGCGCCGCATCGGAGGCAAAATAAATCGCCGGAATAGATAGCACGGCAGTGGTGATAAAACCTTTATACAGCGCGCCCATGATATTGTTGGATGAACCCAAACGAACCATGTAAGTTCCGATGATGGATGTGATGATGCAGACACCGCCAACAAGCAGCGGCAATGCCATCAATCCGCTTAAGCCCTGAGCCGTCAAGCCGGTAACCAGCAAAGCGGTTAACACCATGGTTGCGCCCACGGTTACAACATAGGTTTCGAACAAGTCGGCGGCCATACCGGCGCAATCGCCCACATTGTCGCCCACATTGTCGGCAATCGTTGCTGGGTTACGGGGGTCATCCTCGGGAATGCCAGCCTCAACCTTACCGACCAGATCGGCACCAACATCGGCCGCTTTGGTAAAAATACCGCCGCCCAAGCGCGCAAAGATCGAAATCAGCGAGGCACCAAATGCCAAACCAACGAGGCCGTCAATAATTTCGCGTTTCTGATCCGTTTGCATCAAGTCCAAAGCCATCGGGCCGGTCAAAACATAATAGAAACCGGCAATCGCCAGCAGCGCGAGGCCAGCAACCAGCATACCGGTAACCGCGCCCGCACGAAACGCGACGGTCAGCCCTTGCTGCAGCCCCTCACTCGCGGCCTGCGCCGTGCGGACATTTGCCCGAACCGAGATATTCATACCGACATATCCAGTCACACCGGATAACACCGCCCCGATAACGAAGCCGATGCTGGTCACTGGAACACCGCCGCGAGGCATATCCAAAAACACAAAAACCAGCAACGCCACAACGACACCCACGATGGCAATCGTACGATATTGGCGTCCCAGATAGGCCTGTGCGCCTTCTTGGATTGCACCAGCAATTTCCTGCATTTTTTCATTGCCAGGCGATGCGCTAAGCACCTGCCGGCCGGTTATCACGCCGTATAATACAGCGATAACGCCACAGATCATGGCGATTATAGTCAACGACATTAAATGTCCTCCCCTGATTTTGGTTTCAATACCGGGCCGCTCTCCAACAGCCACTGATGCTTAACGTATAGGGGGGCTTGATCGAAAAGCGCAAGCCATAAACCGCGCTCTATCTCAATGATCAGCCATGTTCGAAGCCAAGACGTGCGGGCAATGCGGTCGCTGTGCCATTGTCGGTCAATTTTAGCCCCTGCCCTGAGTCAAACTGCCCAAGCTTCACTGCGGCAACCGGGGGTTCCACACTATTGGGGAGCGCGAACAGCAATTGATAATCATCGCCCCAGCTCGCGGCCTCTATCCTGCTGTCTGTGTTGTCGCCATAAAGCGAAACATAATCCGGCGATAGCGGGACGTGGGCTAGGTCAATCGTCAGCTGAAGATTGCTGGCCGCTGCCATACGCTGCGCGTCAATCAACAAGCCGTCGGACACGTCCATCATCGCTGTTACCAGCGGTGCCAAAGCCCGGCCATCTGATAGCCTAGGTGCAGGCCGCTTGAACGCACGGCGCAGTCGGCCTGCATCGCTGCATCCCCCCTCATCCGCCCCATTTTCGAGGTCAAAGCCAGCTTTCGCATCGCCCAACCATCCGGTGACATAGAGGATATCCCCGGCCTGCGCGCCTGAACGGGCGGGCACGGGGCGATAGGAAGCACGGCCAATTGCGGTCATCCCCAATATCCGGCCACCGGCATCGCCGACACTGTCTCCGCCCAGCAATGGCACATCGAAATGCCCCACCGCATCATGCAGCCCGGCGGCGAAACCCATATCCCACTGTGCGTCAGACAAGCTGTATCCTAGCAACAACCCCAATGGCTCTGCGCCTTTAGCCGCAAGATCAGACAGATTTGCGGCCACCAATTTCCATGCCACATCGGCGGGGCTGGCATGGGGCAGCCAATGAATTCCCTCTGCCATCATATCATGGGTGAGTATCAGCGCTTCCCCGCCCAATTCGATCACGGCGGCATCATCAAGGAGCCCGCGCGCAGCCGGGCCGGATGCGATGGCGCGCATCATCGCGATAAAGGCGGATTCGCGGCTCATGGGCGGCTCCGCACGGTCATAATAGACGCGGACTAACCGCGCTTCTCTTTTGCAACCGCATCAAGCAAGCCGTTGACGAATTTCGCGTCCTTATCGTCAAAAAAAGCATGGGCGACGTCCACATATTCGGTAATCACGCTCTTTGTTGGGACATCGGCGCGGGCGATTAATTCATACACACCGCAGCGCAGAATCTGCAGCATGGTTTTATCGAGCCGTGACAATTTCCATTGCTCGCCAAGCTTGCTTTCCACCAAGGCGTCAATCTCTTCGCGGCGCGCATCCACTCCGCTGACCAAATCGTCGAAAAACGGCACCTCAGCCTCTTCATATTGCGCATCTTCAATTTCAGCGCCCAGACGGTGATCGTGAAATTCGTTGAGCAAACGCGCCAATGCGGGCTTTTCCATATCGAGCTGATACAAAGCCTGCACAGCTGCGAGCCGCGCCGCCGAGCGTGTTTTTGATCTTTTCGTCATTTTAGTCTCTTCCTTACGCTCGCCGCATGGGCGGGCAATCCTTCGGCATCGGCAAGCCGCGCCGCCGCAGGTCCAATTTTGCGCACGCTGTCTTCATCCAGAGCAATGAAGCTGGTCCGTTTCATAAAATCGAGCACCGACAGGCCCGATGCAAATCGTGCCCGCCGTCCAGTCGGCAATACGTGATTGGGGCCCGCGACATAATCGCCAATGGCTTCGGGTGTGTGGCGGCCCAGAAAGACCGATCCTGCATGGCGGATGGCGGCAAATAGCGCCTCTGCTCTGTTCATATCAGTGGCTAGCTCCACATGCTCCGCCGCCAAGAGGTTGACCAGCGGCATTGCGCTTTCCAAGCTGTCCGTCACAATGACCGCGCCATGATCACGCCAGCTTGCGCCTGCGACTTTGCCGGTTGAAAGTGCCGCAATCTGAACGTCGACGGACTTCGTCACGGCATCGGCAAACGCCGCATCATCGGTGAATAAAATCGACTGACTAGTGAGATCATGTTCGGCCTGAGACAGCAGGTCGGCTGCGGTCCATTCGGGGTCATTTTGCCCATCGGCGACCACAACAATCTCGCTTGGCCCGGCCACCATATCAATGCCGACCACGCCGTAAAGCTGCCGCTTTGCTTCGGCAACCCACGCATTACCGGGTCCGGTGATAACATCGACCGGCGCAATTTTTTCAGTGCCATAGGCCAGTGCTGCCACAGCCTGCGCCCCGCCAACGCGCCAAATTTCGTCTACCCCTGCGATATGCGCGGCGGCTAGCACTGTTTGATTGACCTCTCCATCCGGCGTAGGCGTCACCATGACCAGCCGTCCCACGCCCGCAACCTTGGCTGGAATCGCATTCATCAGCACTGACGAAGGATAAGCCGCGCGTCCGCCCGGCACATAAAGCCCCGCCGCGTCCACTCCGTTCCACTTTGCGCCCAAGCGCACACCTTGGTCATCCCTATAGTCACGGTTTTCGGGCAATTGCGCCTGGTGATAGGAGGTGATCCGTTGTGCCGCCAGATCAAGCGCATCGCGCAGATCAGGCTCTAGCGCGGCATAGGCCGCTGCGCATTGAGCTGCGCTAATTTGCCAGCCGTTGCTGTCGAGATCAAAGCGGTCAAATTTCTGAGTCAGTTCTCGCAGCACCGCATCGCCACCCGCTTTTACATCTGCCAATATCCGGGAGACATCGGCGGCGACGCCAGCGTCGCTTTCCCTGCGCGCGCCAACCAGAATGTCGAACGCCTCGGCAAAGCCAGTATCTGTTGTGTTAAGCCGCAACATGACTTGCCGCTCCTTTGCTGCTCTTCATTGCCAATTGCCGGAACCGTTCGACCATCTCCGCAATCCGTCCATCGGTCATTTTATAGGCCGCCCGGTTGACGATCAGCCGCGCCGAAACCTGCGCCAATATATCGGTTTCCACAAGGCCATTTTCTTTCAGCGTCCGGCCAGTGGACACCAAGTCAACGATCCGGCCCGACAGGCCCAATAACGGCGCAAGCTCCATCGCTCCGTTCAATTTGATACATTCGGCCTGCACGCCCTTTGATTCAAAATGCCGCCGCGTGAGCGCAGGATATTTGGTAGCAACGCGCAAATGACCATCGCTTTTGCGATCCTGCGTTCCTTCTGGCACGGCAACCGAAATCCGGCATTTGCCTATGCCGAGATCAACCGGTGCATAAAGTTCCGAATAATCAAATTCGTCAATAACATCGCTGCCGACAATACCGATATGCGCCGCACCGTGCGCCACAAAGGTCGCAACGTCAAAAGCACGCACACGAATGATGCTGACCAAAGGGTCGTTGGTCGCAAACATCAAGGCGCGGCTGTCATCGTTGAAGAAATCAGCGGCAGGCTCAATTCCCGCCGCTTGCATCAACGGCAAGGCTTCGTCCAATATACGCCCTTTGGGGATGGCAAAGATAATGGTATCGGTCATATTGCAGGCGACATAGGGGTGTGAGCGCGAAAGGGCAATATGGACATATTCGATATTGATGATGTGCGAACGGGCTTAATCGAGCAAGCGAAGCACATACGGCATAATAATGCCCCCGCCACCGCGCGGATATGTGAGGCGCAATTGGCCCTATTAAACGGGGACAGCCGGACCGCTGAAAGGTTAAGGAATTGGCCGGGAAAGCTGCTGGCCGACGCGGTGCCGCTGCGGCTTGCGGGCGGGCTGCATTATCTGCATCTTACCGGCGCAGAAGACCGGCTGCTCCCGATATATCGGGAGGAAATAACCGATCAGCAGCAGATAGATGCAATTGTTGCAGATATAGTTGCCGATCACGACGCCGCCTTACTCCCCTGGTTTGATGGCCCGCCGCAAACCAACGAAGCGGGCCGTTCGGCGAGTTTTATGGCAGCGCTAAAATGGCTGTCATCGCAAGGTTTGCCGCCGCATTTTGAAATGAATGAATTAGGCGCAAGCGCAGGCATCAACACGATGATGGACCGTTATCATTATGACCTTTGCGGTGTGACCGCAGGGCCGACGGACTCGCCCATGCATATCAAGCCCGAATGGCGCGGGCCTGCACCGCCGCAAGCACCAGTGGAGATCGTTTCCATTCAAGGGTGCGACCAAAATCCGGTGGATTTATCGGACGCCGATGCCGCGCTGCGCGTCAAAAGCTATGTGTGGCCGGAGAATAAAGACCGGATCGCCCGGATGGACGCGGCCATCACGCTTGCCGCTGCCCGCGCGCCCGATGTGGTCAAGGCGGATGCAGCCGACTGGACCGATATGCGCCTATCCGATCCGCAGGCGGCTGGCATAAGCCGCGTCGTCCATCACAGCATCGTCTGGCAATATATTCCCAAAGACCGGCGCGACCGCATTAGCGCAGCAATGGCCGCAGCGGGTGCAAGAGCCACAGCGGACAAGCCGCTCGCGTGGATTATGCTCGAAACCAACCGCGCGACATTCCGGCATGAGCTGACCGTTCGCGTCTGGGATGGCGGCAATCAAAATGGCGAGGTTCATTTGCTCGGCCAAGCACAGGCCCATGGCCTATGGGTGGAGTGGTTTTGAAAGAAGGCATCAGCTTTTTGCACCAAGATGCTCAAAGGTTGCTTCGAATAATTGATGCTATTTTTGGTGTGCAATGTGGGTGAGAATATTGTTGATACAACCCCTTCGCGCCTTGGCCTCTTCGCGCGAAACCAATCAAGCGCAGCCTCCTAAATGCTCAGCCAACCATTCCAACATGGCCGTATTGACCTTATCGGGCGCTTCCCAGGTCACGAAATGGCCGCAATCAGATATGCGAATAATCGTCAAATCCGACACCAGCCCGTCCAATTCCAGCTGACATGGCAGCAGCGCCGGGTCGTCCATCCCCCATACCACCAGCGTTGGTATATCGATCACCGGAAAGCGCTTGTCCAAAAATGCGGGGCGCTCCACCGCGCCCTCCATCGGCGGCACCACCATATTAGTCGCTTTATACCATTTCAACATGGAGGTGATCGCGTTATCGGTGCGCCATTCGCTCAGGTAAATTTCGCGCTCCTGCGGGTCCATTTGTTCAGGCGTCAAGTGGCGCATGAAGCTATGGTCATAAAACCATTCAAGGCCTTTTTCCGCGATGCTTTTGTCGATCCGGTCGCCCTTAAACACGTTCATATATTGCGACGCGGCGCGTTGGCCCATATCGTCATAGAGTGTCCGTTGAAACACCAGTGGATGGGCGCTGTTGCACATGATCAGCCGCTCTATCCGCTCAGGCCGTTTCAGCGCCGCCATCCACGCAATCGCCCCGCCCCAATCATGCGCGGCAAGCGTGAAGGTCGGCAAACCGAGCGCATCGGCGAGCGCGAACAGGTCAGCTACCGGCTTATCGGGCGTATAATCGCTGACCTCCGGCGGCTTGGACGATCCGGCAAAGCCGCGCTGATCGGGCGCGATGCAATAATATCCCGCCGCCGACAGCGCCGTCATCTGATGCCGCCATGTCCGGTGGCTTTCGGGAAAACCATGCAGGAAAATGACCGGCAGGCCTGCCGGATCGCCCGCTGTCCATACCCCAAGAGTAACGTGGGTGGGCAGGCTGATGGATTGATGCGAAAATGGGGTCATCCAAAGACCCTAATCATCGGAGGCATTTGCCGCAAGCGGCTCCTTTGGCGAAGCTGCTGCTCGGGCAGCGATGCACCGATGAACGTCCGTGCGTTAACCCGAATCGAATGATTGAGCTCTATTTCGAACGTCGTCAGGAAAAATTATATGAAATTCGTTGAACTTCACTCTCGCGGCGGCAACTATTTGGTCGTCGCATCCAATGTCGCTTGGCTCAGGACCTTTGAAAATAACCAGACGCAGATCGGCATTGTTGGCGGCGCGCCTCTGCTTGTCACTGGCTCGATCGAGGAAACTTCCGCTACTATCCTCGCCGCGGTGGCCGCCGCTGGGTAGCGCATTTTTTTAGGTATCACTCCGGGTCAAAGGCACTTCGGGAATGGGTATAGATTCCTTGTCGTCACCCGGAACCAGCGGAAATTTGCCCGCTTTCCAATCGGCCTTGGCCTGATTGATCCGCTCGCGGTCCGACGATACAAAATTCCACCAGACATGGCGCTGCGTCTTAAACGCTTCCCCGCCGAGCAACATCACGCGCGCGTCGGATGTAGCCCTAAGCGTCATCGCCTGCCCCGGCGCAAGCACATAGAGGCTGTGCCGTTCCAGCGCCTGCCCATCCAGCTCAGCATCGCCCAGCGCGATCAATACCGCCCTCTCATCTGCTTCCGCTTCAATGGGGATCGACGCGCCTGCATTCATCAAAATATCGGCATAGATCGTGCCCGAATGCTGCGTTGTCGGCGCGGTTTCCCCCCACAGGCTGCCCATAATGACCCGCGCGGAGAAGCCATCGCTTTCGACCAAAGGCAGCGCATCCGCCGGGCGGCTTTCAAAGGCAGGGTCAATCTCCTCCTTGCCATCGGGCAGCGCGAGCCACGTTTGCATCCCCGATATCGGCGAGACGACACCGCGCTCCAATGGCGGGGTGCGCTCGCTATGCACAATCCCTGACCCTGCGGTCATCAGGTTGACTGCGCCAGGGCGAATGGTCGCAAAGCTGCCCAAACTGTCGCGGTGGTCAATCGCCCCTTCGAACAGATAGGTGACAGTCGCCAGATTGATATGCGGATGCGGGCGCACATCCATGCCAGCGCCAATGTCAAACTGCGCTGGGCCAAATTGATCGACAAAAATAAACGGCCCCACCATCGTGCGCGGCTTTGATGGGAGCGTGCGGCGAACCTTGAAATCACCAAGGTCGTGAGTAGTGGGGGTGATGGTGAGCATAGGTTACCGAACGGCAGGCGCGCCGCGCAGCAGGCCTTCTGTGCTCAAATCTTCATCCAACTGCGGCCAATGAATACCATAACCGCCCGCACATTTTTCCCAGTTTTGACGCTCTTGCGCTGTGGCATTCGCCAAACGCGGGAACCAAGCCAAAGGGACAGAAATCGTACGGCCATCCATCATATCGACAATAAGATGATCATCATCGCAGCGCACATCCAGCACGCGTTCATCGGTTATCTTCGCCGAAATATTCATTCCATTTCTCCGTGAGCATTTCTTTATGCCCAGCTGTCAGTTTCACTATGCCAGAAATTTCATGTGCGCGAAAGCCGCGACTTTTGGCGACGGTCAAATCCATCAGCCATATTTTGATCGTGGCATCGCCCCTATCGATATGCACATGCGGCGGCTCATTCGGCTCATGACTGAAAAAATAGAAGCGAAAACCGCCAATTCGAAGCAAGGTCGGCATTGCTAATTTTTGGCGATTGCTTCACTTGGCGCCCGCGCCTTGATCGCCAGTGCATGCACCCGCTGCCCCGGAATATCGCCGAGCGCCTTGTTCACCATCCGTTGCCGCATCACTCGCGACACGCCGTCAAAGGCCGCGCTGGTAATTTCGACGGTAAAATGGCTCTCACCTGATCCGTCATCGCCGCTATGGCCGCTATGTTTCGCGCTGTCGTTCAGGACCGCCAGATGCACAGGCGCAAAGGCGGCGGTCAAAATTTCTTCGATTTCGCGGGCCAGGGCCCCTTTTATTTCTGTGGTCATGACGCTTATATGGAGGGCCAATGACAAATTGCAAAGCCCTCTGATGACCCATTCCCGGCAAAATCGTCCTGACCGCTATGGCGGGCGCATGGGCGGGGGTGATACTCTATGCGCGCACCCGGATTGCGCAGAGCTGGGCGAATTTCGCGCGCCTGCTTTTAACGGGCGGCTATCGGGCGCGGATGGGCCGGGAGATTATCAGCTGTTATGCCTCGACCATGTCCGCGAATTTAACGCTGGTTATGACTGGTTCGAAGGCATGACCGCTCAGGAAATTGCCGCCGCGCAAAGCCCCACCTATGTCTGGCCCAATGAAACCCGCGCCTTCAGCGCCGCCGCCAGCGTAGATTCTCCGCCGAAATGGCAGGATTTTCACGATCCCCTCGACGCCATTGGGGCAAGGTTTCGCCGCCAAAGGGACGAGCGCAGCGCCGAAATGAACGCTGCCCCGCTATCTAGTGCGGAGCACAATGCGCTAAAATTGCTGGGACTGACTAGCGCCGCCGACAAAAAAGCTATCCGCAAGGCCTATTCCGAAAAATTGCGCACCTATCATCCCGACCGCAATGGCGGCGACCGCAGCCATGAACGGGAATTGCAAGCGACATTGGAAGCATGGGCAATTTTGCGAGAGTCGAAAGCGTTTGATTAAGACCATATTTGGTCATTTCACTTCTCCCTTTTCAATCCCGATCCGCCCCGCCCAGCGTCCAATAATGCCGGTAAGGCCGCGCGTCTTCAACGCAGCGCGCCACCGATGGCCGGGCGAGTGCGCGGGCGCGGTAGGCTTTTAGCCGCGTTAATTCTTGGGGGATATCGTGCACCCAATCGGCGTAGAATAACGCGGGCGCTCCGGCGCAATCGGCAAGGCTGAATTCCTCACCGCACGCCCAGCCATCTTCTGGCAGCTTCTGTTCGAGCCACTCGTAAATCACCAACAGCGCGGCTTTTGCCCGCGCGATCCGCATCGGATCGGGCGTTTCTGTGATGAAGGGCAAATGCTCGCCGACAATCGCCTGCATATTGGCCATGACATGATTATCAAACACCCGGTCCATAAACCGCACCTCAAGCGCCGCCTCGGGATCGGATGGGATAAGCCGCCGCGTATCGGGATAGGCAAGGTCAAGATGTTCGATCAGGATGGTACTCTCGATAAGCACCCTGCCGCCATCCTCCAGCACCGGAAACTGGCCCGGCGGCCATAATTGACGCAGCCGCCCGGGCTTTTCAGGATTAGCGCTATGGTCATCCTCAACATTCCGCAATTCAAACGGCAAGCCCTTCTCGTAAAGCGCGATCATGGCCTTCCATGTGTAAGACGAAAAGGGATGGCCGTGCAGGATCATGGTCATCCCCGAACCGCCGCCTCAATCGCCGCGTGGTCGATCTTGCCCATCGTCATCATCGCTTCAAAGGCGCGTTTGGCAACATCGCCGCCCTGCGCCATGGCATCGGTCAGGATACGCGGGGTGATTTGCCAATTGAGGCCCCATTTGTCCTTGCACCAGCCGCAGGCGCTTTCCGCACCGCCATTACTGACAATGGCGGTCCAATAGCGGTCGGTTTCTTCCTGACTGTCGGTGGCTATCATGAAGGAAAAAGCCTCGCTGTGCGGGAAGATCGGGCCGCCGTTCAAACCGACGCAGGGGACGCCGCAGACCGTGAAGTGGACGACAAGCACATCGCCTTGCTGGCCTCCGGGGAAATCAAGCGGCGCGCGCTCAACGGCCCCAACGCAGCTGTCCGGGAAAATGCTGGCATAGAAATGAGCGGCCTCTTCGGCGTCTTTGTCGTACCAAAGGCAGATGGTGTTTTTGGCAATTGTCATTTCCGCATGCCCACCAAGCCAAAGCCTGCACCTTGCGGATCGCGTGCGACCAGTGAAAATTCGCCGCCGGGTATTTCCACCGGTTCCTGGATCATGCTGCCGCCGCCTGCCATAATCTGCTGTGCGGCCTTATCGATATCGGCCACGCGGAAATAATAGATCCAAGCGGAAAAAGGCATTTGCGGCGGTTTCGGCATGACCGCGCCCAGCATGAAGCCGCGATCATCGCCGACTTTCAGGAATTCATATTTTCCCATCGGGCCCATATCCATCTCGCCCTCTTTTTGCCATCCAAACAGATCGCCATAGAAGGCTTTGGCTGCCTCAGGGTCGCTGCTGTTTAGTTCATTCCATGCACAATGTCCCTCTGATGGCTCGGTCGCAGCGAAGCTTTGGCTCGCTGCATCGGGGCTGTCCGGCGCGGATAGCGGCTTCATTATGTAAAACATCGCGCCTTGCGGATCGGCCATAAATGCGATGCGCCCGACGCCCGGAATGTCCCATGGCTCCATATGTTTGGCCGCACCTGCTGCTTTCATCTTTGCTGCCGCAGCATCAACATCATCCACCGCGATATAGCCCACCCAGAATGGCCGTGCGCCGCCGTCCTTCATTTCCGGAGTCAACGCCATGATCCCGCCAACCTCGCTAATCGCCGAAGAGAAAATCCGGTAATCCATGCCTGGCGTGCCGCTATCCTTAAAATCCCAACCAAGTAGCGGGCCGTAAAATGTTTGCGCTGCACCCGCATCGCTGGTGATCAGTTCATACCAGATGAAATCGCCATGTTTATTCGGCATCGTGGCTTACTCCTTCATATCAACCACAGGCACAAATCCGCCAAAAATCATCCGTGCGCCGTCAAAAGGCATTGGGTGCTTTTCCTGATCCATTCGGGGGTCTGTGTTGCCGGGGTCCATCATTTGCGCCATAGCTGCATCGCGCGTTGCCTTATCCGGCCATTCGATCCAGCTGAAAATCACATCTTCATCTTCCTTGGCCTTCACCGCCATTCGGAAATCGGTGGTCTTGCCATCGGGCACATCATCGCCCCAACATTCCACTACCCGTAGCGCGCCCATTTCAATGAACATGCCGTCCGCCATTTCGGCATGCTCAATAAATTTCTGTTTATTCGCTTTCGGCACAGCGATTACAAAACCGTCAATATAGCTCATAAGCATATCTCCCTATCGACTCTGACCCCCTTTCATGATTATGGCATCAACCGACTATTAATGAAACGAGCATTCGCATGACAGACATTCCCAATATCTCCGCCGGAACCAGCGGCACCACCCTTTTGGACGCACCCGATACGAAGGTCAGCGTGCGTGACATATTCGGCATCGACATTGACATGGAATGTCCGGCCTTTAGCGAGGCCGACGAGCGGGTGCCCGATTTGGACCCCAGCTATGTTTTTGACGGTGATACCACGCTCGCCATATTGGCGGGATTTGCACATAACCGCCGGGTGATGGTGCAAGGTTACCATGGCACAGGAAAATCGACGCATATCGAACAAGTGGCGGCGCGGCTCAAATGGCCCTGCATTCGGATTAACCTCGACGCGCATATCAGCCGTATCGACCTTATCGGACGCGACGCGATTGTCCTGCGCGATGGGCAGCAGGTAACCGAATTTCGCGAAGGCTTGCTTCCTTGGGCGCTGCAGACACCGACTGCATTGGTATTTGATGAATATGATGCCGGACGGCCCGACGTGATGTTCGTGATTCAGCGGGTTCTGGAAACCGAAGGGAAACTGACTCTGCTCGACCAGAACCGGGTCATCCGCCCGAACCCATGGTTCCGCCTATTTGCGACCGCCAACACTGTTGGCCTTGGCGATACCAGCGGGCTATATCATGGGACGCAAGCCATCAACCAAGGTCAGATGGACCGTTGGAACATTGTTGTCGGTCTCAACTATCTGCCCGCAGAGGTCGAAAGCCGTATTGTGCTGGCCAAAGAATCCGGCACCGACGAACAAACCGTAAAAAATATGGTGAAAGTCGCCGAGCTGACACGGCAAGGCTTCATTGGCGGCGATATCAGCACGGTTATGAGCCCGCGCACCGTTATAACCTGGGCACAAAATACCGCGATCTTTAAGGATGTCGGCTTTGCCTTCCGCTTGTCTTTCCTCAACAAATGCGATGAAGAAGAGCGGACTTTGGTCGCCGAATATTATCAGCGTGTGTTTGGCACAGATTTGCCGGAAAGTGTCGTGGGCAAGGCGGCTTGAAACTGCTGCGATTGCACTTGCAGGCATATTTTTGTTGAACAAACCGGACAAAGGCAGAATGTTGTGTCAGATAGCGCTGATCGGTATCTGAAAAAAAGCCGGAGGCAGGGGGAGAAAAATATGCCGCGTAAATTATTACTGCGTTCGGTCGTCATATGCGCTGCGGCGCCGGCATTATTGCTATCTGCTCAATTGGGAAAGGCGCAAAGTCAGCCCGGGTGGCAAATTGTTTCGGACGAGAATGTTGATAGCGGCAACATCAAAAATATTCGCCATTCGGACGGTGATTCTATCGTCATCACGACCTATCCTCTTGAACAAAGCTTTGCCACTAATCCGGAAAAAAGCTTGGCGCAACTGGCGCAAACAATTCCCGGTTGCGGCACGGGTGAGTATGACACTTTGCCAGAAAGCAATAGTCACCTTTTGGTGACCAACGGCCGCAGGACCTGCGTTTTCATGTATAGCCGGTATGGTGACAAAGCCGGTTTGGTCATGGCCTTTGTTGTCGGACAGGAAATCGTCGATGTAATTGAGGTAGCCGACGGCGCATTACAAATTGCAATGCGCGAACAGCTGCCCGCGAAAATAGCTTCCAATGGCGTAGGCATAGCGGATCAGGCCCGCCAAACAGCACAAGCACAGCCACCAAAACAAACTATTCCTGCCGCGCCCGCAACCAGCGGCGACAGCAGCTTAAAGGCGTCCATAGACCGTATCCCTGCCGCAAATCGGCCCATTGGTATGGCATCGGTCGAAGGCGAATATGACAGCTATAACGCCTCTATCACCTTCGATAATTACCTGCTCTTTCCCGGCGGATATGCGATTAATTCGACATGCAAAGGCTGGAACCCAATTCTACCTCCGGCACGGCAAACGGATTGTTCAGTGGTCCGTTACACCGCGGCAGGACGCGGGATGGTGCGGATTGGCGGCAGCATGTCTGAAACCAATTTGTTTGAACCCTTCTCTGCGGGCGAGCGCGTTTCTTATGATTATGGCAATATTTCGGGCAATGGCGGGGCTGGTTATAGCCAGACAAGTGGCAGCGGCCTAAAGCTAACCCGCGACGGGCAAATCAGATTATCCGATTGGTCAGGAACATCACTCAGCGGCGGCAATTATTCCGGCTATGCTGGAAGCCAAGGCCAAATTTCTGGCCGCTATTATCTCGACGGTTACATCATTGCGATACAAGATGATGAGGGTAATATCAGCGCCAGTTTCATCGCCAAGAAAAACGAAGGCGGGGACCGCTATCTCTATCTAAATGGCGAATTATTTTGGGAATGAATGTCGTTGATTTAGGATTAGACCCTAAAACTTCATGCCCACTTCCAAACCCAATCGCTGCCGCGCGCCCGGGGAGATGAATGATCCGCCAAATTCTATCGCTGGGATCACCTCATTCAAATATTTCCGGTCGAGGAGATTATCGGCAAAGGCCGTGATCGACCAACGTTCACTTTCGAGCCCGAAGCGCAGGTCCAGAACGCCAAATGCCTCACGCCTCGTTATCGAAAAATCGGCATCGCCAACAAAGGCGGGGGGCGGGCCGGGCAAAGCGGAAATGGGCAATAGTCCGCTGAACAAAGTGGGTGACGTATTATTTTGAACCGTGTGGAACCAAGTGGGCCCGGTTATGCGGTAATCGGCGCGCATCACCAGGTCAAAGCTGCTGGCAATCGGGGCGACAATCTGTGTGCCCAAATTGATCGTATAGTCGGCGGTGTAAGGCGATTTATTCCCCACAGTCTGCGGGCGGGATGAATTTGCTTTAATCTCGCTTTCGGTCACATTGACTGAACCGAAAATGGTCCAGCCATCGACGATTTTGGCATTGGCGTTCATCTCCAAGCCATAAAGCTCTACATCATCAATATTGGATACCACGCGGAGCAAGCCAAAGCTGCCGACGAAAAATTCGAAAAATTGCATATCGTCAACCTTGGTATAATATCCGGCCAAGTCGAATGTTATGCGGTTGTCGAGCAGCGCGCCTTTCACGCCCGCTTCAAATGCGCTGGACCTCTCTTTGCGGAAATTATCCTCGATCAGGACATTGGTGCCAATGAATTGGTTGAAATTCTGATCAATGATTGCGGCTGAACCCTGATTGTTGAAACCGCCCGATTTGAAACCAATGCCCCAGTTGGCGTAAAGATTTATGTCATCTGCCACTTCATAACGCGCCGATATTTTTGGCTGCAATTGTTTGAAAGTCTGATTTTGATCGGCAATTGGGCCAAAGGCTTGACCGGGATTGATTGGGCCTCCGCTGAACGGATCGTTCGCGGTGGGCACCAAATTGGTCACCGATCGGTCCTCAATATCATAACGCAGCGCGACGCCGATATCGAAACGATCGCCAACCTCATAATCGATCGAACCGAAAACCGCATAGACATTGGTGTTGAAATTATCCGAAAACAGCTGCGATGTGGGGTTGCTACTGCTGGCATCGTTGAATAATTGCCTGCTAACGCCCTGCCCCAGATCTGCACCGATGCTGACGCCGACATTGCGGTCTATATTTAGGAAATAGCCGCCAATTTGCCAATCAAGCGGACCATCGCCATTGGATGCCAGCCGAATTTCCCCGCTAATGTCGCGTTGCTGCCGGATTTGCAGCTGTGTGCCGTCACAAGTTGTCGGACTATAAGGGCCAAAGGTCGAACCATTTGCCGGATCAAATAAGAATGGCACAGGCGTTGCGCCCACAAAACCCGGCTGGTTCACCGGAAAACCCGTTAGCGCTGCGGTGGTTGTAAAACAGCTATTTGACACTGCCACCGATGCGGGGGTTGTGCCGGGGAAAGTGAAGCGGGCAAAATCGGCGGATGTACCATCGGCGGTTAAAGCCTGATCCACGTCGCTATACAGCGCCCAAGCGGTAAGCGTCATATTTTCGAAATCATGGGTGATCTTTGCCGATGCTTCGAACGTCTGCTGATCATTGGTCGGCCGGATATTGGAATAATAGCGAAACGGATGATCGTTCACATCTTCGAAAAAGGCTGGATTCACGCCGGCAAAATTCGGCAGGTGGAACGCGGCATTAAAGTTGATGGATGCACCGGTCAGGTCGGCATAACGCGCCTTCAGATCCAGCTCCGTATCGTCACCCAACCGCGCAACAAACCGGCCGTCAACCGACCATGTTTCCTGATCATCAACGACTTTCCGATTACCAAGGAAAATGTTGCGAAAAAACCCGTCGCTCGTGCTGTAGGCGCCCGAAAGAACGATGCCCGCATTTTCTCCAACCGGGGCGGACACATAAGCAGAGCCGCGATAGGTATTATCCTGCGCCGCGCTAAACTGCGCTCCGCCTTCGAAATCGTTGCCGGGTTTCAATGTCTGAATCACGATTGCACCAGCGGCGGCGTTTCGGCCATATAACGCGCCTTGCGGGCCTTTTAATATTTCCACCTGCCGCAAAGTTCCCTGATCTTGGTTCAGCTGCGCCGTGTTGGTTTTCAAAATACCGTCGACCACCAATGCGACCGAACTTTCCGCATCGCGCGCGCCGTTTATGCCGCGAATATTGATTTGCGTGTCACCTGCCTCTGCGGTGCCGGTTACGATAGTGACGCCGGGCGTTAACTGCACAAATTCATCGGCTTTTGTCACGCCGGTGCGCTCTAAATCCGCTGCGCTAAATACCGTTACTGATGCCGGAACCTCGGCCAGCAGTTCATTCTGCCGCCGCGCGGTGACCACGATAACGTCGCTCTGACCCTCATCTGCGGTGGTTTCGGCCTCGGACCGCGCCCATGCCATGCTTGGTGACAGCGATGCCGCTGCGATGCCGGTCAACAATATATATTTGGTCATGCGCATGAAAACTCTCCCTATGTATATTTCTCAGCATAAAAAGCGCCAACGGTATCTCATCGCCTTCCCGCTTCCCGTTCCTCTCGCTTTTTCATTGGGCAGCACCGGGACTATCGCGGTATCAACCAATGTTTTTCGTCAATTTTATCCAAGCATCTATTGCGCTTTCTCATAATTATTGTATACAATTTAGAAAAGGTCAATAGGGATATAGAGACGGCATGACTAAGGCTTCGGAACGTGCCTATGGCCATATTCGCACGATGGTTCTGTCGGGCGAGTTAAAGCCGGGCGATCAAATTATCGAAGAACAACTCGCCGAAATTTGCGGCGTATCGCGGACGCCGGTGCGTGAGGCGTTGCGCCGTCTCGAGTCAGAAAAATTTATATATCGTAGCGATTCAAAACGCAGCTATGTATCGCAATGGACGGTCGAAGATGTCGAGGATGCTTTTGAATTGCGTTCGATGCTGGAGGCTTATGCGGCCAAAAGAGCAGCAACGCGGCTGACCGAAGAAAAACTGAATAAATTGCGGTACCATAACCGGAAAATTGAAGCTGCAATCCAGCAAACACCGCCGGATGTTCCAACCTTTTTGGAGCATAATCGGATGCTGCACGAAATTATTCTGGCGGCCGCCGATTCCCCTGCATTATCGGCCATGCTGCCGCAAATTGTAGAGCAACCCGTGGTTTTGCGCACTGCGCTGCATTACGATCTCGAGAACCTGCAGCGTTCCCATCATGAACATGCAGAGCTGCTCGCGGCCTTTGATCGGCGCGATGGGGATTGGGCGGCGTCGATAATGACCGGCCATATTCGCCGTGCCTTTCACGCCTATAGCGACGCGCATGACCGCGATCGGCAGGAAAATCGTGATGCAGCTTGATTTTTGTTCTTTTTGTATACAATATTGAGATTATGACTGATATTTCTGCCATTGAATTCGTCGAAGTTGGACCGCGCGATGGCCTGCAAAATGAACCTGTTTTGATAAAGACGGTCGATAAATTGGATCTCATCGAACGGGCTATCGCTGCGGGCATCAAAAGGATAGAAGTCGCCAGCTTCGTTAATCCAAAAAAAGTCCCGCAAATGGCAGATGCGGAGGCCGTGTGTGGCGGCCTAACCCCCTATACAGATGTGACCTATATCGGGTTGGTCCTGAACCAGCGCGGAGCCGAGCGGGCGTTGGCCGCGCAAGGGGTCAACCAACTCGGCGCGGTCTGCGTCGCAACCGACAGTTTCGCGATGGCCAATCAGGGTCAAAGCAGCGATGATTCTGTCGCAATTGCCAAAGAAATTATCACGTCGGCTCGGCAAAGTGGAAAAACAGCGCAGGTTACTATCGCCGCGAGCTTTGGCTGCCCGTTTGAAGGCGAAGTTGATGAACGGCGGGTAATTGATATGGCAGCAAACCTGGCACAGGCCGGCCCCTGCGAAATTGCGCTGGCCGACACGATCGGCGTGGCCAACCCCGCGCATGTCGCCCGGCTGGTATCCGCAGTCAGTGTAGCCATTGCGCCGCTGCCTGTGCGGGTTCATTTCCACAATACGCGCGGCACCGGCCTTGCCAATGTATGGGCGGCAATTGGTGCAGGAGCGCATATCATTGACGGGTCGATTGGCGGTCTTGGCGGATGTCCTTTTGCGCCGGGCGCAGCGGGTAATGTCGCGACCGAGGATGTCATCTATATGCTCGAACGGGCGGGAATCGCTACCGGACTTGATCTGGATAAACTGATTGAAACCGCAGGCTGGCTGTCGGCAAAAATGGGCAAGAACATGCCCTCGATGCTAAGCAAAGCGGGCGGATTTCCCAAAGCGAAGCCAGCCAAAGCAGCTTAGCGGGCCTATTATCGAAGGAGACATACATTGAGCTATCGTTTGGGTGTTGATGTTGGCGGGACATTTACCGATCTGTTGCTGTTCAACGAGGAAAGCGGGGCGTTCTGGCGGCATAAAACACCGTCAACGCCGCAGGATAGCTCGCTGGGCATTTTGAACGGCGTAGAGGTTGTTTGCCGCGAGGCAGGTGTTTCCTTATCCGAGGTTGATTATTTCCTCCACGGAACAACAGTTGCCACCAACGCCGTGCTGGAGGGCAAAGGCGCACGCGTCGGTTTGATAGTGACAGAGGGCTACCGCGACATCATGCAAATTGCACGCAGCTTTGTGCCTGGTGGTCTGGCCGCCTGGATCATATGGCCCAAACCACAGCCACTTGCGGCGCTTGAGGATACCATAGCGGTCAAAGGCCGGATGGATGCCGATGGCAATGAAGTGCGGCCAATCGATGAGGATGAAATTCGGGCAGCGTTGGAGCAGTTGAAATTGCAAGGGGTGGAGGCGATCACCGTATCGCTAATCAACGCATATGTCAGCGGCGCGCATGAAAAACGAATTGGTGAGATCGCAGCTGAAGTGATGCCCGGCGTCCCAGTGTCACTAAGCCACGAAGTATTACCGGAAATGCAGGAATATGAACGCACATTATCGACCGTTGCCAACGCGTCGGTGCGCCCGGTTGTGAGCCGTTATGTCAGCAATCTTCGCGGTCAGCTGGAACAAGGCGGGCTGACCGGCAAGTTAAGCCTGCTCCGCTCTGATGGCGGCCTTATGTCGTCTCAAAAAGCGGAGGAACATCCGGTCAATATCCTGATGTCAGGTCCAGCAGGCGGAGTGACGGGTGCATTATGGGTTGCGAAAAATGCGGGACTTAAAAACATCCTTACCCTTGATGTTGGCGGCACGTCCACCGACGTCGCCCTGATCGAAAATCTGGAGCCGAGACGGCAGCGCACGACCGAAGTCGGACATTTATCGGTCCGCGCCTCCGCGCTTGATGTAAAAACGGTGGGCGCAGGCGGTGGTTCGATTGCCTATGTCCCGGAGCTAACCGGGGCCCTGCGGGTTGGGCCGCAAAGCGCAGGTGCAGTTCCCGGCCCGGTGGCTTATGGCAAAGGCGGCACGGAACCTACCGTCACGGACGCCAATGTTGTTCTGGGTTATCTGCCGGAAAATCTGCTCGGCGGCTCGTTCAACCTCGACCGGGAGGGCGCGAAGAAATCTGTGCAGAAAATTGCCGATGCGCTGGGCGTTGATTTGATGGCGGCCGCGCGCGGGATCATCGATATTGTGAATGAAAATATGTTCGGCGCGCTGCGGATGATAAGCGTGCAACAAGGATATGATCCGCGGCATTTCGCGCTGATGGGATTTGGCGGCGCTGGCCCGCTGCACGTAAATGCGGTTGCAAAGCTGATGGGCAGCTGGCCCGCGGTGTCGCCTGTTTCCCCTGGTGTATTATGCGCTTTGGGTGATGCCACCACCAGGATGAGAACCGAAACAGCGCGCAGCTATTCAAAGCTGGAGACGCAAACCAGCGTGCCGGATTTGATTGCGTTGCTGACCGAAATGGAAGCGCAAGTGCGGGGCGAGCTATTGGCGGACGGCGTCGCACAGGACAAGATTGAGAGCCAATTCGAAGTGGACGTGCGCTATTCGGGGCAAGCATTTGAGGTGCCAATGCCCGTCACCATTGCTATGCTGGAAAAAGACGGCCTAGGCGCGCTGATCCAGCGGTTCGACGAAGAGCATGAGCGGCTATTCACCTTTACGATGGATACCCCGCATGAAATCGTCAACCTGCGTGCCGTTGCAATGGGTCAGGCGCTGAACCTGCCAGCCGCTGAATTGGCGAAGGGTAATGGCGATCCGACCTCCGCCAAAATGCGTGACCATAAATTATGGATGAACGGGCGGGAACAAGATGCGGTTATTTATGATCGCAACAAGTTGAAACAGGGCGATATCATCGCTGGCCCCGCCATCATTGTCGAAATGGATTCGACCACCCTGATCGAAAGTGATTGTATCGCCACCGTAGATGCAGTCGGCAACATCCTCATCAACCCGGCGTAAGGAACAAGACCATGCCAGCAACCATCGTCGAAACCAACAAAACGCCCTTCAAATCGGTTGAGCTTGATCCGGTCACGCTCGACATTATCGAAAATGCCTTGCGCAATGCCCGCATCGAAATGGACGCGACATTGGTGCGCACCGCCATGTCACCGGGCATTCGGGAACAGGGCGACGCCTTCCCCTTGATCGCCGACCATAATGGCAAAATGATCGTGGGGCAGTTTGGCAGTTTTATTGACGGCTTTCTGAGGCAGTTTGATGGGACATTGGAGGATGGCGACATGATTTTCCTGTCCGATCCGTATAGCTGTGAAGGCGCGATCAGTCATAATAACGACTGGCTGGTGCTGCTGCCCGTGTTTAAGGACGGCCGCCTGCTGGCCTATACCGCAATGTTTGGGCATCAATCGGATATCGGCGGCAAAGTCGTGGGTTCTATGCCGATCGATGCCAAATCCATCTTTGAAGAGGGCGTGCGTATTCCGCCGGTAAAAATCTGGCGCAAGGGCGAATATAACGATGACCTGATGAAGCTGGTCATGCACCAGACACGCAAACCCGATTGGTGCCAGGCCGATCTAAACGCGCTCATTGCCTCTTGCCGGGTCGCCGCGCGCCGGGTGATTGAAATGGCCGACCGTTTTGGCGACGATATCTATGTATCGGCCACACAAATGCTACTGCAACGCAACCACCGCGCGATGAAGGCATTGATTGCCATGGCAATTGCCGAAGCCCCGGTCAGTTTTGAAGATTATGTTTGCGATGACGGCCTTGGTTATGGGCCCTATAAAATCAAATGCACCATGTGGCGCGACGGTGACAAAGTCATCCTGGATTTCGATGGTACTGACCCGCAAAGCGCGGCATCGATCAATTTCTACCTGAACGAAAATATGTTCAAAATGTTTTTCGGCATTTACATGATCATGGTTTTCGATCCGCAGATATTATTCAATGACGGGTTTTACGACCTGATCGATGTCCGTATTCCCGAAGGCAGTTTGCTGAAACCAAAATTCCCCGCCGCACTGTCGGGGCGTACCCATGCACTCGGCCGGATATTCGACATATTGGGCGGCCTTTTGGGACAGAAGACGCCCGAATTCCTGAACGCCGCAGGGTTTAGTTCCAGCCCCCATCTATTCTATTCGGGCAATGACAATCGCGCTGGCAAAGGCGGCGAATGGTTCCAGCTATTCCAAATCGGCTTTGGCGGCATACCGGGACGCCCATTGGGCGATGGCCCCGACGGTCATTCGCTGTGGCCCGGTTTTACAAATGTGCCCAATGAGTTTTTGGAACGCTATTTCCCGCTGCGCATCGAACGATATGAAACCGAACCGGATTCGGGTGGTGCGGGCCTACATAGGGGCGGCAATGGCATTCATATGACATATCACTTCCTCGCCGATGGAACCGTGTCCATCCATGACGACCGCTGGTTCGTTCCGCCTTGGGGCGTCAACGGCGGTCTGCCCGGAAAAAGGGCCAGAAAACTGCTCGTCCGAACCGATGGCAGCGAGCAAATCGTTGGCAACAAGCAAGAGGATATTGAGGTCAGAACAGGTGATGAGTTGCATTATATCACTTGGGGTGGCGGCGGCTGGGGCGACCCGCTGGAACGTGATCCGGCATTGGTTGTAAAGGAGATAACCCAAGGACTGGTGACGCCCACAGGCGCGCTGGATTATGGCGTCGTGGTCAGCAGTGATGCTGAGGTCGACACTGCGGCAACCGAAAAACTGCGCGGCGAAATGAAGGCGGTCAGAGGTGAACTCAAACTGTTTGACTATGGTCCATCCATTGAAGAGCTGCGCGCCAATTGTGAGGCCGAAACCGGACTGCCTGCACCAAGGCAGCCCGTTTGGAACATCTCAGAGGCCGCTGAATAATGGGCGATAAAACTAACCATGGCGCCCTAAACGGTTTGCGCGTGATTGAAATGGGGCAGCTTCTTGCTGGACCATTTTGCGGGCAACTGCTGGGTGATATGGGCGCTGAGGTGATCAAGGTCGAACCGCCTGGAACCGGCGACCCCATGCGGCTATGGGGTCAGGGTGAGGAAAAGGTGCAATGGGAAGTTATTGCTCGCAATAAAAAATCCGTATCGATCAATTTGCGCGTTGCCGAAGGGCAGAATCTGGCGCGCAAGCTGATTGGCACTGCCGATATATTGATCGAAAATTTTAAGCCCGGCACCATTGAAAAATGGGGGTTGTCGCCGGAAATATTGCACGGAGATAATCCCGGACTGATTATCGCCCGCATGTCCGGCTATGGCCAAACCGGTCCTTATTCATCGCGCGCCGGTTTTGGCGGCATTGGTGAAGCCATGGGTGGCTGGCGTTATATTGTCGGCGAACCAGACCGCCCGCCAAGCCGTATGGGTATTTCCATCGGCGACACGTTGACCGCGACATATGGCTGTATGGGCGTGCTCGCCGCGCTCCATCACCGCAGCCGGACGGGTGAGGGTCAGGTCGTCGATGCGGCTTTATATGAAAGCGTGTTGCAAGTCATGGAGGGATTGGTTCCCGAATATGACCATGGCGGGGTGATCCGAGAACGGTCTGGTTCTGTGTTAAAAGGAATTGCGCCCTCCAATGTGTATAGCTGCGCCGACGGTGAATATATGATCGGGGCGAATAAAGACGAACTGTGGCAGCGTTTAGCCGCCGTGATGGGGCAACCAGAATTGGGGAGCGACCCAAAATATGCGACCCACATTGCGCGCGGCAAAAATCAGGCCGAGCTTGACGAATTGATCAATGATTGGACGAAAAGCCGCAGCGTGGAGGAAGTGGACCAGTTGATGATCCAACATTCCATCCCCGCTGGCCGTGTCTACCGCGCGCCTGAAATGATCGCGGATCCGCATTTCCAAGCACGCGGCGCAATTATCGATGTGGAAACGGAACGGTTCGGCCAGATCAAAATGCAAAATGCTTTCCCCTATCTATCGGCAACGCCCAGCGGCGTGCGCTCCCCTGCGCCATCCATAGTGGGGCAGCATAACGAAGCCGTTTACGGCGCGCTGCTTGGCCTTGATGCTGCGGAGTTGGTACAAATGGCACAAGCCGGAATAATCTGATGCCCCGCCATGATGGCTTAACGCAAAGCTATACCGACGCTTTTGGCGGCCGATTGGAATTTGGCAGTCGCCCTGCCCTGTTGATTGTAGATTTTGTGATGGCTTATCTGGACCCACAGTCGCCATTTTATGCGGGCGTCGAAGATGCATTGGGTAGCAATGTCCGATTGCTGGCAGCAGCAAGGATGGCTGCGATGCCGGTGTTTTTCACCAATGTCGAATATGAACATGGCGGCGGTAATGGCGGCCTATTCTATCAGAAAATCCCAGCGCTACGTGTTTTCGAAAAGGGATCGCCATTAGGTGCTTTTCCGCCCCAACTCGCTCCCCGCAACGGGGAAACGGTCATTACCAAACAATATGCCAGCGCCTTTTTCGGTACCGATTTGACGCGGCGGCTGCGTCAGATGGATATCGATACGCTGATCATAACCGGCCTATCGACCTCTGGCTGTGTCCGCGCAACCGCGCTGGATGCGCTACAAAATGGCTTTGCCCCGTTCGTCGTGCGTGAGGCGTGCGGCGACCGCCACCCTGCACCCCATGAAGCAAACCTGTTTGATTTGCAGGCCAAATATGCTGAGGTCATCAGCGAGGCCGAAGCAATAGAGTTTATGTCCAGCGAGTAATCGGGTGCTCAACTAGGGTCCGGACCCTCAAGCCGGCCGATAATCCCTGCCGATTAAGCCGAACCGCGCATAATAATTTTCGGTTTCATTTCCAGCGAACCGGTCGTTTTTCCATCTAACAATCCGAATAGTTTTTCGATCATTATTCTCGCCCCTGCCTCCAAATCCTGTTTCACCGTAGTCAACGGCGGAATTGTATGGGAGGCCAAGGCCACATCATCAAACCCTGTAACCGCAACGTCGCTTGGAACATTTAATCCATGATCCGATAAAGCACGGATGGCAGACATGGCAATAACATCGGTTGCGGCCACAATGCCGTCAATTTCCGCCGGTTCGTCAAAAAATTTGCTCAGTTCGGTATAAGCGTTTTCTGCAACAAGATCGATGGCCATCGTGGTCACAAAAACGTCATCACCTGCTGCGGCGCAGGCATCATGAAAACCAATTTCGCGCTGTTTGATTTCAGGTGCACTGGGATCGCCAAGGAACATCAGCCTGCGGCGTCCCTGGCCGATTAGATGTTCGGTAATAAGGCGAGCGCCCAAGCGGTTGTCGGTGCCAACACTGATATGATTTTGGCCAGGCATACACGCGCCCCACACCACCATCGGGGCAAATCTTTTTGAGACGCGTTCTATTGTTTCGGTTTGGTTCGATTGTCCAACAATGATCAGCCCATCTATCCGTCCGCTGTCGATCAAACGGTCGAGCCAAAGTTCATCCGTAGGGATAACTTTGGACAGCAGCATGTCATATCCTTTGTCCGAAATTGCATCGGCCAGATGGCCCAGCATCATCAGAAAAAATGGATCGGTAAGATGCTGATCTTTTTGATGGCCGAGTGGCAAGACGACACCAATCGACTGGCTGCGGCGTAACCGCAGGTTGCGGGCCTGCATATTGGGCCGGTATCCATGCTCCTGCGCCAGCCGGGAAATCCGCTCGCGCGTATCGCTGGTAATCGCCTCATTCCCGGCAAGCGCGCGGGACACAGTGGATACCGATACACCAGCAATCTTGGCTAGATCGGCCATATTTATCGTACGATTAGGAATGTTCACCCCCAATCTCTTAGCGTGATGAACAGGCGGCATACAAGTATTTTAGCGGGCAGGAATCAACTCAGAGACTGCAACCCGACCGCAACGGCACCCATGGGGCCGGCCTGATCGCCCAGTTTGGGGTGCATGATCATATCCTGCACCGCAGCCGCATCCATATTTGGCAAATATCCGGCGATTAATTCCGGTAGCTGTTTCAACGCCCCTTGCAATAGATGCGGTGCCCCCATCCCAACGCCGCCACCGACCAGTATTTTATGCGGTGAAACTGTAAGGATAAGCGATGTGAGCAGCTGCGCTAAATCGTGCGCTGGTGCGTCCCAGCGTATGTCATTTGGGCCGATTTGATCTGCACTGGCGCCAAAGCGCGCCTCTAGCGCAGGTCCGGAGATTAAACCTTCCACACAATCGCCGTGAAACGGGCATATCCCCGGAAAATCATCACCCGGTAACCGGCGCGTTAAAATATGTCCGATTTCTGGATGCATACGCCCGCGCACCGGAACACCGTCAATCACGATACCGCCGCCAAGCCCGGTTCCGATTGTTATATAAACAACATTTGGCGCCCCTTTGCCTGCACCCCATTTATATTCCGCCAGTGCGGCGGCGGTAACATCGGTTTCGATGGAAATGGGACAATTGAAAGCGCGCTGCAATGATCCGAGCACATTCGCCCCGGTCCATCCGGGCTTAGGCGTTTTCAAGATATGGCCATAATCGGCATCAGCGGGATCCAGACAAATGGGACCAAAGCTCGCAACGCCGATCGCGTCAAAGCGCCGCTCTTCATTCCAACCGTTCAGCGCCGCAGCCAATTTGGCCAATGTGTCATCAGGATCGCGTGTCTCAAAACGCCGCTCAGCCAAAATCTTCTCACCATCGGAAACCATAGCGATACATTTTGTCCCGCCAAGTTCCACAGCACCAATATGTGGCAATTTATCCATGGGCCAATTTGTCATTATCGCATGTCACCGCTAGCTGAGACTGATTGCCAGTCAGGGCGATACGCAAAAATGGGGCGGCAGTCCCGCCAAAACTGTCTGCTACAAGGGATGGATTGCCAGTTAGCGATCGCCCCTTTAACCCCCAGTGATCGATAAAGCTGCTCACCAGCAATTCCTTGGTCACGTGCCAGCTATAAGTTTGCGATGGCTCTTCTTTCGGATTTGCCAATACCAATCCTGTTTCGTTCAGTGGTTCATATTGGCCAAATAAACTGTTAGCGACCATGCCGTATAATCCAGTAGGCCCAATCGGGCCGTCCGGATTAAACGTCGATGCCTGTGTTGACCAGAACGCATAATAGCGCCCTTCATGCGCCACGACATGCGCTCGTTCCAATTCGTTATTGACACCGTCGGCATGAATGAGCGCAGGCAATAATTCCCATTTGGAAGAAGCCGTTTTGCGGGCAATACCCATGGCACCGCGATAAGCAGAGGCGGAGCCGACAACCGAGGCCGAAAATATCAGATATTCCTGCCCATCGGCAGGATCACAGAAATAGGCCGGATCGCGAAATGCGGTAATTTTTCCCGGCTCCCCGCTTTGCTGATCTGCTACAGGATAATGAGCGCCATCATTTTCAACCGAGATTACCGGGAAAGTCCAATCGGTAATCCGTCCATCATCCTGAAGACGTCCGTGAGTTTCAAAAAGCTGCTGTTGATATCCGCCCGGTATATCGGCCCTACCGGCTGCGGTAAAAAATAATGTTACAACATCGCCTTGCAGCAACGCAGTGCCGGCCCATTCGCGCTCATAACTGACCATCATTTCGGGCAATGCAGGCCCCAAATCACGCCACACACCGCCGGCATAATGCATCAACCGGACTTTGGCCTCAAAATGGCGCAATGCCGGATCGCCGCGATCAGGCGCGGACAGCAGCATCCACAGCGCACCGTCATTAATCTGCGCAATGGAACCATCGCTGAGCTGTACGGGCCACATATCCCAAAACACAAGACCTTCAGCGAGCGGCTTCACATTATCCGCCGTTATCACCGGAACGGCGGTATAGGGCTGCTCCGTGATCGTCGATATGTGATCCTTGGTCCACACAGATGTCATACGTTTCTATGCCCTAGATTATACCTATAAAAGAAGGGGCTATGCCACATAACAAAGCAGCATAGCCCGTATAGTGTCGATCAGAAATCGAATTTAATCGCCGCCGATATCGTGCGTCCATTGATCGAACGTGCCCGAACAATACCATTGGCAGGAATGCTGCCTTCTTCTGCTTCGGTGAAGCCAGTGGTGTTGAACAGATTGTTGGCATTCAGCGACAATTGCACCCGCTGGGTTGGCCGAACGGACAGAAACGCATTAACCTGAGTAAAGGCAGGCAAGACCAACCCTTCATTATCCTGCGCAAAGCTCTCCGTTGTCCCGACGATATTCGCACCGATAGTGAAAAGGTCTGTCGAATATTGCGGCGTGATTTGATAAATCAGGTCAGCTTGGCGGCGCGGGCGATTGCCTTCATTTCCTGGTGAAATCAAATCGCGGGTGATTTTTGCATCCGTGTAAGTCGCACCCGCCGATAGCGAAAAATCGCCGACGGAGACCGAGCCTTCCAATTCAATACCAGTTGCGCGGTAACTGCGGCTGAAAACGGTTTGCGTGCTGGCCTCAAAATTTTCCTCTTCGGTCGTGGCGCGGAATATCGTCCCGTAAAGCTGCACACCGCTTGATTTATATTTCGCGCCAATTTCGAGCTGACGCGTAAAATCAATGGCGACATCGCTATTCAGCAACGCACCGCTGGCATTGTCGATATTATTGCCGTTGAACAAAATACGGTCAGCATTGGCCCGTCCGCCGCGGCTATAGCGGGCAAATGCCGAGAGATCGTCGGTAAACCGGTAATTTGCCCCTAAAGAATAGCTGACATAGTCATATTTATAATTGACCAAGCCCGGCTGATTCAACGGCACGATACTGGTGCTATTTTCTGCAGCAGATATCGTGCCATCGCCATTCACGTCAACTGCCGCGACGCCAACACGTCCGCCACCAAGATCAGCACCGAAAACCTCTCCTTCTGCTGATCCAAAATCAAAGCGGATCGAACCATCGAGGGTCAAACCGCCCGTGTTGAAATTGGCGGATAAAAATGGCGCATTGGTGTCATAAGTCACGTCATAAACGCGGCGGCAGCAATTTCCGAAGAAGCTGGCCCCATAGGCAACAGTCCCGTTGTCGGTAAGCGCAGTTCCGCCAGCATCAAATGCATCAATCAAAGCTGCATCTCCGCCGCCGCGAACTTCAAGCAAATGGGAAGTCCATAGCCACTCTGTGCTGATATCTTGGCGTGATTTATAAAAGCCAGCCGTCAGATCCAAAGTGGACTCACCCAAATCAACGGTCTTCGACAGACGCAGGTCGTTGGTGATGTTATCCAAACTATTCAACCGTGTGTTGAACAGGACAATTCGCGCAACAAGGGAAGCCGGACCAACCAAATCGCCCGCATTGGCTCCATTGGCAAAACGCAGAACTGTCCCGGCGCCGAAATCACCGGCGACGTTCGTTGCAGTATCAATCGATCCGGGGAATGGCGACACAAAGCTTCCGGACACATCCGAATAGCGGAAACGGTTGGTTAAATTTAATCCTTCTGCGACATCAAAGTTGGCTTCAAAACCGAATGATTTCACAACCGGATGCTGCCCTTCACGAATGTCGAAGCGTTCGGGGTTATTCCCGGCATTTAACGAAGTCGCACTTAAGAAATTGCGCGAATGCAGGCTGTCTTCGTTAATGTCAAAATTGGGCACATTGACATAATCCGGATTTGCATTTGTGCCGGTTACCAAAACCGGGTTCGGCAAATAACCGACCGCATTGTCATTCAAATATTTTCCGAAGAAACGGATATAACCAGCATCAAATTTCTTGGTGATGTTTAGCTTAATCTGACCGCCTTTATTGCCATCATATCCAATGTCGCGTGGGCCTTCGCCCTGACGATAGAAACCGCCCACATGGAAATATAAATCTTCGGCAAGTTGCCCGCCATAATCGGCATCCAAGCGGTATTCGCCATAACCGAGTCCGGTCAAAAGCTGCAGCGAACCGCCTTCACGCTCGCCTGTTTTTGAGATCAGGTTGATGATCCCGCCCGGTGAGTTGGACGCAAATGTTGAAGCGGAGCCACCCCGGATCGATTCGACCCGCGCGACATTAAAGTCGGAACGCAGAAAAATGTCCGCATTACCAAAAGTGATGTCACCAAATTCCAAAACGGGAATGCCATCTTCATGCAGCTGCAAAAATTTCGCGCCGCCCGATGCCACGGGCAAACCGCGAACTTGAATATTCGCATTACCCTCACCGCCCGATGACTCGGACCGCACACCGGGCAAGTTGCGGAACAGCTCCGCAACCGACCGCGGCGAGGCATTGGCGATTTCTTCTGTGCCCAGCGAACTGACCGACACCGATGTGTCCAGACTATTTTGCCCACGCGCCACGCCGGTGACGATGATTTCAGTAACCTCTTGGGTGTCGGCCGTTTCTTCGGACGGTGCATCTTGAGCTATCGCAACTTGCGATGTTGCGAGCACAGACACAGATGCCAGCATAAAATTACGAACCAGTTTCATGATTAATTTCCTCCAATTTTTGCGCTTTGTGAAACACGCTCTCTCGACTTCGGTGTTTTGGTTATGGCGTTATGCAAACGATTGCAATATTAAAATTCAATTTTGCTGCAATCGTTTGCATAAATTTGAATCCTGTTGTAAGAATGTCGCAATTCATCGGATGTCGGACGTTTACCGACTGTAATATAATGAAAAAGGGTAATTTGATGGGAGAGAGCATCAAACCGCGCCTTAGTCTGTGGCGCATCATCGAAATGAATATCGGTTTTTTCGGTTTGCAGTTCAGCTTCGGCCTACAGCAAGCCAATATGACGCCCATTTACCGGTTCCTCGGCGCAGACGAAGCGACCATGCCGCTATTATGGCTTGCCGGTCCAGTGACGGGCTTATTGGTTCAACCGGTCATCGGGGCAATCAGCGACCGGACCATTTCGCGGTTTGGCAGGCGCACTCCCTATTTCCTGATCGGGGCCATCATTTGCACCATCTGCCTGTTCCTCATGCCTTATTCCCCCGCATTATGGGTTGCGGCATCTTTATTATGGCTGCTTGATGCTGGCAATAATATCACCATGGAACCGTATCGCGCCTATGTTGCGGACCGGTTGGAACAGGATCAACAACCTGTCGGCTTTCTAACGCAAAGTGCATTTACCGGTCTGGCGCAATGCCTATCCTATGCGGCGCCATCGATATTGGTCGCATTCGGTTTTTCGAAGATTGAAAGCGCGGAAAACGCCATTCCCGACATTGTGAAAATCGCCTTCGTTATTGGAGCGATTCTGTCGATCTCGACGATAGTCTGGTCCGTGCTGCGCGTACCAGAACTGCCCCTGACCGAAGAAGAGCGGGCCAAAATAATGGCAAAACCGCTCAGCACCACTGGTGTGTTCACCGACATATTTGAGGCTATTCGCGATATGCCGGTTGCCATGAAACAGCTTGCCTTGGCGATGCTGTGTCAATGGTATGCAATGTTCGTATATTGGCAATATATATCGCTGTCCGTGTCGCAGTCGGTATTTGGCACCACCGAGGCGTCGTCGCCATCCTATATCGACGCGACCCTGTTGTCGCAGCAAATGGGCGTGTTATACAATGCAGTGGCATTTATCGGTGCTTTAATGTTGATCCCGCTGGTTCGCCGGTTCGGGGCAAAATATATGCACGCGATCTGCCTGACTGCATCGGGTGTCGCCATGCTCTCCATTGCCAATATATCCGATCCTTGGTTGATATTCCTGCCCATGGTGGGGATTGGCCTAGGGTGGGCCGGGATGATGGGCAACACCTATGTGATGCTAGCCAAATCCATCCCGCCCGAACGCAATGGGATATATATGGGCATATTCAACATGTTCATTGTGATTCCAATGTTCATTGAAACCCTTACCATGCCGCTAATCTACCGGCCGCTTCTCGGCGGATCACCAACCAACGCGCTCATGTTGGCGGGCATATTGATGCTGCTGGGCGCATTGGCGACGATGCGCATCACCCAAGGGCAAGGCCAAGAACGAACCGCCGCTCCCGCTTGATGACCCGGACGAATGCTGGCCAAACGGGCTGATGATGAAAATGATGGTGCCGCCTATAGGATTCGAACCTACGGCCCCCGCATTACGAATGCGATGCTCTACCAACTGAGCTAAGGCGGCATATCGGCTTGGTGCACGATGCGGATAGCGCATATATCGCGCCGCGATCAAATTCAAGCGCCCTTGTTGCTCGCAGGCATTTTCCCAACATTGCTCTGGTTCAGGGTTGCATAAGACAACCTATCTGTGCAGACTGTCTTGGGGAGAAGGAGACATGAGGGATTATTTAAAACGAACACTATTGGGTTGCACCGCCATCTGGGCGGTCCTGCCGCAGGTGGCCGAAGCAGATGAAGCCGACAGACGGCAAGCTTTATTCGGCGACCTGCATGTGCATACTCAATATAGTTTTGACGCCTATATCTTTGGGGTCCGGCGCACGCCAGACGATGCCTATCGCTATGCGCTGGGCGAAAAGCTGCGCCATGCGGGCGGTTATGATATCCAGCTGAAAGGCGGCCCGCTTGATTTTTATGCGGTAACCGATCACGCCGAATATATCGGTATATTACCGGCAATGAATGACCCGGCGAGCCCGATGTCAAAACTTCCCTATGCAGCGGATATGTTTTCCAATTCGGCGGATAAAATCCTGGCCGCCTTCAGCCGCGTCACGCGCAGCATGTGGAGCAGCGAACCGGCAGCTGAGTTGAATAATGAAGGCATAATGAAATCGAGCTGGCAAGAGATACAGGCCGCTGCCGACCGATATTATCGGCCAGGACAATTCACTACATTTATCGGTTTTGAATATACATCCGCGCCCAATAACGCCAATCTTCACCGGGTGGTTCTGTTCCGGGGAAAGCGGGTGCCTGACCTGCCGTTTTCCACCTTTAACTCGCCTAATCCAGAAAAGCTGTGGGCATGGCTCGATGATAATCGCGGCAATGGGATTGAGGGGCTTGCTATCCCGCATAACAGCAATGTGTCCGATGGCCGGATGTTTGAAACCACCAATTATGCGGGCGATCCGATCACGGCGGAATATGCGATGACACGGATGCGCAATGAACCGATTGTCGAAATGAGCCAAGTGAAAGGCACGTCCGATACGCATCCGGCATTATCGCCAAATGATGAATGGGCCAATTTCGAGCTTTATGAAACGCTTTTAGGCACGGCCATAACCGGCAAAACTAGCGGAAGCTATGTCCGTCAAGCATTGCAACGCGGGCTTGAAATCGAACAGAAAACTGGCGTTAACCCTTATAAATTCGGCCTGATCGGATCGTCGGACACGCATAATGCCGGGGGCCCGGTTGAAGAAGACGAATATTTCGGCAAGACTGGACTGATCGATGGCTCGCCTGAAACGCGGCGCGTTTATGAATCGGCAAATGATGCCACGTTAAAAGGACCAGCCGCCACGCCTTTTTATGAATGGAGCGCCGCCGGACTTACTGGCGTTTGGGCCGAACGCAACAACCGGGAAGATATTTATGCCGCTTTCCGCCGGAAAGAGACATTTGCAACATCCGGGCCGCGCATCAAAGTCCGGCTATTTGCAGGCTATGGCTATCCAAATGACATTTTTGGTCGGCCCGATTTTGCGGCGCTCGCGTATAAAAATGGTGTACCGATGGGCGGCGATCTGAAATTATCAGATAAAGGCGCGCCAACCTTTCTGGCGCAAGCGATAAAAGATCCCAACAGCGCCGGGGTTGAACGATTGCAGATTATCCGCGGATGGGTTGAAAATGGTGTGTTAAAAGAACGCGTTTTTGACATTGCCTGCGCAGCCGGTGCGCCAGGACCAAAAAACAACCGCTGTCAAACCACCAAAGCATCCATCGACGCCAGCAACTGCCTGATCGACAAATCGGACGGCGCAGCAGAGTTAAAGGTTAATTGGCGCGATCCGGATTTTAGCTCGAAACGCCGCGCTTTTTATTATGTAAGGGTTATCGAACGCCCGACTTGCCGCTGGTCCACTTGGGAAGCAAACCGGCTCGGCAAACGGCCACGCCCCGGCCTTCCGCTGACGATACAGGAACGGGCCTGGAGCTCGCCAATTTGGATTGGAGCATCATAGCATGACACAAACGCATAAATATCTGGCGATCAGCATATTGGCGCTAGCAGCGGCAGGCTGTAGCAAAAATAGCGGCGATGATGGGCGCGGCAGCAGTGCTAGCCAGAAAAATGAGGTGGCCGCTTCAGCCTATCCGAAGCAGGTTTATTGGGGCGACACACATCTGCATACCTCAAATTCGGTCGATGCCTTCGGCTTTGGCGTGCGGCTTGGCCCCGAAGCGGCGCTGCGTTTTGCAAAGGGAGAGGAGGTCAAATCAACGACCGGCACCGTTGCCAAGCTTGACAGGCCGCTCGATTTTCTTGTCATTGCAGACCATAGCGACGGGCTGGGCGTGACGCGCCGCATTTATGAAGCTCCGCGGCTGTTAATCCGCGATCCCGATCTGCGCCGTTGGCATGATATGATGCATGAAGGACCGGAAGGATCGCAAGCTGTTACCGCTGAGCTGATCGACCGAGCGGCCAAAGGAACATTACCCGAAGCCATGCGTGACGCCGAAAATCAGGCGGAAAACAGCCGCAAGATATGGACCGATCATAGCGCCATCGTCGAACGCTATAATCAGCCGGGCAAATTTACCGCTTTCATGGGTTTTGAATATACGTTGATGCCCGGCGGCAATAACTTGCACCGCGTCGTCATGTTCCGTGATGGCAAAGACCGCGCCGATCAGGTCATCCCCTTTGCGACATTGAACACCCCGGATGCCAAAGTGGAGCAGCTATGGGATTATATGGACGCCTATGAGAAGAAAACGGGCGGAAAAATGCTGGCCATCCCGCATAATAGCAACCTGTCCAATGGCTTGATGTTTGAACTGACAGGCCCAGATGGCGGGCCAATGACGGCCGAATATGCCCGCAAACGCGCGAAGCATGAACCGATTGTGGAGGTTACGCAGATAAAGGGCGATAGCGAGAGCCACCCGTTCCTGTCGCGGAATGACGAATTTGCCAGCTTTGGCGATGCGGGATGGGATTTGGGCAATTTAACCATGGCAATCGACAAAAAAGACGGGGATCAAGCCGGGGAATATGTCCGTGAGGCCTTGAAAAGAGGGCTCACAATCGAAGCCAAAACCGGGGTCAATCCCTATAAGCTGGGTATGATCGGATCGACCGACAGTCACACGTCGCTTGCCACGGCAGACGAAAATAATTTCTTTGGCAAACATAGCGGTAACGAACCCAATGGCAAACGCGCGATGGAACCGCAAAATCTGGGCACGCGTGAGGGGCGCTTTGGCTGGCAATATCTCGCGGGCGGATATGCCGCCGTTTGGGCGACTGCCAATACCCGCGAAGCGATATTTGACGCGATGATGCGGAGAGAGGTGTATGCCACAACCGGACCGCGTATGCAGGTCCGATTATTTGGCGGCTGGGATTTTGCCGAGGCTGACCTGAACGGTGATTTTGTAAAGGCCGGTTATGAGCGCGGAGTGCCGATGGGCGGCAACCTAAATGAAACCGCGAAAGGCGCACCGACCTTCATCGTGTCTGCTTTGAAAGACCCGATAGGAGCCAATTTGGACCGGGTGCAAATTGTGAAGGGTTGGACCGACCGAAATGGCCGCACGCAGGAGAAAGTCTTTGACGTCGTATGGAGCGATATGAACGCGCGTAAAAAAGGCCGCGATGGAAAAGTGCCTGCGGTCGGAGATACGGTGGATATTGCCAAGGCGACATACAGCAACAGCATCGGCGCGCCGGAGCTCAAAACCATTTGGCGCGACCCGGAATTCAACCCTGATTTGAAAGCTTTTTATTATGTCCGCGTGTTGGAAATACCGACGCCGCGCTGGGTCTTGTTCGATGCGCTGCGCTACGGTGCGAAGCTCGGCGAAAATGTAGAATTGAAAGCGCAGGAAAGAGCCTATACATCGCCCATTTGGTATAACCCCAAGGCATGAATTTATGACAATGAAAGACCGGATCAAGGGCGCCCTGCGCGAGCCTTTGATACATTTCCTGATCGCTGGGCTTGTGATATTCCTGCTCTTTGCCTGGCGCGGTTATGGCGTTGATCCCGCCAGCCGGACCATCATTATCGACGAAGCACAGGTGAGCCGGCTTGGCAAAAGTTTTGAACAAACATTCCAGCGCGAGCCATCGCCGAAGGAAGTCGATGGATTGATCCGAGAATATATCAAAGAAGAAATATATTATCGCGAAGCCCTGCGCCTTGGCCTCGATAGCGAGGACCCGGTCATCCGCCGCCGCCTGCGCAGCAAGATGGAGTTTCTAGCGCAGGCTAAGCTAGACAGCGTCCGGCCTACCGACGCCGCCTTGCAAAAGATGATCGATGCCAATCCGCAAAAATATGCGGCCGATGCGCGTTACAGTTTTGATCAGATTTATCTGAATGCCTTTGACCCCGAAATCGCTGGATCGAAAGCAGAAGCGCTGCTTAGCAAGCTGAAATCGGGTGCTGACTGGCAAAGTCTCGGCGACAATCTGTCGGTTCCCAAAAGCATGGACGATATACCGCGAAGCGAGATCGAGCGGCAATTTGGGGAGGAGTTTACCAAAGGCCTATCGAGCTTAGCTGATGCTCCAAAGAATAGCTGGGTCGGACCCATTGGCTCTGGCTTTGGCATCCACCTGCTCCGCATCCGCAGCGCAGCCGCTGCATCCAAGCCGAAGCTGGCCGATGTCCGTCAAGCGGTCGAAAATGACTGGCGCGCCGAAACGATGGAGAAACGAGAGGAGGAAGCCTATAACGTTCTTCTATCCGCTTATGATATTGAGATTAAAAAATAATGTTCCGCTGGATCGCCGCCTTTTTGATGGTGTTGTGGACGACTGCTTCACCTGTCCATGCCGACGAGCTGCGCCCTGGCTATTTGGAATTTACGCAAAAGGATGAAAGCAATTGGTCACTCATCTGGAAAGCCCCGATCAAAGGCGGGTTAACGCCGCAAACGCAGCCAATATTGCCTGCAGGATGCACCGACAGATATAAACCCCGGCGCAACCTGTCCGCTGGCGCGGTCTTATCGGTACATGCCATTAGCTGCGCCGATAGCGTGGCTGGCAAAACCATCGGCCTGTCCAATATGGATATTGCGCAGACCGATATATTGGTTCGCGTGGCCCCGTTGAATAAACCGGTTCAGACAATGCGCCTCACTGCGTCACAGCCAACCGCGCAAATTGCCGCAAAGGCAAGCAGCGTAAATGTCGCCAAAACCTATTTTGTGATTGGTGTTGAACATATTCTTTTTGGCTTTGACCATTTGCTATTTGTGATCGCGTTGCTGCTGCTCATCGGCGGCGGGTGGCGCGTAGTAAAGGCGGTGACGGCTTTCACGCTCGCCCATTCGATCACGCTGGTCGGCAGCATATTGGGATATATGGGCCTGCCGCAACGCCCCGTTGAAGCCATTATCGCGCTTTCCATTTTGTTCCTGGCCGTCGAAATCATCAAACGCGACCCCGAAAAACCGCGCCTGTCGGAACGGCTGCCCTGGATTGTGGCCTTTGTTTTCGGCCTGCTCCACGGCTTTGGCTTTGCAGGTGCGTTGAGTGAAATTGGCTTGCCAGAGGGCGACGTGCCGATGGCGCTATTGACCTTTAATCTGGGCGTTGAGGCGGGGCAGTTGTTGATCGTTGCTGCCTGCCTTGGGATATTATGGCTGCTGCGCCGATATGCGATAGCATTCATGCGGCCAGCGATTACTGTGGCCACTTATGCAATCGGTATTACCGCAAGTTTCTGGCTGTTTGACAGGCTGTTATGAACGCGCATGGCCAACAACCTTGCCCACCGCATTGGCCCAACCGCTTAGCCGGTTCTTGCGTATATTCGCATCCATATTCGGTTCAAACCGCTCAACCTGACCGCGCATCACGGCGGCTTCGGACAAATTACCATATATTCCGGCACCAACCGCCGCCAACATGGCTGCACCTAGCGCGGTTGTTTCAATAAAGGCCGGACGTTCGACGGGGATATTCAGGATATCGGCCAGATCCTGAGCCATCCAGTCATTGGCAACCATACCGCCGTCAATGCGCAATTCGGCCCAGTCACTTTTATCGGCGGCGTAAGCGCTTTTCAAATCATGGGCCTGATACGCCATGGCCTCCAACGCGGCGCGGGCGAGATGCGCTTTTTTTGCAGAAAAGCTCAGCCCGCTTATCAAGCCGCGCGCATCGGGCCGCCAATGGGGTGCGCCCAATCCTGACAGTGCCGGGACCAGATACACGCCGCCATTGTCGGCAACGCTGCGGGCCAATTCCTCTGTTTCGTCGGCCCGCGCAATCAAACCCAGATCATCGCGCAGCCATTGCACCAGCGATCCTGCCACAAATACTGATCCCTCCAGCGCGTAATGCCGCTGCCCATCCAATTGCCATGCAATGGTGGAAAGCAGCTTATGCCCCGAACGCGGCATGATCATGCCTGTTTGGGTGAGGATAAATGCGCCGGTGCCGAATGTGGCTTTCGTCTGTCCGGGCAGCAAACAGGCCTGACCAATCGTTGCGGCTTGTTGATCCCCCGCCATACCCATAATCGGTATGGGAGCGCCGAACAGTTCGGCCTTGGTGTTGCCAAACTCGCCTGCGCAATCGGTAACCTGCGGCAATATCTGGCGCGGAACACCGAATAGAGATAGCAGGTCGTCATCCCATTGCCCGCTATCTGGCCCAATCGCCATCAATGCAGTGCGAGACGCATTGGTCGCATCGCTAATATGCAGGCCGCCGGTCAGCCGGTAAATGAGATAGCTCTCCACCGTCCCCACCGCCAAATGCTCACCAAGCGCAGACAATTGTGGCCAGTTTTTTAGCGCCCAGCCAATTTTGCTGCCCGAAAAATAGGGATCGAGCAGCAACCCGGTCTTTGCCTGCACCACCGATTCCTGACCCGCACGTTTCAGCGCGGCGCAGTCGTCGGCCGTGCGCCGGTCCTGCCAGACAATCGCCGGGGCCACTGGTTCCCCTGTGCGCCGGTCCCAGAATACGACCGTCTCACGTTGATTGGTGATGCCGATGGCGACGATTTGGCCTGCGCCGTCCGCCTGATCCACCATTTGCCGCGCGCAGGATAGGCTATGTTCCCAAATTTCGGCGGCATCATGTTCGACGAGCCCGGGTGCCGGATAATGCTGCGTCAGGGGTTTTTGCGCGCTCGCGATCAGCGTGCCATTGACGGCAAACAGCATGGCGCGCGTTGATGTCGTGCCTTCATCAATGACCAGTATATGCCCGCCGCTCATGCCTCACTTTCCCTGATTTTACGGCCCTCAGTGGTAAAGATAAACACCGCCTGATTGCCGAAGACAAGCCGGTTTGTGGACAGCGCCACTGCGATAGAGGAGAACAGAACCACCACCATGACATCAATATAATGCAACCAATCAAGACCGATATAGCGATAATAGGTCTCCCCTCCCCAGATCGGATTGGGCACATAGAGGAAGAAGCTGTGAAAGGCATACATCGCTACGCCGAATAGTAATCCGGCAACCGCCGCCCGCGCGTCCATATTGCGGAATAGCAAAGCCGCTGCAAAGGCCGAGAGGATTGGCATCGACAGAAGGCCGTTTAACTGCTGCAACAAATCAATGATGCTTTTCGCCCCAGCATAAATCGGCACCAGCATGATCGATAATATCATCGCCAAAATACCGACAGTCCGGTTCAGCCGCGCTAGATCCACGTTGGGATTGATAAATTTCTTGTGAAAATCAACCGACCATAACGTGATCGTGGCATTCATCACGGCGGAATAGGTGGTCAGCACCGCCGCGGCTATCATCGCTGCGAAGAGCCCGCTGGTCCATTCGGGAAGCACCTGAGCCACTAACATTCCATAGGCTTTGTCCCCTACCCCGCCGAATAGCTTATAGGCGACCACCCCCGGAATAACGACAATCGGGGGGACGATCAAAACGCGGATCAACGCCGCGGCAATAACACCCTTTTGTGCCTCTTTTACTGTGGGGGCTGCCAATGCTTTTTGCGTTATATTCTGATTGGTGGACCAATAGAAAATCTGAATGAAGATCATACCGGTAAACAGCGTATGGAACGGGATCTGGCTGTCGTTGCCGCCCACCATACTGATCCGTTCAGCGGGAACGCCGGACAGGTCAAACCCAACCGCTTTTAGCGCAAGAAACACAACCACAAGGGCCAGCGCCAAAATGCCAACACCGCTATAAGTGTCGAGCACAGCAACCGCCCGCAGCCCGCCCAATATCGCATAAGCCGCACCGACAATGGCAAAAATCGCAGCAATCGCCATAACTGACACATCAACCCCAAACAGCGACTGCATAAACAGCGAACCAGAATAAATCACGGCGGGAAGGTAAATGAATATATTTCCGAGCAGAAAAAACGCGGAAATAACATTACGGATGCTGCCGCCTTTGTACCGTTTTTCCAGCAATTCGGTGACAGTGGTGCAGTTGTTCCGATAATAAATTGGAACAAAAATATAAGCCAGCATGAGCAGCCCGATAAATCCGGCAATCTCCCACCAAGCCACCAGCAACATCTGCGCACCGTTCATCCCGACCAATTGATCGGTCGACAGGTTGGTCAGCGTGATCGCACCAGCAACAAAAAACCAGGTTAATCCGCCGCCGGCCAAAAAGATTTCTTTTTCGGTCCCCGAACCCTGCCCGGCACGCAGCCGGTCTTGACGCACTTTCCAACCAACAAGCAGCGCAACCGCGACCATGATGGCAAAAAATACCGTAACCTGCACGCCCGATACGCTGTTTTGAAACATAAATATTCCTCCGTCCCGAAAGCCCGCAATCCCCGCATTTTTAATGGTGGTGTCGCAAGCAGAGTCGAAGCTACTTTCCTTTTCCGAAAACACAAGTATCGAATTCGAACATCGCGGCTGATACATTGGCTGTGGGCAGGATTCGCGCTGGGAGAGCTTCATGGAACATATCCGGTTTGACGCAGGGGAAATGACCCTGATCATCGCCTGCGTAGCCGGGCAGCCGCCACATTTTGTCTATTGGGGAAAAAGATTATCCGGCGCTGTCACCGCTGATGATGTCGCATCAATAGGACAACGCCAAGCAGCCCATGGATGCGAAGCTGTTCCTATTGCACCCTCCATCGCGATGGAGCCGGGGCTTGGCCTACTGGGCCTTCACGGATTTGCCGCGCATCGGGGCGGGCGCGATTGGGGCAGCCTGTTTGGCGTCGTGAACGTCAAAAAGAATGGCGGATCGGCGGTGATCGAAACCAACGACCCGCGCACCAAGCTGACCCTGACCTATACGATCAACTGCGACCCGAAAACTGGCCTGATTGAATTGACCAGCCAGCTGACCAATAACGGTGACGCGCCGCTGACCATTGACCATATGGCCACCGCCTGCTTGCCGATACCCAGCCATATGACCGACATTATTGGTTTTTCCGGACGCTGGGCAAATGAATTTCAGCGCGAGCGGCTCAAACGTTTTTCCGGATGTTATTTGCGCGAAAACCGGCGCGGGAAAACATCGCATGATAGCTTTCCGGCCGTTATGTTATGCGCTGACACCACCCGCGAACAAGCGGGCGAAGCCTATGGCCTGCACCTTGCGTGGAGCGGTAATCACCGCCTGCGCGTCGATAGCCTGAATGATGGGCAGCTATTCGCATCGGCAGGCGCGCTATTCTTTCCCGGTGAAATGCAGCTCGCACCTGGCGAAAGCTATCACAGCCCGGCCATCATCGCCGCCTATAGCAGCAGCGGTCTGTCCGCGCTTAGCCGCCAATTCCACGATCATGTCCGCCAAAATCTGCTCCGTCCAGAGACGCGAGCGCGCCCTCGCCCGGTGCATTATAACAGTTGGGAAGCGGTGTATTTCTTCCACAATATCGACCAGTTAAAGGCGATAGCGGATAAGGCCGCGAATTTGGGCGTCGAGCGTTTTGTTCTGGACGATGGCTGGTTCGGATCGCGCCGCAACGATACGGCTGGGCTGGGCGATTGGACGGTATCGGATGCGGTATATCCCGGCGGGCTAAAACCCCTTATCGACCATGTCACTGCGTTAGGCATGGAGATGGGATTGTGGTTTGAACCGGAAATGGTCAACCCAGACAGCGATCTGTTCAGGGCCCATCCCGATTGGGTGTTGCAAATTGACGGCGTGGAGCAAGTCCCCTTTCGCAACCAATATGTGCTGGACATCTCCCGCCCAGAGGTTTCCGATTATCTGTTTGACTGTATCGACGCGATCCTGTCCGAATATAACATCGGCTATATCAAGTGGGATATGAACCGCGATCTCAATCATCCGGGCGGACGCAGCGGCCATGCCCGCGCTCATGCACAAGTAGAGGCGCTCTATAGGCTAATGGACCGCGTGCGCGCCGCACATCCCAAGGTTGAGATAGAAAGCTGCTGTTCGGGCGGCGGGCGGGCGGATATGGGAATATTGGCGCATAGTGACCGCATCTGGACGTCCGACAGTAACGACGCGCTCGACCGGCAAGATATTCAGCGCGGAGCCAGCTATTTCCTCCCTCTTTGTGTGCTGGGCAGCCATGTTGGTCCGCGTCATTGCCATATTACCGGACGCACGCTCTCCATCGAAATGCGCTGCGCCACTGCATTGATGGGCCATATGGGAACCGAGCTTAACCTGCTGACCGAAGCGGAAAGCGACCTTGCCATAATGAAACAGGCGATCACCCTCTATAAAACGCACCGGCAATTGCTACATGATGGCGACCTTTACCGGCTCGATACCGAAGCGCACATCAACGCGGTGGGCGTTGTCGCGGCGGATAAGGCCGAGGCGCTGTTTTCAATCGCGTATCTAACGGGGCATAAGGCCACCCTGCCCGGAAAGCTGCAATTTGACGGGTTGGATCCTGCGCAAAAATATCGCGTCCGGTTGATATGGCCGGTGGGTTGGCAAGCTGTGCGCCCGCCGGCAATCACGGACCATCTGGATTTAACCGGTGAAGGCAACGAAATTAGTGGTGAAGCATTGATGGGCGCCGGTATGCAATTGCCGCTATCGTTTCCCGAAACCGTGCTGTTATTCCATTTGGCTGCCGCCCACACCTGTACGGATCGTGCAGCATGAACCAGGCAAGAGACCTAAGCCAGCGTCAGGAGGCAATTTTGGCGTTGGTCGATAATCAAGGCTTTGTGGCGACCGAACAATTGGTTGAGCATTTCAAAGTCACCCCGCAAACGATCCGGCGTGACATCAACCTGTTATGTGACAAAAAACTGTTGGAACGCTTTCACGGCGGCGCTGGCAAACCGACCAGCATCAGCAACCAACCCTATGATCACCGCCTGCATAGTTTTAGCGAGGCGAAACACCGGATAGCGCAAGCCGTTGCCGCTCACATCCCCAATGGCAGCTCGTTATTCCTCAACATCGGTACTACCACGGAAATGGTTGCGCAGGCGCTGACAGGGCACCGCGACTTGCGGATCGTGACCAATAATCTTCACGTCGCGGCCATCCTGTCGAAGAATGACAGTTTTGACGTGATGATAGCGGGCGGCCAATTGCGCAAAATCGATGGCGGCATCACTGGTCCAGCAACCACGGACTTTATCAGCCAATTTCGCCTCGACTATGGCATCATTGGGGTCAGCGGCATTGACGAAGACGGGTCGCTGCTCGATTTTGATTATCAGGAAACCCGGAACGCGCAGGCGATTATCGCCCATTCTCGCGAAACCATTTTGGCATGCGATCATAGCAAATTCGGACGCCGCGCGATGACCCGTTTTGGCCATTTATCTGAGATTGACCGGCTATTCACGGATCAGCCACCGCCGCCCCATTATGCAAAGCTGCTGATCGAAAATGATGTGTCAGCACATGTCTCGGCGGCAATATAACCGGTCTAAGCGATGAATCATATTTTTCGTTTGCGAACATTATATGTTCGTATTAGATGATATGAGAAATGAGGTTACATCTCCATGTATGATATATTGGTCATTGGCGGCGGCATAAATGGCGTTGGTATCGCCCGCGATGCGGCAGGCCGCGGCCTGTCCGTTGCCTTATGCGAAAAAGATGATCTCGCCAGCCATACTTCTTCGGCCAGTTCAAAGCTGATTCACGGCGGGCTGCGTTATCTCGAAAATTATGAATTCCGGTTGGTCCGCGAATCGCTTGGCGAGCGAGAAATTTTGCTCCGCGCCGCGCCCCATATCATCTGGCCGATGCGGATTGTTTTGCCAGTGCTTAAAGGGATGCGGCCCAAATGGATGCTGCGTATTGGCCTGTTTCTTTACGATCATCTGGCCAAGAGAGCGGTTTTGCCGGGCACCAAAACGCTCAACCTGCGCAACAGCTTGCAAGGCGCGGCGTTGAAGGAAGAATTGAAAACCGGATTTGAATATTCCGATTGCTGGGCCGATGACGCGCGGCTGGTTGTGGCAAATGCCATCGACGCAGCGGAGCGTGGCGCCGATATATACACTCGCACCGAATGCACGGCACTGAACCGAGCCGCCGACCATTGGACTGCCACCTTGAAAGACAGCCATGGCGAGGAAAAACAGGTCAAAGCCAAAATGGTCATCAATGCCGCTGGGCCTTGGGTCGAGCGCATATTAGGCAAATTTGGGCGGCTCAACAACCATGCCGCCGTGCGGCTGGTGAAGGGCAGCCATATCGTCACAAAGCAGCTGTATGAAGGCAAGCATGGTTACATATTCCAGTCCGCCGATGGCCGGATCATCTTTGCCATGCCTTATGAAGATGACTATACGTTAATCGGCACCACCGATACCGAGTGGGACAAAGACCCCGGCCATGTCGAGATTTCCAGTGAGGAAATCGATTATCTATGCGCCGCCGCCAATGATTATTTCAAAACGCCCGTAACCCGCGATGACATAATCTGGAGCTATGCCGGTGTCCGCCCGCTTTATGATGACCAAGCTGCTTCGGCGAGTGTGGTCACCCGCGACTATGTTTTCGATCTGGAGGGCGGCGATGGACAGGCGGCACCGATATTGTCTGTCTTTGGCGGAAAGCTCACGACTTATCGGAAGCTTGCCGGTCATGCTATGGATAAACTGCGTCCATTTTTTCCGCAGATGAAAGGCGACTGGACACAGGATGCCGCGTTGCCCGGCGGCGATTTTCCCATTGATGGCGTGGAGGCCCTGCGTCAACGAGTAACGGCGCAATATCCTTGGATCCCCATCGCGCTGCGCAACCGGTTGGTGCAGGCTTACGGAACGCGCGCCGTGCTGCTGCTGGGCGATGCAAAGTCGGTGCGGGATTTGGGTAAAGAATATGGCGCTGGATTATATGACGCGGAAATCCGCTATTTAATCGCTCATGAATTTGCGACTTGCGCCGAAGATATATTATGGCGGCGATCAAAACTCGGCCTGAAAATGACCGAGGAAGAACGCGCTGATCTAACCGATTATCTTGGTAATGTCGATATAGACACATGGATAAAGCAAAAAAGCCGCTAGCATCCAGCACTCCCATTTGCTAACGGGCGTTCGTCCCGATGAAAATCGGCCACGCACCCATAGCTCAGCTGGATAGAGCGCTGCCCTCCGAAGGCAGAGGCCAGAGGTTCGAATCCTCTTGGGTGCGCCAATATTGGCCTAAATTTCTGGATCTATTTTAGAAGGCCAGACTGTGGGACGATTCAGGATTCCGTCAGATTTTCGGGCTGTAAGCCAATGACAACTCCATCCGTATGTCTGATTTTGGATGGTTTTTGAAGGAAAAGATACCTGACGGTCTCGAATATCTCACCGTCGTATAGCGCTAAGCACCGCGTGCAAAAATACGCATCCGGTGATCTGCATATAGCCAAAAGAAAGAATAAGCTAATATGTTGATCGACGCAAATAAGGCAGAAAAGTCAATCAGAGATACGTTTGATAACATCCCGTATAATAGCGCAATCCGCATGATATAAAATAATAGGAAAGGTGTTTCGAGCTTTGCAATGTCACCAATTGCCGAAACAGGACTGAATGCGGCCTGAGCCGTTATGGCGAGTGCAATTGAAATCGACAGCATCGGATAGGTGAGCATCGCCGGTACAAAATGCGCTAACATAAGCACACCGATTATCGTGATTGCAGCGATCGATAAGACAAAAAGAACCGCTATTGTGGAAGTCCGGCGCATAGCCATCTGAATTTTCTTGGCTTCTGCGGGGATCGCAGAGTTCAACCGGATATTATCCGCAAGGAATAACTGACCGAACATGGCGTTAGCAAGCGTCACAGGTGCAGTGAAAACCTTAATCAAAAATCCAAAGTCAGCGGCATATGATGCGCTTTGCGTTGCGACGCATAGGATGATTGGAATATTCACCGCGGTCGTATTTATCAAAAGCGTCAGAGAGAGAATTAAGCTCCGGCGGATTTGTCGCCATGAAAAAACAAATGCAGGCGGTGTAATATGCCGATTTTCTATCATCCACAGCGCGATCCATACCGCAAACGGAACGACAAGAGAGAGCGTAAACCCGAACACACCCCACATGAATGAAGCTTCAAATACCAAGGCAAGCCCGGTAATTGCGAGCATGGCAGCTTGAACCGCTCTTATAATAAGCAACCGTCCAAATTGCGCTTCTTGAATCATCACAAATTGGCAAATTGCCTGAAGTGAAAAACCGAATGCCAGTGCCGCTGTATAAAGCGGAACATCAATCGAAAAAATCCAATTTATTGCCGGCCGAATAGCGCACATTATACCGATGGTGCCAACCGCGATCAGGATTGGCCAAACCAAGGCTCTTACGTTACAAGAACGATCAGCCTGCGTAATCAAAACTTCGGAGCGCAAGCTTGCAATCGCACCAAATATGGAGGCAACGCCCAAAGACACCAAAAAGAGGGCAAACACAGAGTCCGTCATCTTTAATTTCAAAATGAGAATAAAAAACAGCATCGCAATTTGAAAAAAAACCGTAGACGCTCCCAAAGACAAACGTCCGGAAAACAACGACTTAAATAGATTATTATTGGTAATAAATTTCACAATTTTCAAATATTTTTTCAGAACACATCATGGGCTCTTCATTTTTTTAGAAATAACAGCGCTGCGATACCGGTTCAATCTATAGTCATGTGATCAAACCGTTGCCAATCCCAATTTCAACGATATTCCGGGGCTTAAGATTATAGATGTCATTAATTTGATGTCCAAAGGTGGCCATCATTAAAACCGAAAAATAATGATCGCTAAAATACCCGTCTTTTCCTAGCGAGGTTTCACGCTCTGCCCCGCGTAATTTGTTATCGTCCATTTTGAAAATCCACCAGTTATTTAGGCCAAAACCTTGTTATATATGCTTACCAGACGCTCTGCGTTACGCTTAACGTTAAACTTCTCGTTGGCAAGGCCGGTCAGCCGTGCCGTTTCAGATTTCATAGTCAGCAATCGTGCAATATCTGCTAATTTCAATTGATCTTCCGCGTCATACGCTATGCCGACATCATGCGTTGTGACAAAATCCGCTGCGCCACCACAAACACCGCTAACCAAAACCGGAATCCCAGCATATAAATATTCCGCAGTTTTTGTGGCAAAAACGCCCTTTGCCATTTCAAATTCCAACGGTGTCTGCGGGGTTAGATATGCCAACAAGCCTGCGTCGCAATTCTGCATAATACGGACACAATCCGACGATGTTTCGGCGCTGGTAAATTCAATCCGATCCATCAATTTTTCATACCCCTTTGCGATAAGATCGGCCTTTAGCATCGCATGAGAGCTTTTCGTTATAACCAACAACCTTGCATCCGCTCTGAGCTTTGCAATTTGGTTAAAAATCCGCCAGATATTGTTCGGATGATGCCAGGTCTTGTAGTCTAAATAACCACAATAGCAAAATAGAGGACCGCGATCCTCAACCGATTGCACCTCATTAACGCTCGGCACAGCTTTTGGTGGATCAACATTTAGATGTATCAAATGCACCTTATCGGGATGTGCGCCCATGCCAATAAACCGTTGCCGCATCGGCTCCGATACCACCGTAACAGCATCGCTTTGCTGCAACATCTGGGCTTCTGTTTGTCGCCAAAATAGATGGTCAGCCGATCCTTCGGTCCAGCGCCCACGTTGTATTGCCTCATCGGCCATATAGCTTCTTGAATCGAAGACGATTTTATAATCTAAACCGGACGCCATTCGCCATTCATGCGCCATGTATGTTGCGAGATAAGAGCGGCAATGCAAAATATCTGGCCTCGCATTTCGTAACAACGAGACCATCGTCCCCATCTGGCCAAATTTGAACAGCGGCAGTTGCGCTTTGGTCGGATAAATACCCACGGGCGGGACAAGCAAAAATCGGCGGACAAAATGCTCTTTACCTAAAAGATCGCTGATGGCTTTTACTTGTTTACGGTATCGCCATTTCTCGCGCACCAAACCGCTATGTATCAAAGGCATGCCGGCAATCAGACTGGCGCTGTCAACCTCCGGATTTTCCCCCACAGCTTTTGCAATATTGACGAGTTGACCGCCATAGACGCTGGAAAGACGTGGCACTTCGCCCCAACTTACAAAAAGAACTTTCATCATCTATACCCAGTTTTAGAGCGCAGATATTCGTAAGCGAGAACAAATCCAACAAACAATGCCTCTGACTTGCGTCGACGTAATTGGGTCATCTGCAGCAAAGTTCTGACCAAATCCGCAAATTTGCGTTTTTCCAAGAATGTGGCTGCAACATTGCTATGCCCTATGAGCAACGCATTGTTCAACGCCTGCTCAAAATACCAGCCATCAGAAACCATTTTCCACCGATTGGCCAGCGCACCCGCGCTCCGAGATGCCCCCAAAACGTTGCTATCATGTTGGCGATAATCCAGACCAGAAAAATTGTCTATGAACCAGGTCCTACCCGTGCCACGGACCCACCCATAGGCGATCCAATCGTGCAAGGTGACTTTCTTCAACTTGTCGCTCGGACAATTCTTTAAAAACTTTTGGAATGCTAACGCAGTTTCCCGCGTGAATACAAATGTACAACCCGGGCCTGCAGATTCGAACATATAGTCATACTTCCGCAGCGGCTGTGCTTTTTCGATCAACTTTCGTTCACCATCCGGCCAGAACGCAGTAACGTTTGAAGAGTAAGCATCGGCAGAGCTATCATTAAGCCGGGATATCGCGCGTGCAAATTTACTCGCCATCCAGATATCGTCCTGATCGCTTAAGGCAACATAGTCAAAGTCGCCCAAATTTGCGGTTCGGAGCAAGTGAAGAAAATTCTGTCCAGCCCCACCCTGCCGATCTTCTGTGATATGAATTCGAGATGCATTGCGATGCCGCTGCAGGATGCTGAGCGTAGTATCACTAGACCCGTCGTCATTTGCGAATATCTGTACGTCACAATCAGATTGCGCAAAAATGCTATCCAACTGCTCGTTTAACCAACGGTCGCCATTATACGTCGCCATCAAAACGGCAATGGATGGTAATTCTGTGTTTTTCGGAAACTCTTGCGCCATGATCAAATGGTCGCCCCTTGGAATAAATACCCTATTAAAATATAAGCGAAGCTCATGATCATGCAGTAATAAATATAGTATTTCCTATGGTCTCCGGGTAACAAATAATTTAATAAAATAGGCATCAAAAAAACATAATATCTAAAAGATTGGATTGACGGCACAAATTGTATAACAAGTATGAATGTAATTATAAAAGAAAAAAAGTAATTATATATTTCTTTCTTTTCACCTAAATTCAAAAAATTTCTCATAATATAAGTATATACAAAAATATAATCGATAATTATGCCAAATACTGCCGCTGTTCCACCTAAATAAACAAAAGAAACACCTAAAATTCCAAAGCTAATCACCAATGAGTCTCTGTATACCTCATTGGAATCCTGAATAGAAGATAGAGTAGATCCTTCTACCCCAACAATGGCTCCGTAAAACTCTTCCAATAAACCACCTGTGGCTTGACTAAATACGAAAAATGCGAACAATAATGCGGCGGTCACCTTCACATTTACTCTAAAACCTTGAACCAAGCTGAAAAATATTAAAGTGGTGATAAAGCTACGATCAACAAAAATAAGAAATAAAGATAAAATAATCGGCAGGAAAAGCTTCTTATAGCTCAAAGCATATACGCCCAATGCTATCGAAATAACGTGAAATACAACTTGATTGTTAACAGAGGTAAGAAAAAATAAGCTAGAGGGCCACATTAAAGACAGTATGAAAATTTGCCATTTATCTTTTCTGGTAATAGCGAGGCAAATAGCTATGACGGCAAATATCATTATCGCATTTTTGAACTTAAGTTCTCGATAGCAATCAATGCCTGATAAAATTTGATACTGAAATTTATTCGTGCCGAAAATTCCGCTCGGCAAAGAGGTATAACTAAAGCCGCAGTCTGTTCCTTGCAGCCAATTGAGGGTTCGCAGATACAAATTGTCCGAGCTGTGCAGTGTCGATATTTTATATATCTCATCTGGCCAATTGAGCGGCGGATATAGCAGCGAGAATACAATGATGAGGGCAAATAACACGCACAATAATGCAACCCATGAATCGGCTCGGCTCAGCTTGCGTGCATTGCGCCTAATCATCGAGCTGCCGAGTTGACTAGGCACACGGCTAATCGTTGACCGATGGAGACCGCGCGCCCGCTGAGCATTAGAGGTATGCTGTTCATCACCACAAGGCTCCAGCCTATAACATCAGCGCGGAATTGCTTTGATTACGGCATCAATAACTCGGTTTTGATCATCACTCTGCATATAGGGGTGCATCGGCAAGCTAAAAACACGGTTGCTCAAGGATTCACTATGAGGAAGTCCCTCAGGGTCGGATGGATAAGCCGAATAAGCGGTCTGCTGGTGGAGAGGGCGCGGATAATAGACGGCCGTCGGGATACCGTCGTCCTTCAAACGAGACATGATCGTTTCACGGTCCTGCCCTTCCCCACAAGTCACAGTATATTGTGCCCAGACAGAAACCATATTATCGGGAACCGATGGCGTTTTAATAATATCAGCTAAAGCCGCCTGATATCTGTTTGCGACCACTTGTCGCTTTTCAATCTCTTCGGCATACACTGACAGCTTCTCTAGCAATATGGCAGCTTGCAGTGTATCTAGGCGGGAATTTATACCCACCCGCTCATTATCGTATTTGTGCGATCCCTTGCCATGAACCCGATAACTTTTCACGAGATCAGCAAGGTCGTCGTCATTGGTAAAAATAGCGCCGCCGTCACCATAACATCCCAGCGGCTTGGCCGGGAAGAATGACGTTGTTGCCATCTTACCAATAGAACCGGTTTTGCGCCCTTTATAGTCGGCTCCAAAACCCTGAGCACTGTCGGCTAAAACCCAGAGGCCTTCGGCGGACGCAATAGCTTCTATCGCGTCATAATCAGCAGGCAGTCCAAAAAGATCGACAGCAACAACACCTGTTGGCCGAAGCCCAAGCTCTTTTGCTGCCGCGATAGCTCGCTCGAGACTTTTGACGCAGATATTAAAAGTGTCTGGTACAATGTCTACAAATATTGGAGTAGCACCCATCATTGGAACGATTTCCGCTGTAGAGGCAAAAGTAAAACTTGGGCAGAATATGGCATCACCGGGCATAACCCCCATCGCCATCATTGCCAGCTGCAATGCGTCCGTCCCGTTTGCACAACCAAGAGCGTGTTTTACGCCGCAAAATTCCGCAAGACGCATTTCCAATTCACCGACCTCAGGCCCCATTATATATCCGCCGTGAGAAAGGACATCGGCAATCCGTTTATCCAGTCCTTTGCGAATATATTGCTGTTGTGCGGCAAGATCTATAAATTGCATATTGGCCTCTAACGAATTGATTTAATGAAATTGATCCACTTGGTATGTGGAAGTGCAAAGTTACCTGTTACTCGGCTATCTTCAGCCACATCCTTCACCGTAACGGCGCCAAGCGTGACTGTCGATCTCTCGCCAAGGGTGATGCCATTGCTGACCGTCGCATTTGGTCCAATATAGCTGCCTTCACCAATGACAACGCGGCCGCAAACGGTGGCACAGGCAACTATTTTCGCGCGCCGCCCGACATGGCAATCGTGCGCTAAATGCACCAAGTTATCAATAGCTGCTTCGTCCTCAATGACTGTGAAGCCGCCGAATGTTGCCCGAACGATTGTGGTAGATGACAAAATCACAACATCTTTCCCAATCAATACGCCGCCACTTTGTTTCAAAAGACGCTGCGGCCCCGGGCCAGGTTTCATATCATAAGCCTCACAGCCCACTACCGTGCCCGGCCCAATAGAACTGTTCGCGCCGATAATTGTCCTCTCGCAAATCACTGCATTTGGGCCAATCACGCATCCCTCGGCGATCTTTACATTATTCTCTGCCACTACCGCGGAAGGATGTATTTTCGCCGAAGCGTCTATCTGTGATGGAAAGTTAGCCCACTGAAATTCAGGGATTTCGATTAGATATTCATGGATGTCCATAATCCTGGCGTAGGGATCCGAGCAAATCGCCAAACCGAAATGATTTGGGATTTTCGCAGCAACTTCTGGGGTTGCAATTACACCTTCTACGCCTTCAGCATTTTCCAGCTCTTGCAGATGCCGCTCACTGCTAACACTGACAAGGCGGCGATCAAGTCTGGACGGCAATTTACCAACATAGGCAAAGGCGAAATCTCGAACTATCTCTAGGTCGGCGCCAAGGTCCGCCCGGTCTGAAACTACAGTCGAGAGCGTTATAGTTTTTTTCGTAAACATCTGGATCTAAGATTCTTTCTGCTTCAAGATATTCTCCGTCAAACAAACTTCCGCTGCAGCAAGAACACGCAAGACCGCCAAACCCTCTTCGCCACTCGTTCGCGGACTACATTTTCCTGCAATGGCGTCGACGAAATGCTGACATTCATTTTTCAGCGGTTCGCTATGCGGAACTATTTCGTAAGATAACTCGCCCTTGATGGGAACAGACTGACCCGATATTTCTGTCTCTTGTATCTGATGCGGATAGAATGCAAGTTTCATATGCCAATCCGGCTGCGAATCTTCGAAAACGAGCGAACCTTTTTCGCCAATTATGACCAGTCGCTGTTCCTTAAACGGATGCAACCAAGACACTTGCACATGAGCTTTCAGCCCGGAAGCAAACGACATCTGAGCGGTACACCAATCGGCAACTCCAGGAGTTACATAATCCATTCCCTGCGCCGTGACTGCGACTGGTTCTTCGGCGGCAATGGCGAGTATCATCGAAATGTCATGAGGCGCAAACGACCACAGCACATTTTCTTCAACCCGGAATTTTCCAAGACTCATCCTATTCGAATAAATATATCTTAACGCGCCAACTGCGCCTTCACGAACCATTTGAAGACATTTCAAAAATACCGGATGATATTGCAACAAATGCCCAACCATCAGCGTTCGATCATGCTTGCGCGCCAGCGATATCAACTGCTCTGCGTCAGCAACACTCAGTGCGAGGGGTTTTTCAACATAACAATGCTTACCCGCTTCCATAATCCGCGCGGCTTGCGCGCCATGCAGCTCAGCCGGAGTGGCCAAGGCAATGCCATCAATTGACTCATCGGCCAGTATTTCGTCAAATCCGCGAGCCTCAACGCCAAATTTGGCAGCCATGTCAGCCGCCACAGCCGGGTTATCATCAACAACCGCAGCTAAATTTCCGATTTCAAAAAAATTTCGAGCAAGATTTTTGCCCCAGTAACCGCAGCCAACTTGCGCTATTTTAATCATTATGCTCGCCAAACCCGATTATTTGTGATGCCACGATATTTGCCCCGACAGTCAACGATAAGCTCTGCATTTTCCAATATCATCTCATAATCAAAATCACTGTGATTGGTAAGCAAAAGGACTGCATCAAAACTTTTTAATGTGTCAGGAGTAAGCTCAACCGAAGATAAATCAAAACTATGCTCGCGCATTTTTGGAAATTTGGGAACATTTGGATCTGAGTAGGAAATATCAGCGCCTAGCTCACGAAGCCGCTCCATTACAAAAACGGAGGGGCTTTCTCTCATGTCATCAATATCTGGTTTGTAAGCAATACCCAAAGCTAACACCCGCGAACCTCGCAACGATTTCTGCTTATCGTTAAGCGCTTCCATCAAGCGAGTGACGACATATTGCGGCATCCCAGCATTGATTTCTCCGGCCAGCTCTATGAAGCGTGTATGCACCCCAAATTCGCGCGCTTTCCAGGTCAGATAGAATGGATCGATGGGAATACAATGCCCTCCAATTCCTGGACCGGGATAATAGGCTTGAAACCCAAATGGCTTTGTTGCAGCGGCGGCAATGACCTCGAATATATCAAGTCCCATTTCGTGAGCGACTATTTTGAGTTCATTGACCAAGCCAATATTCACTGACCGGTGGATATTTTCCAAAAGCTTCACCATTTCTGCGGTATCAGCACTGCTCACCGGCACCACGGTGTCGATAAAATGCGAATAAAGCTTCAACGCTGCCTGCAAACAATTTTCGGTCATCCCACCGACTACTTTCGGAATTGTTCGCGTGGTAAAATCTGCATTGCCTGGGTCTTCACGCTCAGGTGAATAGGCTAGGAAAAAATTCTCTCCGATATGTAAACCTGCTCGCTCCACAAATGGCGCGAGTATTTCCCTTGTGGTGCCCGGCCAGGTGGTACTCTCAAGTGAGAGGAGTTGACCTTCCCTAAAATAGGGAGCGATGGATTCCATAGTAGCGGTCACAAAACTCAAATCAGGCTCTCGCGTCTTACCAAGCGGCGTCGGAACACAGATTATCAACGCATCACACTCTTTGCTCCTTGCAAAGTCTGTGGTTGCGGCAAAACCAGAGTTTAAAGCATCGGCGATAGATGTGTCATCAAAATGCTTTATTGGACTGCGCCCCGCGTTCAAATTGTCCACGCGAGCTTCGTCGATATCGAATCCTAAAACTTCCAGACCAGCTTCGCAAACTCTCAGGGCAAGAGGTATCCCAACATAACCAAGGCCCAAAATTCCAACCTTTGTTATTCGGTGGCCTGACTTTGACATAAATGCACGGTCCTTTAACATGATTTTTGCGGCTGTCGGAAACAGTGTCGCGACGCCCAATTTTTTGATTCCGCTATCCAGAGCGCTAGCCTCTAGTTAGATCGCAGATCGAAGACAAGCCAATTTGCTATTTTACGGGCATGTCATCCCGCATCGCAATACCATCGGATAGTTGGCCCGGTAATCGAAAGGTTCCCACAAAACCATGGGCATATGCTTATACGACAAAGCAAAAAACTGAGGAATTGGGTGCAGCTTTCCGGTCGGTCGTTTGACGGATTACAGGTTTACCTTGTCATTAAGTTCGTCTAACCGGTCGTGAAAAGCTTTGAAGGTGATAGTTAATGAGATCTGCAATATTCTTGTTTTTTGCAGTCGCTCTTTTGTCGGCATGCGGGGGCAATGCCGAGATCGGGCTAAGTCCAAACGTGAATGTGGTTGCGGCGGATGCGCTGCCTGAACCCAGCCGCTCCGACATGCTGACCGATACGCGTCCCTATTTAATTGGACCGTTTGACAAGCTTAAGATTGATGTTTTCGGAATTGAAGAGTTGACACGAGAAGTGCAGATAGACGCGAGTGGGCGTCTTTCATTCCCCCTTGTTGGTGTGGTCGATGCATCCGGACTGACACCTGGAGAGCTTGCTGATAAAATTGAAGACCGCCTTCGTGGGCAGTATGTCCGTAATCCGGATGTCACGGTGAATTTGGATGAGACTGTTAGTCAGGTAGTCACCGTAGATGGCCAAGTTCAAAAACCCGGTTCTTATCCCGTCATCGGGCGGATGACTTTGATGCGGGCCGTTGCTAACGCGGGGGGAACCGCTGAATTTGCAAAATTGGATGATGTCGTCATCTTTCGGAAAGTGAATGGGCAGCAACTCGCCGGGCTGTATAACCTTAAAGCCATAAGGCGTGGCAATTATGAAGATCCGAACGTGTTTGCCAATGATGTTATTATCGTCGGCGATTCCAGCGCTCGAAGGCTTTTCAAAGATTTGATCACAGCCTCACCGCTATTAACTACGCCCCTTATCATTTTATTCCGGTAAACGGATTGTGAAAGAAAATACCATTACCGACATGACTCAAAAAAGTCCCCAAATCCCATATGACTCGCAACCGTATGCGTCTTTGGACGAAACACCGTTAATCTTTCAATATTGGCAGGCGTTGCTTCGTCATAAATTTGCGATGTTGGCGATTATTACACTGTGCCTAGCGGCTGGTGTAATCGTGACGTTGCTCACGACGCCTTATTACACGGCGGGATCGCGAATCGAAATTAACAGGGAACAAGATAAAGTAACCAATGTTGAAGGGTTACAATCAGAAGGGGTTGGTCAGAATCTTGAGTTTTATCAAACGCAATATTCTTTGCTGGAAGCACGTTCGCTCGCTGATCGCGTAGTCCGTTCGGAGCGATTAGCTTCTGACACTAAGTTTTTTGATGTGTTTGGGATTGATGTTGAGCAATCTGGTATAATCACAGGCGGACAAAAAACCACAGGAGCAAGTCCATCAGCTGCTGAGAGAAATAGGCGAACCAAGCTAGCTGCGGATATCTTATTACAAAATATCAATATCGCGCCAATTCGCGGTTCCAGTTTGGTCGATATTAAATTTAACAGCCCAAGTCCCGGTCTTTCTGCGAGAATTGCAAATCGCTGGGTTGATGAATTTATTGCATCAAATATGGATCGGCGCTTTGGCTCAAGCGCGGAAGCGCGGCAGTTTCTGGAGAAGCAATTGGCGATCCTGAAGCAGCGGCTGGAGGACTCAGAACGCGAACTGGCGTCTTATGCAGACGAAAAGCAAATTGTGACGCTGACGTCCGAACAGAATGCAGAAGGCCGAACGATATCTCAAAAAACATTGTCCTCTTCCAGTTTGGAGGCTCTGAACGAAGCTCTGGCTAATGCGGTTGCTGAACGTATTGCTGCTCAAAATGAGGCGCGGCAAAGAGCAGGAGATAAAAACGCTCTGTCGAACTCAGCGCTCAACAACTTGCGGGAAGAGCGAGCCGCTGCTCAGGCGGAATATGATAAGCTTATGGTTCAGTTCGAACCCGGTTATCCGGCAGCACGTGCGATTGCCTCAAAAATATCATCACTGACCCGAAGCATTGCAGCCGAAGAGTCTCGTTCAAGAACCGGCACCAATGCCCGCTATAACGAAGCCCTCGGACGAGAGCAGCAACTGCGCGCTGAGGTCAATAAGCTGAAAGCCGAATTCGGCGGGGAACGAAGAGACGCGATACAGTTTGGGATTTTCCAGCGAGAAGTGGATACCAACAGGCAGCTTTATGATGGATTGCTGCAGCGTTACAAAGAAATAGGCGTAGCTGGTGTGGGTAGCAACAATATTTCGATTGTTGATAGGGCGGAGCCACCAACCAAACCATCAAGCCCAGTTCTGTTATTGAATATTGCGTTATCGCTTTTGGCCGGGCTTGGTGTTGCGGCGTTGTATGTGTTTCTTCGGGAGCAGATGGATCAAACGATCCGCGATCCCGCCGATGTTAGGACGAGGCTTGGCGTTTCCCCATTGGGAGCCATACCCGCGTTTGAAAAAGGCGACGTTATTGAAATGCTGCAGGATAAAAAGTCTCCCGCGTGGGAAGCCTATTTGTCCATCAGCACCAGCCTATCTTTCTTAACGGAGCACGGCGTTCCAAGATCATTTTTATTGTCCAGTACCAGGCCGAATGAAGGTAAGAGTACGTCTTCGATCGCATTGGCCGCTGTTCTGGCAAGCTCAGGCAAACGTATATTGCTCATTGATGGTGATATGCGGAATCCATCGCTTCATCAGTTTGAAGGTATGATAAATAAGGCTGGGCTCAGCAATTACCTGACAGGTAACGATGATATCAATACCCTGATTAGTAAGAGCGAGACGCATGGCTTCGACATAATGACGTCAGGACCAATTCCACCAAATTCAGCTGAATTGCTCGCCGGTAAACGTATGACGGAATTCGTGGAACGGCTTAGACAAGTATACGACGTCGTCATCGTTGATGGCCCGCCCGTCCTAGGATTGGCAGACATACCTTTGCTTGCTGGATCGGTAGAAGGAGTGGTTTACACTATAGAAGCCGGCGGTGCAAAATTGAGGACCATCCAGTCGTCTATGGCGCGGATTCAAGAGTCGGGTGCGCCTATATTTGGCGCAATCGTTACGAAGGTTAGCCAGCAGGGCTCGGGCTACGGCTATGGCTATGCTTATGAGTATAGCTATGGCAAGGATGCGAAAAGTAACAGCGACCTGTGATTGGACAGTAGTATGTTTCGTGCCTTGGTCATTTGGGTGTCCGCTATTGCCCTATCATTGGTAGCGGGCATCACTGCCATTGGGAGCGTATCCAAGAAAAAAGCTCCACAGCTTGCTGTGATGCTACAGCCGGTGAATGGCTTTGCACTTGACACAATGAGCCGCGTCCAGCTTGTCAATGAAATTGGAAAGAGTAACGGCAAATTCCCCGTCTCAATTTCCAGCCAAGAACAATCATTAGCTCAACGAGCATTTAAGTCGGAACCATTCAGCATTTCGGCCATTGTGGCTCTCGCTGTAGGAGCCTCAACTGCGAGTAATCGAGACAGCTTAATGACCAAGGCCAGTGTCTTAACGCGCAGAGATTCCATGTTATCAGCATGGATGATCGCTGATGCTGCCGAAAAGAATGATTTAGCAAAATTGCTCAAATATTATGACGTGACCATGCGAACTAATGGAGCCTCGCAATCGATATTATTGCCAGAGATCGCAAAGTTGGTCGCAAATGATCGGTTTATCCCGCCTTTGGCAACTGCATTGGAACGAAATCCCAATTGGGCAGATGCATTTTGGCGCACTTTAGTAGGGACTAAATCCTCCCTTAAAAACGCTGTGCTGTTGCGCCGGGCGCTAACGGGCCCTGCCGCCACAACAGCTCGCAATTCTGATGTGGATTTGATCGCCGCCCTCGTCACGAATTATCATTTTGACACAGCCTACCAACTCTATCGGCAATTAAACAAAGACGCGAAGATAGGCGTTGATGTTTTTTCTTCCGGTTCTGGCGGATCGGGTCCCTATGCTCCGATCGACTGGCAACTGAACTCCAACGGGCAATATGGAGCGCAAATAGTAAATGGGAAGCTGGAAATAAGCGCTACAGCCAATTCCGGAGGCGAGTTTGCCAAGCGCTTAATGGAGATTTCTCCAGGCAGATATGATGTCGTAACAGGGATAGAAAATTTTAATGATCAAGATGCTTTGTTAAATATGCATATCTCGTGTGCAGAAACAAAACAAAATGGGGCTAAAGAATGGAAAATGAAACTTGGCTCAGGCATGAATCGCCAAGATTTCGTAGCTCCGGCCAATTTATGCACCTATTATTGGGTGAAACTAAAAGGCGCCTCGGGCACCACTGATTTAGATGCTGTGATAAACAAGATTGAGCTAGTCTCGGCGTCATCTGCCAGCAACTGATAGGTTGGACTTGCGCCGGTTTTGCCGCCGACGAGTTGAGCGTTAAAAACCCTGACGAAACCTACGACTGCGGCGCAGAGGTCAGCATTGGCTGCCATCGCCAATCGCCGCGCCGCCGGCAAAGCTCCTTCAGCCAAAAATTCACGCCAACAAGGCGGCTGCGCGACACGCTCACCCATTTGCCCAGCGATTGCGATTGTCAATCAGGGTCAGGAGCGGGAGCTTTTCTCGAACAATCCGCAAAAATGGCCAGCATGATGGCACAAACCAACATGATCGACGGCACTCTTGCTGGATAATCGCCAACACTTCCCGCAGCCACAAAAAGCAACGAACATAGCGACAGGATTGCTACATATCGGTCATTTGAGAGGGTTTTCCAATCTCTCAAAATAATAATCGTTCGCCGGCTTATCCAACCTATTGCGAATACCAAAATGAACAATCCCGGCAGTCCAGCCTCTATAACGAACTCTAACCAATCATTATGGGCCCGGTTGAGATAAGCCGGAGCGAGCAAGTCCAAAGGTTCGTGGATTGGATACACATGCTGAAAAGCCCCAAATCCGATCCCGAACGGAAAATATTCTCGCGCCATGGATATTAATATCGGCAAAAGCTCGCTTCTAAGTTCAGTAATATCTCCATCCGCGAATAAGCGATCCAACGCCAAGGAGCGTGAAAATAGCAGGCTCATACTCGCAACCGCCAAAATACCCGTTACAGATAGCACGATAGTCAGATTGCGGCGGCTGACAAAGCGGCCTGATCTCGGGTGCGTACGAACTGTTTTAGTTACATTATCAGGGCTAGAAAAAAGCCAAAATGCGATTGGGATCGCGGCAACAGACAAAATCAACCCCGCGCGGGAACCTGTTACTAAAACCAATGGTATGACCGCGACGACACCCCCGAATGCCGCAAAAATTTTGAAACTGGCGCTTTCCTTCGATTTGTTGGTCGAACCAGCATACCAACCCAATAACAAGATTAGCATTGCCAACAAAACGGCCTGATGATTGCGATTCGCAAAAAAACCAACAGCAGAACCGTAGTTAGTAATGCGATAGAGATAGAGGGAACTGCGAGCAGGCCCGGTAATCTGCGCAATCGCCAGAAGCACGCTCAGCGATATCATAATGATGATTACAATGATGGCTCGCTTACGCATATGTGTTGGCAAATTTAAATATAAAAAAACCGAGGCGAGCGGCACAAATAACGACATTAAACTGTTCACGGTCCGAGAGGGTGACAAGGTCAGCGGCCGCCATGGTTGTGCCATCCCCGCCAGATCAGCTATGTCTGCGAAAATTTTTCGCCCCGGAAACTGTGCCCAAACCGATGGTGGAAGCGGCACAAGTTGCAAAATCATAAGAGCGACTAAAGCCAAAATTAGATAGACAGGGAAAAGCCGTCCCTTCCAACTCGAATAATCTGCGACCGATAGAGCATAGGCTGCGAATAGCACCGATAACGGGCGCAGTATGACAAGCGACTGGATATCGTCCCGGGAACTGCCCCCGGTCAGAAAAACCAGCGCAACAAATGAGCAAAAGGCATAAAATCGCGCCCTTGGGCTTGCAAGCGACTGTCGCAATTTGGCAGTTATCTTGGTGATGTTCATTTTCGTAATCTCAAATCCAGCACCGTCTAGATTATATTTTCAGATAATTCAGCAACGATGCTTTCTGGTATAAAGAAACATCTTCAACCTAATTTTCGGATACCCGCTCATGAATCATATGATTGAATTCGGGAACCAATTTTTTCAATATAATTAGCGCCGGTTCGGCCAACCCAGAAATTAGGTGGGTGTCAAGTTCATCTATATGTTTTTTGAGTTCGTCCCATTTCAGATAATGCTCGCTCGCCATCATTATTTTGGGATGCCCGCTTGGCTTGGGATTATCTCCTATCAGCAATTCTTCGTATAATTTTTCCCCCGGCCTCAACCCAACTTCAATAATCTCAATATCGCCGTCTGGATGAGACGCAGTTCGAAGCGTCCGGCCCGACAAGTGTATCATACTCTCGGCAAGATCGGCGATACGGACAGGTTCGCCCATATCAAGCAAAAAAACTTCTCCACCATCAGCCATTCCGGCTGCCTGTATGACCAACTGCGACGCTTCAGGTATTGTCATAAAATATCGTGTTATTTTCCGATCGGTCAAAGTCACCGGACCGCCCGCTTCAATCTGCTGCAAGAAGCGGGGCACAACAGAACCACTTGAACCGAGCACATTGCCAAAGCGAACCATTGAAAATTTAGTGTCGCTACCCCGCGCTGCCATCGCCTGCAAAATGAGCTCACAACAACGCTTAGTCGTTCCCATAATGTTGGTTGGGCGTACCGCCTTGTCTGTGCTGATCAGAATGAACTTTTCAACGCCCGCAGCTTCAGCTTCAACAGCGGTGTGTAATGTCCCATAAATGTTGTTTCGGATTCCTGATAACGGATTAGCCTCGATTAACGGAACATGTTTATAGGCCGCAGAATGGAAAACAATCTGAGGCCTCCATTTTCGGAACAACCTAGCTATTTGCTCGCGGTCAGCGACATTGACCAACTCGGCCACGATTTCAACGGCCGCTGTTTCGTCAAAAATTAGAGCGTCGCGTAATTTTTGGTCGATGCTGTATAATGCAACTTCGGATATTTCTGCCAATATGATCCGCAGCGGTTTGTGTTTCAATATCTGCACACATAACTCGCTTCCGATCGAGCCGCCCGCGCCCGTTACGACAACAGTTTTACCAGCAACTGCCTGCTCCATAAGGGTATCATCAGGCTTGATGGTCATGCGGCCGAGCAAATCTTCCACAGAAATCGCACGCAAGTCATTCATGCTGATATTGCCATTGATCATTTCACTGAGGCTCGGCAAAGTTTTCACTTTGACGGGCAATTTGCTGAGCCGTTCGATGATTGCTTGTTGGACCAAGCGCGATGCATTTGGAATTGCGAGCAGGACGTCACTGACTAACTGCTCAGCAACCACTTGTTCTAGCTTTGCCCCTAAAAACACGGGTTTTTCATTCAGCCGCTGACCCGCCAAATTCGGATTATCGTCGATAAAGCCCATCAAATTCATTGACGGCTCGCTGCGCATGGAAAGCGCCAGTTGTTGACCCGAACTGCCCGCTCCATAGATTAATACGTTGCGCTGCTCGCCATTATGCCGATGCGAGTTTAAGATATCTACGAGTAGGTATCGGAACACAATCCGGCTAATGGCCAGCCCCCCAAAAAACAATATGGGATGCAATAACACCACGGTCCTTGGAATACCGTATATCGACGAAAAGCCGAAAATTGCCGCCAGCGGTAACGCCAAGCCGATCACAGCTTTGCCCAAATTTATGATCGTGCCGGTACCTGCAAAGCGGAAAATTGTTTGATAAACGCCGCTCAAATAGAAGACTGGTAGCCAAAGCAACAAAGCCGCACCGCCAAAAATGGCAACTGGTTTAGACCATAAATCCCATTCTCCTAAGCGAAGGGAAAATGCCACCCAAACGGCAATAGTGCACAGAAATGCGTCTAACAAAACTACGAGCAACCGCTTATATCTGCGTTTTAGCCCTAGCGCTTTGCGCAAAAGCGCGATGAACGTATCAAACATTCGAGAAAACCTTTAAGGCATTTATGTCGAGAATTTTGGTATGAGCGGCATAGACGTAAAATGTTGTCTAGGTCAATAATGGTCCATATCCGATATATAATCATAGCGCCACACCTATGGGCATTCTGCTAAAGCCTATTGCGCGGTAGGCAAGCCGCCATATAACAAGGGGTAATAACTGATCATCTGAAATTGCCCTATGAATTATGCCCTGAAACTGCTGCTGACGGTCTCACCTGTGTTTTTACTGTCGGGATGTGCCGCAGCTTTAATCCCGATCGCATCTACCGCAGTGATCGGTCATAAAGTGTTTGACCGGCCAGCCCTTCAATCTGCTCGTTACAGTCCGGCAACGTCGCAAACCGATATTGTGACGGCGACCACCGGTCGTTCGGCGGTGAAAGGGACGGAGGATCCAAACGAGCTTGGCGCTTCCATTTTTGGCAATAGAGCTGACACCAAGAATGGGGTGAAGATTGTATCGATGCCTAAGTCCAAGGAATTGGGCGAGATTCTATCCCGTTACCCTGTGACTTCTAAGTCAAACCAATTCCAAAAGCTGCTCGATTACGGACTTAGTAGCGCGAATAGTTACATTGAAGGCGGTCAGATCAAATCTGCCATGTTAAAACCGAATTATAGCACCGGCCGTCCCAAGTTTGCAGATTGCGCAGGCCGGCCGCTCGCTGTCACGGTCGATATCGATGCAAACACGGCCGCATTAAACGGTAGCACTTCTCTATTAGATGCCAGTCCCGCGACCCTTAACGATTTAGCGGTCACGCTTTTGCCCTTAAGAGAATCAGGTATTACGGTCATATGGGAGTCAAATAGGCCGACCGAAGACATCGACGAAATTATCAGACGATTAGTCGAGCTGAAAATCAACGATGAAAGAGATTATCTATCGCTTGATCGAGGCACGAATGACAGCAAGCAATTGAGGAAAGCGACTATCTCCGACAATTATTGCATCTTTGCTATGTTGGGCGATCATAGGTCGGATTTCGACGAATTATTCAATTATCTGCGTGATCCGCAATCTTTTACCGAACTCGATTTCATGTTGGGATCGGGTTGGTTCTTATTTGATCTCAACCAAAAATAACAGCCCCCAAGCATAGATATCATTTTGGATGCAAATGCCGTCGGTTGCAGGTGCATTGCCCATTTACGAATGGGTTTTGGCGTTCACACATATTGCAGCACGCGTCTTCGGAACATTATCACTTTCGTGGTGATACCGTAGGAATTTAGAGTTTCACATTCTCGTCATCAACCGCAAGAATTTCGTTGGTCATGTTCTCGCTCAACCTTTGCTTACCTACCAGAAAATGCGGGAACAGATTGCTTAAGGCAAACAATATTGTTGGTAAAAGCATGGTGTTCCACAGGTCCTTATAACTTTCGTCAAACTCACGGTGAGATAAGTCGCTTACATGCACTGTTTGACCGTTATCCAGCCATTCATTTCCGACGGCGAAAATAAGGACTAAAATCCACGGCAGGGCACTGGCAACCGATTTACGAAACAACACCACACCGCATAATTGGATCGCGATGGCAGCGTATATATGCAGTGCATCACGCTCCAGTCCCGTGACATCTTGTATCCAAATTTTTAATTGTATCCAATCCATCTTCACCCAATTCCTGAACAGCATCATATCTGCCTTATAACCGCAGATCCTCGATCGCGCGGTAGCCGAATTTCAGATGATATCAAACTGCGGTGTCGAATAAATTTAGGGTCGCGATTCAATAGAAACAATAACGAGATCTGAAACCATTTTGCTCAGGGCCGGGAAGCTCCCTCGGTAGCATCCCCAATTTATCATATATTTTCCATATGTTTACAAAAAATAATGTTTCCCAACAGCTTCCATTTTCCAATGCTTCGCCCCAGCCGCCGACTTGAAAATCGACGAGGTTGAAACCGTTTTTTTAATAATTGCAGTATATTGGTCAGTCGCAAAATAATTTTAGCTAGTGCTGGAGATCAATTCATGCCTCCCAAAAAAATGCCGCATGTCACCATGGTCGGCCTTGGTTATATCGGCTTACCAACCGCCGCAGTCATGGCGCGCGCCGGATTCACCGTATTGGGGCTGGATGTAAAGCAACATGTGGTTGATACCATCAACGAAGGCCGCATCCATATTGAAGAACATGATCTTGACATATTGGTGCATGACATGGTGGCTTGTGGGAGGCTGTCGGCTGCTATTCACCCGCAATCGAGCGATATATTTGTCATCGCTGTTCCGACACCTGTTCGCGAGAATAACGCGCCGGATATCAGCTGCGTGTTGCAGGCAGCCAAATGGATCGCGCCTGTTTTACAAAAAGGCAATGTCATCATATTGGAATCCACCTCCCCCATTGGGACCACTGCCAATATCGGTCAGGTGCTGGCCGAAATGCGGCCAGATTTGAACATTGCGGGACAATCCGAATCCCCTTGCGATATTCATCTGGCCTATTGCCCGGAACGCGTGCTGCCCGGACAAATTATCGCAGAGCTGGTATCCAATGACCGAAGCATCGGCGGCATGACGCCCCATTGCGCGGCCAAGGCACGGGAATTTTACGAGACATTTGTCGAAGGCGAATGTGTCGAAACCACAGCGGCTACTGCGGAAATGGTAAAGCTGGTCGAAAATGCATCGCGCGACGTGTCGATCGCTTTTGCCAATGAATTATCGTTGATCGCGGATCATGTTGGCACCGATGTTTGGGAAGTGATCTCGCTCGCCAACCGTCACCCACGGGTCAACATCCTGCAGCCCGGTCCCGGCGTAGGTGGTCATTGCATCGCGGTCGACCCCTGGTTTTTGGTGCATAGTGCGCCGGAACAAACCCCGCTCATTGCTACCGCTCGCGGGGTAAATGACGGTAAGCCGGGCTATGTAATCGCGCAGGCCGAAAAATTGATCACCGCCAATCCCGATGCAAAAATCGCCTGCCTTGGCCTCAGCTTCAAAGCCAATATCGACGATTTCCGCGAAAGCCCTGCCCTCCACATCGCCGCCGAATTGGCCAAAAAATATGGTGAGCGCGTGCAAATTGTCGAACCTTATTGCACCTCCCTACCCCCGCAATTTGACAGGAGCGGAGCTGTGCATATGGAATTGGAAAGCGCGCTTAACCAATGCGACATCATAATCGTCCTGGTCGATCACAATCGGTTCAAAAAGGTAGACCCCAGCCAGTTTGACGGAAAAATGCTGCTCGACACGCGCGGCCTGTACCGCCGTACCTGAACCAAGGGTGGAAATTGCAAAATCACTGTTGACCCGGCCTCCCCGCTAGTGTCCATTCTGCGCAGGGAGAAAGAATCTTATGAAAATCACTAACGATACCGTTGCGTTCATCACCGGCGGCGCGTCCGGCATTGGTTATGCCATTGCGGAGACATTAGCAGAGCGCGGCGCGAAGCTAATGCTCGCTGACCTGAGCCAAGCCAAGTTGGATGAAGCTGCGGCGGCATTATTGGCCAAGGGCGCGGAAGTTGCGACTGTCGTGTGCGACGTCTCAGACGAGGCGCAAATGCGCAGCGCGGCTGCCGCAACCACCGAACGCTTTGGCAAGGTCCACATTGTCGTCAACAATGCGGGCGTTGCCCTTGGCGGACGTGCGGGTGACATTGCGATCAAAGATTGGCGCTGGATTGTTGATATCAATCTTATGGGCGTCGTGCATGGCGTGGAAATTTTCGCGCCGCTCATCCAATCGCACGGCGAAGGCGGCCATTTCGTTAACACCGCATCCATGGCAGGCCATGTCGCAAGCCCGGGCATGGGGCCTTACCATGCGACAAAATTTGCCGTTGTCGGCTATTCCGAGTCCCTGCAACAGGAGCTGGCGCCGGCCAATATTGGGGTCAGCGTCCTGTGCCCTGCTTGGGTCAAAACCAATATTCACCGCAGCGCGCTTGATAAACCAACTGGCCATGTGGGTGAAGATGATCCGCTGTTCCAGAAAATGAACAGCGTCATCAATGCAGGCATCGATGCGGGCGATGTCGCAAACTGGACCGTGCAATCTATTGAGGATGACAGGCTGTATATCTTCACCCATCCCGAATTTGCGCCTTTCATCCAAAAACGAAACGAAGCGGTAAAGGCCGACTATGCGGCGGCAGCGGAATATCCGGCTTTTAAGGCATGAGCGCTAAAAACGCCCGACCCTAATCCTTGAACACCACCGTTTTTGATCCGTTCAAAAACACTCGGTCATTCAGATGAAGGTGGACCGCAGCGGCGAGCACGCGGCGTTCAATATCGCGGCCTTTGCGCACCAAATCATCGGGCGTGTCGGCGTGCGTTATGCTTTCGGCATTTTGATGGATGATCGGGCCTTCGTCGAGGTCGGCGGTGACATAATGCGCGGTCGCACCGATCATCTTGACGCCCCGGTCGTACGCCTGATGATACGGTTTTGCCCCCTTAAATCCGGGCAAAAAACTATGGTGGATGTTGATGCAGCGTCCCGACAGATAGGCCGCCAGATCATCCGATAATATCTGCATATACCGGGCCAATATCACGAGCTCTGCGCCTGATTGTTCGATGAGCGCTTTAATCTGCGCCTCCTGCGCCGCCTTGGTCTCTTTGGTCACAGGCAAATGGTGGAAAGGGATATCGCCGATCAGCGCATTGTTAATCGCCTCTTTGGGATGGTTGGAGATGATGGCGGTCACTTCCATATTCAGCTCCCCCGTGCTCAACCGGTAGAGTAGGTCCACGAGGCAATGGTCGAATTTCGACACCAGGATCACCACTTTGCGCGGCGTGCTGTTATCGCATAGTTTCCATTCCATCGCATATTTTTTGACCAAGGGCGCAAAGGCGGAACGCACGGCCGCCACATCCATATTGCTATCGGGAAAATCAAAACCGATGCGCATGAAGAAGCGTTTCTGCTCCAGATCGTCATATTGCTGCGATTCAAGGACATTGCCGCCCAGCTGCGCCAGCATGGTGGTGACAGCTGCGACGAGGCCGGGTTGATCTTCACAGGACAGCGACATAACGAACTTGTGTGATGACATAGCGGCTATCCTGTTGCACAAAGGGAATGATAAAAAAAGAGATTCATAAAGGAACGCCGAATGAAAACCCGCGCCGCTGTCGCCTTTGAAGCCAAAAGGCCGCTCGAAATTGTCGAGCTTGACCTGGAAGGACCACAGGCGGGCGAGGTTTTGGTTGAAATTATGGCCACCGGCATTTGCCACACCGATGCCTATACGCTGGACGGCCTCGATAGTGAAGGGCTGTTCCCCTCCATTTTGGGGCATGAGGGCGCAGGCATAGTGCGCGAAGTTGGCGCGGGCGTTACCAGCGTCAAGCCGGGGGATCATGTCATCCCGCTTTACACCCCCGAATGCCGTCAGTGTAAAAGCTGTTTATCGGGCAAGACCAATTTATGCACCGCCATCCGCGCGACGCAGGGCAAGGGGGTTATGCCCGACGGCACATCGCGTTTCAGCTATAAGGGGCAAACGGTTTATCATTATATGGGTTGCTCGACCTTTTCCAATTTCACCGTTTTGCCGGAAATCGCGCTGGCGAAAATTCGGCAAGACGCACCGTTTCAGACAAGCTGTTACATAGGCTGCGGCGTGACCACGGGCGTAGGCGCAGTGGTGAATACAGCGCAGGTTCGGCCCGGCGACAATGTCGTTGTCTTTGGCCTCGGCGGCATTGGGCTGAACGTAATCCAAGGCGCAAAAATGGCGGGCGCAGACCGCATTGTCGGCGTGGACGTTAACCCAGCTAAAGAAGAATGGGGGCGCAAATTCGGAATGACTGATTTCGTCAATCCAAAACAAATCGCCGATGTGGTCGCGCATTTGGTCGAAATGCTGGACGGCGGCGCCGATTATAGCTTTGATTGCACTGGCAACACCGATGTGATGCGTCAAGCGCTGGAATGCTGCCACCGGGGATGGGGAACCAGCATCATTATCGGCGTCGCAGAGGCGGGCAAGGAAATCGTCACCCGCCCGTTCCAGCTAGTGACCGGCCGCAACTGGCGCGGCACAGCCTTTGGCGGGGCAAAGGGGCGCACCGATGTCCCCAAAATTGTCGACTGGTATATGGACGGAAAAATTCAGATTGATCCGATGATCACCCATGTGCTGAAGCTGGAAGAAATTAACACCGCTTTTGACCTGATGCATAAGGGCGAGAGCATCCGCAGCGTTGTTGTATTTTAATACTAAAAGGAGAGAATTATGTCTATGTTCAGCCACATCATGCTGGGCGCCCGCGATATTGACGAGGCGAAGAAATTTTACGACGCGACCATGGGCGTGCTCGGATATAAGGAAGGCATTATCGACCCCAAGGGCCGGCTATTCTATTTTGACAAGCGCGGCACTTTTGGACTGTCTATCCCGATTGATGGTAACCCTGCGACTTGCGGAAATGGAAGCACTATCGGCTTTACCGTTGAAAGCGCAGAGCAAGCCGAAGCATGGCACGCAGCGGGCCTCGCCAATGGCGGCACCGCCATCGAAGATCCGCCCGGCATCCGCGAAGGCGGCGGTATGAAAATGCATCTCGCCTATTTACGCGATCCATCGGGCAATAAAATCTGCACATTGTTGCGCATGGGTTGACCCTTCCCATGACGCTGGAAACGCAATCCACGATAATGGCCTTTGGCGGATCGCAGGGCGTTTACCGGCATCTATCGGCAGAGACAAAGACGGACATGAGCTTCGCCGTCTTTGTCCCGCCGCATGAAGAAGGCGTGAAACTTCCGGTTATCTGGTATCTGTCGGGCCTCACCTGCACCCATGCCAATGTCATGGAAAAGGGGGAATATCGGCGGGCCTGCGCTGAATTGGGGCTGATCTTTGTCGCGCCCGACACGTCACCTCGCGGCGACAATGTGCCCGATGATGACGGTTATGATTTTGGTCAAGGCGCGGGGTTTTATGTCGATGCTATTCGCCATCCATGGGCCGCGAATTTTCGAATGCGCAGCTATATTGAACAAGAATTGCCCCAAATCATCGCGGCGCATTTCCCCGCGGACATGTCGCGTCAAGGCATTATGGGGCATAGCATGGGCGGGCACGGGGCCCTGACCATTGGACTACGCCATCCGGATACTTACAAAAGCATCTCCGCCTTTGCCCCAATTGTCAGCCCGATCAATTGCCCTTGGGGGCAGAAGGCGTTGAGCGGCTATATTGGTGACGATCCGGTTCTTTGGCGCGAATATGATGCCTGCGCGCTCATCGCCGACGGCGCGCGCACCGGCGCATTGTTGGTGGATCAGGGGACAGCCGACAATTTCCTTGCCGATCAACTGAAACCCGAATTGCTAACCGCTGCCTGCCGCGATGCGGGCATCGACTTAACGCTGAATATGCGGGATGGATATGACCATAGCTATTATTTTATTTCGACCTTCATGGCCGAACATCTGCGCTGGCACGCCGCGCGGCTTTAACAGGGCCTAATCCTACGCAACATTCCGGCGCTGAGCGGCTTTGAACAGGTCAAGGCTATCGGCAAAGCGCATCGGCCGGCCAAAATAATAGCCTTGGATTTTTTTACATCCCAGCTCTTGAATCAGTTGCAACTCTGCTTCTGTTTCGACGCCTTCTGCGGTTGTTGATAGGTCAAGCGCATCGGCCATCGCGACGACCGCGCGGATAATCGCTAGGCTTTCTGCCTTTTTCTTCGCTGCTCCTTGAACAAAGCTGCGGTCCACCTTGATGGTGTCGAACCGGACATTCGACAGATAGCCGAGCGAGCTATACCCCGTGCCGAAATCATCCAGCGACAATTTGATGCCGAGCCCGCGTATCCGCTCCAATATTTTGATTGCCAGCCCGCCATCGCGCAGGAAGATGCTTTCCGTCACCTCCAATTCCAAACGCCAGGCCGGAAGTCCGCTATCATGCAGCGCGGATATCACCGTTTCCATGAAAGCAGGTGAGGTCAGTTGATCAACCGAGATATTGACTGCAACTTTGGTGGTTTCCGGCCACTGCATCGCGTCGCGGCACGCTTGACGCAGCACCCATTCGCCAATCGGCACGATCAAACGCGCATCTTCGGCAACGGGAATGAATTTGCCGGGGGATACATTGCCAAATTTCGGATTATTCCAGCGCACAAGCGCTTCAAAGCCGACAAGAGTATGATCGCTGGCGGCGTTTACCACCGGTTGATATTCAACATGCAGCTGATTTTTATTGACGGCATCGCGCAGCTCGACCTCCATCAACCGGCGCTCCTCCGCGCTGGCGTGCAGTTTATGCTGATAGCTATTGTGGCTGTTACCGCCGACTTCTTTGGACCGGTATAGCGCCAGATCAGCACTGCGCATCAGCAGTTCCACCGTGCGGCCATCGGCGGGGCCAAAGGCGCTACCGATACTCGCACCGATGAATAAGGTGTTTTGATCCACCTCATAAGGACGCGAGAGAGTTCCGATTATTTTCTTGGCTAGGTCGGCCACATATTGAGCGCTCGACGCATCCTTGACCACAACCGCAAATTCGTCGCCGCCCAAACGCCCGCATAATTCATTGTCGGACATGATAAGCTGCAGCCTTTTGGCCACTTGCGCCAATAACCGGTCGCCAACAGGATGGCCGAGCGTATCATTAACCGCCTTAAACCGGTCGAGGTCGATCATCATAAAGGCGCAGCGGCGCCGCCATTTATCAGAATCCTGCAACGCCGCACCCAAGGTTTCGGTTAGCTGCAGCCGGTTTGGCAATCCGGTTAGCGTATCGAAGCGGGCCAAATGCGAGATTTTATCGGCGGATTCCCGCTGCTCGGTCACATTGGATCCTACGCCTCGAAACCCTAAAAAACTGCCATTCTCGCCATAGCGCGGTGATGCGGATAATTCCCACCAGCGGTTTTTGCCGTTAATGACAACGGGAACGATCAGGTTGCTAAATGCCTCCCGCTTTTTCAAACGATCGGCAACATCATGCAAAGCTTGGTCATATTTGCCATTTTCCCATGCGTCTCCGGCAATGAGCTTCAACAACGGCTGACCTTCAATCTCTTTCGCTTCTTGGCCCAGCGCATAGGCAAAACGCGGGCTGACATGCGTGACACAGCGCGATGTGTCGGTTTGCCACAACCAATCGGCACCGCTATCCTCAAACTCGCGTAACAGCAGGCTGACGGTTTCTGATTTGTCCTGCAGCACCTTTCCAGCGACTTCGAACAATATTTGTGCACGGGCAGAGCGCAGTGTCGCGGCGATGAGCAAACCGCCAATAGCAAGCGCCGCCAGCGCCAGATAATAGCCTTCGTGATAGATAAATATGGCCGACGCACAAAGGCTCGTCACGGTGATGAAAATCGTTGCCGACATGGGCGCCGTTGGTAACAGCAAAGACGCATAGACCATCATCGCAAGGGCAATGGACCATAGGCCCAGCATTTGCATGACATCGCCATGCAGCCCCAATAGGAAAAATGCGGATCCCCAAACGATCCCCGTCAAACCGGCATGGAATTGAAACTGGCGCAGATCGGCCTTGCCAAAATGCTGACGCAAGCTTGCTGGTCCGGCATCAAATTGGTGGAATGAATATGCGTGGAAACCCACAAATAGGACGAGCCAGCCTACCGTTGCCCAGACAGGGGCGGTATCGCGGTAAAGAGCCAGCGCGACCACCGCGAAAAACAGGTTGATGGCGACACGCAAGAATGATCTGTCGCGCAAGGACCGCGTTTGAATCGAGCGCACAAATTCGCTGTCCATACCAACGGGATCGGCCAGGCCCAAAAGAGCCCGGAACGAAATATCCGCTGGTAAATCTGCATTTTGGTCAATTTCCGTCACACCATCGCTTCTAGCTTGCGAACCTTACCGATTGGTAAGCAAAGGCCCAGAAGCGGGACGAAATGGATATTTATTATCTATATATTACATATATTTATAATATTTACCAGATATTTACCACGAAAAGGCCGCGGTGGTAGTGTGTTTAGATACCTTACGCCGCCACCTGATAGGGTTGAATCTCTCCGGACAGATACAGGTTCCTCGCCTTTGCCCGGCTCAACTTGCCAGAGCTGGTGCGGGGCAATGTGCGCGGCGGAACCAGCTCAACGACGCAATTCATACCGGTAACCGACCGAACCTTATCCTTAATCTGTTCATGCAGTTTTGCCCGTTCGCTATCGTCCGACGTGCGGCATTGAACCAACACAGCAGGCGTTTCTTCGCCGCCCGGTGTTGTTATAGAAAAAGCAGCAATATCGCCCGATTTGAAACCCGGTAATTGCTCCACGGCCCATTCAATATCCTGCGGCCAGTGATTCTTGCCGTTGATGATGATCATGTCTTTGGCCCTGCCGACGATGAAAATATATCCATCCGACATATATCCCATATCGCCAGTATCCAGCCAGCCATCAACCAAACAGGCGGCGGTCGATTCGGGATCGCGGAAATATTCCTTCATCAGGCTGGGCCCGCTGCACCATACTTTGCCAATCGCTTGATCAGGCAGGATGTTGCCGTCTTCGTCGCGTATCTCAATCGTCATATCCTTCACGGCTTTGCCGCAATTAACGATCGCCCTGTAGCGTGTAGGCCGGTCTTGGCTGCCGCTTTGACCGCTCAGTTCCGTTTCCTCAACCAGCTCAACCTTAATCCCCTCACCCATTGGCATGATGGATACCGCCAAAGTGGCTTCGGCCAGGCCATAGCTCGGCGCAAAGGCCCGCGCGCTGAAACCAGCGTCGCCAAAAGCGTCGACAAAGCTCTGCATCACGTCTGGGCGGATCATATCGGCGCCGTTGCCCGCGAGCCGCCATTTGGATAGATCAAACCGTTCGCCCACATGGCTTTGGCTGGAAATACGGCGCGCGCATATGTCGTAGCCAAAGGTCGGGGAATAGCTGATCACCGTGCCGTCGGCTTTGCTGATCATATCAAGCCAAGCCAATGGCCGGCGGGCGAAATCCTCGGTCTTCATATAGTCCGTCGAAACTTGATTAGCGACCGGCGACAGGAAGCATCCCACGAGGCCCATATCATGATACCAGGGCAGCCACGATACACAGCGGTCGCCCTCAATCACTTCCATACCGTGCGAATGGGCAGACAGATTATTCAGCAACGCCTTATGCGTGACTGCCACGCCATGCGGGAAACGGGTCGATCCACTGGAATATTGGAGATAGCAAATCTCATCCGTATGCGCTTTTGGCAATTCGCATTGCAGCGCGATCCGGTCAGTAAATTCGGCCCAGTCAAGGCCTTCGACGCCGCAATTCTGCGCCGCTGCGCCCGCCATTTCAGATAGTTCCGGCGGGAAGAATAATATCGACGGGTCGCTGCTTTTCAGCTGCACCGACAATTGGTCAATATAGCTTTCCTTGCCGCCAAAGCTGGTTGGCAAGGGTAGCGGCACCGGCCATGCGCCCGCATAGACGCAGCCAAAGAATAAGGCCGCAAAGTCCGGCCCCGTTTCGGCGATCAGCGCGATGCGGTCTTCCTTCTGCACTCCGTGGCTGATCAGGCGATAGGCGACATCCATTGCATCTTTTTGCATCTCCGCATAAGGATATGGCCGCGCGAGATTGCCGCGCATGTCATGGAAATTCAGCCCGCGTTTCCCGCTGGCGGCATAATCCAATGCTTCCCCCAATGTTGCAAAGTCGGACAAACGGCGCGGCAATTGATCCAGCGTCGGCGTTGGTACGAGTTCACTCATATATTTCCCATTCCTTATTCGTAGCGACCATATTTTTGGTAAACATGTGCCCGTTCCCGAAACTTAACCCATATTTCCTATGATCGCGATCTTATAGACGGCGATGCGAGTTTAAAATTGGGTATGACTGTGGCAACAATGGGGCGTGAAAGACCGTTCGACTCAAAAAAGGCCCGCCCCGCCGCTCGACAACCGCCGCCTGCGCGATTTGGCGCTTCATTATGTGGGCCGTTATGCAACCACAAAAGCTAAACTTGCCAGCTATTTACAGCGCAAGATACGCGAACGCGGCTGGACCGCGGATGAAAAACGCCCTGATCTGGAGGCATTGACACAGGAATTCGCCAATTTGGGTTATATTGACGATGCCGCTTATGCCGCTTCGCGCGCCCGCAGTTTTGCACGGCGCGGCTATGGCCAAAGACGGTTGGAGCAGGACATTTATGCGGCGGGAATTAGCGACGCCGACGCCGCCGACGCCCGCAGCGAAAGCGCAGCCCAATTATGGGACAGCGCTCATGCTTTTGCTCGGCGCAAGCGTATCGGCCCCTATGCCGCCGAAAGCGCCCCGCCCGAAAAGAGGCAAAAACAACTGGCCGCCTTCATCCGCGCCGGCCATGACTTTGACATCGCCCGCAAATTTGTATTTGCCGACCCCGGAACAACCATAGACGGCGACGATGGTGCGTGACAGCATGTGTCTACGAGCTGTTAGACAACTTTATTGCTCTATCCCGTAAAAATATATCATCAATCCTGTGCCAACCGTTGGCAGCAGAAAACAAAGATATAACCAGCCACTACGCCCGGTATCGCGCAACCGGTTCAAACAGCTGGCAAAATTCATGTATATCACTGATAATATGATCAGCACCAACAGCATTTTTTCGGCGCCATTGCGCTGATTTACTGGCGCAGCGGTATCCGATGCAAACATGATCGTCATGGCCATGGCGGCAAAAGCAAAAACCCAGATCAACAGCTGTAAAAGCCACCAATCACCTCTATTTATCCGTCCGGCAAACGGGTTGAGAGCAAACATCATAAGTCTAAAATAACCTTCTTATATAGCAGCAGATTTGTTGCTAAATGCTGGATAATTTCGCCACCGATATTCGAATATTTCTTGGATGCGGGGGCACGGTGGTTCAACGGCGCTAATTTCCGCGTCCCACATCGCTTGTATGTCTTCAAATTCCGTGCGCAGTTGCGCCACCTCTTCGGTAGCCGCTATTAGTTTGGGATGTTGGTTACCATCGGTAATCCCAAGCATTTTGGGGTCGATCCCAAATTTGCCTTGCAGCTTTGCATACTGTTTTTCGGCAGTGGCAAGTTTCTTGGCAATTTTGTCAGCTTTCAATTTATTCCTGACGTAAACTTGGGCCAGAACACGCTTTTCAGACCCAATCCGCCAATATTCGCGCAAACCAATCGGGACTGGCCCAAATTTATTTGTCCATTTCTGCCCAAGGATGAACGCCAATAACAAAAGGATTAGGAACAGCGGTAGTTCAACTAAGCCTACTAAAATGCGCTCCCCTTGGTTCAGGTTTCCGCCACTAGCCAGAGTAGCGGCCAACAATAATTTCAACAAAAATGCCCAGATTGTTAGCCATATCGAATGCCAGCGATTCCAGCCTATATCATTGAGGCGCGCAGCGACTATGGCCATAAACAGGCCGCCAGTCAGCACCATCATAAAACCGTTAAATGCCAAAAAGAACGGCAAGATAATGACGGCCCCGATAAGGTAGCTTTTCCCGCCGGACCTCATCCTGAATAAATCGGTTACTGATTTGAACATTAGCCCCTCCTACCGAGCGAAAATTACCGATCATGCGTAAATTTTGCGTAAAAACTTAAGTGGTTTTGGTGTTGTCCAAGCTCTGGATAGAAAGCCGTTCACAGGACCAGATTTCATCACCTCAGTGGTCGACAAGCTTGCCTTTGCATATGACAACGATGTACATGGCCGGCGACATAATTGAATATTGAGAGAGAAAGCATCGTTATGAACTACGCAAAAGCTATCGCCATTGTCACGGCCTTCGCCGCAATGGGGACCATCGGCGAGGCAGCCGTTGCATCGGCCGATGCACCGCATTCGTCGTCCGCGAAAACCACGCCGAGTGAGCAAACGCCTGTTGAACAATTTGGCGCACTGTCGGTCACCGGAAACCGGATCACCGATGCATCGGGACGTGCTATTGCATTGTCAGGGGTCAGCCATTTCTGGTCGAACAGCAATTGGGGTCAGGAGGGGTTATATACCGCAGAGGCGGTTGATTATTTTGCCGATGAATGGGATGCCTCGCTGTTCCGCGCGGCGATGGGCGTGGATGCCGGTGGCGGCTATTTGGAGGATAAAGCCAATGAGGTCCGCACCCGCAAGGTAATTGACGCAGCCATAGAGAAAGGCGCTTATGTCTTGATCGATTGGCACTCGCATCATGCCGAGGATCATCCGGATGAAGCGGTTAAATTTTTTACCCGCATGGCCGAAATTTACGGCGACAAGCCCAATGTGATTTATGAGATATATAACGAGCCGCTCAATATCAGCTGGTCTGACACGCTGAAGCCCTATTCCGAAAAAGTGATCGCAGCGATCCGCAAGGTCGATCCCGACAATTTGATTATCGTGGGCACGCCCAATTGGTCGCAAGATGTGGATGTAGCAGCGAAAGACCCGATCCAGGGATATAACAATATCGCCTATACCATGCATTTTTATGCCGGCACGCACCGCGAGGAATTGCGCAAAAAGACTCAAGCAGCGCTTGATGCGGGCCTTGCGATATTTGTCACAGAATGGGGGGCGATCAATGCCAATGGCGACGGAGATGTCGATGCAGCATCGGTCGCAGAATGGTTCCAATTCCTCGACAAAAACTGCCTATCCAGCGCCAATTGGGCAGTCAGCACAAAGAAGGAAGGCGCATCCATTTTCAAAAGCAGCACGCCTCAAACCGGCCCATGGACCGACCGCGACCTGACCGCATCGGGCAAGCTGGTGAAAGGAATTGTGCACGGCGGCACGCGTATTTGCGGCTAAGCTAAACGGGGCATAAAAAAAGGCGGCCCGGTATAGTGCCGGACCGCCTTTTGTAGATAATGTTGCCGCTCAATCAGGCGAGATCGAAGCGGTCGTTATTCATAACCTTTGTCCATGCAGCGACAAAATCGTTCACGAATTTCTCGCCATTGTCGCTCTGCGCATAGGCTTCGGAAACCGCGCGCAGCTGCGAATTGGAACCGAAGACCAGGTCAACGCGGCTTGCCTTATATTTCGGCGCACCGCTCTTGCGGTCGTGACCTGTATATTCCTCTTCGCTGCTACCATCCACAGGCGTCCATTTGGTACCCATGTCCAGCAAGTTGACGAAGAAATCATTGGTCAGATGGCCCACACGGTCTGTAAATACGCCATGTTCGCGGCCTCCGCTATTGGCGCCAAGCACGCGAAGCCCGCCGACCAATGCCGTCATTTCGGGGATCGACAGGCCAAGAAGCTGCGCTTTATCGATCAACATCTCTTCGGTCTTCACACCGGCTTTCGTTTTCAGATAGTTGCGGAAACCATCGGCAAACGGCTCCAGCGGTTCAAAGCTTTCGGCGTCGGTATGTTCGTCACCTGCATCTCCGCGTCCACCGGTGAAAGGAACAGAAACCTTGTAACCTGCGTCATGCGCCGCCTTCTCAACCGCGGCCGTTCCGGCAAGAACAATGGCATCAGCCATCGACAAATCGCCTTTCAGCTCTTCGATCTTGGCCAATACTTTAGCAAGCTCTGCCGGATCGTTGGCTTCCCAATCCTTTTGCGGAGCCAGCCGCACACGTGCGCCGTTCGCGCCGCCGCGGTGATCCGAATTGCGGTATGAGGATGCTGAAGCCCACGCGGCCTTCACAAGCTCGCTCACGCTCAGCCCGCTGCTGAGGATTTTTGCTTTGAAATCGGAAACCGCGCTGTCCGATGGCATGGCGCCAGCGGGCACGGGATCCTGCCAAATCAGGTCTTCGGCAGGAACGTCCGGTCCTTTATAGCGGATTTTGGGTCCCATATCGCGGTGGCATAGTTTAAACCATGCGCGCGCGAATGCGTCGTCCAACTGCTCAGGATGCGCCAAGAAGCGCTCCGAAATCTTGCGGTAATCAGGATCCATTTTCAGCGCCATGTCCGCCGTGGTCATGATCGTGGGAACCTTCTTCGAAGGATCGCGCGCATCGGGCGCCATATCTTCGGGTTCGGGGTCGATCGGTGTCCATTGCTGCGCACCTGCGGGGCTATGCACCAGCTTATAGTCATATTTGAACAGCAGCCGGAAATAATCATGGCTCCAGCTTGTTGGGTTGTTCGACCATGATCCTTCGATGCCCGAAGTGGTAATGTTGCCCGCCGCAATTTCATCTTCATTATGCAGCCAGCCGAAGCCTTGCAGATGCAGGTGCTCGCCTTCGGGTGATCCGCCAAATGTGTCCGCAGGTTTTGCGCCGTGCGCTTTACCAAAGGCGTGACCGCCCGCGGTTAGCGCGACGGTTTCTTCGTCATTCATCGCCATGCGCGCGAATGTTTCGCGCATATCGCGTGCCGACAACAAGGGTTCAGCAATACCGCCCGGACCTTCCGGATTGACGTAGATCAGGCCCATCTGGATCGCCGCCAGCGGATTTTCGATCATCGTGCCTTTGTCTTCGATGATGCGGGTTTCAACGCCCTGATCCACCCATAGCTCTTCGGTGCCCCAATAGGTCATTTCGGGTTCGTATACATCGGCGCGGCCGCCGCCGAAACCGAACACTGGTCCGCCCATGCTTTCAATCGCCACGTTACCGGCCAGGATGAAAAGGTCGGCCCAGCTTACTTGATTGCCGTATTTTTGTTTGATCGGCCAAAGCAGGCGGCGCGCCTTGTCAAGGTTGCCGTTGTCTGGCCAGCTGTTGAGCGGGGCGAAACGCTGCTGCCCGCTGCCCGCACCGCCGCGGCCATCGCCGGTGCGATAGGTGCCAGCTGCATGCCATGCCATGCGGATGAAGAAGGGACCATAATGACCATAATCAGCGGGCCACCACTCCTGGCTATCCGTCATCAAAGCGGTGAGATCGTTTTTCAAACCCTGATAGTCTACTTTGCTAAATGCTTCCGCATAGTTGAAATCTTCACCCAGCGGGTTTGCGCTTTTCCCGCCTTGGGTCAGGATTTCCAGTTGCAGCGAATCCGGCCACCAATCCTTATTTGTGCGGCCCAGTAGCGAGCGCTGTTCACCCTCATGCATTACTGGGCATTTGCTCATCTCATTCATTATGACTCTCCATTTCATCGGGGGATTATGATTTATTAGATATCACTATAAACTATCAATTTTATAAGGCCATCTACCAACAGATTTTATGACATAGACATATAGGGTTTTTCGATCAAACCTAGTTTAAGCATCGGAAAAAGCGATAATTCCCTGATTTAACAGCGTAACGAGCGTCGGTGCTGCACCCGGTAAGTTCAACAACTCCGTATCAATATCTGCCTGCATATTGGCACAGAGCAGACGAGCAAAATCGGCAAACGCATCGGTGCAGGCAAATTCTTGCCCATCGGCAAACAACATGACGTTTCCGCCCTCCTGCTCAATAAAGGCCAGTCTTGCCGCCGGATTACGCAGCAGCACAGCGCCGTTCGCGGCAGCGGTGATCAGGCTATTCTCTGTGAATTTTTCTTCCGCTGCCCAGTCTATTTCAGGATATTTGGCTAAACTGCTATACCGCCCAAACCAGCGAGCAAATTCCGCTCGGTCGGACAGCGCCCGGATCACCATATCGTGTAATCTGGCAATCGCGTCAGGGCTGATTTCTCCGGCATTTCCTTGCATAGTCAAATCGGGGTCGGTGTAGCGCGGATCAGCCGCCATCGTTTCAATGATATGGTCACAATAATCGCCCAGCATTTCGCCCGCAGATGGGGCCCGAAAACCTACCGAATAGGTCATGCAATCATCACCAACCGCAATGCCATTATGCGAAATGCCGGGCGGAACATAAAGCATATCGCCGGGTTCGAGCAGCCATTCTTCCTGCACTTCAAAGTCAGCGAGCAAACGCAGGTCATCATGCGGGACGAGAGGGCTATCGCCATTACAAGCGCCGCCAACTTGCCAGCGCCGCCGCCCCAAGCCCTGTATCAAGAATACATCATATTGATCAAAATGCGCGCCCACCCCTCCGCCATCGGTGGCATAGCTGACCATCACATCATCAATCCGCCAATCGGGAATGAAACGGAAAGGCGCGATCAACGCGGCAACCTCTGGAGAAAAATGATCAACCGCCTGCACCAACAACGTCCATGGTGCCAAGCCCATTTCGGCAAAGCGGCTATCTGAAAAGGGGCCAAACTCGGCCCTTGGACCGTCCGCGTCTTGAACCACCAGCCGCGACTCCACCTCCGCTTCGCAGGCCAGCCCCGCCAATTCGTCGGGCGTGAGCGGGTTTTGCCAATTATCAAACGCGCCCCGGATCAGCATTGGTTTTTTCTGCCAATAATCGCGCAGAAACACATCGGGATCAAAATGGGTGAGTTGCATAGACTTCTGCTACACGGATTTGCGCGCAGGGGCAGCGGTAAATTTATACTTTGGTTGCAAAACTCCCGCTCGGTATTGCCAACCGGGCGTGTTTGCCAAAATCCTGCCATGGTGCCAAAGGAGGTTCATGGCCAAACTTATCCTGTTTAACAAACCGTATGGTGTGCTGTCGCAATTTACCGACCGGGGCAGCGAAACCGTGCGCGAAACGCTGTCCGATTATATCGCTATGCCCGGTATATATCCCGCAGGGCGGCTTGACCGCGACAGCGAAGGCTTGCTGCTCCTCACCGATGACGGGCGGCTGCAATCGCGCATATCTGATCCCAAATACAAGTTGCCAAAAACCTATTTGGTTCAAGTGGAGGGCGAGGCCACCGATACCGCTCTCGCAAAGCTGGAACAGGGGATTCTGCTGAAAGATGGCATGACCGCACCGGCTAAGGCCCAGCGGATTGATCCGCCCGATTTATGGGAACGCGATCCGCCAGTGCGCTTTCGTAAAACCGTGCCTGATTGCTGGATTAGCCTTACTATCCGAGAAGGACGCAACCGGCAAGTCCGGCGCATGACCGCCGCCGCTGGCTTACCAACATTGCGGTTGATACGCTGTGCGATTGGCGAATGGACTTTGGATGGTATTGATCCGGGCACCTGGAAACATATCAAAATTTAGGACGCTTACCCCATCAGGTATAACCCAAATGGTTATTGCCTTAGTCATAAACTCGGTCGGCCTGTGCCACGGCCTCGGATGCACGCAAGGCGGAAATGATCCGCATCAAATGATGCAGATCATGCACCTCCAGATCGATTTCAAAAGTATGGAATTGTTGATCTCGCGCGGTCAGGCGCAGGTTCAGGATATTCGCTTTTTGAAAACCAAATATCCCGGCAATTTCCCCCAATGTGCCGGGCCTGTTATGGATGATCGCACGCACCCGGGCCGCAGCACCGTCGCTATCTTGGCCCCAGCTTAAATCCACCCAGTCGATATCCATTCCGCTGGCAAGCCGGTCGCATTCAATCGTGTGAACTTCAACAGGCTGATCGGGGATGCGCAGACCTACAATTCGGTCGCCGGGCACCGGGTGACAGCAATCACCCAGATGGTAACCCATTCCGGGCGTCAATCCGCGTATCGATATCGCCCGTTCCTGACTGGCCCATTCTGCATCTATTTCATCGGTATCGAAACCCGGGACGAGCGCCTGAATCAATTGCTTGTCATTGATTTTACCAGTGCCAACCGCGTGCATCAAATCATCTTCGCTGTCATAGCCGAGCCGTTCGGTCGCAGCAATCAGCGCTTTTTTGCCAATCTTCATGGGCGCGCGTTGCACGACTTCGTCATACAGCTCCCGTCCAATGGCGATAAGCTCATCGCGTTCCTGAAAACGAACATGTCGCCGGATCGCGGCACGGGCCTTGCCTGTCACAACAAAATTGAGCCAATTGGCCTGCGGCTCTTGCGCTGCGCTTTTCAATATCTCAACCATATCGCCGTTGGCCAATTGGGTGCGCAGCGGGACGTGGCGTCCGTTAATCTTGGCCCCAACGGTTTTATCGCCGAGGTCAGTATGCACGGCGTAGGCAAAGTCAACCGCAGTTGCGCCCTTGGGTAATTGGTGCAACGCGCCTTTCGGGCTAAAAGCAAAGATGCGGTCTTGATACATGGCCATCCGCGCATTTTCGAGCAGCTCTTCGGCATCGTGGCTGGTATCTAAAATCTCGATCAAATCGCGAATCCAGCCCGCCTGCCCGTCGGATGCGCCATGTTGTTTATAGGCCCAATGAGCGGCAAAGCCGAATTCTGACGCTTCATGCATTGCCTTGCTGCGAATTTGGACTTCCACCCGCATATTTTGTGCGAATAGTATCGTCGTGTGGATCGACCGGTACCCATTGCGTTTGGGGGTGGAAATAAAATCCTTAAACCGCCCCGGGACCATTTGCCATTTGCGGTGCAGCACGCCCAGCGCCCAGTAGCAATCTTCCGGATTTTCGGTAATGATGCGAAAGGCGTTAATATCGGACAGCTGATCAAAGGCAACATGGCGTTCCTGCATCTTGCGCCAGATCGAATAAGGGTGTTTTTCGCGTCCCGATACCGTGACTTTCAACCCGTGACGGTGCATCTCTTTACTGATCCCATCATTGATCGAATCCAAGCTGATATCCGCATTTTCCCGGATATGTTTCAGCCGTCGGGTAATCGTCTCATATGCCTCGGGCTCCAGCTGTTCAAAGGCGAGCAGCTGCATCTCCCGCATATATTCATACATGCCAATGCGTTCCGCCAGCGGGGCATAAATATCCATAGTTTCTTTGGCGATGCGGCGGCGCTTTTCCTCGCTTTTTATATAATGCAAGGTCCGCATATTATGCAGCCGGTCGGCGAGCTTAACCAACAGCACGCGGATATCATTGGAGATGGCCAGCAGGAATTTGCGCAAATTTTCAGCCGCGCGTTCATCCTCTGTCTGTGCCTCTATCTTCGACAGCTTCGTCACGCCGTCGACCAGCTGCGCCACTTCGCTTCCAAATTTGGCTTCGACATCTTCGATAGTGGTCAGCGTATCTTCAACCGTGTCATGGAGCAGCGCGGTGATGATGGTTTCCTCATCCATCTTCAAGTCGGTCATTAATCCTGCCACCTCAACTGGATGGCTGAAATACGGATCGCCGCTTGCGCGTTTTTGGCTGCCATGCATCTGCACAGTGTAAACATAGGCCCGGTTCAGCCGGTCCTCATCCACATCGGGGGCATAAGCACGCACCCGGTCCACCAATTCATATTGCCGCATCATATTATGCTAGCTTGGGGCAAATGCGCTGTGTTGCAACAAAAAAATGCGCCAGATCCGCTGTTTTTGCATCATCCAATGCAGGATATAATGCAGGCAGGCGGACCGGCGCAGTCTATTTTCCGATTCTACCGGCGACATGCGGGGCAAAAAGCCGTTATGCCGCGGGCCGAAGCCCTGAGGGGGTGAGGAGAGCAGAAACGGAAAGAAAGTGACAAATTATTTTGCAGCGGCAACGGCTGACGGCGCTCCTGCACCGCCTTTGTTATTGCAGCTGGCGATATCTTGTGCGTCAAATTCACGGCCACCCGCTTGAAACGATTTTACCGCGCCCAATTCTTTGACCACCGCGATGCACATATTCTTATGCGCCGTAGAGGCCAACGGAGCAGCACATTGTCCATCGGTGCATGTCACAAACACGCCCTTGATACGCTGCTTCGTAGTCACGCTGTTTTGCGTCAATTCAATGGTATAAAAATTGACACCGGGCTTGACCGCATGAGCTTGCGGCGCGACAAATAAGAGAGTGAAGCTGACAAACAGGGCGCATAGCAGAGCGCCCAAACGAGATGAAAACCGGGAGAGGGTCATCGTTTATTCCTTTTCAAATTTATGATTCGCTTTTAAGTTGCGAATCGCTACTTAAATAACCTCGAATTAGGTTGCAACTTAAAACTGATATAAATTTTGATTTTATACCCGCTATCGCCCTACAATGATGGGCAAGGAGATTTTATGGGCAAATTGAGAGAATCGCTGCGTGACATTGATGATTGCGGTCTGCCCAATGCGTTGGAGGCAATGGGGGAACGCTGGTCATTCATGATCCTGCGTGCATCATTCAACGGCGTGTATCATTTTGAGGAATTTCTGTCCGAAATTGGCATTGCCCGAAACATTTTGGCGAACCGTCTCACCAAGTTAACAGAGGCAGGCATATTACACCGCACGCCCTGCCCCAATGATCGCCGTAAGGTGGAATATCGCCTTACCGAAAAGGGGCTTGATTTACTTCCGGCGATGATCGCATTGCGCCAATGGGGCGAAAAATGGGGCACTGGTATCGTTTCCAATCCGGTATTGGTGGACGAAAAAGATCAGCAACCAATCTTACCCGTTACCATCAGAAGCCATGACGATAAAGTTTTGGGACCAAAGGATTTATGCTGGCTTGACGCGAGCGAAATTAAAGAAATCGGATATACCGGTCATGATGCTGCGCCAAACAATGTGCGCAAAATCGGCACCATGTGAATATATCATAACATACTGAAATAAAACATCATCTTACCCCTATTTACAGGTTAGAAAGTAAGTTTGAGTTTTGTCCGCGAATCTGCTATAAGCTTCGCACCGGCTTAGTTTTAGGCCTCCTCATCATGCGCCATTTTTGGCCATGATGCAGACAGGAGAATTTCAGATCATCGAGCGCCAATTTAATGAGAAGCGCCACTATCATTCTCCAAAGAAGTATTTTTCCAGAAAGGGTCCATATTTATGACGTCCACAGCGGTGTCCTTCGAAGTCGGCGATTATGTCGTCTATCCCAAGCACGGCGTAGGCCGAGTGATTGAGCTGCAAAATAGCGAAATCGCCGGAATGCAGCTTGAACTCTATGTCCTGCGTTTTGAAAAAGAAAAAATGACGTTGCGCGTGCCGTTTAACAAGGCCGAAGGCGTCGGCATGCGGAAATTATCGTCCGACAAGACGTTGAAAGAAGCCATGACAACACTGACCGGCAAGCCAAAGGTGAAGCGCACCATGTGGTCGCGCCGGGCGCAAGAATATGAAGCGAAGATCAATTCGGGCGACCTTGTTTCGATCGCCGAAGTGACACGCGACCTATTTCGTCCGGATGATCAGCCTGAGCAAAGCTATTCCGAGCGGCAAATTTTTGAAGCAGCATCAAGCCGTCTCGCCCGCGAATTGGCGGCGATGGAAAAAACCGATGAACCTGCTGCTTTGCAAAAAATATTGGACGTGCTGAACGAAGCGGCGCCGCAATATTACGATAAAGCGGAATAGTCACCGAGCTAACAAGATACGGAAAAGAGCGCTTTTGAGGCGCTCTTTTTTTGCCTGACATACGGCGTACCGCTGGTAAAGCTATCATTCACACCGGCTATGCTTTACATCTTTCCTTATCCGGTCTCATCGTGCAATTAAAGGGAGCCGGCAGATCGCAATGGGGGTGGCATACAAGATGATTTATCGGACATTATCAGCAGCATTGCTGTTCACCGCGGCCTTAGCGCAGCCTGCACATGCCGAAAGCCGCAAATTATTGATCGGCGGATTTCAGGATATCATCGTCGATGGCGATATCCGCGTAATCATTACGACTGGAAAAGGATCATCTGGCCGGGCCAGCGGCGACCGGCGGATATTGGATTTATTGAAACTAGACCGCGTGTCGGATACCTTAACCGTCCGCGTGCAAAGGCCGCCCAATAACGACATCGAACAGCGCATTTCGGAACCGCTAGTCGTTACACTAACTACGCAGCAACTGCGCAATATTACCTTAACCGGCAATGGCAGCATTAAAGTCAGCGCCATTGACCGCCCCGGCAATGCGCGCCTGTATGTGAATGGCGGCGGCAATATTCAGGTTGAGCGGATGAAAGTGGACCAATTGCAGGTTAACATTTTTGGCACGGGCGCCATTACTGTTGACAGCGGCAAAGCCCGTGAAACGACCTTGCAAATAGACGGTTCGCCGCAAGTCGACATCGCCAATTTCCAAAACCGCAAAATAAGCCTGCAAGTAAACGGCAATGCCAAAATAGCGGTTCAAGCGGCAGAATCCGCGACAATCAATAGCGAGGGGTCCAGCAATATCACTGTGACCGGAACCGCCGAATGCCTGATCCGCCGGGCAGGCAATGCTGTTATCAGATGCCCGAAAGAGGATTAAACTCCTATCCGATCTGTGTTAGACCATGCGTTATGAAAGCCTGATTTATGCGTTTACTCCTTTTACCCGCACTCACCTTAGCAATCTCGGCCTGCAATATGCAGGGCAGCGCTACGGCCGGAAACACCGCCGACGCAAAGAGCAGCTGTACAGCAGGCACCAGCCTGGGACAATCAGAGGCCGGGCTGGAACTGCGCCAATTATGCGTCATCAGCCACGGAAAAACCCACAGTTTCAAAACCGAAGTCGCCGCAACACCCCGGCAACAGGCGCAAGGCATGATGTTTCGGCAGTCGATGGCCGATGATGAAGGGATGATATTCCCCTTCCCTCAGCCGCGGCCAGCTAGTTTCTGGATGAAAAACACCGTCATCCCGCTCGATATTATTTTTATCGGAACCGATGGGAAGATTGAAAGCATCGGTGCAAATGCCGTGCCTTACTCGCTGGAGACGGTCAATTCGCAGGGCGCAGTGCAAGCGGTATTGGAAGTGCGTGGCGGATTAGCCGCCAAATTGGGGATTAAGGCAGGCGATACTGTATCTTGGGCACCAACGCAGTAATTGCATAAGGGTGCTGCAAAAATTTGACCTTTTTCATTGCGCGGGCACACAGGAACGCTTAATCGGCACCCATGGGTATATTGGCAAAAATATTTACATGGTGGGATGGCGCCACAATTGGCACCTTGTTGTTTAGCGCTCGTAAGGGCCTGAAAGTCGGCACGGACGAAACGGGTAATGTCTATTATCAATCAAAAGACGGCTTGCGCCGCTGGGTGATATATAATGGCGCCAATGATGCAAGCCGGGTATCGCCGGACTGGCATGGCTGGTTGCATGGCACACATGACGGCAATCCCGAAGATTATTTGCCCCCGGCGCGTGGGTGGGAGCATGGCAGCGACGGCAATTTGACTGGCACAGCTGCCGCTTATCGTCCCGCAGGCGCGTTGGAATCATCCGGCAAGCGGGCCAGAGCAACGGGCGATTATGAGGCATGGAGCCCGAGTGAATAATGATTTGGCGTAAAGCCTTTGTCTCGGCGGCGCTGATCGGCGCGCTTTCAGCATGCAGCAGCGGCGGCGATGGGGCCGAGGAGGCGGGTAAGAAAGCCGCCGCCAAAGCGACTGAAAAAGCCAAGCCGAGCGCAGATCAATTGGTTAAGCCCGCCGAAGAATCAATCGGGACGCCGATGGCCGAACGTGTTGCAATTTTGGGCCTGCTGAACAAACGCAACGGCAGTACCCGCGATATTGAGCTGAAACCTGGACAAGATATTCGCATTGGAAAGGTGGTAATCCGCCTTCGTGCCTGCGAAAAAACGGCACCATGGGAAAATTATCCCGATCAAGGCGCGTTTGTGCAATTGATTGTCAATGAACGCCCGCCCGGCACCAATCAAAAGGAACGGTGGCGTCAGGTATTTTCCGGCTGGCTGTTTAAGGAAAATCCGGCCGCCAACGTGGTGCAGCATCAGATTTATGATGTCTGGATAAAAGAATGTAAGATGAGCTTCCCCGGCGAGGAAGAAACGGTAGCCCCTAAATCAGATGATCCGAGCAGTGCCGCGCCCAAAAAACCGTCAAGCGCGGACCAGCAAGGGGCGGCAGGCGAGGAGGATGCAGAGCCACCTGCCGAAGAAGAAGCTACAACGGAAACCTGACCATCGTCGTTTGATTCTGGCCTATTCTTCTCCGATCCGTTGATCACCAAGCCATTGCCCGGCGCAAGGGGCGGTGCCAATGCGGCAGCCAGTTTTTTCAGATATTCCGCCTGATCCATCTCCACCGCGCCAAGCGTGCGCAGATGATCGGTCATAAACTGGCAATCCAGCAGGCTATAGCCGCCCATCCGCAGCCGCGCGGCCAGCCATATCAATGCAACTTTTGACGCATCGGTGGCGCGCGAAAACATGCTTTCGCCGAAAAATGCGCCGCCGAGCGATAGCCCATATAGTCCGCCGACCAGCCGGGCTCCGTCATCACCGTCGCGCCAACATTCTACGCTATGCGCATGGCCAAGTTGATGCAGGCTGATAAACGCCTGTTCGATTTGCGCGTTTATCCAGGTGCCGGTTCGGTCCTCAGCCTCCTCGGCACATAGCGCGATCACCTCGGTAAAAGCTGTATCGGTGGTTACCCGGAACCGGTCCTGGCGGATAACCTTGGCAAGCGATTTGGAAATGTGAATGCCATCGAGCGGAAATATCGCCCGCTTTTTGGGCTCAACCCAATAAATATCCGGGTCATCGCGCGCGTCCGACATGGGAAAATATCCCGCCGCATAAGCACGCAGCAGCAGGTTGAGATCAATCGTCATAAAGGCTTCTTTCCCATGGCCTTGCTATCTCGAATTGCGCTGCCCATTGCAATTGTTTATAGGCTGCCGCACAGATTCCCGTTCAATGTGCATCTTGCAACAGGTCCATTGGGCCGGGGCCGAGTATTTTTCAGTGTAATTCATAAAGGACCACCGCATGACACGCCGCCGCAAAATCTATGAAGGCAAGGCCAAAATCCTTTATGAAGGTCCCGAACCTGGCACCATCATCCAATATTTCAAAGATGACGCAACCGCATTTAATGCCCAGAAAAAAGGCACAATTTCTGGTAAAGGCGTGATCAACAACCGCATATCGGAATATGTATTCACGCGCCTGTCGCATATCGGCATTCCTACGCATTTTGTCCGCCGTTTGAATATGCGCGAACAATTGGTGAAACAGGTTGAAATTGTTCCGATCGAAGTTGTGGTGCGCAATGTTGCGGCTGGATCGCTGACCAAACGGCTGGGTATCGAGGAAGGCACACCCCTGCCCCACACATTGCTCGAATATTGCTATAAGGATGATGCGCTGGGCGATCCGTTAATTGCCGAAGAGCATATTGCCTGTTTTGGCTGGGCCAGTCAGGAAGAAATGCAGGATATTTCCGCGATGGCGATCCGTATCAATGATTTTATGTCGGGTATGTTCGCCGCGATCAATATTCGCCTGATAGATTTCAAGTTGGAATTTGGCCGATTGTTCGATGGCGATTTTTCGCGGATCATATTGGCCGATGAAATTAGCCCCGATGGATGCCGCCTTTGGGATATGGATTCGGGCGAAAAACTGGATAAAGACCGCTTCCGCCGAGACCTAGGCGGTGAAGTCGAGGCCTATCAGGAAGTGGCCCGCCGATTGGGGCTTCTACCCGAAGAAGGTGATAGCGCCGTGCTTGATCTTGGTGAACATCGTGCGAAAAAAGGAAAATAATCGCAAAAGGCATTTAGCGGTTACCAAAAATTAACCATCAGCCAGTAATTCTCTTCCCTAGATTTCTAGGGGATTTTCATTATGCGATTGGTTGCTCTTTTGGTTGGAACTTCGATGCTTGCCGCTTGCGGCGGCGGTGGCGGCAGCACCATCAGCACGGCTGGGTCACCGGTTGGCACATCGGGCGTCGGCACTGCCGATCAGCACACGTTTGTGAACCCCACCGTGCTCAAAACCTATCAAGCAAACGGCGCAACGCATAGTTTCGATTATCAAACTACCTACAACAATATTGCCAGAACGAATGGTGGGCAAGGCAATCAGGAATATGCTGGTAACGCGACCACTGTTCGAAACAGCGGCCTATCGATAACATATAATCCGCGCGATGCTATTTTCGATGTCAGTTTTAGCGATAGCCTTTCCGGGACATCCACTGCCACCCGTTTTCAAGATCCCTTGCATAGAACCGCCTTTGGCGGCGTTTTAGAACCTCAATATGGGACGCCGGAGCTAGCATTGCGCGGCATTCAATATCTCGAATCTGGATCAGGCACAGCTAGTTTATCGGGGACACGTTTAGCGTTGGGCTTGGATGCCGATGAAACAAGCGGTAGCTACAATGTTGCAACATTTTTCTATCAGCGCCCCGGAACTACAACTCAATATGTGACGTATGGCGGTTTTTTACGAAATCAGTTGAGCGCTTCTATCGCAAATACTGCGGCAGTCGCGCCGGTAGCAGCGACCCCAACGACGCCAGCTGTTCCCGGTCAGCCAGCAACCTCTGTTACGACAACAACATTTAGCTTGGAACGCGGTGCATTTGTTTTTGGGCAGAATTCCGTCAACTCCAATGTTCCAACCGGCGGAACCGGTTCTTTTTCTGGGGATATGTTGGCTACGGCTGTGTTTAACGATCAACCTGATAATATTGGCTTGACTGACGCACCGACTTATTTCCAATGGATCGAAGGCACGGCGAATGTCGATGTCAATTTCGGTTCGAACAGCTTTGCCCTGAGTTTAACAGGCACCACTCATGCCCCCCAAGTTGATATTGGCACTAACGGGTTCCACTCAATCGCTGAAGGTGCGATATTCAATGCCCGTGGCAGCGGACGAATTGACTTAATTGCGGCCGGCGGCTTCCTGGGCCAATTCCAACAGGCTTGGTTTGTCAATCCAGACACGAGCCGGTTCGACCTGCTTATCGCTGGTTCGAGCATCGACGGGGCCTTTTACGGTCCTCAGGCTCAGGAAGTAGGAGGCAGCTACCGGATTGTGGGCGGAACGCCCGATGAACGGATCGACATATTGGGCGTCTTCACCGGTTCAAAGAAGTAAACCCACATGAAAAATCGGCTTTTCCTCGCTGCTGGATTCGCAGCCCTGATGGCGGCTGCCCCCAGTGCAGCCAACGCAGATACAGCAGCAGCGAATGCGGACACAGCGCCCAGTTCAATACCGAGCACAGTGCCCGGTTGCGCCGCAGCCCCTTGCAGCGTCAAATTGACCGGCCCGCAAATGCTGGCAGCGGCGGAACAGCTTATCCAAAACAAAGACTTTGTGAATGCAAAGCCGCTGGTTGATGCCCTTGGCCTCGCCCCGGAATATCAATTTCAGCACCGCTTTCTAAAGGGATTTTTGGCGGTTGAAACGGGTGACTTGGAGGGTGCGGAAACAATGTTCCGCAAAATTTTGGACGACGATCCAAAGCAAACAAGAGTAAGGCTCGAACTTGCCCGAGTCATGATGTTACGGGGCAAGGAAGGTTCGGCCAGCTATCATTTCCGCTTGGCACAGCAGGATAAGGATTTACCCGAAGATATAAAACAAACGGTCCGCGGCATTCGCGGCATATTGCGCAATCAACGCAGCTGGAGCGTAAATCTGGACCTTGGCATCGCGCCTGATACCAACATTAACAGCGCGACATCTGCTGAAACGGTCAACATCAATTTCGGTCCGTTCCAATTGCCGCTGACCCTCGATGAAAATGCCCGCAAACAATCGGGTATTGGACAAACAGCAGGATTGAGTGCAGGCCTGCGTCTGCGCGCCAATGAAAAGCTTGCGTTGCTGATTGATGGCGATGCGCGTCTGGTCAACTATAAAGGGAAAGTCGCAGACGACCTGCAGACCCAGATCGCTATAGGGCCGGAACTTCGTATCGGGGAAAGTAGCAGCCTGTCTTTCCAAGCGCTGGGCGAACAACGCTGGCGCGGGGGGGAGCGGGCAAACACCGACTTTGGCGCACGTATCGGCTTCCAAAAAATCCTTAATGAAGGCCAGCGCATTGGATTATCTATCGACGGGCGCAACACCGATTCGGGCTTTTCTCCGGCTTATTCCGGTTGGCAAATTGGCAGCAACCTGACCTATGAACGGGTTATCGGCCGCGCCTTCATTGCCTCGGCCAGCCTTTTCGGCCGTAAAGATATCCTCGACAGCCAGTCATTTTCAAATGTCAGCTATGGCGGCAGCCTTGGCATCGGCGGGGAATTGCCACTCGGCATAAATGCCGGCCTATCGGCCAGCGTATCGCAGGCCCTATTTGATGCGCCGCAATTTATTTATTCGAGCGACGCGCGCAAGGATCTGCGGCTGTTTGGCCGTGCCTATGCTGGCATTCGTGCGTTCAAAATGTTTGGGTTTTCACCATCGATCGAATATAATTTTTCGCAGATCGACAGCAATTATCTGCTCTATGAGTCCACGCGGCACCGGGTGAATTTTAAGCTGGCTCGTTATTTTTGATCCCTCAAAAAATCGCGCGTTGAAATGGCCGGGCTTTAATCAACCCTTTGTTTTATAACCACATATAATGCCCAGGATGAAGGTGATGAACAGCGCCAACTGAACCTCTTCATTTGAACCTCTGTTCCATCCCATTAGTTCCTGACCAAAGGCAAATAGGCCTACAAACATTGCTGCTGCCAATCCAACCATAGTAGCTTCCTTTCGGCGTTAACCGTCACACCTTTTTACAATGAATTTCTATATACCTTTGATCGTCAAAATCCGGTGAGGGATTATAGTTAATTTCAAATTTACTATTGGGCAGGGGCAAAACGCCCCCTTGCGTCATCCACGCGGCATTCTATAGGGAGGGCAAAGTCAAATTCGTGAAGGCTGTGTCCCGATGAAAACCAGAATCTTTGTTACCTTAAAAAACGGCGTCCTCGATCCTCAGGGCAAGGCCATACACCATGCGCTTGAAGGGCTCGGCTTCGATGGCCTTCGCGATGTACGCGCAGGGCGCCTGATTGAATTGGAACATGATGACGGGGTTACGCGGGCTGAGATGGAGGCAATGTGCCAAAAACTACTCGCCAATACCGTGATCGAAAATTTTGAGATTGAGGAAAATTGATGCGCGCCGCCGTTATCCAGTTTCCCGGCTCCAACTGTGACCGCGATATGGCGGTAGCGATACGGGAGATTACCGGCGCAGATACCGATGTCGTTTGGCATGGCGATAGCGAGCTGCCCAGCGGGCTTGACCTGATCGCGATTCCGGGCGGTTTTTCGTATGGCGATTATCTGCGCTCCGGCGCGATGGCGGCGCGTTCGCCCATCATGAAAGCGGTTGTTGAAGCCGCTGGACGCGGCGTGCCCGTATTGGGCGTATGCAACGGATTTCAAATTTTAACCGAGGCCGGATTGCTTCCCGGCGCGTTGATGCGCAATAGCGGCATTCGATTTGTATGCCGTTCAGTCGCGCTGAAGGTCGAAAACAACCAATCTCTGTTCACCAATGGCTACGAACAAGGGGAAGTTATTCACATCCCTGTCGCGCATCATGATGGCAATTATTTCGCCGATGACGCAACGCTCGACCGGTTGGAGGGGGAAGGCCGGGTTGCCCTTCGGTATCAGGAGCAAGTGAATGGATCGGCGCGTGACATTGCCGGATTGCTGAATGATGCAGGCAATGTCCTTGGCATGATGCCGCACCCCGAACGGATGATCGAACCGGTTCAGGGCGGATCAGATGGACGGCGACTTTTTGAAGGTCTGATCCGTCAAATCGCTTGATTGCGGCCTTCAAACCAAAATATCGGACATTAAAGCTTCGCCTTGAACGGGGAAAAATCGGTGCCTTCGTCAAATATATCGACGCCCTCCCGCCGTTTCAAAAATCCGATCACCGCATAGGTGACGGGCGTCAGCAACGCCTCCCACAATGTCTTGATCAAAAATTGCGACACAACCACTTGCCAAATCTGTTCCACCGGCCAACCGGCAAGTCCCCAAAAAGCGAGCGGATAGAATATCAGGCTATCCAGCCCCTGCCCGACGATCGTCGATCCGATGGTTCGCGTCCATAGCGCTTTGCCCTTGGTCCATATCTTCATCCGCGCCATGACGAAGCTGTTGGCAAACTCGCCTGCCCAAAAAGCGACAATCGACGCCAGCACGATCCGCCAGCTATTGCCAAAAACATTTTCATAATCTTCCTGAAACGGCCACCCTTGTGCCGGCGGCAACGACACAACTGCCCAGCTCATAAAAGCCATGAAGATCAGCGCGGCAAAACCCGTCCAGATCACGCGCCGTGCGCGGGCATAGCCGTATACTTCGGTCAACACATCGCCGATAATATAACTGATCGGGAAAAACAGCACGCCTGCGCCAAAGGACCATTCGCCTATGACGGGCAAAACCACCTCCGACCGTTTCGACGCACCGATGATGTTGGACAGCAACAATATCGCCACAAAAGCGGCCATGATAAAATCATAATAGAGGAACCGCCGGTCTGCGGTTTCATTCGCGATTGTCGGGCGGGTTACCGGGTCAGTCATTTTTGTGACATAACCGGCTTTGCTTCAACGCGTAAAGCGGTTATTGGCATCATCGGTAGGCGCCCGTAGCTCATCTGGATAGAGCGCGAGACTTCTAATCTTGAGGCAGCAGGTTCGAGTCCTGCCGGGCGCACCAATTTACCTCTCACCCCAGCAGTAAATCCGCCAGCTTTGCCCGGTGCCAGGCCGCGTCGCCATGCTGTGACGCGGCGAAGATCGAGGCTCTACGGTGGAGGCCGGCGTCGCAGTCGTGGGTAAAGCCAAAGCCGCCATGAAATTGCACCGCCCGGTCGGCGGCGTGGCTATATGTCTTGTCGGCGGCGGCCTTTGCCATGCGCACCGCAATTTCACCCTCGCCCTGATCGGCGAAACTATGTGCGGCGCTATAGAGATGCGAGCGTGCCTTTTCATATTCGACATAGGCGTTGACGATCGGGTGTTTCAGCGCTTGGTAACTGCCGATGACCTTACCAAATTGCGTCCGAGTTTTCATGTAATCGACGGTATAGTCAATCACGCTCTGTGCGCCGCCGCACATTTCCGCCGATTGTAACAAAGCCGCAGTCATATCGATATGCGCCAGCGTCATGGCGGCTTTGTCGCTGTCCAAAAGCTGCGATACGGGAACCACTATCCCATCCAGCGTCAGCGCGCAGCTTCGCCTTGTTTCATCGACGATCGATTCGCTCCGTAACGCGCCCGCCGGTATGTCATCTTGCGCTAAGAGGACGAGCGCTGGCTTTCCATTCAACGACACGCTGGCGATAATCAACTGCGCGGCCTGCGCCCATTGCACGAATTGCTTGGTCCCTGACAAGCGGAGCTGATCGCCATCGCTCGCGGCAGATGCAGTAACATGGCTCAGGTCCCAATCACCATGCGGTTCGTACAATGCCATGCTCGCCGCCATACCTTCGGCGATTTTCGGCAGCCAATGCGCCTTTTGCTCGTCCCTGCCGCCCGCGATCAGCGCCTGCGCAGCGATAGTGGATGCAGCAAAGGGGGAGGCCATCAACCGGCGGCCCATTTGTTCCGCCACCGGAACCACCTCCGCCATAGACAGGCCGACGCCGCCCAATTCCTCCGGAATCGCAATCGCCGTCCAGCCCAACGCGGCAATCTCTGCCCAGACCGCCGCGTCATAGCCGGTTTCGCTGTCCATCAATGCACGGACTTTATCGATCGGGGATTTTTCCCGGCAAAAATTAACCGCGACGTCGAGCAGTTCGATCTGCTCTTCGCTATATCCCAAATTCGCAAATTCCATATGCGCCGCCCTCACTTTTCTCTCGCCAAACACGTTGCGCAGCTTACGGCCTGAAATCAAGAGGCGATTTAACCGTGCAGTTAAATTTACCGCTTAATCCGGTATGTGATAGAAAAAAATCATGTTACGCCCCTTTGGTCATCGAGCGTTCAACCAACGCTTGTTACCCCCACGGCACCGCTTTGCCTGCCCATAGATACAAAGAAGATTCAAGCGATATGATCCGATATTTGACGCTGACCGCTCTTATTCTCACTGCCCCCGCACCGCTATTTGCCCAAACGCAGTCAGGCGGCGAGCCGCAAACATCAGCCGCAGTCGAAACCGATGGAGCGCCAGCCGTGCCCGAAATTTCAATGCGGGATATATTGGCAATGGACCTGAAAAATAATGTGATCCCGCAGTATAAACGCGCTGATTTATCAACCTGCGACGCGGCCGGCGGGCATCAGCTGTATCACGCGTTTCGGACCTGTTGGCCGGTGCAGGAGCCTCTGCTCGCCTATCAGACGATAAAGGATAAAATGCGGTTTATGATGCGCAGCGGCCCGCCGCCCGCACAGCCAGATGCCCTATTGGCCGAAATATTGGCGGAGGCCGACAAGATCATCAACTTGTCAAAAGACCGCACCTATCCTGGCCAAGATATCAGCCTTACCTTGGCCCATACCATGCGCGGCGCGATGGCGGAGAAATCCGGTGATTACAAAACCGCTATTGAAAGCCTGGAAACAATTGCCGCAGTCATGGAGAGCAGCAAGGTCACCATCCCCGATTTTAATGCCAGCAGTCAGGTCCTAAAAAAACGCGATAGGCTGCTTGATAAACAGGAACAGGCCCAACAGAGCAATTGAAACGCCACTTCGCGGCTGGTTCCTTACCCCGGCTTATACATCCAGCCGGTTATAGCCTGCGCGCACGCGCATTTTATGCCCCGCTTTCACCGCGAGTGATTTTGTTCGCACCGTTTGCATGAATACCCATTCGTTGGTCGCATCCTGCGGCGTCAGCGACAACATCATATAGCCGCGGTTGCTACTGTCCATCCAGCGCAATTCGTTGGGAGAGGCCGCAATCATGTCGCGCGCCACAATTTTTGGATCGGTTTTGCCAGTCGCCTGTTCAAAGCCCGGGGAGCTTACGCTATGCCCGCCAAATTCCACGCCCGCTGCTTTTCCACCTTCCGGAAGGTCGAATGCCCAGCCATTATGGCTATCGCCGGTGATAACGATCAAATTGCTGCCCGCGCGCTGCGCCGCCGAGAGAAAACGGGATCGCGCCTTGGGATAACCGCCCCAATTGTCCATGTTAAATGGCAATCCAGCCTTTGCCGCAGCGATGCCCGATTTTACATAGCTGAGCGCACGCGGATCGGCATCTTTGGCAAGCCAATCGGTCGCATTTTCCGGCGTATAACCATAGCCCATATTCGTTCCGACGCCGACCATGGTCCACACCGCCTTATTCCGGGCGAAGCTGCGATAAAGCCAGCTTTCCTGTTCGCTGCCCAGCATTGTCGCGCTGTCATTCATCCATTCACCGTCGCGAAATTCGGCCAGCGCTTTTTCCCTTTCCGCGCTGCTGAGCGCTGGGCCTAATTCCGGCGGACGGGACCGAGCGATTGTCCTTGTGTCGGTCCGAAAATAGGTTGCAAGATCGCCAATGGCATAGGCCTGCCAAGGCTGTTCTCCAATGGGCATCCATTCGCGCCAAGCCTGCATCGCCGCATTACGGCGCACTGACCAATCGCCTTCATTATCCTGATGATTTTGCGCTCCACCCTCCCAGCTATCGTTGGTGCTTTCATGGTCGTCCTGAATCACAATCATTGGCGCCGCAGCGTGCAGTGCCTGAAGGTCAGGGTCGGCGCGATAACTGGCATAACGAAGCCGGTAATCGGCAAGACTGATAATCTCTGATTTGGGATCAATACGCTTCGAAAATGCTGGCCCCGCATCATAGCCGCCGGGCGCATATTCATAGAGATAATCCCCCATATGCAAGGTCATATCAAGATCGTCACGCGCGGCCGCATGGCCATATGCGTTAAAATAGCCAAAGCCCAAATTGGAACAGGAAAATACCGCGATGTTGAACCGGTCCACCTTTCCCACGGGCAAGGTTTTGGTTCGGCCAACCGGCGAGAAACTGCCGTCTGGAGCGATGAACCGATAATAATAGCGGGTGTCGGGGGTTAAGCCATCAACAGTGATTTTCGCCGTATGGTCACGCCATGGCCCAGTGACCATTTGTCCGCCCGCTGCGATAACGGAAAATTCGGGGTCAACGGACAACTCTGCGCGGAGCTTCGCTGCACCGCCATCGGCGGGCACAAACCGCGTCCATAGCAGCATCGATTCGGAACCCGGTTCCCCGCTGGCGACATTATGCGTAAAACCGGTCAGGCTGCTTAATATCTCGCTTGCAAATGCCCCTGCGGGCAACAATAATCCACCAATTCCAAATCCAGCCGTGACCAACAAAGCGCGGCGATCCAATTTCCATGTCATGCGCATTCCCCTCTTACATGCCGCAATGTGGCAGCACGGTCAGCAATATCAACAATAGCTCTATCGCGATATGCCGGATGATTGTTGCGTTTTTGCTTCGCTTGCGAAATTCATCTTGGATATCATGCCATGGGAACGTCACAACTACTCGCCCAATTTTTCATTGGCACATTTACCCTATCCGTCTTATATCGCCAATACAGTAGACTATGCACGATTTGCCGCCGCCTTCGCAATCAGTAAAACGCCGTCCTTGGTGGGCGTTTTGGCGTGTCAAGCAAGCGCCTTTGCATGAGCAAATCGGCTGGGATGCGGATGAGTTTGCGCATTACCGCGCCGACCGTCAGGGGGCATCCTATCCCGTGGGCGATCCCATCGGCAATGATATCGCGCCGCCGCCCGCGCCATCGCGCAAATGGTATTGGATCCGCCGCGCGATAGCAGGCGCGTTTCTGTTATTCGCGCTGCTCATCCTATGGCTGGCGCTGACCGCGCCGCTGTCAAAAAGCCTGCAGCCAATTGTTCCGCCGCAATTGACATTGACGACCAGCGACGGCGTGCCCATCGCCCGCAACGGTGCGATCGTTGATTTGCCGGTGGATATGGACACCCTTCCCCCGCATGTGGCGCAGGCATTCATGGCGATTGAGGATCGGCGCTTTTATTCGCATTGGGGCGTTGATCCACGCGGACTTGCCCGCGCCGCATGGAATAATGCGACCGGCGGCGGGACACAGGGCGGCAGCACGATTACGCAGCAACTGGCGAAATTCACCTTCCTGACCCCGGAACGCAGCATGACGCGAAAGGCGCGTGAATTGCTGATTGCATTTTGGCTGGAAGCGCGATTGTCAAAAGATGACATCCTCGAACGCTATCTGTCGAACGCCTATTTTGGTGAAAATATTTACGGCCTGCGCGCTGCATCAATGTATTATTTTTATCGCAAGCCCGAAAATCTGACACTCGCGCAGGCGGCGATGCTGGCGGGCGTGGTGCAGTCCCCGTCGCGGCTTGCCCCAACACGCCACCCCAAAAATGCAGCGAAACGCGCAAAGATGGTGCTGAATGCAATGGTTGCCGCTGGCTATTTGACCGAGGAAAAAGCCGCCGCAGTGCGAATGCCGCGCACCGATGTGCGGTTGAAAAATGATCTGCCCAGCGGAACCTATTTCGCCGATTGGGCCATGCCGCAGGCCCGCGAGCTCACCGAACAAAGCTATGCCAAACAGACTATTGCCACAACGCTGGATAGCAAGCTGCAAGAGGCGGCCCGCCGCGCCGTGGGCCGCGCACCGCTGGGCAAGGCGCAAGTGGCGCTGGTCGCCATGCGCACCAATGGCGAAGTCGTCGCGATGATTGGTGGGCGCAGTTATAAGGACAGCTCGTTCAACCGTGCAACACAGGCCAAGCGGCAGCCCGGCTCGACCTTCAAACTATTCGTCTATCTCGCCGCATTGCGCGCCGGAATGACACCCGACAGCATCATTGACGATAGCCCGATTGAAACCGGCCTATATCAGCCGAAAAACAGCGGGGACAGCTATCGCGGCGAAATCACCTTACGCGAAGCGTTTGCCCGTTCGTCCAATGTCGCGGCGGTCCGGTTATATAATCAAGTGGGCAGCGCCGCAGTGCTGCGCGCGGCGCGGGATTTGGGCATAGAAAGCCCGCTTGCCCGCGACGACCCCAGCCTTGCACTCGGCACATCGGGGGTAACGCTGCTGGAGCTGACCAGCGCCTATGCGGCGGTGGCCGCCAACAACCGGCCGATCACGCCAACCGCCTTTGCTGCGGAAAAGCCCGGCTGGTTCGACTATATCACCAATCCGCAGCGCAGCCTGGGCAGCGGGCACCATGCGATGATGGAGGATATGCTGTCGGCAGCGGTGAAGGACGGCACGGCACGCAATGCGCGGCTGCGTATCGCCAGCTTTGGCAAAACCGGAACCAGTCAAAATAACCGTGATGCATTGTTCATCGGCTATGCGGGCGATCTCGTTGTCGGCGTGTGGGTTGGAAATGATGACAATAGCCCATTAAAAGGCGTTAATGGCGGCGGAACGCCTGCGCGTATCTGGGCCGATTTCATGAGCCGAGCGGTCAAAGGCGCCGCCCCTGCCGCCGCGCCGAAGCCCGCACCCAAACCGGCCGAGGACCCCGATCCAGAAGGTCCGGTTGAACCGCTCGACCTGCCCGATATTCCCGACCTTCCAATTGGAATAGAGGGAACAGAAGTGCGCATAAACCGCGAAAAAGGCGTGTCGGTATCTACCGAAATAGAAGGTATTCCAATTGACCTGACGCTCGATAAACAGGGGATTGATGTGCGGCAGCGTGAGCCTGCGGATAAGCAGCGATAACGTCCCCATATGTAAGGCTTAATCGCGTCCGGTCGCGGTGCAGCAACGCTTCGTCCGTGCGGCGGCCTGCCTATTCATCCTACCGACAGCTTGGCGGTCGTTAATCGCGGTCGGGGGCGACTCGAAAGGGAGGATTTTGATCCATGCGTATATACCGGAAATCCACATTGATCGCCAATGCGATAGGCCGCAAAACCATCGCCATCGCACCGATACTGGGCCTCGCCATTGCCTTTGGCGCGTCGACCCCGGTGCAGGCGCATCCCGGCCACCAACGCCATGCCCATATTTTGAAAGCGCCGCTGGCCGGGGTCCGCAATAATTATTGGTATGATTATCAGTCCGACGTGTTGGAGGCAGAAAACGAACTGCGCAAAGACCTGCGCCGCGCCAAAACGACGCAGGACCGGCGCGAGGCATGGGAAGAATATAACCGCGAAATAAAAGATGCGCGGCATGACTATACCAAAGAAATGGCAGAGCGCGGCTATATCCGGCCTGGACAAGTGACCGTCGGGGGGTAGGGTCACGGCCCAAGCCTATTTTATCTTAGGGTCCGGACTCAATTGGGGACTATTATCGGCGCGCGGTTGGTCTTAAGACCGTGCAACTATGTCCGATAAAAATCCCCTTGACGCCTTCAAGTCTGTTTTAACCGGCACCGCCCGTGCAATGGCGCGTGAGCCAGAGGTTGAGCTTGCCTTTACCGCCGATGTCCCGGCTCAGGCCGGTAAAAATTTCAAAGTCCCGATGCCCGGCCGCACCCTTCCCGCCGATCAAGTGGCCGAGGCGCGCGGCTTTGCCGATAGCTTTTCGTTAAAGCTCAAACATCATAGCCCGCTCCGACACGCGGCGCTGCGCCCTGCCGAAGCGATTGCGGCTGCCGCCTTTGACGCGGTGGAAAATGCGCGGGTGGAGGCGCTTGGCTCGCGGGCGATGGCCGGGGTTGCGGGCAATTTGACCCACGCGCTCGAACTCAAATTACGCACCGACCCGATCAGCCGCGCTCAGGCCGCCGATGAAGTGCCGATATCGACCGCGCTGTCGCTGATCGTGCGGGAACGGCTTACAGGACAGCCGGTCCCGCAAACGGCCCAAGATGGCGTCGCCATGCTACGCGACTGGATCGAAGAAAATGCCGGTAGCGATCTGGACGCGCTGTCACTGGCGCTCGACGATCAGTCTGCTTTTGCCGCCGTTACTCAGTCCATGCTTGCTCACCTCAACCTTACCGAGGGTGAAATGGACCCCAGCGATGAGGATAAGGCGGGCGAAGATGACGATAATGAGCAGGAAGAAGACCAGACCGACGAACCCGATGAGACCGACGGTGAGGCTGGTCAATCCGAAGCCCGCGCACAGCCGCAAGACGGCGAAGGCGAGGAACAAGAGGGCGAATATGACGAAAGTCAGATGGACGATAGCGAGGGCGCGGAAGGCGATATGGGCGATGAAGGTATGCAGCCCGTCAATCCGCAGCGCCGCAATTGGGACCATCTGCCGCAATCCGATTACCGGGTGTGGACCGATAAATATGACGAAACGGTCACCGCGCTGGAACTGGCCGACGAAGAAGAGCTGAACCGGCTGCGTGCTTATCTGGATACACAGCTTGCAAATTTGCAGTCGGTGGTCACAAAACTCGCCAACCGCTTGCAACGCCGTTTGATGGCGCAGCAGAACCGCAGCTGGGATTTTGATCAGGAAGAAGGAATGCTGGACGCGGCGCGGCTGGCGCGAATCGTGGTGTCACCGGGTAGCTCGCTGTCTTACAAGGTTGAACGCGATACCGATTTTAAGGATACGGTCGTCACCATGCTGATCGACAATTCGGGATCGATGCGTGGCCGCCCGATCAGCATCGCCGCGATCAGCGCGGATATTATGGCCCGGACGCTCGAACGCTGCGGCGTGAAGACGGAGATATTGGGCTTCACCACCCGCGCATGGAAAGGCGGACAGGCGCGCGAAGACTGGTTAAATGCCGGGCGCAAACCGATGCCCGGGCGGCTCAACGACCTGCGCCATATTATCTATAAAAAGGCGGATGAACCCTGGCGCCATGCCCGCCGCAATTTGGGCCTGATGATGCGCGAGGGATTGCTGAAAGAAAATATCGACGGAGAGGCGCTATTATGGGCGCATAACCGCCTGATCGGGCGGAGCGAGGACCGCCGCATATTGATGGTCATCAGTGACGGCGCGCCCGTGGATGACAGCACGCTGTCGGTAAACCATGGCGGCTATCTGGAACAACATCTGCGCAAAGTGATCGAGATGATCGAAACGCGCAGCCCGGTGCAGCTGATCGCCATTGGCATCGGCCATGATGTGACGCGATACTATAAACGCGCCGTGACGATCATGGACGCGGAGCAATTGGGCGGCACTATGATTGAGCAGCTGGCTGGCTTGTTTGACGAGGAGTGATGAAAGCAAACCTAAAATTAGTGACTGCACTGGCAGCATTTGCGACTTGCAGCACAGCAATAGCCGCGGACATTGAATGCTACGATGCAAAAATTCGAGCGAAACCTATTGCCCAGATTCCCGTGGTTCTGGGAGACAACGGTGAAGACATAATAATGCTTTGGCCGTGGTTTCTTGATCTCAAAATCAAACAGGTCATCGAAGGTGAAGTGCCTGAACGAAAAATTACTATTCTAGCTTTACTACATACTAAATTTAGAGAGAAAACTCTAACGATGTTGCTTCGCCGTAACACAGCTGGAACTTTTAATTTAATTCGCGCGGAGCCTTCATCTGTTCGGCGTTGTGAAGTGGGCAGTGAGCCAGTTCCACCCTATATACGTCCGGCGAATGGGACAACTCTAGATGACTACCGACGTGATGGCGAAGAAGAAATCAAACGGTATCACTAAGAAATAGGATATAATACTACATGAAAGTAACTGAAGCCATCGCCACCCGCCGGTCTATCCGGCAGTTTATCGACAAGCCTGTTGATCAGGCGACGCTTCGCCGCGTGCTGGAAAAGGCGCAGCGCAGCCCTTCGGGTGGCAATACGCAGCCTTGGTATGCGGTGATCGTTACCGGCGACGAACTGGCCCGAATAACGGCGGCGATTAAGGAAAAGGCAAAGGCCGCGCCGATGGGCGAAGGCGGCGAATATGATATTTATCCCAAAGGCCTGTCGGGCCGTCATGAAGACCAACGCCGCGCCGTGGGCAAAGCGATGTTTGACGCCGTTGGCCTGCAACGCAATGACGCGGCGGGCCGCATTGCGCAGATGATGAAAAACTGGGACAGTTTCGGCGCGCCGGTGCAGCTATTTACCTATTGCCCCAAATATATGGGCCCGCCGCAATGGAGCGATATGGGCATGTGGCTGCAAACCGTCATGCTGCTGCTGCGCGAAGAGGGGCTTGATAGCTGCGCTCAGGAAATCTGGGCAATGTATGGCACCTATATGCGCGAATTGCTGAATATCGATGACGATCATATCTTCTTTTGCGGCATGGCAATCGGATACCGCGACGCCGATGCGCCGATCAACAATTTCGAAGTCCCGCGTGCCGCGATGGATGAGGTGATCCGCTGGGAGGGCTGGTAAACAATCCTCCCCATCGACTAGCGATGGGGAGGTGGATCGCCGCAGGCGAGACGGAGGGGCCGCTTGCCCAACAACCCTCGAAATTCCCGTCCGTCAGTTGCTACGCAACTGCCACCTCCCCAATGCGAGTCATTGGGGAGGATAACGCCAACCTCTTGACCTGCTTGGCTGGTTACGCCATCGCCCCTGATCATGACCGACCTGAAACTCTTTAACAGCCTAACGCGGCAACTCGAAACATTCACTCCTATCCATCAGGGCGAGGCGCGGGTCTATAGCTGCGGGCCGACAGTGTATAATTACCCGCATATCGGCAATATGCGCGCCTATGTCTTTGCCGATACGCTCGGCCGGGTGCTGAGCTATAAGGGCTACACCCTCAAACATGTCATCAATATCACCGATGTCGGCCATTTGACCGATGATGCCGACGCAGGCGAGGATAAGATGGAGAAGATGGCGGCGGAAAGGGCGCAATCCATCTGGGACATCGCCAAGCATTATACGGAGGCCTATTGGGCGGATTTTAAGGCGCTGAATTGCCGTCAACCCGCCGAATGGACCATCGCCACCGATTATGTTCCGGCGATGATTGACTATGCCAAAAGCATAGCGGACAAACATTGCTATGAGCTGGAGAGCGGGCTCTATTTCGACATTTCGACTGTGCCCGATTATGGGCGGTTGGCCCGCGCGGTGACTGAGGACGGTGAAGGCCGGATCGAGGACGTAGATGGCAAGCGCAATAAGGCGGATTTTGCGATCTGGCGCAAAACCCCGGCGGGGGAAACGCGGCAGATGGAATGGGATTCCCCGTGGGGACGCGGCGCGCCGGGATGGCATCTCGAATGCTCGGTCATGTCAAAAGCTTTGCTCGGCATGCCGTTTGACATCCATACCGGCGGCATCGACCACCGCGAGATCCACCATCCCAATGAGATCGCACAGAACCAAGCGCATGAAGGCTGCGCGGATACCGGCGCACGCATCTGGATGCACAATAATTTCCTTGTCGAGCGTTCAGGCAAGATGAGCAAATCATCAGGCGAGTTCCTGCGCCTGCAACTGCTGATCGACAAAGGCTTCCACCCCCTCGCCTACCGCCTGATGTGCTTGCAGGCGCATTATAGGAGCGAGCTGGAGTTTAGCTGGGAGGGGCTGCAGTCGGCTTTTGTTAGGCTAAAGCGGATGGTGATGGGGGTCACCGCACTCAAAGCCCGTCATGCTGAACTTGTTTCAGCATCTATCGCGCCCAAAGACCCACCGGTCGAGGCGGAGAAATGGAACCTGAAACAAGTTCAGGGTGACGAATGGGGAAAATTAAAGTCTGTAGTAGAAGCCTTTAACGATGCCATAATCGATGACCTGAACACTGCAATCGCGCTGACTCATTTGGAGGGCGTGCTGGCTACCAAAAAAATCGATATTACAAAACAGCTGGCGGTTGCCGAAGCAATGGATCAAATCCTCGGCCTCAACCTCCTCACACTCACTCGCCAAGACCTCCGCATCCGCCCCAAATCCGCGACCATCACCGAAGCCGAAATCGAAGCCGCATTGGACGAACGCAAGGCCGCCCGCGCCGCCAAGGACTTCGCCACGTCAGACCGCATCCGCGACGACCTGATCGCCAAGGGCGTTGAGGTTATGGACGGCGACCCGCTGGGCTGGGATTGGAAGCTGGATGTTTGAACTGAAAGTTCAGAAGTCCGCTCCGTCACCCGATGCTAAAGCATCGTGCGCCACCTCCCCATCGCAAGTCGATGTGGAGAACGTAAACCGGACCTTTGGTGCTACTCTCCTCCCCATCGACTTGCGATGGGGAGGTGGCGCACCGTAGCGTTAGCGAAGGTGTGACGGAGGGGAATATCATGCGGCCTAATAAACCATCTGCTTCCATTAAACGCGCCAAAAAACTCCGCCGGGAACTCACCAAACCGGAATTCATGCTGTGGCAGATATTGCGCCAGTCTCCGGGCGGTCATAAATTCCGCAAACAGCATCCCGCTGGACCATTCATCCTCGACTTCTTCTGCGCCCGTGCCAATCTGGCCATAGAGGTTGATGGCATGGCGCATGATATGGGCGGTAACCCAGAAAGGGACGCAAAGCGTGACGCATGGTTGGCCGCATATCGGATCGATACATTGCGCGTCCCCGCCGTTGACGTTTTGCGCGATACAACCGAAGTTGCGACTTCGATAATCGCAACTGTTGAAGATCGGCTGACAGAATTTGGGAAGGCCCCTGCGTCATTGCGGCACGATGCAACCTCCCCATCCCAAGTCGATGGAGAGGAATAACAAATGCAGAAAACCAAATTCGCCGCCGCGTCGCTCATCCGCCCGATGATCGAAACCCGCCTACCCGATTGGGTTGAGCCATTATGGTTCATGTCCAAGGAAGAAGCGCTGCTGGTCGCTCCGCAGGCGGAAATCGGCTGGTTTGATATGTATGACAAGGCCGAAATGTTTCAGGTCATCTCCGCTGCGACGCAGCTGAAATGGCTGAACAGCATCTATGCCGGCGTGGACGGTATGCCGCTGGAACAGCTAGCGCGGCAGGGAACCGTGGTGACCAACGGCACCGGTATCAATGCCATCACCATCGCCGAATATGTCGTCATGGCAATGCTCAATATCGCCAAGGGTTACCGGAATGTGATGGAAGCGGCGCAGCGGCAGGAGTGGTTGCTCGATAGTCCGGGCAAGGTCGAGCTTTACGGCAGCAAGGCGTTGCTGCTTGGCTATGGCGCAATCGGTAAGTTGATTGAGGAGCGGTTGAGCGCATTCAATGTGGATGTCACCAAGGTTCGCCGCACACCCGCCGAGGGTTGCCTGACCCCGAATGAGTGGCGCGGGCGGCTGAGTGAATTTGATTGGGTGATATTGGCGGTTCCGGCAACGCCCGAAACCGACGGCATGATCGGCGAGGCGGAGCTGTCGGCGATGAAGCCAACCGCGAGCCTGATTAACATTGCGCGGGGCAGCGTCGTGGATCAGGACGCGTTAATCGCGGCGCTCGGCGCCAAAAGCATCGCTGCGGCTTGGCTGGATGTCACTACGCCCGAACCCCTGCCCGCCGGACACCCGTTATGGGAAACACCGAATGCGCATATCAGCATGCATCTATCGGGCCGGGCGCAGACATTGATGTTCGCGCGCAGTGCCGAGCGGTTCCTGACCAACTTGGCACGCTATAAGGCGGGTGAGCCGCTCGCGCCGCAGGTGGATTTGAGCCTCGGATATTAAGGTCCGCTCCGTGGGGCACTACTGCCACAAAAAAGGCCGCCGGAATTGCTCCCGGCGGCCTTTTCTCGGATGACTTTCGTTGCCGGCTTATCCGACAATCTCTTCGGGTTTGAAGAAATAGGCGATCTCAATCGCTGCATTTTCTTCGCTGTCGCTGCCATGGACGGTATTGGCTTCCAGGCTTTCGGCCAGCTCTTTGCGGATCGTGCCGGGGGCGGCGTCGGCGGGGTTGGTCGCGCCCATGATATCGCGGTTGGCTTGCATGGCGTTTTCGCCCTCAAGCACTTGCACCACGACAGGGCCGCTGATCATAAATTCCACCAGCTCGCCAAAGAACGGGCGCTCTTTATGCACGGCGTAAAAGCCCTCGGCTTGTTCTTTGGTCATATGAATACGCTTTGACGCGACAACGCGCAGGCCGGCATCTTCCAGCATTTTGGTCACTGCGCCAGTGATATTGCGGCGGGTTGCGTCGGGTTTGATGATCGAAAATGTGCGCGTAATGGCCATGGGAGGGTTCCTCGCTTTTTATAATGTGATTGGTTGGCCGCGCCATTAACCGCGCACCATTTGTTTTGCAAGGATTTCCATGCAGGCCCACCTAATACCGCAAAATTGGTTGAGGGTCCTGACCTTAGGGCCGCGCGGCTCGATATTATCCCGACATACCCGCAATCACCATCACGCTGGTTTTGCCATCGCTCCCGGCTGCATCGGGTTGAGCCGTGATTTGAAACACGTCCTCGCCCTTTTTGGCGCCGAATGTCATCATTTCATTCACGCTCGCCTCGCCCTCTATTTTGAAGCCATTATCAGCCGCGAATTTTTTATAATGCGCCACAATGTCGGCGGGGCTTGCATTGCTGGCATATGACAGCATTGTGCCCGAACCGCCCTCTCCGCTGGACGAAATATTGCTCAGCACTTTACCGCCGGGATATATCGTCAGGCCATAGGGCAGATCGCTGGTTGCCTTTGACCCGGTTGTCACGGTCGTGGTGCCTTTATCGGTTTCCACCTTATACGTGCCGCTGTCGCCGTCACCATCACTGGTCGCGGTTACAGTTTCACCGTCGGGCGTTGTGATGGTTGACGATTTTTCATTGCTACAGGCCGCCAAAGCCGCAATTGGCAACAGCAATATCAAGGTCTTTTTCATAAAAATTCTCCGGGTTGAATAGGTGCGACCCCGGTTGTTATTGCCAAAACTAACCGATTATGCGGTTTGATCAAGGGCCTTTTATCCATTTGCCGCCATCTTGCCGCCAATAATTGCGCGTCACATTTTCCGCCTCGCCCAGCGCCCGCCATGCCGCGCGCGCATTGTCGGTTCGTTCGGGCGGGAACAGGTAGAATACCCGGTCAAAGGTCAAAGCCTCCTCTCGCCATATCCCATCAGCTATGGCAATAAATTTGGCGTCATTGGGGGCTTTCACCTGATCGGATAGCAAAATGGGTTGCAGCGCATCGGCCGCGCCGCCATCCGAAATGGCATGGGCGAGGAATGCGGCCCCCGGAACGCTCCACAGCGCCTTTGATATCGCCTCCAACTGCGCGGCTGTCCCGCTGACCACCAACAAGCGCGCTTTATCCGACAGCGTTTTTTGCGCCAAAGCGGTCAGGATTTTTTCGGCCGGATCGCGGGTCAGCTGGTAGAAATCAACTTGCATCACCGCTCCGGCTGGCCAACCAGCGCCATGTGAGCGCCCCGCCCACAATCTCGCTCAGGATAAAGGCCGCGAATATCGCCGGTAGGTCATGCGCTAAGATATAATAACCGAGCAATATGACCACGCCCGCCCGCGCCGCGACATTCACGCGGTGGAGCGCAGCATCGCTGGTTTTCAATAGCATCGCATTCAACGCCACCCCCAAAAGCCCGGCAAAATTGACGAAGAAAAACGCCGCTGGTGCCAAAATCACCGGCTGTCCAGCAAAGCCCAAAGCGCCATTCACATCATTCAAGACAGCGATCACCAGCGCCGACAGCTGCGGCAGCGCGAACAGACCGCAGGCCAGCATATCGAACGCTATAATCGCGCGGATATGCGGCGGCAGGCTGGCCTTGGCGATTTGCATCGCGGCGGCGCTTAGGCTTCAAAATTATCGGCGATGAACCGGTCGAGCAGCTTCACGCCGTAACCCGATGCGCCCTTGTTCCATGTATCGCCCGGCTTATCGGTCCATACCGTGCCGGCAATATCAAGATGCGCCCATTTGACCCCATCCTTGATAAAACGGTTCAGGAACTGTGCCGCCGTGATCGAACCACCGCCGCGCGGACCGACATTTTTCATGTCGGCAATGTCGCTGTTGATCATCTTGTCATAGGCCGGACCAATGGGCATCCGCCATAACGGATCGCCGGATTTATCCGCCGCAGCATTCAATTTGCCCGCCAATTCATCGCTATTGGTAAACATCCCCGCATATTCATGGGCCAGGCTGATGATGATCGCGCCTGTCAATGTGGCAAGGTCGATGACATATTCGGGGTTATAGGTTTCCTGCGCCCAATGCAGCGCATCGCATAGCACCAGCCGCCCTTCGGCATCGGTGTTGATAACTTCGATCGTTTGGCCGGACATAGAGGTTACGACATCACCCGGGCGCTGCGCATTGCCGTCGGGCATATTTTCAACCAGCCCGCAAATGCCGATCACATGGGCCTTCGCCTTGCGCCCGGCCAGTGCCTTCATGGTTCCTGCCACGGCACCTGCGCCGCCCATGTCCCATTTCATATCTTCCATCCCGGCGGCAGGCTTGATCGAAATGCCGCCAGTGTCGAATGTGACGCCTTTACCGACCAAGCAAACCGGCCGTTCCTGCGCGCCGCCGGTGCCGTCCCATTCCATGACAAGCAGGCGGGATTCGCGGCGTGACCCCTGCCCCACGCCCAGCAACGCCCCCATGCCCAGCTTTGTCATCTCGGCCTCATCCAACACTTTAATCTTCACGCCCAGCTCGCTCAGATGCTGGCAGCGTTCGACGAAGCTTTCGGGATAGATGATGTTGGCAGGTTCGCTGACCAGCTCCTTGGTAAACTCAACCCCGCGCGCAATCGCTTCGTAACGCGGCCATGCGGCTATTGCGGAGTCGGATGCACCAACAATGGAAAGCGATTCCACACTCGGCAATTCGCTGGCTTTTTTCTTCGTAAAATATTTATCCATCCGCCAATTTTTCAGCAGCGCACCATAGGCCACCTCTGCGGCGATCATGCCTTCCATGCCTGCTGCATGAATCGCGATGCTTTTCGCGCCGGATGTATGCACCTTGGTTAAGATAATGCCGCCCGCTTTTTGCGCTTCGATCGCACTGCTGCCCAATCCGACCAAGACAATCCGAACCATGCGGCCATCCACGGGCGCGATGAGCAGGAAGGATTGACCGGCGCTGCCATCAAAACGCGCCAGCTTTGCGGTTTCGGTCAGCTGTTCGGGATGGTCGACGGGGAAATCAAAGCCTTCAAAATTTGCTTTGGTAACGGCAAAGGCGATCACATCCATATTTTCGGGGCGCGAAGCGGTAAATTCGATTTTCATGCTGGTTTCAGCCTTTCGATATGCAATTCTGTTTTTGATATGCCCGTCTATTGGCCGATTATCGGCAGAAATTAAAGCAAAACATCATTATCATATTTGCCTTTGCCGTCATTTCGGACAATAGAGGGCGAAAGCAGGGCCGCCGCTGTAATGCGGGCTGGACCCGGCGCATATGGGGCGATAAAGGACGATGCAATCTATGACTGCCCCCGCCGCCTTTTGCCTGCACCACCGGCCATTCCTATGCGCGGTCGGCCTATATCTTTTGGCGCAGCCTGCCTATTTGCATGCACAAAATTCGCCGATTGACCCGGTGGCGGCGGATTTGGGCAATCCGCCCGAACAAACGGTAGAGGAGAAAAAGGCGGCTGATCCCGTCATCGCCTTTTCCGCCGAAAAAATTGACTATGATTCGCAGGCCGAAATCGTCACAGCCATTGGTGATGTAATATTAAACCGCGATGGGTACCGGCTGCGTGCTGATACGGTGATATGGAACCGGAAAACCGGCGAGGTTACGGCGCAGGGTAACATCCGCTCGATCGGCCCCAATGGCGATATTGCCTATGGCGATTCCATTATACTGACCGACTCGTTGAAAGATGGCGTTGTCGAAAATCTGTTGCTGGTCATGAATGACGGCGGCCGATTGGCGGCGCAGCGCGGTGAACGGCAGGATGGGCGATTATCGCTCGATTATGCCGCCTATAGCCCCTGCGCCGTCGAAGATACCGATGGCTGTCCGAAGCGTCCAAGCTGGCAAGTGAAAGCCGTAAAAGTCACCTATGACCCCGCAAGCAAGCGGGTGCGTTATCAAGGGGCTAGGCTGGAATTATTTGGATTGCCCTTGCTACCACTTCCGGGGCTGTCTCATCCAGCCGAGACCAAGGCAGGCAGCGGGTTTCTGGTCCCCGATTTGCGATTGACGCAAAATAACGGATTGGAAGTGGAAATACCCTATTATCTGCGCTTTTCCGAAAATCGTGACCTGTTGGTATCCGGGACCGCATTCTCCAAAGTCGCCCCCTTGCTCCGCGCAGAATTTCGGACTTTGGAGGAAAAAGGCGCTTTGAAAGTTGGCGGATATCTGACCTACGGTACCGCTGTGTCAACAGATACGGTCACGCCTGATTCCAACCGGCAATTGCGCGGCTATTTCGACGCTGTCGGCAAATTCCAATTGGACGACAAATGGTCGGTCAGTTCGTCTATTCGCCTCGCCACTGACCGGACTTTCTTGCGCCGCTACGATATCAGCCGCGATGACCGTCTGCGCTCCACTTTTGCGGTCGAACGGATTGATGAAAAAAGTTATTTTTCATTTTCTGGTTGGTCGGTGCAAACACTGCGCGTGGGTGACAGCCAAAAAGCGACACCCATCGCTTTGCCCGAAATCGATTATCGCCTGCGGCTGAGCGATCCGGTTTTGGGTGGTCAAGTGCAATTGCAAGCCAACAGCCTCGCCATCGGCCGGATTGAGGGCCAGGATACACAGCGCGCCTTTGCCTCTGCACGGTGGGATTTGCGGACGATCACCGGGCTGGGTCAGGACGTGACCTTCACTTTGCTGGGCCGAGGTGATGTCTATCATAGCGATGAGAATGAAGATACGCTGACCGAAATTTATCGCGGGCAAAGCGGTTGGCAGACACGCGGAATATTCGCGGCGGCGGCTGATGTAAAATGGCCCTTTGCCGGGGAAATTTTCGGCGGGACGCAGATATTCACGCCGCGCGTTCAATTTGTGGCCGCGCCTACCATTTCCAACCTAACCATTCCCAATGAAGATTCGCGTGCGGTGGATTTGGAAAGCAGCAACCTGTTCGCGCTGAACCGTATTTCCGGCTATGACAGGTTCGATGACAGCGCCCGCGTGACATTCGGCTTTGACTGGAATTTTTCGGGCAAAGATGTGCAAATTGATACGAATATCGGGCAAAGCTATCGTTTGTCGAACCGGGCGACTATCTTTCCCGATGGCACCGGGCTTTCAGAAAAAGTATCTGATGTTGTGGGCCGAACCGAAATCCGGTTCAAGGATTTGGTGAAGCTGACCCACCGGTACCGGCTTGATAAAGATAATTTTGCAGTAAGGCGTAACGAGATTGACGCAACGCTGGGTACCAGAGGCACATATTTGCAGGCTGGTTATTTACGGCTGAACCGCAATATCGGCCCGGAGATCGAAGATTTGCAAGACCGGGAAGAAATCCGTTTGGGCGGACGCGCAAAAATCGCTCGCTATTGGTCGGTATTTGGATCGGCCATTGTCGATTTGACCAGCCCGCGTGACGATCCTTTGTCGGTTAGCGACGGTTTCGAACCTATCCGCCACCGGCTCGGTATTTCCTATGATGATGACTGCTTGTCGGTTGGTTTTACCTGGCGCCGCGATTATCAAGAAACCGGCGATGCGCGACGGGGCAACAGTTTTCTGTTCCGGCTAGCGTTTCGAAATTTGGGCGTGTAAGGCGGTTGCCAAAGGGGGACATTGGCATGGCAAACATATTATTTTGCTCATCTGTGGTTCAGCCACAAATTGCTAACATTCCTGCAAATAGAAACCAATTTTGGATGTATACATGAAATTAATGACGCGATTTCCTGCTGTTCTCTTCCTTTCGGCAGCCGCCATTTTTTCCCCCCTAACCGCCCAAACGGTTAGCGATGATGATAGCCCCGAAGCTTCGCTCAACATTCCGGGCGGTGGGCAGCTATTTGGCAAAAACGATCCCAACGTCCGCCGCGCAACCGCAATTGTAAATGGTGAGATTATCACCGGCACGGATATTGACCACCGGCTGGCGTTGACACTCGCGGCCAATGAAACCGAAATACCGGCGTCCGAAGTAGAACGTATCCGCGCGCAAATATTGCAGAATCTGGTCGATGAAACTCTGCAAATTCAGGAAGCAAAGGCCAATGAAATTGAAGTGACCGATGCTGAGGTCGAGGAATATTATGCGCGTATCACGCAGCAAAATTTCAAACGATCGGTCAAGGATAATGATGCCTATTTGGTCTCAATCGGATCGTCCGGGGCCAGCCTGCGGCGTCAGATTAAGGGCGAACTCGCCTGGAGCCGCCTGATCCGGCGCAATGTCGAACCCGGCGTCAGCGTCAGTGACGATGAAGTCAACGCGATCATCGAACGGATCAATGCTAATAAGGGGCAACCGGAATACAACATCAGCGAAATCTATCTGTCGGCCACACCCGAAAATGAGCAGCAAGTGGCCGAGACCGTTAAACAGATTTTTGACCAATTGCGTCAGGGCGGATCTTTCGTCGCCTACGCTCGGCAATTTTCCGAAGCATCGACCGCCGTTGTGGGCGGTGATTTAGGCTGGGTCAATCTGGGCCAATTGCCGACCAGCATGGCGCAGGCCGCAGCCGAAATGGCCAGCGGGGAGATTCGCGCGGTGCCAACACCAGGCGGCATTTCGATCATGGTGCTCAAAGATAAACGGCAAGTCGCAACCGCCGATGTCCGCGACTCCTTGCTCAGCTTGAAACAAATCGCGCTAAATTTCGCGCCTGGCACCAGCGCAGAGCAAGCGCGGCCTTTGGTTGAACGCTTCCAAACCGAAACGCAAAAAATCAGCGGCTGTGGCGCTGCTGACGAAATGGCGAAAAACCTGAATGCCGAAGTGGTGAACCGCGACAATGTGCGGGTTCGCGACCTTCCCGGACCATTGCAGCAAGTGATGCTGGACCTGCAGGTTGGGCAGTCGACGCCGCCTTATGGCTCGCTGGAAGATGGCGTGCGCGTTTTCGTAATGTGCGGCCGCGATGCGCCGCCCGACGCCAACGCACCCAGCTTTGAACAGATTATGCGCAATATCGAGGATGACCGGGTCAACAAACGGGCGCGCCTGTATCTGCGCGACCTGCGCCGTGATGCGATCATCAGCTAAAGCGAGTAACCGGGAATTATCCCAACAGAGTGTAGCGCTATGATAACTGTCCTGCCCCAAATGCCGATTGCCATATCCGCTGGCGATCCGGCAGGCATTGGTCCAGAAATCATCGCAAAGGCATGGTTACAGCGTAAGGCGCAGGCGCTGCCTGTATTTTTTGCTGTGGGCGATAGCAATAGTTTTGCCGCCCATTGGGATGGCCCGGTGCGGCGGATTGACGATCCGGCCGATGCTGCGCAGCATTTTGATGAGGCTTTACCCATATTCCATATGCATGATTGCGGAGCGGTAACGCCCGGCACTCCCACTGCCGAGGGCGCACGCTGCGCTTTTCAATCGTTGGAGCTTGCCGTTGGTTTTGCCCGCGCGGGCAGCGCCGCGGCGATGGTGACCGGCCCTGTATCGAAGACGCAGCTTTACTCGGTTGGCTTCACGCATCCGGGGCAAACCGAATTTATCGCCGAACGCTGCGGCGTGGCCAAAAATAACGCGATCATGATGCTCGCTGGTCCCGATTTGCGCGTCGTGCCAATGACAACGCATATCGCCTTATCCGACATAGGCAGCCATCTCGACAGCCGCCTGATACGGCAGCGTATTCGCGCCACCGCCAAAGGATTAATGCGCGATTTCGGAATGGAAAATCCGCGCATTGCCGTGGCCGGATTGAACCCCCATGCGGGCGAAAATGGCGCCATGGGGCACGAAGAGATGGAGCTGTTCCTCCCCGCGATCGAACAATTGCGCGGCGAAGGTTTCAACGTGACCGATCCGTTGCCCGCCGACACGATGTTCCATACCGAGGCGCGGGCCGAATATGACGCGGCGGTATGCGGCTATCACGATCAAGCGTTGATCCCACTCAAAACGCTCTATTTCCATGAGGCGGTGAATATGACGCTCGGCCTGCCCATCGTGCGGACATCTCCCGACCATGGCACCGCATTTGGCATTGCGGGGCGCAATATCGCCAACCCCGGATCGATGATCGCCGCCATCAAAATGGCCCGCGACAGCGTGAAGCATCGCAAGGCATTTGCCGCAAAAAAAGTAGCCACAGCGGCGGCAGAGGCGAAAATGGAAAGCGCTGGGCTACATGGCCCAATCTAATCTGCGGCCGGATTTGCCGCCGCTGCGCGATGTTATCAAACGGCACCGTTTGGCGGCGAGTAAGGCGCTGGGGCAGAATTTCCTGCTGGATGAACAGCTATTGGACCGCATCGCGGCCATACCCGGCGATTTGAACGGCGCGCAAGTCTATGAAGTGGGACCGGGCCCCGGCGGCCTGACCCGCGCCTTGCTGCGCGCGGGCGCCCATGTCACGGCGGTGGAGCGCGATCAGCGCTGCTTACCCGCACTCGCCGAATTGGCAGAGGCATTTCCCGGACAGCTGCGCGTGATCGAAGGTGACGCGATGCAAATTGATCCGGCGCGGGAAATTTCCGGCCCTTATCATATCGCGTCCAACCTGCCCTATAATGTCGGCACCGCGCTGGCCGTGGGGTGGTTGACCAGCAAAAATTGGCCGCCATCATGGCTGTCGATGACATTGATGTTTCAGCGTGAGGTTGCCAACCGCATTGTGTCGGCGGGCGGCGATAGCGCCTATGGCCGCTTGGCGATATTGGCGCAGTGGCGATGCAATGCGCGGATCGCGATGCCGGTGCACCGCAGCGCCTTTACCCCGCCGCCCAAAGTCATGTCGGCGGTCGTCCACATCACCCCGGGCGAGCAGCCCGAGGGCGCAGAGATGGCGACATTAGAAAAACTAACCGCCGCCGCCTTTGGCCAACGCCGCAAAATGCTGCGCCAAAGTTTGAAAAGCGTCCCCGGAGCCATGGAAGCCCTCACCGCCGCCGGAATAGAAGGCGACCGCCGCGCCGAAACCGTGAGCGTCGCCGAATGGGTGGAAGTCGCGCGGGGGGTTTAGGGGGGGTGGTGATCAGAAAACCTTCTAGGAAAGCGATCATTACAACGTTGCAAAATGGGCCGTTCCAGAAACTCTTCAGTATAACGAAACGATGGACAAAAACGCCGGAGAAGACGATAGCTCATCTCAGTAATTTTTGGAGTTCCAAGTCCGATCTATGCCGCTGCCAGCCAACCCCAAAATCTACCACATTGTTCATGTGGACAAGCTGGCTTCGATAGCGGCGGACGGGTATCTTTGGTCCGATGCTGAGCTGGCGCAGCGTCCCGTAACCGGCACGGTGATCGGGATGAACAGCATTAAGGCGCGAAGGATGAACGAGCTGCGGCTCACCAGCTATCCCGACCTTTATGTCGGCCAATGCGTTCCGTTCTACTTCTGTCCGCGATCCGTGATGCTGTACATGATGAAGATCAAGAGTCCTGAACTGGCTTACAAAGGCGGGCAAGAACCAATTGTACACTTAGTATCTGACTTGAATAATACGGTCGATTGGGCAAATGCCAATGGCCATCGCTGGGCCTTCACATTATCCAACGCTGGATCATATTATTTTGAGGATCGTACCAACCTTACGGAGTTGAATGATATCAATTGGGATGCCGTGACAGCAAAGTATTGGCGGGCATTTCGTGAAGCAAAACAGGCGGAATTTTTGATCGAGCAGCATTTCCCTTGGCATTTGGTTGAGGAAATTGCAGTAATGAATAGACTGACAGGTCAGGAAGCGGTGAAAGCTATCGCTGGCACAGCTCATAGACCGGCTATTCAAATACGACCAGCATGGTATTATTGAAGGGTAATCATGGCAAACATTGAACTCAGAACCGGAGATATTTTCAAGACGGATGCAGACGCAATCGTCAATACCGTCAACTGTGTCGGCATCATGGGACGCGGCATCGCGTTGCAATTCAAGAATGCATATCCTTCAAATTTCAAGGCTTACAAAACCGCTTGCGACGCGGAACAGGTCCAGCCAGGGCGGATGTTTGTATTTGAAACCGGCAAATTCACACCGCGCTTTGTCATCAACTTTCCTACAAAAAGGCATTGGAAGGGCAAGAGCCGGATCGAGGACATCGAGGCAGGGCTGATCGCACTTGCAGACGAGGTTGTATCCCGTGGCATTAAATCGGTTGCCATTCCCCCGCTAGGCGCTGGCCTTGGCGGGCTGGATTGGGATGATGTGCTGCCCCGGATCAAATCGGCGTTGCAGGACATTCCCGATGTGGATGTGATCATTTTTGAACCCAAGGGGGCGCCGGATTCAGTTCGGGCATCATCGGTGCCAAACATGACTACGGGCCGCGCCTCGCTGGTCACGCTGATGCATCGGTATTTGCGAGGGCTGATGGATCCGTTTGTCACTTTAATCGAAGTTCAGAAACTGATGTATTTTATGCAAGAAGCTGGGCAACCGCTTCGCCTAAATTATGTCAAACATCACTACGGTCCGTATGCGAACAATTTGGCGCACGTGCTGCACCGGATCGAAGGCTACTTTGTCTCAGGCTATCAGGATGGCGGCGATCAACCAGACAAAGAGCTCACAATCGTTCCCGGCGCGATTGAAGAGGCAGAGAAGGCTTTGGCGCAAGAGCCGCATACGCACGAAAACTTCAAGCGCGTTGCCGATCTGGTTGATGGATTTGAAACACCTTACGGTCTGGAATTACTGGCAACGGTTCACTGGGTTGCCACTCGTGAAGGGGCTAAGTCCCATCAGGCAGCGGTTGAACGAGTGCGTAATTGGAATGAACGCAAAAAGGCTTTTACGCCGCGCCAGGTGGCCATCGCGTTCGATACACTTCAAGCCAAGGGGTGGTTTGCTTCGGCTTAAGCTCTTTGTTAACTGAATGAATTGCGTTTGTTTAGTGATCGCCGCTTACGCCTAATCTTATCCCCCCCCATCACAAGCACTGGCTTTCCCGCTGCGCTCGCGCTAGACCTGTGTGCATGCAGACGATTACATCTCAGGAACAGGCCGCGCTGGATTTTATTGAAGCGGCACCGATGCTTAGCCAAGTGGAAATGTGGTGCGCGGTGAATAGCGGGACGGGCAATCTGGCGGGGCTTGCGCAAACGGCGGCGATGTTGTCCGATGCTTTATCGGCGCTGCCCGGCACGGTGGAGCAAGTGGAGGGCGCGCCGTCCGAGCTGATCCGCAATGACGGCAGCGTGCAGATGACCGAATATGGCAAGCATTTGATCGTCACCGTGCGCCCGGATGCGCCGGTGCAGATGCTGTTCACCGGTCATATGGACACGGTGTTTCCCGCCGGCCATGCTTTTCAGCAGCTGACCTGGCGCGAAGACGGCATTTTGAACGGGCCGGGCGTTGCCGATATGAAGGGCGGGATTGCGGTCATGCTGCACGCGCTGCTCGCCATAGAGGGGGCGAAAGACCAGCCCGATTTTGGCTATCAGATTTTGATCAATAGTGACGAGGAAGTAGGCTCGCCCTCCTCCGCGCCGATTATCGCGCGGCTGGCCAAGGATAAAATGGCTGCGCTGACCTATGAACCGGCGGCCTTGCCCGATGGCACATTGGCGGGCGCACGGGCGGGCAGCGGCAATTTCTCGGTCATTTTTTCCGGCAAAAGCGCCCATGCCGGACGCAATCCGGATGAGGGCCGCAATGCGCTGCTCGCGGCGGCCGATCTTGCGCTGCGGATGAAGGCGCTGACCCGCGAGGGCCTATCGGTTAATCCGGCGCGGATTGATGGCGGCGGGCCGAATAATGTCGTGCCCGACCATGCGATTTTGCGCGTTAACCTGCGCCCGCATACGCCCGAATTGCAAAGCTTTGCCGAAAATGAAATCAAGCAGCTTATTGCCGCAATCGAGGCCGAGCATGACGTTTCGGCGCATTTACACGGCGGATTTGGCCGCCCGCCCAAACCGATCAGCAACAGCGCGGCGGCGCTGTTTGGCCTGGTCAAAAAATGCGGGGAGGATTTGGGCCTTTCGATCGGTTGGAAAAGCACAGGCGGGGTATGTGATGGCAATAATATTGCCGCTTGCGGAGTGCCGGTGGTTGACACTATGGGCGTTCGCGGAGGCGCTATTCACAGTAGCGACGAATATTTAATTACCGACAGCCTGCCTGAAAGAGCGCGCCTATCCGCGCTCACCATTATGCGGTTGGCTCAAAAAGGAAGTTTATGACTTTTATCATTCGCCCTGCCCGCCCCGGCGATGTGCAGCAAATTTACGAAATGGCGAAACGGACGGGCGGCGGGTTTACCAATTTGCCGCCGGACCGGCCGTCGCTGCTGACGAAATTGGAACGATCGGCCGAGGCATTTGAACGCGATGATGATCAGCTGGACGATGACCGGTTCATGTTCGCGCTGGAAAATACCGCGACAAAACAAGTGCGCGGAACCTGTCAGATTTTTGCAAAGGTGGGACAGAAATGGCCCTTCTATAGCTACCGCATCGGCGCGTTGACGCAGCATAGTGAGGAATTACAGCGGACATTTCGCGCCGATATTCTGAATCTATCGACCGATTTGGAAGGCGCGACCGAGGTTGGCGGGCTGTTCCTGCATCCCGGCGAACGGTCGGGCGGGCTGGGTATGTTGATCGCGCGCAGCCGCTATCTCTTCATCCGCATGCACCGCGCCCGGTTCGCCGACAAAACGATAGCGGAATTGCGCGGCGTTATTGACGATGCGGGCGGCTCGCCATTTTGGGACAGCGTCGCGGGGCGCTTTTTTGGCATGAGTTTTCAGGATGCCGACGAATTTAACGCCAAACATGGCAATCAATTCATCGCCGATTTAATGCCCAAACATCCCGTCTATATCGCCATGCTTTCGGAACAGGCGCGGGCCGTGATTGGCGTGCCCCATGTATCGGGGCGGGCAGCGATGCGGATGCTGGAAAATGAGGGTTTCTCATGGGAAAAATATGTCGATATTTTTGACGCCGGCCCCACGATGACGGTGCAAACCGACCGGATCACAAGCGTGCGCAACGCGCGGGAGATAAAGATCGACGTGATCGACGCACCGCTGGACCGCGAAAAAGCGAGCAAGATGCTGGTCGCGCACGGCCGGTTGAATGATTTTAAGGCAACCTATGGCTGGATCATCGAAGAGGAAGGCCGCGTCACGCTCGACGCCGTTGCTGCCGAGGCGCTGGGCATTGGCGCGGGCGATGTGATTTGTGCAATTGAAAGGAATGCATCCTAATGGCGATTACCGAAATCAACTTTGACGGCATTATCGGGCCGAGCCATAATTATGCAGGCCTGTCGCCTGGCAATATCGCATCGGCGAATAATGCCGGTGCCATATCCGCCCCGCGCGCCGCCGCATTGCAAGGGCTTGAAAAAATGCGCACTAACCTGCGCGCTGGCTTGGCGCAGGGGTTTTTCATGCCGCTGGACCGTCCCAATGCTGCTTGGCTGGCGGGGCTGTCGGCCGATATGGCAAGCGCCGAGCCGCATATTCGCGCCGCCGCTTTCTCTGCCTCCGCCATGTGGGCGGCCAATGCGGCCACCGTGTCCCCTGCCCCCGATACCGCCGATGGGCGGTGCCATTTGTCGGCAGCAAACCTGCTGACCATGGCGCATCGCAGCCACGAATGGACCGGCACCCATGCGCAGTTACAGCTCGCCTTTGCCAATGAAGCGCATTTTGCCGTGCATCCGCCCGTGCCTGCGCCCTATGGCGATGAAGGCGCGGCCAACCATATGCGGCTGTGTGCCGCCCATGGCGAGGCAGGCATTGAGGTTTTTGTCTATGGCAAAAGCGGCGGGCCGTTTCCCGCGCGCCAACATATTGAGGCATCAAAGGCCGTTGCCCGCGCCCACCTGCTCGATCCAGCCAAAACCCTGTTTATACAGCAGGCGGAGGCGGCAATTGCGGGCGGTGCGTTTCATAATGACGTTGTCGCCGTGGCCAATGAAGATGTGCTTTTCTGCCACGAACTCGCCTTTGAATATCCATCCGAAGCCTATGCCGATATCCGCCGGTTGATGCCTTCGGTGCAAATTGTTGAGGTTCCGGCATCGCGCGTCACTTTGGCCGACGCCGTGCAGAGCTATTTGTTCAATGCGCAGCTCGTCACCATGCCGAATGGACAAGGCATGGCGTTGATCCTGCCCACAGAGTCGCAGGAAAACGAAGCGGTTTGGTCGTGGCTGTCGGAAATGGTCGCGGGCAATGGCCCCATCCGGCATTTGGTGCCGGTTGACGTGCGGCAAAGCATGGCCAATGGCGGCGGTCCGGCGTGCCTGCGCCTGCGTGTCGTATGCGATCCAGCTTATGTCGATCCGCGTTTCATCGCCGATGAGGCAAAGCTGGATGCGATGGCGGCAGTCATCGGCGAATATTGGCCCGAACATATTGCGCCCGATCAATTGAGCGATCCGGCGTTGATTCAGCAGGTGCAATCGGCCCGCGCGGCGCTGCTCAAATGCTGCGGACTGGACGGGGCGCTATAACTGCCGGAATATTTTACAATCGGCTATTGCGTTAACCATCGTCACCCGCAGAGATGCTGATCTGGCACGGCCTTTGCTGTGTAAAAGGTTAAGATGAAAAAGCTAAAACGCCTGTTCCAGATCAAAACCAAAACTGAGGTTTTCCTTATCACCTATGCGCTCGGATTGGGCGCGGTTGAGCGGGGGCTGATTTATATGCAGCAATATCCGGGCAATATCGGCAAGGTGTTTTTCTGCTTATGCACAGGGTCCGTTTTCCTGGCATCGGCAAAGATGTTGGAAGCTGTTGAATATCATCAATTGCTGGGCGTCGATTGACCGCACGGAACAGGTTCTTTCCACCCGGCCAACACCATTCATACATTAAAACGCCGGGGAAAGTCCGCAGGTTTCTGTTGCCCGGCACCTGCGGAGGCCGCTGGAATCTGTTCTGTTGCCCGGCCAGCCCGGCCGCGTTCTGTTAGCTTAATTTAGGACCGTGAGGCCCATGGATTATGCTGCGAGAGCAAGTGCTTCGTTATCGTTTGCACCTATTGGTTTTGAACCATTTATCGGCTTATTCATGCCGGGCAAAAACAATGTCTTTGAACACACGTCGATCCTAGTTCAGCCCCGTCAAAACCCCTGAACATTCAAGGGATGTGGTGGAGCTGCCGGGTACCGCCCCCGGGTCCGCTGCATCTATTACACATCATCATTTATCACCATAGTCCGCCGAAACGGACAAAACCCATATAGGCTGATTTGCGTGAATAGGAAGTGAAGCGCGCAAAAAAATTTGCACCCTTGTCAGATTGAATAACCTATGTTAACGCCGTTAACAATAAACGAAGGACTCGATGATGACCGATTATGAAACCGACTATCTGATCATTGGCGCAGGCGCGGTGGGCCTTGCCTTTGCCGACACATTGCTGGATCAAACCAGCGCGACCATCACCATCATTGACCGGCACGGCAAACCCGGCGGCCATTGGAATGACGCCTACAGCTTCGTTGCGCTGCATCAGCCTTCGGCCTTTTACGGGGTAAACAGCATGCCGCTGGGCACCGGGCAAAAAGACACGCATGGCGTGAATAAGGGCCTGTATGAACTTGCCTCTGGCCCCGAAGTCAGCGGCTATTTCGATGCCGTCATGCGGCAAAAACTATTGCCGAGCGGGCGCGTCAGCTATTTCCCGATGAGCGATTATAAAGGCGGCGGCAAATTCGTGTCGCTGCTATCGGGGGAGGAGAGCAGCATCGCCGTGAACCGCAAAACCGTCGATGCCACCTATTATGGCACCACGGTTCCGTCCACACATAAACCGCGTTTTGACGTGGCGGATGGCACCCGTCTGGTCCCGCCCAATGCCCTGCCCCATTTGTGGATGAGGCCGGATGAAATCCCTTCCAAATTTGTTATTGTCGGTGCGGGCAAAACCGCAATGGATGTGGGCGTGTGGCTGTTATCAAGCGGCGCTAGGCCAGAGGATATTCACTGGATCATGCCGCGTGACAGCTGGCTGTTGAACCGTTTGCGCACGCAGCCAGGCATGGAATTTTTCGACGCCACTATTGGCGGCCAAGCCGCGATGATGGAAATTTTCGCCACAGCATCGTCGCTGGATGAAATTTTTGAACGGCTTGAACAAGCGGGCGTGATGCTGCGCATTTATTCCGATCAAAAGCCCGAAATGTTCCATTATGCCACCATATCACAAGGCGAGGTTGATTTGCTGCGCCACATTACGCAGGTCATTCGCATGGGCCGCGTGCAAGCAATTGATGATGCAGGCATTACGATGGATGGCGGCCATGTGCCGATGGATGGCGACACGCTTTATATTGACTGCACCGCATCGGCGGTCGAACACCGGCCAGCCGTTCCGATTTTTCAGGGCGATACCATCATCCCGCAGCTGGTCCGCGCGCCGCAGCCCGCCTTTAGCGCGGCCCTCATCGCCTATGTTGAGGCCAATTATGACAGCGACGCCGAAAAGAATAAGCTATGCCAAACCGTCCCCTTCCCGCATCAGATAGAGGGCTATATTCCGTGCAACATGGCCAATATGGCGAATCAGTTTCAATGGATGCAGGATAAAAAACTAGGCCAATGGATCCGCGCCAGCCGCCTAGACGGTTTCGGCAAAGTCATCGCTGCCGTCACCCCCGATGATACCGAAAAACAAGCGTTGCTGCTAAAATTTCGCAACAATGCGATGGGCGCGATGATGAATTTGCAAAAATTGGCGGCGGGCGGTTAGGGTTCGCTGCTACCATCCGGCAGCCAAGCCATCCGGCAGTCAAAAAGCGCCGGTTACCCCCGCCACGTCATCCTGAACTTGTTTCAGGATACATAGGCTCCATCCGGTCGTTTCTGCAATGACAGGCAGTATGTATCCCGCAACATATAGAGATGGAGTGATTAGCTAGAGTTCATCGAGCTGGTCTGTTTATATGTCATACTTTGTCTGATTTCCCTGCGTAGTCGATCAATATTGGACTGATATTCCCTCGCCGTAGCCTCAAGATGTGACCTGAGCGGCCTCAACTTCGCAATTGCGATCAAATGTTCGCGTTTTTGTTCTCCAGAGGAATAAAAAGGCCGATCCTCTTCTTCCAGAATCAAATATTTGGCATCACCCTTGATATCACGCTCAACATCCGCTTGTTGACTTTCTACATTTTCAAAACCGTCAGGGAATCTTTCCTTAATTTTATAAAAAACCTCATCATATCGATAGCCCCAACCAATCTGGTTGCGCGACGAGATCATTTCTGAATCATCTGAGCCAGCGAACTGGTGACGCCGAGGTTCGAAACTTTCGAGCGAGCTAATCGATTCTATTATATCTTTAATGACGCCCAATTCGGCTTCGTAATGGTAGATACTATCTGCTCGAGGCGAGGTCACCGGGGGGTCAACCTCTCTCGGCTCCAGTGATGACAATGTTGGCTCCATGGTGGCCGCGTTGTCCGCATTTACGCTCGGTTGTGATGGTATTATTGGTCTTTCCACGGGGGGATCAAGAACCGGATCAGGCGTATCCTCATCTTTTAACGAGGTAGATCCGATTTCGGGCTTTGGTTCGCTCCAAGTATAAAGTAATGCGCCAACGTAGCTCAATAAAATGATTAGGCTGCAGACAAGAAACCAGGGTGTCATTACGTATGGTATCAGGTAATAAAACCACTGTTCAGTCCAAATTTTAACGCCATCCCAAATCTGGGCGGCCACAAATAATAAGCCACCTAAACCAATCACACACCCATAAAAAGCGCGCCCAGCCCATTTAAGAAAATTGAAAGTCTTAGGGTGGCGCATTCTGGCTCCATATTACGAACGATTTTAAGGTGGGCCCCAATAAAAAATGACCAAAAATGATATATACCAACTTATTGTAGGATCAATAGGCTCCCTCCGGTCGTTTCTGCGATGACAAGGCAGTATGTATCCCGAAACAAGTTCGGGATGACGGCGCGGGATAAGAGCAATCTTCTGCGATCCCCCGCCCAAACCCCTGCTTACTCCCCTGCCTACATCCCCCGCTCAAACCCCCTGCATGTTGCGGCTTTCGGCGGGGATGTGGACGATCATACCGTCCATTTCGGCGGTCAAGTCAATTTGGCAGGACAGGCGGCTGGTGCGGCGGGCGCCGCTGGCCAGGTCGAGCATATCTTCTTCATCGTCACTGGCGCTCGGCAATTTGGGGAACCAGTCTTTTTCAATAATCACATGGCAAGTGGAGCAGGCCATTTGCCCTTCGCAGGTTCCCTCCAGCGGTTGTCCAGCGGCCTGTGCCACCGTCAATAAATTGTCGCCGGGCTGCGCCGTTACCTGTTGTTCCTGATCGCCATCGGCGCTGATGAAGGTGATTTTTACGGTCATGTCACGTTCCTAAGCCGCTGTCAGTTAAACTCAAGACGATAATTGTGCATCTGCCGCCGCGTTTATCGCCATTGCGGCCTGCTCAATCTCTGCCATCGTCGTATAACGCCCGAAACCGAGCCGGATAGATGATTTGGCCTCCGCATCGGTCAGCCCGATGGCGCTCAACACATGGCTAGGGCGGCCCGAACCGCTGGCGCAGGCGGAACCGGCGCTGAATAATATATCGCGGCATTCGGAAATCAGCCGGGCAGCATAGAGTCCCGATTTACGAATGTTGAGATTGCCTTTGTAACGCGCGTCGCAGTCGCCATTGACGGTCCAACCGGGCAGCAGGCGGGATGCGCGGTCCCATAATGCCGCGACATGGGCGCTGTCCGCCGCCATCTGCGCCGCCGCCAATCGGGCCGCTGCGCCAAATCCGGCGCATAAGGCGGGCGACAATGTGCCGGAACGCAGGCCTTGTTCCTGCCCGCCGCCATGCTGCTGCGGCAAAAGCGGGATGCCATCGCGCAGCCATAAGGCACCAATGCCCTTTGGGCCGTGGATTTTATGCGCGCTGATCGCTATCATATCGGCTTCGGCTGGCACCGGCATCCGGCCAAAACTTTGCACCGCATCGCACAGAAAGTGCCCCCCCCTCTCATGGACCTGCGCGATCAGGCCGTCTGCGCCCGAAAGCCGCTGTATCGTGCCGATTTCATTGTTGACTTGCATGATGCAGACCAGCGTTCCGGGGCCTATATCGGCGCTTTGGGACAGCCCGCTGACATGGCCGTCCCCTTTGACCCCCAAAATGGCAACTTCCGCCGATGGGGCCATTGCCGCTGCGCTGTCGATTATCGCCGCATGTTCGGCGGCGCTATAGGCGATGGCAGGGCGGCTATTTGGGGCGCGGCTGGCCGCCGAAATATAGCCCTTTATCGCCAAGTTAATGGCTTCGGTTGCGCCGCTGGTGAAGATGATTTTTCCGCCGGGCGGGAGCAGTGCGGCGATGTCGGCCCGGGCGCTCTCCACCGCAGCAGCGGCGGCTCTCCCGGCTTTATGTGAGCTGTGCGGATTGGCAAAATGGGTGGTCAGCCATGGCTCCATGGCGGCAAAAGCTTCGGGCGCGATCGGCGTTGTCGATTGATAGTCGAGGTAGATCATGCGGCGGCTGCGCGGCTGGCTATGCGGCGCCAGATTTCGGCAAAATGGGTGATGTCGGCGGCGCTGGTATCGGGGCCAAAGCTGACCCGGATAACTTCACTCGCCTCCTTAACTTTCCATCCCATTGCGCTCAAAACATGACTCATTTTCAACGTACCGGAGGAACAAGCGCTCCCTGCCGAAACCGCGGCACCTTCCATATCAAAGCCAATCAACTGACTCGAAGCCGAAACCCCCGGCATATGATAGCTAGCGATAGTCGGCAGCCGCTCACTATCCCGCGCCACCACCACCCCGTCGGCCTCGGTAATGGCAAGGTCCAGCATAGCGCGCAATTCGCTGGCCCGCTCGATCCAGTCAAAGCCCTGCTCCAAAGCCGCGGCAAAGGCCAATATCGCGGGCAAATTCTCTGTGCCCCGCCGGTATCCCTGCTCCTGCCCGCCCGATGGGCTGAGCCAGCCTAGATTGCGGGTCAGCAGCGCGCCAATCCCCGGCGGTCCGCCAAGCTTATGCGCGGAAACGGCAATCATATCGGCATCCGGTAGCGGCAGCTTACCCGCGCTTTGCGAACAATCGGCAAAGAACAACCCGCCGCTCGCCCGGACCGCCGCCGCAATGGCCGCCAGCGGTTGGATGACGCCGGTTTCATTATTCACCGACTGAACAGCGAATAGGCCTTTTCCGGTGATCACCGCAGGATCAACCAAACCACCGGCGTCGACGGGTAGGATATGCGCCTCTTTTGCAGCGCTGAGCACCGCATCATGTTCGGCCGCAGAGACCGTAACCTGATGCTTCCCGCGCAGCGCGATCGCAATTGCCTCGCTCGCCCCGCTGGTAAAAATAACCTCGCCGTCCCAGCCTAGACTTGCCGCTATCCGCTGCCTTGCATGTTCCAAAGCAGCGCGGGCAGCCCTACCCTCGCTATGCGGAGAGGATGGATTGGCCCATCGCTGCATGCCTTCTGCCATCGCCGCTCGCGCTGCTGCAACCATCGGCGTTGTTGCGGCATGATCCAGGTAAAGGCGCGGTTTAGAGGACATTTTTGGCGTTATTCTCCGTCTGTCATGCGAACATAGTTGCGAAAATGATGCTTACTTCTATATAGACCCCATACATCCTGCAAAGCCCCAATCCAGCCATTATCCCGCCGGATGCAAATGGGGCAGCGCTTTTTACATAGATTGATCATTATTATGCCAGCAATTGCTATCCCCGGCCCCGAAGGCCGCCTTGAAGCCCGTTTTTCTCCGCCGCCGCGCGACCGTGCGCCCATTGCGATGATCTTGCACCCGCATCCGCAGGCCGGCGGGACGATGAATGACCGGATTACGCAGGAGCTTTACAAAACCTTCGTGGCCCGCGGCTTTGGCGTGCTGCGTTTCAACTTCCGCAGCGTCGGCCGCAGCGAAGGCGAATTTGACAATGGCATTGGCGAGTTGTCCGATGCTGCTGCTGCCCTTGATTGGGTGCAAAGCTTCCATCCCGAAGCATCGACGACATGGGTCGCAGGTTTCAGCTTTGGCGCGTGGATCGGGATGCAGTTGTTGATGCGCCGCCCGGAAGTGCGCGGTTTTATCTCCATCGCACCGCCCGCAAATATGTATGATTTCAGCTTTCTGGCCCCTTGCCCATCATCGGGGATTTTGATCCAGGGTGCAGGTGATGAGATCGTCAATCCGCAAGCTGTGCAGAAGCTGGTCGATAAGCTTCGCACACAAAAGCATATTACCATTCACCATGATGAGATCCCCCGAGCCAATCATTTCTTTGAAAATGAAATGGATATGCTGATGGATTCGGTGAATACCTATTTGGATATGCGGCTCGATCCGGATTGCCCTATTAAATAACGGGGCAGAATAGCGGCTGTTTCAGCGGTTATTTTCTTCGCTCTGGTTGACAAGGGATTTGCCATTGTCAACCGGCGTGACCCATATGGCGATATTCATAAATATCACCGCAGACGCGGCCACCATCAACCAGCTTTGCTTTGCCGGACCGCCCCGCTGCCTGACCCGCCATGCGCCGTAAAGCAGCAATATTGCGGTAAAGGTAGCCAATGACAGAATGAAGTTGGTCATGCCTTGCTCCTAGCGGTCGGCGCGGGCGGTTTCAATCCGCGAATTTATCCACCTTTTTTTTGCCAATGCCATGGCCTTTTTCCGGCCCCTGTTCTAAAGCGCCGCTATCCCGATTCACCGGCTGAACCCCGCTGGCTTTGCTGCGGAGCGAATGAGGAACAATTATGCGGATTGCCATTGCCTCCGACCATGCAGCGCTTGAAATGAAAGCAGCGCTGGCCGAATATTTACGCGGTGCCGGGCATCAGGTCGATGACCTTGGCCCAAATAGCGGCGATTCGGTTGATTATCCCGATTATGGCTATAAATTGGCACAGGCTATTGCGGGCGGTTCGGCGGATAAAGGCGTGGCTCTGTGCGGTTCCGGTATTGGCATTTCAATCGCCGTAAATCGCAATCCCGCTTGCCGGGCCGCTCTGCTATCGGAACCACTTTCGGCGTCGCTTGCCCGCGAACATAATGATGCCAACGTGATTGCAATGGGTGCGCGCCTTATCGGCATAGAAATGGCGAAAGCCTGCCTCGACGCATTTTTGAATACTGAATTTGGCGGAGATCGCCACCAACGCCGCGTAGATAAATTATCAAATCCTGATATTTGAAAGGATCGAAATGTCCCAAGCTTCCTCCAATGAAAATCTAGCCCAAAACGGTTTTTTTAGCGACACCCTCGCTGCCGCTGATCCCGCAGTGCAAGCCGCGCTGACCAAAGAGATTAACCGCGAAAAAAAGCAGATTGAGCTGATCGCGTCAGAAAACATCGTTTCAAAAGCCGTTTTGGAAGCACAAGGTTCGGTTTTCACCAATAAATATGCAGAGGGCTATCCCGGTAAGCGCTATTACCAAGGTTGTGCGCCGTCGGATGATGTTGAAACATTGGCCATAGAACGCGCGAAACAATTATTCGGCTGCGCATACGCAAATGTGCAGCCGCACAGCGGCGCTCAAGCGAATGGCGCAGTGATGCTGGCATTGGTAAAGCCGGGTGAGACCGTGCTGGGGATGAGCCTTGATGCTGGCGGTCATTTGACCCATGGCGCGCGCCCTGCAATGTCCGGCAAATGGTTCAATGCCGTCCAATATGGTGTCCGTCCTGACGATCATCTGATTGATTATGATGAAGTCGAACGGCTGGCGATCGAGAATAAACCACGCATCATCATCGCAGGCGGTTCAGCTTATCCGCGCATTATCGATTTCAAACGCTTCCGTGAGATTGCCGACAAGGTTGGCGCATATCTGCACGTCGATATGGCGCATTTTGCAGGTTTGGTGGCAGCAGGATTACACCCATCGCCCCTGCCCCATGCTCATGTGGTAACAACCACCACGCATAAAACGCTTCGCGGACCGCGCGGCGGCATGATCCTGTCGAATGACGAAGATCTCGGCAAAAAGTTCAACAGTGCCGTGTTCCCCGGATTGCAAGGCGGGCCGTTGATGCATGTGATCGCTGCCAAAGCGGTGGCTTTTGGCGAAGCGCTGCGCCCTGAATTCAAAAGCTATTCCGCCGCCGTCATCGAAAATGCCAAGATTTTGGCCGCGACGCTGAATGAACGCGGCGCAAATTTGGTGTCGGGCGGAACCGATACGCATTTGGCGCTGATTGACCTGACGCCGCTGGGCGTTACCGGAAAAGATGCCGATGAAGCGCTGGAACGCGCGGCGATAACTTGCAACAAAAATGGTATTCCCAATGACCCGCTGCCCCCCACCAAAACCAGCGGCATTCGGGTAGGTTCACCGGCTGGCACCACGCGCGGCTTTGGCCCTGCCGAGTTCCGCGAAATTGGCAACATGATTGCCGATGTTTTGGAAGGACTTCGCACCAAAGGCGAAGCCGGCGATCCCGCAGTTGAAGCAGATGTCCGCAAACGGGTTGAAGCGCTTTGCGACCGTTTCCCGATTTATCCGGAACTATAAACCACTCGAAAAGGTGGTATAGCTTGCTAACACAGTGCGACCCTCCTATATTGGGGGCATGTTAGATATTGTTTTAAGCTGAAGTGGAACGGCATCATGGCGTTAAATTGCACCAAATGTGACCATGTTTACGAAGAAGGGACGAAATTTTGTCCTGAATGCGGGGAAAAAACACCGGAGCAGCGGGCGGCGGAGAGCTTTCCAGAACAGGCAAAACATTATGTTGGGCAAGCGGCCGAAGAATTATGGGGCGCCGCCAAAGACGCCGCATGGACGGGCAAGGATTTGGCCAATAAAGATGCAGCGAAGAAAATGGCGGGCGGTGCAACAATCGGAGCAGCAGCCGCTCTGGTCGCCCCGATCAGCATTGCGGCTGGCGCGGCCATTGGTGCGGGGATCGTTGCCTATCGCCATCTGAATAAAAAGAATGAGAAGAAAAAAGACGACTGATGCGCTGCCCTTTTTGCGCCCATGAAAATAGCCAGGTTAAGGACAGCCGCCCGACTGAAGACGGAGCGGCTACGCGGCGGCGGCGGCAATGCGAAAGCTGCGGCGCAAGGTTTACGACATTCGAACGCATACAGCTGCGCGAAATAATGGTGGTTAAAAGCGAGAACCGGCGCGAGATATTCGACCGGGCGAAGCTGGAGCGCTCCATTGGCCTAGCCTGCCGAAAGCGGTCGGTTGATCAAGACCGCCTGGAGCAATTGGTGTCCAGTATCCAGCGGCAGGTTGAAACATCGGGCGATACGGAAATTGCATCCGGTCGCATTGGCGAAATGGTTATGGATGGCCTGAAACAGCTAGACAGCGTAGCCTATATCCGTTTTGCCAGCGTGTATAAGGATTTTACCGAAGCAAAAGATTTTGAGGATTTTGCAGGTTCGGTCATCGATGCCGCAAATAAATGAGCCGTCTGCAATGATGCAAAACGGTCATGCCCCCATCATCATATTGGTCCGGCCGCAGCTGGGCGAGAATATCGGCAAGGCGGCGCGCGCTATGCTCAATTTTGGTTTGACCGAAATGCGCCTCGTGGCGCCGCGTGATGGGTGGCCCAATCCATCCGCTGGTCCTGCCGCATCCGGCGCAGATATTGTGCTGGCCAACGCGCAAGTTTTTGAAACGCTGGGCGAGGCCGTGGCCGATATTCATCATGTCTATGCCACAACCGTTCGCAAACGCGGCGTCACCAAACCAGTGGTTACGCCAGAGACAGCAGCTGATGAAATATGCGCAGCGCCGGGGAAAAGTGCGATCCTATTCGGTGCAGAACGGTCGGGCCTTGATAGCAGCGAAGTAGGCATGGCGCGAAAAATCATCACCGTGCCGATAAACCCCGATTTCGGCTCGTTAAACCTAGCGCAAGCAGTGATATTATGTGCCTATGAATGGTCAAAGCGGCAGCAGCTGGTTAGCCCGCCTGCTACCGAAATCGCGCCCCCCGCTCCGCAAGCGGAATTGGATGGGATGATCGAACAGTTATTTTCCATGCTGAATGAAAAAGGCTATTTTTACCCGCCCGACCGGACCGAGGTCACGCAAGGAACCTTGCGCAATTTGTTAACAAAACCGGGATGGAATAGCGGTGAAGTGCGCACCGTACGCGGGATGCTGAGCGTCCTGAAAAAGGGCAAAGGCGATGCAAGAACGCCTGATTAACCCCGTAGCCCGTCCCATTGGACGAGTTCATAAGCGATAGAATCTTCGACCAATATTTCCCATAGCTGCGCCGCCAAGTCGGCCGAAATGCCTGCATCGTCCGCAGCGCGTCTGACATTAGCGAGAACTTGGGCTTTGCGAGGCTCATCGCGCACGGCGTCCCTTTCCGCCTTGATCCGCGCCGCCGCATCCATATAGCCAAACCGGCGGGCGAGCAAAGCGATCAGTTCCCTGTCGACCGCGTCGACACCGGTGCGGACATCCGCCATAGTCTGGCAATTTTCAGGCGCTACAGGCTGTTTATCGGTCATGCCATGAGCCTCTATTAACTGCCGGCCCATCTGTCGAGATGAAGTTGCACAGTTTCTGTTGACTTTTATGCAGTCAGCGGCCATTGGCGTCACTTCGCAATTGACTCCGCACCCCTAGTGAAGCGGCAGTCGCACCGGAAACCCATCGGTGGTGCGGTCCTAGGGATGGTAAAAACGCAAATGAAAAGGAACTTTGACTATGTCGAAGCGTACAGCATCAAAATATAAACTCGACCGCCGTATGGGCGAAAATATTTGGGGTCGTCCAAAATCGCCCGTTAACAAACGCGAATATGGCCCCGGACAACACGGACAGCGCCGCAAAGGCAAGCTTTCCGACTTTGGTATTCAGCTGCGCGCCAAGCAGAAGCTGAAAGGCTATTATGGCGATGTGACCGAGAAGCAATTTAAGCGCGCCTATTTTGAAGCATCGCGGATGAAGGGCGATACGGGCCAGAATTTGATCGGCTTGCTGGAGCGCCGGTTGGATATGGTGGTTTATCGCGCCAAATTCGCGCCCACGATTTTCGCCGCACGTCAGCTGGTAAGCCACGGCCATATCCGAGTGAATGGACAGAAATGTAATATTGCCAGCCGTCAAATTGACGTGAATGACGAAATCAGCCTGGGTAGCAAAGCCAAGGAAATGGCTCTCGTCATCGAAGCGCAAAGCTTGGCCGAGCGGGATATTCCTGAATATGTTGTCACCGACGGGAACGACAAAGTTACTTTTGTTCGGGTACCAACGCTCGACGAAGTACCCTACCCTGTGAAAATGGAACCAAATTTGGTGGTCGAATTTTATTCACGCTAATAGACATTCAAATAATGAACATGAAAAGCGGCCTTTCGGGCCGCTTTTTTGTTGCCGAATTGCAACATAGATAGAGGATTTTAGTTTCTGAACATCATGTAAATTTGCGATTAATCTTTTTCGGCTTAGAGGCGTGTCGCTGTCATAGAACAGTGGAAAACAAGAAGGATATAAAATGAAAAAACTGCTTATTGCTGCTTGTGCAGTATCCGCAATTGCCGCCTCTCCCGCGATGGCAAACGAAGGCCGTGTTGAAGCTCGCGGTGGTATCGCGTTCGGCGGCGGAGCCGAGGAAGCGTTTGCTGGTGTAGGCGCGGGATATGATTTTGATTTGGGCGAATCTGCTTTCGTCGGCGTTGACCTGGGCGCTGACAAAGTTTTGGCCGGCGGCGCAGAAGTATTGTGGAGCGTTGGCGTTCGCGGCGGTGTTAAAGTTAGCGAAAAAGGCAAGCTTTACGCATTGGGCGGCGTTGGTTTCTCTGACGGTTTTGAAGAAGCCTATTTGGGCGCTGGCTATCAGCAAAAACTGACCGACAGCATTTACGGTAAGGTCGAGTATCGCCGAGTATTGCTTGACGGTACCGACGTAAACTTTGCCGGTGTTGGCGTAGGCGTCGCGTTTTAATCGCCGCTATAGCAAACAAGAAAAGGCGGCCTGCAACGGCCGCCTTTTTTTTGTGCGCTTGCAAGGCCGCGCGCGCTCTGCCAAAAACAATCCAATATCAAATTGGAGAGTATGAATGCGTTTAATCTATTTGGCCCTGATTCCAGCTCTCGCGCTCGGCGCATGTAAGAAAGTCGACAGCGAAGTCGATAGCTCATCATTACCCGAAGTATCGGTACCCGAGATGAGCGATGCGACAATGAAGGAAATTACCGAGAAGTTATCGTCGGATGAATTTGAAGGCCGCGCTCCTGGAACTCCGGGTGAAGAGAAAACAATCACATACCTTGTCGACAAGTTTAAGGGTGCCGGACTGGAACCCGGCAATGGCGATAGCTGGTTTCAAAATGTTCCGCTGGTTGAAATCAGCGCGAAAAACACCTCTCCGCTTACCTTTACCGGCAAAGATGGCGCCAGCATGAGCTTTGCTGAGCGCAAAGATTTTGTCGCAGTCACCTATCAAGAACAGCCAAAAATCGATGTGAAGGACAGCGATGTCGTTTTTGTTGGCTATGGCATCAACGCCCCTGAAAAAGGCTGGAATGACTATGAAGGCGTCGACGTAAAGGGTAAAACTGTCATAATCCTGGTCAATGATGCGGATTTTGGCACGGAAAGTTTGGAGGGCGAATTTGGGGGCCGCGCCATGACTTATTATGGACGCTGGACCTATAAATTTGAAGAAGCCGCACGGCAGGGCGCAGCAGCCGCGCTAATCATCCATGACGAGGCACCTGCGGCTTATGGTTGGAATGTGGTGGAATCGAGCTGGACCGGACCGCAATTTTATGCGCAGACCGCAAACGGCGGCGCGGATCAAACAAAAGTGAATGGCTGGATCCAAAAGGCAGTAGCAGAAAAACTATTTTCAGCCGCAGGTCAGGATTTGAACAAGGCAATGGCAGCCGCCAAAACTAAAGGATTTAAAGCCGTTGATTTGGGGATGAAAGCGTCACTCAGCTTCGAAAATGAATTTGCCAAAAAGGACAGCAAAAATGTCATTGGCATTTTGAAGGGGGCAAAGCGGCCCGACGAATATGTGCTATATACCGCGCATTGGGATCATCTTGGACGCTGCACAGCTGCCCCCGATGGCGACGATATTTGCAACGGCGCGGTTGACAATGCCACGGGCACCGCTGCTCTCGTCGCATTAGCCGAAGCTTTTAAAAAGCAGGGCGCGCCTGACCGGTCCGTCATCTTCTTGGCCGTTACGGCGGAGGAAAGCGGATTATTGGGGTCAAAATATTATGCGGAAAATCCGGTCTATCCGCTGTCAAAAACAGCGGGCGGGGTAAATATGGACGCGTTTTCAATGACGGGTTTAGCGAAAAACCTGACCGTTATCGGTAAGGGCAAATCGCAGCTGGATGCCTATGTCGCAGCGGCGGCCAAAATTGAAGGGCGCACGCCCGATGCTGAGCCTACTCCTGAAAAAGGATTTTACTATCGCTCCGACCATTTCAGCTTCGCCAAACTTGGCGTGCCCATGGTCTATTTCGAAGGGGGCGATGATCTGGTCAATGGCGGCAAGAGCGCGGGCGAGGCAGCAGCAAAAGATTATACTGAAAACCGGTATCATGGTCCCAAAGATGAATATAATCCAAATTGGGATTGGTCCGGGGTGATGGCTGACCTTCGCCTTTATTACCAGGTCGGCCGGATGCTCGCCATGACCGACACTTGGCCGAATTGGAATGAAGGTGACGAATTCCGTGCGACCAGAGACAAAAGCCGCGCGGAAAAATAATCGCCGATAAGGGCTGAATATAATGACATATCGTATGCCCGCCGAATGGGCAGCGCATGAAAAGGTGTGGATCGGATTTCCCAGTCATGAAAATGCCTGGGGACCGCCTCTTGCGGAGGCGCAGCGGCAAATGGCTGCCTTTGCCAATGCCGTGCATGATGGCGGCGCTGGCGAAACTGTCTATTTAATCGCAGGCAGCAGCGAAGCGGCTTTTTTTGCCAGTGAAATGACGGTGCCCGGCGTCCATGTTGAACAATATAGCATCGGCGATGTGTGGCTGCGCGATACTGCCTGCATCATCGTGTCCGATGGGGATCGGCAGCTCGCCCGCAATTTTGGCTTTAACGGTTGGGGTGACCGTTACCATTATCCCGGTGACCAAAGCATCGGCGCAGAATTGGCCAAAGCACACGGATTTGAAGTTACTCAGTGCGACTGGATATTAGAGGGCGGATCAATCGATGTAGATGGCGAAGGTTTGGCAGTGACGACAACCGACTGCTTGCTGAATCCAAACCGCAATCCAGATTTGACCAAGACAGATATTGAAGCCCGGCTTGAGCGAGATTTGGGTATAGATCGTCTGTTATGGCTGGGTGATGGATTGGGCAATGACCATACAGATGGGCATATCGACAACCTCGCCCGCTTTGTCGCCCCCGGTCATTTGGTCATGCCGTCGGCAAGTGGTACAGATGATCCCAATGAAGCAGTTTACGACGATGCAAGGCGTCGCGCCGAAGAATTTGGATGCCAGGTTAGCTTAATCCCGTCGGTCGGCAAATATGAACAGGACGGCGAAATTGTTCCCGCGAGCTATATGAATTTCTACATCGGAAACCGCGTGGTGGTGGTACCCGTGTATGGCAGCAAATATGATGATGACGCATTGTCGGCGCTTGCCCCCTTATTCCCCGGACGACGCGTTATCGGCCTGCCAGCGGATGCGATATTGACCGGCGGTGGCAGTTTCCATTGTTCCAGCCAGCAAATTCCATTGGTTTAGGCTTGGCATTATCGCAGCAGCGCTTCATATAAAGGCTATAGAAGATGAGGAGAATTCCCCGATGAAAACCATTCTTAAAACTGCGCTGGCCGTATCGGCTATCGCCCTATGCGCGCCCGCAACGGCTTTTGCCAACCATCATGCCGGCACAGAAGCGCCAATGCCCGCCGCTGATGCAGCATTGGTTGCCGTCATCAATGCGGATATTCGCAAAGATGATATGGCCCGTGACAAATATCGGCATCCGGCAGAAACGCTGACTTTTTTCCAAGTTAAACCTGACCAAACGGTCGTGGAATATTCCCCCGGCGGCGGTTGGTATACCCGCATTCTTGCCCCTTATGTGCAAGAAAAAGGCCGTTATATCGGCGTTAATACAGATACGAGCAGCGTGACTTTTAGCGATCCCGAACGGGAACAGCGTGCCAAAGCATGGCCACAACAATTTCCCGCTACGGCTGCGAAAGAAGCGGGGGTTGATGCCGCCAAAATCATGGCATTTGAAAGCGACGAAGTGCCGGACGATGTCAAAGGCACCGTTGACCGGATCCTGATATTCCGCTCTCTGCATGGTATGATGAACGGCAACCGCGCCGATAGCGAGGTCAAAAATTTGCGCGCCATGCTCGCCGATGACGGCATGATCGGGGTCGTGCAGCACCGTGCGAATGAAGATGCCGGTTATGAATGGACCAATGGGTCAAAAGGATATTTGCGCCAGTCCGACGTGGTGGCCTTGTTCACCATGCACGGCTTTGATTTGGTGGATAGCTCCGAAGTGAACGCCAATCCCAAGGATACGAAAGATTATCCAGATGGCGTGTGGACTTTGCCGCCGGTGCTTGGGGCGGATAAGGAAAATGAAGCAAAATATCTAGCGATTGGCGAATCTGATCGCATGACATTATTGTTCCGAAAGCGGCCCTAATGGGCTCTGCCAAATTCGCCGCTAAATCGCTACCATTGGCCGGTGCCCTGTCGCTGCTTTTGCCGGCCTGTTCTGCGCCAGATGATCGGCGTATCCGCCGCGGTCAGCGTCGGCACCGACATCAACGTGGTATCTGTTTCGGTTGATTTCGCACTGGAGCCCAAATGACCCGTAACATAACTGTCGCCGCGCTGCAATTACCGTTAAGCGGCGGGGAAAGAGAAAATATTGATGCGGTGAGCGATCTGATATCGCAGGCCGCTTCCCATGGCGGGCAGATTATCCTGCCCCCTGAACTATTTTCCTCACCCTATTTTTGCAAATGCGAGAATGAGGAGTTATTTGCCCTCGCCCGCCCGACTGCCGAACATCCATCTGTAAAAGCTATGGCCAAGTTGGCAAAGCAATTGGAAGTCGCAATCCCCACAAGCTTTTTTGAACGTGATGGGCCGCATTATTATAACTCACTGGCGATGATTGACGCGTCGGGGGACATCATGGGCGTTTATCGCAAAAGTCATATTCCCGATGGACCAGGATATGAGGAGAAATATTATTTCCGGCCAGGCAATAGCGGGTTTAAAGTCTGGGACCTATTTGGGGCGCGTATCGGTATCGGTATTTGCTGGGACCAATGGTATCCCGAATGTGCACGCGCAATGGCATTGATGGGCGCGGAATTGCTATTTTATCCCACCGCCATCGGCACCGAGCCTGAAGAACCCGATCTGGATACCCGCGATATGTGGCGGCGGGCCATGGTCGGCCATGCCGTCAGCAACGCTATGCCAGTGATTGCCGCCAACCGGACGGGAAGCGAAAATGAACATGGCGGCCCTGCGCAGACATTCTATGGAACCAGCTTCATTGCCAATGAAAAAGGCGACGTGGTGTGCGATCTGGATGACCGTGAAACGGGTATATTGACCGCGACATTTGATTTGGACCTTGCCGCCAAACACCGGGCCAGCATGGGGTTTTTCCGTGACCGCAGGCCCGAATTGTATAGCCGCCTGACGAACGATTATTAGGGTCAAGACTGCTTACCTCAACGTTAACAACCCCTCTGCAAACAGCGTTAATAATATGTTACACTCTGTCTCGCTTTGGGGCGGACCACTATGGCCGCTGGTTTTTACCTGATGATTTTGCAAAGCTGCGTGCGATCAGAAGGAAAGGATGAAGGTCATGACAAAATCTATTATTTCCAATCCTATCGCGCGGTGTTTTTTGCTGTTGTCCGCTGTCTGTTTACCGGCGTCGCTGGCCGCTACGCCGCGTGTCCATACGGTCGCCGAACTGGATGCTCCGCTTTATTATGGAGAATATTTCTGGGATGAAAGCGGGGCACCGCGGGCGCGGGCAGAGATCGTTGTCGATTTAAAAGAGGAACAAATCTACGTCTATCGCGGCGGCGTGGAAATTGGCCGCGCGGTCATAACCCGAGGCTGGGAAAATTATGAAACGCCAACAGGCACCTTCCCGATATTGGAGAAAGACGCTGATCACTATAGCAGCACCTATGATAACGCGCCCATGCCATATAATCTGCGGCTGACATGGAAGGGAGTTGCCATTCATGGCGCAGATGTTGACGACGAATCGGCTACGCATGGCTGCATCGGCGTGCCGTTGGAATTTGCCCGCACATTATTCAACAATGTCCGCGTTGGCGATAAAGTGGTCGTGACCCGCAACTGGATGCCCGACGCCTATCGCGGTAAATAACAACGGTTCAGCCGCCCGCAAATTTATCGGGTCAAAGCCATTTATATATGCCCCAATTTGGCATAAGTCTGCGCGGTGACCTCAACATCAGAATATGTATATCTCATCGCCCTTGGCTCCAACCAACGACACCCAAATATGGGCGGGCCGCGGCGGATCATTGCCCATGCGTTTGATGCGCTGGAAACGGCCGACATCAGCCTGTTTGATTGCTCCTCGATTATCAGCAGCGCACCGGTGGGCCCGTCCCAACGGCAATATGCCAATGCGGCGGCAATTATCATCAGCCCCTTATCCCCGCCAGAGCTGCTGCTCCAGCTCAAATCATTGGAAGCCCATTTTGGACGACGGCAATATGGTCAGAAATGGCGTGCGCGGATCCTCGATATTGATATCATCCTTTGGTCTGGCGGAGTTTGGAGCGGCGCGAATCCAGCGCTACATATACCCCACCACCATATGCAATCGCGCTGCTTTGTTTTGCAACCCGCTGCACAAATTGCCGGAAATTGGCGTGATCCCATCGGCGGATTGCAAATAAAACATCTTTTTCACCGAATAAAACGTCCAAAGCGGGTTGACCCACGAAGCGCAGCCAATTAGGGGAAGCGCTCTCGATCGCGTTCCGAATATGCTCGGCACGCTAGGGGGCCCTTAGCTCAGTCGGTAGAGCAACTGACTTTTAATCAGTAGGTCGCTGGTTCGAACCCAGCAGGGCTCACCATTATATTAAAATTTTTTAGCATTTTTAGGTGTCTCCAGTTAGGTTAGACTGGACTTGTAACGGTTTCATTCCGGTCACTAAACTCATTATGCCGCCTTGGCTTCGAATGCGAGCGGGCTGATGCCGCCCAGATAAGAATGGCGTCTCCGGGTGTTGTAGAACCCTTTGATGTACTGGAAGATGGCAGCCTCCGCGTGTCGCCATTTTGGCCATTTCTACCGCCAGATCAGCTCCGCTTTCAGACTTTTGAAGAATGTCTCGGCGGAGGCGTTATCATAACAATTACCCTTGCCGCTCATCGATGGACGCTATCCCATGCCCCTGTAGCGGCGCTGATAACCATCTAGCCAAAATATATATATTCACCGGTTGTCGGAATATTGCAGTCTCCATGCGCGTCAAACCGAAATAGGACGGCGTAGGAATGACGTGCAGCAATCTTCAGACGCGTCCGATACTTGCTGCGCAGCGGCCAGCAACGAGCAATATATCTGGCCCAGTTATCGCTATTGGTCAGGCGCTGCGCTTGCGCATTTTCCTAAACCCAATACGCTACTGAAACGTCGCTTCGCAGCATTCGATAATCCATTGGCGGACGCGCTTCATGATTTTGTTGTTTCGGGTGTCGCGGTGGAACACCAAAAAAGGCTTTCTGTCCGGCAAAGGAGCGGAAGGAATACGAACAAGTTTTGCCGCATTTGCCAGAAATGCGGGAAGCGGCGCAATGCCGAGGCCGTTTGTTGCTGCGTGGGTTAGCGCGCGAACGCTGCCTGCGCGCAGCCGCACCATCTGCTCCAGTCCGGCATCCTTTAGCCAGATGTTTTCGGGGATTTCTCCGAAGGCGGAATCATACCAGAGCAGATATTCATTGCCCAATTGCAAGGCCGCCGGATCACGCCCGTTCAAATAAGCATGAGATGTATAGAGACCCAGCTCAATTGTTTGCAGCTGTCTGGTTATGAGTGTGTCTGCGCGCGGTCGGGCGAGGCGCACTGCAATATCGGTATTTCCCGCATTCAGATTTGCTGGTTCGTTGGAGGTTTCCAGCTCGACCGATATCCCGGGCACTGCTTGATAAAGCTTGGGCAAATTGGGAGCGAGCACATCCGCAATCATGGATTCGGTTGAGGATATGCGAACGGGAGTTTGCGTGAGCCCCAGATTTATGGCCCGCGCAGCCCGTGAAATTTGGTCAAGATGAAGCGCGCCGGATTTTGCCAAGTTCAGTATCGAGCGCCCCTGATCGGTTAGGCTGGTGCCGCTGGGGCCTCTTCGCAGTAACTTGAAACCAACTGCCGCTTCCAGGCTGTCTATACGGCGGCCCAATGTCGCCACTGATAATCCAAGGCTCCCGCTTGCGTCAGTAAAAGATCCTTTGTCCGCAATCACGGTAAAGCATCTTATGGCGTCCCAGCTTGGCTCCTGCATATTTTCAATCCTGAATATCTAATTTGCATTTATGCACATAGCGGCATTTGTCCAAAACCGCCAGCATGCCTTCACATAATGGAGAGTTACATGACGCACAGACTATCGCGAAAGATCCCCGCTTCCTTGCTATTGGGTCTGGCCGCGTGCACATCCCCGCCTCATTCTGGATACCAAGCCGTTTTGGTGGAAGTCCCGCGTCCTAACGGGCTCAGCGATACCGAGCTGGATACTGGATTTCGCCAGGCAATACCCATCTACGAAAAAGTACCCGGACTGCTGCGCAAATATTTTGTACGTTCGCAGGTCAGCTTTGGCGGTGTCTATCTGTGGGCGGACCGCGCCAGCGCGGATGCATTCTACAGCGCAGCATGGTCTGAACGGATCGCAAAAACATATGGGGCGCCCGCAAAACTGACCTGGTTTGATGTGCCGGTTACGACCGCAGGCGGCTCTGGCGGTGAAGCGGGCAGCGATGCTGTCGTGGCGATCGTTAAAGTCCCCGCACCTTGGTATGCGCCGCGCAGCACAATTAATAAGCGTATGGCAGAAGCGGTGCCGGTTTTTGCCAAGCAGCCGGGGCTTGATTTCAAATATTTCACGATTGCCAATAAAAAGCTGGTCGGCGGAATATATCTGTGGACTGACCGGGCGAGCGCGGATGCATTTTACAATGCAGATTGGCACGCGGCCATCAAGCAGAAATACGGAAAGCCAGCGGCAGTCGAAATGTTTGATGCCCCTGTTCAAATCACGCAGCCGGGCGGCCAGTGATGAGCAGATTGAGTTTTTTAAGCCGGTTGGGTCTTCGCCTTGATACCAAGGGCGCGCGCAACCGTATGGCCCAATATAAAAATGGCTGGCCTGCGCAAAGTTCGCCGGACATCAAATTCTACCGGAGTCCATTGGTGCAATATCGTTACCGAGAGCAAGGCGAAGGACCCGTCATTGTGTTTACGGCGGATCCGCCGGTGACGCTGGAATTATACGATGAGTTACTCGCGATATTCAGCGCGCGATTTCGTCTGATCGTTGTTGAGCTGCCCGCCATGGGATTTTCGGCGGCGGACAAAGATTATACTTTTGGCTTTCGGGAGACCAACGATGATCTTGCGTTGTTCCTTAAGGACGTTGCTGGCGAAGGAGCGATTTTGGCGTTTTCCTGCGTCGCTGGATTGGCGGCCGTTGACCTTGCCGTGCGCAGATCAAAACTGGTGTCTAAGCTTGTCCTTATGCAGACCGGAGACGGTGAGGCTTTCGCGCGTTGGAAAACGGCACGCGACCCCAAAGGCATATTGGCGCGGCCGATAATCGGGCAATGGATTATGAAACGTTTGGCCCCAAAACGGATGCCGGATTGGTACAGGCTTTCTGTTGGTAACCGCGACAAGATTGACCATTTTTGCAGCTGCGCGCAGGAATCATTTGATCATGGCGCCTTATGGTCGCTCGCCAGCGCCTATCAGGTTTATATGGACCCAAGCGTTGCCCTGCCCGCGCCCAAACAGCCAATCCTCGCCACATGGGGCTTGGCCGACCGATCACATCCGCCCGTCAATGCAAAAAGTCCAATGAACTTTTCCAGCAATGTTACTTATGTTGCGTTCAATGACCTTGGGCATTTTGCTGAGCTTGAGGATACAAAGCGGCTTTTTTCTATCATTTGCACATTCGTGGATGGTTAATCATGCTATGTTCGGTGCATCACCCCTTAAACCGGATAGCAAGTCATTTATCTGTCACATTTTTATTAGATATTTAATTTTTGCATTATCTGAGAGAGGAGTTGCAAATGTCAGTCCAAGCTTCCCCCAAAAAAATCGTCATGATTGTGTCGAACCCAGCGGTATCTCCTGTGACGCAGTGGCCCATCGGTTTTTGGTGGGCAGAGCTTAGCCATGCTTGGGCCGAGTTCACCCATGCCGGATATGAGGTGACCATCGCCTCGCCCGATGGCGGTGATGTGGAAGCCGATGGCTGGAGCGATCCCGAGCATGAAAGCGGGTATGCGGCGCAGGATATCATCTCGCTCGGTTTTAAGAAGTCACCTCTGACCTCCGCGCTGATTAAGGATACGCCAAAGTTATCTTCACTCGATCTCGGCACATTCGATGCGATATTCCTTGTCGGCGGACAGGGCCCTATGGTGACGATGGTGGACAACGAACCATTGCATAAAATAATTGCCGATTTCTATGAATCGGGCCGGATTACTTCCGCTGTCTGCCACGGGACCTGCGTTCTGCTCAAAACCAAATTGTCGAACGGCGATCTGTTGGTGACGGGCAGGACATGGACTGGCTTTGCCAACAGCGAAGAGCGTTACGCCGAAACGGCAGCTGGCATGAAGATACAGCCTTTCTGGATTGAGGATGAAGCCATCAAGATTGCGGACACTAACTTCATCACGGGCGGACTGCTCGCCGAATTTGCTGTGCGGGACGGCAATCTGATTACCGGGCAGCAGCAGGTATCAAGCGCGGCCGCCGCGCGCAAAGTCATTGAGGCCTTGGGTCGTGGCTGAAAAAGAAATGGCTAACCCGACTATCCGAATTGAGACCCGCGAACAGCTGCTTTACACGCTGACCGAAGCGGCGGAGATTGAGCATAACCTCATGTGCTGCTATCTTTATGCCGCGTTCAGCATGAAGACTGGCGAAGACGAAGGGCTGAACGCGGAGCAATCCGAAGCGGTCAAACGCTGGCGCCAGTCAATCGTTCATGTGGCGGTGGATGAGATGACGCATTTGGCGCTCGTTTCGAACCTGATGGTCGCCATTGGCGGTGCGCCGCATTTCGGACGGCCCAATTTTCCAATCACTCCGGGCTACCACCCCGCCGGTGTACAAGTTGATCTTGCGCCGTTTAACGCCGATACTCTGCAGCATTTTGTGTATCTCGAACGGCCCGAAGGTTCCGATGAAGTGGATGGTGACGGCTTCGCCTCGGCGCTAGCCTATCACTGTGAACTGGGCTCAGCACAGCGGCTTATGCCTAGCGGGCAGGACTATGAAACCGTTGGTGAGCTGTATCATGCCGTCGCCCAAGGGCTTGCTCACTTATGCGAACGTGACGGCGAAGATTGCATTTTCGTTGGTGGAACCGAACGGCAAGCGCTGCATCCATGCGCGCCACTGTCTCACCGGCGCGCCGCGTACTTTTTTGGCGAATGTTGAAGGGCCTTGGCTCAATCCGGATTAAACCGATATCGATACGCTTGATAGCATTGCGCGTATGTGCCCTTCCGGCGCCATTCAGATTGACCGGAAGGATGGCAACCCGGCCGAGCAGCCGCCCGAAGTCAATACCTGCCACATCCGCGAGAGCGGTCCGCTGGCCATCCGCGCAACCTTGATAATCGATAGTAAACTGGACGGATACCGCGCGACATTATGCCGGTGCGGGCAGTCAAAGAACAAGCCCTATTGCGACGGCAGCCACCATGACGCCGGCTTTGCCGCGACGGGCGAACCAGAGACGGGCAAAACGGATGCCCTGCAGACGCGCGGCGGCGCACTTGACATTCGCCCGCAACGCAACGGCCCGCTGGCGGTTACAGGACCGCTGGAAATCTGTTCCGGAACAGGCCGCGTGGTTGCCCGTACTCAAGCAACCCGCCTGTGCCGCTGCGGGCATTCCGAAAATAAACCGTTTTGCGATGGTTCGCACGCGCGCGCCGGTTTTGTCAGCGAATAGCGGTCAACGGAGCGCAATATTATGGCAAAACGCCCAGCCATCTTCCAAACAGGATTAAGCGAGAAGAACCGGTTGGAAGCGTTCACAAACCGCGTGCTAACCATAATTATCACAATGGGCGGCATTTGCTTTTTCACCAAACTTCTGCCTCCTCCTCTTCGGGCTTGTCGGTAAGGCGATAGCGCAGCTGAGCCGATGAGTTCGGTTCCAGTTTCACGCGCCAGATGTGTTTTCCTTTGCGTTTGAAGACCGAGTTAGAAAAGCGAGCATAATTGTAATTTCGCACTTCAAATTCCACCTCAATCAAGACGCTGTCGGACCCGTTATTTTTAACAGTCATTTCTTTGTCAGCCCAACCATGTCCGGTGGTTATCGTATCGGTATCAGAGCCGATTTTATAATCGTCACCACTGGGCAGTTTTATTTCAACATCTTCTCCGATAGATTTGTCTTGAAGGACCGATTGTCCCAGTAATTGCCGTCCTTGCGAACCAAGTTGGAAAAGCCCCACTTGGCCCTGTGGCAGCGATTCGCCGCCGCCATTGGCTCTGCGATTTTCAAAACGGAATATAAGCTGCGGATTGTCAGCGCCATTGCCGTAATGCGGAATTTTGAACAGGGTCTCGCCCTTCAACTGCCGCGGTTCCAAAAAGCGGACCTGCTTCATACTCTGGGCCAGAACATCGGTTGAAAAAGGAATGGTATAGAGTTTCAAATCACCCAGGTCTGTGCGCTCCACTCGCCTTGTGCCAGTGACAACAATAACTTCATCATCCCCCCCGCCGTATCCATCATCGCCGCGCCGTTGAATGTTAAAAATTTCGTTGGTATCGGCGATGGAGGGCGATGCCAAATTGGCAAGATAGGGCGCGCGGCCCGTTGTGCCTTGCGGCCAACATTCAAAGCTAATGTCGATATTATCGCTACTGTAAGGATCATTTTCTTTCTCACGCTCCAACGCATCTGCGTCGTGGTCGCTCAATTCCGCACGGGCGGTAGTTCCAGCGACCGCACTCAATTCTACTTTCGGAAAACTGGTTCTATCCTTGCTGGCTATTGTCATCCAGCCAAAGAGGCGCAGCGATTGACCGTCAGGCGAAAAGGTGGCCACATAATCGGCCTGCCAATCAAAATTATTGGCCAAATAAGCAAGCGTAACCGTCATCTTGCCGCCCTTGTTATCGGGCCGAGTGGTCATTGACAAAGTCGGCTTGGCGGTTAGGTCCACGGGCACTCCGGGGAAAAGGATGGTGCCAACACCATCGCTGCAATTCACCGCCTCATAACCGCGACCGGTTTTCAGGATTAACCGGTCGGGCTGTGACAGGATTGTTGCTTGCTCTTCTCTAATCTCTCCCGTTTTGTCATCGGTAACCCTGATGGAAACAAGCTGCCCTGTATAGGCGTCCAGCAACCCACGCTGCGACAATAAGCGGCTATCGAAATTTTTCTCTTTCCAAGAATCTGCTTTCATCAATATGGCGCTTTGCGGAATAATGCCGCTGGCTACACCTTCAAAACGGACGGTGACCTGCCCTGGCGGCAAATTGATCGTCCGCGTTTCGGTAATCATCGCAAAGCCTTTTAAGGGCTCTTCATTCTCTGGATCAAACTCCAGAAAATCATTCTCCCTGGTACGCGCCGAACGATAGATTGTAACTGTCCGCGCCGTCGGCTCTGGTGCCACGACAATATGCTTGCTTGGCACAGTTTGGGCTTTCAGGCCCGCTGCGCTGCCGAAAGCCACATATAAACTACACAGAAGGAAGATAAGGCACCGCATTGCGGTTTTCCTCAATAAGTCGTCAAAAAGGTGACGACCAGATCGGTCTTACCATTTGCAGGAACGGGAACCTGCCATTTGCGCCGGTCAGCATCAACCTGAACGCCCTTGATACTCTCGTCGGTAATCCGAGTTTCTTCGTACCATCCTCGCAACTCATTTTGCCAAATGTCGACAGTCACAGGCACTGAACGGGCATTGGTAATATTATAGCGGATCGTATTTTCCCAGAATGTTGACGTCGATGTAATCTGAGTGGATCGTACTGTTGCCAATCCGCCAGCGGTGTAAATGCGATATTCAACGGTGTCTTCCCATCGCTTCCATGGAATTTTTTCCCGCTTCTCCAATATTGGGAATATTTTTACATCAAAAGCATAGCCGGTTGCCATTTCCATGTCAGAACCGGTCGGGGTGTGATCGATATTGCTCTCTCCGACAAAGCGCGCTTTGCCTTTATCATCGCGCATATATACGCGCACGACGCCTGCAGGTAGAGCATTGCCCAGTCCGCCTTTCTTGCCGGTGTTAAATTTTAACACGCTAACCGCGCTCACGGGTTCTTCATGACGGCAGCCCCAATAGCATTCAAATCGGTAACCACGTTGCGCGCTGACACCGGCCACATCGAGAAAGCTGACTTGCTTTTTCTGATTAGTAGAAATGGTGGTACGGCCATCGATATTATAGAGGTAAAGATCACCGACTTTTTCTTCGTCGCTCGCCTCGTTACCCGCTGAACGGTTGTAGCTGTCGGCATTGTTGTTATTGCCATAGCCATAGCCGTAGCGGCGATACCGGTTACCCTGGCTGAGTTTCAGAACGTCGCCCGCAGCCAGTGTCAGCTTTGCATCACGATAAGCAGTGCCACTGCTATTGGTCAACGTTACCCAACCCTGCAAATCCATGCTATTTTTGGCTTCATCGAACAGCCCAACATAATCGGCTTTCCATCCCAGCCCACTGCTCAGATAAGACAGGGTCAACGGACGAGTGCCTGACTTGGCGGAATCAAGCGTAACCGACAATGTTGGCCGTGCGCGCAGATTTGGGGGGATACGGTCAAAGATAACGCGAGTCGGCGTTCCATCATCACGCAGCACCTCAACCTTACCACCTGATTCAATAACGACGCCGCCGTTGACGGCCAGCACCTTAACCTGTTCCGGTTCGGTAACACCAGTGACGGGGTCTTTCCGAATGATGGTGATCGATTGCCCTTCCGCTTTCTGCATCAGCTTTTCGGGGGATAGCAGGTCGTAATCAAAATTCTGTTCGGCAATCTCGATTCCATCGCCGGTCAGGGTAACGGTTTCCGGCCGGATCGAGGCCGACACATCGGGAAATTCCTGACGACTTGTCCCGGCGGGCAGCGACACATTTCTCACATCCTCAACCAACGCCATTTCCGAATAGATGGTGACGCTCACGTCACCTTGCGCGGGAGAAGCTGTTTGATCGGTAACAACCTGCGCCGCAGCAGGCGACGCCATCAAAACCGGCAACAAAAAAATATGCTTCCCCATACTAACCCCCTTTTTCACGTAATACTCTTACTGAATTTTTAGATGCTATTACTTAAGAGCGCCTAAACAAACCGAAAAAATGGGTCTTCTGAAATTATCATCCTCCGTTACGACTTGCCTGGCACTTAAACGCCGCTCCACTTATCGCCAGCCATCGAACACGCAGACCGCTGGGGCGTCAGCCTGCGCTTAATTCAATGTCGAAGCCCATAATCTTGAACCATTCCCGGTCTTTCATCGCCCGTTTTTCAGCTAGCGGAAGTATCACGGACGCTATTACAGCATGGGCGTCGCGATCGTTTTTTATAGCATTCAGCACCACGTCGATTGCGGATTTGATGGCTTCCGTTTGCTCGCGCGGATGCCCTTCCGGATTACCAAGAGCGGCACGCAATAGCTGCGCAGCATCAGCAGGGCAGCCCGCAGCAAGTATGGCCTCTCCCATTGCGGTGATATCGGCCAGCTCCTCTGCTTCATAGGCCGGAACATGATCCAATGTGCCCTGAATGATTTGAAGCTGTCCCATGGCCATCATCACTTGCTCTTGTGCAAGGCTGGCAGACGCAGGTAGCGCAGGCAGAATGACAGTTTCCAATGCGCGCAATACGCTGCTGAGGCGGTCGTTGATTGAGGGGTTCATTGACTTTCCTCCATTTGCAAAAGCCGGGCCAGATCATGCACGAAAAGCGGTCCCGTTCCTGCGAGCAGCGTGAGCAAAACATCCTGATGATTATGTGCGTGGCGCGCCGATCTCATTCCTAATGCGGCGACAAGAATGTAGCTTTTCCATGCATTAAAGACGGTAAAATAATGCAAAGATTTGGGGTTCACTATGTTACCGCTCGCGGCCTCATAGGCGGCGATCATCTCACGGGGCGGCAACAGATCACTGGCGCGGAAAATACCATCGATTTTGCTCCCGAAAACGGGCTGCAACAACCATGCAAGATCATCGTGATAATCGCCAAGATAGCACATTTCCCAATCAAGCATGGCGGTAATTTCACCGCTGGCTTCGTCGAAAAGATAATTGCCGGTTCGGTAGTCGCCGTGAACCACGCCGACCTTCGGACAGTCGGGAATATTATCTTCCAACCACTGTGTGGCTAGCCGCAAGGCGGGCTCCTTTGTTATCGCATCCTGCTCCAATAGCTCTTTCCAGAAATTGATGAGCCAACGAGTCGGCTGTTTCGGATCGGCTAGCGGAGCGGTGAAGCTGGGCAGATGCGCCAATTGCCAATCAAAATTATGTATCTTCGCCAGCATGGCGGTAAATTGAGGGAGAATTTTGCCCCGCAAAGGATCGCCAAGTACAGTGCCAAGGCCGGTGACGGTAACGCCGTCACTGGCCGGTTTGGTGACGCCGCCAACAAATTCCATGATGACAGCGGGCTGCCCAAAATGAGCGCCATCGGCGTCCAGCCATATTGGTTTGGGAACCGGAACGACACCTTGGAACGCCATCAAAATCTCATATTCGCGCGCCCGGCTGGTTTCCGTTATGCCTTCCAATGGGTCCATCCGCAGCACGAATTTTTCGGCTTCGCCATCGGAGCCGGAGAGCGTAAAAACAAATTGCTCCTTAGATGCACCGCCGCCCATGCGCGCGACATCACTGACGCTTGCACCCGGACGCTCTTTGGAAAAAAAGTCTTGCAACATTGCGGCCACACCCGCGTCATTTTGCGGCAGATACGGCGGCATTGTTCGCCGCTGTTTCCGTTTTTCAAGCAACGCGGCGAGATACGGTTCGGTGTCAATCATTTTGCAACCCCTTCACAATGCTAAGAAGCCGCCATCGACGGGATAGTTACCGCCGGTGCAGAAGCTGGCTTCATCGCTGGCTAAGAAGGTAACAATATTGGCCACTTCTTCATTGGTTCCATATCGGCCCATTGGAATAAGCGCGGAAAAACCGGCACGCGCAGCAGATGGATCATCGGGAGATGCCTGCCCCTCAATGGACGCCATCATCGCATTATCAATCGGTGCGGGAGCAACGGCATTTACCCGGATATGTGCAGCCGCCAGCTCTGCTGCTGCTGCTTTTACTAAACCCACAATGCCATGCTTGCTGGCTGTATATGGACCAATTCCCGCAACGCCGACAGTTCCCGTTACCGATGACATCGCAATGATCGAGCCGCCTTTTTCCATCATCGCCAATGCACCGTGTTTGATAGCCAAAAATGTGCCTCGAATATTCGCAATCTGCACAGCATCGAAATCCTCAACGCTGGTCAGGGTGAGCGGGCAAACCTTGCCCTCGCTGCCTGCGTTGGCGACCATAATATCGACACCGCCAAAGGCGGCGACGGTCGCTTTGATTAACGCTTCGACGTCTTTTTCCTCTGCGGGCTGTCCAGCGCAGCAAGCGATCATATCGCCGCCGCCTAGCTTTTCTTTTGTGGCCTGAAGCCGGGCCAAATCGCGTCCGGCAAGCATTACATTTGCGCCGTCCGCCAGGAATTTTGCCGCCGTTGCCGATCCGATTCCGCCGGTAGCACCTGTAATAATAGCTGTCTTATTCGCTAGTCTGCCCATCTCTCTCTCCTCAAAAAAAGACTGCTTTTCATAATAGTATCACAATTTATTACCGATTTAATGAAACGATTAAAAAGTGACATTGACATCACTTTTGCAAAAATGCACTATAAGAGCAAGTCCTTTTGTAGGGTAAACGGGACGCTGGCCTGAGCGTGGACAGGGGCCGGCTTGGAAAAGGGAGAGTTGATGGATCAGTTGATCGCCAATGTGGTAGAGGACCATCTGCCGCCTACTCGCAAGGGCAAGGCGACAAGAGAAAAGCTATTGGCCGCGGCGGCCGTGATCTTCGGCAAGTTGGGCTACGATGCTGCCCGTATTTCCGACATCGTCAAAAAAGCAGGAATCAGTCATGGCCTTTTCTACCGCCATTTCGCCGATAAAGACGCCATTTTGCTCGCCGTTTTGGAACGGCTGAATGACGGATTACGGCATACATCGGGCAAAGCAGCTGGTTCAGCGGACGGCGATAAACGAGGCATAACCCTCGAATTGCTCGAAAAACGAAACATCCTATTTTTCCGGGAATATCGAGAAAACCGGCTTCTTTTGCGTGTAGCTCGTGAAGCGGCCGCGCGTAACGAAGATAGCGGCTTTCGCGAAATGTGGTTGAAGATACGCGGGCGTTTCACACTGAGGACCCAGCGGCTTCTCGACCAGTTGATACAAAGCGGCGATATCGCTGCGATACCCGATACCGAAATGGTCGCCGAAGGGCTAAGCGCGCTTACTGAACAGCTTGCCTATGTCCAAATAGGACTTGCAGCAGAAGATCCTGACGATGCCTTTGTTGAGCGGCTTGGTAAAAGCTGCGGCCTGATCTGGTACCGGACTATATTTGGCGGCGCCGAATGAGTGCGGTCAATCTTCTCGACCTTGCAGCATTTACAGCGTCCGCTGAACACGATCTTTTTCGCGAATTGCGCGGTTCCTCTGGGCTGTATTTTAATCCGGAACCAGACGGGGCGGGTTTCTGGTCAGCGGTGCGTTATTGTGACGTGGAGCAAGCTGCGCGCCAGCATACGATATTCATTTCCGGTGAAGGAACGCAAATTAAAAACAGGCGGGCCGAAGGTCACGGTGCGCCCAGCGTGCATAACAGCGACCTTCCAATACACGGCAAATTGCGCGCCATCGTCATGCCTGGATTATCGCGCAGCGCGGTTGAAAAAAGGTCGGAACAGTTTGCCGATATCGTTGATGCGCTTTTGGCGGACGTGCCACGAGGCGAAGTTTCTGACTATGTTGAAAAAATCGCCATTCGCCTGCCAATGCTGGTCATTGCCGCCATGCTAGGTGTTCCTGATGATGAGGCGCCGTTGCTTGTCGATTGGGCAAATCTGATGTCCGATGTGCGCGCCACCAATGAAGAGCAGGCAGAAGCACGCGCGCATTTATTTGAGTATTTCCGAGGTCTGGCCGACCAGAAACGCAATGCGAATGCCGATGATATCGCCAGCCTGCTGGTACAGGCCAAGCTGAATGACGCGCCGCTCGAGCAGCAGATGCTTGACGCCTATTTCATGCTGTTGACCGTCGCGGGTAATGAAACGACCCGGTTCCTGATGACCGGCGGGCTTGCCCAGCTTGTGCGGCAAGATGACTGGCCGAAATTGCGCGATACGCCGGGCCTGATCCCTTCTGCGATTGAAGAAATGTGCCGGTTTGTCTCACCTGTTACACATATGCGGCGCACAGCATCGCAAGACACCGAGCTTGCCGGCCAGAAAATCTGTAAAGGCGACAAACTAGTGCTCTGGTTTGCAAGCGCCAACCGGGATGAAGCCGTATTTGCTGACCCGGATAAGCTGGTATTGGACCGCAGCCCCAACCCGCATATGGGCTTTGGCATCGGCGCGCATTTTTGTTTGGGTACCCATCTAGCCCGGTTTGAAACTAAGCTGTTTTTTGAAGCTCTAGCGCGGCAGGTTCAGCAAATTGAGCTTTGTGAAGCGCCCGAGCGCCTGCCGTCTAACTGGTTCACTGGCTGGACAAAAATGATGGTGCGCTTTTCATGAGCCGCCGCATCGTCATAACGGGCGCAGCAAGCGGTATCGGCCTTGCGCTTTACCGGCAGGTAAAAGCAGCAGGTGATATTCCGATTGGTCTGGACCGGCAGCAGGGCGAAGGCTGCGACCTTGTATGTGACCTCACCGATGCCGCCGCGATTGCAGCAACGGTGGAAAAATTAGACGCGCCGCTCGCTGGGCTGGCGCTGGTTGCCGGTGTTCCGGGCACCGCCCCCATTGCAACAATCTTGGCCGTAAACATCCATGCGCCTCGGCTGTTGACCGAAGCGCTGCTCCCCAAATTGCGGAAAGGCGCAGCGATTGTCGCGGTGTCCAGCATTACGGCGCTGCGATGCGATGCCTCGGCTGAAGAATTGGACCGTATGCTGTCATTCGCGCCGGATCAATTGGCTGCGGCATGTCAGAACAGAGACGGCAAGGCTGCCTATGAGCTGTCAAAGGCGCTGCTAAATCGGTGGGCAACGCTTCAGACCTTTGAGCTTTCAGATAAACATATTCGGATAAATACGGTTAGCCCGGGACCTGTCGAAACCCCGATCCTCGCCGACTTTGAAGCGTCTATTGGTACCGAGAAGATTGCTGCTGCCGCCCGCATTGCGGGACGACATGGCCGCCCGGATGAAATTGCTGCATCGGTTGCCTTTCTGCTTTCGGATGCGGCCAGCTGGGTAAATGGAACCGATCTGAAAGTTGACGGCGGATATCATGCAAAGCGCCTAGGACCAGTCCGGGGCGGGGACTGATATGCGGTTGATCTTGGTCCGTCACGGAAAACCCGAAACGAATGGCGCTGCCACTCTTGCCAATCCGCCACTATCCGATATCGGCAGGCAGCAAGCAGATTATACCGCCCAATATCTGCGCCATGAGGGTATTGACGCTGTAATCCATTCCGGCATGGACCGGGCGCGCGACACCGCCGCGCCTTTGGCGAAACTTTTGAGTGCAGAAATGGCCAGCCTGACCGCGCTGGGCGAAATTGACCGCTATGGTGGCCGTTATGCCAATGTCGAAAGTATACGCGCCCAAGGCGAGCATGAATGGCAGAATTTTCTACGCGATCCGCTTGGCTATTTCGATGTTGATGAACAGCAATTTATTCAAGAAACACTCGCGGGATTTGCCAGCCTCTTCCAAAATCAAAGGCGAAAGACGCTGGCGATTTTCACCCATGGATTTCCAATCAACATTCTGTTGACCCATGCACTAGGGCTGGACGGGATTGCCAACTTCGTCCCCGATTATTGTTCGATCACGCGATTGACGGGAAGCGCGCTCGACAAGTTAACCGTCGTCAGCATCAATGAAACCGCTCATCTGTCCGACCATCTGGCGAAGGAAAAGCTGTGAGCCTGCATCCCGGCACCATCGCAGCGCAGGCACCCGACCGAGAGGCATTGGTGTTTGGCGAGCAACGCTGGACCTATAGCAAGCTGAATAACTGGAGCGCCGCGTTGGCAGCTTTGCTGTTTCATAACGGATTTAAGCAAGGCGATGTGCTTGCCCTGCTCATTTCCAATCGCGCCGAATTTTTGGGGGCTGCTTGGGCCGCGCAGCGATCAGGGCTCTATTATCTACCCATTCCTACGCGGCTGACAGCGAGCGAAATACGCTATATTCTATCAGATAGCGGGGCGAAAGCATTAGTAGTTGATGGTGCGTTTATCAAAGTTAGTGAGGAAGCAGCTGCAGGCCTCGATCTGTTGACACTGCCCCTTGACGGGATCGAAGAGCAGTTTGGTAATTATGCTGCTCCGCCCGCCGTTGAAGGCGGCGATATGCTCTATACCTCCGGCACGACCGGCAAACCCAAAGGGGTGCGCAGGCAGCTTTCTTTCGAGCCGTTGGGCAGCGATAGCCGGCGGGTAGAGCGCGGTGAGAAACTGTTTGGATTTTCGCAGGACACCATATTTCTCTCACCCGCGCCGCTGTATCATGCGGCACCGCTGCGCTTTGCGATGAACCTTCTGCGATGCGGTGCAAAGATTGTGGCGATGCAGCGTTTTGATGCCGAAGCCACTTTGTCCATCATTGACCAAGAACATATTACCCATAGCCAATGGGTGCCGACGATGTTCAGCCGCCTACTGGCTTTGCCCAGCGATGTCCGCGACAAGCAACGCTTAACAAGCCATCAGGTAGCTATCCACGCCGGCGCGCCATGTCCGCCCGCTGTAAAACGAGACATGATTACATGGTGGGGGCCTATACTTCACGAATATTACTCAGGAACCGAGAGCGTTGGCTTTACTCATATCAATTCACCTGAATGGCTTGAACGCCCGGGAAGCGTCGGGCGACCCCATGGATGCAAAGTTCACATAGTTGACGATACCGGCGCCGAAGTGGGTCCGGGAGAAATAGGCAATGTGTATTTCGAAGGTAAGGCCCGCCTTTCCTATCATGGTGACACGGCGAAGACCCTGTTGGCGCATAACGCGCAAGGCTGGGCCACAATGGGGGACATCGGATATGTTGATGCAGATGGATATCTCTTCCTCACCGATCGCAAAAACTTCACCGTTATATCGGGCGGCGTCAATATTTATCCTTCTGAAGTGGAGGCCGCGCTTATGGCGCATCCTGCCGTCGCGGACTGCGCTGTATTCGGCATTCCCGATACCGATCTGGGCGAAGCCGTTGCAGCGATAATTGAAACCAATTCTGCGGGCGAAGGCGCCAGTTTAGCACAGCACATAGTTGGTGATGCAAGGGCACGAATTTCCGCCCATAAATTACCGCGTTTTATTCGCTTTGATGCAGTGGGACGAAGCGAAACGGGGAAGATCGCCAAACAAGCGTTGAAGGAACGCTTTGCGGATATCCACCATTGGCTTGCGGTTCCAAAATCAGACGGAAAGCAGCCCGCAATGTGAGTTTATGAATAAGTCAGAGAGAGTTGAAAATAGGAAGGAAATTAGTCATGAAAAAAATAGGATCGAATATTTTAACCCGGCTTTTGCTCAGCGCAGCATGTGTCGTTGTTCCTGCAACTGCCTTTGCTCAGGAAGCGGCGAGCGAAAATAATGAGGAAGGTCTGAGCGTAATCGTCGTTACAGCGCAGAAGCGTGCGGAAGATTTGCAGGAAGTGCCAGCTGCGATTTCGGCATTTTCCGCAGACGACCTAGCCCAGCGAGGCATTTCTGAAACCAGCGATCTGATGGGCAGCCTGCCCAACTTACAGGTGACATCCGCCTATTCCGATACACAGCCAAACTTTTCGCTGCGCGGTATTTCGGTCGCGAATGAATTTTCCGCCAGTACGGCCTCTCCTGTGGGCGTGTATGTTGATGAGGTGTATCAAAGTTTCCGTGCGGCGCATGGACAACAGCTGTATGACCTAGAACGCGTTGAGGTCCTGCGCGGACCGCAAGGCACACTTTATGGCCGCAACACCACAGGCGGTGCGATCAATTTTATTACTCGCAAGCCAAGCCTGTCCGGGACAACGGGCTACGCTACGCTCGGCTATGGAAACTACAATACCATCAGAGCCGAGGGCGCATTGGAACTAACTCTCGCAGAGGATAAAGCGGGCCTGCGCGCGGCGTTTACTCGCACAAAAGGTGATGGCTACACCTTCAACCCTGTGGACGGCCAAGACTATGCCAACAGCGATTCCTATGCAGGCCGCTTGACCTTCCGGTTCCAACCGGCCGATGGGCTCGATATTACAATGAAGGGGTATTTTGCCAAGAACGACCCGCGTCAGGATATCCCATATGGCATTGGATATTTGCAAGGCCGCACGAATGCGGCGGGCTATTCGCGTTTCGACCCCCGTCCCGAGCTGGGCGGACGTGTGCTGCGCGAAAACGAAATTCAATCTGACACAGCGGGTGAATATTTTACTGCGTCGCGCGGTGTGTCCCTGACGATTGAGGCAGAGCTTTCCGATGACATCACCTTCACCTCGATCACCGGCTATGATAAAGGTGAATATCGCTTGTCACCGTTCGATTGTGACGGTTCGCCCATCGATATCTGCGCGATCCGTTACAATTCGCAGAGCGAGAATTTCAATCAAGATCTGCGCCTTGCGTATGATGGCGACAGGTTCAAGCTGATTGCTGGATTTTATTATGGCCGTGACAGTATCGACACGCAAAATGAACCTGATTTCTTCGGGTTTCTGCGGCCGCTGCTGCTGGGTGCAGGCGTGCCCGGAGGGTTCAACAATATTCCAATTGCGGTCGGAAATTCGCTCAGCATCCTGCCCGCATTTGCTTTAGACCCCACCTTGACGCCCGCCAGTCCGGGCTTTTGCGCGCCGGTTGTCGTAAATCCCAATGGGTATTTTGATGCCCGCAGCTTGATTGCTTTCAATGCAGATGTGGCCGCAACCAACACCGCCGGTGGTACAACATTTCAGGCGGCCTGCGCCGCTGCTGGTGCGCCGCCGTTTGGGCCCATTTTGGCGGACCAGCAATTTACCCTAACCCGGCCGTCAACCGCGATCTACGGCGAGGCTGCTTGGGAAGCAACCGACAGTCTCACCATTACGCTCGGTCTGCGCTACACATGGGATAAAGTGAAATATAGCGATGCGCGCACTACGCTATTTGCGCTCGACGGTGTTACTCCAGCGGCTAGTCTAGTGCCTTTCAGTTTTCCCTTCGACCCGGCCTTACCCGCTGTGAATGAACAGGAAAGCTCGGGCGAATTCACCGGCCGCATCGTTGTCGATTACAAACTGGCCGAAGATGTGTTGGCATATGCGAGCTATAGCCGCGGCTATCGGTCCGGGACTTACAACGGCCTTGCCTATCAGGATATCAGCCAGGTATATTTCCTTGAGCCGGAACAGGTTGATGCTTTCGAAGTTGGTTTAAAATCGCGCTTTTTGGATAATCGGGTGCAGCTAAACCTTGCCGGCTTCTACTATGATTATAAGAATCAGCAAATTGCCCAAATTATCGGCGCTACGTCATTTCTGCGGGCGGCCAATGGCCGGGTGTTCGGGGCGGAAGCAGAGTTGGCATTTCAGGCAATCGACACTCTTCGGTTTGACGCCGCACTCGGCTACCTTAACACCAAATATAAGGGCAACAATATTGATCCAACGGACCCCACCAGCCTAACGCTCAACATCAATGGCAACCGCTTTCCAAACGCACCCGAATTCACAGCGTCTGCGGGCGTCGACCTGACGTTGCTGGATACCGGGAAGCATAAATTCCAGATACGCGGCGACGTGCAATATACCGGACGCTATTTCTTCGATCCTTTCGGCAATTACGGGCAAGATCCCTGTGATCAGCCTGCGGCCGGATCGCTTGTGTTACTGGCCACGCCGGAAATTGCCTGCGGAAATCCAGGCTATGTGCTAGTCAATGCAAGGGCGACCTATACTTTTGATGAAAGCATGTCCATCAGCCTATGGGGAAAAAATCTCACCGACAAATTCTACTATGGCTATGGTCTGAATCTAAATGCCTTTTATCAAGATTATTTCGCCAGAGGCGCACCGCGCACCTACGGCGTGGAGGCAACTTTCCGTTTTTGATTGAAGAATAGGGCGGGTGATCAGTAGTAATTGATCCTCGCCCATTCCTGCGGCCGCTTACAATTGTATGTCTCAACTGTAGCTTTCCTGCGGGTTGATGAATCTAGGATCCGGACCCTGGTAAACTGGCACCATAATTGGGGTAAGCCTAGCGGCCGTTATTGGCGACGATATCGACCGCCGTCCCGCCCGCTGTTTTGTTGAAGGTGACGACATAGGCGCCGCCGTCATTGTCCCGCACGCCGCCCAGCGTATGTTCACCGGCGCGGATTTGATATTCGGCGGTGAATCCGCTGCGCCTGGCACGGGTGTAGTAGTAATCCACGACATCCTGCATCGCCGATGATGTGACGAAGCTGACCACGCGAATGTCGCAAATGCCGCCGTCAACGCCGCCGGCTTCTTTCACTCGGCCTTTCGGATAGACGGGGAATTCGGTGGGCATACGGCTTGCCCATGCGGCGCCATATTGCAATTTGGCATCGCAGGTGCCTTTGCCGCGCTGCATTTCTTGGTCGCGGGCAAGGCCGCCCAGCGTGACAGCACGATTTTCGCCGCAGCTTTGGCAATCTTCTGCGCCAACCACGGTGGGCGTGGGCGCCCGCATTAACTTGCCGCCGTCCAGCTCCGCCGCCGATGCGACCGCGCCTTCAACGCCGGTATCGGCGGGGCGTTCGCCGTTCAGCGGCTGTGCTGCCTCGCTGACGGTGGTGACATTGGCGCTATCGGTTAAATTGGGATCGACCAATATGCGGTCGTCGAGCGCGGTGTTCATCGCAGGATCGCTGCCCTGCCCCACCAGCTTCTCATCCAGCTGCGCCACGGCCTCTTCATTGCCGTCTTTGCTACCGCATGCGGCGAGCGCGAAGGGCATCGACAGCGCGGCGGCGCTGATCAATAGGGTTTTCATCGGATTTTTACTGGCACGCATCGCGTTTGCTCCTGTGTTTATGGACACAAGGTGCGGGGAGACGGGGCATAATACCACCTTAAATAGTGGTTAACGCGGCGCTTTGTCGCAACAATGCCCCCCGCCATGCCGCCAATGTATCAACATGGGACAGGGCGAGAGAATAGGTTAAGGTAAAAGTTAACAAAAGCCGGATGAGCCCAAGCCGAGACCCGGCAAAACCCGCGAGAAAGCCGAATCACTGCGACCGGATTAACCATGGGCGTTAGGGTTTGGCGGGGTTACTTCACCACGCCGCGATAGGATATGCTGCCCTTCGCGCCCGCAGGAATTGGGTCGGTAAAGACCCAGCGGACATGCGTGACATCCTTCGCATCGGCGGAGCGGGTGATCGGGGCCGCGGGCGATTGCCCCTGCTGGCCTTCGCCCCCGCCTTCAGCCTCACCTTCGCCAGCAGCTGCGGGAGTATCGGTCACGCTCAGCTGCTCCAAACGGCCCCAGGTGACGCCGCCATCGACCGACATTTCCGCCCATTCTTCGGCAGCGGAGATAAACTGAATCGGGCCGGGCATCGGGTTGGTGGCGCGAAAGGAGACGGCAGGCTCGCTGCCTCTATTTTCATAAGTCAGCGTGAACACCACGCGGTCGCCGGGGACGACGATGACCTCGGACGGGTCCTTCAGCACGGTTTTCTGCACGCCGTCGGCGCCCGTCTCGCTGCGTTCGATCATCGCTTTGCTCGACAGGGTGACAGGCGCGGCCTGAGCCTGCGCCGGTGCGGTTTGCGCAAATGCGGAGCTAGCAAAGGCGATCACCGATCCCGACGCCGCCGCCAACATCAACGCCGCCGCATAAGCGGTGCGCAGCGGCAGCTTTTTGATTCCACTCGTCTTAAAATTCATTGCGTATATCATTGCATTTCCCGTGCGTTATCCTGCTATTTCACCCAAAATTGAAGGTCGCACCCCGTTATCGCGCAATTTTGGTTAACAAGCGGTAAAGATCGGCCGCATAATATGCCCCTCCCCGCCGCCCCCCTCCCATTTAAGGACCGTTCATCCGTTCGCGCATCTGCGCCAGCTTGGCGAGCAACGCGGCCTTGGTCTCCTCCCCCGACATGCCCTTATATTTGCGGCCCCACCCGTCAAAGCGGTATCCCTGCTCCCATTCGGCATAGCTGATCTGCTCTGCCTCATCCTCTTTGGTCAGCCGCCCTTGTTTCAGCAGCAGCGCGAGGATGCTGCTATCGGGGGTGATCCGCCGCTCGACCTCTTCGCCTTTGCGGATGATGACGGTTTCCTTGCCCTCAACCGCGCGTTGCCAGGCAATCGCCTGCAATCCGCGCTGCGCCCCGGCCATCGCCTTGTCCCATGCATCAGAGAACAGCGGAAAGCGCTCCTTTGCCCGGTAAGCGGCGGATTTGGATATACCCGCCACCCGCGCCGCATCGCGGATACAGCCGCTTTGGCCAAGCACGGCGAGGAATAACCGCGTGCGCGCCGGCGTCCACCCATCCTGCCGTATGCGCAGGCCGGGCATAAGCGGGTTGGGCATGAGCGCGTTAGTATCCACAGCAGCAACAGCATCAGCGCCCGCCTTGGCCGCCGCCTTATCCGGCCCGCCGCTCATCGAATCTGTCCTATCAGGTCAAAGCAGATCGCGGGCCGCGCGCATTCCTGTTCATCGGGCGAGGGCCGCAGATCGCCGCGTTGCAGCGCAAAATAATCCTCCAACGCATCATGGTCAAAAACCGAAACCGAGCGCGACAACCGAACAAACCGCCGCGCCAGCACATCCGCAGCCCTGCCCTGCCGAGCCGGGACCGAGAGAGAAGAAAGAGACATATTGATTCACTCCAATGGTTATAGGGTGAATCAGGTCTAACCTATTTGGTTATTTGTAGGAAAGGGGGTATTTCAGGATAGTAACCAACTCTCATCCTCGTGCTGCATTATAAGTAAATGCACCTCAACCTTTAATGCACGCGATATTTCATATAAAGTTATCACCGTGGGGTTGCGCTTGCCATTTTCCAAGTCGCTGAGATATTGCTGGCTAAAACCACATAATTCAGCGAACGCAGCCTGCGTTACACCGCGTGAAACACGTGCAGCCTTTACATTTTTGGCGATCAGATTTCTCATATCCATTGTGCTGGGATGGCACAAATTACCTTGACTAAATATCAACTATAGTGTGTAGACACTATATGCTTGTATTCGTATTGCGTGTATTCGTACTATAAACTATATTTTCAGGAGGCTTGATTGGCAGGGGCAGCAACCGCAACCAGCAGATATTCGCGCATTCGTGAGGATTTGGATATGTCGATATTCAATTCCAACTGGCGCGAGGTAGATACCGATAAAGTTTCAATGAATGGAACGCCACTGTTTGGCGATATTTTTTCCGGCGCAGGCGGCCTATCCGTAGGATTTAGAAGCGCGGGATTTCGCAAAGCTTTTTCAGCAGAGATTAACAAACACGCATCAGAGACACTGCGTCATAATTTTCCAGAAAGTTATCATTTTGAAGGTGATGTAGCCGATTTGTCCGAAACAAAAATCAAATCAGTTCTGGAAGGCCGAAAACTAGATGTTCTTGTCGGCGGACCGCCATGCCAAGGTTTTTCAGTCGCAGGAAAAAGACAGATTGATGATCCTCGGAATGAATTGTTTCTAGAGTTTTGCAGGCTGGTTGAAATTTGCCAGCCAGAATTTTTTGTCATGGAAAATGTTCCCGGCATATTAACAATGCAAAAAGGTGCCGTGACAAATGCCATCCTGCAGAAGTTCGAGGATATTGGCTATCCCGAAACATCTGTGCGAATTTTGGAGGCGGCAGAATATGGCGTGCCACAGTTACGTACTCGCGCTATCTTCGTAGGAAATAGGCTCAACGTAAAAAATCCCTATCCCAAGCCAACGCATTCTAGGGACAACTATATCTCGATTAATGATGCAATGGACGATTTAAAAAACTTACCGCGCGATCCCGCAACCAACCATGAATGGACCAATCACTCGGCTGCTTATGAAGCTAGAATTTCCAAAGTACCCGCAGGTGGGTCGTTGTATGAAACCTTTCGTGACGCATTCAAGCGTCAATATTCAGGCGTACCTAGTATGGCTGCAAAAGAAAATCATGGAGGCACACATATACATTACGAAAAAAATCGTGTTCTTTCGGCTAGAGAGCTGGCCAGACTGCAAACATTCCCTGATGATTTTTTCTTCAAAGGCGGAATGAAGAAAGCTTACTGGCAAATCGGTAATGCTGTCCCATGCTTGCTAGCTGAAAAAATTGGTTTGGCGATCAGGGCGGGCTTAACCAGCTCAAACTAATTTTTGTAATGACTGCCGCCATTTTTCGAGATCATACCAGCCGCATCCATGACACCCTGCTTCTGCCCCTTTACCTGTTGTTTGAACATCGATAGGCCAGTCGATATCACCTTTATAAAAATATTGAATGCCAAATGGATGGCCGCGCTTGCCTGTTTGCAAACATTTACGGCAAACTTCGCGCTTTTGCTGATTACGCTGATTGGTGATCAGTTGAAAATCACTGTGAATTTCTGCATCAGTTAAGTCTTCCAGAGAATCTCGTTTAGTATTTCTATCCCACCGGATTTCAGGAAATTTATGATCGGGTAGCAGATGCTTTGGATTGCCGACCTTACCTTCATAAGCGTCATAATTTTTTAAAGTTTTAACAATTCGGTTTCGCAAAGCACCAGACCAATATTCATAGCCGGTAGCTTCCCCGATTGGCTTTGGCAGTAATATGAATTCCAAATCACTGCCTGAACGTCGGCGTGTACCGATTGTGAATCCAGCTTCTTTGAGATCCTGCAACCTTCTTGCTGGATTTGATGTGGTAGGAAGCTCATTATAAGTGAACCAAGCAAAACTCATGGCCATCTTGTCGAATATAGGTTTTGTTACAGTTGATCGTGATTTGGCCCAATGCTTTTTCGCTTTTTCTTGCCATTCAGGCCAATTTTCTGGATTCAACATTTCGTACATTGATTTTACATAAGCTTCGACTTCATGCTGTTTCTCAAGCTCTAATCCCGCACGCCGACACCGGATTGGAAATGCGATATCCCAGCCGGGCTTTTCAGGATAATCAAATATCACATTGATATGCTCTTCCGCTGCTTTGCTATGATTCCACCGGTCTTTAATCTTATATGTCATGGACGATAAATAATTGTCTTCGGGACAGAATATCCATCAACTATATTATGTTAATTTCTGTGTTCTATTTTACAATGATATGGAATGATTGACGCATCTGCTTAAACTCTCAAAACGCACCCTCCGCCCATTGCGCACACCGCACGCCTGCGCTAAAGCGCTGACACATTACGAATCTCCCGCTTTCATGCCGGTTTGATACTCGTCTTGCGGTCTGAATAACGGACCGAGCGCGCTGTCATCACCAACCGGCAGAAAGCATCACTTTTTGATGAGGCATATTATGACGACCACTGGCCAAGACACGCTTTCCACCCGCGACATGCTGAATGTGAATGGCAAGGAATATGCCTATTATTCGCTGGATAAAGCCGCGGCGAAGCTGGGGGATATTTCGCGGCTTCCCTATACGCTCAAAGTCTTGCTCGAAAATATGCTGCGGTTTGAAGATGGCGGCTTTACCGTTGCCGCCGCCGATGCGCAGGCGGTTGTCGATTGGCAGAAAGAGGCGAAAAGCGCGGCCGAAATTCAATATCGTCCGGCGCGCGTGTTGATGCAGGATTTCACCGGCGTTCCCGCGGTTGTTGACCTTGCCGCGATGCGCGACGGGATTAAAGCTCTGGGCGGAGATGCGCAGAAAATCAATCCGCAGGTGCCGGTGCATCTGGTGATTGACCATAGCGTCATGGTCGATGAATTTGGCACACCCAAAGCGTTCGAAAATAACGTCGCGCTCGAATATGAACGCAATATGGAACGCTATGAATTCCTGAAATGGGGATCGAAAGCGTTTGACAATTTCGCCGTTGTGCCCCCCGGCACCGGCATTTGTCATCAGGTGAATCTGGAAAATATCGCCCGCGCGGTTTGGTCGTCGCAGGATGAAAATGGCGCCGAGGTTGCCTATCCCGATACCTGTGTTGGCACCGACAGCCACACGACGATGATTAACGGTCTGGGCGTGCTGGGCTGGGGCGTGGGCGGGATTGAGGCGGAGGCCGCGATGCTGGGTCAACCGGTATCGATGTTGATCCCCGAAGTTGTCGGTTTCAAATTAACCGGCGAATTGGCCGAGGGCATTACCGCGACCGACCTCGTTTTAACCTGCGTCCAAATGCTGCGCGAAGTGGGCGTTGTGGGCCGCTTTGTGGAATTTTACGGCCCCGGCGTTGCGGCGCTTAGCCTTGCCGACCGCGCAACGATTGCCAATATGGCGCCCGAATATGGCGCGACCTGCGGCTATTTCCCAATTGATGACAAAACGCTCGACTATCTGCGCCTGACCGGCCGCAGTGATGAGACGGTGGCGTTGACCGAAGCCTATGCCAAGGCGCAAGGTTTCTGGCGCCATGATGATGCGCCCGAAATGATTTATACCAAGACGCTGGAGCTGGATATGAACAGCGTCGTGCCGTCGCTATCGGGGCCAAAATTGCCGCAGCAGCGCGTGTCTATGGCCGATCTGGACGAAGGGTTTAACCGCGACATTATCGAAGTGTTTAAGGCCGATGACGCGCATAAACGCGTTGCGGTGGAGGGCGAAGATTTCGATTTGGGCCACGGCGATGTCACCATTGCCGCGATTACCAGCTGCACCAACACATCGAACCCCAGCGTCTTGATCGCCGCGGGTCTGGTCGCGAAAAAGGCGCGGGAACGCGGGCTTTCGCGCAAACCATGGGTGAAAAGCTCGCTGGCACCAGGAAGCCAGGTGGTGACCGATTATCTGATCAAAGCGGGGCTTCAGGATGATCTGGATGCGCTGGGCTTTAACCTTGTCGGTTATGGCTGCACCACTTGCATCGGTAACTCAGGTCCGCTGGCCCCTGCAATTTCGCGGGCGATTAACGACAATGGCCTGGTGGCAACATCGGTTTTGTCGGGCAACCGCAATTTTGAAGGCCGGGTGAGCCAGGATGTGAAAGCAAACTATCTCGCCTCTCCGCCGCTGGTCGTTGCTTATGCGATTAAGGGCACGGTGCGGGAGGATATGTATGAAACGCCGATTGGTGTGGGATCGGACGGCGAAGATGTGTTTCTGCGCGATATCTGGCCCACCAATGAAGAGGTGAATGTGGCCATGGCCGGCGCGGTGAACCGCGATATGTTTATGAGCCGCTATGCCAACGTTTACAACGGCGATGAAGCATGGCGCGCGATCGATGTGACCGGCGGCGATACCTATCAATGGCGGGCGGGGTCCACTTACGTCGCCAATCCGCCCTATTTTGACGGCATGGAAATGACACCTGCGCCGGTGGGCGACATTATCGATGCAAAGACTTTGGCGGTTTTGGGCGATAGCATCACGACCGACCATATTTCCCCCGCTGGATCGATCAAAGAGGATAGCCCAGCCGGAGAATACCTTAAAAATCATCAGGTTAGCAAAGCCGACTTTAACAGCTACGGCTCGCGCCGGGGCAATCACGAAGTCATGATGCGCGGCACCTTCGCCAACATCCGCATCAAAAACCAAATGGCCGACGGAAAAGAAGGCGGCTACACCAAATATAACGGCGAAATCATGCCCATCTACGACGCCGCCATGCGCCACAAAGCCGACGGAAATGACCTCGTCGTCATCGGCGGCGAACAATATGGCACCGGCTCCAGCCGCGACTGGGCGGCGAAGGGCACGAATTTGCTGGGTGTGAAAGCCGTGATCGTGGAGAGCTTTGAACGGATCCACCGTTCAAACTTAGTCGGCATGGGCGTTTTGCCGCTGCAATTTGCTGAGGGTGTGAACCGCAACACCTTGAACCTTGATGGCAGCGAAAGCTTCACCATCAAGGGCGTCGCGACTCTGAAACCGCTGCAAGAGGTAGAGGTTGAAATGACCCGCACCGACGGCACCACCGCGACGTTCAAAACTCAGTGCCGGATAGATACCGCCAATGAAATGGAATATTTCCTGAACGGCGGCATTTTGCACTATGTGCTGCGCAAACTGGCTGCCTAAATGTCGGAAACAAGCAAGTCGGGGGCGATGGGCAGCGTTGCTGAACAAGAACCCCTGACCATTGCTCAGGCGCATAGTGACCCGTTAAATCAAATGTGGTCGGCCCTGCGTGGTTGGTGGCTCAACATTGTTATTCAGGATATTGACCAGCTTGCGGTCGTCCGAAAGATTAAGGACGAAAGCGGCTTAACCCCCCGCTATATCTTCATGACCTGCATGTCGGCGGGGATTGCGATATTGGGTCTGATCCTCTCATCGCCAGCCGTGGTTATTGGGGCCATGCTGCTCAGCCCGTTAATGGGGCCGATATTGGGTGCCGGTTTTGCGCTTGCCACGGGCGATGCTCAATGGCTCAAAGAGAGCGGAAAGGCGCTGGCCGCCGGAACAATTTTCGCCATACTCTTCTGCGCCCTCATCGTTTTATTGTCGCCGCTGCAAACCGTGACCAGCGAGATAGCGTCACGCACCCGCCCAAATCTATTTGACCTTGCGGTCGCGTTATTTTCGGCCCTAGCCGGTTCCTACGCAATGATCCGCGGACGAGAGGGCACGATCGTCGGTGTGGCCATCGCCACCGCGTTAATGCCGCCGCTTGCGGTGGTGGGCTTTGGTTTGGCAACCGCCAATTGGACCGTTTTCGGCGGCTCATTGTTGTTGTTTGTAACCAACTTGATGACCATCGCGCTATCGGCTGCAGTGATGGCGCGGCTTTATGGTTTCCGCACATCGCTGTCTGCTACGCAGAGTATGATGCAAAGTATATTCATCTTTATCTGTTTTGTTGCGCTCGCCGTACCACTTGGATTTTCCCTGAAAAGCATTGCGTGGGAAACCAATGCGCAGCGGCAAATCAGCAATGTCATTAAAGACCAATTTGACGAAAAGGCCCGCATCTCGGCACTCGACATCAATTTCGGCAGCAATCCAATCAAGGTCAACGCATCCGTTTTAACCCCTGAATTCGTCTCCGATGCCGAAGCAAAGAGTAGCAAAATGCTGAGCCGTTCGCTGGATTTCCCGATTGCGGTGAATATTGATCAATTTCGCGTTGGCACGGGCGCTGGCGATGTCGATGCCGCTCAAATCGCAGCAGCAAAGGCGCAGGAACAAGCCATTGCCGATGAACGCAAAATGGCGCAGCTTGGTGAGAGGCTCGCGCTTATCGCGGGCGTGAAAGCGCAGGATGTTCTGATCGACCGATCGCGCAAACGCGCCGTAGTGAAAGCCAAACCGTTGGCAGGAGCAACGCTCGCCACCTATTATGAATTGGAGGGTCGTGTCGCTGCGTTGGAACCTGGTTGGACGCTGCTCGTCGAACCACCCGCGCTTGCCCTGCCCGATATTGGGATGCTCGATAATGCGCCGAGTGAAACAGGCCAGAACGCTCTCGCTCTTATCATTTGGGCGGCGGCACGGGTGGATGCACCGATTGGCTTGGCCGGTGATGGCAAAGATGTTGATGCGATATTGGCGCTGTTACAGGAGAAAAATATCCGCGCCGTGCGCCGCGCCTCTATCCCCCGCCGCACCGGCATGGTCACCGTCCGCTGGCTCGCCCCTGATGAGGCGGCGGCAGCGAATTAGGCCTAAGCTTTAACCCCGCGCCAATAACGCCAAAGCGGCTTTCAAATGCGGCGCATCGACCATATGTCCGTCCACCTGCAGCACGCCTGCGCCCGGGTTATCCGCAAAGGCATCGACAATCGACTGCGCTCGGGCAACCTGTTCCGCCGTCGGCGTGAATGCTGCGTTGATGACCCTAATCTGTGCCGGGTGAATGGCCAACATACCGGAAAAGCCGTCCCGTGCGGCCCGGGCGGCATAAGCGGAAAGCCCGCTGTCATCCTTAACCGCCGGAAACACGGTATCAATTGCGGCAACACCCGCCGCATGGGCCGCAAATAGGGTCAGGCTGCGCACCATTTCATAGGGCGCTGTATAACCGCCCCCCGCCTCGCGCGCTGTTACCGCTCCAATGGCCGCCGACAAATCCTCCGCGCCCCAGCTAACTCCCAGAAGGTGATCGGACACATCGCGCAAGCTGCCCAATTCAAACACGCCGCCGGGCGTCTCCGTGGCGATAGGAAGGATCGGCGGCGCGTCTCCACCCGGCACATCTGCGGTCGCCGCCGCAAGCCCGCATAGCCAAGCCACCGAACGAGCCCCTTCCGCTTTGGGGAGCATGATGGCGTCCGGCAAATAGGGGAGCACGGCATTCAAATCCGCCTGCGTCATATGGCTGTCCTGCGGATTGACCCGCACCAATGTTGGCACGGCGCGGTCCCCAGATAGCCATTCGGCGGCATGGTCACGCGCGCGTTCTTTGTTATCCAGCGTCACCGAATCTTCGAGATCGATGATAATCGCATCTGCCCCCGACGCCGCTGCCTTGGCAAAGCGTTCGGGCCGGTCACCCGGGACAAAAAGAAGCGAGCGCATTTTCATCTCGGTGCCTTTTTCAAAAGTGCAGCGCGTTCGCATTGGCATACCACCTCACCGCGTTGATTGATACAGCGGTGCAGAAATGTAACGATACCCGCATCGGGGCGCGATTTGCTCTCCTTCACAGCGATCACCTCTGTTTCGGCGCGCAAAGTATCGCCAAGGAACACCGGTTTCGGCATCGTCAGCTTGTCATAGCCCAGATTGGCCACAAGCGTGCCGAGCGTGGTATCCCCCACCGACAACCCGACCATCAGGCTGAAGGTGAAGGTGCCGTTGACCAGGATTTGCCCAAACTCAGACGCCTTCGCCGCCTCCGCGTCGAGATGCAGCGGCTGCGGATTATGCGTCATGGTGGTGAAGAGCAGATTGTCGGTCTCGGTCACCGTGCGGCGGATTTCATGCGCGATGCTATCGCCGACGTGCCATTGGTCGAAAAAGCGTCCGGCCATCAAATCCTCCCCGGCACGGGGAGGGGTACCACCGCAGGTGGTGGAGGGGCACCCCCGGTCGAGGGCAGGAGAGGCGGCACGTGCCCCTCCGTCTCGCCTGCGGTGGTCCCCCTCCCCGTTTCGGGGAGGATTTTTATGCTGCTCATCATCACTTTATAGCCTCAATCCTAACCAACAGCGCCTCAACCTCAACCTGTGCGCCCTCTTCCGCATTCAACTCCACCACGACACCGTCAAAGGGCGCGGTGAGGCTGTGCTCCATCTTCATCGCTTCGAGCGTGAGGAGTTTCTGGCCTTTGGTCACGGCTTGGCCCTCGGCAACCTCCACGGCGATAATGCGGCCCGGCATGGGGGAAAGAATGGTGCCATCGCCAGCCGCACCCATTGCGCTCCCTTCGGCCCGGAACGGACGAAAATCAAATCTTGCTCCGCTTTCGTAAAACCAGCCAGCGCCGCCCTCATTGAACTGACCATCAGGCGCAAACAGCAGCCCATAGGTTGCCAGATCATAGGCGATATCGCGCCGGATGCCGTTCATCTCCAAAGCAACGACGGATCGCGGTGGCGCGTTGAGCCGGAACCCGGTTAACGGCTGATCAGGCACCGAAAGACCGGAGACTGTTTCCACAGTCCAGCCATTGCCGTAGATCACATGTTCCGCAGCCGCCTGAAGACAAGCGTCGCTTGGAACCGGCGGCGTGAGCAGACCGTCGGCATTGTCGGCGATCAATCCGGTGGTGACTTCACCCTTTTCGAAATCAGGATGCTCAAGCGCACGGATGAGGAACCACGCATTGGTCCGAACGGGAGCGCATCTTACCTGGTGGCAAGCCTGGATCAAATCGATCCGCGCCTCTTCACGATCCTCACCGCGCAACACGATCTTGGCGATCATCGGATCATAGAACGACGTCACCTCATCGCCTTGTTCGACGCCCGATTCCCAGCGGCAATAGGACGGCTGTTCGAACTCCGTCAGCGGCCCGATGCTGGGCAGGAAGCCAGTCGCCGGATCCTCCGCATACAGCCGTGCCTCCATTGCCCAACCGTTGATGCTCAACTCCTCCTGCTTTTTTGGAAGCGGCTCCCCGGAGGCAACGTGCAACTGCCATTCCACCAGATCGACCCCAGTAATCTCCTCCGTCACCGGATGCTCCACCTGAAGCCGCGTGTTCATTTCCATGAACCAGATGCGGTCGGCGCGAAGGCCTTCCGACGCATCAGCGATGAACTCGATCGTGCCTGCGCCGACATAGTCCACCGCCTTGGCCGCGCGGACGGCGGCGGCGCATAGCTGCTGCCGGGTCACCTCGTCCATCCCCGGCGCGGGGGCTTCCTCGATGACCTTCTGATGGCGCCGCTGGAGCGAGCAATCGCGTTCGAACAGGTGGACGATATTGCCGTGCGTGTCGCCGAACACCTGCACCTCGATATGGCGCGGACGCTGGATATATTTTTCAATGAGGACATGCGCGTTGCCGAACGACGCGGCGGCCTCTCGCTGGCAAGAGGCGAACGCGTCGGCGAAGTCGGCTGCGTCGTCGACCTTGCGCATCCCCTTGCCGCCGCCGCCCGCGACCGCCTTGATCAGCACGGGATAGCCAATCTCGGCGGCACGTCCGGCCAGAAACGCCGGCTCCTGGTTCTCGCCCATATAGCCGGGGGTAACAGGCACGCCCGCCTCCGCCATCAATGTCTTCGCCGCATCCTTCAGCCCCATCGCAGTGATGCTGGCAGGCGCAGGCCCAACCCAGATCAGCCCAGCGTCAATCACGGCCTGTGCGAACTCGGCATTTTCGGAAAGGAAGCCATAGCCGGGATGGATAGCCTCCGCGCCCGTGGCCTTTGCAGCGGCGATGATCTTCTCCCCCACCAAATAGCTCTCCCGCGCCGGAGACGCCCCGATATGCACCGCCTCATCCGCCTGCCGCACATGCAGCGCCTTGGCATCGGCATCCGAATAAACCGCAACGGTGCGGATGCCCATGGCGCGAGCCGTGCGGATGATGCGGCAAGCGATCTCGCCGCGGTTGGCGATTAACAAGGAAGCTATCATAATTCCTCCCCGTCACGGGGAGGGGGACCATCCGCAGGATGGTGGAGGGGCACGCAAGAGTTCTCCCGACGCTTGTTGATTTTCTCCACCCTGTCCAAACAAACATCCACAATTCGAACCACCACCGCCTCCAAATCCTCAAGAACAGCCTTCGCCGGAACCCGTAAAGTCGCGACGTGCTGCGACCGCAAGAAATGCGACCTTGCCGCATCGGCCTGTGCCGCTCTGATGCTGTCATGTGCACAGCCATCCACCTCAATCGCCAACCGCGCCGCCGCACAATAGAAATCGAGCACATAAGCGCCCGCCGGATGTTGCCGCCGAAACTTCAATCCGCTGGGCCGCGTCCGCAACTCCCGCCAAAGCATAGCCTCGGTAAGCGACATCTCACTTCGCAATTTCCGCGCCAGTTTCACCGTGCGAGCCGAGCCAGTAATCACCGCAGTCCTCCCCGGCACGGGGAGGGGGACCATCCGCAGGATGGTGGAGGGGCACAGGCCGGTTCTCCCGCCGTATCTGCACTCAAGCCCCAAACCAAAGTCTCAGCGAACCGCTGCGCGATCTTGGCACCGAAGCGCTCTGCCTCCCGTGCCCCTCCACCAGCTACGCTGGTCCCCCTCCCCCGCCGGGGGAGGAATGGGGTGCGGATGATGCGGCAGGCGATCTCGCCCCGGTTGGCGATGAGGAGGGATTGGATCATATGCTTTTCATCATGCGCAAGGAAATGCCTGCCTAATTGGTTCGAGTATCGTCATAACTGGTGGGCTCTGCCACTTAACATCTTCTTGATTGACATATTCAGCAACTCGCTGAACGAGATCGATGTCTTGTTTTGATAATGTGTCGGTGCGTGTTGCGAAAATATCGCCACAAACCTGTTTTTCTTGAGATAATTTTTCATATCCTGACAAGGCTAAAGAAACGAATTCTCCAGCACCTACAAGCTCAGTTTCCGAAGGCTTGATTGGCCAAGCAATCATTTCACGGATGGCAGATGTACCTCCAAACGGATTACGGATGGCTCGATCATAATCGACAGCTCGCTCAAACGCAGCAGCGCGCTGTTGAATACCAACCGCTGTATCGATTGATTGCGTAATTTCTACTTGGCCCAAAATGCCCCAAGATATGTATGCCAGAAACGCGGTTAGGCCGAGCACAGCAGGCGTCCATTTGATTGTCCTACGGAGCAGCGGGCTCTTTTTGCCCTCTTGGTCGATTCGCTGACATAGTTCGTCTCGAACAAAACCACACGTTGAAGCATACCCCGGCTGTAAAGCCTCCATTTGCGCCAATTCCGCTACAACTTCTTCTTTCAATTTCTCCGAATTTTCCCCAGCACTTAGTGCCTCGTAAACGAAGGCGTTACGTGCGGCTTTGAAAGCTCCTTTGGCCTGAAGCATTTCTTTCTTGTCTTCAAAAGTAAGAAAGCCAGAAAAGGCTTCCAACGCCGCAGCGGCGTTCATCACCGAAGAATAGTCTCTTGTCATAAGTTCCCCCTCACATCCGAAACACCCCAAACCGAGGCGCCTCCTCGACCGGCGCATTCAACGCCGCCCCCAACGCCAGCCCCAGCACATGCCTAGTCTGCGCCGGGTCGATAATCCCGTCATCCCACAGCCGCGCGGTGGCGTAATAGGGGTTGCCTTCATCTTCGTATTTCTGGCGGATCGGGGCCTTGAAGGTTTCGGCCTCCTCCGGCGTCCATTTGTCCGCATCGCTGTGGACAGTCGCCAGCACGCTCGCCGCCTGTTCGCCGCCCATCACGCTGATCCGCGCATTGGGCCAGGTGAAGAGGAAGCGTGGGCCATAGGCCCGCCCGCACATGCCATAATTACCCGCGCCAAAGCTGCCGCCGATCAGCACGGTGATCTTGGGCACTTGCGCCGTCGCAACCGCCGTCACCAGCTTTGCACCATGCTTGGCGATCCCCTCCGCCTCATATTTGCCGCCGACCATGAAGCCGCTGATATTCTGGAGGAACAGCAGGGGTATCCGCCGCTGGCAGGCGAGTTCGATGAAATGCGCGCCCTTTTGCGCGCTCTCGCTGAACAGTACGCCGTTGTTGGCGAGGATCGCGACGGGCATGCCCCAAATATGCGCAAAGCCGCAGACGAGTGTGCTGCCATAAAGCGCCTTGAACTCATGGAACTCGCTGCCGTCGACGAGGCGGGCGATCACTTCGTGGACGTCATAGGGCGCGCGGACATCTTGCGGGATGATGCCGTACAGCTCCTCCGCGTCATATTTCGGCGGGCTTATGCTCCCCTCCCGCAGGCGGGAGGGGTCGGGGGTGGGCAGATAGGATGCGTCGAGCCCACCCCTAGCCCCTCCCGCAAGCGGGAGGGGAATGTGGCTGACGATATCGCGCACGATGGTCAGCGCATGTTCGTCATTTTCGGCCAGATGATCGACCACGCCGCTCTTCTTCGCATGCAGATCGCCGCCGCCCAAATCCTCGGCGCTGATCTCCTCGCCTGTTGCGGCCTTCACCAGCGGCGGACCGGCAAGAAAGATAGTCCCCTGCCCGCGCACGATCACCGTCTCGTCAGACATGGCGGGCACATAAGCGCCACCCGCGGTGCAGCTGCCCATCACGGCGGCGATTTGCGGAATGCCCTTCGCGCTCATATTCGCTTGGTTGAAGAATATCCGCCCGAAATGGTCGCGGTCGGGGAAGACTTCGTCCTGATGCGGCAGATTTGCGCCGCCGCTATCGACTAGGTAGATGCAGGGCAGCCGGTTCTCCAGCGCAATCTCCTGCGCGCGGAGGTGCTTCTTCACGGTCATCGGGTAGTAAGTCCCGCCCTTCACCGTTGCATCGTTGCAGACGATCATGCATTGCCGCCCCGACACCCGGCCAATGGCAGTGATGATGCCTGCGCCGGGCACTTCATCATCATACATGCCGCCCGCCGCAAGCTGCCCAATTTCAAGCAGCGGTGATCCCGGATCGAGCAAGCGTTCGACGCGGTCACGGGGAAGCAGCTTGCCGCGCGCGACATGGCGTTCCCGCGACTTTTCATTTCCGCCCTCGGCCGCCTGAGCTACCGCCGCCCAAAGCGCCTCTTTCAATGCAATATTGTGCGCAGCATTTTTGCGGAAATTATCGCTGTCTTTGTTAACGGCCGTGGTCAATATCGGTGCAGTCATACTCCTTTATAACGCGCAATTTGGCAAAGGGAATGCGCAATAATATTACGCGAATTTTGCCTGCAGCTCCAACAAGCGGATCGCCGCGAGCGCCGCCTCGCCGCCCTTATCCTTTTGGGACGGGTCAGCGCGGACGAGCGCCTGCGCTTCATTTTCCACTGTCAAAATGCCGTTGCCTATCGCAATACCATCCATGGTCAGCGCCATGATCCCCCGCGCACTTTCCCCTGCGACAATTTCAAAATGATAGGTTTCACCGCGAATAACCACGCCAATAGCCACAAAGCCGTCATAGTTGCCGCTTTCCGCCGCCATCGCCAATGTGCCCGGAATTTCGAGCGCGCCGGGAACGGTGATAACCTCCGCCTCATGCCCCGCCGCCTGCAGCGCGGCCTTTGCCCCGGCAATCAGCATATCATTGAGATGATCGTAAAATCGCGCTTCCACTATTAAAAATTTTGCCATGTCATGTCTCCTAAACTGATTATTCCGGGATCGCCTGCTCGCCCACAACGCGCAGGCCATAACCTTCGAGGCCAACCGGATTTTGGCGCGAATTGGTCAATAATGTCATATCACTCACCCCCAAATCGACGAGTATCTGTGCGCCGATACCATAATCGCGCAGCTCGCCCACGGGCAGTTTTTCACGGGCAATTTCGCTTTGCAGCCGCTGCGCATTATTCGGCATCAACACGACGATCAGGCCGCTGCCCTTGCGGCCGATTTCGGCCATGGCCCGCTGCAACGTCCGTTTGCGCGGACCGGTTTGGCCCAGCACATCGTCAAAAATGGATATGGCATGCATCCGCACCAGCGTCGGTTCGCCGTCAATGACATGGCCTTTTTGCAGGACAACATTTGTCGATCCGTCAATCTTGTTGCGATATGTCATGGCCCGCCATTCACCGCCATAATCGCTGGTAAAACTGCTCTCGCTGGCTTTTTCGACCAGATGGTCATGCTTCATCCGATATTCGATCAAATCCCGGATTGTGCCCATTTTCAAACCGTGATGGCGGGCAAAAGCGACCAGATCATCCATCCGCGCCATGGTGCCATCGTCCTTCATAATCTCACAAATGACACTGGAAGGATTAAGCCCGGCCAGACGGCTGATATCGACGCCGGCCTCAGTATGGCCAGCGCGGACCAGCACCCCGCCATCGCGGGCGATCAGCGGGAACACATGGCCCGGCGTGGTAATGTCGTCGCGGCTTTTGGAGGTATCAATCGCAACTGACACCGTGCGCGCCCGGTCGGCGGCGCTGATCCCCGTGGTCACCCCTTCGCGTGCCTCGATGCTAGTGGTAAAGGCCGTTTCGTGCCGCGTGCCATTGGCTCTGCTCATCAATTCTAGCCCCAGCTCATCCACCCGCTTTTTGGTCAGCGTGAGACAGATCAGGCCCCGGCCATGCGTCGCCATAAAATTGATCGCATCGGGCGTCGCCATTTGCGCAGGGATAACCAGATCGCCTTCATTTTCGCGGTCTTCGTCATCGACCAGAATATACATCCTGCCGTTGCGGGCTTCTTCGATGATTTCCTCAATCGGCACCAAGGCCGGAGTGTCGTCATTTTCGAAGAGATAGCTTTCCAGCTTGCGCAGCGTTTCCGCCGTTGGGTTCCAATCGGCTTCCTCCAAATCGCGCAGGGTGTTGGCATGCAGCCCCGCCGCGCGGGCAAGGCCGGATTTCGACAAACCGCCTTCGGTGACCAGCTTGCGGAGCTTTTCAATCAATTGGGTGGACATAGGCCTCCTGAACAGCTGCACACCGCTGAGGTACCGGGCCAGCAATCATCGTTGGAATGTGAATAATGCCCCCATTTTTCACATTGAAATGTGAAGGTCAAATGAAAAATCACATTGCGGCGCGATAGCCGCGATTTGCACTCTTTCCAAAAGCTACAAAAGCAACAGCCTGTATAAGAAAAAAAGGAACATCTTCCCGCCTGTTGCAATCCGCTGCTGATCCAGTGGCGGGCGATGGCGAGGGATGCGATCTGGTCCATCACACCCGCCTAGCCGCTATTACCCCTTGTAGGACAGCCTATTTCTCTAATTGGGCGGCCCATGGTTACGCGGCGCTGGATTGCTTCGGGGCCATGCTCCACCGTTACATCACGGCCCTCTCGTCATCCTGAACTTGCCGCACCGCTACATCACAACCTTATCGTCATCCTGAACTTGTTTCAGGATGCATATCTCCAAACGCCGAGGCAGGGCCATATGTATCCCGAAACAAGTTCGGGATGACGTCGTTGGGTCTGAGAATCACGAGCTAAGCCTAAAATTGTGACCACAACCCAGAAACAAATTGATCCCGCCCGTCACCTACCCCTTCCCTTTCTTTACGCTCATGCTATCCCATGGGGGAAGGAGAGAGCCAAATGTCCGAAACCGTATGGATCAACCGCAGCGACCTGACCGATATGATGGTCAATGAAGAGGCCTCGGCGCTTTTACCCGAAAATGCCGTGCGCCTGCGCATCGACAGTTTTTCGGTGACCGCGAATAACGTCACCTATGCGGTGGCGGGCGATGGTTTTGGCTATTGGAATTTCTTCCCCGCTGGCGAAGGATATGGCGTCGTGCCCATGTGGGGCCATGCGACCGTGGAGGCAAGCAATCATCCCGAACTGGCGATAGGCGAGCGCGTCTATGGATATTTACCCATGGGTACGCATCTTGATATCATGCCGGGCAAAGTCACGCCCGGCGGATTTATCGACGCCGCCGCCCACCGGCAACCTATGTCACCGATCTATAACCAATATAGCCGCTTGGCCGCCGATCCTGAACATGATCCGGCCAAGGAAAAGGAACGGATGATTTTTGCGCCTTTGTTCAAAACCGGCTGGTTGATCGAATATATGCTGCGCAGCAATGACTGGTTTGGTGCGCAAAATCTGGTGATGACCAGCGCATCTTCGAAAACCAGCATGGGCCTGGCGAGTTGCGCCGCGCAAAGCTCTCCTCATATCCGCCGCATCGGTATGACCTCATCGGGTAATGTCGAATTTGTGAAGGCGACGGGCCTATATGACGCGGTTATGGCCTATGACGATGTCGCCGCGTTGCCCCAAACCGAGAGCATCTCGGTGGATTTTGCGGGCAATAGCGCGCTGTTGGCGAATATCCATCGCACGCTGGGCGATCATCTGAAATATAGCTGCCTTGTGGGCGCCACGCATGTGGATGCGCGGGGAGGCGCGGGCGGCGGAACAAGGGACATAACCAACCCTGCCCCGATATTATTCTTCGCCCCCGACCACGCCGTCGCCGCGATCAAGGAATTGGGACCAAAGGCATTTGGCGAAGCGGTCGCAAAAAGCTGGCACACCTTCCTGAGCGCGGTGGAAGGCGGCGTCACAATGGAAGAACGCAGCGGGCTGCTTGAGGCTATCAATGCGTTTCAGGCGATTTACAAAAACACCGCCGATCCATCGGTGGGAATTGTCGTACGGCCATAACTAAATCTTCGCCGCAGCCGCCAAAGCCAAAACTGCCATCCCGAACCTACTCCCACACGTGTCGTCCCAAACTCGTTTCGGGATAGCTATGGCCGCGCCCAATCTATGCTGAAACAAGTTCAGCATGACGATTTACGTTTTGTGGTTTCGTGGCTTTGCGTCGTGTTTTTGGTCCGGACCCTAAACAGCGCTGCGCCATGTGGGCGGTAAATGGTTGACCCGGCGCAGAGGATGGGTAGGCTGATGGCTTCTTTTACGCTTTCAAAACCAAAAGGACAAAACCGGATGAACAGCACCGCGATGCCGCCCAAACAGGGCCGGATACTCGGATGGATTGAACGCACGGGAAATAAGCTGCCCGATCCGGTGTTTCTGTTCCTCTATCTGATCGGGGCGATCATTGCGTTGTCGGTGGTGGCAGCGATGCTGGGTTGGTCGGCGGTTCATCCGACCGAGGTTGACCCCGATACAGGCGCAAAAACGGTTATCGCCGCGACCAGCCTGTTGTCGCCAGAGAATATCCAGAAATTATGGGTCGAAATGCCCACGACATTCACCCATTTCCACCCACTTGGTTATGTGTTGGTTGTCATGTTGGGCGCGGGCGTGGCGGAGCGCACGGGCTTGTTTGGCACGGCGATGCGGGCGGGGGTTGCCAATGCGCCGACATTCCTGCTGACGCCGATTGTTGCATTGGTGGCGATGCTGGGCAATTTGGCGGCGGATGCGGCTTATGTCGTGCTGATCCCATTGGCAGGGGTCATTTATGCCGCCGCCGGACGGCACCCGATTGCGGGCATCGCCGCCGCCTTTGCTGCGGTATCCGGCGGCTTTTCCGCCAACCTGTTTCCCGGGCAATTGGATGCTTTATTATTCGGCATAACGCAGGCATCGGCCAACACGGTTTTCCCAAGCTGGCAAGCCAATATCGCTGGAAACTGGTATTTCATCATCGGCATGACGGTGATTTTCCTGCCCGTGATCTGGTATGTCACCGACCGCGTTATTGAACCGCGCCTTGGCGCTTATGATAAGGCAGCAGGCACGATGCACGAAGCGGGGGATGAGACGGTCGAAGGCCCGTTGAAGCCCGACGAACGGCGCGGGCTGCGCCATGCGGGGCTTGCTTTATTGGCGGTCACCGGGCTTTGGCTATTCATGACTTTTGGCCCGGGCACGCCGTTGATTGACGAAGCAGCGGCACCGGAGGCTCAGATGACGCCATTTTACCGTTCGCTCGTGGCGGCCTTTTTCATCCTATTTGTGCTCGCCGGCTGGGCCTATGGCCGGGCGGTGGGCAATATTAAAAACCACCGTGATCTGGTCAAAATGATGGCGGATTCGATGGGCGATATGGCCTATTTCCTTGTCCTTGCCTTTGTCGTTTCGCATTTTGTGGCCATGTTTAGCTGGTCCAACCTCGGCCTTGTTTCGGCGGTGCACGGGGCGGAAGCGCTGCGCACATTGGACCTGCCTTATCCGATATTGCTGGCCATTGTGGTGCTGTTCACGGCGGCGATGAATTTGTTTGTCGGATCGGCCAGCGCCAAATGGGCGTTGCTCGCGCCCGTGCTCGTGCCCATGTTGATGCTATTGGGTGTTAGCGCGGAAATGACCACGGCGGCCTACCGCGTCGGGGATAGCGCGACCAATATCATCACGCCCTTGATGGTTTATTTCCCGCTGATCCTGGTATTTTGCCAACGATGGGTGAAAGATTTCGGCATTGGTTCACTGACCGCGATGATGATCCCTTATTCCCTATGGATGTTGGCGGCGGGAATATTGCTGGTCGTTGGCTGGGTTGCGGCGGATCTGCCTTTGGGGCCGTCGGCGCCGGTATTTATCGATCCCGCATCGTTGAAATAGAGCCGCCGCTATACCGCTTGCCCGGCGGCGACGCCGCTCGCCCAAGCCCATTGGAAATTATACCCGCCGAGCCAGCCCGTGACATCCACCGCTTCGCCAATCGCGAACAGGCCGGGCATTTTGCGCGCCTCCATTGTCTTTTGCGACAGGCCGTCCGTGGCAATGCCGCCCGCCGTGACCTCAGCCTTGGCATAGCCTTCGGTGCCATTGGGCAAGAAGCGCCAGTCGGAAATTTGCGCCTCGGCCTCCTGCAACCGGCGGTCGGGCGCATCGGCGAGGTTTCCGGCAAGGCCAATTTTATCCGCCAATGTTTCGGCAAGCCGCGCCGATAAATGCCCGCCCAGAGCAGCTTTCACGTTGCTGCGCGGTTTTTCCCGTTTCATCCGGCATAGCCAGCCCGGCTCTTCATCGGGCAGGAAATTGATGCCAATCGGTTGCCCATGCCGCCAATAGCTTGACACTTGCAATATTGCGGGACCCGATAGGCCTTTATGCGTCAGCAGCGCCGCCTCCCGAAAATTCGCCTTACCGCAGCGCACAGCGACATCGGCAGAAACGCCCGACAATTCGCGCAGCATCACATCCTCTCCGCCCAAGGTGAGCGGCACGAGCGCGGGGCGCGGCTCGGCGATTTTCAAACCAAATTGCCGCGCCAGGTCATAGGCAAAACCGGACGCGCCCATTTTCGGGATGCTCGGCCCGCCTGTCGCAATTACCAGCGAAGGCGCGCTGGCCTGCTTATTGCCATAACGCACATGGTAGCGCCCATCGCTATGCCGAACCTCACCAATGGCGCAAGACAGGGCAATATCGACATGGCCGCCATGGCTTATCGCCTTGTCACATTCGCTCAACAGCATGGCGACAATCTGCCGCGCGCTGCCGTCGCAAAAAAGCTGCCCCAGTGTTTTTTCATGATAGGCAATGCCATGCGCCTCAACCAAAGCAATAAAATCGCGGGGGGTAAATCGGTCCATGGCGGAACGGGCAAAATGCGCATTGGCGGAAATGTAGCGTTCGGTCACAAAGGCACCGTGCGCATTGACGTTGGTAAAATTGCACCGCCCGCCGCCCGATATCAATATCTTCTTACCCGGCGCATCGGCATGGTCGATTACCAGCACCCGCCGCCCGCGTTGCCCGGCGGTGGCGGCGCAGAGCAAACCTGCCCCGCCTGCACCCAATATTATCGCGTCATAGTCATTCATTTGCATCCCATCGCCATGCCACCGCGCTTACCCTATTGCCAGCATCAAAACTTTCCGGCAGAGGCGCATTTATGACTGAAGCACATGACACCCCGCCCGACCGCCTGTCCATCCATCCCTATAGCGATGACTATAACCCCGACGCACTGGCTCGGGGAATTGGTATCCGTTTCAAGGGCGAACGGCGCACCACAGTCGAAGAATATTGCATTTCCGAAGGTTGGATAAAGGTGCAGGCCGGAAAATCACTCGACCGGCGCGGCCGCCCTATGCTGCTGACGCTCAAAGGCCCGGTTGAGGCTTGGTATGAAGATTTGGGTGACGATGCCCCGGTGGCAAAGGCCGATTGATATTCGCCCCAGGCCCAAGCGTTATTTTTTCGGGAACAGATTTATCACTCGCGCGATTTGATCGTTGACCGGATCAAGCTTGTCATCCGGCGTTTTACCCAGCCGGACAATGGTCAGCTTTTGCTGCGGTGATACCACCACTTGCTGTCCCAAATGACCCAGCAAAGCAAAGACATCCGATGGTGCACGGTCCGGAAACAGGACTTGATTTCGTCCATCAGGCCGTTTCTTATTCAACCATAAATGCCCGCCATAGGCCGCATCATTGGGGCTGGATGTCCGCATGAACCGCGTCCAGCTGGTCGGCAATAGCTGCGCGCCTCGCACTGAGCCGTTGTTGCGCAGAAATTCGCCGAGCTTGGCCCAATCGCGCGCAGTGGCGTGCATCATGCTGCCGCCAAGCATTGTTCCTGATCGGTCAAATTCCGGCGTCATGCTATTCATACCCAGCGGTTCGAACAAACGGCCCTTGGCATATTCCAGCATCGCATCACGCCGCACCGCCGGGTCCTTACTATCGGTCAATGACCGCGTCATGATATCCGCCAATATGTTGGATGTCGCGCTGCTATATTCAAACTTCTCCCCGGCCTTCGCCTCCATGGGGCGGGTTTCGGCATAGCGCGCGACATTTTCGCGGCCATCTAGAAATAGCATACGCGGCGTATCCGCCTCATAAATCGGATTGGGATTACCCGGTTCCACCCCCTCTGTATGGTCGAGGCCCGATGACATATGCAGCAAATGGCGAATGGTTATTTTGTTTCGAGGGTCATTCGCCTGACGCCATTCAGACACGGGCGCAGGTTCATCCAAAGCCAGGCGGCCATCGGCAATCATCAATCCCATCAATGTGGCCGTAACCGTTTTCGCCATCGACCAGCTGATCAATTTGCTATCGGGACCATATCCGGGCGCATAGCGTTCTGCGACGACCTGACCGCCGTGCATGATAACAACGGCGCGGGTTTCGGACATTTCGGGATTTTCAAAAAACGGCGCAATCGCGTCGGCAAGAGCCTGCTGGCTGACGGCGGCATCATCGGCATAACTCGCAATAAATGCGCTGGATTTTTCGGAAGCCTGCTGCGCGGCAGGAGCATCGCTATTTCCGCAAGAGGACAGGATGAGCGCAGCGCCAAGTGAAAAAGCGGTTGCAGATAGGGCATGTTTGTTCGTAGGCATGGCGCACTCGATGCACCAGATAAGGTCCCTATGGCAACTGCAACTTCACCTCGTCCCGCAAAAACACCGCTCAGCAAACGGCGGATCGCGGCTTATGCTCTGGGGGCCATTGGAGCGATTGCTGTCATCTGGTTGATATTCAACTTTGCCGATTTGAAGGGCAATGCCCGCGTGGGCACCGCCTATGCAGCCCATATCACCTGTTCCTGCCGCTATATAGAGGGGCGTAGTTTGGACGATTGCGCAAAGGATTTGGAAGCGGGCATGGAAATGATCAGCACGGCAGACGATACAAAGAGCCAGCGCATCACCGCCAGCGTTCCGTTTCTAGCCGAAGCAGTCGCGGAAAAACGCGGCAATTATGGATGCCTGATCCTAAACGATGATGAAGTGGCTGCGTTGGAGTAGCGCATAGTCCCAGGGTCAGCACCTAAGCAGCCGCCAAATTAAGCTCAACCGCTTCGGTCTCTTCAATCCATCCGCCGCCCAATACCCGGTCACCGGCGTAAAAAACAGCGGCTTGTCCCGGTGCCACGCCATGTTCGGGCGTATCAAAGCGCAGCCATTCGCCATCCATCTGCGCAGGGACGGGTTTCGCCATGGAGCGGACCTTGGCCATTAATGGCTGCCCCTGAACATCGGCCAGCCAATTGCCATCAACAATGCGCGCTGCCTGAACCGCGAGCGCGGCGCGCGGGCCGACAATCACTTGCTGTTTTGCGGCATCAAGACGCACGACGTAGAGCGGTACGGGTTGACCGCCCAGCTCCAGCCCCTTGCGCTGTCCGACGGTATAATGGATCAAGCCCTTATGCTCGCCCAGCACGCGGCCATCGATATGCACAATGTCTCCGCCGGTATCCGCATCGGGCCGAATTTTACGCACAACGCTGGCATAATCGCCGTCGGGAACGAAGCAAATATCCTGACTATCGGGTTTATTGGCGACAATCAGGCCAAGCTCCGCCGCTATTTCGCGCACTTGCGGCTTTGGCAAATCACCCAATGGGAAACGCAGATAATCCAGTTGATCCTGTGTCGTTGCAAACAGGAAATAGCTTTGGTCGCGCGCCGGATCAAACGCGCGGTGAAGCTCCGCGCCCCCTGCCCCTTCAACGCGGCGGACATAATGGCCCGTGGCCAAACAATCTGCGCCAAGCTCCTTTGCCAGCCGGAACAAATCAGTAAACTTTACCCCCATATTACACCGCACGCATGGGATGGGCGTTCGGCCAGCCATATATTCATCGGCAAAATGATCGATCACAGATTCGCGAAACTGGCTTTCATGGTCGAATACATAATGGGCAATGCCAAGCTTGTCCGCGACCGCGCGGGCGTCGCGAATATCCTGCCCAGCGCAGCAGGCACCGGCGCGTTTCACCGCGCTGCCATGGTCGTAAAGCTGCAAAGTCACGCCAATGGTTTCCGCGCCGGTGCGCGCCGCCAATGCCGCAACCACCGACGAATCGACACCGCCAGACATGGCAACAACGATTCGTTTGCCGGATAAATCCGCCCCCAATTGGAAGCTTCCTAAAGAATTTTGATGGTTCATATCGGGCTATCACATAGGGATTAAATCTGGGAAATGCCAGTTTTGCGTTGCCCATTCTCATAATGGAACAAAAGCCGGTTCCAAATGATAACCGGCGTTAACCTGACCTAACATCGGGTGAAGGACGCCTTTACCCATCATTATAGGATGCGATGTAGGGGTGAGGTCATGGAAATGAACTTTCCCCATTTGAAAGAAAATAATGACATGCCATCGGCGCGTCAGGATTTTCGTGCGCTGATTTCAAAGGCGATATCGCGGCAGGGGACCAGCCCTACCGCGGTGATGATGTTTGCGAAGTCACGTGATCGATCGGCACAGCCCGTTAACAACTGCGATGATATGACACAGCGGATCCGTTATTTCGCAGCGGCGCTGCATCCAAATAACGCAGCCACAGGGCCGTATGGCGCATTTTTTCCGCATGATCAGACGGAAAACATGGGCCCCGCCATTTATGACCAAGCTGTTTACCAAGACGGTTTAGGCAATGGCAAAGGCGGTCCATTAGAAACGGGGTTGTCTGAAGAACAGGCGATTTTTCCGGGGCAAGAAAATTGAGGATAATATGATAGAGAACCAAAAAATCCGCCCGGCAAAGGTTATTGGCCCGCTTGGCGAAGCCTTAACCTTGGATAGCCTTCCGCCCCCTGGCACAACGCGCTGGGTCGTCCGCCGCAAAGCGGAAGTGGTTGCGGCTGTCAATGGCGGCTTGCTGACCATCAATGATGCGTGTGAGCGGTATGATCTGACTTTGGAGGAATTTGCGTCATGGCAGCGTGCGGTTGACCGCTCGGGCATGCCCGGATTGCGCGTGACGCGAATCCAGCATTACCGCGACCTATATGAACGGCAGCAGAAATATTGATCCGTTAAGTCAATCTCATTAACCGGATGAAAGACCCCCGTAGGCGAGAGCCTGCGGGGGTTTTTGCGTGATCAACGCGGAAAAACACAATGCGATTTGGCAACTGCGGATAAACCAGCTATGCTGGTGTTAGTCCCATAATACAGTGCGGATGTTATGAAATATACGAATAGCAGGAGGAGACGATATGGGTTGGATTATAGCAATTATTGTTGGCGGAATTGCCGGATGGTTGGCCAGTAAGGTGATGAACCGTGATGCCGATATGGGTATTTTTCTAAATGTCGTTGTTGGTTGCGTCGGTTCGGTCATCGGCAATTTGGTGGCCAATCAATTCGGAATAGTCGGCTCGGTTAAAGAATTTTCGCTCATCGGGTTGATAGTTGCCTTTTTTGGCGCGGTTATTTTACTCGGCGTCGTTAACCTCATTAAACGCGGTTCTGTTCGGTAAAAGCGCAGTTTTGCCGCAGTAAGACAAATATCATCTCATAAAAAAGGGGCCGTCACATGATGATCTGGCCCCTTTTTTTGTGCATGGCGGATGTTCAGGGTTAAAACCTATGTCGTTTGTCGAAAACAAATGCCGCCTGTCCATATTGTTACCTACCACAATGTCAGCTATCCTAGGCACTAGACCGATACCAATTCCTATATCTCCAGCGCGACTCTTGCAGCCGGTGATATATTGATATAATACAGTCGGCATAGATGATGACCCACTCCCGCGCGAGAATGAAATGAATTACGAAACCAGCCTTAACGCAGATCAAACCGATATCGGTTTTGCCAGCGACAATGAACCGCAGACCCCCACCAAACGGGGTTGGATGATTGCGGCAGGCGTCATATTGCTTTTGATCATTGCCGCCGCAATCGGTTATGCGGTGATGAAGGGTCAAAGCGATGCGGCCAAAACCGCTGCTGCTGACGATAAAAAGGATGCGGGGCAATCGGTGACGGTTGTATCGCCGGGCAACGGCACGGTGGTCAGGGCGATCAATGCGACCGGCACTTTGGCCGCGCGGCGGGATGTACCGGTTGGCGTGGTTGGTGAAGGCGGACAAGTGGTGCGCATTTATGCTGACGCCGGTGACTGGGTGAAACAGGGACAGATTTTGGTCAGCATCGACCGTTCGGTCCAATCGCAAGAGGCCGCATCATTACAAGCGCAAATAGGGGTAGCCCGGGCCGACCTGCAACTCGCCGAAAATGAATTGAAGCGGGCGTTGCAGCTTATTGACCGCGGTTTCATTTCAAAGGCTGATGTTGACCGGCGCACCGCCACAAGGGACAGCGCACGGGCCCGCGTCAACGTCGCTGTTGCCCAATTAAACGCAGCTCAAGCCCGCAATGCGCGGCTGAATATCCGCGCCCCTGTCGGCGGCTATATTCTGGAACGCAACGTGCAAACAGGCCAAACGGTTAGCGGCGGCAGCGGTACATTATTCCGCATCGCGCAAAATGGAGAGATGGAATTGCAAGCGCAATTGGGCGAGGTTGACCTTGCCGCTATGTCGGTTGGCGTGCAGGCCACGGTGACACCTGTGGGCGGGGAGCGCGAATTTATTGGCCGGATTTGGCAAATTGCGCCTCTTATCAATCAAGACTCTCGCCAGGGTATTGCCCGCATCGCATTGCCGTTTGACAATAGCCTGCGCCCGGGCGGCTTTGCCAATGTGGTGATTAAAGCAGGCGCGATCACAGCCCCCGTGCTGCCCGAATCCGCCATTCAAAACGACCGTGACGGTGCCTATGTCTATATCGTCGATAAAGAGAATAAAGCGGTCCGGCGTCCGATTAAGCTGGGTGACGTCACCCCATCCGGCATTGCCATTATCGAAGGGTTAAATGGGACCGAGCGCGTTGTCCTGCGGGCCGCTGGCTTCCTGCAACCGGGGGAAACCGTGGTTCCGAAGCTGTTGAAAAACTAATGCGTGATGCGGCAACAAAAGGGAAAATAATATGAGCCTTCGTAATATTTCCGCTTGGTCGACGCGCAATCCGGTTGTGCCGTTGGTGCTTTTTGCCGCGCTTACATTGGCCGGTATCATCAGTTTTTACCGCATGGATATTGTCAATAATCCCGATGTCGAATTCCCGGCCGTGAATGTCAGTATATCGCAGCCAGGAGCGGCACCGACGGAAATCGAGAATCAGATCACGCAGCAAGTGGAATCTGCCGTCCGCAGCATTAATGGTGTTAAGAATATTAGCTCCACAGCAGGCGAAAGCAACAGCAACACCTTTGTTGAGTTTGAGATCGGCACAGATGTCAATGAGGCCGTGAATGAAGTCAAAAATGCGGTTGATCAGGTCCGCGGATCATTGCCCGACGGGATATTGGAACCGCAGGTAACAAAGGTCGATATTGTCGGCGAACCGATCGGCTATTTCGCGGTGAAGGCCGACGATATGACCATCGAACAGCTAAGCTGGTTCGTGGATGATAGCGTCGCCAAGCGGTTATTGTCGATTGACGGGATGGCAGAAGTAGACCGATTTGGCGGCGTAGACCGGGAAATTCGCGTCATCTTGCGCCCCGAGAAAATTCAGGCCTTGGGCGTAACCGCCGCACAAATTAACGGCGCACTTCGTCAGGTAAATGTCAATGCAGCCGGCGGACGGGCAGAAGTGGGCGGCACGCGGCAATCGGTCCGGGTGCTGGGCAATGCCGACACCGCTTATGCGCTGTCACAGATTGAAATCTCGCTGGGCATGGGCCGGTCGATTAAATTGTCCGATATTGCAACGGTGCAAGATTCGGTTGGCGAACGCACATCGATCAGCAAGGTGAAGGGCCGCGAGGTCGTCAATTTTGCCATGTCGCGCTCACGCGGCGCGTCCGATGTCGCCGTCTATGATGAATCCATTGAAGTCATGGATCAAATCGCCAAGGAAAATCCCGGCGTTGAATTTATCAAATTGGGCAGCAGCGTTGAATATACGCGCGGTCAATATAAAAGCTCGATGGCGGCGATGATCGAAGGCGCATTGCTGGCGGTTGTTGTTGTTTTCCTGTTCCTGCGCGACTGGCGCGCGACGATGATTTCCGCGGTTGCCATTCCGCTGTCGGCGATACCTACATTCTGGTTCATGGATTTGATGGGGTTCAACCTGAATTTCCTGTCCTTGCTTGCGCTGGGTTTGGTGGCCGGGGTGCTTGTTGACGATGCCATTGTGGAAATTGAAAATATCGTGCGGCATATGCGCATGGGCAAAAGCGCCTATCAGGCGTCGATCGACGCTGCCGATGAAATTGGCTTAGCGGTGGTTGCGACATCCTTCTGTATTGTCGCGGTGTTCCTGCCTGTTGGGTTGATGCCCGGAATATCGGGGCAATTTTTCAAAAATTTCGGCATCACCGTTGTGCTGGCGGTGTTGATGAGCCTCGCGGTCGCGCGGATGATAACGCCGATGATGGCAGCCTATTTTCTGAAATCAAAAGGGCATGCCGAACATGGCGAAGGCCCGATGATGGACCGTTATATGAAAATATTGGGCCGGACGTTGGACCGGTCAAAAATGCAGGAACGGCGTAACGCTCTGCCGGGTATCCGCAACCGTTTCTTATATAGTTTAAGCGCCATTATCGTGGGCTTGCTGCTGCTGATCGGCCCGGCTGTTTTGGTCGTCGGTCTGCATCAAATGCTCGCCGAGCTAGAGATACCAAAGGATATTGCGAACGCGGTTACCGCCAATCAGGATTCAACCCTATGGTATTTGATCGAAAAGCCATTGGAATTGGTGCAATTTATCATCCTGTTGATTATCGGGTTCGTTGCTGCATTTGGCCTGTTGAAACTGGTCGGATTGCTGTCCCGTTTATTGGGCAAGCGTATCTATCAATCCTATCAATATCTCGCGGCCCGCTATTATGACCGGCGCGTATGGATGCTCGTCATTGGCTATTTCGCATTTTTGTTCACGGCCTTGTTATTTGCCAGCACGCCAGGACAATTTCAGCCCACAATCAATGTCGACAATAGCCGAGTGGAAATTGAAACCGTGCCGGGCACTACATTGGAACAATCGGAAAAAATTGCCGATCAGGTTTCCGATCTTATGTATGCCCAGCCGGAGGTAGAGCGGGCATTGACCCGGGTGCGCGAAGGCAATTCGACGGTTTTCGTCACGTTAAAGCCTGACCGTGAAAAAACATCGATAGAATTTGAACGCGCTTTGACGCCAGAGCTGCAGAAGATAGCCGATGCCCGCGTCACTTTCCGCTCACAAAGCGGTGGTGGCGGCACGGGGCGCGATATTTCGGTTATGCTAACCGGATCAGACCCCGAATTGCTGGAAGAAACAGCGGCCAAGCTGGTTGATCAGATGAAGTCGCTGAACAAGCTAGTGGTCGCGCCGCGCATCGCCGCCGATCTCAGCCGTCCGGAAATCGTCATCCGTCCCCATTCCAATCTGGCCGCCCAATTGGGCATAACCACCGCGTCGCTCAGCCAGACGATCCGCATTGCCACATTGGGTGAAATTGACCAAAATGCAGCGAAATTTTCGCTCTCCGACCGGCAGATCCCAATCCGCGTCATGTTGAATGAAAATTCGCGGGAATCGATTGAAACCATCCGCAATCTGCCCGTACCCACCGCATCCGGCGGCACGGTTCCGCTGGGTAGGGTCGCGGATATCAGTTTTGGTTCCGGTCCAACCGCAATTCAGCGCTATAATCAAAGCCGCCGGATTTTCGTCGGCGCCGACCTTGCCCCCAATGTGGTGACAGGAGAGGCCAATACCGCCATTTATGATTTGCCCATCATGAAAAACCTGCCAACCGGCGTATCCAATGCGCCCTTTGGCGAAGAGGAATGGCAAGCGGAATTGTTCGTCAACTTCATCATTGCGTTGGTGGCGGGCGTGCTGCTTGTTCTTGCGACGCTCATTCTCCTGTATAAACGGGTCATGTCGCCGCTCGTAAATATGGGTTCGCTTGCGCTTGCGCCATTGGGCGGAATCTTTCTCGTCTGGTTTGTGGGGCAACCTGTGTCGATGCCCGTGTTGATAGGTGTCTTGATGCTGCTGGGCATTGTGTCCAAAAACTCCATCCTGCTCATCGATTTTGCGATTGAGGAAATGGAAAGAGGCGTCCCGAAATTTCAGGCGATTATGGATGCGGGGCATAAACGTGCGCAGCCCATTGTGATGACAACCGTGGCGATGACCGCGGGCATGGTTCCCACCGCCATTTCGCTGTCAGGTGACGGAGCATGGCGGGCACCGATGGGCACAGTGGTGATCGGCGGCTTGATCGTATCCACCGTGCTGACCTTGTTAATCGTGCCCGCTGGTTTTAGCCTGGCCGACGGATTTGAAAAGCGCGTGGGCCCCTGGCTGCGCAATAACCTGCTGACCTATCGTCCTGGTGATGGGGGCGATGAGGATAAGCGCCGGCCCAAAGCGGCACCCGGCAGGCAACAGCCCGCTGGTCCCGATACTGGCCCCGATACTGGCGGCTTGCAACCTGCCGAATAGCCGGCATCGCTTGCCCATTGGCAATGCGGGCCATTGTCGGCTAAGGCATTATCCGTGAAGTCAATATCCCAACTTGGTAAGCCCGAAGCCGAACGCTATTTGAAGCGTCAGGATGAACTGCGACAAATGCGCATTGTCGCAACATCGCTGCTCGTGGTCATGGCAATTATTTTTGTCGGTGCCAAATATCTCGAAACCCGGGTTCATGAACATTGGGGGTTTTTAAGGGCATTTGCCGAGGCTGGGATGATTGGCGGGCTTGCCGACTGGTTCGCGGTGACCGCCCTGTTCCGCTATCCGCTGGGCATTCGCATCCCTCATACTGCCATCATTCCAAACAATAAGACGCGGATCGGCGTAACGCTCGCCAATTTCCTGCGCGGGAATTTCCTGACCACAAAAGTCGTCGCAAAACGAGTGCGCAATATGGATGTTGCGGGTGCGGTGGGACGGTTTCTCGCCAATCCGTCGGGCGGCGAAGGCCGGATGCGGTCGGGTGCATCGCGCCTCTTGGGCGATATGCTATCGTCGCTGGATGACGAACGGTTGGGCGCCGAAGCGAAAAAGGCATTAAAAACACAGCTTCAGAAACTCGACATCGCGCCGCTTTTAGGACAAATGTTAAAAGCCGCAATTAAGGAGCGGCGGCATATGGCCGTGCTCGACGGTATCATCGGTTGGAGCGCCAAGACACTGGAGGCCAATGAACAAGTCATACGGGACATGGTGGAGGAACGCGCCAGCGGGATCATGAAATGGACCGGACTGGACACCAGGCTGGCCGACGCGATTGTAAAGGGGCTGAATAAACTCATCGCTGAAATGGCGGCTGATCCTGATCATCCCTTGCGTGAAAAGGGCGAAGAAGGGCTGGAGAAATTTGCCGATGACCTGATCCATGACAAAGCGACGAAAAAACGCGTCAATGAATGGAAATTGCAGCTGCTCGACAACCCCGCCATTGGCAAATGGATTGACGGGCTATGGCAACAAGGGCGGGAGGGATTGTTAAAGGCAGCGCGCAACCCCGATGCCACCATGGCCGGACAATTGGGCAAGGCGCTGACCAATTTGGGTGGCTCGCTGCAAAAGGATGAACGGCTGAAACGGCAAATTAACCGTTTTGCCCGCCGCGCGATTGTCGGCACCACCGAAAATTATGGCGACAACATCGTAACCTTGGTGTCCGACACCATCGAAGGTTGGGACGCCAGCACCATCACCGACCGCGTCGAAAATGCTGTGGGCAGCGATCTGCAATTTATCCGCATCAACGGCACGCTGGTGGGCGGTATGGTGGGCCTGATTATTCATTCGGCCGGCCTCTTAATCTAACCGCCCGGAGCTTTCGCGACGCTTGCCGAAGTCGCCCGCCCGCTAACCTTTCGCTAAATATTCCTTTTCCACCTCCGCCATATAGTCGCGGGTCAGCGGCAGGTTATGGCGGCTGCGGATATATTGGATTTGATAGTTACACATGCCGCCGCTTTCAAATGCAGCTGTGGCACCGGCAAGATAGAATAGCCACATACGATAGAATTTCTCATCATATTGGCTGATCACTGCGGCGCGAATGGTCTGCACCCGTTGATACCATTCACGAAGAGTTTTTGCATAGTGAATGCGCAGATTTTCGACATCGCTGTGGATCAACTTCACCTTTTCGCTGGCCGCCAGCGTTTCGGACAGCGCAGGGATATAGCCGCCGGGGAAGATATATTTGCGGGTAAAAGCATCGGTGGTGCTGGGGCTACCCATGCGGCCAATCGTGTGCAGCAACATCACGCCGTCATCGGTCATCAAATTGGTAACCGCGCGGAAAAATGCGTCAAATTGCGGAACGCCGACATGTTCGAACATGCCGACCGACACAATCCGGTCAAAGCCTTGCGGTTCGCGGATCGCAAGGTCGCGATAATCAATCAATTCGAACTTCACCCGGTCCGAAACGCCCGATTTTTCCGCCCGCTCCTGTGCCAGCTTCAACTGCTCGCTCGATAATGTGATGCCCAGCACATCGACATCGGCCACACGGTTCAAATACAGCGCCATGCCGCCCCAACCGCAGCCAATATCAAGCACGCGTTGCCTCGCGCGCAAATGCAGCTTCGCCGCTATATGGGCTTTTTTGGCAATCTGCGCCTGTTCCAATGTATCCACACCGTCCGGCCAATAGGCGCAGCTATATTGCATATCACTGTCCAGCCACTGACGATAAAAGTCATTCGATAGATCATAATGATGCGCAACATTGGAGCGTGAATTGGCAAGGTTGTTCAATTGCCGCAACGGGCGCAGGGCCATCGACACAGCCTGTTTCAACGGCGATTCCGGTTTCAACTTACCGCCGCTCTCCCATGGGTTATTGCCGCGAACCAGCGCCACGAGGCCCATGATATCATCATGATCAACGCTGACACTGCCGTCCATATAACATTCGCCAAGACCAAGTGACGGATTGGTCAAAATCCGCCGTTCGGCATTTGATGCTATTATCCGCAAATGGATATCCGGCCAATTTGGTGTTGATGTGCCCAGCGTCGATGCGCTGCCATCGGGCCGGTGGATGGTAAGTGTTCCCTTGGTGATGCGTCCTGACAAAAGCCGTTCGATAAGTGCCATATGGTCCCATTCGATAGTTTTGGTTAGCCCCCAAAATCTCTATAAGCCTTCTTATCCCAGCGCGGCCAGCTTTTCTTCGGCTTGCCGGTCGAGCTCTGCACGACTTTTCTTTTCGCTGCTTGATTTCAGCTGCCCGCAGGCCGCCATAATATCACGCCCACGCGGGGTGCGCACAGGGCCGCTGATCCCGGCCTCAAATATGATGCTGGAAAAACGCTTAATCCGTTCCGGCGTCGAACATTCATAGGGTGATCCTGGCCATGGATTGAACGGGATCAGGTTCACTTTGGCTGGCAAATTATATTTGCGGATCAGGCGGATCAGCTCATAGGCGTCTTCGTCGCTGTCATTCTTGTCCTTCAACATCACATATTCGAAGGTCAAACGGCGCGCATTCGATATGCCGGGATAATCGGCGCAGGCCTGCAACAATTCATCGATGCCATATTTACGGTTTAACGGCACGATTTCGTCGCGCACTTCTTTATTCACCGCGTGGAGCGATACCGCCAGATTGACGTTAATCTCATCGGCCAACCGCTCCATCATCGGCACAACGCCCGACGTTGACAGCGTTATCCGCCGCCGTGACAGGCCCAGCCCGTCGCCATGCATCACGATTTTCATCGCATCACGCACATTATCAAAATTATACAACGGCTCGCCCATACCCATCAGCACGATATTGGTCAGCATCCGGCCATCCGAAGTATAATGACCAATTTCATCATCTTCTTCGTCCGCGCCCGCCGCCGCCATATTGCCCTTTGGCCATTCGCCAAGGCTATCGCGCGCCAGCATCACCTGCCCCACAATTTCGCCGGGCGTCAAATTGCGCACCAGCCGCATGGTGCCGGTATGGCAAAAACGGCAATTGAGCGTGCAGCCCACCTGACTGCTGATACATAGCGTGCCGCGATCTGCATCGGGGATGAAGACCATTTCATATTCCTGATCATCATCACTGCGCAACAGCCATTTGCGCGTGCCGTCATTCGACACCTGTTCCTGAACAACATGGGGCCGCCCGACCACAAAGCGCTGCTCCAGCCAAGGACGCATATCCTTTTTAATATCCGTCATATCCGCAAATTCGGTGACGCCGCGATGATATATCCAATGGAATATCTGTTTGGAACGCAGCTTTGCCGCCTTTGCATCCATCTGCGATTCCGCCAAGGTCTGCTGAATCTGCAAATGAGTTAGGCCCAGCAGGTCAACGCGGCCATCCTTGCGCGGCGTGATGACGCGGGGCGTAACAACAGGGTCTATGTTTCCGGGTATTTGCATGATGATCGCGCATATAGGCGGCGCTGCGGTTGATTTCCAGCGCAAAGCGTCTTAAGCGGGCATAAATCATGTTGCGGCGCACAAATTCTTGCGTCCCTTTTCCCGTTTCAAAGGCTTTACCCCATGGCGATTCACAGCAATCTTAAACGCGACTGGCTGTCCAATCCGAAAAATGAATTTCTCGCTGGTCTGGTTGTGGCGTTGGCGCTTATTCCTGAAGCGATTGGCTTTTCCATCATTGCTGGTGTTGATCCGCGCGTGGGTCTGTATGCGAGCTTCTCCATTGCGGTCATCATCTCCCTGATCGGCGGGCGGCCCGGTATGATCAGCGCGGCGACCGCTGCGGTCGCGGTGCTGGTCGTGCCGCTGGTGCGCAATCATGGCGTCGAATATCTGTTCGCGGCGACGATATTGATGGGCATATTCCAATGTATCGCCGCGTTGCTGCGGCTTGACCTGCTCATGCGCTTTGTCTCAACCTCGGTGATTAGCGGCTTTGTCAATGCGCTCGCCATCCTGATTTTCATGGCGCAGCTGCCGATGCTGACGGGTGAGAATTTCACCGTGACGACCTATGCGATGGTCGCGGCGGGTCTTGCCATCATTTACGGCCTGCCGCGTATTACAAAGGCTGTCCCCGCTCCGTTGGTGGCCATCATCCTGATCGCGGCCATATCGGTATATTATAAAATGGATGTCACCACCGTGGGCGATACCGGCAAATTACCCGATAGCTTGCCTTGGTTCCACATACCGCAGATCCCGGTCACTTGGGAAACGCTGCGCATCATCGCGCCTTATTCGCTCGCAATGGCGGCCGTAGGTTTGCTCGAAAGCCTGCTGACCGCCTCAATCGTCGACGATATGACCGAAACGCGCAGCGACAAGAAACGCGAAACTTATGGTCAGGGCATTGCCAATTTCGTCACTGGTTTCATTGGCGGCATGGGCGGCTGTGCCATGATCGGGCAATCGGTGATTAACATCAAATCGGGCGGACGGCGGCGGCTATCGACTTTTGTGGCGGGCGTGATGCTGCTGGTGCTGATTGTTGCGTTGGGCGACTGGGTTGCGCAAATCCCGATGCCTGCTTTAGTCGCGGTGATGATATTCGTTTCAATCAGCACATTTCGCTGGCAGAGCTTTACGGAGATCACGCATCATCCGTGGCCATCCAACATCGTGATGCTCGCGACGGTGGTAATGGTTGTTGCAACGCATGATTTATCCATCGGGGTGCTAACCGGCGTGTTGCTGTCGGGCATATTTTTCGCATGGAAAGTGCGGCAGCTGGTCACCATCGACACAGCTGCCGAGGGCCGCACGCAGCGTTATATTTTTGGCGGGCAGATATTCTTTGGCTCGGTCGATATGATGTATGACGCGATGGAGTTTAACGAGGACGGCATCGACACAATTATCATCGACGTCCACGACGCCCATTTCTGGGACATTAGCGCCACCGGAATGCTCGACAAGATCACGCAGCGTTTTCAGGCCGAAGGCAAGACGGTAGAGATTATCGGCCTGAATGAGGCGAGCGCCGACATCGTGGACAAATATGGCGAGCATGAAGAGCCATTTCGGAATTTCAGCACGATTGGCCATTGAGCTTCAAAGTTGCGCGCGCCCGAACACTCGGCTGCTTTGCCCACTTGCCGTGCAAGCAGCGCTGTTTATACTCAGCGGCTTACAGTAAATGCGGGAGGCTATCCGTGCGATTTGTGAACCAATGGCTGTCCATGGGCAGCATCCTGCCCGCTTTGCTAACCTCTGCGCTTGCGGCCATTTGTTTTTCCTTCGATCTATATTTCGGCAGTTTGGCGGTGGAGTCGGTAGATGGAAGCCAGAATGGCTTTGCACAAACAATCATCACCGCGCTTATCGGCGTTATTCCCGCCCTGCTATTTGGTTGCCTGTGCCTATGGCCATTTTGCGCGGTTATCCTGACATTGGAAGAATGGGCCCATAACCGCATTCCCGCCATCCGATCATGGCCAAGTTGGATATTGGCTGGCATCAGTATCGGCGCGCTATCCATGTTCGGCTTTGCATGGCTGCTCGGCCTTGGCACCGGTTGGAAAGGCGCGATTATGCTGAACGGCGCAATGTTTGGGCTATTTTGCGCGCTGGCCGCCCGGTGCTTCAAAATTGACAAACTCCATGTTGGTGACGGCGCCGCCCGCATCTAACCGAAACGCGCCCTCGGCTCCATCAAGCGACACCGCATAGACGCGGCCCACGTCCAAATTTTGGCGGACATCCTGCTGCCAATGGCATCGCTGTTCCAAATAAGTAACCGGCATCACCGTGCTGTCCTTGCATGATGCAGACCGGGTAGCCGCTCCATCCAATTGGTCGCCTGCGGTATCGGTTGGACGCACACGCCAATAGAGCTTCTCTTTCGAATAGACTTCGAACCGGTCAACCAGGAATCGTTCGTCATCCCAACCGAACAGCGTGCGGAACATACCGCCCTCGCGCACATGAAAAACCAGCTGATCCTTTTCCATCACCGCAAACACGATGCCCAGCGGCGGCGAGCAGCTTCCCACCATCAAAATGGCCGCAATCATCGCCGGAATCCTGATTTTGGTCTTGAGCATTTTTCGCCGCATTCTGTCTGACACAGGCCACATGATAGCCACTACCTATGTATTTTTGCAAATAACAAAAAAGGGCCAGCAAAGCCTGTGCCTCGCCAGCCCTTTTGCTATGCCTTAAATAGCCAGCTTAAATCGCGCGGTCATTCATTGGCTGAACCGGGCGAGCGTTACTACCGGTCAGTTTATTGAGTGCGGCGATTTGTTCTTTGCTTGCCGTAATCGGCGTGGTTAGCACATGCCAATTGACGCCCTCGCTGCATGGCGGGGTGGTCAGCGAGCCTTTGAAATTATAGGCGGTCATCGACGCGGGCAGCATCGCTTTTATATCCAGCGGTGTTTTCTTGCCCACGCTGTCTAGAACGGCCTGAAACTGCGGATTGGCCGCGCCTTCGTTAATCATAATGCCCAGCACGGCGAGATTGCCCGCATCATCGGCATGGACGAAATGCACGTCGGCGGGTGATGCCTTGCCCTGGATGGTATTTTCCGAAGGTGTGTGGAAATGGAATTGCAGCAGCTTGTAGGTCTTATCACCCGACGTCAGGGTAAATCCTTCGCCAAATTTCGCTTCGATCGCATGGCCGTTATTCAGGACCTCTGCCTCTGTCGGCGCATAGTTGGTGGCTACATCGATGGTTTTCGCAGCGGTTGCAGCAGGCAGGTCAATCGGAGATTGTTCCTTACCGGTTTTGCAAGTGGCGTAATCGGCGGAAAGATCGCCCCATTTTGCCGGACCATCGGCTTCGCCGTAGCCCCATGCCGCTTTTTCAGGAGCGGCTTCGCTTTCTGCGGAAACGCGATTGCCTTCACCTGCCGGCGCATCCGCTTGCTTACAAGCGGACAAGGCCAAAATGGCGACCACCGGCAATGCGGCGCTTTTGAATAGATTGGACTTTTTCATATATATGTCTCCTTACCTTGCTAAACCCAAGTTGCTCTTACCCGCTTTCTACCTATGGTCATTTTTGCAAATTGCAAGACGGGTGCTTTGCGCGGCAAGTTAGGATCACACCGCTATTCTGATGCTTTCATTTTGACGCATAAGCTGGCAATGAGGCGGAATGAGAGATGCGAAACATATATTGCTGATCGTGGGCGGCGGGATTGCGGCCTATAAAGCGTGCGAACTGGTCCGGTTGATCCGCAAGGCGGGGATGACCGTGCGCTGCGTCGTGACCAAAGGCGGGCAGCAATTTGTGACGCCCATGACACTCGCAGCGCTGAGCGAAAATCAGGTATTTACCGATCTGTTCGACCTGAAAGACGAAAGCGAGATGGGGCATATCCAACTGAGCCGGGAGGCCGATCTGGTGGTGGTATGTCCGGCAAGCGCCGACCTGCTCGCCAAGATGCATGCTGGAATTGCCGATGATCTGGCAACGACATTGCTGCTGGCCACGGACAAAAGGGTGCTGGCGGTCCCGGCAATGAATGTCCGGATGTGGAACCATGCCGCCACGCGCCGCAATGTGCAGCAATTGCGCAGCGACGCGGTAATCGTGATGGAGCCTGATGAAGGCGAAATGGCCTGCGGCGAATATGGCGCGGGGCGCCTGCCCGAACCGGCGGCGATCATGGCAGAAATAGAGAAAATTTTGGCGCAGCATCACGGCGACGCCGTGCTATCGGCGCAGCCGGATTTCGCGCCGGTCGAACATCGCCCGCTTTATGGCAAGAAAATAGTGGTGACCGCAGGCCCCACGCATGAAGCCATTGACCCGGTCCGCTATATCGCCAATCGGTCATCGGGGCGTCAGGGTTTTGCCATTGCGCAGGCCGCAGCCGAAATGGGCGCCGAGGTTATCCTGATCGCAGGCCCGGTTAACCTGGCCACGCCGCCCGGCGTCATCCGCTGGGACGTGGAAAGCGCCCGGGAAATGCAGGCGGAGGTGGAAAAGGCCCTGCCCGCCGATGCGGCGATCATGGTTGCCGCCGTTGCCGATTACCGCGCTGCTGACATTGCAGATCAGAAGATAAAGAAAAAAGGCGCGCCGCCCGCGCCGTTGCCGCTGACGGAAAATCCCGACATATTGGCTATGCTCGCCCGGCATGCGCAACGCCCCAAATTGCTGATCGGATTTGCAGCGGAAACGGAGAATGTGGCCGAACATGCAGCGCAGAAACTTGCCAAAAAAGGCTGTGACTGGATCGTCGCCAATGACGTGTCCGGGGACGTGATGGGCGGAAGCGAAAATAGCGTTCATATCGTGACCAAAGATGGCACCGAAAGCTGGCCCAAGGCGCATAAGGAAGTTGTCGCGCGCAAATTGATGGAGAAAATTGCCAATGTCATTGGAGGTTAATCAGGACATGGATGGAAATAACAATCCGGCCATGGCGCCTGTCACCGTTCAGGTAAAACGGCTGAATAATGGGGCCAACCTGCCGCTGCCATCCTATGAAACTGCGGGCGCAGCGGGCATGGATATTTGCGCCGCCGAAAATGTGACCCTGCGTCCGGGGCGCCGCGCCGCTATTGCCACAGGCTTTGCCTTTGCCATTCCTGCGGGATTTGAAGTCCAAGTGCGCCCGCGTTCGGGACTTGCGCTTAAAAATGGGATCAGCGTGCTGAACACACCCGGCACAATCGACAGCGACTATCGCGGCGAAGTTAAGGTTATCCTTGCCAATTTGGGGGAAGAGGATTTCGCCGTTAAAACCGGTGACCGGATTGCACAAATTGTGGTGACGCCGGTCATCCAGGCGGCAATGGTTGAAGTCGATTCCCTCAATGATACCGCACGCGGCACCGGCGGATTTGGCTCGACCGGGGTGTGACGCTAACCGACCGTCAATTGGACCGCTATGCCCGCCATATCGTTTTGCGCGATATTGGCGGTGCGGGTCAGGCAAAGCTGCTGAGCAGCCACGTCCTCTTGATCGGGGCGGGCGGCATTGGATGTCCGGCCTTGCAATATCTGGCGGCTGCAGGGGTCGGCACCATCACCGTAATCGATGACGATACCGTCAGCCTGTCCAATCTACAGCGGCAGGTGCTGTATACCGCCAACACGATCGGTAGTCCCAAAGTCCATATTGCCGAGATGGCTGTCCAGCAGCTTAACCCCGACGTCACCTTTCATGCCATGTCGCAGCGGATCACCGCCGATACGCCGGTCAGCTTGCTCGGCGGCGTGGACGCGGTCATCGATGGCAGCGATAATTTCGCCACGCGGCTGATTGTCAATGACCTATGCCTTGCCGCGCGCGTGCCGTTAATCAGCGCCGCGATTGGGCAATTTCACGGGCAGATAGCGACCTTCACCGGATGGCAGGATGACGCGCCCTGCTACCGCTGTTTCGTAGGCGACGCGCATGACCCCGATGACTGCGACGATTGTGCGACACAGGGCGTCTTGGGCGCGATGTGCGGTATCATGGGCAGCTTCGCCGCGATGGAGGCCATCCGCGCGCTCACCGGCTTTGGCGATGACGCGGTCGGAAAGCTGCATATTTTCGACGGCCTGAAACCGGCGATGCGGACGATTACGTTGCCGAAAGACCCGGAATGCAGCAGTTGTGGTTAGGATTGTGGCAACGTCACTTTCTTACCTTTAATAAGTCCCCATTTTTGTGCCAATTTGCGTAGCCCCAAAAAGGCGAAGGCCAGTATGCCGAGATATACAACGGTAATAAGCGCGATTCCGAGCGAACCAAAAAAACCATATAGCAGCACGATCCACAGTTCCTCTCTCATCCTGTCATAACCGTTAGAAGAGTTATTTCGCATCTCATCATATGAGATTTCCAATTCTTCGCTGCCGAATTTTTGTTCTTTTTCCTTCAACTGCTCCTCAATACGCTCCAACTCCCTATCGACGTCATTTAGCTTCCGCTTCAAAAAAGAATCGAGTTCGGCATCTATCCCTTCTTTTTTGGCTTCCATTTGTTTCCGCTCGGCAAGCAACAATTCTTTTTCCAGAAGCAATTGCGGCACATTAACCTCTTGCCGTCCGCCATAACCTGAGTCTTGCCTATCGACGATGCCGGATTTTCTTGATGATATTATGCTTTGCACAAAAGGTTCCGACCGACCATTGGCGAAACGTAATTTCAACATTCCGGTAGGGCGGTAAACATTCGCGTTAGGAAAACTGACCTCCTCAATCCGGCAGATGTTCGCGCCCAATCTAGTGCAAGCAAGCCGGTGTTTTTCAATGACGGTGGCAATCTGTGATTTTTCAACGCTTATGCGGATATTTTGTCGCCGCTGGCTCGGTATATCGATAGATTGGGGCTGCGTCTGTTCTGCGCCAATGTTCGGTTCAGAAACGAATTCCGTCGCGTGGCCACCGGGCGTCAGCAAAAACCCTGAAAAAATTACTGAAATGATGATTGAAAATAATCGCATAAGGCCCCCTTCTCCGAGATGTGGGTTATTCCGTTTCACTTAAACAAAGGTGAATATCTACCCCAAAATCTCCTCCACCCATTGCGTCACAACCTCGGTCGCCGGGCCGTATCTGGCTTCGTCAAACCAATTGCTGCCTTTGCTGGGTTCCAGGTTGAGTTCCAGCGTGCGGATGCCGTCTGCCCGCGCCCGCCGCACATAACCTCCCGCAGGATACACCGCGCCCGATGTGCCGATGCTGACAAACAGGTCGGAGCGGCGCAGGGCGAAATCTATTTCGTCCAGCCGGTAAGGCATTTCGCCGAACCATACGATATCCGGGCGCAATGTCCCTGCGCTATCGCAGAGCGGACAGGCGGGGCGGTGGATCAGCGGCTCCCTCCATTGGGGCCGTCCGTCACAGGCGAGGCACCATGCGGTTAAATGCGTGCCATGCATATGGATCAGGTTGGCCGCACCGCCGCGTTCGTGCAAGTCGTCGACATTTTGCGTCACAATCGTCACCGTGCCCCGGCCGTGTTCGTGCCATTCGCGTTCCAACCGGCCGAGCGCAAAATGCGCGGCGTTGGGCTGTGCCTTCTGGATCGCCTCGCGCCGCATATCGTAAAAGCGCAGGACAAGGTCAGGGTCGCGAACGAAGGCTTCCGGCGTGGCGACATCCTCTATCCGGTGTTTTTCCCACAATCCGCCCTCGCTGCGAAATGTATCGATGCCGCTTTCCGCGCTAATTCCTGCGCCTGTTAGGATGACTATGTTGCGAATATTTTCCATCTGACGCATGAAGCACGAAACAACAAGGCAGACAAGATGACCAAAATAGGAATTATCGGGAGCAAGGGCCGCATGGGCGCGGCATTGGCAGAGGCCGTGATGCAGGCCGGATGCGAACTTTCGGGCGGCGCGGATAAGGGCGATGATGTCCGCCCGCTCATCGCGAAATCGGATGTGCTGGTTGACTTTTCTGCGCCCGCCGCTTTGGAGGCTACGCTGGATGCCTGCGTTACGGCGGGTAAGCCGATTGTCATTGGCACCACGGGATTGGAGGAGCGGCATCATTGGCTGATCGATGATGCCGCCGCCGACATCGCCGTGCTGCAAACTGGCAACACCTCGCTGGGCGTCAATATGCTCAGCTTTCTGGTTGAAGAGGCGGCGCGGCGGCTTGGGCCCGATTGGGATATAGAAATTGCCGAAAGCCACCACCGGCACAAGGTTGACGCGCCGTCGGGCACTGCGCTCCTGCTCGGCGCTGCGGCGGCAAAGGGACGCAATATCGACCTTGCCAGCCATAGCGAGCGCGGCCGGGACGGGATTACCGGCGCGCGGGCCGAAGGGGCCATCGGCTTTGCATCTTTGCGCGGTGGCAGCATCGCCGGCGATCATAGCGTGCTATTCGCGGGCGAAGGCGAAACCATGACGCTCGCGCATCATGCGCAGGACCGCAGTATTTTCGCCAATGGTGCGGTAAAGGCAGCGATTTGGCTGCTGCATCAGGATAAAGGCCGCTATGATATGAAAGGCGTTTTGGGGCTGTAAAAAATGACAATGCCCTGCCGCTACGGCGTGCGGCGTTCGGCGCGATGCGGGATGATGACGGCCCAATTCCCGCTTGACGGCCCACCGCAAAGCGGCCTTTACTGCGGCTTATATGGACACAGGAAGAGGAAGCCGAAATGACCGCCACCATCGACATTCAAAATAACATCGCCCTGATCACGATGGATGATGGCAAGGCCAACGCGATCAATTTCGATATGCTCGCCGCGCTCAACGAAGCGGTGGATAAGGCAGAGGCCGATGCCAAGGCCATCGTCCTTGCGGGCCGCGAAAACCGTTTTTCGGGCGGATTTGACCTGAATGCCTTTGCGTCACTGGGACCAGAGGGCGTGTATAAGCTGCTCGATGCTGGGGCGGAGTTTCTGCTGCGGCTATATGGCGGGCCGCTGCCCGTTGTCGCCGCCTGCACGGGCCATGCGATTGCAATGGGCACGTTCATCCTGCACGCCTGCGATACGCGGATCGGCGCGGCGGGCGAATTTAAGCTGGGCGCAAATGAAACGATCACCGGGATGAACCTGCCGATATTCGCGATTGAACTGGCCAAGGCCCGGCTCAATCCCGTCCATTATACCCGCGCGATGGTGCAAGCGTTCATCTATGATCCCAAGGGCGCGGTTGAGGCAGGCTATCTCGATATGCTGACCGATGCGGATAAGGTCGTCGATACGGCAACCGGCATCGCAGGCCAGCTAAGCCAGCTTCCCGGCAGCGCCTACGCCTACAACAAACGCGCGATGCGCAAAGAAACCTTGGCCGCGATCAAGGCGAGCATTGGCAAGCATCATGGGTAGGGCGAAAAGCGAGCTATAACAGCTTGCCCTGTTTGCCGGTATCCTCCCGTTTCGCTTTTTTCGCCGCGCTGGCATCGACCCACGGAATATCGGGCCGCTTATTCTGAAACAATTCCGCGAGCGTCAGGATTTGCAAGCGCGGATGTTTGCGGCCCGTCAGCTCATTGTCCCACACGCCAACCGCCGCCGCATCGCGCTCCATTGCGCGGGTCGGGGCTTGGGCGGTGATAAAAACGCCGAGCGGTGCGCCTTCGCGCTGCATCACTTGGGCAAGGCGGCCAATGTCTTTCACGCCGGTGCCGCCGCCCTTCACCTCGACAATCGCTTTCTCGGTTTTCTTGCCATCGGGTTTGAACCAGATGATTCCGTCGATCCCGCCATCTGCGCCCTTGCGCCCGCCTTTCCATGGCACGGCTTCGACCACCGATAGCGCCCACAGCTCAAACTGATGCTTATCACGCGCGGCAAGGTCCATCGCGGATTGCAGATCCTGCGGACGCCCCTCGACATGAAAGCTGATGTCGGGGAAGGCCTCGCTCATGCGTTTTTCAATCAGGCCGATGGCCAGATGCGTCACATCGATCCCCAGCCATTGCCGCCCCAGTTTCTGCGCGGCATGAACGGCGGTGCCGCAGCCGCAGAAGGGATCGAGCACCACATCGCCTTCATTGGACGACGCAGCGATAATACGCTCGAGCAGCGCAAGCGGTTTTTGCGTGGGGTAGCCGAGGCGTTCTTGGGCTTGAGAGTTGAGCGGCGGGATGTCCGTCCAAACGTCGGTGAATGGTGTGCCCTTCATTTCATCGAGATAACGCTTGTATCGAGGGACTTTCCCCGGCGCGCTTTGGACTACAAGACCGTCCTCGTATGCTTTTTGCATTCGTTCTTTTGTCCAGCGCCAAACCTTGGTCATTCCCAGAAACTCATAGGTCAGATTAGGTCTATTGGTATTTGGATTTAGGAGATCGCCAAGCGTGTAGCGTCTTCCTGTTCCCTCTTCGATATTAGAATAGTGGCTCTTGATGTAGCTCTCAGAATGAGGGGCATATTGCGGGTTCCATGTAGCATTATCGGACTGACGATAATGTAAAAGGACATCGTGAGAGGAAGGGAAACGGGTGTGCGCGTGGCTCTTTGCGTTTGTCCTGTTCCAGACTATTTCATTTTCGAACCTATCCGCCCCAAACACCCCATCCAGCAACAGCTTCAAATAATGGCTCGCGGTCGGGTCGCAGTGGAGATAGAGCGAGCCGGTGGGCTTTAGCACGCGGTGCAATTCGATCAGCCGCACCGCCATCATGGCGAGATAGGCCATCATGTCATTATCGCCCAGAAATTCCCGCATCGCCCGAAGGAGCGTGAAGGCGTCGTTATTCCCGCTCTTCATCACCTCGTCAAAGGCGCTCTCTGCGGTATCATTCCAATGCCAGGTATCCTCAAACGCCTCTATCTGCGCATCGCTATCCTGCCCCTCCGGGCTTTTGAACAAAATATTGTAATTGGCGTTCGAATTGAACGGCGGGTCAAGATAGATCAGATCGACACTTTCATCCCTCACATGCTCACGCAGCACATGTAGATTATCGCCATAATATAATATGTTGGTCATCGCCCGCCTTCCTTGGCCCTTTCTTGCCGCCTCTCACCGCGCGGCGCAAGCGATAACCGTCAATTGCGTCATTCCCCTCCAGCTCGTTTCGCTCTTGCACTTCGGCAGCAATGAATGAGGCGATAAGGGCATGGTAAATTCCCGGTAGCTGAGGCATTGGTTATCCGTGATATAAAACACCCGTCATCATGGGATAACAAGCATTGAAAAAAGACGACATATTCGAATTTTACCGGCGGCTCGCGGAAGCCAATCCGGCGCCGGAAACTGAGCTTGCTTATGGCAATGTGTTTCAGCTACTCGTTGCGGTCACCTGTAGCGCGCAATCAACCGATGTTGGCGTGAATAAAGCGACCAAGGCGCTGTTTGAGCAAGTGAAGACCCCCGGCGAAATGGTCGCGCTGGGCCTTAATGGGCTGAAATCGCATATCAAAACGATCGGGCTGTATAATAACAAAGCGAAGAATGTGATCGCGCTGTCCGAAATTTTGGTCCGCGATTATGGCGGGGAGGTTCCCGCCGACCGCGACGCGCTGACCACGCTGCCGGGCGTGGGCCGCAAAACGGCGAATGTCGTTATGAATTGTGCCTTTGGCGCGGAGACTTTTGCGGTCGATACGCATATTTTCCGTGTCGGTAACCGCACCGGCCTTGCGCCCGGCAAAAATGTTGATGCGGTGGAACGGGCGCTCGACAAAAAAACGCCGCATCCGTTTCGGGTAGGCGCGCATCATTGGCTGATCCTGCATGGCCGCTATGTCTGCAAGGCGCGGACGCCCGAATGCTGGCGCTGTCCGGTCGCTGATCTCTGCCGCTTCAAGCCGAAAACGCTCGATCCGGCGAGCGCAGAGGCGAAGGCAGCAAAAGCAAAAAAGTCATCACGGGTTAAGGCAAAGCGTGCTAAGGCAAAGGTGGGGCGTTAATGGAGAGCGTTATGAAAAAACCATTATTACTGATCTTAACCGCCGCGATGGCCGGCGGTGGTATGGCCGCCGCGATTGCTGCCCCCGATGCACCCGCCGATACCGAAATAAAGACCGTTGGCAAACCCCAAAATTGCCTAAATATCCGGCAAATCCGGTCAACCGATGTGGTCGATAAAAATACCATTGATTTCAAAATGACCAATGGCAAAATCTATCGCAATATCTTGCCGAACAGCTGCTCATCTTTGCGGTTTGAGGAGGCATTTTCCTACCGCGTATCCACCGGGCAGCTATGCAATATCGACATCATCCGCGTGCTCCAAAATTTCGGCGGACGAATTGAGCAAGGCGAAGCATGCGGGCTTGGGAAATTTCAGCAAATAGAAAAGGCAAGGGCGGACGGTTAAACGCGGTATTGACGCGGACGCCGAGCGGCCTGCCCGCCGTGCCATATGTCAATCCAGCGTACGGATAATGGCGGAGAAATCCAGCCCGCCAGATCCGGCGGCGGCAAACGCGTCATACAGCTCCGCCGCGCGCTGACCCATCGGCACATCGGCGCCCGCAGATGCAGCGGCCTCCATCGCCAGCTTCAAATCTTTCAGCATCAATGCGGCCGCAAAACCGCCAGTGTAGCCGTTGTCCGCCGGGCTTTGGGGTCCAACGCCGGGCACGGGGCAATAGCTGGTCATGGACCAATTCTGCCCCGACGCCTTGGATGAAATATCGTAGAAGGTTTGCAGGTCCAGACCCAATTTCTCGGCCAGTTTGAAGGTTTCAGCGGTGGCGATCATCGACGCGCCCAGCAGCATATTGTTGCAGATTTTCGCCGCCTGCCCCGCGCCCGATGCACCGGCATGGATGACCGCTTTACCCATCGCGGACAAAATCGCTTCTGCGCGGGCAAATGCCGCATCGCTACCGCCTACCATGAAGGTCAGCGTGCCGCCATTGGCCGCCGCGATCCCGCCGGATACCGGCGCGTCGACCATATCATAGCCTGCGGCTTCGGCTGCTGCTGTCACGGCCCGTGCGGTGTCCACATCGATGGTGGAGCAATCGAGCAAAAGCGAACCTGCCGGCGCATGGCCGATGACATCTGCGCCGAACACACTGTCCACGATTTTCCCATTGGGCAGCATAGCGACAACAGCATCGACGCCCGCAACCGCCGCTTTGGCTTCTGTAAACGCGGTGCAGCCGTTGTCCGTGGCCCGCGTCAGCGCATCGGCCGACAGGTCAAACGCGTGCACATCATGCCCCGCCTTCACGAGATTGGCCGCCATTCCGCCGCCCATATTGCCCAGGCCGATAAAGGCTATTTTCATGCTACTCTCCTCCAAGTCTCTCATCTATCGGGGAGCGGCGGGATGTTACCGCCCTTTCCATTTGCCGTCGCGTTTTTCGATAAAGGCGGCCATGCCCTCGGCCTTGTCCTCGGTCGCGGTGAGTATTTGGAACAAGCGCCGTTCGTGGAGCAGGCCCTGATCCAGCGTCATTTCATAAGCGGCATTGACCATTTCCTTATTCACCATCGCGGCCATCGGCGGCATGGCGGCGATGGTTTCGGCGGTTTTCATCGCCTCTGCCATCAAATCCGCCAGCGGCACGGTCCGCGCAACCAGCCCGCTACGCTCCGCCTCGGCGGCGTCCATCATCCGGCCTGTCAGACACATTTCCATCGCTTTTGATTTGCCAATGGCGCGGGTCAGGCGCTGTGATCCGCCCATACCCGGCGCAACGCCCAGCTTAATTTCCGGCTGACCAAATTTGGCATTTTCCGATGCAATGATAAAATCGGCCATCATCGCAAGTTCGCAGCCGCCGCCCAGCGCAAAGCCGTTGACCGCCGCAATCCATGGCTTGCGCGTCGCTTTCACCAAATGGCTGGTCCAGCGCGAGAAGAAATCCTGATTGTAAAAATCTGCTGCGGGCTTGTCCGCCATTTCTTTAATATCCGCGCCCGCCGCAAAAGCTTTTTCCCCGCTGCCGGTCAGAACCGCGCATAATTGGCTGTCGTCGGCTTGATAAGCGGCAAAGGCCGAAATCAACTCTTCCAGCACCACGCTCGACAGAGCATTCAGCGATTGCGGACGGTTGAGGGTGATGACGGTCACTGCGCCATTTTGTTCGGTCAATATGGTTTCATATTGCGGCATTATTCTCTCCTTGGATCACAGCGGATGCCATTCTTCTGATTTTGGCAGGGGCGCAAAAATTTCATCCAGCATAGCGTCCGTCATGTCGGCGGGTGTGGCCGGATTCCATTGCGGTGCATTATCCTTGTCGATAATCAGCGCACGGACACCTTCGATAAAATCATGCTTCACCACCACATGATAGCCGATGGCATATTCCTGCTTCATCTGCTCGGCAAAGCTCGCCATCGCGGCACCTTCTTTCAATTGGCGCAGCGCCACTTTACAGGTTTGCGGGCTTTTGGTTCCCAGCGTGTCGCGGGTTGCCGCCGCCCATTCGCCATCATCCGATTCCAGCGACGCCAATATGTCCTCATAATCATCGCTGGCAAAATGGCGGTTGATTTTGTCAATATGGTCGGTGATATTGGCCAGCGGGGCCGAGCTGGAAAGGTCGCCTAAGATCCCCGAAATGCGCCCGGGCCCTTTGGCAATACGTTCTTTTGCTTCATCGAGATTGGACGACGGAAGATAATGGGTGGCAAGGCCAAGGGCAAGGCATTCCGCGCCGTCGAGCCGCGCACCGGTCAGCGCCAGATATTGCCCAACCCTGCCCTCCAGCCGGGGCAGATACCATCCGCCGCCCACATCGGGGAACAGGCCAATGCCGGTTTCGGGCATGGCAAAGCGGGTATTTTCGGTGGCAATTCGGAACGCAGCTGGCTGCGATATGCCCACGCCGCCGCCCATGGTGATCCCGTCCATGAAAGCAGCAACCGGTTTGGGATATTCAAACAATAAATGGTTCAGTTGATATTCGGTGAAGAAAAACTGCCGTGCTTCCGTACCGTCCTTCGCTCCGCTTTCGGCCAGCATCCGAATATCACCGCCCGCGCAAAAGCCGCGTCCTTCGGCATGGTCGATAATAATCGCATCGACCGCATCGTCACTGGCCCAGCCTTGCAACGCGGCAATCATCTCGCGGCACATGGAGAGGTCCAGCGCATGGATAGCCGCCGGCCGGTTCAGGCTGATATGGCCAATGCGGCCGTCTATTTTGGTCAATATATCGCTGGTCATATCGGTCACTGCCGCAACAAATCACGGCCGACAATCATCCGCATCACTTGATTGGTGCCCTCCAAGATCGAATGCACCCGCAGGTCGCGCCAGAACCGTTCGATCGGATAATCCTGCAAATAGCCATAGCCGCCAAATAGCTGCAGCGCTTTATTCACCACCTCGCTGCCGCTGTCGGTGGATAACCGTTTGGCCATGGCGGAAAATCGAGATTTATCGGGTGCGTTATCGGTCACCTTACACGCCGCCATATAGAGCAGCGCACGGGCGGCTTCCAAATCGGTGGCCATGTCCGCCAGCATAAACTGCGTATTTTGGAAATCGGCAATGGCTTGGCCAAATTGCTGCCGCTCCTTGGTATAGGCAATCGCTTCATCGAGGCAGCGCTGCGCCCCGCCAAGGCTACACGCGCCGATATTCAGCCGCCCGCCATCCAGCCCCGCCATGGCAAAGCGGAAACCTTCACCTTCGCTGCCCACGCGGTTTGCCACGGGCACGCGGACATTGTCAAAATGGACCTGCGCCGTTGGCGATGCGTTCCAGCCCAGTTTTTTCTCCGGCGCACCGAAGCTGAGCCCCTCCATATCCTTGTCCACCACAAGGCAGGTGATGCCGCGCGGGCCATCTTCGCTGGTGCGGACCATGACGACATAGACGTCATTCACGCCCGCGCCCGAAATAAACTGTTTGCTACCGCTTACGATATAATGGTCACCGTCCAGCTTGGCGCTGGTTTTAAGCGCGGCGGCGTCGCTGCCGCTGCCCGGTTCGGTGAGGCAATAGCTGGCGATTCTTTCCATGCTGATAAGGCTGGGCAAATAGCGTGACTTCAAATCATCCGAGCCAAAGCTGTCGATCATCCATGCCGCCATATTATGGATGGAAATAAAGGCGGATGTTGCGGGACAGCCATAAGCCATCGCCTCCATGATAATCGCTGCCTCCAATCGGCCCAGCCCAATACCGCCGCCTTCCTCGCTGACATATATTCCGCCAAAGCCGAGCTCCGCGCTACGTTTGATGACATCGATGGGGAAATGTTTTTTCTCGTCCCATTCGGCGGCGAAGGGCGTGATCGCATCGGCGGTAAAACGCTGCGCCATTTCCTGAATGGCAAGCTGATCTTCGGTCAGGGCAAATTGGTTGGTCATTGATCTCTTTCCGGCGTTGCGCCCGCACAATTTTCGGGTAATTTTGTCATGATCTTTACACGGTCGGCAAGGTCAAGGTCGCCGAACAATGTGATCTTGGATGGATTTTTTAGGCCGGTTTCAACAACCTTTCCGTCCCCCCGTGGCTCATTCCCTTCATAAATGCTCAGGGCTTTTGAACCCGTTTCGAAGCTGTAGACCTGAAAACCATAGGGCCTGTCGTCATAACTCAATAATTTCTCGCCCGGGCGTAAATCAATCGAAAATGCACTGCCACAATGCGGCACGGCGACCGGCTGCTCAGCGTTCACGCTGCAGGCCGTCAGCACTATCATCATCAGGGCGGGATATTTAATCATTGGGTGACAGCGTCCTTCAAAACTTGTTTTTCAAAAAGATATTTTTGAACCCCCACAGTCATCCAAAGCGGCGACAAAGGCGGGGCGATATCCCTTTCCCATGCCATTGATCCGGTCAAAGTGCCAGCGGCAAAGGGCACATCGGGCATCGCTTTATTGATAGGATCAGCAAAGGCTTCATCCGCGCTGATAATCGCCCAGCCGCGCCGCTTCATTTCTGCAATCAAATCAGGCAGAAATAATGCCGCCAGATCGGTTTCATGCAGCAACAGCACATGCGCAGGCGAACGGCCAAGGGTCAATTGCGCCAACTCGTCATGATAATCGAGCGCGCTCATTTGACTTGCGACATATAATTTACGCAGCGCTTTCATATCCATATCTTTGCCAGCTGCGCGGGCGTCGAGGGTGAGCTGTTCCAAATTCCAGTCGGATCCATCTGCTGTGACATATCCATTGGTCAAGCCGCGCTGCGCCAGCCCGCTGCGAATGGCATCGCGCTTCACCTTATCCGCGCCGCCCTCGTCCAGATAGGGGAAACGAAACCAGGGCCGATACCCTGGCCGTCCTTTCAACCAAGCCTCTGCCTTGTCGATGTCCGCCAAATAGCTTTCGGTGTCGCTATTGCTTAATTGTGGATGGGTGCAGCTATGATTGGCGATCACATGTCCTGCCGCCACATATGCGGCAATCCGCGCCTCTCCGCCCGCTCCCTGTGCTTCGCTCAACTTGCACGGGTTTAGAAAAAACACGACTTGCGCGGCCCCCGAGCCTTTCAGCGCAGCAATGATTTTATCGGTGCGGTCATCCATGGTCATAAATGCACCTTCACCGCGCGGAATATCATCAAAGCTGAGCGCAACACGGCGCGCCGATGATTGAGTATCAGCATAGGCCGGAGAAATCGCCAACAGACTTGATAGAATAGCCCATAACGAAATACGCTTGCCCCATCGGATAATGTCCATTGGCCGCTGCTCCTCTCCTAATGTATCCTCGCTGTGGGCTACTCGCCCAAAACGCGGCTGGCAAATAGCTTCTTTGCACTTTCGATGTTATTTCGCGGAAACCAGCGCCCGCCGCTCAACCCCCGCTCCCACGCCAGCATTTCGAGCAGCGTTCCGTCGGCAAATTCGGGATCAGGCGTCATTTGTGCCATCGGATCGGCATAAACCGCATCAGCAGGCACAATCTCCCAGCCATCGGCGCGCAGCGCGGCGGCAAGATCATCAACATATAGCGCCGCCAAGTCGGTTTCGTGCAGCAACAGCATCTGCACCGGACGGCGCTTCAACAAACGCTGCGCCAACCGGTCGGAAAAATTCGCCGATGCAACGTGGGTTTCGATATATAATTTGCGCAGCGCGGTCATATTCATTTTGCGGCCAGCCTTTTTCGCCTGAACCGTTTGTGCCTCCATATACCAATCCCACCCGTCCGCGGTGACATAGCCGTTGCGCAGGCCCCGCGCCTTCAATCCAGCGCGCACTGCGTCCCGCTTTGCCTTGTCGCGGCGTCCTTCGTCGAGGCGCGGGAAACGGAACCATGGCCGGTATCCTGGCAAGGGTTTCAGCCATTTTTCCGCCGCATCTATATCGGCCAAAAATATCGCAGCAGACACTTGCGACAGCGGTTTATGCGTGGCGGTATGGTTGGCCAGCAAATGACCATGGGCGGCATAGTTGACAAGCTCGCCCTGCTCCGCCGCAGCCGGTGTAACGCGCCCTGGATTGACGAAAAATACCGCCTGCGTAATCCCGCCCTTCTTCAATGCTTTTATCAGCATTTCAGGCCTTTTTTGAATATCAAGAAACGCGCCCGCGCCGCGCGGCGCATCATCAAAGCTGATCGCGATACGTTTGCGGCTGGCGCCCGGCGCCGATTCTTTCGCCGATTCCTTCGCCGGTGCCATGCTGGCTGCGGGACTTTGCTGTGACAGGAAAAACACGAATGCGGCCAGCGCGCCGAATGCCGCCACGTTAAATGCGACGATATCCGTCCACGATAGTCTGGATATTTTGCGAAGCACCATTTGCACGCAGAATCACTCCCTCACCGGTATGGCGAAGCCCATGATTATTCACATATTCGGCGATTCCGCCAGAGCGGCGTTCAACACGGCCTAGGGTGGGACGATTGTATCAAATTGCATTCGTCATTCCCGCGCAGGCGGGAATCCAACACCGGAACTGTCAGTGTCTTTTCGGACCGTTGCTATTTGGACGCAGGAACAGGAGCTGGATTCCCGCCTGCGCGGGAATGACACAGTATATTGTCAGCGCCCCTCACCCCATAGTCGGGATAACAAAGGCATTGCCGCCGTCTGGTGAGCCATCGGGCCAGCGCTGTGTTATCGTCTTTACCTTCGTCCAGAATTTGACGCCTTCCATGCCATGCTGATTGGTGTCACCAAAGGCGCTGCGCTTCCACCCGCCGAAGCTGTGATAGGCAACAGGCACGGGAATCGGCACATTGATGCCGACCATGCCAACATTGACGCGCGCGGCAAATTCGCGCGCGGCATGGCCGTTCCTTGTGAAGATCGCCACGCCGTTGCCATATTGATGCTGGCTGGGCAGCGCCAGCGCCTCTTCGAAATTCTGCGCCCGCACCATTTGCAGCACGGGGCCGAAAATTTCTTCCTTATAGCTTTCCATGTCGGTCGTGACCCGGTCGAACAGCGACGGACCAATGAAATAGCCATCTTCATGCCCTTGCAGGCTAAAGCCCCGGCCATCGATGACCAGCTCTGCGCCTTCATCGACGCCCTTCTGTATCCAGCCTTCGACCCGCGCCTTATGCGCGGCATTGACCACCGGGCCATAATGCGCCTCTTCATCGGTGGATATGCCCACGCGCAGCGCATGGATCGCAGGGATCAGCTTTTCGCGCAGCCTATCCGCTGTATCCTCGCCCACCGGCACCACGACGGGCAGCGCCATGCAGCGCTCACCTGCCGAGCCGAAGGCCGCGCCGGACAGGTCATTCACCACCTGATCCAGATCGGCATCGGGCATGACGATCCCGTGATTTTTCGCGCCGCCCATCGCCTGCACCCGCTTGCCTGCTGCGACGCCGCGTTGGTATACATAATGGGCAATGTCGGATGAGCCGACAAAGCTGACCCCGCCGATCGCCGGATGATCAAGGATCGCATCGACCATTTCCTTGTCGCCATGCACGCATTGCAAAATGCCTTCGGGAAGCCCCGCCTCCAGCATCAGCTCAACAAGGCGCACGGGAACGGATGGATCGCGCTCAGATGGTTTCAGGATAAAGGCATTGCCCGTCGCAATCGCCGGGCCGAACATCCACATCGGGATCATCGCGGGAAAATTAAACGGCGTGATGCCTGCCCCAATGCCAATCGGCTGCCGCATCGAATAAACATCAATGCCCGGCCCTGCACCCTGTGTATATTCGCCCTTCAACACATGGGGGATACCGCAGCAAAATTCGATGACCTCTAGCCCGCGTTGCACGTCGCCCTTGCTGTCGGCAATCACCTTGCCATGTTCGGACGACAGCATGTGCGCGAGTTCGTCCATATGCGCCTCGACCAGTTCCTTAAACCGGAACATCACCCGCGCGCGGCGCTGCGGATTTGTGGCCGCCCAAGCGGGCTGCGCCGCCAATGCGGCATCAACGGCCCTATCGAGAACCGCAGCATCGCCCAGCGCAACCTGTGCCTGCACCACGCCATTATTGGGGTCAAAAACCTCCCCATGCCGCGCTGATGTCGCTGCTCCGCCCACCATGAAATGATCAATCTGACGCATAATTGCTTCCTCCTCTGCCACTGAAATGGGCCGGAAGTCGCCGGATTGCAAGCACTGCTGCGCCATCATTATTGATAGGCAATTTTATTGCCCGCTGCGCCCCTCAGCCGCGCGGAATGATCGCTATTTGTCCGGCTTCATCATCATAAATTGCGCAAGCAATATCATAGACCGCTTTCATATTCGCGGCGGTCAATACATCGCGCGCCAAACCGTTGGCAAACACCCGCCCCTGATGCAGCAGTACAATATGATCCGCCACCCGCGCCGCTTGGGTTAGGTCATGCAGCACCAATGCAACGCCCGTCCCTGTTGCGGCCAAGCTGCGTATCTGCCGCAATATTTGCATTTGATAGCGCGGGTCGAGCCCCGCCAATGGTTCGTCGGCGAGCAGCCATTGCGGCCGCCCTGCAAGCACGCGGGCGAGCAAGACCCGCGCCCGCTCCCCGCCCGATAGGCTGCGCACGCGGCGACCTGAAAATTGGGCGCAGTCGGTTGCCGCCATCGCGGCATCGATGCAGGCATCATCCTCTTGCTTGCTGCTGACCCCTGAAAAAGGATAGCGGCCCAAAGCGACCAGTTCGCGGACATTGATGTCCCAATATATGGCGGCGCTTTGGGGCAGCAATCCAATGCGCTGCGCCCGCGATTTTGCGTCCATCGCCGCCACATTCTGCCCGTCCCATAGAGCCGCGCCTTCGTCAGGGGTCAGCAGCCCCGACAGGCATCCAAATAACGTCGATTTGCCCGCGCCATTGGGTCCCAATATGACGCTGATCTGGCCCGCCGGTAATTGCACGGAAACATCATTCAGCAATATGGCCCCGCCTGCGCGGACGGTCAGGCCGCTGGCTTCAAACATCGCGAAAGCCTCCCCCAATGCTATGCGCCGCGCGTTGCCGCAGCAAAATGGCGAGGAAAAAGGGCGTGCCCAGCACCGCCATGACAATCCCGAGCCTAATCTCTCCTGCGCCCGGGGCGAGCCGCACCAGAGCATCAGCGGTCATGGTCAATATCGCTCCGCCCACCGCGCTGGGCAGCAATATCGCCGATGGCCGCTCCCCAAACCAATAGCGCATGACATGGGGCACGATTAAACCGACAAATCCCACCACTCCTGATACCGCAACCGCCGCGCCAACGGTGAACGCGACTCCCGCAATCACCATCCAGCGCAGCCGGTGTAAATCCGCGCCAATGCTGCGCGCCCCCATTTCGCCCAATGTCAGCGCGTCGAGGCTGCGCCCTGTGATCAGCAGCAGCAATGCGCCCACCAGCATAAAAGGAGTAGCGCGCCAGACATCATCCATGCTCCGATCGGTAAGCGCGCCCATCAGCCAACTGACGATCTCGCTCGTGGCGTAGGGGTTGGCCGATATGCTGATCAAAAATGCAGTCAACGACCCAGCCAGTGTCGAAAGGACCATGCCGCCCAGCAGGAAACCCAACGGACCCGATCCCCGCCCCGCCATGATCGCGAGCAGCGCCGCTGCGCCGCCCGCGCCGATCATCGCGCAGATAAAAATGCCATAGGGCCAGGCCGCCAATCCGAAAAATATCGCGGCGACTCCGCCAAATGCGGCGCTCGACGAGACACCGACCACCGTGGGATCGGCCAATGGATTGCGCAAACACCCCTGTAAGACTGCGCCCGAAAGGCCAAGCACTGCGCCGATGGCAGCGCCCAATATCGCGCGGGGCAGCCGCAGCTCCGCCATAATCCATCCATCTGCTCCGCCCGCAAACCAATGGGCCGGCGATATCCAGATTTTGCCCGCCGACAGGGACAATATAAATGCCGCGAGAAGCAAGATCAGGAGGATAATACGTTTCATGCCGCGCGCATCACCTTCATCGCTTCAATGATCGTCGGCCCGCCGCAAAATAGCAGCCTGTCGGGGAAAGTGACGATCTTTGTTTCAGGAAAATAGCGCAGTAATTTGCGCCGCATCGCAAGTTCGCGTCCCGCCTCGCCATCGCCTGTCACCGGCATAAAAATGACATCGGGCGGATTGCGAACAAGCGGCTCCAGCGGCAGCTGGCTCCATTGGCTAAGGCCATAGGTAGCGCTGGCATTGGTAAAGCCCGCCCGCGATAAAAGCTCATCCTGCAGCGTGCCTTTGCCCGGAACAAAGCCGCCCGTTTGCCAGATAATCGCCCGGCGGCCTGTCGCGGGCGCGGGCGTGGTGGCTGACATGATGCGCTGCATCAGATGCTCTGCGGCTTGCATTCTGCCGATTGCCTTGCCCACGGCTTTCACCTGCTCCAAATTTTCCGGCACATTGGCTGGAACGCCGAAAGCTTCATGCCTTATGGCGGCTTTGGCAAGCGCCGCGTTGGTTCCGCTGCTCGCCAAATTGCCGGTCAGCAGCAGGCGGGGCCGCGCCGCGATAACTTCCTCCGCGCTGATTCCCAATGCCGGATATTGCCGCGCCCATTGGACAGGCGCCGACGCGCTCGCCGGATCATGGCTGTAAATGCTGACCGCCGCCACCTGCCCGGGCGCGGCGATTTCGGAAAGCACCGCGTCGATGCAAGGGTTGTTCGACACAATGCCGCCCGGCGCAATCTCGGTCTGGCCGCTGCAACCGGCCAAAGCCAGAAACAAGGGCCAGACCCACCGCATCAGAAATTGGCCCTGATGCCGATATGCGCGGTGCGGCCATAATTGCCATAGCCGCTGACCGTTTCGTAATTTTCATCGCCCAGATTATCGACCCGCCCATATAGCGTAACAGCACCGGTCACTTGATAAGAAGCCCGCAGCGCGACTAACGCATAGCCATCGAGCTGCGTGCGCGTGAATGTTTGAAAATCCGTATCAAAACTATCGCCAACCATTTGCAATGACGCGCCTAGATTTACGCCGTCAACGGGTTGCCAATCGGCGTTGATATTGGCGTCATGTTTTGGCCGCCGAAGCAGCGCGAGCCCGCTGGTCCGATCTTCGCTATCGGTATAGCTGTAATTGGCATCAATGGTGACATTATCCGCCGGGCGGATATTCATTTGCAGCTCCAATCCCTTGGCGCGGGTGCGGTCGATATTGTCATAGGTGCCAAAGGGCCGGTTTGTGCATATCCCGGTGGTCTGACCAAAGCAGGAGGCAAAGTCGATCTGATCCCGGCTGTTGCGCAAAAATAGCGCCGCGCCCAGTGTCAGCCGGTCGTCCAGCAGCTTTTGTTCGATGCTGACTTCATAACTGCGCGACTGTTCGGGTTTCAGCGTCACATTGCCAAAATCGCTGCGCAGTTGGAACAAGGTCGGGGCCTTAAACCCCTCGCCATAGGCCGCACGGATAACAGTGTCATATGAGGGACGCCATGACCCATTTGCGCTGAATGTCACTTGGCTGCCATAATCGCGGTGATCGTCAAAGCGCGCACCGCCGGTGAACGTCACGCTATCGCTGGGATCGGCGATGATCTGGCCAAAGGCGCTCGATACGTTGGTTTTGGCAAAAGTGAAGCCATCGTTGAAGCGCGAATTTTCATGCTCAATGCCAAACACGCTGCGCAGCGCGCCGCTCAATTGCGCATCGCCGACATATTCAAACCGCTCGGTCCGCCCGCGCGCCAGAAAATCGGGCACAGCCTGTCCCGCTATGCTGAAATTATCGCGGTTAATATCGGCAATGGTGAAGGCCGCCCGGTTTTTCAGCGCGCCGTCAAATAACCGGAAATTCACGCCAGCATAGCCAAATATTTCCTGCGCGGTGGAAAAATCGGTCGTATCGGCAAAGCTGAACAGTGGCGGCGGGAAACCGTCTATATCGGTTTTGCTATCGGCAAAATAACCGCGCAGATCGACATCAATATCATCCGATAGCCTAAGTCCAATTTTCCCATTGGCGGCATATTGGCGGTATCCATCGGCTTCGGTGCCGCCGCGAAAGGCGGAGATGGCATCGTCGCGAAAATATCCGCCGCCCAATGATGCGGATAATATGCCGCTTTCAATACCGGCATTGGCAGCCACGCTGCTTCGGTCATTGCTGCCATATTCGGCGCGCGCGTTTAGCCCCTGCGGCGCGGAGGTGACGATGTTAACAACGCCGCCAATCGCTTGGCTGCCCCATGGCACGCTATTGGGACCGCGTAAAATTTCGACCCGTTCGATATTGCCAATCAACAAATTGCCAAAGTCAAATCCGCCGCCGGGCGACGATGGATCATTCACCCGCACCCCGTCGATCAGGGTCAGCGTTTGATCCCCCTCCGCGCCGCGAATACGCAAGGCGGTAGTCTTTCCAATGCCGCCATTGCGCGACACGGTCACGCCCGGCGTGCTGTCAATCAGGTCGGAGATGGTTGCTGCCTGCCGCTGTTCGATCAGGGGCAGATTTATCTCGGTAATCGATTGGCCGACCTGTTCGGGATAGGATGGCGCGCCATTGGCGGTAACAATAATGGGTCTAAGGCGTGGCGGAAGGATCGTTTCATGATCAAACGATTCCCCGTCGGTTGACACTTGATCCGTATTTTGGCTGTCCTGCGCCCAGACAGAACAGCTATAGCCCCCCAGCACCGCACAGGCAGCGCCGCATTTCAACAATGATTTCAACATTCAAACTTGCTCCTTTTGTAACGACATGATTTTTGTCGTCACAGGAGCGGGCGCATCGCTGCGGCCTTCCACTCACCCGGCAACCCTCGACCGCGTGATGAACGACGATGCACCGGCAGGTCTCCTGACTTTCGGGTCAATGCTCTGGCTTCGCCTTCCCGGATTGCTCCAGTGGCATGATAAAGCCATCGCTCGCCGATTACAGTTGCGAGGACAGTCCCGGATTTGCGCGTTTCCGCACGCACCGGCTTCCCTATTATCCCGTTGTTACACAGGACCGGACATCGCCATTGCCCCTAGGCGTGAAGCTGGGGACGGTCAACCGCTGAAATTGCCAAGGATGACGCCGCTACCCCTTGCGCCATTTGGTCCATAAATGCCGCGCCAACATGGCGGGCGGCATCCGCAGCCAATGCGAGCGGATATAGAAGAGCAGCCGTGTGAATTTATGCGTGCCGCGCCCCCATTCATCGCGGGCGAGCAGGCGGCGACTATAATATCCGTCCTGCCAATGGGCTTTGCGCCATGCAGGCGGAATTTCGGTGCCAAATAGGTGCGCCGAAACCCGCGCCGCACGCTGCACGGCGGGCAAAAGCTGATGATGGCTGGCCCGCCGCTCCAACTGCGCCCAAAAATCTGTGGTTTGTTCTGCAAATTCCTGCGTCAAACAGTGATAATCCCAAAGGTTGCGAAGCCCGCCAGTTAAATCGCCATCGGCCATCAAATGCGCGGCGCAGTGGCACGCCATGTCTTCTGGGGTGAATACAAACAACTCTCCCCTCCCGGTTGCGGGAGGGGCCGGGGGTGGGTTTTTATCGGCAGTGTAAGCCTGCCCAACCCTAACCCCTCCTGCGGGCGGGAGGGGGATAGCATCCTGCAACATAGCCGCCGCATCAGGCTTTGGCCTTGCGGTGAGCGGCAAAATCGTATGATGCACATCGATCATCCGGTCGCGCTCTTTATGGATCAGCGGCGGCAATTCGTGCATATGGTCGCGGTAATAGGCATCGTCATAGGCATCTTCCTTCACCCATTCCCATCCGCCATTACCGGTCAGCGCCGCTTCCGCCTCGGGCAGGCCATCTGCCGCGACCAATATGTCGAGATCGCCAATATGCCGCCCCTCGCCCGCGCGCAGACCGGCGGCAACATAAGCGGTTCCTTTCAGGAGCACCACCGCCCCCGGATATTCGGAGAGCGCCCGCCGCGCACAATCGGCCTCCCACAGTGCGCTGCGATGCTGATATTCCACATTCAGCCGCGCGTCGGCCAGCGCTGCGGCAATAGGCGGCGGCATATCCATGCCCTGAAGCTTGCAGGCCAGCGTGCCCAAAAGCTGTTCGGCCCGCGCGATGGTAATCAGCGCGGTCCAGCCCTCACCGCTGAGCGATTGCACGGACGCCGGATCGCGCAGCGCGGCGACAAGTTGCCTTGCACTGCTCATGCCAGTTCAGCCCATAATTGCTCGACCAAAGCTTCGGCTTCCTCGCCGCTTTGATAGTCGATGGCGCGGGCGGGGACCTCCTCTACAAAACGGGTCAGCGCGGTAAAGCCTGCCTCGCTCAGCGCGACATAATTGGTCGATGCCTGCGTCAAACGCATGAACACCTCGCCCGCGCCCATGTCGCGGATCGCAGGAGCATAGCCAAATCGCGGAAATAGCAGCAAAGCAGGCTTGGCCGCTTCGCCCATGCGCTCAATCGCACCCGCTGGCGGGGCCATATGGCATATGTCACCTTTTGGCGTCCCGCGCATCAACGGCCCGAAACGGGCACTTGCCGCTGCCGCCTGCATCGCGGCTATCGCTTCATTTTTCAGGCTGATCATACGCGGATAGGGTATGGCGTTGCCGGTGACCGGATCGATCAGCGCAAATTCATCGCCCATGAAGCGCCATCCCTTATGCCCCAGCATTGCCGACAAGGTTGATTTGCCCGACCCCGACGCGCCTGTCATAATCAATGCCTTGCCGCCCCGCTCGACTGCGCTCGCGTGCAAAATCAATTGCCGCCGCCAACCCAGCGCCATTTGCAAATTCATACCCATTTCTGCGGCCAATAATCCTTGGTCCAGGGGTAAGGGCGCAGCATCGGGCAGCATATAGTCGCCATTGATCGCAACCGATGGCCGAATGAAACGGCGCAGCGCGCTGGTCGCCTCCAACCGGACGGTGAAGTCGGTGAAATCAGCGGCGGGATAATCGGCATAGAGCGAGCGCATCTGCTCCACCGGCGCGGGCCAGTCGCTGCCAATACGAAAAGCGGCTGGCCCGACACGGACGCGAAATTCATGGCGCATGGACAGGCTCCACCAGGCCCAGAGAGGCCAGTTCTTCCAGCCTTTCCGACAGTATTATCTGCACGTCATCGCCGCCGTCCATATCGAAACTGCCTGACAGCTTTGCCATGAGTTCAGACGCGGTCATCGCCTCGCCTGCCATCGCTTCCAATATTTGCGGCACAGGGTCGGCGACAATATGCGTGATGCCGCTGCGCCGTTGATAGATAAGCGTCATCACGTCGAGCGGATGGATAATAATATCCTCGCTTTTTTCGGCGCGATATTTTTGGTCAAGAGGCGTTGGGCCAGTCATGCAGACGGCCTATCAAAAACCCCTTAATAATCAATAATAGTGATGAAGCGCCTCATCGCGGCATTTGCAGCGAGGCGTAACAGGTAAATCCGCTCTGCCCATGTTGCAGGCGGCGGATATAATTCACATAGGCCTGGCTTTCTTCATAGCTCGTGCCCGGCAAGCTGCGCCCGCGCAGCGCGGCTTTTACCTGCTCGCCCGTAAATTTACGCCCCGTCGGTGCAAAGGAACCCGGCGTATCGGGGGTAACCAAACGCCCATCGGCGGCGATATTCTGACCCGCAGCATGGGGGCCTGTAACCGGAATTTCGCAGTTGAGCACCGAACCTGCCGCCTGTGCCAAGGCCGGACGAACCGAAACCACTGCCGCTGCACCCACCGCACCCAGCATCAATGCCCGGCGGCGTGTGGGCTGCCAGTCACGGCCCGCTGCATCTGCCGGGTCCACGCTTGCTGCACCCTCGCCCTTGCTGTGCTGTGTATCATTCGGTTTATCGGTCATCGTTGATCAATCCTATCGTCGGACGGTGGCCTATCATAAAATCGCGGAAAAGCCATAGGCGGCTCTTGTCTTGTTCTGCGGCGTCTATATGTGGGACAAATATCGACAAAAGCCTAATGCGAGGCTTGGGAGTTATTAACCATGTTGCGGACGTTAATATCAGTCAAGACGGCGTTTGCAGTGCTGATTATCCTGGTCGGTGCATATATGGCCAGCCTTGATAACGGCCAATTTGAACGCATGGTGATCATGTTTATCGCCGCCTTGATCGCGTTATTCATCGGCACGGATTATGATGACCGAAAAGAGGCCGAAGAACGCAGGCTCCGCGAACAGCAGCATAGTCCCCAAATTAGCAGTCATGAACAATTTCAATTGCTGCTCGATGCCAGCGCAGACGCCGTGGTCGTTGTCAAAAACGCCCGCGTTACCCATGCCAACAAATTGGCGCTACAGCTGTTAGGCGGAGAAATAATCGGGAAATCCGTGCAAATAGCCTTTCGCCATGCAGGCGCGATCGAACGGCTGTCCGATCCCGATGTCAAGCATGATGGCCGGCCGATACGGTTGATAGGTATCGGTCTTCGCGACCAGATTTGGGAAATGCGGATCGCGGCATTGGGCGATAATGAAAAGCTGGTCCATCTGTCCGATAAAACCGGACCGCAAGCCGCCGAAAAAATGCGTGTAGATTTTGTCGCCAATGCCAGCCACGAATTGCTGACGCCGCTGGCCGCAATAAAAGGCTTTATCGAAGCGCTGACCGAGACCGAAGCCGGGGCGGAGAAGAAAACCCGAAAAAGATTTCTCAAGATCATGGAAGATGAAGCCAGCCGGATGCAGGCGCTGATCCGCGACTTAATGTCGCTTTCACGCATTGAGGCGGAAAAATATCACTTGCCCTCCGCCGTCCTGCATATGGACCGGATAATCACCGACACGGTACAGCCATTGATTGAGGGCGCGGATCCGCGCGGACATGATATTGTGTTGAATCTGGCCGCTGATTTGCCGCCTGTTATGGGTGATGAGGGACGGCTGCGCCAATTGGTCAGCAATATCGTGGCCAATGCCATGAAATATGGCCGGGCAGCTACGCCCATTATCGTCGCATTGGAACAGTCCCGGTCAGGATCAATGTTGGCGCTATCGGTTGCGGATGAAGGGGAAGGCATAGCGCCCGAACATCTGCCGCGATTGACCGAGAGATTTTACCGCGTCGATTCGGGGCGAAGCCGCGCCATTGGCGGCACTGGGCTGGGACTGTCGCTGGTCAAACATATTGTCGATGGCCACCGCGGGCATTTGGAAATCAAAAGCGAACAAGGCAAAGGCACGACAATCCGCGTGTTGATACCCATTGCGGGTAAGCAGTGAGGATAAGCCGGAGTAGCCTCATCTCGGCGGCGATTACCGCTGTCATTTATTTGAAATATAAGAGTCACATTCGCGCCATCTAACCCGCCTAATGGCGTCCCCAGCGGAGCAACAAAAGCCTCTCCCGGCCAGCTCCGATTTTATTTTTATGGGGATAAAATTTCAATGTTAAAAAAATTATCGCTTATTGCCATCAGCACTCTGGCGCTGGCCGCCTGTAATGACCAAGCCAGCTCCGGCGGCTCGGCTGGTGCTCGTCAGGAAATCCGTATTGTCGGTTCGTCAACTGTATTTCCTTTTTCGAAAGCTGTTGCCGAAGCTTTCCAGAAAGCCGATCCTTCGCGCAAAAATCCGGTTGTTGAATCGACCGGAACCGGCGGCGGGATCGAAGCATTTTGTGCCGGCGTAGGCGCACAAACGCCTGACATCGCAAACGCTTCGCGCCGCATGAAAAAAAGCGAGTTTGAAACTTGCACGAAAAATGGCGTTACCGACATTGTCGAAATCCAAGTTGGTATCGATGGTATCGCAATTGCGGAATCGGTCAAAGGCCCTGAAATGAAGTTAACCGCTGTCGATGTTTATAAAGCGTTGGCCGCAAATCCTTTTGGCAAGCCGAACACCAGCAAAAACTGGTCGGATGTCAATCCGTCGCTCCCCAATTTGCCAATCGCTGTTTTTGGCCCACCCAAAACCTCTGGTACACGCGATGCGTTTGCTGAGCTGATTTTGGAAGCAGGCTGCAAAACCGACGCTCCGACCAAGGCGTTGAAAGACACCGACAAAGACAAATATGAAGCCATCTGCCATGACATCCGCACCGACGGAATGTATAAAGAGCAAGGCGAAAACGACAATTTGATCGTTCAGAAGCTGGCCGCCAACCCGAATATGCTCGGCGTATTTGGCTATAGCTATATGGAAGAAAATGCCGCAACGGTTCGCGGTATTGCGATCGACGGCGTAACGCCAACCTTTGATGCGATTGCGGACGGCAGCTATCCCGGCGCCCGCCCCTTGTTCATCTATGTCAAAAAAGCCCATGTCGACAAAATTCCCGGCATCAAAGAATTTTTGGCTGAATTTGTGTCAGCTGGCGTTAAGGGCAGCTATCTTGCGAAACTGGGCCTGATCGCGGCTCCCGATGATGTTCGCAAAGCGGCAACCGATGCGGCGACAAACCTGACCACCCTTGATGGTTCAAAGCTGAAATAAAACTGCAACAATGATAGCGTCTATGGGCACGGAAAGATTCGGGTATAAGAATCGCTTCCGTGCCCTTTTTTTGGGCGCATCCGGTTATAACAGGGGTTAATGGAACATCATGGCTGGAACCGCTTTATTGTTCCTAATTTTGGGTCTTGGCTTAATCGCCTGGATCACTGGCCGGACCCGGGCCGCCATGTTTGTGCGCGATGGTGCGGGCAAACAACGCGGCTATGTCAACAGCCTGCCGTCCTATCATGGCTGGTATCTGGCGCTGTGGGCGGTTATCCCTGCGATTATTTTTTCAATTACGTGGGATTTCATTTCCCCCGGGCTGGTGACCAATATGGTCTTGCTGTCACCTGCCGCCGCCGATTTGCCAGCCGGTGATTTTGGCCGGGCGGCAATATTATCCGAAGCGCGCGCGATTGCTCAGGGCCTGCAAGATAGCGCGTTTCAAGCGCAATCCGAAGCATTGGTTCCGGCCTATAAAGAGGCATTGTCGCATTATCGCTGGATCGGTTTTGCCGTAGCAATGGCGCTTTTTCTCGTGGGCGCTTTATTCGCCTATACGCGGTTGAAACCTGATTTGCGCGCCCGCACGAAGGTGGAGCGGCTCGTCATGGCGTTGCTGCTGATCGCATCCTTGATCGCGACCATCACCACCATCGGCATTTTCGCCTCGTTGATTTTTGAAACCGTCCGGTTTTTCCAAATGGTCTCGCCAATCGAATTTCTTTTCGGCACAAGCTGGAGCCCACGCGCGACCGTTGGTGAAGGCTATGACAATGGCTATGGCGCGATACCGTTATTTTGGGGCACAATATTTGTCGGCGCGGTCATTGCCATGATTGTCGCCATACCATTGGGCCTGATGAGCGCAATTTACCTGACCCAATATGCCAGCGCCCGGATGCGCAGTTGGATGAAACCGATATTGGAGATTTTGGCTGGCGTGCCCACCGTTGTTTATGGCTATTTCGCCGCATTGACCGTGGCGCCTGCGGTGCGCGACTTTGCGGTGTTGATCGGGTTCAGCAATGCGGCGTCGGACAATGCGCTGGCCGCTGGCGTGGTGATGGGCATTATGATCATCCCGCTCGTATCGTCGATGGCCGATGACAGCATCGCCGCCGTGCCCAGCGCAATGCGCGACGGGTCGCTCGCCATGGGCGCAACGAAAAGCGAAACGATCAAAAAAGTCCTGCTGCCCGCTGCATTGCCGGGCGTGGTTGGCGGCATATTGCTGGCCGTCAGCCGAGCGATTGGCGAAACGATGATCGTGGTCATGGCGGCGGGTTATACCGCCAACCTGACCGCAAATCCGTTTGCCAGCATCTCAACCATCACGGTGCAGATTAAAGCGCTGCTCACCGGAGATATTAACTTCAACGGACCGCAAGTGCTGGCCGCGTTTGCCCTTGGCCTGACGCTGTTTCTGGTCACGTTCCTGCTCAACATCATGGCGCTGCGCGTTGTGAAGAAATATCGTGAAGCTTATGACTGATACAGCCGCCGCCCCCAAAAAAGCGCCCACCAATTGGCAAAGCGATGAAATGCAGCGGCGGATCGCCAAACGCTATGCCGCCGAAACCCGTTTCAAATTTATGGGTTATTTTGCCATCGGCCTGTCGGTATTATTTCTTGCATTCCTCCTGTTCACCATGGTCGGCAAAGGGCTGAATGGCTTTCGGCAAACACAGATAGCCCTGTCGGTTGACCTGCCCGCACTGAGCGCAGGGGCCAACCCAGAATCGCTGCGTGGTCCCAATGCAAATGCCACGCTGCAATCGATGGATTTGCCCGGGATAGTCAATCTGGCCGTGACCCGGGGTTATGGCGAAAAAGGTATCAATTATGTCTCCGCCAATGCGGCGGTGACTTTGCGTGAACAATTGCTCGATAATCCTGATCTGATTACGCAAAAGACCAAAATCTGGCTACCTGCCGCATCGCCGCTTGACATTGCTTATAAGGGAACGGGCAGCGCGGAGATGGAAAAAGCGGCTCGGGAGTTGAGCGCACAGGGCAATTTGAAATCCGGCTTTAACTGGAATTTCTTATCCGCGTCGGACGCCACCGATCCTGCTGATGTCGGGATATGGGGGGCGCTGAAAGGATCGTTGCTGACGCTGATCGTGACGCTTTCGATGGCTTTCCCGGTCGGCGTATTGGCGGCGCTATATCTCGAAGAATATGCGCCCAAAAACAAATTCACCGATTTGATTGAGGTGTCGATTAACAATTTGGCCGCGGTTCCATCGATCATATTCGGCTTGCTTGGCCTCGTGGTATTCCTGACCTGGTTTGGGATGCCGCGATCCTCCTCGCTGGTTGGCGGGTTGACCCTCGCGCTGATGACCATGCCGGTGATTGTCATTGCCGGGCGTAACGCGATTAAGTCGGTTCCACCATCGATCCGTGAGGCCGCAATGGGTATTGGCGCATCCCCGGTGCAGGTGGTGTTTCACCATGTCCTGCCGCTCGCTTTGCCCGGTATCCTGACCGGCACCATCATTGGCATGGCCCGCGCATTGGGCGAAACAGCGCCGTTATTGATGATCGGCATGGTCGCCTTCATCTCCTCCCCGCCCGGCGGATTTGGCGATGCCGCGACCGCTTTACCGGTACAGATTTTCCTATGGTCGGATGAAGTCAACCGGGGATTTGTTGAAAAAACCAGCGCCGCCATTATCATCTTGCTGATATTCCTGTTGGGAATGAACGCACTCGCCATTTACCTGCGCAATAAATTTGAAACCCGCTGGTAAACGCTATTTAGAAAAAGAGGAGTTTCGGTTTGACCGAGGCAGCAACAGTATCAGAGACGCCGGTAACAACCCCGAAAATGTCTACGCGCAATGTCGATGTTTTTTATGGCGATAATCAAGCGATCAAAAATGTATCGATTGACGTCGACATGGAAAATGTGACCGCCTTTATCGGCCCGTCCGGTTGCGGCAAATCCACATTTTTGCGCTCACTGAACCGGATGAATGACACCATCATCGGCGCCCGGGTCGAAGGCCGGATTGAGCTGGATGGGCAGGATATTTACGATCCCAAAATGGATGTGGTGCAATTGCGTGCGCGGGTCGGTATGGTGTTTCAAAAACCCAATCCCTTTCCCAAATCCATTTATGACAATGTCGCCTATGGCCCGCGTATTCACGGGCTTGCAAAGGGTAAGGCGGAGCTCGACCAGATTGTCGAAACGTCATTGACCCGTGCGGGCCTATGGACCGAGGTGAAGGACCGCCTAGCCGACAGCGGCACTGCGCTGTCGGGCGGTCAGCAGCAGCGCCTATGTATCGCCCGTGCCATTGCGGTTGATCCCGAAGTGATATTGATGGACGAACCCTGCTCCGCGCTCGATCCGATCGCCACGGCGCGGATCGAAGAGTTAATTCACGATCTGCGCGGAAAATATGCTATCATCATCGTGACCCATAATATGCAGCAGGCCGCGCGCGTGTCGCAGCGTACGGCATTCTTCCATTTGGGCGAGCTGGTCGAATTTGGACAGACTTCGGATATCTTCACCAATCCAAAGGCCGACCGCACCAAAGACTATATTACCGGCCGATACGGTTAAAGGATAAGATAATGAGCACAGGCACACCGCATACTGCCAAGGCATTTGATCAGGATATGGACCAGATTCGCGGACTGATCGCGGAAATGGGAGCCCGCGCGGAAGCCGCCGTTACCAATTCGATGAAGGCGTTGATTGGTAATGATCAGGATTTGGCAAAATCCACCCATGCCGATGACAAGATTATCGACAGGCTGGAGACCGAAGTCGAAAAACTGGTGGTCCAAACCATCGCGCTTCGTGCGCCGTTGGCCGATGACTTGCGCGAATTGGTCGCGGCGTTGAAATTATCGGCGGTTATTGAACGCATTGGCGATTATGCCAAAAATATCGCCAAACGGGTGGGGCAGCTGGAAAGTAAGGATTTTCTGAACAGCAACAAACAGTTGGAAACAATGGGCGAAATCGCCGCCGAAATGGTGCGCAGCGCGATGGACGCCTATGCCAAGCGCGACATTGATCTGGCCCGGGCCGTGACAGCCCGCGACGATGCAGTGGATCAACTATACAAGGATCTCTTCGTCGACTTTATTGGCTTTGTTGCAAAAAATCCGTCATCCGCCACGGAAATAGCGCATCTACTGTTCATTTCCAAAAATCTGGAACGGATTGGCGATCACAGCACCAATTGTGCTCAAATGATATTTTTCACAGAAACCGGGCAAAATCTGCCCGACGCCTAACAAGGAAAACCCATGCCCAACGCGCAATTATTGCTAGTCGAGGATGATGCGGCACTGGCCGAGCTGGTCCAATGGCATTTTGAGCGTGAGGGATTTGACGTTCGCCAGACGAGCGACGGCGAAGAAGCTCTCCTGCTCGCTCGCGAACGGACACCTGATATTGTCCTGCTCGATTGGATGATTGAGAATCTTTCCGGCATCGAGGTTTGCCGCCAATTGCGCAAAGCCGACACCACCGCGAATGTGCCGATCATCATGCTGACCGCGCGCGGTGAGGAAGATGACCGTATCCGAGGATTGGAAATTGGGGCCGATGATTATGTAACAAAGCCCTTTTCTCCGCGCGAATTGGTGGCGCGCGCCAATGCCGTTCTGCGCCGTGTGCGTCCGGCGCTGGTCGGAGAAACCTTGCGCTTTGCCGATGTCGAAATGGATACCGTGGCGCATAAGGTAAAGCGCGAGGGCAAAACCGTTATACTCGGGCCCACCGAATACCGTTTGCTGAAACATTTCCTCGAATATCCCAGTCACGTCTTTTCACGCGAGCGCCTGCTTGATGCGGTATGGGGCCATGATAGCGATATCGAAATCCGCACTGTCGATGTGCATATCCGGCGCCTGCGTAAAGCGCTGAACGAAGGATCGCAAAGCGGCCGGGACATTATCCGCACCGTTCGGTCCGCCGGTTATTCGCTCGACCAAGACAGCGCCTGACGCCCGGTCACATACCACATTAAAAAAGGGCCAGAGCATAAAACTCCGGCCCTTTTTTGTGGATCATATACCTGCTGTTGTTAGAATGTAACCTGCGCGCGGGCGCCCACGACATCGACCGAATAATCGCGGTCGGTGCCGGCGGCAATCGCGGCATCGCTATAATCCATCTTGGCATAGTTGATCATAAATCGAAGATAATCAATCGGGGTCCAAATCAACGACGCCTGATAGCTATCCTGTTTACCGCCCACGATCGGACCGTCATTCAGGTCGAGATAGTCATAACGAACGTTGAATTGCAACGCGCCAAATCCGCCTTGGCCAACCGGGTTTTTCACCTTCACGCCGCGGAACATACCCGCCTTATATCCGCGCGTGTCGTTGGTCAGGAAAACGCCGCCTTCCAATGATCCGCCAAAGAAATTGGCATCCTGCACATTTACGCCGGGACGCGCCACATTTACCCAATGACCTTCGGCTGCGGCATGGAAGCGGCCCGCAATGATCGCGGTTTCGAGGCCATAGCTGGTTTCCGACGTTGCGGTAACGCTACCGGTGTCGATGAAGCGGGTATCGGTCGAATGGACCAATGGCCGCTGGCGGTAGCGCACCGAGGTCGCCGCGTCGTTTAATTCACGCAGATGGACACTGCCGCCAAAATGCAGCTGCGTCTTGCCCAGTTTCGGCATGAAGACCAGGCGGCCATCTACCCCGATGCTGTTATTTTCGTCGCTGCCCAAATCGCTGATATTATCGGTGAAAACTCCGCCTTCTGCCAAAAATGCGCCCGTGCCATATTGCACCGACACACCCACGCGGCGTTCAAAACCAAATGCATCGGTAAAAGCGGCGCGTTCCAAAAAGCTGGTGTCGTTACTGCTCGATAATTCTTCCAGCGATTGGAAATTATTATGCTGACCCACGGTGACCGTCAGGCCTTTGTGGTTGTAATCCAGATAGGCATCGGTAATTTCGGCATCGCCCGTCGCAATGTCAGCTTCGAATTTATAGCCAAAGCCGCCGGGGATGGTGCCTTGCACGCCCAGACGGGCACGGCGCAATTCGTTTGAAAATCCAAGGCCCCGGTCATTGATCGCCGATGGTGCTGATACGTTGGCGACATCATACAGCAAACGGCCGCGCGGTTTAAAGCTCCAGCCGCCTTCGCCTTCCAATTCAGGCGCGCCTTTCCATTTGACCTCTGGCGCGGAACTTTTTTTCTCTTTCGCTTTGGCAGCTTCATCAACCTTGGCTGCGACAGCGGCAAGTTGTTCCTTGAGCGCGGCGACCTCGGCGCGCAGGGCGTCAACTTCACTGGCGCTATCCTGCGCCTGTGCTGCGTGAGGAATGGCGATCAGCGCCGAACAGATTAACAATGATTTTTTGAACTTCATTTTGGCTTCCCAACCCGATTTGTTTGTAGATGGTGACGCCTAGAGAGCAATTTTGTGACTCGTTAATGACCAAAAAATTTCTGTTTTGTGACGATGCGGTAGAGCCGCAATATATGCTTTACGCTTGCGTAAACGTAAACTACATGCCAAAACATAGTTAGCTTATAAATAGCGGGCGTTTCGTACCCGCATGACAATCGCAGGAGATCTCCCATGACAATCAGTTTCAAAGACAGAGTCGCTATCGTTACCGGCGCAGGCGGGGGCCTAGGCCGCGCTTACGCATTAGAATTGGCACGCCGCGGCGCAAAAGTCGTGGTCAATGATTTGGGCGGTGCCCGCGATGGGACGGGTCACTCCGATGCTGCGTTAAAAGTCGTTGAAGAGATAAAAAGCGCGGGCGGCACGGCCATGTCCAACGGCGGCAGCGTCACCGAATATGACCAAATGGTCGAAATGGTCGCAAAGGCAAAGGAAGAATGGGGCGGCGTTCACATCCTGATCAACAATGCCGGTATTTTGCGCGACAAAAGCTTCGCGAAAATGGAGCCAGAGGATTTCAAACTGGTCGTCGACGTGCATCTGAATGGATCGGCCAATTGCACCAAGGCGGTTTGGGACACCATGCGCGAACAAGCCTATGGCCGCATCCTGATGACCGCATCATCGACCGGCCTATATGGCAATTTTGGTCAGGCCAATTATGGCGCGGCAAAGCTGGGGCTCGCTGGACTGACCAAGACGCTGTATCTGGAAGGCGCGAAATATAACATCAAATGCAATACTATTGCGCCCGTCGCCGGTACGCGGATGACCGAAGATATTTTCCCTGCAGAATTGTTTGACAAATTCACCCCCGAAAATGTCGCCCCTGCCGCGCTTTATTTGGTCAGCGAAGATGCGCCGACCAATATGATCATTGGCGCAGGCGCAGGCGCTTATCATGCCGCCTATGTCACCATGACACCCGGCGTTGCCCTGCCCGAAGATCAACGCAATCCCGAAGGCGTCGCCGCCGCATTTGCGCAGATTATCGACCGTGCTGGTGAAACCGTGCCGCAATCGGGCGCCGAACAATCCATGGCAGTGATGAAAGCATTGCAAGCGCTGGGTTAATCCTGCCCGCAATAGCGCCAGACAGAAATGCAACCGGTTAAGCTTGCCCGCACTCGCGGAAAAGCCTAACCGGTTTTTCTCATTTCTACCACACGCGTGTAAGGATAGTGCAATGGCTGGCATGGCATCATTTGACTGGGCGGACCCGTTCAATCTGGAGGGGCAGCTGACCGAAGAGGAGCGGATGATTCGCGATGCCGCACATGGATTTGCACAAGGCGAATTACAACCCCGCGTCATTGATGCCTACCGCGAAGAAATTGACGCGCCGGAGCTATTCCCCCTGATGGGTCAAGCGGGATTGCTGGGTGCAACGGTCCCCGAAGAATATGGCGGCGCGGGCGCAAGCTACGTCGCCTATGGCCTGATCGCGCGGGAGATTGAGCGAGTGGATTCGGGATACCGGTCCATGGCATCGGTGCAAAGCTCGCTCGTCATGTATCCTATCCACGCTTATGGCAGCGAGGAGCAGCGGCGCAAATATCTTCCCGGATTGGCGGCAGGGACGCTGATTGGCTGTTTTGGCCTGACCGAACCTGACGCGGGCAGCGACCCTGCGGGCATGAAAACCACCGCCAAAAAAGTGGATGGCGGCTATGTCATCAGCGGCAGCAAGACATGGATTTCCAACGCCCCCTTTGCCGATGTTTTTGTCGTTTGGGCCAAAAGCGAGGCGCATGGCGGCGGCATTCGCGGCTTCATTTTGGAAAAAGGAATGAAGGGCCTATCTGCGCCGAAAATTGCGGGCAAACTGTCGCTGCGCGCATCGACCACCGGCATGATTATGATGGACGGCGTTGAGGTTGGTGAAGACGCGTTGCTGCCCGATGTGCAGGGTTTGAAAGGCCCGTTTGGATGCTTAAACCGGGCGCGATATGGGATCAGTTGGGGGGCGATGGGCGCGGCGGAATTCTGCCTCCATGCCGCGCGGCAATATGGGCTCGACCGGCATCAGTTTGGGCGGCCTTTGGCGGCAACGCAGCTGTTTCAGAAAAAGCTGGCCGATATGATGACCGACATTGCGCTTGGCCTGCAAGCCAGCTTGCGCGTTGGCCGGTTAATGGATGACGGGCAATTTGCACCCGATATGATCTCGATCATCAAACGCAATAATGTCGGCAAAGCGCTCGACATTGCCCGCGCCGCCCGCGATATGCATGGCGGCAACGGGATCAGCGAGGAATATCAAGTGATCCGCCATGCGGCCAATCTGGAAACCGTCAATACCTATGAAGGCACGCATGATGTCCATGCGCTGATATTGGGCCGGGCGGTGACGGGGATTTCGGCCTTTTAAGCGGCGGAAATACGGTCGCTGATAAGGTAGCAATGATGGCCGCGATTGTGGCGCCCCCTTGACTCACCGGTGCAAACGGTAGCACATTACAATCAAAATCAGGAATTCCGGAAATAATCCGGGACTGGAATGTCCGACAAAAACATGCGGACAAAATTGGGAGGAAGACGCTGTGAAACATCATATTTTACGCAATAATTGTGCCCTAGGCGCTTTGGCGCTTGGGCTGATCCTGACCCCGAATTGGGCACATGCTCAGGACACAGAGGAAACGCCCCAAAACGAAAAAATCATCGTTGTGACTGGTTCATTCATTCGGGGAACCCCCGAAGATGCAGCGCAGCCGGTTGATACATTCCGGTCGGAAGACCTTGACGTAGCGGGCGTGTCATCGCCGCTGGAGTTCATTAAAGACCTGCCGCAAGTGGGCAGCGTCCTTGGCGACAGCAACCAATTTGCAACCAATGCACAGGCCAATCAGGGCTTGGGTTCGATCAACCTTCGCGGCCTTGGGCCTACCCGGACGCTGGTGCTGTTCAATGGCCGCCGAACGCTGACCGCGCCGGGCGCAGTGGGCGGCGGATTTGGCGATACCAACTCCATTCCGCTCTTCGCGCTGGACCGGATAGAAATATTGAAGGACGGCGCCGCTGCGACCTATGGGTCGGACGCGATCGCGGGCGTGGCGAACTTCGTCACCAAATCTGGCTTTGAAGGCGTCGAAGCAAAAGCAGATTATGAATTTATCAATGGTTCGGATGGAAATTATACCGCATCCATTTTGGCAGGCGGCCAATTTGGCGATGCCAATATCATGGCTGGTTTTGGGTGGCAGCACCGATCCGAATTACCGACGACAGAACGTGATTATGGCTTCCAACCCTATGCGGTGAACCCGTCGGCATGGTCCGCGCTTGCCACCCCTGGCTTGTTTATCATCCCCGGCGTAGGCGCACGACCCGACCGTGGATGCGCAGAGACAGGCGGAACTCCCGATGGCGCAGTATGCCGGTTCAGCTTCATTCCCTTCGACAATTTGATCGAAGAAACCGATATTTACCAAGGTTATCTGCAAGGTGATGTGCAGCTGAGCGATAGTTTGAAATTCCACGGAGAGGCCACTTACGCTCAGACTGATCTGGATGCCATTGGCACTTCGCCCGGCTATCCGCCATTGCAAGGGCCGGGCGGTGCGCGATTGGGCGGTGGTTTCACCGTTGCGCCCAATAACCCCGGTGCGTTGGTATTTGCCAATCAGCTTGGCCTGGCCCCGCCATCAGGGCCCATTGGTATCTTTTTATGGCGGCCCTTTGGCAATTTGGGCAATCCGCGCGACGAACGCGGGTCGGGGCGCCAAACTGCGAATAACAAGGCCTACCGGCTGTCCGGCGGGTTTGAGAATGAATTTTCCGATACATTGCGCGGTCAGCTATATCTGACATGGGCCAATTATGAACGGCGGCGCAGCTCGCCCGGCATCGTTGGCAGCCGTTTGCAAGATGCTCTCAATGGTCTCGGCGGACCCAATTGCGATCCCGCAACGGGTACTCCAGGGGTCGGCGGATGTTTGTGGTTCAACCCCTTTATCAATGCGGGGCCTGGCAATCCGGCGCTCGGCTTGACCAACCCATTTTATGTTCGGGGCAATGAAAATTCGGTTGAACTGGTGGAATATCTACAAGTCGCAAATGGCGTCGAAGAAACCGAGGAAACCTTCGTCGCTGACTTGGTTTTTTCCGGCGAGCTCGGTTTTGATTTGGGCGGCGGACCGGTTGGCTGGGCTGCGGGCGCACAATATCGAAAGACTGATCTACTGTCACGTCCGCTGCGCGCTGAATCAAATCTGGATATCAACCCATGTGTTATATTGGGCGACCGAAGCTGTGTCGGCGGACCACTCGAGGGGGCGGGTTCCTTCATCTTCCTAGGCGGAACGCGGCCAGAAGCATTGCAGCAGGATGTTTGGGCCGCATTTGCCGAGGTCAATGTCCCCATCGCTGATACATTGGAAATATCGGGCGCCGCCCGCTTCGAAAGCTATGGTGGGTCGATCGGATCGACATTCAACCCCAAAGCGTCAATTCGTTGGGAGCTCACCGATTTTCTCGTATTCCGGGGATCCGTTGGCACCACATTCCGGGCACCTTTGGCAAGCCAGGTTTCCAGCAACGCGGTGACCACATTGGCCGCGATCAACGCGGCATCGGCCAATTTCAAAGCCGTCGATATTGCGGGCAACCCCAATAATTTGGGCCCCGAAACTGCCTTCACCTATAATGTCGGCGCGATTGCCAAATTTGGCGGCTTCACTTTCTCGGTCGATTATTGGAGCTTTGATTTCAAGGATGAAATCACCACCACCGATGCACAGGCGATCGCCAGCAATGTTGTGCCGGTCGCGGGCGGCCTCGCCGATTGTTCCAATCCCTTTGCCTCGCTAATCACGTTTGACGGCGGTGCCTGTGTGCAGGGGACGACAACCGGGTTGAATATTTCGCGGATATTTACGCAATGGGTCAATGGTCCAAAGACGAAGACCACCGGCCTTGATTTTGAGATTAATTTCAAAACCGACATCGGCTCTGGCACATTGACGCTGGGCGCAAATGCCGCGCATATCCTGACTTACAAGGTAGGCGACTTCATGCTCAATGGGGCGCTATTGCGCAGCGGTTTTGATGCGGTGGGCCTCGCCAATCTGGACAGGCTTCCCGGCACCATTTCGCCGTGGCGGGGCAACGCCTTTGCCAATTTCAATATTGCCGGACTGAACCTGCGTTACGGCGTCAAATATATTGACGGGGTCCGCGATGAACGCTGCCCCGATCTGCCTGCCCCTTGCGCCACCACCAATTTTGGACCCACCAATTTTGGCCGCGATATTGAAAGCTATATCCAACATGATTTTCAGGCAGCTTATGACCTGCCGATAAAGGCATTGGACGCGCAATTGCAATTCGGCGTTGAAAATTTCACCAATGAAGAGGCATCGCAGGCACGTCTGCCGCTGGGCTATAACCCTTTCATCGGCAACCCGCTGGGCCGTATTTACCGGCTTGGGTTGAAAATCGGCTTTTAGGGTCCTGCCCCTAAGCCATCCCCAAAAACAATCGGGCCGCTCGTCAGTGACGGGCGGCCCAGTTTTAGGGCGTTTCGGCCCAAAGGGAGGAAAGCCTTGATGAAGAGAGAGTTTCATAAAGACTGACACCTGTTTACGGCGTCATGGTTAATTTTGCGTTAAGCAGATTTGAGAAAAATTATATGCTAGGTCCTGACCCTAGGCCGAGGCGGCTAACAAGCCGCGACTCTGCGCGCTTCGACCGTAAAGGAAAAAGGCGCGTTATTATGGATACCTTGCGAATCAATATGGATCAGCCGCGCCGATTCCTTGCGGATAGAGGTTAGCCCTTGCCCCGCTCCGTTGCAGCTGTAACTGACCGTCATCGTTGCGGCATTGCCGCGCACAACATAATGCTCACAATCGCGCGCTCCATGCTGAATTTGCACCAGCCGCTCCTGATTTTTAACACACATCTGCCGCACCGGCGTTGCCGGAGCACCGCCGCCCACTGCCTTAAATTGCCACAATCCCGGTTCCAATGTGCCAAGCAGGTTGGAGCCGCCGCCCTGTACGAAAGCCGCAGCCGCGCTTGCCGCGCCGCATGAAATTACCCCAGATAATATCAGGTATTTGTTGATTTTTTTCATAAAATCCTATGCCACTCATCAATTATAAAAGCAGCGACCCACCGAAACATGTCCTTCTTTTACCGCCGCATGTAGGCGATATTATGACATTATTTACGACAATTTGTGGTTTATGAAGGATGAACGGCATATTCGCTATCTATTTTCGATAAATGGACAAACCGCCGATGCGGCCAGCGGTTAGTTATCAAAGCTGGCCAAGCTGATCGGAAACTGGCGGGAACAAAATTCGCAATTGACGGTGATGTTGCCGTCATCCTCCGCCATTTCCGTCCGTTCGTCGGCGGCAAAACGGGCGATGACATCGCGAATATGCACCGGATCACATCGGCACCCTTTGCTAATCCGGCTGGCCGTGCTGATCCGCACTTGATCTTCTTCGTGAAATAACCGCCAGACTATTTCCTCAAGAGGGAGCGCGCTGTCGGTCAACTCCTGCGGCTTTATGCTGCCCGCCAATATTGACACATGCTCCCATTCGGGATGATCGAGCCGCACATGAAGCCGCTCGCGTCCTTCCTCACCATCGGCCAGATGCTGCAGCATGATGCCGCCCGCGACGGTGCGCGGCCCGTCCGGGCCATCCACATGGTCGATGGCGACGCGGATCAATGTCGGTATCTGTTCCGATTGCACAAAATAATGCTCTGCCGCGCTACACAGGCTGTCGCCTTCCAATGGGACGATGCCCTGATACCGGCCGCTGCCTTTTTCCTCTGGCACTTTGCGGTCGAAAGTGATCGCGAGATAGCCTTTCCCAAACAGGCCGAATAATGTCGCATTGGCGGGAAGCACAGCGAGCTTTTCCGGGTCATGCTTCACATAACCGCGCAACGCGCCGTCCTTATAATCGCATACCAAAAGGTCGATTGCGCCCTCTTCGGTCTGCGCCTGAATGGTCAGCTGCCCTTCATCATCTTTGATCGCCGAACCGAGCAGCGCGGCCAGCACCAATGCCTCGGCCAAAGTCTTTTCGATCAAGGGCGGATATTTATGCGCCGACAATATTTCATTCAGCACCCCGTCAAGCCGCACGATCCGTCCCCGTGCATGGCGGGCCGGAATGGAAAATGCGAGCGGCAAATCGGACAGGGTTTCGGATTGCTCCGCCATTATCCCAGCTTTCCAAAGCACCATAGCAAAATGGATTTTTGCGCATGAAGCCGGTTTTCGGCCTCGTCCCAGATCAGCGATTGTGCCCCGTCAAGGACGCTGTCGGTTGCTTCCTCCCCCCGGTGCGCAGGCAGGCAGTGGAGGAATTTCGCATCCGCCTTTGCCTGTGCCATCAACCGGTCATTCACCTGATAGGGCATCATCGCGGCGAGTTTATTATGGGCATGGTCCTGCCCCATGCTGACCCATGTGTCGGTGACGACAATATCCGCGCCAGCCGCCGCTTCGGCTGCATCGCGGGTCAAGGTGATTGTGGCTCCCGCCGCGCGGGCCTGCTCCACAAAGGCGATATCCTGATCATAGCCCTCGGGCACGGCCATGCGGACGTTGAATTTCATCAAACCCGCCGCCTCAATGATCGAGTTGAGCACGTTATTGCCATCGCCCAGCCAGGCCAGTTCCAGCCCCGGCAACGCTTTCCCATGTTCGATGATGGTCAGCAGGTCAGCGGCAATCTGACACGGATGCGACAGGTCGGTGAGGCCGTTGATCACCGGCACACCGGCATGGCGGGCCATTTCCTCAATCTTTGCATGGTCATCGGTGCGGATCATAATCGCATCGACATAACCCGACAGCACACGGGCGGTATCGGCGATGCTCTCGCCCCGGCCCAGCTGCATCTGGTCTCCCGCCATGAAAATGCTGTCGCCGCCCAATTGCTTCATCGCCATTTCAAACGACGTGCGCGTGCGGGTCGAGTTTTTTTCGAAAATCATGGCAAGCGTGTGGCCCGCCAGCGGCGCGTCGCTATCCACCCTGCCCTTGGGCCAGCCTGCCCGCGCCGCTTTGCGGTCAATCGCATCCGCAATCATCGCGGCAATCGCATCGCCGCCGGCATCGGAAAGGTTTAGGAAATGCCTTATCACCTACCCCGCCTACGCCGCTTCCGGCTTCGCAAAATCAGCAGAACCGGCGGATAGTTTTTCGATGAATGTCGAAATTTCGGCGTCGCCAATATTGAGCGGCGGCAAAATACGCAGCGTGTTATCCCCCGCCGCAACCGTCAGCAGACCGTGATTGTCGCGCAAATGGCTCACAAAATCGCGGGCGACGACTTGATCGTTTAACCGCAGCCCAAGCATCAGCCCTTTGCCCCGTACCAAGTCGAACATTTCGGGATAATTGCCGATAAATTGTTCAATCGCGCTGCGCAATTTCTCACCGGTGCTGCGCACTTGTTCCAAAAATTCGTCATTGGCGACTACGTCCCACACCGCATTGCCCGCCGCCATGGCGAGCGGATTGCCGCCATAGGTGCTGCCATGCGTGCCAAAGGTCATACCCCGCGCGGCTTTTTCGGTGGCGAGGCAGGCCCCGAATGGGAAACCGCCGCCGATGCCTTTTGCGCTCGCCATAATATCGGGGATGATGCCATAATGTTCATAGGCATACAGTTTGCCCGTACGTGCCACGCCGCATTGCACCTCATCCAGTACCAGCATCAAATCATGTTCATCGGCCAGCGCGCGCAGGCCGTGCATAAACGCCTCGCTCGCCGGGCGGATGCCGCCCTCGCCCTGCACCGGCTCCACCAAAAAGCCCGCAGTCTTATCGGTGATCGCGGCCTTTGCCCCGTCCAGATCGTCAAATTCGACATATTTGAACCCGGGCAATAACGGCGCAAAGCCATGGTGCATTTTTTCCTGATTGCTCGCGCTAATCGTCGCCATGGTCCGGCCATGAAAGGCATTTTTGAAAGTGATGATTTCAAACCGGTCGCTTCGCTCGCTTTCTTCGGGCGCATTTTGATGATAGGCGCGCGCGGCTTTGATCGCGCATTCGACGGCCTCTGCGCCGCTATTGGTGAAGAATACCGTATCGGCAAAGGTGCTGTCGGTCAGGCGTTTGGCGAATTTCTCACCCTGCGGGCTGCCATAGAGATTCGATACATGCATCAACGTCGCGGCTTGCTCTGCAATCGCCTGTGTCAAATGCGGGTGGCCATGACCCAGAAGATTGACCGCAATGCCGCTGGCAAAATCAAGCGCACGCGCACCATCTTCGGCAATCAGCCACGATCCTTCACCGCGCACCGGACGAAATCCGCACCGGGGATAAACGGGCATCAGCGGGGTAATCGTCATGGCATAGTTCCTTTTCATTTCGCCAAAAGCAAGAAAGCGGCCCCAAAAAAGGCCGCTATAACATGGCAATCATATACCGCCACGCTTTACCCAAATCAATGGCTGTAATCGTTCAAATTAGGGCGCGCGCTATCCGGGCAATGTCGAGATCATAATCTGATTGGTGAGCGTGCGGTGCACCGGGCATTTTTCGGCTATCTCAATCAACCGCGCGCGCTGTTCATCATCCAGTTCGCCTTCCAGATGGACGATGCGGTCGATCATATCGACGGGCTGCCCATTATTTTCGCCATCCCGTTTTTCCTTACTATGTTCCAGCGTCACGTGAACCTTGGTCAGCGGCCAACCTTTCCGCGCGGCATACATTTCCAGCGTGATCGCGGTGCAAGCGCCCAGCGCGGATAGCAGCAATTCATAGGGCGTGGGGCCATTATCTGTGCCGCCCATATCCGCTGGCTCGCCTGCGCTCCATATATGCGTGCGCGCCGATGCGGCCTGGGCATAGGTGCCGTCATCACTCTGCACCACCGCCGATGGGTTGCCTTGGCCTGCCATTATTGCTCTCCTTCGGGTATATCGCTGCGCTCTCTATCGGCCTTTGCTGCGGCCTCTTGCTGCTCTGCCCGGACTCTCACTTCCGCCATTAACCGTTTGAACCGGGCATAGAAAAACAGATTAAACGCGATGACCAGCAGCGCGAATATCAACAAAGCTTTGGTAAGTGTCATTGCGGCTCCTTTGCCAGGGAGCATAACCAAATTTCCAACATTTGCAGTAAAATTTCCAACAAATGCGGCGCGCGGTTCATCAGCATTAAAAAAGGGGGCGGTCGGCGCGGCAAGCGCATGGAGGGCGTGCCGGCTGGCGTCTATTGTCGTTTAAGGCTGCCGGGCGTCACCAGACTTCCGGTCCCGCAGCCGCCGTTGATAAGGGGCCGGACTGCCATGCTATGCGGTAACGGTTCGTAACCCGCATAGACGCCGCTGCAAAAGCGGGATGGGCATATAGCGGCCAAATGCGCCGCCGCCTGTCCATCACATCCGGCCATGTGCGCGCTGGGTTTGAGCTTGATCGAACAGGCTCTATGGGCTGCGTTCACTGCCCTCCCTTTCGCGCCGACCGTGCGAGCAGGCCTTTTTCGCCCGCCGCATCCCCGCCACTCCAGCCAGCGTTCATGAACCGCCCGCCCGAATGACGACCAATGCCTAAGCCAAGCCTCTATCTGTAGGAAAGTGTTTTTTACGCGATGCCGATATGTAACGGTCAAAACGGCGGTATCCCTTTTTAAGCCGGACTATGCCATTGAAACAGTTTACCAATTTGCCGCTTCGCCAATGCGGGAAAAATGGCTCGCATCACCGCATGGGTCGGCGTGATCAGCATATGCGGCAATTTATGCGCCGCGATGCTGCCTTGCGCGGACATAGCCACAAATTCGCGAACCCGGCTCAGCCTTTGCTGCTGATAGGCTTCGCCCAGCGCGATCGCATCCTCGGTCCGCCGGCTTAGCGCGCCCAATGTCACACCATCCTCAATCGCTTGGCACGCGCCCTGCCCCATATTGGGTTCCATCGCATGACCCGCATCGCCAACCAGCAAAATGCGTCCCTGTGCAAGCCTGCTTGGTTTCCGCTTTGCATGAATGACAAACGGGATAAGATCCGCATCATCCGTCGCTTGCACTGTAGCAGCAATTTCTTTTGGCCAACCCTGTATATTCTTTGCCAGAATCGCGGTTGTCAGCGACCGGGCCTCTTCGTCCCGGCAACCGGTTTTCATATAGAACCAATATTTCCGGTCATCGTTCAGATCAAATATCCCGATCCGTTCCCCTTTTCCCCAATATTCGGTGCAGCGCATGGCGGATGGATGACCCGGGACCGAGCCGCTTATGGCCAAAATACCGCCATAGCCCGCATAGGCAGGTTTGTTATCTTCCACGCAAAGCGCCGTCTTTGACCATATGCCATCTGCTGCCACAAGCATATCGAAACTGGCCTCTGTTCGGTTTTCAAAGACGAGCGTGACGGCGTCATTGCTCTCAACCTGCCGCACCAAATGACAGCCCAGATGCAGCGGGATGTCGCCCAAATGATCCAACAGCAATTTCTGCAACTGCGTGCGGGTGGGCAAACAGGCACGTTGACCATCGGCCACGTCGCTGACCGCAAAGCGGTTGATATCACGTCCACGCCAATCGGCCACGCCAGCATCATTAAAAGGTTGTGCGATTTCGCGAAGGGGTTCGCCAAGACCAATTTCATCCAATGCTGCCAACGCATTGGGCCAAATGCTGAGCGCGGCTCCCATGGGCGCAATTTCACCCGCTTGTTCGAAAATCTCAACCTCGTGCCCTGCGCGTCGCAGCGCAATTGCCGCGGTCAGCCCGCCAATACCTGCCCCAATGATCGCAATTTTCATATAATCCGCCCGCCTGTGTCGTCCTTATAGGAACCACCATGATCTATGCGAAACTCATAGGTGTAAGGAAGCAGTTTTTGGGTAACGCGGCAAAAAATGGCTGCAATCTGTGGAGTATACTTAACCCACTGATCTGATATGAACAAAATATGTTTGATATAGATGCAGTGATTACCTGGGTTGATGGCGATGATCCCGCGCTGCGGGCAAAGCGAGAACATCATCTCGCCCATGCGACTGCGCCGCTGCATGGCAATGGCACCAATCCGCACCGGTGGATTTGCAGTGATGAGCTGAATTTCTGCCTGCGCTCGATTGCCAATAATGCACCATGGGTGCGGCGGGTGTGGATCGTGACCGACAATCAAATCCCGCAATATGCACCCTTGCCGCCCGCATTTGCCGCAAAGATCGCGGTCGTCGATCACCGCGAAATTTTTGCAGGATATGAAGATGCGCTGCCGACATTCAATTCGCTGTCCATCGAAACAATGCTGTGGCGCATCCCTGGCTTGGCCGACCATTTCCTGTATTTCAACGATGACGTTTTCCTGACCGCGCCGGTGGAGCCGGCCGATTTTTTTGACGGCGACGCCGCCGTGCTGCGCGGCGGATGGGCCGATTATTCGCATCTGGAGGTCAGCGATGAAAGCCGCAGCGACCCCAGTTTGCTGAACCATTATAATCAGATAAACGCCGCCGCGATGATCGGGTATAGCGCCGATCAGGTTTTCAGCAGCGCCCATGTCGTCCACCCGATGCTGCGCCGTGTGATGGCGCGTTTATTCGATTCCTACCGCGCCGAATTTATCCGCAATGCCGGGCACCGCTTCCGCGATACGCAGCAATTTTTGGCGCAGGCGTTGCATAACCACGCCTGCCTGTCGGCGGGCAATGCGGCAATATTGGGGATGCGCGATTATCTCCACGTTGCCGTCGGCGCATTTAACAGCTGGACCGCCGAAGACGTCAACGCCTATCTGGCCGGAGCCGAACGGCGCAACATCAAATTCCTATGCATCAACGACCTACCCGAAGTCGAACGCAACTTCCCCGATGCCCGCGCACGGATCGTCGAAGCGATTGGCGGGTAAGGCAGCGGCCTGTTTGATATTGTGTTCGCGGCATTATCAAATCCCCCAACCATACGCGTCATCCCGAACTCGTTTCGGGATAACTATGGGCCTGCCCTCTATGTATGCTGAAACAAGTTCAGCATGACGATTTATGGTAAGGTTTGGGGACAAGGCGGTCTCTGCACGAACCAGAATGCAGCGCGGGCGGCTGGCGCAGTGCCAGTGGTTTCATCGAAGAAAAAAGACAGAAGAGGAAAAAGCAGGTTGGGGCAAGCGCCGCCCCCTCTTTCCCTCCCCGCCACTTTTACAACTGGCAGCTGCGCGGAGAGCCAAGCACTAATTAGTATTGTGCCCCCGGAATTAAATTACGCAATGTCCCCGGAATTAAAAAAGATAGAGACTGCTCACTATGCTTCCTATAACCGCTCTGCCTCGCTATTATTGTCGAGCGCTCAATCGCTGCTTTACTCATTCTTCGTCCCCCTGAACGCTCCACGCAAATTTTTCAGATAATCTGCTGCCATCAAAACCTTTCTGCTCCTTCAATCTCATTTGAGACAGTTTCTTGCTTTGTTCATCTGTAGGCCCGGTTCCCGGTATATCGAAAGGCGATGTAATCATAACAGGCGGCATATTGCCCTCTCCCCGCTCCACCCCGCCGACCCAATAGGCCTCTGGCTGACCTTGCGCATCAATCGGTCCTTGCCACACCGCTAGCACCAGCTTGTAAGGCTTGCCTTGGCGGTTGGGCCAGGATTTTGAAAATAAGAAAACACTACGCTCTTTTTTGCAATCTAAGTTGCTATCTGAGAACCGACCCTTACTGTCTATGCTTCTCTCTTTATTCATAACCTGCCGAAAATAATCATTAAATGGCGTTGAATAATATTGGCCTTTCAATTCTCCAGAGCTTTGATGCAAGCACAGATTTGTAAAAGAGTTTATCAAAAACCGCTCTTGACTTTGCACATAAATCTGACCGTCCGCGGGAAACGATGCAGACATCATCCTTTCTATTGCCTCGGGGATTTCTGGCGATGCCTCCCTCTCTCCACATGCCGAAAGCCCCAAAACCGCAGCACATAAACCCACAACCATCCTCACGCCGCCATCTCCCCATCCACATTTGCATAATGGCGCTGCGCGCCATGCGTTGTTGCTATTGTCATTTGCGGCGATGCGCAAGCACGCGGCGGCCGCATCCGGGCGCAACCTCTTCATGCCTTCTTTCCCTTTTTCCTTTTTTACGAAATAAATGGCACTCCGCCAGCCGCCCGCGCGCTAATTAGCATTGTGTCCTAGGAACTCGTCGGAATTCTCTGAGTACTCAAGACATCTGCTGAAATAACTTTGTGATCAGCCCAAAAACGGGCTTAAATTCCGTGAACGCCGTTCTATCAAGGCTTGCGAGACTGCTCGCCAACGCTATTTTATCTCCGAATTTTGGCACCACTCGGAAAGGAACATCATCGAACAAGTCCGGTGATTCCGTTAGTTTTGCAACCCACGTCTCCCCCTTTTCTTTGGCTAGTTTCTTGCCACCCATTATGAAAACGAATTCAAGATGCTTCTTCGGAAAGACATCATAAGGGAACATCATTTCAATGCACATCGAATCCTTGACAAATTTGTCGTAAGGGCTGCCCCACGTTAGCTCCGGCAATCTCACTGCGCCGGAACGAAAGTTTTGATTGAGTTTCGCGTCGTTTTCTACACCAAAGCTATTGTGTTTTCTTAGGTTATCGAAGCATAACAGCCCCTTGTCATCTCTGTCAAAAATTCCAATCCGCGTTGGATTTTGATCCTTCGTTGTAGATTCAAGTATCTTTTTCAGTTCATCAGCTCCGGCATTTTCGGAGCCATGTTCCGATCCACCTAAGCTACATGACTTTATTTGAAAAGGCATTGCGGTGTTTGGATACAATTTGTCCCATGCAGCGGAAAATAGAGACGCATCCGTTTTTCCTTCAGTTAGAACGACAGGCGCAGTTATTTTAGCCAACTCTGCATTTTTTTGTTTTAATCGTTTGATCTCCGCGAATGCCTCTTTGCTTCTATCCGCAATTAATTGTGCAACGCCAAGTTCGGCATCTGCTACTTCGGAATTCTCTAAGTCCTCCAAACTTGTGATCCAATTGTCTCTGTCACCCGATTGTGTCACAGCCTTTCTTACAAGAAAGTGCTTTGTTCTTTGCGATGAAAGGGAATAGAATGCGGGAGAATGACTTGTAATAAAAACTTGATTTGATGTTGAAAATTCATTTTCAAACTCGTTAGCAAGTAAATAAGCGTTACTAAGTTCCAAAGAATTCTCTGGTTCTTCATATGCCCATATGTTCAATTTTTTGTTGTGATTACTGATATATTGGAGAATGTGTGGAATATGACGAACCTGTAGACCATCACCACGGCGAGATAGCGGAACTCGGAAGGAATCCTGATCGGTAAAAAACTCAAGTCGTTCAAAAATGCTCTCTAAGTCGTTCGGAATTTGAATATTACTTTTGACAGCAAGGGCAACTTGAATTCTATCGGTTAAATCCAGAATTGATGAATTGACGGCAGCAGAAAGCGCATCAGCCGGACCAGAAAACCCTATATCATCTCTTTCCGAAAGAGTTTCATACAACAAATTCAGATAATCTGAAAATATGTCTCTTTCTTTGACAGCTGGAATATAATGAAAATTTAACTTATTCTGAAAGCGTGTTAGAGATTGCTTATTTTTAACGTCAGATGTGACTTCTGGATCATCTGTGTATCTATTCCAAGTCTTTTTAATAAAAAACTTTTCTGGAAGTGTTTTCCATTTTTCGACGTTATTGAAATGAACTTTTATCCATATTGTTAGCCTGCCTTTTGCATCCCTCGCCTCGTCTTGCCTTAAATGAGTCACATCCATTAAAAATTGCAGGTCTTCATCATATCCAGATTGATTATTGAAAAATAGATTCAAAGCGCGCAGAATGTTTGACTTTCCTGCATCATTTGGCCCTATAAAAACATTAAGCTCTTTCAATTTTTTCACAGAAATACTGTAAACAGACCGAAAATAATTTATCTCGACTCGGTCTATTATCTGCATAATATTTATCCCCAAAATATATTTCTGAGTGTAATATATAGCTCAAAGGCGGTTATTCAAGGCTTAGAACCAGAACCGATAAATATATTTCGAGTCAATACAATTAGTATCAATCGTGCTTCCGAATTCCGAAGACCCAATACTAAACCCATGCCTTCCTTCTCCGCCTGTCCTATCTTTGAACTCCGCTGGAAGGCCCATAACCCCCAACCCCCTCACTCCACCGTCACACTCTTCGCCAGATTGCGCGGCTGGTCCACATCCGTCCCCTTCGCGCAGGCGACGTGATAGGCGAGGAGCTGTACCGGCACGGCATAGACCAAAGGCGCGATCAGGGGATGCACTTTGGGCATTTCGATGGTCGCCATGCAGCCTTCGCCCGCCTCCGCGATGCCGTCTGCGTCGGAGATCAGCACGACTTTGCCGCCGCGCGCCATGACTTCGTGCATATTGCTGACGGTTTTTTCGAACAATGGCCCCGATGGCGCGATGACGATCACGGGAACGGCCTCATCGATCAGCGCGATCGGGCCGTGCTTCATTTCGCCGCTGGCATAGCCCTCCGCATGGATATAGCTGATTTCTTTCAGCTTCAGCGCGCCTTCCAAGGCCAGCGGGAAATCGGGCCCGCGGCCCAGATACAGCACGTCGCGCGCGGGCGCGATTAAATGCGCCATTGCGGCAATATCGTCATCATGGGCGAGCGCGGCGTTGAGCGCGGCGGGGGCTTCGGTCAGATGTTGAACGACCTCTTGCTCCTCCGCGCGGGTCATGCGCCCCTTCTTCACCGCCAGATTGGCGGCAAAGGCGGCGAGCACGGCAAGCTGACAGGTGAAGGCTTTGGTCGAGGCAACGCCGATTTCCGGCCCGGCATGGGTGGGGAGCAGCAGGTCGGCCTCGCGCGCCATGGACGATGTGGGGACATTGACCACCACGGCAATTTTCTGCCCCTCTGCCTTGGCATGGCGCAGCGCGGCGAGCGTGTCGGCGGTTTCGCCGGACTGGCTGATAAACAGGGCGAGCCCGCCCGCCTCCAATACGGGGTCGCGGTAGCGGAATTCGCTCGCCACATCGATGTCAACGGGCACGCGGGCGAATTGTTCGAACCAATATTTGGCGACCAGCCCCGCGTAAAAGCTGGTCCCGCAAGCGACGATGGTGATCCGTTTTACGTCGGCGAGGTCAAAATCCATCTGCGGCAGCGCCACCTGCTGCTCCAGCGGGCGGATATAGCTGGACAAGGTTTGCGCGACCACGGTGGGCTGCTCAAAAATTTCCTTTTGCATATAATGGCGGTAATTGCCCTTTTCGATCGCCGCCGCCGATACGCCCGATGTCGTCACTTCGCGGGTGACGGGGTGGTTATCCTTGTCGAAAATCTGCGCCCCTTCGGCAGCAACGACGACCCAGTCGCCTTCCTCCAGATAGGCAATTTTTTGCGTCAGCGGGGCAAGCGCGAGCGCGTCGCTGCCCAGATAGGTTTCGCCATCGCCGTAACCCACCACCAAAGGCGAGCCGAGACGGGCGCCAATCAGGAAGTCGGGAAATTCACGGAAGGCAATCGCCAGCGCAAATGCGCCGCGCAAAATGGGAAGCACGGCTTTGACCGCGTCGGCGGGGGAGTGCCCCGCCTCCACCTGTTCGCTGACCAGATGGGCGACGACCTCCGTATCGGTTTCGCTTTCAAAACTCCGCCCCCGCGCGGTTAGCTCATCGCGCAGCTGCTTAAAATTTTCGATAATGCCATTATGCACCAGCGCGACATGCGGCGTGGCGTGCGGATGCGCGTTGCTAGTGGTCGGCGCGCCGTGGGTGGCCCAGCGAGTATGCGCGATACCGATATTGCCGGGCGCGGGATTACTGGCAAGCTCGGTCACAAGATTCGCAAGCTTACCCTGCGCCCGCCGCCGGACCATCTGCCCATCATGCAGCGTGCACACGCCAGCCGAATCATAGCCGCGATATTCCATCCGTTTCAGCCCATCGACGAGGCGATCTGCAACGGCTTCCTTGCCAACAATTCCGATAATTCCGCACATGGATTTTTGCTTTCGTTATAAAATATAGGGAACGCGAATCCCCGGCATGTTAGCAGGGAAATCCTTTGTATTTCGTGTAATAAGTACGCGCCCGCGTGTTTGAGCGGTTGCGAGGATGATGGCGTCCATAGCCTTAAGGCCGCCCCGCTCACGTCGTAAAGCCGCTGCACGCTCACCAATCTCGGCATCGATTTCATCGACGCTAAAGCCGGACAGCAGGATTTCCGAGCGACGCAGCCCCTCGCCTTCGCCCTTTGACATAACTTCAATCCAGACGGCTCGGCTGATCCATGCACGGGAGCCGAAATCCGTAGCCCGGTCAATTTCAGCACGCGCTTGATGAAACCCGGACAGTGCATCAATGATGATGTTGGAATCGAAAGTAAAACCGCTCACTTTGTGTTCGGTCTTTTCGGTTCGGGATATTTACCCTTCAACATATCGAGATAGATTTTCCGCTGACGATCATCTTCTTCGTCAAACAGATCAGGATATTCAGCCTTCACCTCTTCATAATCATCATCCCAGTACCGGGTCCATGACGCGCGCTCTCGGCGCTGCCATTCGACAGAGTCGCCAATATCCGTGCGATCCTTCCAGGCACCGAAGCCGATATCGAGCCAATCTTTATTACCTGCGGCAGGCACTTCCGCCCGATAGGCCGATACAGCCTCTCGCAGCACTGATGCCCGCGACTTGCCCTGCTCTGCAGCGAGCTGGTCGAGCCATTTGATGTCTTCATCGGGCAGGTCGGCAAGGATTCGGGTCATAATGATATATTGATATCATATCATGATATCATGTCAACAGATTTATTCATTTTCTTGACATTAAGGGAGAACTGTGTATTATACACATAATGAAAAGCGTCGATCTTATCCGGGAGCTGCAAAAAGCCGGATGGACGCTCGACCGGATACGCGGTTCGCATCATGTGTTCAAGCATCCGGAACGTGGCGGGCATGTCACCGTGCCGCATCCTAAAAAGGATTTGGGCAAAGGGCTGATCGCCGCCATTCGCAAACAGGCCGGATTATAGGAATTTGATTATGCGTTATCCCGTGGCGATTGAAATAGGAGATACAGACACGGCATTCGGCGTGGTCGTGCCCGATTTACCCGGGTGCTTTTCGGCAGGTGATACGCTGGATGAGGCACTGACCAATGCGGAGGAAGCAGCGGCGGCGTGGATTGATGCAACGCTGGATGCAGGCGGCGCTGTGCCTGCGCCTTCCAGCCTTTCGGCGCTGCGCGATAATCCCGATTATGCCGGATGGAGTTTTGGCGTGATAACGGTTGACCCTGCGCTGCTGGATGACGCAAGCGAACGCGTGAATATCACCCTGCCCCGCCGCGTGCTGAAACGGCTTGATGCCCTGGCGCAAGCAGTCGGCGAAACCCGCTCAGGCTATATCGCGAGACGGACGCTGGAGGGCGACGGGGCGGTTTGAGGGTGTTTGGGCATGGTGCCATGCGACAATGTTTGTCGGCTACCATTCTTCATCTTCACCATATCGCGCTTCGATATGGTTGATCAAATGGGGGTAATCCTCAATAATAACTGCTAATTCATTCCCATTGGCCTTGCGAAAACTGCCCTCAGCTTGTTCGATTAGTAGCAAGTTCACATCTTGGAAACCAGAATTAGGCGTCCAACCTTCTTTAACGTAAAGGATTTTGCGTTTCCCCATAGTTTATTCAGCGACCTACCGGCCACCCTTCTTCGTCCCGCCAGCCTCACCAAACCCGTGGCCCCAATCCATCACGCCGCCCTACCTTCCGGCTCAACCTTAAGCGTCATGCCCAGTTCTTTCAGCACCGCGAGAACGGTCGCCAATGTCGGATTTCCCTCTGCCGATAACCCTTTGTAGAGCGCAGCTCGGCTGATGCCGGTTGCGCGGGCAAGGCCGCTTGCCCCGCGCGCGCGCGCCACCGTGCCGATAGCCGCCGCCACTTCCGACGGATCACCGCCCGCCAGCGCATCGCTGATATACAAAGCTGCCTCCTCATCACTGCGCACATAGTCCGCAGGATCGAAGCGCTTGGTTTCCACTTTTACCTTTGTCATGTCATTCATCCTCAACCAGCATTTTTCGAGCGGCGGCAATATCGCGGCTCTGGCTACCCTTGTCCCCGCCCGATAGCAGGATAATCAGCCTATCACCTTCAAAGGTGAAATAGACCTGGTAGCCGGGACCAAATGCAATCCGCAATTCATGCAAGCCTTGGCCCAGCGCCTTAACATCGCCCAGATTGCCGACTGCCACGCGCTCAATCCGCCGGGCAATGATCGTTTGCCCCTTTCGGTCTTTCAATCCGTCCAGCCATTTTCCGAAAATTTCGGTCCGGGCGATACGATATGGCGACTTCATTATGTTACAAAGCTAGATTGCGCATGTCAATTAAAATAGACACCTACCGACCCGCCTTCTTCTTCGCGCTTGCCTCGTTGAACCTGTCGGCCCAGCCGGTTTTGGCGCTTTGCTCGGCGCGGGTTAGGGCTAGGTCGCCTGCTGCGACATCTTTGGTCACGGTGCTGCCTGCGCCGACGATGGCGCCTTTGCCGATCTTCACTGGCGCGACCAATGCGCTGTTGCTGCCGATAAATGCACCTTCGCCAATCACCGTTTGATATTTGAAATAGCCGTCATAGTTGCAGGTAATCGTGCCCGCGCCAATATTCGCGCCTGCGCCCACCATCGCATCGCCCAGATAGGTCAGGTGATTGGCCTTTGCCCCTTTGCCCAGCGTTGCTTTTTTCATCTCAACAAAGTTACCGACCTTGCTGTCTTCCTCCAGCAACGCGCCGGGGCGCAGCCGGGCGAAGGGGCCGACGCTTGCCCCTGCGCAGATGGTTGCGCCCTCAATATGCGAAAAAGCGTGGATCGAAACATGGCTGGCGATGGATACGCCGGGGCCGAAAAATACATTCGGTTCGATCATCACATCGCGGCCAATGGATGTATCGTAGGAGAAGAATACCGTTTCCGGCGCTGTCATCGACACGCCGCTTTCCATCGCCAATTTGCGGCGGCGTTGTTGCCAGGCGGCCTCCATCGCGGCGAGTTCAAAGCGGCTGTTGACCCCGGCCACTTCCTCTTCGCTGGTTTCAAGTATCCGCGCCACATGACCCTCGCCCAGCGCATTGGTAACGACATCGGGCAGATAATATTCACCGGCGGCATTGTCATTGCCAACCGATTCCAACAAACGCCACAAATCATCGCTATGCACCACCATCACGCCCGAATTGCAAAGCGTGAGTTTTCGTTCGGCATCATCGGCATCTTTATATTCGACCATTTTGATCACCCGGTCGCGGCCATCGGTAACGATCCGGCCATAGGCTCCGGCGTCGGCGGGGCGGAATGCGAGCACGGCGACCTTGGTTTCCGCATCGCGCAGCAAATCACATAAACGCTGCACCGTTTCGGTCCGCAAAAAGGGCACATCGCCAAAGCAAATGAGGATATTGCCAGTAAAAGCGGATAGCGCGGATTTCGCCTGCAACGCGGCATGGGCCGTACCCAATTGTTCCTCTTGCAAGGCAATGGTGGTACCCGAACCCGATAGCGATTGTTCCAATTGTTCACGCCGGTCGCCCGCCACCACAATTTTATGCGCTGGTTTTAACCGGTTGATCGCGTCCATCAGGTGAAACAGCATCGGCCGCCCGGCAATGGGATGCAGCACTTTATGCAGATCAGATTTCATCCGCGTACCTTTTCCAGCGGCAAGGATAATGGCGGCAATATCGCTATTCTGTGTCATGAAAACGCCATGCCACCAAATGCTTGCCGTTTCCATATAGAATAGGCAATAAAGATGGGACAGTTTGGGCGCACGTAAAACAGGGATAGCATGGCCGAAGACGAAAATAGGACGACCGTGAAGATTATCGGCGGGGGCAGCGAAAGCGGCGGAGCGCCCGAAACCGATTGGGACGCGGTTTACGAACAGCAAATGGCGCGCGAAGATAAACCCAAAGGGGTGCTGGATAATCCGGCTTTGAAATTTGGCTGCGGCTGTGTTTTTCCGTTTGTAATGCTACTCGGCGTGCTCGGCAGCGCTACGGTTCCCTCCTTGGGCGGCACTAGCGGGGCTTATATGCTTGGCTCGGTCTTTGGCATGACGATGATCACCGTCATCATGGTTTGGGGGCCGCTCTACCTATTCTGGCTGCGTGACCAAACGCCGGTGGTGATGGGGTCAACGCTCGCCGCGACTTTGGTCTTTGGCATACTATTTGGCATGTCCAAATATGGATCGGAAAGCCAGAAATTGAACGAGGATCTGACCGCGATTAGCGAATATAAATTTGATCAAAATGGCGCACCGATTCCCAGTGATGAAATGGCCAATGCCGGGCCGATTTCAGCCCACACCAACAATATGATAACCAAAGCCAATCAAATTGCCGACGATTATGACGCAGAATTGGTCAAAATGGGTTTGGATAAAATGATGACCGCAGACCAGTTGACGGCGCATCCCGGCATATTGCGCAAATGCGCCGATATTCGGAAATTGAGAGACAGCGCCCTTTTTTACAAACAGCGGCAATTGGAAATGCTGGACGAATATATAGATGGTATTGATACGCTGGATACATCCCCCGCAATGAAGGATGGCCTTCGCCAAGGCATATTATCCACCAAAGAACGCAGTGTCAGGGATATTTCGCGCAAATGGGATATTCATGCCGAAATGGCCCAGCCCTTATACGACAACTGCCGCACTCTGGCGCGCCGGAATTGGCAGGCAAAGGGCCCTGATTTCCTGTTCAGCAATGACCGTGATATGAATGAATTCATCCGGCACTCGGCAACCATAAACCGTTTATTGGACGAACAGGATCAAATTATCGCCGAAAGCCAGCAAAGGGCAAAACAAGGTCAGGAAAATCTCAAATCCATACTTCCCAAGAACGCGCCATAATGGCCGCCGCCTTCGCGTTTGACATTATCGGCTTTGACCTTGACGGCACTTTGGTCGACAGCAGCTTGGAACTATCCGCCTCGCTCAACCATGCCTTGCGCAGCGCGGGGCGACCGGAGATTGCGCCGGCGCGGGTCAAATCGCTGGTTGGTATGGGTGCGCCGGCGATGCTGGAAATGGCGCTGGACCAATCGGGCGGCCATGACCGCGATTTGGTCAAGCATCTGACCACCGTCCTGGTCGATCATTATGAAGCCAATTTGGGCAGCGATTGTCCGCTATTTCCCGGCCTGCTGCCTGCTTTGGATAAATTGCAATTATACGGCGTAACGCTTGCGGTGGTGACCAATAAATTTGAACATCTGGCGGTGAAGCTGCTGCGCAATATTGGCCTGCTTGACCAGTTCGAAACAGTGATAGGCGGCGATAGTCTTGCGGAATGCAAACCATCGCCCATGCCCATCCACGAAATGATACAACGCTGCGGCGGAGGACGCGCGGCGTTTGTCGGCGACGCCTCCCCCGATATTGACGCCGCACGGGCCGCACAAATCCCATCCATCGCCGTCACCTTCGGCTTCCGCCCCGACAGCGCGCGGGCATTGGGCGCGGACAGCGTGATCGATCATTATGACGAATTGGACGCCGCTTTGGCAAGAATTTCGGTTGGATGTTAATCGCAATAAATAAGCAATAAACCGCTTCACCCCCCGACCAGTTTCATAAGCTTGCGTTCGACGGGCGCGAGCAATGGGCCGAGTTCATGGCCGCGTTTCAGCACCGCGCCGCCTTCGCCGATCAGGACCCACATGCCCTGCTTGCTGCGCAACGCGGGGCGTTTTTCGATGCGATATTCGGGGCGTTCGGCGGCCCTGCGAAAGGCGCTGAAACAGGCGGCGTCCTTGTCCATGTCAATGGCATAGTCTTTCCATTTGCCCGCCGCGACCATCCGGCCATATAGGTTGAGTATCTGCTGCAATTCATCGCGTTCAAACCCGACCTGTCCGCCTTTGGACGGCGGCATGGGGAAAGGAGTGATGGTGGCGCTCAACCCTCGCTGGCCCCTTTTACTTTATCATCCGAATGGGCCGCATCGTCCTTTTGCGGCTGTTTCAATTTAGACACGCGCGCTTTTGCCTTAACCTCTGGCTTCTCGCCCCTTTCGGCGAGCAAGGCCGCAACCTGACGCTGTAACGTCTCAACCTCGCATCGGAGCAATTCCATACCTTGCGTTGCTGGGTCAAATTTCTCGCTGCAAGGCGTGCCGTAGGGAATGAATTCCTGTTCGTAGGTTTCGACCTTGACCAAGGTGGGCCGCGATTTGGGCCCGATCATCGTCGCGCCCGCTGGAACGTCGCTGGTCACGACGGCATTGGCACCGATCCGCGCGCGTTCGCCAACCACAATCGGTCCCAGAACCTGCGCGCCTGCGCCAATGATCACATTGTCGGCGATGGTCGGATGCCTTTTCCCGCCCTCGCCATTGGTGGGATTGGTTCCGCCCAGTGTAACGCATTGGTAAATTGTGACATTATCCCCAATAATCGCGGTTTCGCCAATCACCGTAAAGCCATGATCGATGAAAAAATGCCTGCCAATTTTCGCGCCGGGATGGATATCAATCGCCGTCAATGACCGCGAAAAATGATTGACCAGCCGCGCCAAGAAATACAGCCCGCCTTCGAACAGCCAATGGGCAATGCGGTGATAGCCCAGCGCCCATACGCCGGGATAAAGCAGCACCTCCCACCGCGATCGCGGCGCGGGGTCGCGGGCGATGATGGAATCCAGATATTCGATCAGCCTGGACAGCATAAATTATCTCCTCCCGGCGGATGATGGATATGGTGCCGGGACTCTATTCGTAACAAACTTGCCTCCAGTTAAGCGCTTCGGTGAAAATATTCCAGAGATAGCGGCAAAAAAGCTCGCATTAAACGCATGAAACGATTACTTTCGTCGGTATATAAGGAATAATCGATCAATGAGCACCTATCTCCCCACCTTGAAACAATTGCAATATCTCGTCGCGCTGAAAGAACATGGCCATTTTGGCAAAGCAGCAGAAGCCAGTTTCGTTACGCAATCCACCCTTTCGGCGGGCGTGCGCGAATTGGAGACCCTGCTCGGCCTGACGCTGGTTGAACGCACGCGCCGGGTCGTTCGCTTTACCGCGCTTGGCGACAGGATTGTCGAAAAAGCGCACCGGATATTACGCGAAGCCGAAGAGCTTGCCGAAATGGCGCGCTCGGCTGGCACGCCGCTTGCCGATGATCTGCGCATGAGCGTCATCCCCACAATTGCGCCGTTTTTGCTGCCCAAATTGCTGCCCCGGCTGCGCAAACTATATCCCGATTTGAAACTCTATCTGCGCGAAGAAACCAGCGCAGTAGCGGTGGAGGCATTGCATCATGGGCAGGTTGACTGTGTGCTGCTGGCCCTGCCCTTTGCGGCGGGCGATGTGGAAAGCGCGGCGATATGCGAAGATGGCCTATATGTTGCCATGCCCAAGGGCGAGCCGGATAATCCGCCGGCCACGATATCGCCAGATTTGATCGACGAATCGCGGCTATTGCTGTTGGTTGATGGTCATTGCCTGAAGGACCATGCGCTCGCCGCCTGCAACCGCCCCGAACTGCGCGCCAATGCCAGCATGATGGGCACGTCGCTCTATACGCTGATCCAAATGGTGGACAATGGACTGGGCCTGACGCTGATCCCGCAAATGGCGGTCGATGCTGGCCTATTAAAAGGAACCGAGGTTGTGGCACGGCCGCTGAATGCCGACCATGCGAGCCGCCAAATCGCCCTGATCTGGCGAACCAACAGCCCGCGCCGAGAGGAATTTGAAATGCTGGCCGCGGCGATGCGAGAGTTACAGGCGGAGTGAGTAATGGTTTCACGCAAAGGCGCAAAGATTTTTAAGAGCTTATCAGTGACCTTGACGATAGTTATTAGCCACTCGTTTCAATCCTTCACGTAAAGTGATACCGCCAAAATTGATTAGCAGCCCAAGCGGCAGTTTCATGAGGCGGAGATAGGTCAGCGTTTGCTTCGCATGAATGGGCGCTAATAGGGTGACGGATTTTACTTCAATCAAGAGCTTTTGGTCGACAAGAATATCTACTCTGAATGCATCGGGGAAATCCAGACCGTCAATCTTTGCTCCGACCGGCAATTGCCGGTCGCATTGTAGTCCTCTTGAGCGCAGCCGGTTTACTAAAAGCTGCTCATAAACAGATTCCAAAAGCCCCGGTCCAACATCCACATGAATCGACATTGCCGTATCAATCACGGTTGAGGCTATATCCTCCAAATCCTGCATACACTTCCCTCTTAAAAATCTTTGCGCCTTTGCGTGACATAATCCGTTGGCCTAAACCCATTTGTCGGCGCGGGCGGTGTCGCTGTCTTTTGCCTTGACCCAGGCGGCGGTGCCGTCGCTGTAAATTTCCTTTTTCCAAAATGGCGCATCGGTTTTCAACCGGTCGATCAGGAAGGCGCAGGCTTCCAATGCGGCGGCGCGGTGGGGGGCGGCGGCGGCGGTGAGGACGATTTCCTCGCCCACAATTATCCGGCCCACGCGGTGGACGATTATCCCGCCCAGCAAGGACCAACGGGCCTGCGCTTCGGTTGCCAAATCCTCGAGCGCGGCCTGTGTCATCGCTGGATAATGCTCCAATAGGATCGCGCTGACCTGCCTGCCTTCGTTATGGTCGCTGCGCGCAATGCCGGTAAAGCTTGCCACCGCTCCGCCGCCCAATTGGTGTAGCGGCCTCAGCAGCGCCCCTGTATCAAAGCGTTCTGTTTGAATATGAACCTGTATCATCCGCCGGTGACAGGCGGGAATATCGCCAATTCCGTTGCCGTGCCAATGGGGGCATCATGTTTCGCCATTTGTTGATCCAGGGCAAAGCGCAGTTTTTCCCGCTGCGCAAAGGCGGCTGCATATTCGGCGCCTTGCTGCGCCAAAAAGGTCAGGCAATCGTCGATGCTATTCACATGCGCAGGCGGGTCAAAATCCTCACCATCGCGGCCCATTGCTTCGCGCACCGATGCAAAATATACCAGCCGCATCGCCCGTCAATCCATATGCTTGATACCGACGCGCAGATAATCCCATCCGGTAATTAAAGTCAAAATGGCGGCGACCCACAATAGGCCAAGCGAGGTGAATTTGATCCATTCCCAAGCCGGAACCGCGCCAGCCAAGATAATCCCGCCAAAGGCCAAAAGCTGCGCCGTTGTTTTCCATTTTGCCAGCTGAGACACGGGAACAGAAACCTGCAGCCCAGCCAAAAATTCGCGCAGGCCCGATACGGTTATTTCGCGCAGGAGGATGATGAGCGCCGCAATCACGTGCCATCCATCCACATCCTTGGTGAAGACAAGCAACAATATCACCGCCGCGATCATGATTTTATCGGCAATCGGATCCAAAAAGATGCCGAGTTTCGACACCGTCCCTTGGGTGCGGGCCAAATAGCCGTCAAAATAATCGGTTATCGCCATCAGCGCATAGAGGCCAAAGGCGAGCGCATAGTCGATCACCGTCGGCTGCGTCCCGGCCTCTGTCATGCTAGGCCATAGCAGGAATACGAGGATCGGCACGGCCAATATGCGCGACAAAGTAAGGATATTGGGAACACTTAACATAGACCGCTGCGATAGCGGCATTTGATTGCGAAATCACGCATCTATTTTTCGCCGCGTCATCTTTCCGTAACTTTGCCGCATGATAAAGCTGTTTGCGATAATGACAGCAATCGCTACAGCGGGCGCAACGGAATCAAGGGATTATCCAAATTTATGCAGTCGTCATTGGCTTTGCTCAACAAGCGCCGCTTTTTGCCCCTATTTGTCACGCAGTTCTTGAACGCGTTTAACGACAATTTCTTCAAAATGGCGATGGTGATATTGGTCACCTATGCAATCTATTCTGATCCTAAGGTAGAGGCGAATTTCAATGCCTTGGCAGGGGCCATTTTTATCCTACCCTTTTTCCTATTTTCTGCGCTGGCCGGACAATTGGCCGACAGCGTTAACAAGATTAACGTGATCCGCACCATCAAAACGGCGGAAATCGGGATAATGATTGTCGGCGCTGCTGGTATGATGCTGGAAAATGTGCCGATGATGCTGCTCGCATTATTTGCGATGGGTGTGCATTCGACATTTTTCGGTCCGATCAAATATGGCATTTTGCCGCAACATTTGGAAGAGAATGAGGTTTTGGGCGGAACCGGCCTTGTGGAGGCTGGCACCTATATGGCCATTTTGGGCGGCACGATTGCAGGCGGTATCATCCCGCATGAATGGTCGGCAATCGGCGTGATTGCCTGCGCCATCATCGGACGGGTCAGCGCGCAATATGTGCCCAGCGCCCCTGCCGAAGAAAATGGCAAATCGGTGAAGCTCGAATGGAATATTTTTAAGGGCAGCTACCGTTTGCTGAAAGAAACGCTGCGGCGGCGGCGGCTGCGGCTGGCGATTATCTGCATCAGTTTTTTCTGGGCGATTGGCGCGGTTTTGGCTTCGCAATTCCCGCCGATGGTCAAAAATGCGCTGGGCGGCGACAATACGGTTGCGACCTTGTTCACCGCCATATTTTCGGTCGGCGTGGCGATCGGGTCGGTGGCGGTCAATCGCTTGCTAAAGGGCGAAGTATCCGCGCGTTATTCCCCGGCCTCCGTCATTGCCATGGGCTTGTTTGTGCTTTTGCTATGGTGGAACGTCCGGGTATGGCCGCATGACACATCGACGTTGATGGACTATAAGGCATTTTTAAGCCTTGCGCAGGGGGATTTCATCCTCGGCTCGCTGCTGGGCATTGCCATAGCGGGCGGAATGTTCGTCGTGCCGCTATACGCATTTTTGACCACAACCGTCGCGAAGTCCGAAACATCGCGCACTATCGCCGCCAATAATATCGTTAACAGCGGCGCGATGGTCGCAGGCGCTCTATTCTATGCGTTGTTGGTGCATTGGGGTGTCAGCATCGCCGACACATTATTCATGATCGCAGCGGCCTGCATCGTGTCGGCATGGCTTGCCTATTTGCTGCATAAAGCGAGCGATGCGATTGAGCCTGTTGCCAGCCGATAATGATACAGCGATTTAGGCGATGAAGCTGTAAAATGTAATGAAAAATGCGGTGAAGCTGAGCAGAAATAGATGCGTATCTTCTTTTTTCCACCAGCTGGATGGTTCGGGCTGCACCACGAGCAGACCGCCGGTTGGCGGCGGCAGCATCCGGCGAAGCGGATGACGGGCGGATTCGTTGAGGCTGACCAATTTTCTCTTTTCCATAGACGCTTGTTAATCTTTTGTTAGGGATAATGGCCAGAGCGAAAGATGGTTAAGCAATAAAGCCGGTGCCCCCTGTGTCATAATGCGACAGCGGGCATGACGAAGGTTAACGAAACTGATTTGGGGTTAAGGGAGCGGCATATGGAAATTTCGGGGAAATGCGCGGTAGTCACCGGCGGGACAGATGGTATCGGCATTGAAATAGCGCGGCAGTTACAGGCGAAGGGTGCTTCGGTTATCGTCTGCGGCCGCCGCGCCGATTATCTGGAGGCAGCCGCAGCGCAGGGTATCGAGGCGATATCCGCCGATCTGTCGAACGCCAAAGGATGCGAAGAATTTGCCGCGAAGCTGTCAGGCAGGACGATTGATATATTGATCAACAATGCCGGGATGGGCGGAAATTTCGGCCCAGGTGAACCGGTTGACCTTGACCTGACCGACCGGGCCCTATTCCTGAACCTGAACGCGCCGATGCATTTGATTGCACGCATGTTACCCGGATTATTGGAACGCAGCGAAGCGGCCATCGTCAATGTCACATCGGGACTGGCGCTGGCACCGCGCGCGGGCGGCCCAGTATATTGCGCCAGTAAAGCGGGCCTGCGCAGCTTTACTCAGGCGCTGCGCCATAATCTCGCCAAAACCAATATTCATGTGATCGAGGCCCTGCCCCCGGTCGTGGAAACCGCGATGACCGCTGATCGTGACGGCGGCAAAATGACCGCTAAGGACTGCGCAGCGGAAATTGTGCATGCCATCGCCGCGAATAAGGCGGAAGCCAATATCGGCATGGTGAAAATATTGCGGTTGGTTTATTCCATCTCGCCAGCTTTGGCCCGGAAAGTGATGATCCGTTTTTAAGCGCCTTTGGCCGGGCGATGTTGACAATATAATAGGGACTGAAAATGAATATGAACCGCCGCACCGTCATCACCGCATTGGGCGCAATGGGATCGGCCATGCTCAACGGTTGCACCGATGGCAAAAAAACCATGGCGCCGCCTGCCACCGACTATCCTCTATTTGGTAAGGTCGAACAATTTGATCCGGCCCTGTCGCAAATTGTCGATACCCGTTCAAAATTGGCGAAATTGGCTGATGGTTTCTGGTGGTCCGAAGGTCCGGTTTGGGACCGAGTGCGTCAGCGGCTGTATTTTTCCGATGTGCCGCAAAACACCGTCTTTTCCTGGAACAAAAGGGACGGCCTACAAACATGGCTGAAACCGTCTGGCCTGCCCGACGGGGCCGACCCCGCGCCCTTTGACAGTGCAGGCATCAACGGCATGTGGATCATGGCCGATGGCAGCTTGCTCGCCGCCAGCCATGGCAAACGCGCAGTGACCAAAATTGACATTGACCGCAAAGCCGAAACAATCCTGACCGGCGCATATAGCGGCAAAAAATACAACAGCCCCAATGACTTGGTTGAGGCCGCCGATGGCAGCATCTATTTCACCGACCCGCCCTATGGCCTGAAAGGGCAGGATAGCTCACCCGATAAGGAACAGGCGCATAACGGTGTCTACCGGCTTGCCAAGGACGGCGCGGTGACCCTGATCGATGCGTCCTTGACCCGTCCCAACGGTGTGGCTTTGTCTCCCGATCAAAAAACACTTTATGTTGCCCAATCGGACCCCGACAAACAGATTTTGAAAAGCTATAACATTGGCGCAAATGGCAGCGTGAGTGACAATGGTCTGTTCTTTGATGCACAGCCATTGGCTGGCGCAGATGCGCCCGGCTTGCCCGACGGCATGTGCGTAGCGCAAAGCGGGCATATTTTTGCAACCGGACCGGGCGGCGTCCTGATCCTGTCGCCACAGGGCAAATTGCTGGGCCGGATCAACCCGGGTAAAGCCTGTGCCAATTGCTGTTTTGGTGATGATGGCCGGACGCTCTATTTAACCGCCAGCGATACATTGGCCAGCATCCCTCTGAACATCAATGCGTGGGGATAAGGCGGCATAAGCGCCCCTACCCCCGCTCTACACCGGCGCCCTAACCCCGGGCCCCGATCATTTCTTCGATTGTCACGAATTTCTCATGCGGTGCGCCGTCGCGGGCGCGCGCTTTTTCGGCTTCTTCGATCTTTTTCCAATCGTTGAAGGTAACAGGGTCCGCGCCGCGCCCTGCTAATAAAGCATCAAGCGCAGGCCGGCCGCCTTTGCCCGATCCGCCGGAGCCGCTGCCAATATCTTCCGCAATCAAGTCCACGATCGCATAACCATCGGGCCGGTTGGTGCCAATGGTTCCGCTGGGCCCGCGCCGCGCCCAACCGGCGCAATATAGGCCCGGCAATATCCGCCCTTCATCATTGGCAAAGCGTCCGCGGCCATGTTCAAACGGCACGCCTTCGATGGGCGGGGTTTGATAGCCGATGCAGCTGATCACCATATTGGCCGCGATGGTATACGTTTCGCCGGTGCCCTGACTGCGCAGGTCCTTGTCCAATATCGTGCGCTCAACAACCAACCGTTCGGCTTTCCCGTCGCCTTCAACGGCAACCGGGGAAGCATAAAAATCAAACTCGATCCGGACATCTTTATCGCCGCGAAAACTTTCGGGAATGGCCGCAAATTCGCGCAAATGGGTCACCGATTTGCGTATCCCGGGTTCGAGCAGCGCGTCGGCCCCTTCCTCTGGCAAATCATCACGGTCAACATACGGCGCCGCCTTTTCCAGCCGGCCAAGTTCGCCCAATTCCTTGGGCGTCATTGCAATTTGATGCGGTCCGCGCCGTCCCAATATCGTGATCTGCTCCGTTTTCGCTGTCATCAACCGGTCCAGCGCGTGGGCGACAATATCGCTGCCCGCAAATTCCGCTTTCGTTTTGGACAATATGCGCGCCACGTCGAGCGCGACATTCCCATTGCCGATAATCGCAACGTGGCCGCCGTCCAATTGCGGATCCAGATCGGCAAAGTCGGGATGGCCATTATACCAGCCGACAAAGGCGGCGCTGCCGTAAACACCGGGCAAGTCTGCGCCCGTTATATCGAGCGCCCGGTCCCTTGGCGCGCCGGTGGCGAGCACCACCGCATCATATAAATCGCGCAGTTCATCCACCGATATATGCTGCCCCACGGTCACGTTGCCGACAAAGCGCACATTGTCCGACAATGCGACCTTCTCATACCGTTTCGACACGGCCTTAATCGATTGATGGTCAGGGGCAACGCCAAACCGGATCAGGCCAAATGGCACCGGCAAACGGTCGATAATATCAACGCGCACATCATCGCCATATTTTTTCTGAGCCGCTTCGGCTGTATAATATCCGGCGGGACCCGAACCCACAATGGCGATATGGTGCATTTCGTCTCTCCCTACCCTATTCCCTTGATTCGAGATGCTAGCGGCTTGTCTCAAAAAGAAAAGCGCAGAAAGGGCAAGATTATGGAGCCGCCGTCACAATTGCGAGGCCGTCGCCATCCTGACCGCCCGAAAGCATGCCGAGCAATTCGCCGCTCGCAAAATCAATTTCCGCAATTTTATTCATGCCCGTTAACGCGGCATAGATGCGGCTGCCATCTGCATTGAACAATATCGTCACCTGCCGCGCACCGGCGTCGCCTGTGACTTTGATCGTACGCACGACCTTGCGTTCGGCAATATCAATAACGCTCAGGTTGCCATCAACCAGATTGGACGTGACCATATATTTGCCGTCCGGGCTGGCGATAATTCGCAGCGGAAATTTACCCACATCCACTTCCGCTTTTTTGTCCAGCGTTTCGGCGTCGTAGACATAGGCCTTGTTGGTTTCGCGCGCCGATGCCCAAATTTCTGTGCCATCCGCCGTGATCGCAATGCCTTCTGCTCCCGCACCTGCTGCAACCGAACGGATTGCTCTGCCCGCCGCTAGGTCGATCATCGTGACGCTGCCATCGGTCAGGTTTGCGGTATAAGCACGCGCGGCATCGGGCGATACGGCGACCATGTGGCTACCTTTTTGTCCGGTCGAAATCATATTCACATAATAGCCCGATTGCACGCAGTCTTCATTGGGGCTGCAGACATTTGCAATGGCAATGGCATCAATCCCTTCGGCAGACGCAATCAACCGCCCGTCCCGTAACCAAACCAATCCGTGCGGACGCGCATTTTCGGGAAGCTCAATTACCATCACTGATTGGCGGCTGGCTATATCAAACAGCTCAATTCCGTTGGCGCCATAATGCACTATAGCGGCTTGTTTGCCGTCGGGAGAGATAGCAATTTCATGGGGTGCAGGACCGTTGGTTCCAACCCGCCTTACCTCGCGGCCAGTGTCCAAATCGATGAAGCTAACGCTGTCTTCACCCTTATTACCCACCAAAAGCATACTCTGAGTTTTGGTGGGAGCTTTGGTGGATATGGAGGACGATTTTGGGCGTTGCGGAGGGTTGGCCGCGTTATCCTGCGCCGATAATGCTGCGGTCAAAACCACTGCTGCTGCAAAAATACATGCGGCGCCGCGCCGAAACACGGTCAGGCCGCCTCGCGGATCTCTTCCAAACCGCCGTCCAAGAAGGACCGGATTTTACCCACCGCTTGATCGACATGGCTCAGCATGAATAAATGCCCCCCGCCTTCCACAACATACAGCTCGCTATTGGGGATCAGCATATTGAGGAATTTGCCATTGGCCAGCGGGACGATTTGGTCGTCGCTACCCATCATGATCAGCGTCTCTTTTTTCATAAAGGGCAGGAATGGCGCGCTGGTCCAACCGAGCATCGCCAATAGCTGATAAAAATAACCCGTTTTGGTCGGCGGTGTGATCCGGCCGATATGGCCGCCTTTACCGCTGTCATCGCCGCCATACAGCGTCTTAAAATGCTTTTCCATATAGTTGGGATCGATATAGCGGCGCGGATCGGCCATCTTAATCAGGGCGGCGGGATTGCCCGGCACCATCAGCATCCCTGCGCTGGTTGCCTTGAGCACTAGCCGGCCCACCCTTGACGGATTTTGCAGCGCAAATTGCTGCGCCATGGCCCCGCCCCAGCTGACCCCCATGACATCGACCATAGGCATATCAAATTTATCGAGGAGCAGCGCCGCGATCCGGGCCATCATAATCGCATTATAGGGGATAACAGGTTCAGGCGAACCGCCAACACCCGGCATATCAAAGGTGATGATATCGCGGTCATCCATAAGGTCGGCCAATGGCGACATTGCCTCTATATTCGCGCCAATGCCATTGAAAAACAGAATGGGTAAAGGCCCTGCGGCGCCCGTTTTCTTCGTAGTCCAGCGCGCTACGCGCAATGTGCGTCCGTCAAAATTTTCCATCGAAAATTCCGCCTTACGCGGTTGTTTGCTGCCCTTAGTCATATATCGTCCCTGTTATCCGGTCGCAATTCGCAACCTATAGCCACATTGCGGCTTTGCAAGGGAAAAGTCGCAACGGCTTAGAACCGTCAAACGATGGTATTTCGCCGGATGACTTCTTTATACCAAACGGCGCTTAACTTTGGCGTGCGTTTCAATGTTTCAAAATCGACATGATGCACGCCAAACCGCTTTGTATAGCCATCCGCCCATTCGAAGTTATCCATCAAGCTCCACAAAAAATAGCCTTTGAGCGGATAGCCTTCATTCACCGCACGCTGAAAGTTTTTCAGGTAATTGCGCAAAAACATGACGCGCTCGGCATCATATACTTTGCCGTCTGTCACAGGATCGTCGGCGGACGCCCCATTTTCGGCAATGTAGATTTTCTTCGGCTTCCACAATTCGCTGGCATAGCGCACCGCCCAATAGGCAACCTCTGGCCCGACATAGAGCCAAGGCGAAGCCATATGCGGCGCGTTGGGATTATGCGGAACTTTGGCATAGCCATATTTGCTATCATCGGCCCGCGCCCATTGCGGTTGATACACATTGATCGCAACGAAATCGAGCGGAGTGCCGATGGCTTCCATGTCGCCCGCCTGTGGTTTGGGGGCATTGGCGCCTTCTATTTCCAAATATTCGTCAATATATTTGCCCTCCATCACGGCGGTTAAATACATCGCATTTTCTATCCGCGTTGCCCGCCGCGCAGCCTCTATATGCTCCGCTGTTTCAATCACTGGAACCTGTGTATCAAGATTTTCGGCAAGACCGATCTGCGTTCCTTTACGCGCAGCTGCGCGCATGGCCTGTGCGCCCAAACCATGAGCCAACACGGCATGATGCCGCGCCTGATTAAGTTGATCCGGCGGTAATTTTAACCCAGGCGCATGAACGCCCGCGCGGTAACCCACATCAATGAAAGTGCGCATTTCGTTGACGGTCATAAATTTCTTCACGCGGTCCGACAATTGCCCCGCCATATAGCCCGCATAATCGGCAAATTGCAGGGCGGCATCGCGGTTTTGCCATCCGCCTTTGATTGCGGCGGGCAAATCCCAATGAAACATCGTGGCATAAGGTTCGATCCCAGCGGCAAGAAGTCCGTCGACTAAACGGTTATAATAATCCACGCCTTTTTGATTGGGCTTACCTTTGCCATCGGGGAAAATCCGGGGCCAGGCGACCGAGAAACGATAACAGCTGACCCCTAGGTTTTTGAGCAGCGCAATGTCTTCCTCATAACGGTGGTAGCTATCGCAAGCGACATCGCCGGTATCGCCATTGGCGACTTTGCCCGGCGTGTGGGAAAATACGTCCCATATGCTTTTGCCGCGCCCATCTTCGTTCACTCCGCCCTCAATCTGATACGCGGCTGTGGCGCATCCCCAGCGGAAATCCTTGGGAAAGCGAAACCGTTGCGGCTTTGCCAATGCTGCTGGTGCGGCGCCCAATGCCCCGATACCGCCGAGGATCGAGCCGGTTTTGATAAAATTACGTCTGTCCAAGATACTATCCCGAATTTTGCCGGAACGACATTCACATCACCCCAGACAGTTACCGCAAAAACCAGCCTTTCCCGGCGTTCAGCTCACCCTGTTCAAAAGGTCAATCGAACACATACAGCCCCGGCGCATCTTCCATCGCGGGGTGTTTTTTGCTGCCGGTGCTTTTGGCCGCCGATATCTTTTTACCCGACCGTTTATGCAACCATTCCATCCAATAGGGCCACCAGCTTCCAGCGACCTCTTCCGCGCCCGCCATCCATTCATCCACATCGGCGGGTGTCTGGTCTTTTTTATGTTTGTAATATTTCGCTTTGGGGTTGCCTGGCGGGTTTAATATCGCCTGCATATGCCCCGCTTGGCTTAAGATAAATTCGACATTTTTGCTGCCGAACAGCTGGGTCGAACGGTAGCAGGCACGCCAAGGCGTAATATGATCAGTGGTCCCGCCCAATATGAACAGGTCGGTGTCAACCTTTTTCAAATCCACCTTATGCCCGGCAATTTCATATTTACCGGGATCGGCATAGGCATTGGCCTCAAACAGCTCCAGAAAATCACCCATCAATGTGGAGGACAGGTTGGTTGCGTCGGCATTCCAGAATAAGATATCAAATGCGGGCGGATCATCGCCCATCAAATAATTGTTGATCACATAATTCCAGATCAGGTCATTGGGCCGCAACCATGCAAAGCCCCTTGCGAGCGAGCTGCCCTCTATCACGCCTTTTTTTGCGGCGCGTTGGCGGGCGAGTGCGATGCCATTTTCCGACACCATGGAACTTGCCTCTGTATCGCCTTGCCGCGGTTCCAATACGCAGACCATCATGGTTGTCGCATTGACCCGTTTGTCGCCCTCCGACGCCAATTTAGACAGCAGGACGGACATCGTCTGACCCCCTGAACAGCCGCCCGACACGTTTATCTTGTCGCTGCCAGTTATTTCGCAGACGACATCAATCGCCTCTCGGCAGCATTCGATATATTCGGCCATCCCCCAAATGCCGTGCTCATGCTCCGGATTGCGCCAGCTGATCATGAAAGGCTGTATGCCGTTGTCGAGCTGCCATTTGACCACGCTTTTTTCAGGGGTCAGATCGTTAATATACATTTTGTTGATCTGCGGCGGGATGGTCAGCATCGGGATTTCATAGACCTGATCCGTCGTCGGTGCATATTGGATCAATTCCATCATCTCGTTCCGGAACACCACCGATCCTTTGGACGTCGCCAGATTTTCACCGATTTTGAAGGGTTCTTTGTTGACCTGACTGACCATGAAGTCATTGTTGACCATATCGTTATAGGCGTTTTTCAAACCTTTAATCAGCGACAAGCCGCCGCTGTCGACCAACCGTTTTTGCGCGCTGGGATTGCCAATTAAGCTGTTGGTAGGGGCCAAAGCGTCGATAATAATTTGCGAGATAAAATTCGCCCGGTCGCGTTCCAATGCGTCCAGCTCCAAATCCTCAATATAGCTTTTGATGCCTTTTTGGATCGCCAGATAATATTGCGCCCCCGCCTTAAAAAACGGGTTGAATTGCCATGCCGGATCCATGAAGCGTTTGTCGCGGCGGTCGGGGGCCAAGTCAGATTGCCCCGTCATAATCTTCACCACATCTTCGTTAAAATCGGCAGTGGCCTTAAAAACCTTTTGCGGGTTGGCCGCTGTTTCGCGCAGCAACAGGGCGACCGCACCTGCAAAATCTTCTCTTGCTATTCCCGCCAGCGGTCCCAGCGCCATGGTTGCATCATTGGCCGCTTCAAATCCGCCGAACATATTTTTGTTTTTTGCCATTTCTCTCTCCTGAACCTCTCATATTCAGAATGCACAGACAAAGGTTATTGGTCAATCGGCTTGTTCATACGTGCCAAGCATTTATCGAATGATCCTGATTTGTTCCTAAACGTTTCGTTGATTTTCGGTTGTGAGCGAATCTGGCATAGCGTTTGCGGGGCTATTATTTTTTTGGAGACGATCAATGGGTGTCACCGCTGCTGCCAACAATGTGCAAAATAATAACCGGACCGCGCCGCCCATCGGCAATGACAATTTTCGCGTAGGTGATTCCCAGACCGCGCGCGGTTTAATCGACAGCACGCGCATGGGTGCAACGGGTCCTGTCGATACCCGGGCGCTCGCGGCCATGGTTGCCGATGCCGCCCGCACCAACCCCGCTGCCGCCAGCAGCGCCTATGCCGCCATCCGCAGCGAACTGGCCGCACGCAATATTGGCGACCTTAGCCGCTTTGACCGCGATTTCTCCGCCGCAATTCAGCCGTCATCAAATAGTCCAGCATCCAACACGCCAGCATCCAACACAAGCGCCGGTCAAGGCATGGGTATTTACGCCGCCGGTTCGGTGGTCAGCAACGCCGGGGCAGAACGCATTGCACGCGGCCTAGAACAGACGACCGCTGGCGCCCGGATATTGACGCAAAATCCCATTTTAACCGTACGCTGGGAGGCAACCACGAGCGCATGGACCAATTTGGGCGGTTTCCACAGCGATCTGGCAAACCGGCTTCGCGCTGGCGGCATTGAGGTTGCATCCACTATCCATGCCCCGCCCGCGGGCAGCGTGGCCAAGGGAACCGGCATCAGCGTGGGAAGCGCCAACAACACGAACGGCGCCCTTGCGGAAAATATGATTGCACAAAATTATCGCAACCAAGGCTATAACGTCACCCAAGGCGCCAACAGGTTTGTCGGCGCATCGCACCCCAATAACGTGGTGCAAGGCGGCGCGCGGGTGATTGACGTGGTGGCAGAACGCCCGGGTGCCGACCCGCGCATGGCCGAAAGGCTTGAGGTGGAATCAAAGGTTGGCTTCACCCGTGATAGCGGCAGAGCCGCACGCGAGGCGACCCATGACATCGCCCGCGTCGCCGACAACCGGGCCGCACGCGCATCGGGTGCAGCATTGGAGGCTAGCGGCGAGGCGCTGAGCAATAGCGGCCGGGCGCTGCGCACTTTGGGCCGCGTCGCAAAACCCGTTGGTCTCGTTATGGACGGTTTAGAATTGCGTTCAGCATGGCAGGCCGATGGCGGACGCATTGGCGAAAATACCGGACGCGCCGCATCGGGCATCGTTGCCGGTGCGGGCGGTGCATGGGCTGGCGCTGCGACAGGGGCCGCGCTTGGCTCCGTGGTTCCGGGCGTCGGCACAGTTATTGGCGGCGTCGTCGGCGGGGTGATTGGCGGCATCGCGGGCAGCGAGATCGGCAAAAGCGTTTTCAATACCGTCAGCAGCTGGTTCGGTTGAGGCCGGAGATGAGGCTGGGGGTGGGGTCAGCCTCTAGCATAATCGCTCCGGGTTGATTATCATCAGGATATGAGCTGGCTTAAAAATCTATTCAGCGGCAATGAAGGCGCGGCTCCAGCGAAGACGCCCATGCCGCCGCTTGCCGAACAATTGCGCAACTATCCGCCCAATATACCGCCTTTTGCTTGTGCGCAATCCGCGCTGACGCCTGCCAAACAGGACGCCAATTTGACCCATCTGCTGGACAGCCGAAAGGAACGCTTGCGGCTTATCACCGACTTGCTGGAACACAATGGCGTGGACGCAGCGGCGATGCTTGACCCTAAAGCAGCAGTGTCAGCTGTTATTACCGCAGCTGGCCGGATCGATGACTGGTTAAAGCAGGAAAGCGGATCGCTCGCCCAAATATTGCCCGCGGCGCAAGGGACCGAAGCATTTTACCACTATCAAAAAAGCGACCGCGCAGGGGAGGATATTATTTTCACGCTCGCCGCCGATCTGGCGTTACTGGAAGGCGAAGCGGTACGGCTGCGCGATCCGCGCTTTTCCTGGCAGGTCAACCGCGCCAAGCATCTGGCCCGCACGTTTCACGCCAAACGCCCTTGCCTCATTCGGCCCGCCGGGCCCGGCGAAGATAGCGACTATATTCTGGATTTTGATTTTGCCATGGTCGATATTTTATACGACCGGATCACTGGCCAGCCGCCCCTTCGCCATTATGGCACGACATTGGGTCAGATTATAACGCTCGGCCGGTAATCCCGAAGCGCAGCAATAGCGGGCAGATAAGCGTTTTTCTCTTTTGTGAAGAGGCATCTGCTGATACAGGCGCGGCCATGTCTACTCCTCTCTCCCATATCCGCAATTTTTCCATCATCGCCCATATCGACCATGGTAAATCGACATTAGCCGACCGGTTGATCCAAGTGACCGGCGGGCTGACTGAGCGCGAAATGAGCGAGCAAGTGCTCGACAATATGGATATTGAAAAAGAGCGCGGCATTACCATCAAAGCGCAGACCGTCCGCCTGAATTATACGGCCAAAAATGGCGAAACCTATGAGCTGAATTTGATGGACACGCCCGGCCATGTTGACTTTGCCTATGAAGTGTCGCGCAGCCTTGCCGCCTGCGAAGGCGCGCTACTGGTTGTCGATGCGGCGCAAGGCGTAGAGGCACAGACGCTGGCCAACGTGTATCAGTCGATTGAACATAATCATGAAATCGTGCCCGTGCTCAACAAAATCGACCTGCCCGCTGCCGATGTTGACAAGGTGAAGATGGAAATTGAAGACATTATCGGCCTGCCCGCCGATGAAGCGGTTTTGACCAGCGCGAAATCAGGGATCGGTATCGAAGAGGTATTGGAAGCCGTTGTTGCCCGCATTCCGCCGCCGCAAGGCGACCGCGATGCTCCGTTGAAAGCCATGCTGGTCGATAGCTGGTATGATCCATATCTGGGCGTGGTTATCCTCGTCCGCGTCATTTCCGGCACCTTGAAAAAAGGTCAGCGGGTGAAGTTTATGGCGCAGGGCACCGAGCATTTGATCGACCGCGTTGGTTGTATGCGGCCAAAGATCGAACAGCTGGAGCAGCTTGCCGCAGGCGAAATCGGCTTCATCACGGCGCAGATTAAAGAGGTCAGCCAGACCGCCGTGGGCGACACCATCACCACCGTCAAAAATGGCGCGACCGAGGCGCTGCCCGGATTTAAGGAAGTGCAATCGGTGGTCTTCTGCGGATTATTCCCCGTGGATGCAGCGGATTTTGAAAAGCTGCGGGAAAGCATTTCCAAACTGCGCCTCAACGATGCCAGCTTCACCTTTGAAATGGAGAGCAGCGCGGCGTTGGGACAGGGTTTTCGCTGCGGCTTTTTGGGGTTGCTGCATCTGGAAATTATCCAGGAACGCCTGACCCGTGAATATGATCTGGACCTGATCACCACCGCGCCGTCGGTTGTGTATAAGGTCGTGATGACCAATGGCGACGAACAATTTCTGCACAATCCCGCCGATATGCCCGATGTCGTCAAGATCAAAGATATGGAAGAGCCGTGGATACAGGCCGTGATCTATTGCCCGGACGAATATCTGGGCGGCATATTGAAACTATGTCAGGACCGGCGCGGGATTCAGAAAAATCTGACCTATGTCGGTGACCGTGCGCAGGTGACATATGAACTGCCGCTCAATGAAGTGGTGTTTGATTTTTACGACCGGCTGAAAAGCATCTCACGCGGCTATGCCAGTTTTGACTATGAACAAATCGGCCTTCGCCCCGGCGACCTGGTCAAAATGAATATCATGGTGAATGCAGAGCCCGTCGATGCCTTGTCGATGATCGTCCACCGGCAAGCGGCCGAAAGCCGGGGCCGCCATATGTGTGAACGGTTAAAAGACTTGATCCCCCGCCATTTATTCAAAATCCCCATTCAAGCGGCGATTGGCGGGAAGGTTATTGCCCGCGAAACTATCAGCGCGATGCGCAAAGACGTGACCGCCAAATGCTATGGCGGCGACATTAGCCGGAAGAAAAAGCTGCTCGAAAAGCAGAAAAAGGGCAAGGCCAAGATGCGCGAATATGGCAGCGTGAGTATCCCGCAAGAAGCGTTTATTGCGGCGCTTCGCATGGGGGATGAGGGTTAGTCAGGCCGCTGGTCGCGGCGCTCAACCTACCTTGCGCACAAACACCGTGCCCGCCGAATAGCCCGCGCCAAAGGAGCAGATCAGGCCGGTATCACCAGCCGTCAGATCATCGCTATTTAAATGAAACGCGATGATTGAGCCTGCACTCGATGTATTGCCATAGACGTCGAGCACCGTTGGGCTTTCATCCGCATTCGCCTCATGCCCCAACACCCGCTGCGCAATCAGGCGGTTCATGCCGGCATTGGCCTGATGCAGCCAAAGCCGCCGCAGGTCGGCACCGTTTAAGCCCAACGTGCTCGCATGATCGACGATCATTTCGGCCACCATGGGAACCACTTCCTTAAACACCTTGCGCCCTTCTTGAATGAACAGCTTGTCCGATTTCGGTCCATCCTGCTCGATCCCGCCATGGGCGCGATTGAGGAAGCCGAAATTATTGCGGATATTATTGGAAAATTGGGTTTTGAGCCGCGTGCCCAAAATCTCCCAATGCTGCGCTGGCGCTATATCTTTCGCTTCAACCAAAATGGCGGTTGCCACATCGCCAAAGATGAAATGGCTGTCACGGTCGCGCCAATTCAAATGGCCGCTGGTTATTTCAGGATTCACCACCAGCACCGACCGCGCGTTGCCGCTGCGAATATAATCGGCGGCAGTTTGGATGCCAAAGGTCGCAGAGGAACAAGCGACATTCAGGTCAAAGGCAAAGCCATGCTCCATGCCCAATTCCATCTGGATCTCGATTGCCATTGCGGGATAGGCGCGCTGCAAATTGGATGCAGCGCATAAAATCGCATCGACATCCTTAATATCCCGCCCCGCCCGTTGCAGCGCATCTTTGCACGCCGCAACGCCAATTTCGGCCATAACCGAAATTTGATCATTGGGACGTTCCTCCATACGCGGGCACATGATGTCCGGGTCCAATATGCTGGCTTTATCGATAACGTGCCGGGATTTGATCCCGCTGGCTTTCTCGATAAACTCCACCGAACTATGGGTCAGCGGCTCGGCATCGGGATGCGCGGCATTATACCTGTCAGCATAGCTATTATAGCTGGCGACTAGCTCGGCATTACTAATGCTTTCGGGCGGCGTATAAAGACCCGTAGAGGAGATTACCGGTATCGCTGATATGGACATTATTTTCCCGCGTTTATGATTTGCTTGAAGCCACCGATTAACGCTAGGGCCATGACGTGACAAGTCATTTGCAAGCATGGCCCTTGCTGCTAAAGCTTCAAAAGAGAGAGGACCTTTATATTCATGCCGGTTACCAACCGTAAACCCAGCCTGCTGTCCCGCCTGTTACGGCGGGCGATTTACTGGATTTATAAACGCAATGGCTGGATAGCGGTCGGTGTCGTTCCGCAGCCGCGCAAATTCGTGCTTGTCGCGGCGCCGCATACCAGCAATTGGGATTTTATCTATTTTATCGGCCTGACCGAAGAACTTGGAATTATGCCGCATTTCATGGCCAAGGACAGTTTGTTCAAATGGCCGGTGCGCAATTTCCTGTTTGATATGGGCGGAGTATCCATCGACCGGAAAAGCCCGCAAAATTATGTGCAGCAAATGGCCGACGAATTTGCGAAGCGCGACGAATTTATGCTGACCATTGCGCCAGAGGGCAGCCGCAGCAACAATAGCAAATGGAAAACCGGATTTTATCAAATCGCACTCGCCGCCAAAGTGCCTTTTGTAATTGGCATGATGGATTATGGGAAAAAAACCGGCGGTCTTGGCCCCGCCATTTACCCTAGCGGCGATTATGAAGCGGATATGGCCAAAGTGATCGAATTTTACCGCGACATTGTCCCTCGCCATCCAGAGCGCGCCGTGAAAAGCATCACCGGGAAAGAAGGGCTATAATGATGACCGCATATTTGTTGGCGCTGAATTTCGCCATATTACTCGCGATGATCCTGATCCTCTGGGCCATATCGGTGCGGATACGCGACGTATCCTTCATTGATGCATTTTGGGCATTTGGCATGGTCATCCTCGCTTGGGCAAGCTGGATCCATGCCGGAGAATCGCCGCGCGGGACGTTGTTGCTGGCGCTGACCACCATCTGGGGGCTGCGTCTGTCGATCCATCTATTCACCCGCTGGCGCAAAGAGGGTGAGGATAACCGGTATAAAAAGATATTGGGCCATGCGATGGAAAAACGCGGCTGGAGCTGGCCGGTCGCGGCGCTGATTATGGCTTGGTTGATGCAAATGCCGCTGTTGTTCATCACCAGCCTGCCAGCGCAAATGGGAATTATTGTCAGCCATGACGACACGGGCATCGGCGCGCTGGCATGGATCGGCGCGGCTATCGCCATTGCCGGTATCGCGTTTGAAACCATCGGCGATGCGCAGTTAAAAGCATTTAAGGAAAATCCCGAAAATAAGGGCAAGGTGCTCGACACCGGCCTGTGGCGCTATACCCGTCACCCCAATTATTTCGGTGATTTCACCACATGGTGGGGCATATGGCTGGTCGCTGCCGATAGCGGCCTGACCACAGCGCTGATCACTATTATTGGCCCGTTATTTCTCAGCTTCACCTTGATGAAATGGTCGGGCGGACCGCTGCTGGAACGCGGCCTGCATAAAACCCGCCCCAAATATCAGGATTATGTCCAGCGGACCTCCGCATTTTTCCCCTGGCCGCCGAAAAAATAGCTTTCGCGCGTAACCTTTACGCTGGACCTTACGAAGAATAGTGAAAGGGAGATCACCAATGAAAGCTGCCAGCTTATTATTCCTGCGCCTATCAACAGGCTTGTTGATCGTCATTTGGGGGCTAATCAAAATTATGAGCCCGGATGCCGCAATCGGCGTATCCAACACATATTACGGCGGCATTGTTTCGGTCGCGATGATCCAGACGCCGTGGGGACTATTCCAAGTGGCTATCGGCTTGCTCACGATATTGGGCCTGCTGCGCCGCTTTGTCTATCCGGTGCAGGCGTTTATCCTCTGCCTTGGCGCGGCGGCCATTTGGAAATATCTGCTTGATCCATTTGGCCTATATTTGCTGACCGAGGAAACCCGCAATGTGCTGTTTTTCCCTTCGCTCGGGATGGCGGCGGCGACTTTGGTCATTTGGGCTTTCCGGGATGAAGACCGCTTGTCGCTCGATGTAGCGCTCAACCGAGGATAAAAACGGCTATTAGGATTCCGCCCGTCTATCACCGCCCATGCTGTTGGAGTATCTTGTAAACCATAGTTGAGGAGAGAAGGCTATGATACATTATGACGATCACGACGAGTTAACCGAGGACGAAGCCAGCGGCGGCACCAAAAATCACGGTGTGCGTTATGTACTCGCGGTATCGCTGTTTCTGGCAATCGGTATATTGTCGGCAAGCTGGATGGGTTTTGCGCTTTACGGCACGCCCCCTGATCCCGGTATTTCGGTTGCGACGGGATACTAACCAGCGCTTATCCGCCGCCTTGGTCTAGGCATTCCATCATCGAAGCGGGGTAAGGCCGAACCAAAGACTCCGCGCTATTCCAATCGGCGGTGAGCCATAGCTCTTGGTCCTCCGGTGCAAGGATAACCGGCATCGCAGCTGGGTTAATCGCTGCGATGCGGTCATTCGGCTCGGTGGTGAGCAGCGCAAAGCTTGCAACCTCGCTGTCGCGCCATATACCGGCAAAGGCCATTACCGGCTGTGCTGGCGCATAGAACCAATAGGGCCGTTTTCGCCCCGTGCGCGGGTCCGCCGCCGCTGACCATATTTGAAAGGCAGTGGCCGGCACCAAACAGCGAAATTCGGTATGACGCAAATTGCCGATCCAAAACGGGCTTTGCGTGTTGCGCACCGTGGTGACGGGACGATACCGGCCGCTATCTGTTATCCCGCTGGAAAAGCTTTGATGCGGCGGAACGCCCCAGATGCGCGGGGCAAGATAGCGCCCACCATCCTTACCGCGCAGCACCAAAGGGGCGGGCCTGCCCGGCGTCACGTAACCGCCCGCCCACGGATCGCGCCCGGCATCCGCACCGAACATATCCGCCACCTGCCGCGCATCGACATCAAGCCGGTAATGCGCGGTCATAATGGCGGCGCACCATGGCACCGGCTTATCTGGTAAACGGCCAGGGTTTCAGGACGGCGGTCAATGATCATCCGCCGCAAAAAGCATGAAAATGGGCCTGTGGGAAAGCGTTTTTTAGCGCCTCGGCCTGCGACACCCTTTTTGCGGATATTCGACCGATAACGGAAAGGTGCCGGTAAATACGAAGCTGTTACCATAGCTCGTCAGCGCCCGATAACCCGATTTTAATCAAATGCGCCTATACCCAAGATACTATATTTTGGGGATAATATATGTCATTTGGCGTTGTACAAAGCGGGCGGGTCGGCATTGGCCAATATTGGCTCTCTTTCATCATGTGTATTGGTGCGATAATTGCCCTGATCGCGGGCGCAGTGGCAGCGATATTTACCGGCAGTTGGGGCATGAGCCCTATCCTGTTCTTGATGATCGTGTCGGTGTCGTTATATTTCCGGGTCATCATGATGCGCCGGTGCCGCGATATTGGTTGGCCCGCATGGCTGCCATGGGCATCTTTCGGCCTCAACATATTGCTATCTTTTTCGTCATTCGGCGCCGCAATCCGCGGTAATTTTGTCGGCAGTGGAATTGGAATCGCCAACTATGTCGTGCTGCTCGACCTGTTGCTGATGATTGTGATCGGCATCCTTCCGTCGCAGCAAGGGATGGGGCCAAGCTATGTCCCTGCGCCCAATAGCGGCCCCACTCCCGGCGGCGGCGCTTTTGATCATGGCCCATCCGCAGGCGCAGGCCCCGGCCCCGATTTTCGCCAAGGTCCCAGTTTATCGGCCAGCGAAGAGGCAGAGATGCTGCGCCGGATCCGTGCGGAACAACAAGCGCGGGACAATGCTCTGGATAATATGCCATCGGAAAGCAACGCCCGCTACGACGCCGCAATTGCCGAAGCGCTCGCCGCCTATCAAGCGCAAAATGCCGGCGCATCGGCGGACAACTCCGCACCATCTGCCGGACCTTCGCCAGCATCAGCGCCCCCCCGATCCGCCGGATTTGGCCGGAAACAAGGATGAAGTGGGCTGACAAATTATCGTGGCTGTCCCTCGAACCCATCATGTCAATTTTTGGATTGAGTAATACCCGTATCAGCAGAACTGCTTATTGGATGACCTTACTTGCTTGCATAATGTTGCAAGCAGTGATCCTGTTCGGAGCGGGTGTAAGTGCAATTATTGGCCCTTCTCAAGTCGCGGTCGTCGGTATGACCGCGATCATAATCTTTGGTTTAGCTTTCCATATTGTCATGATGCTGCGGTGCCGTGATATTGGATGGCCGATATTGTTACCTTGGGTTTCGTTGGCGGTATCGTTGGCATCCTTAGCGGCAATTTTTTCAATCGTCAGGCAAGATTTTTGGGACAGTGATTGGGGGATATTTGGACTATTTCTTTGGTCGCAGCCGTCATTTGCTTTTGTAATCGGGTTAATGCCTTCAAAAGCGGAATTTGCAGTCGACGACATTTTTGACCGTGATGCCGGCCGATCAAATGAACGCCCCAATCTGTAAAGCCGAAAAGCAATGAGCAGCCTTAATTGCAGAGACCTCCGCCAATTTAAGGCGCAACAGGGAGCGCCGTCAGAGCACCCTTCATCCAGCGCCGGATTTGGCCGGAAACAAAGCTAACCTCCGCCCTGCCTCCCCGCTTGCCATATCGCCCATTTGCCTGATACACCGCTCGCAAAAGGGGTATAGGTATGAACAGCAGCGACGAAGATTATGTTTATGATGAAGATAGCGGCGAATGGATGTCCGCATCGGACCTAGCCGCAAAACAGGCTGCCGAAAATCAGGTTACCGTGCGCGACGCGGTGGGCAACCTGTTATCCGACGGCGACGCAGTGACGTTAATCAAGGATTTGACCGTCAAAGGCGCGGGCCAAACGTTAAAACAAGGCACCGTCATTCCGTCCATCCGCTTAACCGGCGACGCGCAGGAAATTGACTGCAAATATCCCGGCATCAAAGGATTGGTGCTGCGCGCCGAATTTGTCCGCAAAAGATAGCGACGGCAATGTATCGCGGGAGGATATTCCGGCGACAAATTCCTGAATAGCTCCATTACCCGCCCATAATTTCACGCAAAGAGCGCGAAGATTATCAAGGGGTCGGTTTTCCCGCGCCGGCACCGCTCTGCACCGCCATCTTCAAAATCTTTGCGCCTTCGCGTGAAATATTCTGCCCCGCCGCGCCAGCCCAGTCGTAGAATTCTCGGAACAGAGCGAATTCCGGCGCGCAATAGTAGATCCTAACCGCAACTTGCATTACCATCCCTCACGGCGTTCAAATATCAACATCGCCTTTATTTTGAAGGGCAGGCCCGCCCCAATGTAACATCCAAGATCGGTCAGGGCGCTCACTATCTCCTATTATGTCGCCGCAATTTTTCTGCGAAAATAACGCATCATGGCATTGTATAATCTGAACAATCCGGGCCGGGGCGGTCGAATTCATAGCGCTGTGTCGTCGGGTTATAGGTCAGTAGCCGGCGGTAGCTGCATCGAAGGTCGGTTTGCGGTAATATGTCTTTATCGGTTAATTGAACGCCTGTGCTATTGTCGTTCGATCGGCGGCTGGTTCCGGGCGTTGCCACTGCTTTGGTTTGATAGATTAATTGCGGAAGGAGGGGTGAATTGTGGGATTTGGCCAGAGTTAATTCGGCGGTAAAGTCGTAAAGATCATGGCAGACGCCCTTTCGCAATGTCAAATCCTCTTCGCTGAAACAGGCCCGGATCATAATCGAACCGTTCCACGGCACATTCAGCACATTTTCCAATCCTGCATTTGTGAATGGGTCACCGTTAACCCGGTATAAATTGAGCGTGGTAACTTGTGCACCGCCTCCGGAATACATGCTGCTTTGTCCAGACAGCAGGCCGATTATAATCGTCTCGCGCGGTTCCGTCCCTTCATCGACCGGATCGCCCACAGGCTGCCGTATAATTTGCGGCCATATTTCGGTCGAGGAACGATCATATGCGGAATCGCCGCTATCTTCAGAAACCGTATAACTGGCGATATTTTTCCTGATGCTATCCGCGTCATCGCGGCTGCGGCCATCGAAAAGATTCATTGTGAAGCCAATGGTATCAGCGTTGGTTAATAGCTCAGCACACCATCGCTTATCCGCCGTACATCGGATAACAGACTTTGCATTGACATCGGCATCACCGACCGATTTTGACGCAGGTTGTTCCGATAAATCCTCAAAATATGGATTTGCGGCTCCCCTATCTTTCGCGTTAGCATGGTCAATGGACGCAGCGGCACATATCGCGGCACAGGCGAGTGCGAAATGCGGGATATGATGGCTTTGCTTCAAATTTTCCCGTCCTTTTGAAATGAGGGGCGCTCCGGTTGAACACCATCAAAGATAATATCTTGATTTAACTTCTCTCACCCCATTACGCCAGATGCTTTCGCGTTTTGCGCCTTCGCGTGAAATATTCCGCCCCGCCGCTTCCGCTATTTGCCCTAGACACAGGCGCTGCTTAGCGCTTATCTGCATTGCAGATGGTGAAAAATGGGGGGGGTGTTTATGAGTTGGCTTTATAGCTTGGCTTTTGGTTTTGTGATGAATTTTCTGGTGGGCTTTTTCCTAAAGGGGATCGCTTTTCGGGAGTTTCGGCCCCTGCCCCGCGCGGCGTTGACCGCGCTTGCCAGCTGGTTTTTTTGCGTCGGGATTGCCGGGTTTTTCGCTTATTATATGCTGGGAATGGGCATTGCCGCGCTCACCGCCAGCTCCATCCTGATCGCTTATATCATCCCTGCTTTCATCCATTTTCTGGTGCTATATTATCAGATGAATATGGCATGGAGCTATACCGACGCCGATGAAGCCGCCGAATTGGCAGCGCAAGAGGCAAAGGACCGGAGCGGCCGCGAAACCGCCCGGGTCACAGTATCAGGTGATGAAGCTTAAGCGCGATTATCCCAAAGCGGGGTTGACCAAAAACTTTTCGCCGGTTGCTTTTTTCTCATAAGCTTTGGCGATGTCCGGGTCGGTCATGTCGGTGAGGGAAATTTCGCGTGTATAGTCGCTGGCGAAAATGCCGTTCCGCTCCTCGACCGAATAGGCGCGCATTTCCAACATACGCTGCATCCCCACCTTTTCGAGATGCGGGGTGAGCAACCAGCCGCCCAGCCCCCAATAGAGGCCATAGCCGCTGGTCAATATCGTCTCGCCCGTGTCGAGGCGGCCGTAAATATAAACCTGTTTATTGACCGTCGAGCCATAGACGCTGAATTCCGCGCCGCGCCGCGCCGCCGCCTGTTCCATCGCGGTCAGGATATAATTGGCCATTTTGCCGCCGCCAATCGCGTCAAAGCCCAATGTCGCGCCGGTTTCGGCGAGCGCCGTGACGAGATCAGCAAAGAAGCTGTCCATGCTGCTGTCGAGCACATGGGTCAGGCCAATATCGCGCAGGATTTTGGCCTGTTCCTCGCTGCGCACAATGGCAACGAGGGGAATGCCCTCTTTGAGGCACAGTTTCGCTAGCATCTGCCCCAGGTTGGAGGCTGCGGCGGTATGCACCATCGCGCTATGCCCTTCGGCGCGCATGGTGTTGACAAATCCTTGCGCGGTCATCGGGTTGACGAAAAGCGACGCGCCTTCCTTTGCTGCTGCGCCATCGGGTAGCGGCACGGCCATCATCGCTTTCATAACGCGGTGGGTGCGGTACATTTCACCGCCGACGATGCTGACTTTCTTGCCCATCAATGCCTGCGCCGCGGGGTCGCTGCCTGCGGCGACGACGGTGCCTGCGCCTTCGTTACCGGCGGGCATTTTCTTGCCCTTACGCCCGGCAAATACCCGCTGCATCATGGGATCGACATCGGCGACCAGCGCCGGATTGCCGTCAATGACTTCATGCCGCACGCTCCCCATATTGGCAGGCGCGGTGAGCAGGCCGAGATCGGACGGATTGATTGGCACCGCCTCCATCGCCACAACAATGTCATGTTCGCCCGGTTCCGGCACGGCATAGGGTTCGACCGACAGGATCAGCTTGCCGTCATCGGTGACGGTGGTGAATAATTGCTTTGCATCGGGGAATTGGGTCATGTTTCTCTCCATATATTGGGGGATAGGGCTGGGTTAGCCCATTGGGTATAATATCTCTTTGGTCACATTGTGGATGGCGGTCATCACCTCATCGGATAAGGTTAGATCAATCGCCGCGAAAATCTCATCCAGCTGGTTTTCTGCGCTGACGCCGACAATCGTTGAGGCGACAAAATCATGTTGTTTGGACCATGCGGTCGCAAGCGTGACGGGCGACATTCCTGCCTCCTTCGCAATGTCGAGCACGCGGGCGGTCGAGGCCAAGGCCCGTTCCCCTGCGAAACGCTGCACCATCGCCGCTTGGCGTCCTTCCATGCCCATATATTTGCTGAAACGCGCGCCTTCGGGGCGGGCTCCATCCTGATATTTGCCCGACAAAACCCCGCCTGCCAGCGGCGAATAGGGCAGCAAGGACACGCCCTCTAACCGGCATACTTGTTTCAGTTCATCTTCAAACCGGCGGTTGTTGATCGAATAGTTATTCTGGATCGTATGATAGCGCGCCGTGCCCAATTTTTCCGCCGCCGCGATGCTTTTCATCAGGCCATAGCTGGTTTCGTTGGAGCAACCGAGGACGCGCAATTTGCCCGCACGGACCAATTCGTCCAGCACCTCCATCGTCTCGTCATAAGCGGTACCATGGTCGGGCCAGTGGGTTTGGTATAAGTCGATATAATCGGTCTGCAACCGCCGCAAACTGCCTTCGACTGCGGTGACAATATTATGTCGGTCCAGCGCCGTCATGCCGCTGCGGCAGGGCGATTTGAACCAGTGATGGCTTGGCCCTGAAACCTTCGTCGCCATGATGATCGCATCGCGGTTTTGCGTTTTCATCCAGCGCCCGACAATCTCCTCTGTCCGGCCCACCCATTTGACATCCGGCGGCACCGGATAACCTTCGGCTGTATCGAAGAAATTGATGCCAACCTCCAAACATCGGTCAAGAATACGGAACGCCTCGGCTTCGTCCGTTTGTGATCCAAATGTCATCGTGCCCATGCAGATGTCCGATACATGGACAGCGCTTTTTCCCAATTGCCGGTGCTGCAAAATCTCTCTCCTTAAGCTGAGCTACCTATTGTCAAGCAGGCGAGCGCCATTAGCAAGCCCGCAAAACGGTTCGAGCGGAATTTGGCAAGCGCGTCATCGCCATCCGCTTTCAAACTTCCCGCCTGCCACATCAAGTGCAACGCCGCAGGAACAAGGGCGATCAGCGCCATCGCCTGTGGCCGCACGGACCACAGCGCCATGCCCCATGCCGTCAGCGTAAGCAGGTAACAGACCGCCACTCCTGTGCGCAAATGCCCGCCCAGGCGCAGCGCGCTGGACCGGATACCGACCAGCGCATCATCCTCTCTATCCTGCATGGCGTAAATGGTGTCATAACCAATGACCCAGAATATCGAGCCTGCATAAAGCCACGCCATCGCCGGATCCCACCCGCCCTGCACCGCGATCCAGCCAACCAAAGCGCCCCAGCTAAATACCATGCCGAGCCAAGCCTGCGGCCACCATGTGATCCGTTTCATAAAGGGATAGGCGGCAACAAGGGCCAGGCTGCCCAAGGCTAATAGCTGCGCTTCCCACCGCAATTGCAGTAATACGACCAAGCCCGTCAGGCATAGGAGGATAAGCCATATCCACGCCGCGCGCAGGGTCACCACCCCCGCTGGTAAGGGACGCGATGCGGTGCGTGCTACCTTTGCATCGAGGTCGCGGTCGATAATATCATTATAGACACAGCCCGCCCCGCGCATCGCAATCGATCCGATCAGGAACCAGAGCAGCAAATCCCAATGCGCCGCTAAACCGCCCGAGAGCAGCAAGCCGAAAGCACACGGCCAGAATAGCAGCCACCATCCAATCGGCCGGTCAAATCGGGCCAACAAGGCAAAACCGCGCAGCTTTGGCGGTAGCATGGCGATCAGGCCGCGATATTCGCTGTCGGGGGTGATGGTGCCGGGTTGTTTCATGCCAATCCTGAATTTTTTTCCGCACCCTAAACTTGTTTCAAGGTGCATTAAACCGCATACACTGTTCCTTGCCGTGAAATGGATGTTGAAACAAGTTCAGCATGACGGCCGTGAGACTTTATTATGCCCGCAACGCCCGCCAGCTTATCCAAAAATGGCCCGCCTAAATCCACACCGCGCTTGTTCGTGGATCAGCCTTTGTCGTGTGATCAGATGGCGGAAATTGACGGCAATGCGGCCCATTATCTGGCCAATGTGATGCGGTTAAAAGAAGGCGCGCCGGTCAAGCTGTTCGATGATCGCAGCGGCGAATATCTCGCCCACGTCATATCTGCGGCAAAGCGCAAGGTGTCATTGGCCATTACCGAAAAATTGCGAGAGCGAGAGGCGGTGCCCGACCTATGGCTGGTGCAGGCGCTGGTGAAAAAGGACCGGCTGGATTGGATAGCAGAAAAATCATGCGAGCTCGGCATTGCGAGATTCGTGCCGGTGCTAACCAACCGCTGCGTTGTGGATAAAGCCAAAGATGACCGGCTGCGCAGTCAGATGATAGAGGCGTCGGAGCAATGCGAACGCACCGCGCTGCCCGAAATTGCGCAGCTGACCAAGCTGGACGCGCTGCTGGCGTCATGGCCGCCGGAACGGATATTGTTTTTCTGCGATGAACGGGGCGGCGATAATTTTGCAGCATCGGTGAAAGATAATGCGGGGCCAGCCGCCCTGATCATCGGTCCCGAAGGCGGCTTTACCGATCAGGAAAATGCCGCCATCCGCGCCCATCCCAATGCCCGCGCCGTATCGCTTGGCCCGCGCATCCTGCGCGCCGATACCGCAGCGGTCACCGCCATAAGCGCGTGGATGGCGCAGGCGCCGGGCAGCGACTGGGGTTAATTTTTCACTTTTCCAGCGTCATTTTATCCTGGCTATCGCGGGAAATCCGCCTTCGTTTATATTTAATCAACCAAATTGGACCATAACGCATCCGAATTGGATGTAGGTTTTGATCTGGACTAAACACCTTCCGCGCCAGCCGCACAGGGGGCTATGGCTTTGGACCGCATTTTTTGCGTTTGTTTTTCTATGTTTGATGACCAGCGCGGCAAATGCGCAGTCGACAACACGTTATACCAACACCACCGATAGCGCCGTTGGCGAGATTAGCGGAGCAGTGGCTTGCAACGTTGGAACTGCGTTCCGCCGGGATTTTGTGGTCACGAATGATTTTGTTGTCACGGACGTGAATATCGGCGTTTTGATGGCGCACAATACTCGGTCAGAATTCGCCCTATTTTTACGCTCGCCATCGGGAACAATCGCTACCGTTAAGGGTACCTCCGGCGGGACAGCCGATAACTTTAATGTTTTGTTGGACGATCAAGCGGCCGCCAATGTCAGCACTCACACGGCAAATGATACCGCAACAGCGACGACCACGGTTCCTCCTTATCAACGCAGTTTCCAACCAACGAACGGATTAAACGCGACATTTTTGGGGCAGGATTCATTGGGAACATGGACATTATTCATTTGCGATTTCCAAAATAACGGGGTGAACGGCACTTTTTACCAAGCCGATTTATTCCTGACATCTCCGCCGCCCAGCGCCGATTTATCACTGGTGAAAACCGTCGCCTCCAGCTCGCCCAGCAGCGCTATTTATACGTTGTCGGTTACCAATTCCAGTTCATCCCAGCTAAGCACCAGCGGCGTTACCGTCCGCGATATCCTGCCAGCCGGAGTCACTTTCGCAAGCGCTTCGGGAACCGGCAGCTACAATAGCGGGACGGGAATTTGGACCATCGGTACCAGCATCGCGCCGGGGCAAACCGTGTCGATCAACTTATCCGTTAACATCACGGCGGCATCGGGCACCAGCATCACCAATGTTGCAGAGATATTGACCTCAGCGACCGCCGACCCCGATTCCACACCCGGCAACGGGGTGACGAGTGAAGATGATTATGCCAGCAACACATTCACCGTTGGCGGGCGTTTGCCGGGCATTGCGCCCAATATAAACAGCATCTGTTCCCTCGCGGGTGCACCCGGCACCACGATACTGGACTGGAATACACAAAGCTGGACGCCGGGTAGCACCACTGGCAGCGCCAATGTTGCCAATATCGGTACGGTGAATTTCAATATCACAACGCAAGGCACCTTTGATGCACCTCTCGCGCTCACCCTTGATAATACCGGCGGGCTTGGAAGCGCAGGATTATCGCTATTCCAGTCTATCCAATATACCAACATCAATGAGGTTACGACCACCGTCATCACCTTGCCCACCGCAGTACCCGGAGTTCAATTCACGGTTTTCGACGTCGATTTTGCCGCCAATGACTTTGCCGACAAATTAACCGTAACCGGCAGCTATAACGGGGGCCTGCCATCGAACGCGACGCTCACCAACGGAGCGGTGAATTTCATATCCGGCAATGCGGCGATAGGGGACGGCGGCGCTGGCGGGACGAGCAATGACGGCAATGTCACGGTTACTTTTTCAACGCCAGTGGATACCATCACGTTAGTTTATGGCAACCACACCACCGCGCCCGCCGACCCGGATGGCCAAGCCATTTCGATCCATGATTTTACATTTTGCCGGCCGGTTGCGAATTTGAGCGTGACGAAAATTTCCAGCGTCTTGAGCGATGGTGTCAGTGGGAGCAATCCGAAAGCTATTCCCGGGGCGCTGGTGCAATATTGCATCCTCGTCACCAATGCAGGCACAGCCACCGCAACCAATGTTGCCGCTACGGACAATATTCCCGCCACACTTACCTATGTCACAGGCTCCATGCGATCAGGCGGCAATTGTGCATCAGCCACGACCGTAGAGGATGAAAATAACACTGGCCCGGACGATACCGATGCGGTGGGTATGTCCATCAGCGGATCGACGTTAACCGGCGTTGCGCCATCTTTGGCACCGGCAACAAATATGGCGCTGGTGTTCAACGCGACGGTGAATTGAACGCATCGCTTCACCGAAAATAAACTTATTCAGTCCATAATGGACCATAAGATATCATCCATGACAGAATAATTTATGCCAACGTGCGTATTCCAATCTTTGCTGCGTATCGCTTTGGTGCTGCTTCCAGCGATGATGATCCCTGCACAATCCTTTGCTCAAACAGCGCCTGGTTCGCCAGCACTGCCCTGTTCAACAACTGTGAAACATGACTGGGACACCGCAACGCCGGCATGGGTATCAGGTGCGTTGTCCAATTCTTACACTTTGTCTGGGCTGGGTAGTTACAGCTTTACGGTAACCTCGACTGATCCCTTACAGGCGGGCACGCCGCAATTGAGCACCGCCGCATCGGGCGGTCTGACACCGGCGGAGCTGGGGCTGTTCTTGCGCATGGATAACGATACGATACCAGATTTTTCGACCATCGTTATGACGTTGCCGACCGCCGTGCCGGCGATGCAGTTTAGCCTATTCGACATCGACAAATCGCCAACTTTTGAAGACCAAATTACGGTTACCGGCACGTTTAACGGCGCAACAGTGCTACCCACGCTGACCAATGGGCCGAGCAATACGGTATCGGGTAATGTCGGCACGGGGTCTGCGGCTGCTGGCGATACTACGGCATTAGGCACGCTGACCGTGACGTTCAGCAGTCCGGTGGATAGTATAACCATTCGCTATGGCAGCGGTCCTGGCGCTCCTTTAAATCCAGGTACGCAGAGTATGGCATTGCACGACATTACCATGTGTATGCCCACCACCAACCTGATAACGACTAAAACATCCAGCATCGTCAGTGACGGGATCAGCGCCGCAAATCCGAAGGCTATTCCGAATTCATCTGTTCGGTATTGTATATTGGTCACCAACAGCGGCAGCGGCACGGCGACGAATGTTGTGGCCACCGACAATGTGCCTTCCAACCTCTCCTTCATCAGCGGAACGATGCGTAGCGGCACCAGCTGCGCGGCGGCCAATATTGTCGAGGATGACAATAATATCGGGGCGGATGAAAGTGACCCAATCGGGATGTCCGTTAGCGGCGCGATCGTCACTGGACGTACGGCTTCGATCGCTCCCAATGGAACTATCGCATTGGTTTTCAATGCTACGGTTAATTAATCCAATTGGGATCGATAGCAGCCGCCAGCGATTGCATCAGATGTAAAAACCAGTCAATTCAACAATTCATGTTAATTATTATATGCCATATGTAGAACGGTATGTTGAGGAGACATCCCCTTCGGGCCGTCTGTGTTTTATTGCTGACCGTGCTTTTTGCCTTGCCCTTCGTTCCGGCAAGCGCCGATTTGCGTGCGCCTGGATGGTGGGATCCCGATGGTATCGCGGCTGGTAGCGATTGGCATTACCGCGTTCCCGTTACGCTGCCCGCTAACGCCTCCGTTAACAGCACGGCAAAGGTAAATGTCGATTTTGCATCGTTGATGACCCAGCTTGGCATATCGGGCAGCTTTGATGTAAATTCCGTGCGCGTCGTCCGCCCCGGGGGCAGCTTGGTCACGGTGCAGGAATATACCGATACGCTGTTCAACGATGCTACCGATGCCACCGGCAATAATCGCGGCGAAGTGAAGTGGATCGTTCAGGATGGCGGCGCGCAAACCTATTATATCTATTTCGACATCACCCAAAATGGTGCCAAGCCTGTCAATCCGCAAAGCCCGATTAACGCCAACTTTGAACGCGCTACCACTGGTCAGGCAAGCCCGACCGGATGGACCGGGAGCGCGGTGGCAGGCTATGATGCTCAGGCACGGCCCAATGAAACCGTCACAGTCTCAGATCAGACAACGGTGGCCACAAATGGAAATGCGAACAGCGGCAGTTTTTCCTATCTGCTGGGTGCGCGTTCCGCTGTGGATGGCAACGGCGCGGACCGCGCCACATTGACCCGCACATTTACCGTGCCAGCAACCAACCCCGGCAACATCACCGTCCGCTGGAAACCGCAGGGGTGGGACAGCGCCGCCAATGGCGCCACACAATATGATTTCATCCGCATTGATATTGTCGGCACATCCACCAGCGAGCTTGTCGGCCCAACGGCGGGCAACTATGCGACCCGGCCTTTTTCGCCCAATTTCCGGGTAGGCGCGCAGTCAGCAACGCAATCTGGCTATGGCCCCTATAATGGCTGGGACAATACCAGCACAGGAACCCACACACAGGGGATGACGGTTGCACAAGGCAGCGAGCCTTGGTGGACCTACTCCCAATCCTTGGCAGGATTTGAAGGGCAGACGGTGACGCTTCGTTTTCGCACCACGCATGTTGCGACTTTTCGCAGCTGGTTTTTGGTCGACGATATTGAATGGTCGGTCGTCAACGGCACGCTCGGCATCGCCGAAGCCTATGGCGTGGCAGGAACTATCGCAGCCTCGGTTGCACCGGGGGAAATATTGTCGGTCAGCGCCAGTGTCGATGCCAATCCCACGGCGGCAACATTGCCGGTTACCGCCAGCATTTTGAACAATAGCGGCGCAGTCGTCGCCTCCGGCATTCGCTTGTATAATGACGGGACGCATGGTGATGCGGTTGCGGGAGATGCCATATGGACCAATAATGGCACCGATCCGGCCAATCCCACTTATACGATCCCCCTCGCCACGCCGGCCAGCAGCGGTTGGACCTTGCGAATATTTGCCAAGGACGCGAGCAGCAGCACATCGGGCGCCGCAAATAACGGGCTGGTCCGCCGCAATGGCGCGCCAACAGCTCAGACTGAGGCCAATTACTGGAATATCGACGACCGCAATTTCGATGTGGCAGGGGCCAGCCTATCGACCACGAAAATCAGCCAAGTGCTGTCCGACGGCGTGAGCGCCGCCAACCCGAAAGCTGTACCGGGCGCATTGGTGCGTTATTGCATCACCATTTTCAATAGCGGCCCATCAGCCGCAACCAGTATCAGCTTAACCGACGCCATTCCTGCGAATCTGACGTATGTGGCGGGGTCCATGGCCAGCGGCGCAAGTTGCGGCGCGGCAAGCACAGCGGAAGATGATAATGCCACCGGTACTGACGAAAGCGATCCCATTGGCGCTTCGTTCAGCGGATCGGCAATTACCGCGACAAATACGACGCTGGCATCCGGAGCCAGCATGGCGCTGACCTTTAACGTCACCGTCAATTAAGGTCTATGCAGCGGCAAAATTGCTGCCTAAAGCGGGGGCCATGAGCACGCGAACCGTATCAAATCGCAACGATCCTGTGATCGAAAGTCGCGACCAGTTAATCTTGCCGATGCAGCAGGGTGAAAAACCCAAAGAGCGTTGGCGCATTGGCACGGAACATGAAAAATTTGTCTATTGCACAAAAGATTTTCATGCGCCGTCCTATGACGAAAAAGGCGGAATACGTGATCTGTTGATGGCACTCACCGAATTTGGGTGGGAACCGATCATCGAAAATGACAAAGTCATCGCGATGAAGGGTGATGACGGCACAGTTAGTCTCGAGCCCGCCGGGCAGCTCGAATTATCCGGCGCGCCACTCGACAATCTCCATGAAACCTGCGCGGAAACCGGACGGCATCTGGAACAAGTCAAAAAAATCGGCGCGTTAACCGGCAAAGGCTTTTTGGGGCTGGGACTGTGGCCGGATAAAAAGCGTAGCGACCTGCCGATCATGCCAAAGGGCCGTTATGCGATCATGCTGAACCATATGCCCCGCGTGGGCAGCATGGGGCTCGACATGATGCTGCGCACCTGCACCATCCAAGTCAATCTCGACTATAGCAGCGAAGCTGATATGGTGAAGAAATTTAGGACCAGCCTCGCATTGCAACCGCTCGCGACAGCGTTATTTGCCAATTCGCCCTTTTTGGAGGGCAAGCCAAACGGTTTTCTGTCTTATCGCAGCCATATCTGGTCCGATACCGATCCGCACCGCACCGGTATGTTGCCCTTCGTGTTTGAGGACGGGTTTGGCTATGAACGCTATGCTGATTATATGCTCGATGTGCCAATGTATTTTGTGTATCGCGATGGCAAATATATTGATGCGGCGGGCCATAGCTTCCGGGATTTTCTAAACGGTGAATTGTCGGTCTTACCCGGTGAAAAGCCGATGGTTTCCGATTGGGAAGATCATATGTCGACCGCCTTTCCAGAGGTCCGGCTCAAAAGCTTTTTGGAAATGCGCGGGGCCGATGGCGGACCATGGAACCGGATATGCGCTCTGCCCGCCTTTTGGGTCGGCTTGCTGTATGATCAATCGGCGCTTGATGCCGCGTGGGATGAGGTCAAACAGTGGACGATGGAAGAACGTGAGGCGCTGCGCAATGCGGTGCCAAAGCTGGGACTAAAGACGCCTATTCCGGGCGGCAGGACGCTTCAGGATATAGCCGGACGGATACTCGACATATCCGCATCCGGCCTCGCGGCACGGGCACGCCTGAATAAAAGCGGCGATAATGAAACCGGCTTTCTCGATCCTTTACGCGAAATTGTGACCAGCAAAATGACCATGGCCGACCGGTTGCTCGCAAATTATCATGGCAAATGGCAAGGCGACGTGAGTAAAGTTTATGACGAGATGAGTTTCTAACGCCTCGGATTGCGGGTCAGCCACACTGTAACAAATTCGCCACAAATCTGCTGAATCGCTCTGCTGCAGGCTGGCTTTGCTTGACGCAAGGCAGGCTTTGTATCAATTCGCGTTCGAACAGCGTTAAGCTTCGAAATTTTCCTCTAAAATAACTGCTTCAAGGAATATCTTATGCGCAGACCAATATCCTATTTTGCATCCGCCATTGCCATCGCGGCCACGTTGACCATCGCGCCAGCGGTTCAGGCGCAGGACGATACTGCGGCGGCCGATGCCGAAGGCCTTGATGAGATTGTTGTCACAGCGCAGCGTCGCAGCGAAAACCTTCAAGATGTGCCCTTGTCGATTGACGTGGTGTCGGGCGATAAGCTGAGCGCGATCAATTCGGGCGGCGGCGACATTCGCGCGCTTGCAGGCCGCGTGCCCAGCCTGAATATCGAAAGCTCTTTTGGACGCACATTTCCGCGTTTCTATATCCGCGGTCTTGGCAACACCGATTTCGATTTGAACGCATCACAGCCGGTGAGCCTGGTTTATGATGATGTCGTTCTGGAAAACCCCATCTTGAAAGGCTTTCCGGTTTTCGACGTCGAACGGGTTGAGGTATTGCGCGGACCGCAAGGCACCTTGTTCGGCCGCAACACCCCTGCAGGCATTGTCAAATTCGACAGCGCCACGCCGGAGAAAAAGGGCGGATATCTGAAAGTCGGCTATGGCCGGTTCAATTCGTTCAATAGCGAAGGCGCGGCCACCATCGACATGGGTGATCAATTTGCCGTGCGCGTATCCGGCCTTTATCAACGCCGTGATGATTGGGTCGACAATATCGACACACCCGATGACAAGGATTTGGAAGGCTATCGCGACTTTGCGCTGCGCGTTCAATTTCTGGCGACCCCTACCGAGAATCTGTCTTGGCGGCTCAGCGGACAGTTTCGCGATTACAACGGCTCAGCACGCGTCTTCCGGGCGAATCTATTTGCAACGGGCAGCAACGACCTGGTCGGATTGGGCGGCGCGACAACCGACTTTGACCGCTTTGTCACCCGCGCAGATGGAATTAATTTTCAACGATTGAAAACCTACAATGCGACCAATAATATTGAATGGGATTTGGGCGCCGTCACCTTGACCTCGGTATCCTCTTATTGGGGCGGCCGTTATGCCAGCCGCGGCGATATTGACGGCGGCTTTGGTAATCAGTTCGCGCCGTCACAAGGCCCAGGCTTCATTCCCTTTTCCGCGCAAACCGAAGACCGCGTTCCGTCGCTGCGTCAATTGACTCAGGAACTGCGTATTGCATCCAATAATGATGGCGGCCTGGGTTATCAGGCTGGATTTTTCTATTTTGACGAAAAACTGCGCATCGAAACGTTGGATTATGGTTCACCGCAGGATGTGAGCGCCGATGCGATCGCGCTGCAGGATCAACGCAGCAAAGCGTGGGCACTGTTCGGATCGGTGAATTATAAAACCGAAAACGGCCTGACGCTGCAAGCAGGTGCGCGGTATAATGACGACAAACGCGACTTTGTGGCATCGCGCCCCGTCGACACTCGCCCCGGCTTTTTGGGCTTTGGCGGACCCGTTGCAAATCAGTTTAGCAAGGTGGATAGCCAAGTTTTGACTTGGGATGTGAGCGCGCTTTACCCTGTCAATGACGATGTGAATCTCTTCGCCCGTGTGGCCCGTGGTTACCGCGCGCCGTCGATCCAAGGGCGGCTCGCCTTTGGCCGGTCCAACTCGGTCGCACGTGAAGAAAAAACCATGTCTTATGAAGCGGGCGTCAAAAGCGAATTTGGCGGCATCGCCCGGCTCAACCTGACTGGATATTATTCCGACACCGAAGATTTGCAGCTAACCGCCGTCGGCGGCGCATCCAACTTCACCACCTTGCTGAACGCGGACAAGGTAACCGGTTATGGCGTGGAAGCCGAATTTGAGCTGCGCCCTGCCGCTGGCCTCGAATTTACCGTTGGTGCTTCCTATAATAAAAATGAGATTAAGGACCCCAACGCCTTTGTCGCGGGATGCGCATCGGCGTGTACCGTGCTTGATCCGCAACGTACGGGCAGCCCGGGTATTTTCTCAATCAATGGCAACCAATTGCCGCAATCGCCAAAATTCAGCGCCAACTGGACCGCTGGCTATTCAGCGCCTGTGGGCGGCGGTGAGCTATATGCTTATACCGATTGGGCTTACCGGTCGAAAATCCAATTCTTCCTGTATGAATCCACCGAATTTAGCAGCGACAATTTACTCGAAGGCGGATTGCGGCTCGGCTATCGCACCGATGCTTTTGACATTGCCGCCTACGTCCGCAACATTACCGACGCAGAAGAAGCCGTCGGCGGTATTGATTTCAACAACCTAACCGGCTTCGTCAATGAACCGCGCATATGGGGCGTTGAGGCTGGCTTTAAATTTTAAGCTGATTTTGTTATAAGGCGCGGGGCGGGTTAAAATCCCTCCCCGCCGCTTTGCCCCTTGCTCCACCTGAAAAGTCGCGTTAAGGGGCCTATCGTTCGGCATCGTAAGAGCCGGGCTGCAGGAGTTTAGCTCAGTTGGTAGAGCATCGGTCTCCAAAACCGAGGGCCGTGGGTTCGAGTCCCTCAACTCCTGCCATTTTATCATCAAAGCCTGTTCCAATCGCGGCAAGGGCGTTGGCAATAATTCTTGCCATATCCCGAATCCGCGATTAGAGGGATGGTCATTCCAAAATCGGAACCTATATAGCTCTCGGCCCCTAAAGCCGGAGCGAGCAGGCTTATCTGCAAATCAGGTCCGGTATGGGAATATCGAATTTTGAGGAATATCATTATGGCAAAAGTCAGTCCCGGCAATTTCATGCGTCAAGTGAAGGACGAAGTGAATAAGGTCGTTTGGCCCACGCGTCAGGAAACCGTGCAGACTGCCATCATGGTGCTTATTATGACGATCATATTGGCATTTTTCTTCCTAAGCGTGGATGGCATTTTCGCTTGGGTCGTCAAACAATTGCTCGCACTCGCAAATTAATCCGCGCTAAACAGACGCATAGGGAAATTTTTACAATGGCACGTTGGTACATCATTCACGCCTATTCCGGATTTGAGAATAAGGTCCGTGACCAGATCCTTGCCGAGGCAGAGCGTTTGGACCTGACCCCGCTGGTTGAAGCGGTCGAAGTGCCCACCGAAGAAATTACCGAAGTGCGCCGCGGTAAAAAAGTAAAGTCGGAACGCAAATTTTTCCCCGGTTATGTGCTGGCGAAATTGACCATGACCGATGATGTCTATCACCTTGTCAAAAATACCGGCAAAGTCACAGGCTTTTTGGGCAACAATGGCAAACCGCAAGCGATCAGCGAAGCCGAAGCCGCTCGCATCCTGAATACCAAGGAAGAGCTGGAATCGGCACCCAAAAAACGGGTCAGCGTCGATTATGAAATTGGCGATCAGGTTAAAGTGCTGGGCGGACCGTTTGCCAGCTTTAACGGCGCAGTCGAAGAACTCGATTTCGACAAAAACCGCGTCAAGGTTTCGGTGTCCATCTTTGGCCGCGCGACGCCGGTTGAACTCGACTTTGAAGAAGTTGAACTGGTTAAGTAAGGTCAGTTTTTTTGGGCCGGTCTTGTATCGATAACAAGGCCGCGTTGTTGCTCAGGCTATTGTTAGCCAGCTTGCTGAAAATTACAGCGCGGGAGATAGATTCCCGCCTGCGCGGGAATGACGGTGTGCATGAAGCCGGGTAGCAGCGCATCGTCAGGCCAATATGCCGTCCTTCTGCCCTTCTGTCCTTGTCCGCAAACGCCGGACCGAAATCGCTGGCACAAACTCCATCCCCTAACCCAGCCCCAAGCAGATTCAGCTCCCCCGCAACGTAACCATTGCACCCCCGCGCAATAACGGGCAGCATCGCGGCAGGTTACCAGAAGGGGGAGAATATCATGGTAAGCATTTCGGCAAGGCTGACCGCATTTGCGTTAAACACCACCGGCTTTGCGAAAAAGAATTTCACCGGCGGACCCGATATGGAGGACCGCTTGCGCGCCCTGCAACGCCGACCGCCTGACCTGCCGAGTGCGCGGGACCGGCGGCGCGTGGATATTCGCGAGACGACGCTGTCCGGCCGTTCGGTGTGGCATTTTGCGCCAAAGGACCAAGCGCCCACCGCGCATATGCTGTTTTTCCATGGCGGCGGTTATGTGATGCCGCCCAGCGCCTTTCACTGGAGCTTCCTTGCCCATATGGCGCATACGCATGGCATGGCGATCACCGCGCCGTTATATCCGCTCGCGCCCGATCATCATGTGGATGAAATTGCCGCCTTTGCGCTTGATGCCTACCGCGCGTTTTTGGATAGCCATGACGGCCCCTTCATCATGGGCGGGGATAGCGCGGGCGCGGGGATGACGGCGATGGTGGCGCAGGCAGCCCGCGATCAAGCCTTGCGCAGCGCATCGGGCCTATTGCTGATCTGCCCCTGGCTCGATGCGTCGGCCTCCCATCCCGATCAGGCGCAGCTGGAGCGGCGCGACTGCATCCTGACCATCGGCGGCATCCGCCAAGCCGGCGAAGCCTACGCCCGCCCCGCCGCGCCCAGCGACCCGCGCGTCAGCCCGATCCACGGCAACTGGACCGGATTACCGCCGATATTATGCTACGCCGGCGGCGCGGACATACTCCTAACCGACGCCCGCGCGTTAAAGGCGAAATTGCCCGATATCCGCTATATTGAGCTAGACAATATGATGCATGACTGGCCCATCTTCTTCTTCCCCGAAAGCCGCAAAGCGCAAGCGGAGATGGCGAAGTTTGCGGCGGGGGTTGGGTATGGGGTGCGATGAGTGAAGATTGTGGCAAATTGAGATTGTCGGCTGTCGACGACATTTGCGACATTAGGGGAGCAATAATTATACGATGATAGCTGCCGTTCCGACGGCACTGAATTTTTATCAATTGTATAATTTTTTGGCGCACTGCTGTGTCGGAATTTATGATAGCTAACTTCGAAGTTTCAGGCTAACTTGGTTTGAAATCTGCTGAGAGTTTGGGATGGCGAAAAAAATCGAAGTTTTTCAAGATATGAGAATTCAAGGGCCACTCGAAAAACGGTCTGATTTGCGTTTGGCGTTAATAGCAGCAGCGATCGCTCCTTGGCGATTTGACCTAGAGAAGTCAGACCAAGTTGCGCGCAATGCTGGAACCTCAGAAGACGTGCTTCTGTTTCGTTGTGAGGCTAGTACTAATCACCCGGCGGCAGGGCTAACGCTGTGGGGCATCCCTGAAGGTTATTATGTTCCCAATATAGTTCCGATGCAAAATGGCAGCCTTTCGTTTTCTCAGTATAATGCCGTTTTGCAAAGCTTTTTGGTTTGTGTGGTTCAGCCTATCGTGGAAAAATTTGGCTTTGAAGTTAGCATCACCAAGCCCAGTCAGGATATCGACGACTGGCTATCGTTAAACGCTGCGACCAAACTGCGACGCTTTTCAGGTGCAGCCAATAAATCAACTGGTGCAAGTCACCCAATGGATAAACGTCGTTGGTTTGACTTCATTATCGCCGTTCATCGCAACGGGGAAGATTTGGGTAGCGACCGCTTGGCGCGCTGGCTTCACGAAATTGAAGGATGGGATGAAGAAACAGCTCACGATCTTGCGGGTGACTTCGAGAACGCCCTCACTCTGCTTACTCACTATGACGAAAACTGAGCCAGAAGTTGATCACCGACGCATTACTGTTGGCTGATTTGCCAGTGTTGTTCGTCGACACATGCTCCATTCTGGATATCTTTCGGGATCCCACTCGCAAAACGGCAAAGCCACATGAGATGCAGGCCGCCGTTGACGTCGTGCGTGCGGCAGAGATGGGCACCATTCACTGCTTCATGGCGGAACAGGTTAAGACAGAATTTACAGAGCACGATTTGCGGGTACAAAAAGAAACAATAGAAAAATTGAAAATGGCCCGAGATCAGATTGAGCGAGCCAACAAGCTGGCGACCGTTTTCGGCGTGACAAGTAATGTGGACCTAACCCATCTTGATGATTATGTCGATCAAGCACGGTCCGTCGTTGAACGCTGGCTAACTAAGCTTCAAACAATAATCCCAAGTCAAGATGTACACCGCAGGGCATTTTTACGCGTCAATGCAAAGAGAGCCCCAGCGACTCAGGGCAAAGAATCGACAAAAGACTGTCTTATTTATGAGACCATTTTGGAAAAGGCATGCGCGATTCGCGCAGCAGATTGCGCCGCCCCAATGGTGTTTCTTTCATCAAATACGAAGGATTATTGCACGCAGGGCAGTATACTTAAAGGCGATATTGTTGACGACTTTGGTAAACTTGACCTGCAGTTCGCTTCAAATATGAGCGCGGCAAAACACTTTCTCGGCCTCAAAACGCTCACATAGTCGGTCCAAATGGCTCTAGAGATTCTGTCGGAACGCCCGAATGTCGGCTTACCGCCAATCATTTGTTAAATCCGGACAGTCAGCTCCCCCAAACAAAGCTGCTATAGGCAAATTGCTCGCCTCCTACCCCAACTAACCCCCCCCCCCCCCCCTCACCCTCACCCCACCGCAAACGGGTCGCCCCTTCCCGTCGCGTATTCCGCTATTGCCATCGTTGTGAAATGGGCGTTTACGCGGATGCAGCTGGGGAAGACGCTGGCGTCGGTGACCATTACATTTTCGGTGCCGTGGACGCGCAGATTTTCATCGACGACGCCTTGGGCCGGGTCGGTATGGATCGGGTTGCCGCCTTGCGGGTGGCTGCTCGATAGGGTTACGTCATCGGATTCGCGTATCGCCTCGGCAAAAAAAGCGTCCACATCCATATCCGGGGTCAGCGTCTGACCGCGCAGCAAGGCGGGGTATAGCTCTTTTGCGCCATGGGCAAAATGCACTTTGGCAAGCGTTGCCATCGCCCGCCGCAGCAGCGGCAGGTCGGTGTCCTTGTCCAATTTGAAATGCAGCTTGCCATCCTCTATCCGCCCGCGCCGGTCGGCGGGGAACAGGACGCCTGCCGATACGACATTATTATAATTGCGCATCCGGCGGTGATGTTCGTCAAACCAACCCGGCATCATCGCCGCCATCGACATGGGCGGTTGGAAATGCGATTCCAGCAGATATTCGCCGCAATCGACAACGGTGGCCATTTGATCTTCATCCCAGCAGGGCGTTCCGCCCTCCCCCATCAACGCGATAATCGGTGAGGCGACGTTAAGCGATATGCCGGTTCCCGTGCCGCCAATCTGACTGCGATGCAAAAGCTTGCTGGACGCGATGGTTCCGGCGGCAACGATGACGCCGACCCGCGCCATAATGTCCCGTTCATATCCGTCCTCCAATATTGCCTTCACCCCGATGGCACGGCGTTTGCCGCCGCCCGGCTGATCATGCCAGAGGATCGATTCCACCTTTGTGTCCGCCAATATCCGCGCGTCATGCAATTGGCAGGCATCCAAAAGGTAGCTTTGCCCTGTGCCCAATTTCCGGCCATAGGGGCATCCGGTGTTGCAATATCCGCAATAGGCGCAGGCTTGATCGGTGCCGGGCGGTCCGTAATTTTTGTTGAACCAACCCTTGGCCGCGGCCTTCACCATGGGATCATCCGACGACGCCGCATATTTCGCCCATGCCTGCAGCAGATGCGGGCCGTTGCGCCGGCCGCTGCGCTCTTCGATCTTGCGTATGCCCAGCCGCTGCTGCACCGTGTCATAGGCTTGGGTCAAGGCGCCTTCATCAATTGGCGCGCCCAGGCTGTGCCACTGCGCCAGCACATCTTTTGCCATGGGATGCCGGATATCGGGGTCTTTGATACGCAGGCAAATGCCATTATTGACCGTGGACGACCCGCCGACATTGCGCCCCTGAAACACGACAAAGTCGTTATCCTTGCTGGTTTGCAGCGAACCATGCTTATACAGCCGCGCGGCCATTTGCCGTTCTTCATGGGTGATTTGCGCCGATGGCAAATGCGGGCCCGCCTCTATCACCAGCACTTTATATCCGCGCGCCGCCATATTCGCTGCCGACACCCCGCCGCCTGATCCCGATCCCACAATGATGATGTCGATATCATCCGGGATGTTGCCTTCATGGACGAAATGCTGATGCGTCAAATCACGCCCCTCGATTAAGGTGATGGGCATTTCGCCGCCGGCCCGCTGCCGGAATTTCGGCAAGGTGAAGCCGATTTGCTTTAGCACGGGGTTATCCTCGTTATCCTCCTCGCTCGCGCCCTGCCAATGGCCGAAATAGGCGGCGTAGATCAAACCGCGCAGCCGGGCGATGTCCTGCAATATGTCGATTTGCGAATTTTGCAGACGGTCTTTGATCCGTTCACGCCGCGTTTCCACCGAAGATTGGTTGAAAAAAGGCGCCAGCGCAAGGCTCGCGGCGGTGACCGATAGGCTGATTTCTTTTTCCTTGGTCCCGCCGATCAGGCGCATTTGCGTTTGCAGATTGTCCACGACCTGCGCGGGCGTGATTGCCATGTCCACGCCGTCAAACAGCGCCTCGGCAAATGCTTCCAGAAAACGGCATTGGATTTGGTCAAACGGATTGCGCATCATCTTCCCCTGGGAACGAGTTTGGGTGCCGATAGTCCGGCCGGTGCGATCCGATATTTTTCTGCGGCTGCTTGTATCAGCAGGCGCGGCATCATGCCAAGGGGATATTTGCGAAGCGCATTTGGAAACTTATGGCTTCCCTTAGCTGCCATTTTCGCTTAAGGGCCGCGCTTCCCATTCAACAGAATCGGATACATCATGCGGGAGGTTGACCGATAATCAGCCGTCTGACCGCTTAATTTGATCCGCTGTGATGACATCATCGCCGCGGAAACAGAATGAAAGGAGGCCATAATGGCCAAGAAGATTGACGGCTATATCAGCCTGCAAGTCCCTGCGGGATCTGCAACACCATCACCCCCTATCGGCCCAGCATTGGGTCAGCGCGGCGTGAATATCATGGAATTTTGTAAAGCGTTTAACGCAGCAACCAGCGACTTGGAAAAGGGTGCGCCCATTCCAACAAAGATCACTGTTTTTGCGGATAAAAGCTTTACCTTCATCACCAAAACCCCGCCTGCCAGCTATTTGATCAAAAAAACGCTGAAGCTGAAATCGGGTTCGAAAGAGCCGGGTAAAATCAGCGCGGGTAAAATCACCCGTCAGCAGCTGGAAGAAATCGCGACCATCAAAATGGCTGACCTGAATGCCAATGACATGGATGCAGCGGTAAAAATTATTGCAGGTTCGGCTGTGGCCATGGGCCTGACGGTGGAGGATTGATCTTATGGCAAAACCATCAAAAAAAGCAAAAATGATTGCTGAAAAATTGGACGCCGAAAAATTATACGGCGTTGATGAAGCCATCAAGACGTTGAAAGAATTCGCATCCGCGAAATTCGATGAAACAATCGAAGTGGCGATGAATTTGGGCGTTGATCCCCGTCATGCCGACCAAATGGTGCGCGGTATGGTTTCGCTGCCTGCTGGAACCGGTAAAGATATGCGCGTTGCGGTTTTCGCACGCGGTGACAATGCCGACAAAGCCACTGCTGCGGGTGCAGACAAGGTTGGCGCCGAAGACCTGATGGAAGATATGCAGGCCGGTAACCTGAATTATGACCGCGTTATCGCAACCCCCGACATGATGGGTATTGTGGGCCGTTTGGGTAAAGTATTGGGTCCAAAAGGCCTGATGCCAAATCCAAAGCTGGGCACCGTAACTCCGAATGTGGAGCAGGCCGTTAAGGATGCGAAATCCGGTCAGGTGGAATATCGCGTTGAAAAAATGGGCATCATCCACAGCGGTATCGGTAAGAAAAGCTTTTCCGACGCCGATCTGCGCAAGAATTTTGATGCTCTGGTAAATGCCGTAATCAAAAGCAAGCCGTCGGGATCAAAGGGCAAATATGTCCGTAAAATCTCGGTCAGCAGCTCCATGGGCCCCGGTTTGAAAATTGACTTGGGTGATGTAGAAGGCGTTTAATTCCGCCAATATTGCAAAAATTAAGAAAGGGGCTGTCCGCGATGACGGCCCCTTTTTTCGTGATGGGTTGCAGACCGCTGCGCGTTGACAAGCGGCCCGCCTGGTCTTATATACCCAAACAACACCAGACATTTTCGGAACAAGTCCTGCCGTCGCGCAGCGGGGTTTACGCATTGAATTTGAATGGTTTCACCGACGCGATAGGCTGTATGACTCGACCCTTTTTTGGGGCCCGATGTTATGCGGCCTTTTTCTGTCGGTATTTTGCGTTTCAACAAACGACTTAATGTAAGCGAGGCTTAGAAATTTTCCATGGCATCCAAAGTGGCTCCCAAAAACACCGCCCCTACAGCGCGCAAGCGCCGCATCCGTAAAATCTTCGGCAATATCCATGAAGTAATCGATATGCCGAACCTGATCGAGGTTCAGCGCGAAAGCTATGATGAATTTCTGCGCTCCGATCCGTCACGCGGATATGTGTCCGGCCTTGAAAAAACGCTGCGCAGCGTTTTTCCTGTGCGCGATTTTGCCGGCACGTCGGAACTGGACTTTGTCCATTATGAGCTGGAAGAGCCCAAATATGACGTTGAGGAATGCCGTCAGCGCGGGATCACGTATGCGGCGCAGATGAAAGTAACTTTGCGCCTGATCGTGTTTGAGGTTGACCCCGACACCGAAGCACGCAGCGTTCTCGATATTAAAGAGCAAGACGTTTACATGGGCGATATGCCCTTGATGACGCATAACGGCACGTTCTTCATCAACGGGACCGAGCGTGTTATCGTATCGCAAATGCACCGTTCGCCGGGCGTTTTGTTCGACCATGATCGCGGTAAAACCCATGCTTCGGGCAAATTCCTTTTTGCCGCTCGCGTTATTCCCTATCGTGGCAGCTGGCTCGATTTCGAATTTGACGCCAAGGACATCGTCAATGTTCGCATCGACCGTAAGCGCAAATTGCCGGTCACGACGTTGCTCTATGCCCTTGGGTTGAACAGCGAAGAGATTTTGGCGCAATTTTATAACCGCGTGACATTTGAACGGGCGAAGGACGGGTGGAAAATTCCGTTCAATGCCGAACAATGGCGTGCATCCAAACCGCTATTTGATCTGGTCGATGCGAAATCAGGCGAGGTTGTATTTCCCGCAGGTCAGAAAATCACGCCGCGCGGCGCAAATAAAGCCGTCAAGGATGGCTTGACCGAATTGCTGATCCCGACCGAAGAGATTTTTGGCCGCTATTCCGCGTTTGATCTGATCAACGAAAAAACCGGTCAGATTTATATCGAAGCCGGTGATGAAGTTACCGCCGAAAATCTGGAAATGCTGGATAAGGCCGGAATTGACAGCTTAGAGCTGCTCGATATCGATCATGTCATTACAGGCGCATGGATGCGCAACACATTGAAAGCGGATAAAGCCGAAAACCGCGATATGGGCCTTGATGCCATTTACCGCGTCATGCGCCCCGGTGAGCCGCCAACCCGCGAAACCGCTGAGGCTTTGTTTGAAGGCTTGTTCTTCGATCCAGAGCGTTATGATCTGTCGGCTGTTGGCCGAGTGAAGTTGAATATGCGCCTCGAACTGGACGCGCCCGATGACAAGACCACGTTGCGCAACGAAGACATCCTTGCGGTTGTCAAAGAGCTGGTGAACCTAAAAGACGGTAAGGGTGAGATTGACGATATCGACAATCTCGGTAACCGCCGCGTGCGTTCGGTCGGCGAATTGCTGGAAAACCAATATCGTGTTGGCCTGCTGCGGATGGAGCGTGCGGTTAAAGAGCGGATGTCGAGCGTGGACGTATCGACTGTGATGCCCAACGACCTGATCAACGCGAAGCCAGCGGTAGCTGCGGTCCGCGAATTTTTCGGCTCGTCACAGCTATCGCAATTTATGGATCAGACCAATCCCCTGTCGGAAGTCACCCATAAACGCCGCGTTTCGGCGCTTGGCCCAGGCGGTTTGACCCGTGAACGCGCTGGTTTCGAAGTCCGCGACGTTCACCCGACCCATTATGGCCGCATCTGTCCGATTGAAACACCGGAAGGTCCGAATATCGGCCTGATCAACTCGCTGTCGTCATTCAGCCGCGTCAACAAATATGGCTTTATCGAAACGCCTTACCGCGTCGTCAAAGACAGCAAGGTCACCGATGAAGTGCTCTATCTGTCCGCGATGGAAGAGCAGAAGCATACGGTTGCGCAGGCCAATGCCGAAATCGACGAAAATGGCATGTTGACCGAAGATTTGATCTCGGCGCGCGAAGCCGGCGAATTCCTGATGGCGCCGCGCGAACAGATCACCTTGATGGACGTCAGCCCGAAACAGCTGGTGTCGGTTGCCGCGTCGCTCATTCCCTTCCTGGAAAATGATGACGCAAACCGCGCGCTTATGGGATCGAACATGCAACGCCAGGCTGTACCTTTGCTGCGTGCAGAGGCACCGTTTGTCGGCACCGGTATGGAAGAAACCGTTGCCCGCGATTCCGGTGCAGCCATTGCGGCCCGCCGCAGCGGTATCGTCGACCAAGTGGACGCAACGCGTATCGTGGTCCGTGTCACTGGCGAAGTTGAAGCCGGTCAGTCGGGCGTCGATATTTATACGCTGCAAAAATTCCAACGGTCGAACCAGAATACCTGCATCAACCAAAAACCGTTGGTGAAGGTGGGCGAAGAAGTGGTTGCTGGCGACATTATCGCCGACGGCCCATCGACACAGCTGGGCGAATTGGCACTGGGTAAAAACAGCCTCGTCGCTTTTATGCCTTGGAATGGCTACAACTATGAAGACTCCATCTTGATCAGCGAGCGGATCGTGAAGGATGACGTCTTTACCTCGATCCATATCGAAGAATTCGAAGTGATGGCCCGCGATACCAAGCTGGGCCCAGAAGACATCACTCGCGACATTCCCAATGTGGGCGAAGAAGCGCTTCGTAGCCTTGACGAGGCAGGCATTGTCTATATCGGCGCAGAAGTGCATCCTGGTGACATTCTCGTCGGCAAGATCACACCAAAGGGCGAAAGCCCGATGACACCGGAAGAAAAGCTTCTGCGTGCCATTTTCGGTGAGAAGGCATCTGACGTGCGCGACACCTCGCTGCGTTTGCCGCCGGGCGTTGCAGGTACAGTTGTTGAGGTCCGCGTGTTTAACCGTCACGGCATCGACAAAGACGAACGTGCGATGGCGATTGAACGCGAAGAGATCGAACGGCTCGCCAAGGACCGTGAAGATGAACGGGCCATTTTGAACCGGGCAACCTTCAACCGTCTGCGCGATATGGCCGTGGGTCAAACCATTGCGTCTGCTCCCAAGCCCCTGAAAAAAGGTGATGTCATCACCGAAGAGAGCCTGGAGCAGCTTGACCGCTATGAATGGTGGAAAATCGCCGTTGCTGACGACAAGGTCCAAGGCGATTTGGAAGCCGTCAAAACGCAATATGATGATGCTGTGAAGCTGATCGTTGAGAAATTCGAAGATCGGCGTGAAAAGCTGGAACGTGGTGACGAAATGGCACCGGGTGTTCTGAAAATGGTCAAGGTATTCGTGGCGGTGAAGCGCAAGCTGCAACCGGGGGACAAGATGGCCGGTCGTCACGGTAACAAGGGTGTGATTTCGCGCATCCTGCCCGCCGAAGATATGCCCTTCCTTGCGGATGGTACGCCGGTTGACATCGTGCTCAACCCACTGGGCGTGCCAAGCCGTATGAATGTCGGTCAGATTTTCGAAACCCATTTGGGCTGGGCCGCGCGCGGTTTGGGTAAGAATATCCAAGCAGCGTTGGAAGATTGGCATCATGCCAACCCGAACCCCGAAGCAGGCGCACCGCCCGAAGCCGTCCGGGAACAAATGACCCGCGCTTATGGCGATGCCTATGCCGCAGATGTGAAAGCGCGCAGCGACGCGGAAATCATCGAAATGGCGCAGCATCTTACCGATGGTGTTCCGATGGGCACGCCAGTGTTTGACGGCGCACGCGAAGCCGATGTGACCGACATGCTGGAGCTTGCGGGCCTCGACAAATCGGGACAAAGCGACCTGTTCGATGGCCGCACCGGTGAACAGTTCGACCGCAAGGTGACCGTCGGTTATATCTATATGCTGAAACTCCATCACCTTGTGGATGACAAGATCCACGCTCGGTCGATCGGTCCCTATAGCCTCGTTACGCAGCAGCCGCTGGGCGGTAAGGCGCAATTTGGCGGACAGCGTTTCGGGGAAATGGAAGTCTGGGCATTGCAAGCCTATGGTGCGGCTTACACGCTTCAGGAAATGCTCACGGTCAAATCCGATGACGTTATTGGCCGGACCAAGGTTTATGAAAGCATCGTCAAAGGCGATGACAGCTTCGAAACCGGCATTCCCGAAAGCTTTAACGTGTTGGTCAAGGAAATGCGGTCACTCGGCCTCAATATCGGCCTGAAGTCATTTGATGACGAAGAAGGTGACGAGCCCGACGCATTGCCGGAGGCAGCGGAATAAATCTACTTCACCCCTCCCGCCTGCGGGAGGGGCCGGGGGTGGGAGATACCTGCCCAAAGTTGACACAGCCCACCCCTAACCCCTTCCGCAAACGGGAGAGGAAAAAGGGAAAGAGGAAATAAAAATGAACGAACTTTCAAAATTCAGCAATCCCGTCGCCAAGATTGAAACCTTCGACCAGATTCAAATTGGTATCGCGAGCCCGGAAAAAATCCGCAGCTGGTCCTTCGGTGAGATTAAAAAGCCAGAAACCATCAACTACCGTACTTTTAAGCCGGAACGTGACGGCCTGTTCTGCGCGCGCATTTTTGGTCCGGTGAAGGATTATGAATGCCTGTGCGGCAAATATAAGCGGATGAAATATAAAGGCGTCGTATGCGAAAAATGCGGCGTTGAAGTCACCGTAACCAAAGTCCGCCGCGAACGGATGGGTCATATTGAACTGGCCGCGCCGGTTGCGCATATCTGGTTTCTGAAATCGCTGCCTTCGCGTATCGGCCTGCTGCTTGATATGCAATTGAAGCAGCTGGAGCGCGTGCTCTATTTCGAAAATTACATCGTCACGGAACCCGGCCTCACCGCGCTGGAAAAATTCCAGCTGCTCACCGAAGATGAATTGCTGGATGCGCAGGATGAGTATGGCGAAGATGCGTTCACCGCTGCGATTGGTGCAGAAGCGGTCAAGCAAATGCTCATGGACCTGGACCTCGAACAAGAGCGTGATGACCTGCTGACCGAACTTGCCGAAACCAAATCGGCGTTGAAGCCCAAGAAGATTATTAAGCGATTGAAAGTCGTCGAAAGCTTCATCGATTCCGGCAACAAACCCGAATGGATGATCCTTGACGTCATTCCCGTCATTCCGCCAGAATTGCGTCCGCTCGTGCCGCTCGACGGTGGCCGTTTTGCGACCTCGGACTTGAACGATCTGTATCGCCGCGTGATCAACCGGAACAACCGTTTGAAGCGCCTGATCGAACTGCGTGCGCCCGACATTATCGTGCGCAATGAAAAGCGGATGTTGCAGGAATCGGTCGATGCACTGTTCGACAATGGCCGCCGCGGCCGCACGATTACCGGCGCAAATAAACGCCCGCTGAAATCTTTGTCCGACATGCTGAAGGGTAAGCAGGGCCGTTTCCGTCAAAACTTGCTCGGTAAGCGCGTTGACTATTCGGGTCGTTCGGTGATTGTGACCGGTCCTGAATTGAAACTGCATCAATGCGGCCTGCCAAAGAAAATGGCGCTCGAACTGTTTAAGCCCTTCATCTATTCCCGCCTCGACGCAAAGGGTCTTTCCATGACCTTGAAGCAAGCGAAAAAATGGGTCGAAAAAGAGCGTAAGGAAGTGTGGGATATTCTGGATGAGGTTATCCGCGAACATCCCGTAATGCTCAACCGTGCGCCCACGCTGCACCGTTTGGGCATTCAGGCATTTGAGCCTGTGTTGATCGAAGGCAAAGCGATTCAGCTTCACCCGCTGGTTTGCTCGGCCTTTAACGCCGACTTTGACGGTGACCAAATGGCTGTCCACGTCCCGCTCTCGCTCGAAGCACAGCTTGAAGCGCGCGTATTGATGATGTCCACCAACAACATATTGTCGCCGGCCAATGGTAAGCCGATCATCGTTCCTTCACAGGATATGATTTTGGGCCTCTATTATCTGTCGATGGACCGTCAGGGTGAACCGGGCGAAGGCATGATGCTGACCGATATGGCCGAAGTGCATCAGGCGTTGGAAGTAGGCGCCGTAACGCTGCATTCGAAAGTTATCGCCCGCGTGCCGCAAACCGATGACAAAGGCAATGAACATATGGTGCGGTTCGAAACCACACCGGGCCGGATGCTTATCGGGGAATGCCTGCCGAAATCCTTCAAGGTACCATTTGATGTCGTCAACCGGTTGCTGACCAAGAAAGAAGTCGGCGATGTGATTGACCAGGTCTATCGTCACACCGGCCAGAAGGACACCGTCCTGTTCGCCGACGCGATCATGAGCCTTGGTTTCCGCCATGCATTCAAAGCAGGTATTTCCTTCGGTAAGGATGATATGATTATCCCCGAAGAAAAAGAAGGCATGGTTGCTGCGACAAAGGCAGTTGTTGCCGATTTTGAACAGCAATATCAGGACGGCCTGATCACGCAGCAGGAAAAATATAACAAGGTTATCGACGCCTGGTCGGGTTGTGGTGACCGCGTTGCGGCGGCCATGATGGATAAGATTAAAGCTGCGCCGATTGATGAAAATGGTCGTCAGGCACAGCCCAACTCAATCTATATGATGAGCCATTCGGGCGCTCGTGGTAGCCCAGCGCAGATGAAGCAGCTGGCCGGTATGCGCGGTCTGATGGCGAAACCGTCGGGTGAGATCATTGAAACGCCGATCATCTCAAACTTTAAAGAAGGTTTGACCGTTTTGGAATATTTCAACTCCACCCACGGGGCGCGTAAGGGCCTTGCGGATACGGCGTTGAAGACTGCGAACTCCGGTTATTTGACCCGCCGTCTGGTTGACGTGTCGCAGGATTGCACGATCGTTGAAGAAGACTGCAAAACCGAACGGGCGCTTGAAATGCGCTCCATTGTTCAGGGCGGCAGCACCATTGCGTCGCTCGCCGAACGTGTCCTTGGCCGCACCACTGCCGAGGATATTATGGACAATGACGGCAAGGTGATGTTCAAAGCGGGCACGCTGCTGGATGAAGCCATGGTTGCCGCCATGGAAGAAACCGGTCTGCAGGCTTTGAAAATCCGCTCGCCACTGGTGTGCGAATCCAAAGTTGGCGTTTGCGGCACTTGCTATGGCCGTGACCTTGCACGCGGTACGCCAGTGAATATCGGGGAGGCTGTTGGCGTTATCGCGGCACAGTCGATCGGTGAACCGGGTACACAGCTGACCATGCGTACATTCCACATTGGCGGCGCAGCGACGCTGAATGAACAATCCAATTTGGAAGCATCGTCCGACGGTAAAATCAAATATCGCGACTTGCCTGTCATCGTTGACAAGCGCGGTCGCCGCCTTGCGATGGCCCGCAGCGGTGAGATCATCATCCTCGATAAGGAAGGGCGTGAGCTTGAGATTCACCGTCTGCCTTACGGTGCGCTGATCCACTTTGCCGAGGGCGATAGCGTGAAAGCAGGTGAGCGGATGGCCGAATGGGATCCATTCACCTTGCCGCTGATCACCGAAAAGCCCGGCGTGGTTAAGTTCCAGGATTTGATCGACGGACGCACGCTCGCCGAACAAACCGACGAAGCCACCGGCATTTCGCAGCGCGTGGTCACCGAAGATCGTGCGGTAGGCAAAGCCAAAGCACAAGACCTTCGCCCGCGCCTGACCTTGCTCGATGGCGACAGCGGGGAAGCCGCGAAATATATGCTGGGTATCGGAACGATGCTGTCGGTTGAGGATGGGCAAGAGGTTGAAGCAGGCGATGTCATCGCCCGTGTGACCCGCGAGTCAGCGAAAACCCGCGACATTACCGGTGGTTTGCCGCGCGTTGCCGAATTGTTCGAAGCACGCAAGCCAAAAGATTGCGCGGTTATCGCCAAGATTTCTGGCCGTATCGAATTTGTCCGCGACTATAAGGCGAAACGCAAAATCGCCATCGTTCCAGAAGAAGGCGATCGCGTCGAATATCTGATTCCTAAGGTAAAGGTATTGGACGTTCAGGAAGGCGATTTCGTGCGTAAAGGCGATAATTTGATTTCCGGTTCGCCCGATCCGCATGATATTCTCGAAGTTATGGGCATTGAAGCTCTGGCCGAATATCTGGTTGCCGAAATTCAGGAAGTGTACCGTCTGCAGGGCGTGAAGATCAACGATAAGCATATCGAAACGATCGTCCGTCAAATGCTGCAGAAAGTGGAAATCACCAATGGCGGTGACACGACATTGCTTCCCGCAGAGCAGGTCGACCGCGAAGAGATGGACGAATATAACGCGAAACTGCCCAAGGGTAAGGCAAAGGCAGAAGGCAAGCCGATATTGCTCGGTATTACGAAAGCATCTTTGCAAACCCGCAGCTTCATTTCGGCGGCATCCTTCCAGGAAACCACCCGCGTGCTTACGCAGGCGTCGGTTGAAGGTAAGAAGGATATCCTGACCGGCTTGAAAGAAAACGTCATTGTCGGCCGGTTAATCCCAGCCGGTACGGGCGCTGCCATGAACCGCGTGCGTATCGCAGCGACTAGCCGCGATGCCGCATTGCGGGCCAGCTATAAAAAGCTGCAGGACAGCATGATGGAAGAAGAGGCAGCAAAGCAAGCAGCCAAATTGGCTGCCAAGGCCGAAGCCGCCGCCGATGTGGCCGTTGCCGAAGCTCCTGCCGAGGAAGCCGCTACGAGCGATAGCGCCGAATAAGCGCTCTATCATCTGACAAAATTGAAACCCCGTTTAAGCGTGTCTTAAACGGGGTTTTTCTTTGGGCATTTTTGGCGTTAAAGGGTTCATGCCGCCCCTTGAAACTATATTGCTATTCTTCTTTGCCGACCTTGCAATCTGCCTGACCCCGGGGCCTGCGACCATCGTCACGGCCGGTCATGCGGCGAGCGGCGGGATAAGAGGCGCATTGGGCCCAATAGCGGGCATCCACGTTGGCAACTTCATATGGTATACCCTGTCGGCTTTTGGCCTCACCGCTCTTATCACTTCGGCTCCTGATATATATACCGCGTTAAGATGGGGCGGGGCGGCCTATTTATTATGGATGGGTTACCGGATGATCGCGCATAGCTCCAACCCGTTCATCCCGGGAGCAAAAGCCCGCAACACGCGATTTTGGCCCGGCTTTGGCAGCGGGCTTGCCGTCCATATGTCGAACCCAAAGGCGCTGCTTTTCTACGCCAGCTTTTTACCGCAATTCATTGATCCGAAATTGCCAGTCACACAGCAAATATTGGTTTTCGCTGGCATAACGGTCATCACCGAAAGCATCGGCCTATTCACCTATGCAGGCCTGACCGCGTCCGCCCGCAAGGCCGCCGCGCGCCGGTTTGTCGCATTTCCTTTTGATAAAATTGCCGGATCGGTGCTGATCGGTGCGGCAATCATCATGGTCGCCGTGAATAGCCGCTTTTGATTTTTGACTGGCGGCAATCAATTATATCTGGCCTTTATGTGTGTTGCCTGTATAAGTCACCTATGGCGAATGAACAGCGGGTAATGGAATGATCAAGAAAATCGGGGCTTGGATTAAACGGCATCCAATATGGTCGGCAATCATTGGACTGGTTACTGTGTTCATCGCGTACAACATATTAAAGCCGGCACAGCCAGAATACGAATATCTGACCGACACCGTCGTGAAGGGCGATATTGTCCGCAATGTATCGGCGAGCGGTAAGCTGAGAGCGCTAAACACCATCAATGTGGGTGCAGAGGTTTCGGGGCAAATCACCAAAGTCTATGTCGATTATAACTCGCCCGTAACTAAAGGACAGGTGCTAGCGGTGATTGATCCCACCCGCGTCGGGGCCCAAGTCAATCAGGGTGAGGCACAGGTTGCATTGGCACAGGCCGGACTACAACAGGCGCAAGCCAATGCCGAAAAAGCCCGCAGCGACCTTGCCCTGCAACAGCGCAATTTTGCGCGGCGCAAGGCGCTGGCCGATAAAGGTTTTCTGTCCAAGGCCGATCTTGATTTGGCCGAAACGCAGCTGATCGCCGCCCGCAATGCTGTGCAGGTCACGCAGACTCAGATTAACAGCAGCCGGGCCCAAATCCGTCAGGCAGGCGCGCAGCTATCGTCATCTCGGCTCGATCTTAATCGGACCAATATTGTCGCGCCGGCCAGCGGTGTCATTATCAACAAGCTGGTAGAGCCGGGAACCACCGTGGCGGCGAGTTTCCAAACCCCCAATCTGTTTGAAATCGCGGCCGACATCACCAAAATGCAGGTAGAAGCATCGGTGGATGAAGCCGATATCGGGCAAGTGAAAGAAGGTCAGAATGTTACCTTCACCGTCGATAGTTACCCCGACGATATATTCAAAGCCAAGGTCCGCCAAGTACGCCAAGCGCCGGTCGAAAGTCAGAATGTCGTCAGCTATCTTGTCATCATCGACGTCGATAATCTGGAGGGTAAGCTGCTGCCCGGAATGACCGCCAATATTGAAATCATCACTGGGTCGAAAAGCAATGTGACACGCGTGCCTAGCCCTGCCCTGCGGTTTCGTCCTCGCGCCGCCGACCGCGAAACACAGGACAATGGCGGCGAGAAAAAGCCCGACAAGCAAAAACGGCAGGCGCTCGTCTATGTTGCGACCAATGATCCCTATAAACCCAAAGCGCGGATCGTTACCATCGGCGTCGAAGGTGATGAATATACCGAAGTCATTAGCGGCTTGAAACCAGGCGAAAAAGTTCTGACCCGCACCAAATCATTGAAACCAAAAACCGAGGCTGAGGCTGATGCGGATACGGGGGAAGATGACTCCGCTTCTTGAAACCCGTGATCTGGTCAAAGACTTTACCATTGGCGGCGAAATCGTTCACGCCGTCAACGGGGTCAGCCTGACCATCGAAAATGGTGAATTTGTCGCGATCATGGGAACCAGCGGATCGGGCAAATCAACCTTTATGAATATGATCGGATGTCTTGATATTCCGACATCGGGCACATTGATGCTGGACGGTGTGGATACCAAGACATTGTCGAATGACCAGCTCGCCGAAATCCGGAATCAGAAAATCGGTTTCGTTTTTCAACAATTCAATCTGCTCGCCCGCACCAGCGCATTGGACAATGTGGCTGTGCCGCTGATTTACGCCGGTGTGCCGCGCGCCGAACGGCTCCGACTGGCCGAAGAAAAGCTCGTCGAGATGGGCCTTGGCGACCGGCTGCTCAATAGCCCTGCCAAATTATCCGGCGGACAGCAGCAGCGCGTGGCGATCGCGCGGGCGCTCGTGACAAAACCGCTCATGCTGCTCGCGGATGAGCCAACCGGGGCGCTAGACACGCAAACATCGCTCGACATTATGGCGGTGTTTCAATCGCTCAACGAAAAAGGTATCACCGTGATATTGGTCACGCATGAGCCGGATATTGCCGAATATGCGCAGCGCCGCGTCCTGTTCCGCGATGGCAAAGTCATCGACGATGCGCTGGTCAAAAACCGCAAGAGGACGTTGGCCAATGGCTAAGCTTCGGCAAAATCTGGCGGGCTGGGGCGTGAATGTCGCGATTGCCTTCACTGCGCTTGGCACCAATTTAATGCGGTCTGTGCTGACCACTTTGGGCGTGATGATAGGTGTGTTCTCCGTGATACTGGCCGTCGCCGTCGGCGCAGGAGCGCAGGTGTCGGTCACCGATTCCATCAGCGCGCTGGGCTCCAACATGGCGATTATTGTGCCGGAACCCGATAGTGACGGACCAAGGCGGCAAACCGACCGGGGCCGCCTGACCGAAAGAGATATTCGCGCGATCCAAAAACAAGTGCCTGGCATCATCGCCGCCGCGCCGCAGCTGCGCACCAGCGTGCAATTGGTGGCCAGCGGGCGTAACGCGACCACATTGGCGAGCGGTGTGACGCCGGCTTATGCGGTCGTTTCCAACCTGAATGTCGATGATGGCCGCTTCATCAATGATGGCGACGTCAATTCGGGTTCACGCGTCATGGTCATCGGCCAGACCGTGGCGACAAAATTATTCGGCAGTTTTGATCCGGTCGGCGAAACCGTGCGCGTCAACAACGTGCCCTTCACCATCATCGGCCTACTGGAAAGCAAGGGCAGCAGCTTTGGCAATGACAATGACGACACGATACTCGTCCCATTGAAAACCATGCGGCAACGGTTGATTGAAAATACGCAGCAAGGTCCCGATGACATTCATCTGGCCTTCGTTGGCTTTGACGATGAAGAAGCGCTAACCGCCGGGCAGAAGGAAATTAAGAGCCTGCTGCGCGACCGCTACCGTATCCCTGAAGGTAAGATTAGCCCCTTCACGGTCCGCACCACGACCGAAATTGCGGAAGTAACAGGCGAGGTCACTGGCATATTTCAGGCCGTCCTTGTTGCCATCGCGTCCATATCGCTATTGGTTGGCGGGATCGGCATTATGAATATCATGCTGGTCAGCGTCACCGAACGCACCCGCGAAATTGGCCTGCGCATGGCATTGGGGGCAAAGCGCACCGATATCCGCAATCAGTTTCTGGTGGAAGCGGCAGTGTTGTGCATCATTGGCGGCGGCATTGGCTTAATCCTTGCCAAGGGCGCGGCAATGGCATTTCAGGCCTATGCCGACTTTCCTGCGCCGATCAGTGTCGTGGTTGCCATCGGCGCTATCATCTTCTCTGCGCTCATCGGTCTGGCATTTGGCGGCTACCCGGCCATCCGTGCATCGCGCTTGTCGCCTATTGAGGCATTGCGCAGCGAATAACGCGGCACGATTAAGTTAGGGTCCGGACCCTAAATCGAACGATCCTGCTCCGCATCAATTTCCCGCTCTATATCGCGCAGATCGTCGCATGCGCCTTGGTCGCCATTCTCGCATTTATCCTGCGCTTTATCTCTCTTTCGCGCCAATTTGCCCAAATTCTCTTCTTTTTGGCGCAGCGCCCGCCCTCTTTTTTCGTCTGACTCCGATTGGCTGGTGGTCAGGACATCGGCGGTTTTGGAAACGACCTTAACGGGCGCGGTGACGACATCTTTGACAATCGACGTTACACAGCCGGACAGCAGGAAAGGCGCAGATAATAGAAGAAGAATTCGCATATTATTTCTCCCTTACTCGCGCTTAATATTCGGCTGCCGATTACGCCGCGATGAACGGTAGCTATGCCAGCAACGCCTGTGCGATGGCCCGCACTTCGTCAGCCATATCGTCCCGTTGCAGCGCAATCGCCAAATTCGCTTCTATATAGCCGACTTTTGATCCGCAATCATAGCGTTTGCCGTCAAAGGTGACAGCGTGAAAAGGCTGATTACCGATCATCCGTGCCATTGCGTCGGTCAATTGAATTTCGCCGCCCGCACCCTTTTCCTGATTTTCCAAAGTCCGCATCACTTCTGGCTGTAAAATATAACGGCCCGAGATGATTAAGTTGGAAGGTGCATCGGCAATAGCGGGCTTTTCAACCAGGCCTTTAACCTCGGTAAGGGCTCCATGGGAGGCACCAGGATCAATAACGCCATAGCTCGACACCTTATCTTGCGGTACTTCCAGCACGCTGATCAAATTGCCGCCGACTTCATTATACGCCTTCACCATTTGCGCCATACATCCGGGCGATCCGTGCATAAATTCATCGGGCAGGAATATCGCAAAGGGTTCATCGCCGACAATGTCCCGCGCACACCAAATGGCATGACCCAGCCCCATCGGCTCCTGCTGCCGCACATAGGCGCAATTGCCCGGGCCGAGCCGCGTGGGTTCAAGCACCGCGAGGCTTTTGCCGCGTTCCGCCATGGTGCGTTCCAGTTCAAAAGCGATGTCGAAATGATCCTCAATCGCGCTTTTGCCGCGCCCGGTGACAAATATCATCTGCTCGATACCAGCCTCCCGCGCCTCATCGACGGCATATTGGATCAGCGGGCGGTCAACCACTGGCAACATCTCTTTGGGAATAGCCTTTGTCGCGGGTAGGAAACGAGTTCCCAGTCCGGCAACGGGAAACACAGCCTTACGGATGGGTTTGTGGGTCATATATGCGGCCTTACTTTTTTCTGACGTCAGAATGCCTAACCCAGTAAGGTTAATTTTCGCCTTTTACCAGCCGGTCCGCGTAACCCTTTTTCAGCTTCGCCAACTTGGGCGGGATCACCGCAAGGCAATATGGGTTGCGTTGCCCTTCGCCATCCCAATATTCCTGATGATAATCTTCGGCCGGATACCAGATATCGGCCTCTTCGATAGTCGTCACAATCGGCGCTGGCCAATCGGCCTGCGCTTTTTCAATGCCTGCCTTGGCCGCAGCGCGCTGCTCCTCGCTGACAGGGAAAATCGCGCTGCGATATTGGGTGCCAATGTCATTGCCTTGGCGGTTCAGCTGCGTGGGGTCGTGTGTTGCGAAGAATATTTCCAATAAATCGCCATAGCTGATGACGTCCGGGTCGAAATCAATCCGAATGGCCTCTGCATGGCCGGTTGATCCGCTGCATACCTGTTTATAGGTGGGATCGGCCAGATGCCCGCCGATATATCCGCTTTGGACGCGGGTCACGCCCGCCAATTGGCCGAACACGGCCTCTGTGCACCAAAAACATCCGCCTGCCAAAATTGCCTGCTGCTGCGCCATTTCAAACTCCTGTTGTGATGCTTCTTACATAAGGCGTGATTGCCGCCTTACAAGGCAGGCACGGCGTCAGGGGCGGTTTCCTCCTCATGCTTCACCGTGCTACGCACGACGAGTAAATACATGGCCGGAGTAACGATACGCGATAATAAGGTGGAAGAGATTAACCCGCCGATCAGCACAATCGCCAACGGCCCATATAGGCTGCCCCCAAATAGGGCGAGCGGCATCAATCCACCGATCGCGGTCACCGATGTCAGCAGGACGGGAAGGAAGCGCACCTCTCCTGCTTTTTCGATCGCCTGGATCAGCTTCATTCCCCCTGCCCGCAGCTGGCTGGTGAAATCGACGAGCAGGATGGAGTTTTTAATCTCTATCCCGATCAAGGCGACAAAGCCGATGACCGCGAGGAAGGAGAGTGTATTGCCCGTCACCAATAACGCAATTAAACCGCCAAACGTGCCCAGCGGTATGACGCCCGCCACCACCAACGCCTCCCTAAACCGTCCAAATTCCGCGACCAATATGGCAAAGATACAGAAAATGGCGGTGAGGATAATCGGACCAAAGCCGCCAAATGTTTGGTTGATTTTCTCGGCCTCCCCGCCGACGCTGATCGAATATCCATTGGGCAGTTGCAGCTTTGCCAATTCGCGTTCGACATTGCCGTTTACCTTTGACAGCACGGTTCCCGGACGCACCTGTGCGGTAACCGCGACAAACCGTTCCAGATTATACCGGCGGATCGACGAAGGCGACGATACCAGTTGCGGATTGCTGATTTCGCGCAGCTGCACCGGCTGTCCGCTGCGCGTCGCGACATAGACTTGATCCAATGCCGAAATGGGCTGCGCATTATTGATCGGCAGGCGCACGGTTACCGGATAGCTGTCCCCCTCGCTATCCCTGTATGTGCCCGCCCGCTCTCCGCTGAGTGCGAGCCGGATGGCGCGGCGCGGTGCGCCTGAGGGAATATCAAGAAGCGCGGCTTTCGCGTCATCAAGCCCAATATCCAAATCGACCCGGTCCACCGCCAAAGGGTTGACAACATCGCGCGTACCAGGCGTTTTTTTGATTATCTCCGCAACCTTGCCCGCCCATTGTTTTAACACATCCTGATCCGGCCCGATTATTCTATACTCCACCGGTGCATTGAGCGGCGCGCCATTTTGAAACAACACGACCTTCACCCGCGCACCGACAATTTTATCCAGCTTTTCACGCAGGCGGCTGACCATATCGATGCTTTTCTGCCCCTCCCATTCATCCATGACGGCCAGGATTTCGCCTTGGTTATTTTTCTCGCCGCGCTCAAACACATTGTAAAATACCGATGGATTAAACCCGCCCACCGTTTCGGCACGCAATTTTATCGCTGGTTCTGCGGCCAATATTGCCGACGCTTCTTTGACCAGATCGCCGGTTTGATCGAGGCTCGCCCCTTGCTCGGCCTCTATCTGAACGCGGAAATAGGATGTGTCGGCATTGGGAAACAGGCTGAAACCCATAACCGGAACCAGCAGAAATGCCGAGCAAGTAATCGCAAGCGCCCCCCATACAAAGCGGCGCGGCATGGCGAGCGCGCGGGTGAGCAATGGTTTATAGAAACGGTCAATGTTGCGCATCATCCATTTCATAACGGCGTTGCCCTCCGGATCATCGTCGCGGCGCAGCATCCGGCTGGTTAAAAAAGGCACAATGGTGAGCGATACGATCATCGACGCACCAACGGTATAGATGATGGTGCGGATGAAACTTTGGGTGAATTTGCCCGCGCCCTCGGGCAAGAATAGCAAGGGGAGAAAGGCGAATATCAATACGCCGGTCGATCCCAATACTGCCTTGGTAATTTCTTTGGTGCCTTCAATCGCAGCCAATGCCCGGTCTTTACCCATGCGCAGATGGCGCGCGATATTTTCGACCACGACGATGCTGTCATCCACCAGCAGGCCGAGCGACAATATGAAACCCGCCACCACGAGCTGACTTAGATTATAGCCATTGCCATATACGGCAAGCAATCCGCAGGCGATGGATAACGGTATCGATATCATCACAATCGCCGATGCCCGAAACCCAAGAGGCAGCAGAGTGAAGATGACAAGGAACAGCGCGATTGCAAAATCACGGGCAAGTTCGCGCAAGCGTTTTTTAATGTCCTTGCTTTGATCAAATTGCACCACCGCTTCAATATCGGGCGGCAAAAATTCTTTCTGCCTTTCCAGCTCCGCAACCAAAACATCGCGCAGCTTTGTAGCGTCGGTTCCCTGTTTCTGATTCGCGGTGATAAAAATCGCCCGCTTGCCATTATGCGACACGCGAACCCGCTGCTCCTCTGCGCCAAAGCTGACATCGGCGATATCGGACAGGCGCAGCGCCGCACCGTCGTTGGTGCGCAGCGGAAGAGCGCGGATCGTATCTAAATCACGAAATGCGCCGCCCGCCTCCACATTAAACCGGCGCTGGCCGCTGACCACAGAGCCGCTCGGCACATCTGCGCCCGCAAGCTTTACGGCATCGGCCACAACACTGGCTGGAAGCTGCAACTCGGCCAGTTTTCCGGGCTTAATCGCTATCGTAATTTCGGGTTGAGGCAGACCATGAATTTCGGCCTGACGAACCTCCGCATAACGGCCCAAAGCCTCGCTAACATCGCGGCCATATTTTTCCATCCGGTACCAGCTTGCGGTTTCGCTCACCAACGCAATTTGCAAAACGGACGTGTTGGTGGTTCGAATTTTTTCAAAGCTGAGCCGCGCCAAACCAGCGGGCAATTGACTGCGCAGCGCGGATACTTCACGCACCGTATCATTGAAATATTCATCCGGATCACCCGACCAATCAAATTCGGCGCGGATGACTGCGCTGCCGTCATTGCTGGTCGATGCCACCTGTTTGACATCCTCCAATCCTTGCACCAACTCCTCAATGGGCTTCGCCACAGTTTGTTCAATTTCTGCTGCATCTGCGCCTGGCAGGGTGGCGACAATCGACACAACTGGCATGGAAAAATGCGGATCGACCGCACGCGGGATCGACAGAAATGCCGATATGCCAAGGCCGCATAACAACATGAACAGCACCAAAGTCAGCTGCCAGCGGCGGATAGCGAATTCGGCCAGATGCATTAAGATTGGCCCATTTTTATCCGGCTGTCCGAACCGGTTGGACTTTCATCCCGCGTGACAATTTCTCACCGCCAGACACCACGATCATTTCGCCCGCTGATATACCGCCTTTCACCATTACAAAGCCGTCCGTTAATGCGCCAATGGTGACATTACGGGTTTGCACAATATTGCTTTTGGGATCGACCACATAGACCAGCCCCTCACCCGTCCGCACCGCGAATAATGCGCTCGCCGGGATTTGCAGGGAACCATCATCGGCGGCAGGCAATTTAATCGCTGCCTTGCCAATTTGGCCCGATCTGATCCCGGATTTTGCAGGCAAGCGAAAGTGAATGATAAAAGCGCCAGTGGCCGCATCGGCGCGGCCTTCAATCTCGCTAATCGTCGCTTGAAACGGATCGGCATCTTGCCCGTCCAAGCTGATCATGGCCGCTATGCCGGGGCGCAATTTGGCGGCGTCGCTATTTACAACTGCCACCCGAAAGTCAAAACCCTCATCATCCTGCCCCATTAAAATTGCCGGGCTGCCTGCTGCGATCACTTGTCCCGGCTGCGCAAAGCGGGATAGCACAACGCCGCTGGAGGGGGCATAAATGCGCGATGTTCCGGTCGCAAAACCAGCCTGTGCGACGCGGGCTTCGGCGGCTTTGCGCGTGGCATCGGCGGCTTCATATCTGCCTTTGGTGATCCATCCGTCCTTATATAGCTGCGCGACCCGGCCAAATTCGGCGTTGGCTCGTTCCTGTTCGGCGCGGGCGACGTTCAAATCACCCTCTACATTGGTGGTATCAAGCGCCGCGACCAATGCCCCGCGTTTAATATAGTCGCCGACATCATATCGCACCACAGAAACCTTGCCGGCGGTTGTGAAACCAAGCGGCGTTTCGCGGCGATGCCGAACGGACCCGGCCGCTTCTATTGTCCGCAGCAAATTGGATGGCTGCACAATCGCAACCTTCACCGGCAGGATTTCATCCGCCTGCGCATTTGCGGTCGGTGCCGCCGCCTTTTTATCATTGCAGGCACCGAGCAAGAGCGCAGGCGCAAGCGCCAATGCCACTGATAATTTGTGATATTTATATGTACGCACTGCCCCTCCGACCGTTGTTTCGTCTTCTATTCGAAGAAAACGGCATTGGGAACAGCCGATAACAAAGAAATGAGGAGCAATAGCCGTTTTTCCAACGATTGTTACATTTTGGCCAATAATGGTGGTTGATACGGTAAGCTGCGCCGGTCCAATGCTTCGATAAGTTTGATTTCTGCTTCCAACATTTTCACTCGGTCACGCCAGCCCGGATGCGTGCCATCACTCAATAGGCCAAGGCCTTTTTCCGGGCCGCGCCGCTGCCAAAAACGGACGGCTGCGCTGGGGTCGTAGCCCGCATTTACCATCAACCAGACCGATAACTGGTCGGCCTCTACCTCCGTTTGCAAAATCGCCTTTTTGCTTTTGCCGAACATCCTGCCAATGCCGCGCTTCACCTTCATTCCGTCCAGCCGCTTGCGATGTTCCAATATATTATGGGCAAGCTCATGCGCGACGATTGCGGCAAATTCTTCCGGATCGGGAGTATATTCGGCAAGGGCAGCGCTGATCCGCACATATTGGCCGTCCGCCCCTGCATCATCCTTCCCATCGGAGGAAATGATAAATGTCGAGGCGCAAATGGCGGGCGGACGAAGCGCCACCGTGCGCTCCCGATTATCCGCCGCAGTTTTGATCGGTAAGTTCACCGCCTCCCCGCCGTCCAATAATTCCGCAAGGCGAGTGCCGATCATATCGGTCAGTTCAAAGCTGGGTTCATGTTTAATCAGCTCTCCCCCCCACCAAATGCCGCCGGGCAAATCGGTGAAGCTGTCGCCTTCACGCAAACCGGCTTTATCTGCTGGCCCGCCATCGACCAGCGCGGCAATCGCCACGGGCATCGGAAAGGCAAAGGCGGCCCGTGCAGTATCCCGGTCGGGATATTGGCGGTAACTATGGAGTGCCCATCCGGGATTATGCTGTCTATTCTTACAAAAAGGCGCATTGGCACCGGCCAGCCGGTAGCCTGTCGTGATGATCCGTTTATCAAGAGCAACAAGAGCGCGATAGGCGTCAATATCGGGCTGCTGCGGCACGGCACCGGCCGCAGCGGGTAAGAGCAACACCAAAAAAAGGAATAAAAAACGCACCATAGCCTTAACTTGATGCAGCCCGTTTTAACCGGTCGTGAATTGCAGCGCCTATGCCCGATTGCGGAATGGGCGCAACAGCGATCCGTTCAGATGACGATGCATCGGCAATATGCAAAGCGTCAAAAAGCCGCGCTGCCGCCTGCGCTAAATCGCCGGGCGCCGATAAATTATCGTCGCCCTCTATCGCGCCAAAGCCAATATGCCATTCCCCCGCCTGCGCCGTTTCTGCATTCAGCCTGAGCGGTTTATTCGGCGCATAATGGCCGGCCAATTGACCCGGCGCTTCGATTTTTGCGCTGGTCACCGGCATCGACGGACATCCCAAGATTCGCTGCGCCTCCATTTCGGTCACCGGTCCCTGGCGCAGCATTTGCCAGCCACTTGGGCGCAGCGCGATGATCGTGGATTCGAGGCCCGCACTGCACGGACCGCCGTCCAATATCATAGGCGCAGCGCCGCCCAAACTGGCGGCAACATGGGCGGCTCTGGTCGGGCTGATCCCGCCGCTGCGATTGGCCGATGGTGCGGCAAGGCACAGGCCGCTAACGCGCAGCAATTGCTGCATCGCCGCATGGGCCGGACAGCGCAGCGCAATCGTCGGCAGCCCTGCGGTCACCGCTGCGGCAACATTTGCTTGCTGCGCCAGTGGCAGTACCAACGTCAATGGTCCCGGCCAAAATGCCGAGGCCAGCGCTTTGGCGCGATCGTCAAACTGCGCCAATGATTGGGCCGCCGCCATATCGGGAACGTGAACAATCAAGGGGTTAAAATCGGGTCGTCCCTTGGTCCGATATATCGCCGCAACCGCGTCTGCATTGCTGGCATCGGCAGCAAGCCCGTAGACGGTTTCAGTCGGTACAGCGACAATAGCGCCAGCGCGCAGCAGGTCGGATGCGGCGAGAATGGCCGAATCGGTTACGGGGAAAATCCCGCTATTCCCTAGGGTGTTTGGGGCTGGCATAAGGACACGCTATAACGTGCAAAATATATCAACACAGGAAAAATTTTATCCATGAGCTTCACCGCGCCCACAACTGAGCAGATATTTGTTCTCAATCATATAACCGGCATTGAGGAATTGGCCGCGCATGAAAGGTTCGCCGATGCGACTCCTGATATGGTGCAGGCTATTGTCGAAGGCGTGGGCGAATTTGCGGCGAACGAATTTGCCCCGCTTAACCGCATTGGCGATACCGTGGGTGCGCGGGTTCAGGATGGCCGGGTCGTCATGCCCGATGGATATGTGCAGGCGTATAAAAATTATGTTGCCAATGGCTGGGGGTCGATCAACGCCCCTGCCGAATTTGGCGGACAGGGCCTGCCCTTCTCGCTCGCCTTAATGGCGCTCGACAGTTTGGGCGCGGCGAATATGGCCTTTGCATTATGCCCGATATTGTCGGTGGGTTCGATTGAATCCATCTATCACCATGGCAGCGACGCGCAGAAAGCTCTGTTCTTGCCGAAATTATCGACCGGCGAATGGACCGGCACGATGAACCTGACCGAACCACAAGCGGGCAGCGACGTGGGCGCGTTAAAAGCAACTGCAACGCCGCTGGGTGATGGCAAATATCAAATTCGCGGGCAGAAAATCTATATCAGCTTTGGCGACCATGACATGGCCGACAATATCGTCCACCTGGTGCTTGCGCGCACGCCGGATGCTCCCGCTGGAACCAAGGGTATATCGTTATTTCTGGTGCCCAAATATCAGGTCGGGTCGGACGGCAGTATCGGCGCGCAAAATGACATTAAAGTCGTTTCAATCGAACATAAAATGGGGATCAATGCGTCACCAACCTGCGTGCTTGCCTATGGGGAAGAGGGCGAATGTGTTGGCGAGCTGATTGGGCCGGAATTTGGCGGCATGCGGGCGATGTTCACGATGATGAATAATGCACGGATCAATGTCGGGCTACAGGGCGTACAAATTGGCGAGGCGGCAACGCAAAAGGCGATATGGTTTGCACAAGAACGCACCCAATCGGCCCGCGCTGGCGGTGATAGCCGCGATCCTGTCGCGATTATCGAACATCCCGATGTGCGCCGGATGCTGCTGCGCATGAAAGCCGGAACGCAGGCCATTCGCGCTTTGCTTTATTATGCCGCCGGACAGGTGGACCGCGCTGCGCTCGATATTGACGGCGCGCGCGAGATGGCCGATTTGATGACCCCGCTGGCAAAGCTTTATGGCACCGACATGGGCAGCGAAATTGCCTCGCTTGGCATACAGGTGCATGGCGGCATGGGCTATGTTGAGGAAACTGGCGCTGCGCAATATTACCGCGACGCCCGGATCGCACAAATTTACGAGGGCACAAACGGTATCCAAGCCGCTGACCTTGTTGGCCGCAAATTGGGCATAGGCGGCGGATCGGTGCTGATGGACCACCTAGCGCGAATTGGCGCTGAGGCAGGCGATGCACCCACACTCAAAGAGTTGGCGGGGGCCTGCACCGAGGTTGCCAGCTGGATGCTGAACCAAGCGTCGATTGATGACCGGTTGAGCGGCAGCTACGCCTTTACCACCATGGTATCTGTTGCAACCTGCGGCTGGTTAATGGCTACGCAATTGCGAGCAGCGCAGGCGGGACTGGATGGTGATCCAGATAATGCATTCCTGAAAGCAAAGACTGTGACTTGCCGCTATTATCTGGATGTAATGGTGGCAGAGGCATTATCGCTGAAAAACAGTGCGATGGCAGGGGCGGATTTGCTCTATGCGTTAAGCGCCGAAGAGATGGCGGGCTGACGCTGGATACTATCCCGCTGTCACCCGCCAGATACGGTTGCCAACATCGTCGCTGACCAGCAATCCGCCCGCCTTATCAACCGCGACCATAGTCGGGCGGCCTTGCGCATTTCCGTCTTTGTCCAAAAACCCGTCGAGCACAGGCAAGGGTTGTTCCACCGGGCGGCCATTGCGGAATTTGACGAAAATAACGTCATAGCCCGAAGCGGGCACGCGGTTCCATGAACCGTGCCGAGCGATAAAAGCACCCGACGCATATTTGTCGCCTAGCTTTGTCCCCCGCGAAAATACGAGGCCGAGCGGCGCGGTATGCGGGCCTAAACCATAGTCCGGGCGGCGTTCATATTGCCGCATTTCGGGCCGGACGTCTTCAATCCGTTCGTCGGTAAAGCCGCCCCAATAATGATAGGGCCAGCCGAAATCGGATCCTTCGGGAACCATGGTCAGATAATCGGGAACCATATCAGAACCCAGCATATCGCGTTCATTCACTACGGTCCACAGCTGCCCCTGATCGTCAAAATCCATACCAACCGGATTGCGCAGCCCCACACCCCATGGCACGCCCTTCCGCGTTTGCAGGTCAAATTCGATAATCATCGCACGCCCGCGTTCAATCTCCATCCCGCCTTCGCCGATATTGCTGTTCGATCCGACGGCCACATAAAGCTTTTTGCCATCGGCGCTGGCGATCAGGTTTTTGGTCCAATGCATATTGGGCGCTTTGGCATTCATATTGAAGATATTGGCCGGTTTCTCGGCCGCCTTGGTATCTCCATCCTTATAGGGCACGGCGACAATGCCGGTCGTATTGGCAATGAACAGGCGCCCGTCCACCAATGCCATACCAAAGGGAGAGGTTAACCCCTCCAGAAACACCGTCTTCATCTCCGCCTTACCATCGCCATCGGCGTCGCGCAGTAAGGTGATACGGTCGGCAGAGGGCACGCCCGCACCTGCTTTATCCATCAACCATCCGGCAACCCAATCGGTAATGCCGCCGCCTTTGCTTGGCTGTTTATTGGCTTCGGCAACCAGAACATCGCCATTGGGCAAAACATACATGTTGCGCGGATGATCGAGCCCTTCGGCAAAGGCGGCAACTTGCAAACCTTCCGCTGCATTGGGCTTTCCATCTTTGGACCAGCGTTTGACGTCCGCAACGTTAACCGTCGGAATTTTCTGAACCCGCGTTTCCACCGACTTTAATTGAACATTCGGTCCCGTCAGCTGCTCAATCGGCACCTGCGCGACATCGGGTCGTGTCGCCCAATATATACCGCCCGCAGCGGCAATAGCGCATAGGATTGAAATATTACGAACATGATGTGCCATGGTTGTTGCGCCCCTTATTTTCTCGCCACGTCCCAAAACCAGACCAGCAGCGCGGCGGCCGCACCTACGGCAAGTCCTGCGACCATACCAATCGACGGCTGACCATAAGCAATGCCGATAATCGCGCCGCCCATTAACCCCGCAGCAACAAAAATCCCGCCAGCCATTTTATTATCTTTTGGTTTCATTTCATTCATGTTTTCTCTTTGCCACCTTTGCCCCGAAACTGGCAAGCGCCTTATTCGGGTGAATAGTAAATATCCGGGTAACCAAGCGCTTTGACGGTTAATCCATGCCTGTTTGGCATATGGGGTTCAGCAGGCACGTCGCACCCCGGCGCTGCCTGCACCCTCGAATAACAATAAATAGGTCGCAACCGCCCATGTATCTGCCTTTATATGTTCAACCGCATGATGTGGCAGAGGCGGAGACGCTGATTTCCGATTACGGCAAACAAGCTGGATTGGAAGCCGCCGAACGGGCAGAAGCAAGCCGCAATGTCGGCAATCATATCCAATTTTGCCGCTGGCGGCAGATTGAACGGCTAATCATCATGCTGTCGGTCGAAACCACTCTGGGCACTATCCACTGACCCCCGCAGCTATTTATGCGTGCAGGGGCGAATAGCAGCTTCGTGCCTTCGCTGTCGCCCAGCATCGCTTTGCCAAGGACAAGGCCCCATGTGGCGCTGTTCACCAATATGCTCGCCGATTACTCTTATGCGCGCGCCAATCGGCACCGGTCAGCTTGTCACTAATCAACAAGTCGGCGGTATCGGGGTCGGGCACACGCAAAAATGCTTCAGCTAGCGATAATAGCGCCTTGCCCTGCCAAAAAAGCGCGGGTCAAACAAGTTACAACAGAAATTAGTTTCCAGCCGCAATATCAGGGTCTAGCCCCTAAAATGTCCCTATCTTTTGCTGCTCTATCCGGCTGCCATCGCTTTTTTTCAGGGTCATGGTCACCGTGCGTGCGGTCCAGTCAATATCCACCTGACCAAAATTTTCACTCGCCCAAAAGCCGCCCAGCCGTGCAGGATCGGGTTCGCGTGCGCCATTGTCACCGTCACCAAAAGCAAAGTTAAGCGAGCTTGAAGTGAATTCATATAATGGCCGCGATAGGCCGGGCACATTTTCGCGGTACATCGCAGCTGCATGGCGGTCGCCGCTCAATAATACCGCGTTATTGACATTTTTCGCCGCCAACAGCGCATATAGTTTTTCCCGCTGTTTTGGGAAATTATACCAGCTTTCATACCCATGCGCGCTGGTGATTACCTGCACCGACGAAATAATGAACCGCAGGTCCGCCGGCCGCGCCAGCTCCGCCTCCAACCATTGCCACTGCGCATCGCCCAGCATCGTGGCAGCAGGGTCCACATTCGGGATGTATGGACCCAGCGGCGGGCGTTCCTTTTGATAGCGCATACGGGCCAGGTCCGACCGGAAAAATCGCGTATCCAGCAGGATGAACTGAACCCGTTTGCCCTCTGGTCCAACGATCCGGCTTTCATATACGCCGGGGCGCGAGCGAACCTGGTCAGCAGAACCCCAATAGTTTTCAAATATCTTTTCGGCATATTCCTTAAACGTGAAACTACCGCCGGCATCATTGGCCCCGTAATCATGGTCGTCCCAAGTGGCCATCATCGGCACATTTTTTCGGAAATCGGCAAATTGTTGCCGACTGGAAAGTTTGCGATAACTCGCCTGAAGCGACGGAATGGTTGCTGCGTGATTGGTTTCTGTGTCACCGTAGACATTATCGCCAATCAGAAAAAATGCCTGCGGTTTTTCAGCGGCGATAACATTCCAAAAATCCATGTCGCGATTCTCATTCACGCAAGAACCAAAGGCAAACCGCGTTATGACGCTGTCCAAGGGCAAGGACACGCCAGCAGGCGCAACTGGCAGGGCTTCATTCAGCCCCGCATAATATGGCCGCAACGCCTCCAATGCAGTTTGCGGAGCGGATGCCTTAGAAACTGTGGGCGCAGCGGCGCTGCCTGTGGATCCGATATATGTCGCGCATCCCGATAGGGACAGCATCGAAAGCGCAAGCACCCAAACAATCTTCTGCCGCATCCTAAGTCCTTTTGGCTGTTAACTGACGTAGGCGTGTTGCACCCAAAAAATGTCATCTGGATTACAATGAAGCGAACGAAATCGTTAACCGAATAACCAATTCCCCATCAACCGGCCAAAGGGAAAGGTAAAAAATCCCGCAATCAACAAAGCGCCGAACACAAGTATTCGAACCTGTCTGCGATGCGATCCTACGTTATGTTTGCGCGCAGACAAAATCAGCAACGGCACAGTCACTATCGTCAGCGCCGATAACAGGTGAATGTAACTGAACTCGCCGCGCCCAATAAGGCGAATGTCAAAGCTGATCAACGCAGTCGCGAACATAGCAACCGACCATATCCAACCCAAAATTCGGTGCAGTTTGTCTCCCCGTTTGCGCAGCATCATCACAGGTGTAATCAGCAGCGCTGTCAATATTGTGCCTAAATGTGCCCAAACCTGCCACGGCAGTGAATGCCATTGGTTATATCCCTTTGCGAGCGCGGTTCCCGCCGCCAAAATCAGCAGGATCGATAAACCGGCCATGCCTTTTTCTATCGCGTCAGGTTTCAGAGATTTCCTATAGGGTTTTCGGTTATTTGCCAAAAAATCTTCAATCTTGCTGGCCATATGCTTCCCCTTTGCATAGACCATAGAATAACAATATTCTCGGGAGAACCTAAAAATGCGTAACTCGTTTTTGACTGCCGCCGCCGCACTCGCGATTATTTCGATTGTTACGCCAGCGCCAGTCCAAGCTGAACAGGCCGCGCAGGCATCCTCCGCCGACACCGCGCTGGCGCAATTGGTTGAAGAATATTGGGCTGATGCCCTCAAGGAATCGCCGGTTTTTGCAAGCTCGCTTGGCGTTGATGATTATGCCAATGAGCTTGGCGACTATAGTTTAGCGGGACTGGACCGGCAGGCAAAATCGGCGGCGACCGTCCTCGCAAAGTTACGTGCAATCGGCAAAGATGGGTTAAGCGCCGCTGCCCAGGTTGACTATGCGATCTTGGAACGCACACTGAGCGAGACAATTGAAGCCAATGGCATGGGGCAACGGGCGATCAACTTCACCAACCGGTCCGGATGGCATCAAACGGTTGCGGGCATGGCAGATAACTTACCCTTTCGCAGCGCCGCCGATTATCAAAGCTATAATAACCGGTTGAAACAATATGCCCGGGTGAATGATGAAAGCATCGCGGTTGCCAATGTCGCGATAAAGGGCAAATATACCCTGCCCTGCGATGCGCTTGACGGTTATGAAAAAACGATATCCGGCCTGATTGCCGAAGATGTGAAACAGTCTCGTTTCTATGCGCCTTATACGCGCAAAAAACCGGATAATATGGATGCCGAAGAATTTGAGGCCTTGGCCCTGCAAGCGGCGACGACAATCACGGCGCTCATTAACCCTGCGGTGCAGAAACATTATGACTGGTATGTGCAGCAATATAAGCCCGCTTGTGCCAAAGGCCCTGGCGTGTCGGCCCAGCCCGGCGGCGCGGTTTATTATGATTACCGGATCCGCAATCAAACAACGACCAACCTGACCGCTGATGAAATTCACTCAATCGGCCTGAACGAGGTCGCCCGCATCCGCGCGGAAATGGTCGAGGTTGCAAAGAAAGCTGGTTATGACAGCCGCGAGGCATTCATAGACCATTTGCGCACCGACCCCCAATATTATGCCAAAACGCCTGAGGAGTTGATGGAAAAAGTCGCGCGGGTGACAAAGATTATCGACGGGCAAATGCCCTCGCTCTTTGGCAAAATGCCGCGGCTACCGTATGGCATAAAGGAAATTCCGTCCGAAATAGCCGAGGGTACTACCACGGCCTATTACAATCCAGGCTCGCCCGAAATTGGCATTGCGGGATATTATTTTGTCAACACGTCCAAGCTGGATCAGCGCCCCTTGTGGGAAATACCTGCGCTCAGCGTCCATGAAGGCGTGCCCGGCCATCATCACCAAATTGCGCTGCAACAGGAATTGCCGTTATCCGACTTTCGCAAAAATGGCGCTTTTTTTACCGCATTTGTCGAAGGATGGGGGCTATATTCGGAACGGTTGGGCATCGAGATGGGGCTATATGATACCCCTGCAAAGGATATGGGGCGGTTATCCTATGAAATGTGGCGCGCATGCAGGCTGGTTGTCGATACCGGAATTCATTCCAAAGGCTGGAGCAAGCAAAAGGCCATCGATTTCATGACCGATAATACCGCCTTATCTGCGGCGAATATCGAAGCCGAAGTGAACCGATATATCAGCTGGCCGGGCCAAGCGCTGGCCTATAAATTGGGTGAGCTTAAAATCCGGGAACTACGCGAATTTGCCAGCAAGGAACTGGGCGCCCAATTCAAATTGGCGGCGTTTCACGACATAGTTTTGGGTCAGGGTGCTGTCCCGCTGGACGTATTAGAGACGCAAGTAAAGGATTGGGTCGCAAGCCAGAAGAAATAAGCTTTACCGCGGGTCGGGCAATGGCTGCGCACCGGGCGTATCATCTTCACCAACGGATTCGGGATCGGCTTCAACATTATCGGCCTGCGCCTGTAGTTTTTTGAGCGCAGCGGCGCGTTCTTCGGCCAGCACAGTCTGTTCAATATCCTCGGCCTCTGCATCAATCCCGGCCAGCCGGTTGCGGCGTGCCTCGGCGATCAGCAACCCGAATGTGAGCGCCGGATCCTCGGCGCGTTCGGCATAGGCCTGATCAATCGCCTTGATACCGCAACCGGTGAACCCGCCCGCTCCAATGCTTGAACAGCTGCCGATGCCGTTGGCCGCGACATATTCATAGGCCAGAACCCTGTTGGTCCACGCCTCCTTGCTCCGATCATTGGGGTCGCTGCGCAAATTTTTTGGAATACGATAAGGTTCCGCCTGCCGAACGCATACAACGATTTCACTGTCCGTGCTTTCGGGGCAAGGGTCATCGCCGTAAACAATCAATTGATTGACTTTGACATCCTCATCCTGCGGCCCTGCAAGATTATTGTTTTCCGTTTGAGCAAAAGCGGGGGTTGCCGCCGCCATGGCGAAAATAGAAATGATCAGGGCTGCATTTTTTTTCACTTTTAATCTCCAAAAGTCTTTGCGACTTTATCCACTGACGCAGGTGAACCCAAGCTTAAACGCTAAACGCTCAAATTCGTTTAGAAAGAGAAATAGCCGCCCGGCAACCGGCCCGGATTACCGCGCTCATCACTGGATAAGCAGGTGCGCGTTCTGCGCCTTCGGCCAAAGCAGTTGCTTTATGTTCCAATTCTTCGGCTTGAAATTCCGCTATCATTGCGGATAATTCGGGTTCACTGTCGCCCAATTGCTCCAGCTGTTCGGCATAATGTTTGTCAATTTCGGTTTCCACGGCTACGGTGCAGGCCATAGCCGCCTCTGGCCCAATGGCAGCGGTCACAGCGCCCAGCGCAAATCCGGCAACGTCCCATATCGGCTGCAGCGCAGTGGGCCGCACTCCGCGCTCTGCAATCATTTGGTCAAATGCCGACAAATGCCGTTGTTCTTGTTCGGCCATATGCGCGATTGAACGTGACGCGGCGGTACGATCTCCCATCACCGCCAATTGCCCGGCATAGATACGTTTCGCCCCATATTCCCCCGCTTGATTGACCCGGATCATGCGCGCGATGTCTGCCTTGCTGATCGGGGCGGGCCGTTCACGGCGGTTTTGAGCTATTTCGGGTTTTTCCATAATGCCCATAAGATGGCGACTGCACCGCCGCAGGACAAGAGGAAATTATATCCGGCAAGCGAAATACCGAACATCTGCCACGGCGCAACGTCGCAGCGCAGCAGGGGCGCATTCAATATTGCCTTCATATAATCCTCACCACTGCCGGTTATCGCGCTGGTGCAGCCGGTCATCCCCTGCCACCATCCATATTCCACCCCGGCGTGAAAACCGCCAATGACACCACTGGTAAAAACGGCAAATGCCGCCAAAGCAACAGACACGCGCTGCGCCAACGGGTTAGCGACAAAAAAAGCGAGCAGTGCGATCGGTATCGCCGCCATATGCGGATAACGTTGCCACCAACACATTTCGCATGGATAGAGGCCGCCGATATATTGCGACACATAAGCCCCGCCGAGCAGGAACAGCGGCAGGGCTAAGCTTGCGATGCGTATCGCACGGAAATTCATGATAAACGCCCCAAGTTAATTACGAGCGGGCGTCTTATCATCTTTCTTGGCCAGCCGCATGGTGTTTTTACCCAAACGCTGCAGTGTCTCCATGGCATAATAAAGCTGAAAATCTTCAATGCCTTCTGCCTTTAATTCCTCGGCGCTTTTGGCGAAGCGGGGATCCTTGCTGACATCCTCTTCCAATTCCTTGTCCGTGGCGGCAAGTTCGTTGACCAAATGACGGCGTAAATCGGTTTCGCGCACCGAAATCCGTTTGGCATAGTCGGGGTCGGACAGCTGCGGCACTTGGATATCGGGTTTGATCCCGCCTTCTTGCACGCTGCGTCCTGACGGCAAATGATACCGCGCGATGGTCAGGCGCAGGCCCGTGTCGCGCGACAGCGGCAGGACGGTCTGCACCGATCCCTTGCCAAAGCTTTGCTCACCCATCACCAATGCGCGGTGATGATCCTGCAACGCGCCGGCAACGATTTCGGATGCCGAGGCTGATCCTGCGTCAACAAGCACGATCACAGGGGCGCCCTGCGTTGCATCGCCCGGGAAATTGCGTTCGGCAAACCAGCGTTGCACATCGCCGCGCTCGCGGCCGCGTTCCGACACAATTTCTCCGCTATCCAAAAAGGCGTCAGACACAGCCACCGCTTCATCCAGAAGCCCGCCCGGATTTGACCGCAGATCAACAATATAACCCAAAGGTTTTTTGCCAAGCGAGCGTTCCACGCCGCGAATGGCATCAACCACATCTTTGCCGGTATCCTGTGAAAAGCCCGAAATGGTGATCAGGCCGATATCTTTATCAACCTTCCACTTGACCGGTTGCAGGTCGATCACGGCCCGGGTGACCGTTACGTCAAACGGCTCATCCCGGCCCAGCCGCACGACGCGCAGCTTGATCGATGTGCCGGGTGTGCCGCGCATCGCATCAACCGCCTCATCCAAAGTACCACCGACGATCAACTTGTCATCCAGATGGGTTATATAATCGCCCGCTTTAATCCCAGCCTTATCGGCGGGTGTATCGGCGGTCGGCGCAATTACTTTGACCGCACCCTGTTCCATCGTAACCGAAAGGCCAAGGCCGCCATATTCACCTTCAATCTGTGTATTGAGATTTTCAAAATCACTTTTGTCCAAAAAGGCGCTGTGCGGATCAAGGCTTTGCAGCATCCCCTGGATCGCGCCTTCCATCAGCTGCTTATCATCAACCTTGTCGACATAGCGGGCCTTTACCCGTTGATAGACAGCTAGAAATTCTTCCATTTCACGGAAACGGTCCTCCTGCTCCGCAGTTTGTGCAGAGCTGACCGCAGATTGCATGAGCAAGGTCCCGGTCATTGCGCTCAAAATAAGCGATGTTGCGATCCATTTGGTTTTGAACATAATCTTCCGTTTCCGCTGACAGTTATCGACTCAAGCTTATAGGCCAGCCAAGTCTATGGTGAAAGCACGTTTACCACGAAAGCGCAGTGTTGCGATAATAAGCCTGTATCGGCGCTTAACGCCGCAGCCATAGTGAGTGATTATCTGCGGTCAACTGACCAATGCGGCAATGTCCATGGTCCGACCGTTGCGGCGCAACTCGATCGTGATTTGCGCCTTTTCGGCCGGTGCAAAACCGAGCTCCTGCCCCTGTTCGACGGTCATGCCCTCGCTTACGGATAGGCTGTCAAAATTGGTGATTAACGTGCTCCATCCGCTGCCATGTTCGATAATGACGATCCTGCCATAACTGCGATAATTACCCGCAAAACTAACCTTGCCCGCCGCCGGTGCACCAATTGCCGATGTGGGAGGCAGCGCGAGGCGGATACCGCGTTCCCGGTATCCCGTATCGTTCAACTCGTAAAATCCCGATATCAGCTTCGCATTTTTGGGAAGAACGTAAACCGGCGCTGTATTTTTACCGATCGGCTGCGCGTCCTTCGTCCGCATGACTGGCCCGGCAAGCGCCGCCAGTTCCGACGCTTTTTCCGTGCCAAGCCGCAATGTATCAATATTTTCCACCAGATCGCGAGCCCGTTCGCCCTGCGCAATCGCTTGTTCAAATTCCACGGCGGCATCGGCGGACAAGCTATCGGCGCGGTTCCGGCTGCTGCCTTCTAACCGCGCTAAAGCCTCCCTCTGCACCGCCAAGCGTTGCTTCGCATCGCCCAAGGATTTAAGCGCGACAAGCTCCTGCGATTTCAAATCCTTTTGGATAACGATTTGTTGACGCAATGCGGCAGTGCGCCGCCGTATTTGCGGCTCCACTGTCGCCATGACCGCGCGCAGATGGACATAATCACTGCGCTGCCCCGGCTGCGCCATCATCAGCACGGTGGGCCGTCCAGTCATTTGCTGAAGCGCCGCGTTCAGCCGCAACATGGGTTCGCTTGCCTTCCCGAGACTCGACCGCTGCTCAAGCTGCTTGCGGCTGATAATGGCGATCCGCGCATTGGCCGCTTCTATTTGTGCTTGTGCGGTATCGATATCCGCCGATAGCACCGCGCGCTGTGCCACCAACCGGTCGGCCGCCCGTTCTGCATTTGCCGCTTCTTGGCGTAGGGTTTCGCTGCGCTGTTCGGCCATCGCTGCCTTTGCCTTTGCATCGCGCAGCGCCTGACGCTGATCCTCGCTGCTTTGCGCGGACAAGGCGGCAGCGAATATCAAGGGGATAGAAGCCATAAGGATAAGAGAGAGCCAGAAACGCATAACCCTATCCTTCTCTATGATAGGGGTGGTTGGCAAGTATAGATGTTGCCCGAAATAATTGCTCGGCAAGCATGGCCCGCGCCATCATATGCGGCCAGGTTGCCTTACCAAAAGCGATAAGCTGATCCGCGCCGCTGCGTTCGTCATCACCAAAGCCATCTGCTGCGCCGATCAAGAAACGGGTTTCGCGGACACCCGCATCGCGCCATTTTTCCAGCATTTTGGCAAATTCGACGCTGGCCATCTGTTTGCCTTTTTCATCCAGCATCACGGTGCGGACGGGCGTCCATTTAGCGGGCGGCACCTCACCGCCGCTATCGGGCAGTTCGGTGATATGGGTGTCCCATTTAATTCGCTTCATATAGCGGTCGACCAAATCCGCTTCGGCGCTGCGGCCTATCTTGCCGCGGGCAATGATATGAAGCCGCATAGTATCTGTCCCGCTTATCTGTCCCGTGGCCTGACTGTCACAACAATCAGCGGTTAAGCTTCGCCTTCATCGCCAAAAGCCCACATGCGTTCCAGATTATAGAAGCTGCGCACTTCGGGACGGAAAAGGTGGACAATCACGTCTTCGGCATCAATCAACACCCAATCGGCGGCAGGCAAGCCTTCGATCCGCGCGTTGCGGCCAGACTTTTTGATACGTTCGGCCATTTTTTGCGCCATCGAGGCGACCTGACGGCTCGACCGGCCACTGGCGACGACCATATAATCGGCAATGTTGCTTTTCCCTTCCAACGGGATGCTAACGACTTCCTGCGCCTGATCATCATCAAGCGACTGCATGACCAGCGCATAAAGCGCCTTTACCGATTCATCGTCGGGATGGGGTTTGGCCTTTTTGCTGGCCGGGGCGTGTACGGGATCGATCAAGTTTGTTCCTTAATAAACAAGCGTTCGGGTGACGGCATCGCGAATGCCGCGTCCTTCATATCGCTTGAACCAATGGGGATCGGCGCTGCGAACAGCGGTTGCCGAACGGGGGTCAGGACGAAAGCGCAAATATACAAGCGCTGGCGTACTCCATTTTGTCCAGTTTTTCCGTTGATCCGAGCGGCGGACAAAACGCCTGAACCAAGCCATAGCGGGACCCGCCATTGCATCTGCATCATAGCCCGGTCTAGCAATAACTGCAATCGGCATCATCGCCGCTATGTCGCGCCAGCGCCTCCATTTGACAAATTGCGCCAGATTATCCGCACCCATGATCCAGATAAATTGCCGTTTGGGATAGCGCATCTTGATCCGGCGGAGCGTATCGACCGTGTAACGCGTGCCCAATTCGCGCTCAATGGCCGTCGGCCTGATCCGGCTGCGCCGTGCCGAAAAGCGCGCAGAGGCCAATCGTGCGGGCAGCGGCGCCATATCCTTGTTGGGCTTTAACGGATTGCCGGGTGATACCAGCCACCATAATTCGTCCAGCTCCAGCGCATCAATGGCAAATAAGCTGATCGACCGGTGCCCGCCATGTGCCGGGTTAAACGATCCGCCCAGCAGCCCAGTAGGCTTCCCCTGCGGCGATCCCCGACCTTGCCTCAAGGACGCACTTGCCCCTGCCCATGCACAAGCCATTTATAGGTGGTTAGCCCTTCGAGCGCGACGGGGCCGCGCGCGTGAAGGCGGCCCGTTGCGATACCGATTTCTGCGCCTAAGCCAAATTCGCCGCCATCGGCAAATTGGGTGGAGGCATTATGCATCACAATCGCGCTATCCACCTGCATCTGAAATTGATCCGCCACGGATTGATCGTTGGTGATGATCGATTCGGTATGCCCCGAACTATGGCGGGCGATGTGCGCCACGGCTTCATCCACACCGCGCACTGCACGGGCCGAAACGACGGGCTCCAGATATTCTGTGTCCCAATCCTCTGCATTGGCCGATACCGTGCGCGCATCCAGCTCCATCAACACATCATCGGCGCGCACCTCACAACCAGCGTCGATCAGCGCGCCGACCAATTCGGATGCTGCGGGATAATCCTGATCGATCAGAAGGCTTTCCATTGCACCGCAAATGCCGGTGCGCCGCATTTTAGCATTGACCACGATTGCCTTTGCCATATCGGGATCGGCGTCTGCATGGACATAAACATGACATATGCCATCCAGATGGGCGAGGACCGGCACCCGCGCCTCATCCTGCACCCGGGCCACCAGTGACTTTCCGCCGCGCGGAATAATCATATCAATCTGCCCCTGCGCCCGCAGCATCGCCCCTACAGCAGCACGGTCCTGCGTTGGCATCAGGATGATCGCGTCTCCGGGCAGTCCGGCCGCCTCTACGCCTGCCACCATGGCCTTGTGGATAGCTTGGTTGCTATGCACCGCCTCACTCCCGCCGCGCAAGATGACGGCGTTACCCGATCGCAGGCCTAGCGCCGCCGCGTCGGCAGTCACGTTGGGGCGGCTTTCGTATATTATCCCGAGCACGCCGATCGGCACCCGAACCCGCTTCATCACCAAACCATTGGGCTGCGTGTTGCTATCAATCACTTGCCCCACTGGATCTTCCAAAATGGCGACCTGTTCGATTGCGGCGGCTATCGAAGCCAATCGGTCCGCGTCCAGCTTCAACCGGTCGAGCATAGCAGCGGAAAGCCCCCGCTCTGCGCCATTTGCCATATCCTGATCATTGGCGGCTAATATTTCGTCTTTGGCCGACAAAAGCGCCGAAGCCGCGGCCTTTAACGCTGCTGATTTATCCGTATCACTGGCTTGCGCCAATTGACGCGAAGCAGTCTTTGCCCGGGCGGTAAGCTCCGCCACCAATTTATCAATTTCACTCATTATCCCCTGTTAGGGTCTATCGCACGATAGGAAAAGGGGCCTGATGATTTATTCGACTTTTCGGACCAGAAAATATGATCAGCGAGATGATATATAGCGATTCGGTTACGCAATTTTGCAAATGCCAATTGACCGAAATTACCGATTTCATGCAATTCATCCTGCCCCTCGCTCGACTCGTCACGACTCCCCTTTTCACGATTCGCCACGGCAACGCCCATCTGTTAAGCGCCCGGCAAATAAAAAAAGGGGTGGGTCGTGTCACTTTCTGTAAAAGCAGCCGGTTGGAAAAACCGGATTGCGGGTTGGTTCGTTGATCGTGAGTTTTTTATGCGATCAAATGGGCAGGTCCGGTTTGTAAAAATTTCAGCAAAATTGCAAAAGCGCGTCGCGGGCAGCGTTGCCGCCGTGGTCGGCTTATGGACTCTGATCACATTGGGCATGGCGATCAATCAGGCGAGCATATCCTATGAACGCATGTCGCTCGTCGAAAAAGCTGCTGCGGTACAATCGAAATCAGAAAGCGTCGCAAATTATCGCAAGTTTATTAGCGATGCGACAAAAGACATCGAAAAGCGTCAGGATATGCTGGAGACGATGACGGCCCCGCTGGCAGGCGAAGTAAGCGCACCGACAGACGCTGACGTGCCAGTGAAACAAAATGAAGCATTTAAGAAAATTAGCGCTGCTATTCCTGAGGCAGCTGGTCTGGCCCAGCTCGAAGCACGGCAAGTCCGCTTTGCGGAAAAAATGACGAAAGTGGCACAGCTGCGGGCACAGCGTGCGGCAAATGCAATTCGCCAATTCGGCCTCAACCCAGAGGCAATGGCCAAATCACAAATCAATAGCGCACAAGGCGGTCCGTTTATCCCGTTTTTCGGCAATGATAAAAAACAATCTTTTGGCGACCCTCGTTTCGACAAATTAGCTGCGGCTGTGGAGCGTATGGCTGCGATGGAAGGTGCGTTGGCGAGCGTTCCGACAGCAATGCCCGCCCGGGTTGGTATGGTATCCAGCAGCTATGGCTACCGCCGCGATCCCTTTACCGGCGCGGGCGCAATGCATAGCGGCCTTGATTTCAAAGGCCCCATTGGAACGCCTATTCTTGCTGCGGCCGACGGAGTGATCAGCTTTGCCGGACAGCAATCGGGCTATGGCAACACGATAGAAATCACCCATGCCAACGGTTTAGTCACTCGCTACGCTCACTTGTCGGGTTTCACAGTTACACATGGCCAAAAGGTCGCCCGTGGTGTACAGGTGGGAAAAATGGGTAGCACGGGCCGGTCAACTGGTTCACATTTACATTTTGAGGTCCGGCTTAATGGTCAAGCCGTCAACCCGCTTAAATTTTTGGAGGCCAATAACGATGTTCTCGAAGTCCAAGCCCTCGCCGGAAGCACCCGCGCCCAGCGCGCCTCAGGCAAGAAGTCGTAGCAGCATGAGCGGTTCAGGACATACATTTTCGATGATTGCATCGGATGTTGAAATTACCGGCAACCTGACAGCAAAGGTTGACCTTCATATTGATGGCGCGGTGCAGGGTGATGTGTCCTGCGGTTCGCTCGTCCAAGGCGAAAGCAGCGTGATCAAGGGTAAGGTGAGCGCCGAAAATGCGCGCCTGTCCGGTAAAGTCGAAGGTTCCATTGAAGCATTGGAATTGGTGATTGAAGCCAGTGCGCGGATCATGGGCGACGTTACCTACCAAAATCTGTCCATTGCCCCAGGCGCGCAGGTGGATGGCAAATTCAAACAACGCACGGCAAAGTCGCCGAATATCGGTAAATCCACTATCGACATTGGCAAAAATGATCCGCTGATTCTGGGTGAAGAAGCCAAAGTAGCCTAACCTTTTTGCTAACCCGCTTTTGTCGGTAACCGGTCGCCATTCGGCAAGGTGATCGAGATCATCAGATGCGGGAGCGCCAAATCGAGCATTTCACCAATCTTTAGACCAAAATTTCCTCCGCCGCGCCTTGTCCTAAGAAATTCGCGGGGCTGGCGGACGCGCCATAGGCACCAGCGCAGAATATAGCGATCAAATCTCCGACGTCAGCGCGCGGTAAATGAACTTGGTTCCCTAGCATATCGAGCGGTGTGCACAAGCAGCCCGTCACTGACACCACTTCTTCTGCACCCGCGTCAAAGCGTGACGCAATGGCAATCGGATAGTTGCGGCGGATGACCGTGCCAAAATTACCGCTCGCCGCAAGTTGATGATGCAGCCCGCCATCAGTGATCAGGAATGTCTCGCCGTGGCTGACTTTACGGTCAACAACGCGGGTCAGATACACCCCCGCTTCGCCCACCAAATAGCGGCCAAGTTCGATGTTATACTCTGTTTCGGCCATGTCCTCAGGTAAGCTGTCTAGCGCCTTACCGAGGGCCGCACCCACCGCGCAGATATCAAGCGGCGCATCCCCTGCAAAATAGGGAATACCATATCCGCCGCCCAAATTGACATGCGGCGGCGCTGTCCCGATTATCGCGGTTAATTCCGACACCAGCGCCAATGTTGCCGCCTGCATTTCAATAATCGCTTCTGCATTCAGCGCCTGTGATCCGGCATAAATATGAAAGCCCCGCCAATCGGCCCCGGCTGCGATGATATGCTTGACCAGTGCGGGCACCCGCTCGGCATCGACGCCAAATTGCTTTGCGCCGCCGCCCATTTTCATGCCGGAACCTTTCAGGTCAAAACTGGGATTGACCCGGACGGCGAGCTTTGGCCTGATCCCCAGCCTATCGGCGATAGAGATCGCACGAGCTGCCTCGCCTTCGCTTTCCAGGTTGATCGTCACGCCCTGCGTTATCGCCGCTTCCAATTCGCGGTCGCGCTTGCCCGGTCCAGCAAAGCTCATCCGATCCGCCGCCACGCCAGCGGCGAGTGCCAACGCCATTTCCCCGCCGGATGCCAGATCAAATCCATCCACAAGGTCATTCATAAAGGTCAGCAACGGCGGAAAGGGATTGCCCTTCATCGCATAATGGATGGCCAGCCTGTCCGGCATCGCGGCACGCAAAGCCGCCACCCGCGCAGTCAGATGGGCCCGAGAATATACAAATACCGGCGTGTCACCAGCTTTCGTCGCAAGCTCTTCGGCTGTCAGCCCGCCGATAACAAGCTGTCCGTGCTGCGCCTCATAGCCCGCGGGAATGGGGCCGAAGGGTTTTGCTTTCATACTTGTGTCGTCGCTCATCCTACGGCCTTTAGCAGCGATTGGTTAAAGACGCGACTGCAACGCTGTGCGGTCCAATTTGCCATTGGCATTTTTTGGAAATACGTCCAGCCAGATAATTTCGGCAGGCTGCATAAAATTTGGCAGGACAGCCTTCATATGGCTACGCAGCGCCGCTTCGCCCGCTTGTCCATTCACAGCGCGCACGAATAGGATGATTGCTTCGCCGAGCCGAACATCCTTACGGCCAAGCGCACAGGCTTCTGCAATAATGCCGCTTTGCACTGCGGCCTCCTCAATCTCCGTCGGGGACACGCGGTTACCGCTCGTTTTAATCATCGCATCATCGCGGCCGACGAAATAGAGCAGACCGTCGCGGTCGCGCCGCACGGTATCGCCGCTATAAACGGCCATGCCGCCATGGACACTAAAATCAGGGGCTGGTTTGAACCGCTCCGCCGTCCGTTCGGCATCTTGCCAGTAACCCTGCGCAACCAAAGGGCCGGCATGAACGAGCTCGCCCTGTTCATCCGGTCCAGCCGCACTGCCATCGGCGCGCACCACCATTATCTCTGCAAAGGGGATCGCGCGGCCCATGCTGACCGGATTATCGTCAATCAATGCGGGATCAAGATAAGTCGAACGAAATGCCTCGGTCAGGCCGTACATGGCGTAAATATCTGTCTTGCCTCCAAAGATGCGGCGCAGCTCACGCACCAAAACAGGCGTCAACGCCCCGCCGCTATTGGTCAGGCGGCGCATAGCCGCGGTTGCTTCGGATGGCCAAACCATTTCGGTCAATTGCACCCATAAAGGCGGCACGGCAGCCAAGGTTGTAATCTGATGCCGGGCACAGGCCTTTATCACGTCGCGCGGCGTCAGATAATCAAGCGGGACCGCGCAGGCACCAGCGCGCCAGGCCGAAAGCAATTGATTTTGCCCATAGTCAAAAGACAACGGCAACACAGCGAGCAAACGGTCATCAGGCTGCAGCTTCAAATAGCTGGCAACGCTCACCGCACCGAGCGTTAGGTTCCGGTGCGACAGCATAACGCCCTTGGGACGGCCCGTGCTGCCCGATGTATAGAGGATAGCGGCAAGCTGCTGCGTATCGAAATCTGTGTCCAACGGGTCCAAATAAGGCGCATCATCGGGATCGAGCTGCGCCGTTATGTTCGCTTCATCCCATATCCTGACATCTGCGCTCAGATCGCCTTCGCCCAAGGATTTGGCGCGGGCGGCGTTGGTAATGAGCAGCTTGGCCCCGCTATCGGCCATGATATGAGCCAGCTGCGGCGTTTTTAACAACGGGTTTATGGGCACATAGATATAACCTGCACGCACCGCCGCCAAGGGCATGATGCAGGCGATTAACCCCTTGGCTGTCCAAGCTGCTACCCTGTCGCCTTTTTGCAGCCCCGCCGCCTTCAGCAAAAAAGCGAGCCGGCCGATACGGAGATTTAACTCCTTAAAACTATATACCTGTTTCTGGATAATGAGCGCAGCCGCATCCGCTTGACCCATTAGGGCCAAATGGTCGAGCGGAAAGTCTGGCACATTATCTGTCATTGGGGCATATCTTTTTTGGGCGTTAACATGGGCGTAGCAGGACATTTTCAATTGCCAGTTAAAGGTGAATATCACGATAATTTCCTCGATGCGCAAGCCGCTGCGCGCGGAAATTTGGACCGCGACCGGCAAAAATCATTATTTGACCGGCTCGACTGGCTTGATGCCTTGCACCGTATGGCATTGCGGGACCACAAGCCATTGCTCCTGCGCGCACATGATGGGGAGCATGATCTATGGCTGCCCCTGATGCAATCGGCACCGGGGCGCTATGACGCACTTGCCAACTGGTATAATTTTACGTTCCGCCCGATATTTGCGGGCCCGTATGATGAGGTGACAAAACTTGCTCTGCTGCGCCAAATAGCGATGCTCGCGCAAAGCCATGCGCGGCGTATCACCCTTTCCCCCATGCCGGATGAGGATGGGTCGGCCAGCTTGCTCGCCACGGCGTTTGAACAGGCCGGATGGATCGTTGCAAAGCGCCAATGTGATGAAAATCACTATCTGCAAATCAAGGGCCGCAGTTTTGATGAATATTGGCAGGGCCGCCCCGGACAATTGCGCAGCACCGTCAAGCGCAAGGGAAATAAGGGCGTAGTTTCCATTCGCATTGAGAAAGATTTCGACGAACAAAGCTGGGCCGATTATGAAAAAGTTTATGCGCGCAGCTGGAAACCGAGTGAAGGCAGTCCCGATTTCCTGCGCGCGTTAGCACGGCAAGAGGCGGCGGCGGGCTGTTTGCGGCTTGGTCTTGCTTACATTGACGGCAAACCTGCCGCTGCGCAATTTTGGACGAGCGAAAATGGCACTGCATTGATTCATAAGCTTGCGCATGACGAACGCTATCTATCTGCATCGCCGGGGACATTATTGTCGGCGGCATTGTTTCAATATAGCATTGATATCGATCATGTTTCCGAAATTGATTTCGGCACAGGCACCGATCCGTATAAGCAGGAATGGATGGAAGAAATGCGTTCCCGTTATGCTTTAGAAATTTTTTGGCCCAATCATATATTGAATTGGCCGCATATCATCCGCCATAAGCTGCGCAAAGAATAACGAATCAGGGATGAACATGACAAAGGCCGTAACCGAACAAGGTGATCCTATCGGCATTACCGGCGCCGATGAGGCGGGCGTAGGTGATCAGTCAACCGATCAGATATTACGGTCCATATTGTCTGACCTGCTCGGGCTGTCTGCTGAACAAGTGGGCGAGATGACCGCTGAAACCGAATTGTTCGGTGCATTGCCGGAGCTCGATTCGATGGCCGTCGCGGGCTTGCTTACCGAAATGGAAGACCGGCTGGGTATCTTGATTGCTGACGAAGATGTCGATGCCGAGCTATTTGAAACCTTTGGCAGCTTGACCCAATTTGCCGAGGCAAAGCGGGCGGCTTGACGGCAACGCTGCGCCATATCAGCTATGACTTCGGCGGCTGCGGCGAATATTGCCTTGCGATAGGCGATCAGGATGCAGCCCGCCGCATATTGATCATCCCGCCATTGTTTGACGAAATGAACCGTATGCGGCGCGTTATCGTGTCGGCAATGCGCCGCCTTGGCAATGACGACTTACAGGTTTTTCTGCCCGATCTGCCGGGATGTAATGAAAGTCAGGCTGATCTATCGAATCAAGACCTGTCCACATGGCGCCGCGCGATGCTGTCCGCTGCCGAACAGCTTGCCATTACCCATATCGCATCGCTGCGCGGTGGATGCTTGATCGACGATGGCGCACAAGACTTGCCCCATTGGCGGCTATCCCCGGCCAAAGGTGCATCGCTGCTGAAAACCATGATCCGTGCGCGCATCGCCGGCGATAAAGAAGCGGGGATCGTGACCAGCGCTGAGCAATTATTGGCGGCGGCACGCGGGGCGCCGATTGAGCTGGCTGGGCACCGGTTTGGCGCGGCCATGCTGCAGTCATTGGAGGCGGCAGAGGCCAGAGCCCTGCCCCATCTGGCATTGTGTAATTTAGGCGGCGGCGGCGTTACCGGAAGCGCGCTTTGGCTGCGCGCGGAGCCGCAGGATGATCCGCAAATGGCAGAATCACTGGCCCAAAATCTGAATTTATGGAGCGCATCATGCGCCGGATGATCGGCTTTATGTGTGAAGGTCATCTGCTGACCGGCACGCTGGACGAGGCCCCCGGCGATATTGGGCTGCTGATCGTCAGCGGCGGCAATGAAATACGCTGCGGCGCGCATGGCGGACAGGCGCAGTTGGCGGCACAAGTCGCGGCATTGGGCCATCCGGTGCTGCGCTATGACCGGCGCGGCATTGGCGATAGCGAAGGCAGCAATAGTGGGTTCATGGACAGCAGGGCCGATATCGCCGCCGCCATCGCCGCCTTTCGCCGCGAAGCGCCCGCACTGGACCGGATCATCGCCTTTGGCAATTGCGACGCAGCCAGCGCATTGGCGCTATTCCATGACGGCCAGCTAGACGGATTAATCCTAGCAAATCCATGGGTGATCGAAGAAGAACAACAAGACGATGGCGAAGCGGCCGACACGCCGACCAAACCCAGCGCCGCTGCAATCCGCGCGCGTTATTGGGACAGGATCAAAAATCCGCGCAGCCTGATTGACCTGTTCACCGGAAAAATAGACCTGAAAAAATTGGTTGGCGGCCTGATGAAGGCGGCGAAAAAGGATCAGCCAACCGGCCTAGCTATACAGATTGCGGCGCAATTTTCGCAAAGCGATGTGCCAGTGCACCTGTTGATCGCCAAACGCGATACAACCGCCATGGCATTTATGGGCGCATGGAACAGCGATGTGTTCAACGCCGCGCGCGGGAAAGAAAATATCCGCCTGTCCGCCACCGACAGCACGTCACACAGCTTTGCGAGCGATGCCGACAAAAAATTGCTATTATCGAAAATATTGGAAGAAATTGGTAGCGAAGGAGGGACTTGAACCCCCGACCTATGGATTATGATTCCACCGCTCTAACCAGCTGAGCTACTTCGCCATACCAAATCGGAATCGAGAACAATGCCCCGAAGCAAGCGGGCCTATAAGCGGCCCTTATGCTGCGGTCAAGAGCATCATCCGCGAAAAGACCAACTGCCAATCGCTTCCCATGGTCCGCCGCGATAATGAAATGCCGAAAGGCCCTTTATATATATTTGTCTCGGTTCAAATTCGTGCAGCAATTGTTGGTGTAGCCGCTTTGCCTCTGCGGGCTCCACCTTATTTTGCACGGTAATATGAAACCGCGGCCTGCCCTGATCCTGAGGGATTAACAGCCCGCGAAATCCGTCGGCAAGCTCCTCACGCATCGCCATTAATTCATCGCTTTCCACCCGGTAAGCGACGCCGCGGCCAAGAAGCATCACATCCGACAACCAAGACGTTGGCGGCGGATAATGCGCCGCCATAACTGACAGGCGCGACTTTATCTCGCGCAAATGTCCGGGCGGCAAATGATGGAAAAGCGTAATATGTGCATCCAAAAAATTGCGTTCCGGGGGGAAATATTTTTTGCGCAGACCGTTGGCCCAGCCTTGATCGGCATCGCCCATGGCGGCGGTAATAATGATCGGTCCGGCTTCTGACATTATTGGGGAATACAGGAAAGGCCGCGAGGCGCAAACACCTCGCGGCCCACCCGCGACCCACTCACGGGCTCTGCCGGCCGCAGCGCATTTTGCGCTTTGCCGATCATATGATCATTCGGCCGAACAAATGTGAAGGTTACAATTTGCATTATCCCCGAAAAAGATGGGGTTTTGCCTATATCGCCGGAGCAGGCCTTTATCGGGGGATAGGGATAGTCAACGCCGCTCCAGCGACATCGCGATGGATAGCTTAGCGAAACGAAAGCGCCCAATGACTTACCATGGTATCAATGATCGATTTTACCGATCAATCCGTAAGCATCTGTGCACAGGTGATTTTTTACAAAATGGCGGTTTATGGTGTTTCGTCGCCATAAATTTGTTCGGCCTCAATATAGCCTGCCCGTCCAGAAGTATCAAAGCGGCACCATCCTTTTTGGCAATCATCAATCCGGCCCACCACGCCGGGTTCAACGCGCCATGCAATACGCGCAGTGGGCGACGGGGCATCACGCAGAGCGCCATTACTGCTGCCGATCACAATCGCTGTCCGGGTCGGGCTTAATAAGCGGACATGCATCCAGCCTTGATCGCCGTCGGGATCCTCTACTTTGCGCCAAACGCTGTGACGGTCTACCACCTTAAGCGGCAAATCCTTACGCTTATAGACCCATTTGACGGGAAATTCGGTGCTAGGCCCGGTTCGCATCCGCGCCTCCGGTTCGTCGAGCGACGCCCAGTAAGGAAGCTTATTATTGGATTGCGCCGATAAAGGCGACATTGCCGCAGCGCAAAATGCCGCCAAATATACCGACAATTTCACATTGTTTTTCATCATATTGAAAGCCATTTTTACCCCGTTCCGCCTTCTTATAGTGTAAGCTTTACCGACAGTTCAAGTGTCATGACTTGACGGCGCAGTGGGAAGCGCCTTAACCCATGGGTATGAGCCCAAATCACCGCATTGAACGCCCGCATATTATTGTCACGCGAAAACTGTTGCCTGCCGTGGAAAAGCGCATGACGGAATTATTTGATGCGCGGCTGAATGTTGATGACCGCCCAATGGACCGCGCGCAATTATTGGCAGCGATGGCGGATTGTGATGTTCTGGTCCCTACCGTTACCGATCAGATCGATGCAGCATTGATCGCCGCCGCGCCCGACAGGCTGAAACTGATCGCCAATTATGGTGCGGGCGTGAATCATATCGACCTGCATGCGGCGAAGGCAAAGGGCATCATGGTGACCAATACGCCCGGGGTCTTCACCGACGACACCGCCGATTTGACCATGGCGCTGATCCTATCGGTCCCGCGCCGTTTGGGCGAAGGTGAGAAGTTAATGCGCAGCGGCCAATGGGATGGATGGAAGCCATCGGGGATGCTGGGCCACCGGATCGGCGGCAAGACATTGGGCATTGTCGGCTTTGGCAGGATTGGGGAGGCTGTGGCGGCGCGGGCACGCGCATTCGGCATGGATATTATCTACACCAAACGAAAGCGCCTACCGCAAAGCGTTGAGGATCAGCTTGGCGTCGTATTCGAACCCGATCTGGACCGGCTTGTGGCAAAATGCGACTTTTTGTCGCTCCACTGTCCGCTAACCGCCGAAACCGATGGATTGATCAGCGCAGAGCGGATCGCGATGATGAAACCAGAAGCCTATTTGATCAACAGCTCGCGCGGCGAATTGGTCGATGAAGCGGCATTGATCGCAGCATTGCAGCACGGGCGCATTGCGGGAGCGGGGCTGGACGTCTATACCCATGAACCAGCCGTCGACCCCCGCCTGTTGGAACTCAGCAATGTCATCCTGCTGCCGCATATGGGCAGCGCAACATTTGAAGGGCGCGAGGCGTCGGGGGAACGGGTCATTGCAAATATCCGCATCTGGGCCGATGGGCATCGCCCGCCAGATCAGATATTGGACGGCTGGAATTAGGGTAACTAGGGCACCAACACGGTATCTACCGCTTCTGCGGCCAAATCCGGATAGTCAGTATTATAATGCAATCCTCGGCTTTCATGACGAGCAAGCGCGCTGCGCACGATCAGCTCCGATGTTTGCAGCAAGTTGCGCAGCTCAATTAAATCAGTAGTGACGCGGAAATGGCCGTAATAATCGGCGACCTCTTCATTCAGCAACCGAATGCGGTGGGCGGCCCGTTCCAACCTTTTCGTCGTGCGAACAATACCAACATAATTCCACATGAAGCGGCGGATTTCCGTCCAATTTTGCTTAATCACCACCTCTTCATCGCTGTCGGTCACGCGGCTTTCATCCCACGGGCGGATGGCGGGCGGCGCGTCAAATTCATCCCAGCGCGCCATGATGTCGCGCGCAGCCGCATCGCCGAACACAAAACATTCCAGCAAGCTGTTCGATGCCAGCCGGTTCGCGCCATGCAGGCCGCTTTCGCTCACTTCGCCCGCCGCATATAGCCCGGGAAGGTCGGTGCGCCCCGCCAAGTCAATCAGCACCCCGCCGCAGGTATAATGCTGCGCCGGGACAACCGGAATGGGCTCTTTGGTCATGTCGATGCCTAAGCCCATCAGCTTTTCGTAAATGTTGGGGAAATGCCCCTTCACAAAATCGGGGTCTTTGTGGCTGATATCCAGATGGACATAATCCAGGCCAAGCCGCTTAATCTCATGGTCATTGGCGCGGGCGACAATATCACGCGGGGCAAGTTCCTCTCGCGGGTCAAAGCGGGGCATATACCGCTCTCCGCCGCCCGGCACCCCCGGCGGCAGCTTCAAATGGCCGCCCTCTCCGCGCACCGCTTCGGTAATCAGGAAATTTTTGACTTCCAGATTATACAGGCAAGTGGGATGAAACTGCATCATTTCCATATTGGAAACCCGCGCGCCTGCCCGCCATGCCATGGCAATGCCGTCGCCGGTCGCCCCGCGCGGCGCGGTGCTGAACAGGTAAACCCGCCCGGCACCGCCGGTGGCTAGGATCGTCGCGCGGCCGGTATAGGCCTCCACCTTGCCGCTATCTTCATCAAGAGCATATACGCCCCAAACGCGGCCTGACCCCGAAAAACGCTGCTCATGCCGTCCCGTTATCAGGTCAACCGCGGCGCGGCGCGGCATCAGCGTGATGTTCGGGTTTTCCTCCGCCGTTTTGAGCAGCGCGGCCTGCACCGCCCATCCTGTGGCATCGTCGACATGGACGATGCGCCGGTGGCTATGCCCGCCTTCGCGCGTCAGGTGCAGCGCGTCCTTATCCTTGTTGAAGGGCACACCCATTTTCACCAGCCGTTCAATCGCGGCGGGGGCATTCTCAACCACAAACTCCACCGTCTCGCGCCGGTTCAACCCTGCGCCTGCGACCATCGTATCATCAATATGGTTGTCGAATGTGTCACCGGCATCGAGTACGGCCGCAATGCCGCCCTGCGCCCAAGCGGTGGAGCCGGAGCGCAAATCGCCCTTAGCCAGCACCAGCACCTTATGCTTTTCGGCAAGGCTAATTGCTGCGGTCAGCCCTGCCGCGCCGGAGCCGACGATGATGACGTCATAAATCATTCCGACGCTCCACTCGTTAAGGTCAGGAACACATCTTCCAAATCAGCCTCTTTCGTCGTGACATCGACAATCGCAAGGCCCATGGCCTGCACGGCGGCGAGCACTTCGCCCGCATTCATCCGGTCTTTGTTATAAGTGATCGCCACGACATGATCAGAAATCAGTTCCGATTTTTCAAAGGCTTCATGCATTGGCGCGGCGGTCAATTCCTTATCAACCGTGAGCACCACTGCTTTTTCCCGTGCCATGCCGATCAGCTCTTTTGTGGGCTTTTTCGCGATCAACTTGCCATGATTGATAATCGCAATCTCATCACAAAGCTGCTCCGCCTCCTCCAGATAATGGGTGGTCAACACGACCGTGGTGCCGTTCTTGTTCAACTGAACCACATATTCCCAAAGCTGCTGACGCAATTCAATATCGACGCCAGCCGTGGGTTCATCGAGAACAATAACCGGCGGTGAATGGACCATCGCTTTTGCAATCAGGAGCCGCCGCTTCATACCCCCCGATAGTGTCCGCGCATAAGCATCCGCCTTATCCTCCAAACGCATCGCGCGCAGCAACTCCATTGACCGCCTTTTCGATTTTGGCACGCCGTATAATCCCGCTTGCAATTCCAACGCTTCAAAAGGGGTGAAAAACGGATCGAACATAATTTCCTGCGGGACAATGCCGATATTTGCCTTTGCGTTGCGGATATCGGCATCAAGGTCAAAGCCCCAAATGCTGGCGCTGCCGCTGCTTTTCATCACCATGCCCGACAATATATTGATCAAGGTTGATTTGCCCGCGCCATTGGGACCAAGCAGGCCAAATATCGACCCTTGTGGAACATCAAAGCTCACATCATCCAAAGCTTGCTTACCGCCTTGATAGATTTTGGAAACATTTTGGATGGATATAGCGTGCTGTTCGGTCATCCCACCGCGATAGCGAAGCATACAGCGGTGCGCAATCAGGCAAGTAACGGTAGAGGGGCAAATATGGCAAATGCGTATTTAACCATTGCCGTTCACATGAAGTTACAAGTTTAACTTCATTTGCTCCGTTATGGGGACAATAAACTTAAAGAGCTCAAAGCTCGCTATCGCAAGCATCGCCGCTTACGCCGCCATGCTCGGACCAACCAATGCAGCCTATGCTGCAACCGAATCTGCCAATGGCGAAGCTGCCATAGTGCAACCATTGACGCTGATTAAGCGTGATGATCTGAACATGGGTACGATTATTCCCGGTGTGTCGGCAGATGTTGTTACCTTGAATGTAAACGGTTCCCGGTCAAGCGGGGGCAATGTCAGCCTGATCGGTGCCAATCATCAGGTCGCACGTTTTGCTGGTCAAGGGAGCCTGGGACAGCTGGTTATAATCAGCATTGATCCCAGCACCAATTTAACCGGGCCTGGCCCCAATATGTTGATGAACAATTTCCAATTTGGGCCCGATAATAGCGTCCCGGGGACCTATTTGCCATTGGGCGTCGGCGGCAATATCGTTTTGCTGGATCCCAGCGGCGTATACGGCTTTGTCGTCGGTGCTGATTTGGCGGTGGGCGCTGGTCAGCCGGGCGGCACTTATAGCGGCACATTTACCGTCACCGCCGACTATCTGTAGCCACCTTTCGGGCGGATATTCTAATATCTGTTAACCACGCGCATTCACGCCTCCTTTATGGCTGCGGGTGCATGGCTGTTTGGTGCACATATTTGATCCAGCCCGGTTTCGCCGAAACGGCATAGCGGCCAGCATGATTGCTGGCGTGCTATTGCTATGCCCGGCAAATGCTATTGCTGCAAATGCGCCTGGAACCACCAAAACCGCGATTGTCCGTCCTTTGACATTGGTGAAGCTGGCTGATTTAGACTTGGGACGGATATTACCGGGCCCGACCGCTGGGACAGTTACGATCAATGTTAACGGAACGCGCAGCTCGACGGGGCCGGTCGTGCTGGTGGGGACCGATTACCACCCGGCCCGCTTTGCTGGTGAAGGTGATCCCAACGGTCCGGCGACGGGCGGGTTTGGCCGCGCGCGCATCACCCTGCCCAATCAAATTTTCTTGACCGGACCGGGGCCGCAAATGCGGCTGAATAACTTTACGTTTGGACCGGATACCACGCTCGGCACGACCATCATCCAAAATGGGAATAGCCAAAATATCCGCCTCACTCGGCCAGATCGGACATTCGGCTTTGTGGTGGGCGGACGTTTGAGCGTCGGCGCCAATCAACCGGGCGGGATTTACACGGGCACATTTTCCGTAACCGTGGACTATAACTAGGGTCACGAACCTTACCGTTTCGCATGGTTACACCGCAGCGATAAAGCAATTCTTGCCCTTGCCCAAATATTCCTGAATTGAGCAAACGTGCGGGCTGGTGCATATACCGGTGATGGAAAAGGGTAAAGTTTATTTAGTGGGCGCTGGCCCCGGTGATCCCGAATTGCTGACATTAAAAGCCGCTAGGTTAATCGCCGCCGCCGACGTCATTGTGCATGATGGGCTGGTCGATGATGCGGTTATTGCCATGTGCAATGCCGACGCGCGTTTTATCTCGGTCGCCAAACAACGCAGCAAGCATAGTGTCCCGCAAGAGGGAATTAATGACATTTTGGTGCGAGAGGCAAAAGCGGGCAACATTGTCGTTCGCTTAAAAGGCGGCGATCCGTTCATCTTTGGCCGTGGCGGTGAAGAGGCAGAGGCCTGCCGCGAAGCTTATATTGCCGTCGAAGTCATTCCAGGCGTGTCAGCCGCGCTTGGCTGCGCCGCTGAAGCCATGCTGCCGCTTACCCACCGTGATGCCGCTAGCGCAGTGAGCTTTGTCGCGGGCCAGTGCAAAGGCCTGACCGATCAGGACTGGTCCGGGCTTGCTGGAAAAGGCCGCACGCTGGTTATTTACATGGGGGTCGCGACTGCAACTGATATTACCGAAAAATTGATCGCTGATGGAGTTTCCCCCGATATGCCGGTCGCCGTACTGGAGCGCGGCACGCGTCAGGGCGCAAGGGCGATCCGCACCCTTCTTACCGACCTTGGCGACATGATTGTAAGGGAAAAAGTGGGCAGCCCGGCGATTATCATTGTCGGCGATGTCGTATTGAAATCGGACGCGCAAGACAGATTATTCGCGCTCGCCCAGGAAACGGAGTTGATGCAATGAAGCTGCTGACCGGAAATGATTTGAAATCGGGCGCTGTGACATGGTGGACCGGTAATGGTTGGTCGGTCCATGTCGAGGATGCCGTCGATGTCGGCGAACATGGCGAGGCTGTTTTACATGCCGAGGAGGGCGCGCGCCGCGTTAATGCCCCCTATATCATCGATGCCGTTGAAACAGATGAGGGCCCCCGCCCCGCCCATATCAAGGACCGCGTTCGCGCCCTTGGTCCCACGGTGCGTCCCGACCTTACATTAAAACCGGCCGATCCGCTCGCCGGAGACTGGGTGATATAATATGTATAAATATGATAATTATGACCAAGCGATGGTTGATGCCCGCGTCACCGAGTTTCGCGATCAGGTGAAACGGCGCTTGGCCGGCGAAATCACCGAAGATCAGTTTAAGCCGCTACGACTTATGAATGGCTTATATCTGCAACTGCACGCCTATATGCTGCGCGTTGCCATTCCTTATGGCACGATGGACAGCCGCCAAATGCATATGCTGGCGCATATCGCGCGCAAATATGACCGCGGCTATGGCCATTTTACAACGCGGCAGAATATCCAATATAACTGGATAAAACTGGAAGAATGCCCGGACCTTTTGGAAGAATTGGCCAGCGTCGAAATGCACGCCATCCAGACCAGCGGCAATTGCATCCGTAATATTTCGTCCGACCAATATGCAGGCGCTGCTGCCGATGAAGTGGCCGACCCGCGTCCATGGGCGGAGCTATTGCGGCAATGGTCCACATTCCATCCGGAATTCAGCTATCTGCCGCGCAAGTTCAAAATCGCGGTGATCGCCAGCCCCGAGGACCGCGCCGCTATGCGGTTGCATGATATTGGATTGGAACTGGTCAAAAAGGACGGCGAATTGGGCGCGCGCGTATTCGTGGGCGGCGGCATGGGCCGCACACCGATGATCGCGCCAGAGATCAATCCCTTTGTGAAAGCCGAAGACCTGCTGAGCTATATTGAGGCCTGCTTGCGCGTCTATAACCGCTATGGCCGCCGCGACAATATGTACAAAGCCCGCATCAAAATCCTGGTCCATGAAATTGGCGAAGATGCCTATCGCGCGCAGGTGGAAGAGGAATTTGCTCATGTTAAAACTTTGGGCATTGACCCGCCGCTTGCAGAATTTGACCGGATTAGCGCCTATTTCGCGCCGCCGCCTTATGCAGGTGATGCCGGTGCTGAGCTAGACCGCAGCGATCCTGATTTTGCCCTCTGGCTCGATCAGAATGTAAAGCCGCACAAACAAGCTGGCTATGCGATCGTCAATATCAGCTTGAAGCCGATTGGCGGCATTCCGGGTGATGCCAGCGCGGACCAGATTGATGTGATGGCACAATTGGCCAAGCAATATAGCTTTGACGAGCTGCGCGTGACGCACGCCCAGAATATCGTCCTGCCCCATGTCGCCAAACGCGACCTATATGCGGTGTGGACTGCTTTGCGCGATGCAGAATTGGCCGATGCCAATTTGGATTTAATCAGCGACATTATCGCCTGCCCGGGCCTCGATTATTGCAGCTTGGCCAACGCCCGTTCGATCCCTGTGGCTCAGAAAATCGCCACTCGCTTTGCCGATATGGACCGGCAACGTGACCTTGGTGAATTGAAGCTGAAAATTTCTGGCTGTATCAACGCGTGCGGACACCATCATGCCGGACATATCGGGATATTGGGCGTCGACCGCAAAGGCGTGGAAAATTATCAGCTGACATTTGGCGGGTCAGGCGCAGAAGACGTGTCGATTGGTAAGATCATTGGCCCCGGATTTGACGAAGACGGCATTGTCGATGCTGTTGAAAAAGCTACCGAAGTATACCGGGCCCTGCGAGAAGGCGATGAACGCTTCCTCGATACCTATCGCCGCGTGGGCCTCGATCCATTTAAGGAGGCAATTTATGGTTGAGTTTCGTTACCGCGATGATGAAGTCACCGAACAGCCATCGGTCACGCTTGATGCCTTTCTGGATCAAAGCAATGCGACCGCGGTGCGACTTGAACCCGATGATGATGCCCGCAAGTTGATTCCGCATTTGGAACGGCTGTCGCTTATCGAAGTCGCTTTCCCCAGTTTCCGCGACGGGCGCGGTTATAGCAGCGGACGGATATTGCGAGAGGCAGGATATACAGGCGAGCTACGCGCGCAAGGCGACGTGCTGGTCGATCAAATCGCATTCATGCGCCGCTGCGGCTTTGACAGTTTCGCGCCCGAAGGATCGCTGGACCCTGCCGCCGTCGAACGGGCGCTGGCCAATTATGACCATGCGTATCAAGGCGCAGCCGATGATGTCACCGCAATCTGGAAATTGCGGCATGGGTGAAGCATTGCGGGCAAAAGACCGGATTGATACCGGCCCTCGCTATGTGCCGTCCGATGCCGTGCGGCTGAACCATATGTTTCGCGGGCGTGATACGTCCGAGATGCTGGCCGCGCTTTTTGCCGATGATATGCTGGGCGATAGCGCCATTGTATCCAGCTTTGGCGCCGAGAGTGCGGTATTGCTGCACCTGATCGGCAGCATCAATCCGTCTATTCCTGTGATATTTTTGGATACCGGAAAACATTTTCCCGAAACGCTGGCCTATCGTGATTTGCTGGTCGAACGCATTGGCTTGACCGATATGCGCAATATCCGGCCTGACCCGGCGTTATTGGCCGAAAAGGATGAAAGCGGTCTACGCTGGTCCTATGACCCCGATGGCTGCTGCGATATCCGCAAGGTATTGCCGCTCAAAACAGCGCTTGCACCCTTTGATGCTCAATTTAGCGGACGAAAGGCGTTTCAGGCGGAAACACGGTCCAACCTGCCGCGCTTTGAAATTGCCGAAGGCCGGTTAAAGGTCAATCCGCTGATCGATTGGAGTAAGGACGATATTGAGGCCTATATCGCCGAACATAACCTGCCGCCCCATCCGTTAGTTGTAGAGGGCTTTCCCTCCATCGGCTGCAGCCCGTGCACCAGCAAAGTTGCACCGGGCGAAGATCCGCGTTCAGGCCGCTGGAAAGGTTGGGACAAAACCGAATGCGGTATCCACACATCAGTGCCAGACGCCGACGACAATGGCGCGAACGATCCGGTGTTTTAGGGTTAAGCGCTTAGGACGATTTGCCGAAAAAATAATCCTGCACATCTTTGGCAATGCGTGCCGGGCGCAGTGTCTCTGCATCAATGCAGCACCAGCTGGACTTTACCTCGGCGAGCACTTCTTCGCCGCGTTTGATAACCGTTTCATAGAAAGAGCGCGCGCCTTGCACTTTTTCGAGCACCACGGTGGCGATCACATCATCATCGAGAAACGCCGGTTTGCGGTAAGTGATCTCATGCTTCAACGCGACCCACAGATATTTGGCCGCAGTCTCCGGCGGGGCGAGCTTATTCCAATGCGCCAACACCGCTTCCTGCACCCAGGTCAGATAGCGGGCATTGTTGACATGACCCATAAAATCGATGTCGTCGGCCTTGATACCGATCGTATGGAAATGGGGAAGCGCGTTTGTCATAATCTATAATCACCGGGGGTTAGTCACTTACATAGGTGTAAATGAGAAAATTTACCAGTGTCTATAAGCCGCGTGTGTCAATATTATGTAACCGCGCAACGATTGGTTCTGACCTAGGGGCAGCCCTTAATCTTCATAATCGGAATATTGATCCTCTGCCAAGTCACTGAACCGCGTGATTTTTGCTTCGAATTTCATTCGGACTTTACCCGTTGAACCGTGGCGCTGCTTGGCCACGATCAGCTCCGATATACCGTGAATGCGCGACATGGTTTCCTGCCAAGCGGCATAGGCGGCTTCATCATTATGATCAGGTTCTTTGGCCGCTTCATAATAATCGCCGCGATAAATGAACCAAACCATATCGGCATCCTGCTCGATCGATCCAGATTCGCGCAAATCCGATAACATCGGCCGCTTGTCATCGCGCTGCTCCACCGCGCGCGACAATTGCGACAGCGCGATCACCGGCACGGCCAATTCTTTTGCCAGTGTTTTCAAACCCCGGCTAATCTCCGAAATTTCGTTCACGCGGTTATCATTGGCCCGCGCCGAGCCTTGCAATAGCTGCAGATAATCGACGATGATAAGGCCGATGCCGCGTTGGCGTTGCAACCGGCGGGCGCGGGTCCGTAATGCGGCGATCGACAGCGCAGGCGTATCGTCGATGAACAACGGCAATTCCTGCAATTCCCGGCTGGCGCGGCTTAGTTCGCGAAAATCCTCCCGGCTTATTTTACCCATGCGCAGCAATTCGCTGCTGATCCCCGATTGCTCGGCCAAAATACGGGTAGCGAGCTGATCGGCGGACATTTCCAGACTGAAAAAAGCAACCTTTGCTCCGACGCGTTTATCCTCGGGTATTTGATCCTGCTCCTCACGCACCCAGCGCTGCGCCGCGTTAAAAGCTATGTTGGTTACCAATGAGGTTTTGCCCATGCCCGGGCGTCCGGCCAATATAACAAGATCGCTGTTATGTAGGCCGCCAACCTTGCTATTCACACTATTCAAACCGGTGGTAACGCCCGATAAATGCCCGCCCGACTGCAACGCTTTTTCAACATTACGTATGGCTTCGGCAGAGGCAGTGAGGAAGCTTTTGGTGCCGCCGCTCTCCCCTTCGCCTTCGGCAACTTTATAAAGCGCTGATTCGGCTTGTTCAATTTGACCCTTGGGATCCACCGCTTCGCTTGTATCGAGCGCATTTTCCACCAAGGTCCGGCCAACAGAGACAAGCTCGCGCAGCAACGCCAAGTCGTAAATCTGCTGCGCGAAATCACGCGCGCCTAACAATCCGGCGCCGTCGGCGGTCAACTTCACCAAATAGCTCGGCCCGCCCAGCTCCTGCATCGTCTCATCATTTTCAAAAAATGGTTTGAGCGTAACCGGCGACACAAGCATATTGCGATCAATCAAACGCAATATCTGATCATAAATCCGGCCATGCAGCGGTTCGAAAAAATGTTCCGGTTGCAGCTTGATCGAAATATCCTCGATAATCCGGTTGTCGATCATGATTGCCCCCAAAAAGGCGGCTTCAGCCTCTACGTTACGGGGCAATTTTACAGGTTCGCCTTCATTCGCGGCGGCAAGTCTTATTGGTTCGGCCATGAACTCTTATCACCCATATCAACGCACCGGCGCAAGCTTCATCTCAAATAAACTGGGGGCAGTTCTGTGGACAAAATCCAGATAAACTCTTGTCCCAAATATTTGAACGGCTAACAAAAGGATATGGGCGACCCGCGGATCATCAAAGTCGAATTGGACGAGGCCACAATATTGTGGCGCAATGCCGATATTGAGCAGGAACGGCGCGTGGCGATTTTCGATTTGATCGAAGATAATATGTTCAAGCCCCTGCGGCCTGTGGAGGATGGTTATGCCGGACCCTATGCGCTGAACCTAAGCGTTGAGGAAGGCCGGTTGATTCTCGATATCCGGCGCGAGGACGGCACACCCCATGAAATGATAATATTGGGCCTAGGCCGGTTTCGCCGGCCGGTGCGCGACTATTTTGCCATATGCGACAGTTATTATCAGGCGATCCGTAAATCCACCGCAGCCGAAATTGAAACCATCGACATGGCGCGGCGCGGCGTTCATAATCAAGCAGCGGAATTGCTCATGGACCGGCTCGATGGCAAAGTAGAGGTTGACTTTCCCACAGCGAGACGGTTGTTCACGCTGATTTGCGTGCTGCATATCAAAGGCTAAAAGCCAAGAAAACAATAGCGATTCGCGGCACCGAAATATACGTATCAGAGGGGAATATCGCAGGCCATGGCCGGCAAATTTAACATCAATTTCCGCATCATCGCGATCGCGGTTGCATTGCTGCTTAGCCTATTTGTGCTTTGGAGCTATGCGCGCAGCTGGGCTCCATCCCGCGACACCTACGCCGTTCAAGGTATTGTCGTCAGCGCCGAAAATGGTTCGCCCAATTGGTCACAGCTGGGGGCAACTGGTGTCGATTTTGCCTATTTAACCGCAACGGAAGGCGCGGCGGAGCGGGATAAAAGCTTTCAGGCGAATATGAAAGGCGCGGGCGAAGCCGGAATTCGTTTTGGCGCATTACATCATTTCGACATTTGCCGCCTGGCATCGGATCAAGCCAATCTATTCATCACAACCGTGCCGCGTTCGGAAAACGCGCTGCCGCCTGCGGTTCAGCTCGACTTTTCCGACACCTGCACCGGCCGTCCTAACCGGGGCCTGATCCTATCAGAACTCGCAACATTTTTGGGACAAATAGAAGTGCATAGCGGCGTTCCGGCGGTGCTACTGCTCAACCGGGATTTTGAAAAGGAATATCAAATCAGTAAGTCGATAGACCGCAATGTCTGGTTGGAAAGCAACTGGTTCCTGCCGGATTATTCGGCCCGCCCATGGGTGATGTGGACAGCCAATAGTGGCCGGATCATTGACGGCCTCGACGGACCCGTTCGCTGGGCAGTGGTGCACGAATGAGCGAGAATATAACCTTGCTGATCGCGGCGGCACGCGATGCGGCACAAAATGCCTATGCCCCCTATTCCGGCTATCATGTGGGCGCCGCGCTGCGATTATCCGATGGCAGCATCATCACCGGCGCCAATTTCGAAAATGCAAGCTATGGCATGACGCTTTGCGCCGAGACCGTGGCGATTGCGAATGCCAACAGCGCGGGGCGATTGGATCAGATTCGCGATATTGCGATCGTCGGCGGTCCGGCGGGTCAGGTCGGCATTCACAAAGTAACCCCGTGCGGCAGATGCCGTCAAATTATCAAAGAAGTTGCCGATATTACCGCGCATGACATTCCGGTGCATTGCGCCCATGACGGCGGCTGTGATACGCACCTGCTGTCCGAATTATTGCCGCACGCCTTTGGCCCGGCAAACCTGAAATAAGCGAGAATTTATGCCGATATTATCCGACAAATGGATCCGCAACGAAGCCCGCCATGCCGGCATGATTGAACCTTTTGTGGAAGCACAAAAGCGCGAAGGATGTATCAGCTATGGCCTGTCATCCTATGGCTATGACGCACGGGTGTCGGACGAGTTTAAGATATTCACCAATGTGAATAGCAGCGTTGTCGATCCAAAGCGTTTTGACCCCGATAGCTTCATCGATCGGAAAACCGATTGCTGTATCATCCCGCCCAACAGCTTCGCGCTCGCCCGGACGGTGGAATATTTCCGCATACCGCGCGATGTGCTGGTTATCTGTTTGGGTAAATCCACCTATGCCCGCTGCGGCATCATCGTCAATGTCACGCCATTGGAACCCGAATGGGAAGGCCATGTTACGCTGGAATTCAGTAACACCACCCCCCTGCCCGCAAAAATTTATGCGAACGAAGGTGCGTGTCAATTCCTCTTCCTGAAAGGCAATGAGCCTTGCGAAGTGAGCTATGCCGACCGGTCTGGAAAATATATGGGTCAGCAGGGCGTGACTCTCCCCAAACTTTAATCCATAGCTGACACGATAGAGGAATCGGAACGATTGGAGAGAGATATGACGACGACCCCCCGCGAATTTGACATCATCGTATATGGCGCAACCGGCTTTACCGGGCGCTTAGTTGCTGAGTATCTTTGCAGCCGCACAGACGCCCCGAAATGGGCGATGGCCGGACGGAGTCAAGAGAAACTAGAGGCCGTGCGCGACGAAATTGGCGCGCCCGCCGATACGCCGCTGGTTGTTGCCGACGCCAGCGATCCAGCCTCGCTCGACGCGATGACTCAGCGCGCGCGTGTTATTATAACCACCGTTGGCCCGTATCAGCTTTATGGCAACAAGCTGCTGGCCGCCTGCGTGAAAAACGGCACCGACTATACCGACTTATCGGGGGAACCAGCGTGGATGCGTCAGAAAATTGACGAGCATTTGGACGCGGCCAAGGCATCGGGCGCACGCATTGTATTTTCCGCCGGTTTTGATTCTATTCCATTCGACCTTGGCGTGATGATGCTGCAAAAACATTGCACCGAAAAATTTGGCAAGCCTGCCCCCCGGATCAAAGGCCGGATGCGTAAAATGCAGGGCACGTTTTCGGGCGGTACCGCAGCCAGTTTGAAAGCTACAATGACGGCGGCGGCGCAGGATAAAAATATCATCGCCTATCTGGCGAACCCATTCAGTCTTGCGGGCGGATTTGAAGGACCCGCACAACCATCGGGCAATAAACCTTTATTCGATGAAAAGCTGAACAGCTGGTGTGCGCCATTTGTCATGGCACCGATCAACACCAAAAATGTTCACCGTTCGAACGCGTTAATGGGCCACCCTTATGGCACCGATTTTGTCTATGATGAAATGGTGCTGACGGGGCCCGGCGAAAAAGGGGAGGCAGCGGCCAATTATGTCGCCAATACCCCGACCATGGGCACGCCGAATGATCCGAAACCGGGCGAAGGGCCGAGTAAAGAAGAGCGCGAAAATGGTTTTTATGACGCCCTGTTCGTTGCCGAATATCCCGATGGTCAAATGGCGATGTTGTCGGTCAAAGGTGATAAAGACCCTGGTTATGGCTCGACATCCAAAATGATCGCGGAAACCGGAATCGCTTTACTGACCAGCGATACGCCAGGCGGCATTTGGACGCCTGCATCGGCGCTGGGTGAGCCGTTGGTCGATCAATTGCAGCAACGGGCTGGGCTTACCTTCGCCGTCGAAGGATAATTCAAGCTGCCGGGTTGATGGACGAATTTACGCAATGGCCCTTCCCATGTTGAGCGCCAATGCTTAAATGCTCCGCCTATGTTCAAAACTCTGTTCAAACAGAAATCCAAGCCTCGCCCCATTGATGCGGCGCAAATTCCGGTTGGAAGGCGCGTTTATGCGATTGGCGATGTGCATGGCCGAAATGATTTATTGAAGGAATTATTGCGGAAGATTTTGGACGATGACAATGCGCGCGGCCCCGCAGACATGCAGATTATCATGCTCGGCGATTTGGTCGACCGAGGCCCCGACAGCGCCGGAGTAATCGATACTGCGATGGCGTTGAAGGACTGGAAACCCAACACCCGTTTCTTGACCGGCAATCATGAGGAAGTTTTTCTGGACGCAGTGAACAGCGGCGATCCGAAAATTGTCCGCTTCTTTATCCGTATCGGCGGCGAAAGCACGATATTATCCTATCCGATCAGCCGCAAAGACTATCTGAAAATGGATATGAAGGAACTGGCTGAAAAACTTCCTCAGATTATTCCGCAAAGACATGTCGATTTTCTGACGAGTTTTGAAGATCAGATAGTGATTGGGGACTATATATTTGTTCATGCTGGTATCCGTCCCGGCGTCGCAATCGAGGATCAGGAGGCAACGGATTTGCGCTGGATCCGAGGTAGCTTTTTGAACCACAAGGGCGATTTTGAAAAGGTCGTCGTCTATGGCCACACCATCACCAAAGATGTCGATGAGAGCCGGAGCCGGATCGGCATAGATACAGGAGCCTATGACAGCGGAAAATTGACCGCAATCGGGCTGGAAGGCGGTGAGCGTTGGTATCTGCAGACGGGCGAAGCGAAGAAGGGCGGCAAAAAGTCAGCGAAGAAAGAAACCGCCTAAGCCACCAACCCATAGCGGGTTTATCCTTGCATCTGCCGCGCCCATGTTGCAGCCTATGGGCATGAGAAAACTTACCCTATTTGTTAGCGCAGCTGCATTATTTATCACTCCCCCTGCTGGTGCTAAAGCCTCCCCCGACGCCGCTTCCTTGCAAAGCACGGTCGAAAAGCTGGTTAGCTTTGGCACCCGTCACACCTTATCGTCGCCAGATCACCCCACGCGCGGTATTGGCGCGGCGCGGCGGTGGGCGGCCGATGAATTTAAGAGCGTTTCAAAAGGCTGCGGCGGGTGCCTGACGGTCGAAAATATCGAACGCGTTTTTTCGGGCCCGCGCGCGCCCGACGGCGTCAATGTAGTCAATGTTCTGGCTGTGCAAATGGGCAAAAGGGGATGGGACCATGTGATCATCGTCGCAGGCCATATTGACAGCCGCGTGACCGATCCGATGAATTTTACAGATGATGCCCCCGGCGCAAATGACGACGGCAGCGGCACTGCCTTGGTGATGGAGGCCGCGCGGGTGTTGGCAGGGGAAGAGATGGAGGCAACCATCGTGTATGCCCTATTATCCGGAGAGGAACAGGGGCTTTGGGGCGGCACATTGCTGGCCGAAATCGCCAAGAAGCGCGGATGGAAAGTCTCCGCCATGTTGAACAATGACATAGTGGGCAACAGCGTCGGCACCGATGGCCGCGTTGTCGCCGACCGCGTCCGCGTCTTTAGCGAGGGGATCAGGGCCTCGGAAGATATCGACGCGATGATGGCCCGGCGCGGCAGCGGCGGAGAGGATGACGGCCCGTCCCGCGCGTTAATGCGAGCAGCAGAGCGGGCAGCCGAACGGAATGACGATCTGCGGTTGGAGGTGTTTGGCGTACGCCGCCCCGACCGTTTCCGCAGAGGCGGGGATCATCTGCCTGCGCTGGAATTGGGCTTTCCCGCTGTGCGCTTCACCGTTGGCGTGGAAAATTATGTGGGTCAGCATCAGGACCTGCGCAGCGAAGATGGTCTGGAATATGGCGATACCGTCGACAAAATGGATTTCGACTATCTGACGCGGGTAACCGCGCTCAATATTGCGACGATCCGAGAGTTGGGTGCAGCGCCGGCTGCTCCCGACAGCGCATCATTAGGCGGCGCTGTATCATCGGACACCATCGTCAACTGGCAAGCTGTGGAGGGTGCAGCGGGTTACAAAGTCTATTGGCGGCGCAGCGACCAGCGGGATTGGGAGGATAGCCGCATGGTGAGCGCGGATCAGACCAGTCTGAAATTAGAGGGCGTGATTGTCGATGATTATTTCGCTGGCGTTGCAGCGGTCAGCGCATCGGGCGCCGAAAGCATCGTGACCTTCGCAGGTTTGCCGCCCAGAGAATAAAACTACCAGCGTTCAAACCCTTGTCATGCAAGGAAGGTAAGCCCAACAAAAAAGGCGGCGCTCTCCTCGAACGCCGCCCTTTATGTTACTACGGGGTGTATTAACTTGTTTAGGCCACCTGAGGTTGCGGCGCTTCATCGCTGTCCATATCGCGCAGAACATAGCCGCGGCCCCATACGGTTTCGATATAATTTTCACCGCCGCAAGCCAGCGCGAGTTTCTTACGCAACTTGCAGATGAAAACGTCGATAATTTTCAATTCTGGCTCATCCATTCCGCCATATAAATGGTTCAAAAACATCTCTTTGGTGAGCGTCGTACCCTTGCGAAGGCTGAGCAATTCCAGCATCGCATATTCTTTACCCGTCAAATGCACACGCGCACCGTCGACTTCGACAGTTTTGGCATCCAGGTTAACCGAGAGTTTGCCTGTGCGGATCACTGACTGCGAATGGCCCTTTGACCGGCGCACAACGGCGTGGATGCGCGCGACCAATTCTTCACGGTGGAATGGTTTAGTGACATAATCGTCAGCGCCAAAGCCAAAGGAGCGAACTTTGCTGTCCATCTCGCTAATGCCGGACAAGATCAGAACCGGTGTCTGCACTTTGGCGACGCGCAGCTTTTTGAGCACATCATAGCCATGCATATCGGGCAAATTCAGGTCTAGCAAGATGATGTCATAATCATACAGCTTACCCAAATCGAGGCCTTCTTCGCCCAGATCGGTCGTGTAGACATTAAAGCCTTCTGTCGCGAGCATCATTTCGATGGCTTTTGCGGTCGTTGGCTCGTCTTCTATCAATAATACTCGCATCTGGTAAAACCCCTCATGCTATATTTGCGTCCCCCAACCCCATTTCGTCCTAGCCCTGTCGTGTGGGCCAAATCAAAATGGCGTTGGTATTTATTAACCATAAGGGAAATGAACTTAAAAGGTTAATTTCGCGTTAACGTAGCAAAACCGGCGAGTCGCGAATGGCAAAATCGTTAAGAAACGACTCGTTTCTGCGGGTTTGAGCAGATTATGGAACGGTAAAATAAATTTGAAAAAACTTCAATTTCCGGCGGATATGGCCTTGCCACTTGTCAAATCCAATTCCGAAACCCACATTCTCACCGTTCCAGCGGTTATTTTTCCCCGCTGATGTTTGGCAAAATAAATGAGTTCAAATTCTGTAACATCCAAAGCTGCAGCTATTGATGTGCGGCCTTTTGCCTCGCTAGGCAAAGCTAATCATGGTTGGCTTGAGGCCAATCATCATTTCAGTTTCGCGGGATATTATGATCCTGAGCGCATGGGCCATGGCAATATACGCGTATGGAATGACGACGACATCGCTGCTCAATCGGGTTTCCCTCCGCACAGTCATGATAACATGGAAATCATCACTTACGTTCGTGAAGGCGCGATCACGCACCGGGACAGCATGGGAAATGTAGGGCGCACCAAAGCAGGTGATGTGCAGGTGATGAGCGCAGGAACCGGCGTACAACACAGCGAGTTTAACTTGGAAGATGTATCCTGCCGCCTTTTCCAGATATGGATCTTGCCGCGCGAACGAAATGTGCGCCCACATTGGGATCAAAAAGAGTTTCTATCAAAAGACGCCAGTGGTTTTACCGTTCTAGCCAGCGGTTATGACGACGATAAGGCACTCGCTATAAATGCCGATGCACGTGTATTTGGCGCAAAAATGGCTGCAGGTGAGAGCATCCATCATGTTATTAAAGATGACCGCCATGCCTATCTGGTCGTGTCAAAAGGCAGGATTTCAATAGGAAACACCATATTGAGCGAACGCGATGGTGTCGCAATATCTGCTGGGAATTTACAATTAATCGCATTGGATGACGCCGAAGTGGTTATGGTTGATAGCGCTTGATCCGCAATATTATGTCGTTCATCCTGCCTGAAGATACCATCGAAGAAACCTTTCTCGCCTCCACCGGGCCAGGTGGGCAGAATGTGAATAAGGTTGCGACTGCTTGTCAACTGCGGGTGGATATATTTGCGCTGGGCCTTGCGCCTTATGCGTATCGCCGTTTGAAAGTAATAGCGGGCAGCAAAATGACGCTGGGCGGCGAATTGATCGTCACCGCACGTAGCCATCGTAGCCGCGAAGCAAACCGAGAAGAAGCGCGGCGGCGCGTCATCCGCTTAATCGACCAAGCCCACGAACGCCAACCCCCACGCGTCAAGACAAAACCGAGCAAAGCGGCCAAACGCAAGCGGGTCGATACCAAAAAAGGACGCGGCACGGTCAAAAAGAACCGCAGTAAACCAGCGCTTGATTGAACCGCCGCTTGACTGTGCCGGGGCACCGCCTAAACCGTTCACCATGTATAATTTTGATATCGACGCGGCTGCACCCAAATCCGTTTTGTATGCAGAACTTTTGAAGGCCGCCGATGCCTTAACCAGCGGCGAACCAGACGGCGTGGCCAACATGGCCAATATTTCTTCGCTGCTGTGGCAGTTTTTACCCGATCTCAATTGGGCTGGATTTTACCGCATGGGTAGTGATGCAGCAGGCAATGACGAGCTGATACTTGGTCCGTTTCAAGGCAAGGCCGCCTGCATCCGTATCGCATTGGATAAGGGCGTGTGCGGGGCCGCTGCAGCAAGCGGACAGACGCAACTCGTCGATGATGTTCACGCATTTCCGGGGCATATTGCCTGCGACGCGGACAGCCGTTCCGAATTGGTTGTTCCTGTAGTACGCAGCGGACAAGTGGTTGCCGTCATCGACCTCGACAGCCCTGTTCCCGCGCGCTTTGACGCGGATGATGCGGTGGGTATCGAAGCGTTAGCCGCGCTTTTATCAAGCCGAATTTAGACTGAAACCTGTTTCGGCACCGGTTCAGCTGGAGAAAAAACGGCAAACTGCCTCATTTTGAGACAAGAGCGGCAAATGCAGGTCATTTTGCGATCAGCGAATTGGATTCTCTTACAGAAAAATGTTAATGCTTTTTTAACCACTTGCGCCGGGCCCGGCTGCGAGCGGCAGATGATTAGGGAGCCGTTAACCATGAAGAAGCTTATTTTTGCAGGCGTTGCGACAAGCGCCATGATGCTGGTCATTGCACCAGCCAACGCCGCCGACTCGTTTTCGGCATCACCCAAAACCAAATCAGCGGCGTCGGTTGACCTAGCCGCAAATGGCAAGAATCGCGGCGGGCATGGCGTCCGTATGGGCCATGGCGTTCGCGGTGGCCATGGCGTCCGCATGGGGCACAATCCAGTCTATGGCCGCTGGCATGGCGGGATGCGAGCGCCGGGCGGATATGCGGCTTACCGCGCGCCATTTCGCGGCTTCATCCTGCCGAGCTATTGGATAAACCCGGGATTTTCCGTGCAAAATTATGCCATTTACGGCCTTCGCGCTCCATCGAACGGATATTATTGGTCGCGTTATTATGACGATGCCGTGCTGATGAATAGTCGCGGCTATGTATATGATAGCGTCCCCAATGTGAACTGGGCACCGCAGCAAGGATATTACGCGCCCCAAAATGGTTATCAACAAGCCGATTATGGCCCCGCTATCGAAGCCGATGATGGCGTCTATAGTTGGGGTGAAGATGCCAATGACCCGCGCGCCGGCGGCACAACCGATGCCGGCACTTATGAAGGTGAATGGACAGGCCGCTATATTGATGAGGAACAGCGCACTTATCGGGGTCAATGGGACGGCACCTACACCGATGACGAAGGTCAGGTTTATGAAGGCACCTATCGCGGGACCGCCGTTGGCGATCCTGTATACCGCACCGGCGGCGCACCGGTGCCTTCCGCAGGCGCACCTTACCCCGCACCGCAGGCTTATCCTGCCCCTGTCAACCGGGGCTATCCCGATGATGGTTATTCGGTTCCAGGTGGCTATGAACGCTATGAACAATGCCTAAAAAGCCGAGGCCTAACTGGTGGCGCGATTGGCGCAATATTGGGTGGTATCGCCGGAAACCGCATTGCAGGACGCGGTGACCGTCTCGCCGGGACGCTGATCGGCGGCGGTATCGGCGCTATTGCTGGCGCTGGCATTGAAAAAGCCACCAATAAATGCAAAAAATATCTGCCGCAGCAACAGGCGCGTCCGCAATATTACCCTGCGCCGCCCGCTTATTATCCGCAGCAAACCTACCCGCAAGGCTATCCTCAGCAACCCTACGCCTATGGATGGCAGGGCTATTATTATCCGCAGCAACCGGCAAGCGTGACGACAATTACCGTCACCCCCGGTACGGCGACCACAACCACAACGACGACCGAGGAAGTGGTATATGAAGATGTGTATACCGCGCCCGTGCGCCGGAAGGGTAAAGGGCTACGCCGGCCCGCACCTGCACGGAAAAAATGCCACTGCTGAACCGGCAGCGCCGCTGATAGGCAACTGATAGATTAAGGATTAGCCCTGCCGATCATTGGCGGGGCTTTTTCGTTGAGCCAAGCCCTGCCGCGTCAGATGGATCAGAGCAACGGCAGGAGTATAATTCCGCTCGCCGCGTGCCTGTCCCTCGCTACCCAGCGCAACCCAGTGCGGCGGCGTCGATTGCACTCGGTGCCCCGCGCAAGTTATAGGCATCGACAATGGACCGGCCATCGCGGCCAATACTCTCCACGCTCAGCGAAGCGGACGAACGGATGGCAGCAATAATGGCCAAATCCATGCGCCGGTCGGTTGCCCATCCGCCCGTCTGTGTCCCCTGCAACCGAAACCGGCGTCCGCCGGCGGTCAAGGTCACGGCGCTATTGGCCGAACGGTCACGTGACAAGCTGACGTAAAGCTGATGCGTGACGCCCCGTTTGGGCCAAAATCCGATCGATAAATAGCCGGGACGCGTCGAACCGCTAATCCGTTCTTCGGGGGAGGCAATGGCATAGCAACGCGGGGTCTCCGCGTCCTTAAATGCCGCCCAGCCATTATATATCCCCAGCCGGTCCCGCGCAGCAGCAGGCGCCGCCATCACTGCCGCAGCGATCGTCAGGGTAATAAGCAATGGCCATTGCTTTGCCCCTTGCTGCCTTGGCCCACCCTGCTGCACCCTGTTCATGCTTTTTCCCCGCTGCCATCGCCGCTTATGACGATTTCTTCGCGGCCATCGCATATCATAACCATTGTTCCTTGCGACAAGCTGCGCGCGATGGGCGCTCCAAAGCCTGTCAGTATGGGCAATCCCAGCAATAAAGCACGCAGCACCCGCGCCGTCATGCCGTGGCTGATAATCAGCATATCCTGGCGAAAACTCTGATCGCTGATCCAATCACGCAGCCGCGCTTCAACCGCTGGATAGTCTTCTCCGCCCGGCGCGACCTGCTTAAACAGCTTATGCTCCATGTCGATCAATTCGCTAATGTCTGGAAATAGGTCGGCATAATAATGCCCCTCCCATTCACCGACATCAATCTCACGAAGCCGGGGATCAATGCTATGGCTGTGCCAATCGGCGTGGATGCCTGCGGCAACCAGCGCCAATGTCTGCAACGTCCGTCCGCTGGGTGATGATATCAGCTGCAGCTGATCAGGATCAGCGATGTGACTGCGCAGCGCCTCGCCCATTTTCGCCGCTTGCTCGCAGCCCTGCCAAGTGAGCGGCGTGTGCGCGTTCATGCCCTGCATCCGCCCCGCCAGATTATAGACCGTCTCCCCATGCCGCGCGATGAAAAGCCGTTTGCCATTTGTCGAAATCGTCATATTTGGCGCTTATTCCACAGGATATTGCCGCTTGCAAAGCCTATCGGCTTGCCCTTGTCCAGTTTATCGGTAAGGAAGAGTGGACCTTTTCCGCCAAAAGGGCGCGAAATAAATCATCAGGCCGAATATCAATCGGCCTTGCAAATATGACCTTGTGGGGAAGAATATACATATGAGAGCCACGATCGAACGCGCGACTTTGCTGAAAAGCCTGAGCCATGTTCAGTCTGTTGTCGAACGGCGCAATACCATTCCAATCCTGTCTAACGTCTTGATTGAGGCGAGCGAAAATGGCCAGATTAAGCTGACCGCTACGGATTTGGATCTGCAAATTGTTGAAACTTTTGCCGCCGACGTTGAAACCGCTGGCGCGACAACGGTTTCCGCTCACACATTATTCGAAATTGTCCGCAAATTGCCCGAAGGCAGTCAGGTGCAGCTGCACGCCGCCGACAGCCGCATGGCGGTGAATGCAGGGCGCGCCCGTTTCAGCCTGTCCACGCTGCCCCGCGACGATTTCCCAATCATTGCCGAAGGCGATCTGCCGACGTCGTTCGAACTGCCTGCTGCTTCGCTGATCCAGATTATCGATAAAACCCGGTTCGCGATTTCCACCGAAGAAACGCGCTATTATCTGAACGGCATTTTCCTGCATGTCGCCGAAGATGATGCCCCCGTGCTGAAGGCTGCGGCAACCGACGGCCATAGGCTGGCCCGTGTGACGCTGCCCCGCCCCGATGGTGCGGACGGCATGCCCGATGTCATCATCCCGCGCAAATGTATTGGCGAAATCCGCAAGCTGCTCGATGAGGCTGGTGAGGCCAATATTCAGGTTGATTTGTCGGCCAGCAAGATACGCTTTACCTTCGACAATGCGATCCTGACCAGCAAGCTGATTGATGGGACCTTCCCCGATTACAGCCGCGTCATTCCCACCGGCAACGACAAGCTGCTGAGAATTGATCCTAAGGCATTTTCTCAAGGGGTGGACCGTGTTGCAACCATCGCCACCGAAAAAACCCGTGCGGTCAAAATGGCACTCGACAATGACAAAATCACCTTGTCCGTGACCAGCCCTGAAAATGGTACCGCCACCGAAGAAGTGCCGGGCGAATATAAGAATGACAGCTTTGAAATTGGCTTTAACGCTCGTTATTTGATGGAAATATTGGGAGAGGTCGAAGGCGATTTGGTCGAGCTTCACCTCGCCGATGGCAGCGCACCGACATTGATCCGCGAAAATGACAAATCGTCTGCGCTCTATGTGCTGATGCCTATGCGGGTGTGATCCGGTCATATGGCGGCCGCGAAATGATGGCGTTGATGCGGCAGTTTGCATTTCTGCTGCTACTTGCGTTATTTTCTATAACGCCCTCCGGTCCGCTGGCCGCGCAAACGGCATCCAGTCAGATATTTACGGTGCAAGCCGACCGGCAACAGCTTCCCCAATCGGCGGAGGCCGCCAATATTGTCATGGCTAAAAGCGCGCAAATATTGCAAATCAGGCTAACCAAAATGGGTGGCCGCACGGTTTCCGTGCAGCGATTGGGTGCAGACCAATTATCTGTCACCTTGTCGGCCAAGGACCCGGAAAAGCTATTAACCGCCGCTTTGCAGGGCCGCGGGGCTTTGTCGTTTCATCTGGTCAATGAACAGCTCTCTGCTGAAGATATAGAAGCAGGCAAAGCACCGACCGGCAGTATCCTATTGCCCATGGCCGACGGCTATTCAAAATTGGCGATCCGCCAAGCAGGCGCATTGTCTGGTAAATATATTGTGCGGGCCCAGCGGACCTTTACCCAAGGCGATAATATGCCCGCCGTCGACATTCTGCTTGATGATGAAGGACGCCAGAAATTTGGCAAAATGACGCACGCCAATGTCGGTAAATTAATCGCGGTGGTCCTCGATGGTAAAATCTTAACAGCTCCGCGCATCAACGAACCGATTTTGGGCGGGATGCTACAAATATCCGGTCGTCTTTCACTCCGCGAAGCCGATGAACTCGCCGCAAAGTTGGCGTCGGGCTCATTGCCCGTCGATTTTTCTATTGTCGCAAAGCGCAACGATCAGTGACCATCCATCGGCCACATGCCGCCTGAGCCATTAAATGGCGGAGCCGCGCCAATTCGCTGTCACTATTCCGCCGCCTCCAGCATCTCGACATTTTGCGGACCGCGGATCAGCGTGCCGGGCGTTTCGCCGGTCATGACGCCGTTTTTAAATGTCACCTTGCCGGATTTGATTGTCGCGACATAGCCTTGCGCCTTTTGCAGAAGGCGCTTGCCGCCTGCCGGCAAATCGAATGCCAGCCAAGGTTTTTCCAGCTTAATCCGGTCCATATCAATAATGTTGATATCGGCCAAATAACCTGGTTTCAGCACACCCCGGTCATTCAGACCATATAGCCGTGCGGTATCCATGCATTGGCGCTTCACCGCATGCTCCAGACTAAGCGTGCCGCGCTTGCGGTTTTTAACCCAATGTTCGAGCATAAAGGTCGGGCTTGCCGCATCGCAGATAGTGCCGCAATGCGCGCCGCCATCCGACAGGCTGTTCACTGTATCATCCGCCTGTTGCAGCTCTTCCAAAAAGTCAAGATTGCCATCAATATAATTCAGGATCGGCAGGTATATCATGCCCTTGCCTTCCCCCTGCATCATCAGGTCATAGGCATATTCGGGCGGAATGACCCCCGCCGCATTGGCACGCGCGTTAATGCTTTCTTCGGCCGTCGGTTCATAGTTAAACCCGTCATCCATCTGATATTGCATCGCCCATCCGTTGGTGACGATAAACTGGATCGGTGCCATATCGACATTTTCCGCTGGCAGGCTTTGTTCCTCAATCAATTGCTTTTTGAACGCCGGATCACGCAGGCGCGCATATTTTTGGGCCCAGTCAAGCTCCGCCATCGCTTCCCAGCTCGGCTTGCGAATGAAGGGATGGACGGTTCCCTGCCAACACATGATGATACCATTTCCGCGCAGCGCAATTTGCGCGACAATAATGGCGCCATTGTCATTTTGCGCTCGCATTTCACGAATCTGTTCATCCAGCGGCAGATCCTTTGCAATGGATTGTAATGCGGCGAAAGTTACCGGTAGGCCAGTTTCCCGGCTTAACGCGCCCATCCAGCCAAATTCATCCCATTCGCGGTTCAGATCGCTTGCCATTTCAAACACACCATGGCCGGCGCGGCCCATGGCGCGGCCGATTTCGATCAGCTCCTCCTTCGTTGCGGTCGTGCCTGGCACCAATTCGCCGTCAACGCTGCGATGCAATATTGTGCGGCTAGTTGAAAAGCCAAGCGCGCCAGCACGCACGCCCTCCTCCACAATTTTGCCCATCTGCTGAATGTCCGCTTCGGTTGGCACTGCGCCGGGTTGCTCGCGCTCACCCAGCACATAGGCGCGCACGGCGCCATGGGGGACATGGGTCGCCACATCGACGGTGCGGGGCATCGCTTCGAGCGCATCAAGATATTCCGGAAATGTTTCCCAATTCCATTTCATCCCTTCGGCCAGCGCGGTTCCGGGAATATCCTCAACCCCTTCCATCAATCCGATCAACCATTCATGCTTTTCAGGTTTGGCGGGCGCAAATCCGACACCGCAATTGCCCATCACGACCGTCGTCACGCCGTGCCAGCTTGACGGTGCCATTTCCGCATCCCATGTCGCCTGCCCATCATAATGGGTGTGGATATCAACAAAGCCCGGAGTGACCGTCAGGCCCGATGCGTCAATCTCTTCCCTGCCCTGCGCCTCAACATGGCCGACCGCGCTGATCAAGCCGCCGTCAATGGCTATGTCCGCCGTAAAGGACGTTGCGCCCGTCCCGTCCACGATCCTGCCGCCGCGAATGACCATATCATGCATTGCTATCCTCCTCGTCTCTCTCCTCTCTCGATAGCATATTTAATCGTATGGTTAAAGTGCGGCAGATTGGGTGTTATGCCCAAAATATCAGGGTGCCAAAAAAAGCCGGTTAACATCGCTATATTCCCTCAAAAGCCCTCTCCCTGTCGCCCATGTTGAACCATGGGGCTGAGGCGGCCTGCGAGGTTGCATCCTACGTTGAAATGACAGGTTTCGGCGCAATGGCCGCGAATATTTTGATTTATTCCGCAGGCTGCACAGAATGATCCTGCGCCTTCGCCCTATTCCCATATAGACGGTTGCCGGCAAAGCCCTTTAGCCATTGAAAAAAGCGCGGGATGGCGGCGTTGCGGTCCATCCATTCGGCATATTCCTTATATATGGGATCGGCCAGCAAATGCCGCTCCTCGGTCCGCGCGCGCCAATAATAGATCCCGCTGACCGCCAGCATGATTGCGCTATTGCGCACCATATCGCTCATCGAACCACTGGTGACGAGGAAGGGCATGGTGGCAAGCCACCAATAGATATTTTTCGACAGATAGGCCGGATGCTTGGTCCACGCATAGGGACCGTGGGTCAATATGCCTCGGTGTGTCAGGTTCGAAAAACGCAGGCCAAACGCCACCGTCGCCCAAGCATAGATCGCGGTGAGGGCGACCAGAATACCGCCCCATATCCACAACAAAATGGGATAATCGGATAACCAAAAAGCCCAGTCGCTGGTGGCGACATGATAATCGAGCGGGCCGCCGCTGGTCATCAGGATGAAGGGCGGATAACAAATCAGCGCAGCGACCCAGCCAGCCATATAGGGATTGGCAGTGCGGATATGCGCATCAAGCGGCTTCATCGTCAGCAAATAGCCGACCGTCGCAAATTGCACATCCACAAGGAACATCGCCGTGATAAGCGCAGTCGCCAGCCATACAGGATTTTGGATGACCTTTGCCGGGTCCAGATTGACGATTTCCTGAAACCCACCAGGAACGATGGAAATCATGAAAGCGAGGAAAAATCCTTTCACGGCCCAAGCACGCAAATGATGGAAAATATCCTCCGCATTCCAGCCATCTTGGCCCGCAATCCACGCGCCCAGATGCCAGGCACCCTCGCGCGGGTTCACCAAATAGCGGTCGATCCAGATAACATAGGGGACGGACAATATGACCAGCGGGATGACCGCGGCTTCAAACATATCCATCGAAAAAGGGAAGTTGGCATATTGCGTCGACCACCAAAAGCGGAACAACATATATACCGCCGCAATCATCCCCCATGTGAACCACAGTCCAGCCAGCTTCACGATTGAATCGTCGAGCACCTGCGCCACTGGCCGCGCCAATGACCAATCAAGGCCGGTTGACGCACGGCGATGCACCTTGTCCACCGACAGCGACCATAACGCCATGGGCAGCCCGGTAAATACCACCGCGATCAGCGCAGAATATGGCCCATCGGCCCGTTCGGGGAAGCCCGGAAAACCCAGCATTGCGGCCAAACTGCCAAAATTACGGGCAATCATGACCCAAAGGATCAAGCCCGCAATACCGCATAGTCCGACGCGGTGCGACACCGCCGAAACAGGGCGCGGGTCGGCGCTTTGCCGCAGGCTTTGAGGCGCAATTTCCATATGCTGCCATTAGCGCAAAATGGTTAAGGAATGGCTAGGCTTCGCAGCTCCAGCCACGGCATTGTATCCGTCTTAATCGGTTTTTTCCGCAAATAACCAGCGCGCCAGCATCCAAGCCAATAGGGCGCCCGAAAATTGCGTGATCATAAAGGCTGCTACATTCGCTGGCGCAATCCCGGCGAAGCTGTTGGACAATGCCCGGGCCAGCGTAATTGCCGGATTGGCGAAACTGGTCGAGCTCGTAAACCAATAGCCTGCGGTAATATATAGCGCCACGGCAGGTGCAACCCAATCGGGCCGTTGGCGCAAACTGCCCAAAATGGTCAATATCAAACCGAATGTTGCAATACCTTCGCTCAGCCATTGCCCTTGCCCCGAACGGATTTTTTCCGACAATTGCCACAAAGGCTGGTCGAACATGAAATGCGCGGCAAGCACTCCGGCTATCCCGCCTGCAAGCTGCGCCATCAGGAAAAACAGCGCGCCACTCGCAGGCACGTCTTTTCGCAGCCACATGACCAGCGTGACAGCCGGGTTGAAATGCGCGCCGGATATCGGTCCGAATATTGTTATCAGGACAAATAATATCGCTCCGGTTGCAAGGGTATTGCCAAGCAGGGCCACTGCAACATTACCGCCCGACAAACTCTCCGCCATGATGCCCGAACCAACGACGACCGCGAATAGGAAAAAAGAACCAATAGCCTCAGCAGCGACCGGCCGGTGCAGCGATGTAGCGGTCACCGAAATGCTCCGGTCGTTGCCCCATGATGGTTCAGCAACGCTTCGCCCAATATCGAGCGAGCCGAATTGCCGGTGCATAAAACGAGGATGTTGGGCATCTTCATTTCGATCTGTTCCGCCGCCTAACTTAGGGTCAGGAACTAGCTTCTGCCCTGCCGGTTTAGCAGGCGCAGGCGCAGGGCATTGAGTTTGATGAAGCCCGCTGCATCCTTCTGATCATAGGCACCGGCGTCATCTTCGAACGTGACGATCTTTTCGCTATACAGGCTGTGCGGCGATTTGCGGCCAACCACATCGGCGCGCCCTTTATATAGTTTCAACCGGACGGTTCCCGTCACCATTTGCTGGCTATGGTCGATCGCCGCCTGCAACATTTCGCGTTCAGGGGCAAACCAGAAACCGTTATAGATCAGCTCCGCATATTTGGGCATCAGCTCATCTTTCAAATGCGCCGCTCCTCGGTCGAGCGTGATTTGCTCTATACCCCGGTGCGCCTGCGCATAAATTTCGCCGCCCGGCGTTTCATACATGCCCCGGCTTTTCATTCCCACAAACCGGTTTTCGACCAGATCAAGACGGCCAATGCCATGTTTGCGGCCATATTCATTCAGCGCCGTGAGCAAGGTTGCGGGCGACATGGCCGTGCCATTGATCGCAACACCGTCACCACGTTCAAAATCAATCTCAATATATTCGGGCGTGTCGGGCGCATTTTCGGGATTAACCGTGCGGCTATATACATAATCCGGCGTTTCTTCCCACGGGTCCTCAAGCACTTTTCCTTCGGATGACGTGTGGAGCAAATTGGCATCGGTCGAAAATGGGCTTTCGCCGCGCTTATCCTTGGGCACTTGTATTTGATGCTTTTCGGCAAATTCGATCAGGGCGGTGCGGCTGGTTAAGTCCCATTCGCGCCATGGAGCGATGACCTTAATATCGGGGTTCAGCGCATAGGCCGATAGTTCGAACCGCACCTGATCATTGCCCTTACCCGTTGCGCCATGGGCAACCGCATCGGCCCCTGTTTCCTGTGCAATTTCAATCAAGCGCTTTGATATTAACGGCCGCGCGATTGATGTGCCCAGCAGATAGTCACCTTCATACCGCGCATTGGCGCGCATCATGGGAAAGACAAAATCGCGGACAAATTCTTCGCGCAGATCGTCGATGAAAATATGCTCGTCGGGTATGCCCATCAGTTTCGCCTTGGCCCGGGCCGGCTCCAATTCCTCTCCCTGCCCCAGATCAGCGGTGAAGGTTACCACTTCGCAGCCATATTCGACCTGCAACCATTTCAAAATGACGCTGGTATCCAATCCGCCCGAATAGGCGAGGACAACTTTTTTGATCGAATCTTTCATCAGCGGCTCTTCCTGTAATAGCATGTTTCGCCGCCGCCTATCAGGCTGGACACAGGCGTGCAAGACGATAAGGTCTGGTAAATTTCACACAAGCAAGGTTGATTCAAACATGCCAAAAATCCGTCCGCTATTTTTCACCCTGTCCGCTGCGACCATTGCTGCGGCCGCTGCCTTCGCTCCTGCCGCATCGGCGGAGGAGGGTATGTGGACATTTGATGGTTTTCCCACTGCGAAAGTGAAGGCAGAGCATGGCTGGGCCCCGGACCAAAAATGGCTGGACCGCACCCGCGCAGCCGCTGTCCGGCTTGCCGGTGGTTGCTCGGCTAGCTTCGTCTCCCCCGACGGTTTAATCCTAACCAATCATCATTGCGTCATCGGATGCCTGCAGGATTTGAGCAGCGCCGATAGCGATTTCGTTCAAAACGGGTTTAACGCAGGCGACCGCTTGCGCGAAAAGCAATGCCCCGGGCAACAGGCAGAGGTCGTGACATCGATCAGCGACGTTACCATGGACATTAAAAAGGCAATGGGCGATGCCAAAGGGGAAGCTTTGGTCAAGGCCCGCGATGCCCGCATTTCGGAAATAGAAGCAAGCGAGTGCCCCGACCGCGATAAAACGCGGTGTCAGGTGGTCACTCTGTTCGGCGGCGGCCAGTATAAGCTATATCAATATCGCAAATATTCCGACGTCCGCATCGCATGGGCACCCGAATTTAACGCAGCCTTTTTTGGCGGTGACCCGGATAATTTCAACTTCCCCCGTTATGCCATGGATGGCGCGTTTTTGCGCGCTTATGAAGGCGGTAAGCCTGCCAGCACGCCGGTACATTTGAAATGGAACCCGCGTGCGCCGGTTGATGGCGAAATGACCTTCGTCGTGGGCAATCCTGGCTCAACACAGCGGGGCATGACTGCCGCACAGCGCGCATTTCAGCGCGAAGTAGCATTGCCCGATAGGTTGATCCAATTGTCCGAATTTCGCGGCCGGTTGATCGAGGCCATGGGCACCGACCCCGCGCGCCTTCGCGAAGGCAAGGACACATTGTTCGGATATGAAAATAGCTTCAAGGCGCTTTATGGCCGGATGCAGGCGCTGAATAATGCATCCTTTGCGGCCAAATTAGACGCGAGCGAGGCGGACTTAAAAGCCAAAAGCGCAGGCAAGATCGACGGTGATCCGTGGGCCGATATTGAACAGGCGGTCAATGCCTATCGCGATTTTGCCAAAGTCGAAGGGCAGATTGACAGCAGCGGCGGATCGGCGCTTTACGGATATGCCCGCACATTGGTGCGCGCGGCCGCAGAACGCGAAAAGCCGAACAACGAACGCCTGCCGCAATATACCGAATCGCGCCTCCCGCTCACGGAAAAACGGGTGCTCGATCCTGTGCCAACCTATGCGTGGTTAGAAGAAATGAGCCTGCGTTTCTGGCTATCCAAAACCCGTGAGAAATTGACCACAGACCATCCCGACGTGCAGGCTTTATTGGGCAAGGAATCACCCGAAGGCATGGCACAGCGTTTGGTGTCTGGCACGAAGCTGGCCGATCCAGCGGTGCGCAAAGCCTTATGGGATGGCGGGATGGAGGCGATTAAGGCATCCGATGATCCGCTGATCCAATTGGCATTGTCGCAAGATGCCCGTTCGCGCGCTTTACGCAAACAATTTGAAGAGGTATACGAAGCGCCCGTTACGGCGGCACAGGCAAAGCTCGCCGACGCCCGCTTTGCCGCTTATGGCGATGCCAATTATCCCGATGCGACCTTCACCTTGCGGATAAGCTATGGCACAGTTAAAGGCTGGCGCGAAAATGGCATTGATATTCCCACACGCACGGTGATGGGCGGCACATATGACCGTGCGACCGGCGCCGAACCTTATGTTTTGGCCAAGGCTTTTGCCGAAAATGAGGCTAAGATAAATAAAAATGCGACCTATGATTTTGTGTCCACCAATGACATTATTGGCGGCAATTCAGGTTCGCCCGTGCTCGACAAGGAAGGCACAGTGATCGGTGCAGCATTTGACGGCAACATTCATTCTCTGGGCGGTAATTATGGCTATGACGGCGAACTGAACCGCACCGTGTCCGTATCCACTGAAGCCATTCAGCAGGGATTGGAAGTCCTCTATCCGGCTCCCGCATTGGTCCAAGAGCTAAAGGGTAAAAAATAAAGGTGATTTATGCCGCAAAAGCCGAATAAGACGACCGAAAATCAAGGCGATGTGGGTCATTTTATCGCCAGCGTGGCCGATGCAGGCCGGCGCGAGGATGCGCTGGTCCTGCTGGACTTATTTGAAGTGGTAACCGGCTTTCCGCCCCGCATGTGGGGACCGAGCATCATCGGCTTTGGCAGCTATCATTATCAATATGATAGCGGCCGCGAAGGGGACTTTATGCGCTGCGGATTCAGCCCGCGTAAGGCGAATATGGTCGTGTATCTTACCGGCGGATATGAAAATCCCGAAACAGCGGCAAAGATCGACGCATTGCGAACGAAACTGGGCAAGCATAAGCTCGGCAAGAGCTGCCTCTATTTCGGCCGCCTATCTGGAATAGATCTGGACATATTGAAACAAATGATCCGAGTTGACATGGCGTCACGTCCTCTCACTTAGGGTCCAGCCTCGATAGAAACAGCTTTACCGCGTAACCTTTTGCCGCACGAGCACGAATATTCGTTTGGACAGGGAAAAACCCTTCCCCCTTTTTCCTGTCCAACCCATTGTCGGTTTAGACGAAAGGATATGTCATGCTGCGCTTATTGTTCATTTTGCTGCCCTTTGCCCTCACGGCATGTTCGCAGAGCAATCCAGTCACTCCGCCTGCAAATGCCGCAGCAGGTAAGCAAGGAGCGGTTAAAAAAGCCAGCGCAGTTAACCCCATTGTGGTTGAGCTGTACCAAAGCCAAGGCTGTTCCTCCTGTCCGCCTGCAAATGCCGCGCTGAATGCCGAAGCAGGGCGCAGCGACGTCATTGCGTTGAATTTTTCGGTTACCTACTGGGACCGACTGGGCTGGAAGGACACGTTTGGCGATCCCAAATATACGCAGCGGCAATATGATTATGCCGCCGCGTTAAAAAATCCCAACGTGTATACACCGCAGGTTGTTATCAATGGCCGCAGCGATATTGTCGGCAATAATCCGGGCGAGCTCAATGGCGCAATTGCAGCATCCGTCCCCGTTAGCGGCGGGCCAGCGATAAACCATTCGGCCGGAAAAGTGACGGTTGGTGGAGGCGGCGGAAAAGCCGACATCTGGCTGATCCGCTATGACCGCAATGTGCAGAATGTCGCGGTGAAGGCCGGCGAAAATAGCGGGCGGAGCTTGCCGCATAAAAATGTCGTCCGGCAATTGGTAAAGCTGGGCAATTGGGCAGGCAAGCCAGCGACATACGCGGTCCCGGCCAACCAGAATCGCAATTTTGATACGGTAATTTTGGTGCAGCGCCCCGCCGCCGGTCCGATCATTGCCGCTAAACGTATTTAGGGTCAGGACCTATTAATTGCGCGACTGAGGTTTGAGTCAATTTTGTTCAGACCTAGGAAAAGAGCCGCTGCACTAGCCTGCTAATGCAAGGTTCTTTGACGCAGGGCTGGGCAAAATTGGCCAAATCCTATGGGACAAAGAAATGGCTTCCATCTCGAATAAAAGCGGCCTTGCAAACAGAACCACTGTTCGCGGCGGACGCTTTCATCCGATATGTTCGCCATTTCTTTGCCTCAGACGCGGAATTAATAGGTCCTGACCCTAGCGAAGCACCGCCGCCGCAATCAATGCCAAGCCATCATCCGTCAGGTCAATGACCGCATCTTCACTGGCCAACAGACATTCACCAACATCTACGATTTCTTCATCTATCGACACAGCCCCGGCAACAGGGACAATCCATTTGCTCCCGGTCAAACCGGATATTTTATCCCGGCTTCCTGCATCGGCCAATAATAGCCGGAAAAAGGGACCGTCGGTCAGCATCGCTCCTGTTTTCGCCTTGCCCGAACGGCTATCGCTATAAGGCAACAAGGTGGCAACAGCGAGCGCATCGTCCAGATGCAATGTGCGCAGATGACCATTATCCAGCCGGCCATAATCATACAGGCGGTAGGTAATATCGGCATGTTGCTGCACCTCGACCAGGGTAATCCCCGGGCCAATGGCGTGAATGGTGCCCGCTGGTATATAATAATATTCACCCGCATGAACCGGACGCCAATCGATTAACGCCTCTATACCGCCCGACAAGGCGGCGGCGCGTAAATCGTCTTTGCTGATCGCTTGTCGCAATCCGATACCGAGGAGCGAACCGGGCTGTGCGCTGACAATATACCAGCATTCTTCCTTGCCGGAAAGATAGCCTCTGGCTTTTGCCTGCGCATCATTGGGATGCACCTGCACAGATAGCTTCTCGGAAGTGAACAGCCATTTTACTAGCAACGGCGAATTACCGCCTTCCGGCGCCTCATACCATATTTCGCCAATGCGCTGTCCAGCGGGTACGGCAAAGCTGCCGGGAATATCGCACCGACCCCACGGTTTCGCCACCATTTGCTTTGCCAGTTTCATGGTCCCTTAGTAACATTAACTGGTTGATGAATCGATAAACTCCGACCGGTCAACAAATTTGCCCTTTTTTTGGATGCGTTCTGACGCTAGGAGGTAGGGCAAGCGGTAAAAGCCGCAATTATTTCTCCCTGGGCACCATCATCTTTATGGAGCCATTATGACCAAATATGTTAATCGATCCGGACTGCAAATTGCCGCAGAACTTGCCGATTTTGCCGAGAATAAAGCGCTGCCCGGAACAGGCGTTGCGGTAGAGGCTTTTTGGGGCGGGCTATCGCAGCTATTGCATCGCTTTGCGCCGCGCAACAAAGACCTTTTGGCAAAGCGCGATGCGATTCAAGCGAAGCTGGATGATTGGCATAAAGCAAATCCTGGCCCCATTGCCGATATGCCTGCCTATCAAGCTTTCCTGCGGGAGATTGGGTATTTGGTGCCGGAACCTGCACCTTTTACTATCGGCACGCAAAATGTGGATCCAGAAATCGCAACGATGGCCGGACCGCAGCTTGTGGTCCCCGCGCTGAATGACCGTTTCGTCCTGAATGCTGCTAATGCCCGCTGGGGAAGCCTCTATGATGCCTTTTATGGCACCGATGCGCTCGATGCCCCGCCGGCAAAAGCGGGCGGATATGACCCGGCACGAGGCGCAGCAGTGGTCGCAGTGGCGAAGGCATTTCTGGACGAAGCCATCCCCTTGGCTTCGGGCAAATGGGCAGAGCTCGGCGATCCGTCTCATGGCATCGCACTTGCCGATCCGGCGCAATATGTCGGCCAAAGCGAAAAAGGCAGGCTGTTCCGTCATAACGGCCTGCATATTGAAGTCATATTCGACCCTGCCCATCCCATTGGAAAGGACGATCCGTCGGGTATCGCCGATGTGTTATTGGAAAGCGCGCTCACCGCGATCATCGATTTGGAGGATAGCGTTGCCGCGGTTGATGCCGAGGATAAAGTGCTCGGCTATTCAAACTGGCTCGGCCTGATGCGCGGTGATTTGGACGCCTCTTTCGAAAAAGGCGGGAAGACGGTATCGCGCACCGCAAATCCCGATCGCCAATATTCAGACGGACTGACGCTGCCCGGACGCAGTTTGTTATTCGTGCGCAATGTGGGCCATTTAATGACCAACTCCGCAATACTCCTGCCCGATGGTAGCGAAGCGCCCGAAGGCATATTGGACGCATTATTCACTAGCCTTTGCGCCATGCATGATCTGAAAGGATTAGGTCCGCTGCGCAATAGCCGCGCAGGGTCAATCTATATTGTGAAGCCGAAAATGCACGGGCCGGAAGAATGCGCATTTACCAATGACCTGTTCGATGCGGTTGAGGATATATTGGGGCTGGACCGGTACACAGTCAAAGTCGGCGTGATGGACGAGGAACGCCGGACCTCGGCCAATCTTGCCGCTTGTATCCATGCAGTGAGGGACCGGATTGTCTTCATCAACACCGGCTTTTTGGATCGCACTGGCGACGAAATGCATACGGCCATGCAAGCCGGACCCATGATTCGCAAAGGCGAGATGAAAACATCAAGCTGGATCACCGCCTATGAAGCGCGCAATGTCGGCATTGGTCTGTCTTGCGGCCTGTCGGGCAAGGCGCAGATTGGCAAGGGGATGTGGGCCGCGCCCGATATGATGGCCGATATGATGGTGCAGAAAATCGGTCATCCCATGACAGGCGCGAATACCGCATGGGTACCCAGCCCGACCGCAGCCACTTTACACGCCATCCATTATCATCGCTGCGATGTGTTTGCGCGGCAAAAGGAGGTGGCGGCATTGGCAGTTCCGGGACTTGATCCCTTGCTCACCATTCCCGTTGCGCCTGCCGGACATAACTGGTCGGCAGCCGACGTCGCGCAGGAGCTCGAAAATAACGCACAAGGCATCTTGGGCTATGTGGTGCGCTGGATTGATCAGGGTATCGGCTGTTCAAAAGTGCCAGACATCCATGACATCGGCCTGATGGAAGACCGGGCGACACTGCGCATCAGTTCGCAGCATATCGCCAATTGGCTTCATCACGGCATTGCCACGCGTGAACAAGTCGACAGCGCCTTTTCCAAAATGGCGGCGAAGGTCGATGCCCAAAATGCAGATGACCCGCTGTATGAGAAACTGACGCCAGACAGCATTGCGTTTAAAGCCGCGCGGGCGCTCGTCTTTGAAGGATTGGTTCAACCCAACGGTTATACCGAGCCGCTGCTGCATAAATATCGGTTGGAAAAGAAGGCAGCGGCACGCGGGTGATACTTACAGTCAATCTGTTACTCGATTCCTAGTTTTGCACTCTTCGAGCAAAAGTAAGGCCGGGTAAGCTTTTGCTGGAAGTTTCCGTTAAAATCCCGCATGGCTTGAAAATTATCAACCAAGTAACGGAAAGAGATCATGTCCGAAGAATTCTACCGCGTTAAACGCCTGCCCCCCTATGTCATCGCCGAAGTGAACGCGATGCGGGCGGCGGCGCGCGCGGGCGGAGAGGATATTATCGACCTGGGCATGGGTAACCCCGATCTGCCGCCGCCGCAGCATGTGATCGACAAGCTGTGCGAAGTGGCCCAAAAACCCGATGCCCATGGCTATTCCGCGTCCAAGGGCATACCGGGGTTGCGCAAGGCGCAAGCCAATTATTATGGCCGCCGTTTTGGTGTCGAACTTGACCCCGAAAGCGAAGTTGTCGTGACCTTAGGGTCCAAGGAAGGGCTGGCCAGCCTGGCCACTGCGATCACCGCACCGGGCGATTGTATCCTTGCTCCCAATCCCAGCTATCCGATCCATACATTTGGTTTCATCATCGCCGGGGCCACAGTGCGCAGTGTTCCGACGACGCCCGACGAACGCTATTTTGAAACGCTCGAACGCGCGATGGCCTTTACGGTGCCGCGCCCGACCTTGCTGGTGGTCAATTATCCGTCAAACCCGACGGCGGAAACCGTGGACCTCGCCTTTTACGAACGGCTCGTCGCTTGGGCCAAGGATAATAAGGTCTGGATATTGTCCGATCTCGCCTATTCAGAGTTATATTATGACGGCAAACCGACCCCGTCCATTCTACAGGCGAAGGGCGCGAAGGATGTCGCGGTGGAATTCACGTCGCTTTCGAAAACTTACTCCATGGCGGGTTGGCGGGTTGGTTTTGCGGTGGGTAATAAGACGCTGATCGCTGCGTTGACCCGGGTTAAAAGCTACATCGATTATGGCGCATTCACCCCGATACAGGCCGCCGCCTGCGCCGCGCTCAACGGGCCGCAGGATATTGTCGAACAAAATAGGCAGCTGTATCATAAACGCCGCGACGTTCTGGTCGAAAGCTTTGGCCGTGCCGGTTGGGATATTCCTGCGCCGCCCGCATCGATGTTCGCATGGGCCCCTTTGCCGCCAAAGCTGCATAATATGGGTAGCCTCGAATTTTCGAAACAATTGCTTACTCACGCGGGCGTCGCGGTTGCGCCCGGCGTTGGCTATGGCGAAGACGGCGAAGGCTATGTTCGCATCGCCATGGTCGAAAATGAACAGCGCATCCGCCAAGCCGCGCGCAACGTGAAAAAATATCTGCAAAGCATGGGCGTCGACACAGCCGGCCAGAAAGAGGCGATTTAACAGGCAATATGTCGCGCGCTGATTTCGCATTTCACCATCAATTCCGTGTGCGTTGGTCCGAAACCGACGCGCAGGGAATTGTGTTTAACGCCCGCTATCTGGACTATGCCGATATTGCGATTACCGAATATTGGCGGGCGTTAAATTTTGCAGAAAAATACCCCGATACGGCGGTGCATACCCATGTGAAAAAGGCGACCATCCTGTGGTCCGCGCCTATTCGCCCTGATGAAATTATCGAAGTGATGGTCCGCACTCCCCATGTTGGCCGGACGAGCTTCACGCAAATTGTCGAAATTCACGGCACAGCAACGCAGCAAGATGATTTGCGTGCTGAGATTGAAATGGTCTATGTTCAGGTCGATTTAGCAACCCACCGGCCCGCGCCCCTGCCCGAATGGCTGGGCGCAGAATTTGCTGCTTTTGACGCGCAGGCGGATTGATACGATCGATATTACCGCCGGATAAACGGTTGAGAAAGGCAATGAGATGAGCGCAAAAGTCGAATTTTTCTTCGATCTGTCAAGTCCATGGACCTGTTTGGCTTTTCATAATATCCGCCGGATAATCGCCGAAAATGGCGCGCAGATATTATGGCGTCCGATCCTTGTGGGCGGCGTGTTTAATGCGGTCAACCAATCGGTTTATGCCGCGCGCGAAGATATGCGCGGACCAAAGGCGCGCCATTATGCAAAGTCGTTGAAAGACTGGGCCGCACTCGCCAATATTCCCATGAACTTTCCGTCAGCGCACCACCCATTGAAAAGTGTGCTGGCCATGCGGGCCTGTTGCATATTGGAAGAAGATCAGCCTGCCTTGGAAAAATTCGCCGAAGCGGCTTTTTCTGCATATTTCACGGAACAGGCCAATTTGGATGATCCGGCGATCCTGGCCGCTGTCGCCGATGATGCAGGATTTAACGGCGCAGCGTTGATTGCGCAAACTGACAATCAATCGGTGAAGGACCGGCTGCGCGCCAATACCGAAGAGGTTATTTCACGCGGCGGCTATGGTTCCCCATCGATATTTGTGAATGGGGACGATATGTATTTTGGCAATGACCAGTTGCCGCTTGTAGAAGCAGCTATCACAGCTGTAAAATAAGACAAGGTGGAGACGACAATGACAGGCCGCGTTACTATAGATATTCAAGACCATATTGCCGACGTCCGCTTTAACCGGCCCGATAAATTGAACGCGCTCGACCGCGAACAAATAGAGGCGATCATTGAGGCAGGCAAGGAACTGTCCGCAGCCAAAGGCGTCCGCGCGATCGTGTTATCGGGCAATGGTGATGCTTTTTGCGCGGGACTGGATATGTCCCTGTTCCAACCGGGTAATAGTGTTACCAGCGATTTGGTTGAGCGCACCCATGGCAATGCCAATATATTCCAGCATATCGTCCTGCAATGGCGCCGTTTGCCCGCGCCGGTGATTGCCGCAGTGCACGGTGCGTGCATCGGCGGCGGCTTGCAATTTGCGAGTGCAGCCGACATACGCGTGGTCCATCCATCGGCAAAAATGTCAATCATGGAAATGCGGTGGGGTTTGATCCCCGACATGGGCAGCTATGCCACGTGGCGTAATTTCGTGCGCGACGATGTCCTGCGCGAATTAACCTATACCAACCGAATATTCGGCGGCGAGGAAGCGAAAGATTTGGGCTTTGCAACCCATTTGGCCGAAGACCCCCATGGCCGAGCGATGGAATTGGCGCGCGACATTGCCGGTAAAAATCCCAACGCGGTCCAGGCGGCAAAACGGCTGATCAATGCCCTGCCTGATATGAATGAAGATGCGATTTTAATGATGGAGTCGGTTGAACAGGACAAGGTGGCACGGAACCCGAACCAGATGGAGGCGGTAATGGCGTTCATGCAGAAACGGGCGGCGAATTTCACCGACTAAGCTAAGGGTCTTAGGCATTAAAAGCCAGAGTCAGGGTATCCAAGTGGACAGGGCCGTTTGTTCGGCTTTGTCATCCGCCGGGACATAGCCCAAGAGACGCTTTACCCCCATCGCGGATTTTGATCGGCGCTGTTTGGCGTCGGCTTTATCGCCGTCAATATCGGGGAATGGCCATTTCGCGCCGTCTGCCCAGTATTTTTCCAAAAAAGAACGGGCATTATTCATGCCCCGGCCATCGGGCAATTCATAGCTCCACAAATCCAACCCCGCGCATTCGCCGATGGTTGCAATTCGCGCGGCAGCGTCCACTACGAAGTGAGCATAATGCCAACTGCGCGTCCGTTTCAATTCGGCCAAAAACCGCCCCTGCCGGTCCATTTGCACCGCCAATCTTTGCTGCGGAAAGGCGGTGACAATATTCGCTGCAACCGAATCGAGCCGCCCGTAAAGCGCGAAATGGGTAAGATAAAAATCAAAGAATACACCATGATTATTCGTCTTGCGCATTTCATCGCCGCCAATGTCACTCGTAGCCATCCACGTGGCAAATTCCCGGTACCATTGCTCAATCGCTTTATTCTCCAAAGCGGTAAGCGCTGGCGAGGGTTGTAGCAGGCCAATTGCTTCAACAATCGTAGACAGATGCGATGCTTCGATTATGCCTTCACCCCGGCCATTCAACTTACCAGGTATCCCTTGAGCAAAGTTAAAATGAGGGCTCATCCGGGTCGCTGGAGTGATAAACCAAGCACGCAATTGGCGGGCGCTATGTTCGGCATAGCGCTCATCTCCCGTCAGATAATAGGCGATTGCAAGGTCGCGCGCGTCATTGCTGAGTTGCCGCAGTCGGTCTTTATCAAATTCAGGACCGTCACGTTCGGGATTAACCTGCCCGTCGCGGCGAATATAAGGCAGGCCCGATTTTTTCTTTGGGTCTGGCCACCAATAAGGACCAATTGACGCATAATCATGCGCGGTTGCACCGGGCACCAGCTTTGGCTTATCCGTCACGCTGTAAATCGGGCTACGCAGCGCTTTTTCGCCAGCCTTAACATAAGCCTGACTTGCCTTTTCATCTGCTTTCACTTGGCGTAGCCATTGGGGCCGCCATAAAAATGTTCGCCGTCCGTCAAAATCGGCTGCATAACCGTTTGAGCCGCTACATCTAGCGGCATTTTCCAAGGGTGATAAAGGACCAACTTCTGCTCTGGCAGCAACCGGCAAAAACGCTGCAAGAATGGCGGCAGCCAATATTATCCGTGTCAAGCCGACTATCACCGCGCCAGCCATCCTCCATCAACCGCCAATATATGCCCATGAACATAATTGGCCGCATCGGAGCTGAGAAAAACTGCCGCACCGCCCAGATCAGACGGATCGCCCCAACGACCCGCCGGAATGCGCCCCAATATTTCAGAATTGCGCTTCTCATCGGCTTGTAAAGCAGCAGTGTTATTCGTCGCAATATAGCCTGGCGCGATCGCGTTCACATTTATGCCCTTGGCCGCCCATTCATTCGCCAGCAATTTGGTTAAACCGCCAACGCCGCTTTTGGACGCAGTATAGCTGGCCACGCGAATGCCACCTTGAAATGTCAGCATCGAGGCAATGTTAATTATTTTCCCGCCGCCATTTTCAGCCATGACCCGTGCGGCAGCCTGCGATAAAAAGAACAGGCTTTTCAGATTGACGTCCATTACCGAATCCCAATCATCCTCGGTAAAATCCAACGCGTCATTGCGGCGAATAATGCCGGCATTATTGACCAATATATCGACCCCGCCAAATTCAGCCTGAGCATAGCTGATCACCCGTTCGCACGGGTCAATTGTCGATAAATCGGCGACAATGACCGCGCTTTTCCCGCCCATATCATTTATCATAGCCACCGTCTCATCCGGTTGACGACGTGCGACCAGCGCCACATTTGCTCCCGCCCCGGCAAGCGCAACGGCAATGCCCTGGCCAATACCGGTATTGGCTCCGGTAACGATGGCCGTTTTGCCGCTCAAGTCGAAAAGTTTACTATTCATAGCCCACCTGGTCTGCAAAATTATGGATCAACCCTATTGTTTACAATGACCGAAGATAGTCGGCGATCGCCTGATCCTGGCAATTGGCGTAAAATAGCTGCTCAAACTTCTCACCCGCTATCGCCGACTTCAGCAAATCTTGATCGACATTTTTGAGTACGGTCAACATATCATGGCAAGCGGCCGATTTCAGGTCCGACAATATGCCGCGATTTGTTTTCATTATTGCCGCGCGTTCTTTGGGATATCCGAGGCCGGGCTCATTTTGAAATAGCTTGTGATAGCAATCTTCAAGATTAAGCTCCGCCGCCCAGCCAAATCCTTTGGCATAGGGCATGGATATGGCGTTGCCCGCATTGATCTGACTGAACAAAAATGCGTCAGTGGGGTCAATCACCAGCCCGCAAAAAACGCCCGGCATCGAATTACAAGCGAGCATCGAACCCATGCCAGTGCCGCAGCCAGTTACGACAAAATCGGCCGCTTTTGAATTCAGCAGAATTCCTGCCAAAAGGCCATTCATTACATAGGTTAGTGACGCGTCATCTTCGCTGCTATACATGCCATAGTGAAAAACCTCATGGCCATAAGACCCTGCCACCGATGACAGCGCGTCATGAATGATGCTGCTTTTCGCAGCTTGGCTGTTTTCGACGATCAATGCAATTTTCATAATACCTCACAAATTTTATCTGAAATGGGCCGTTTTAGGCAGAGCTTCGCCCCGGCAATTGTCAAAAAGGTAACCGGTGTCACTAACAGATGCAAGCCCTTTATCATGTTGTATGTCCGGTCAGAATGCACGTGGCAACGCAAGCGATAATTCGGGGATATAAGACACGAGCAACAGCGCCAGTATCAGCGTGAAATAGAAAGGCCAGATGGTGCGCACGAGTACCGGCACCGGCGTTTTACCAACCGCCGAACCGACGAATAGCACAGATCCAACCGGCGGGGTCACAAGGCCGATGCCAAGGTTCAGCATCATAACGATGCCGAAATGCACCGGATCAATCCCTACCGCAGTTGCCACCGGCAGGAATATTGGTGTCGTGATAACGATCAACGGCGCCATATCCATGAATGTGCCCAGCACCAAAAGCATCACGTTGATAATCAGCAGGGTCAATATCGGATTATCCGTCATCAAGGTGATTAACGATGCCAACTGCGCCGGGACCTCCAGCAACGCCAATGCAAAGCCGAAAGCGGTCGCGGCGGCGATGATGAACAGCACCATTGATGCGGTTCGTACTGATGTTTTGGCGGCTTCAGCAAAGCCGCTCCAACCCAGGCTGCGATAGACAAATGTGCCCACCAGTATCGTGTAGATGACCGCGATGGCCGACGATTCAGTTGGGGTAAAAATGCCGCTCAAAATGCCGCCCATGATGATAATCGCGGTCATCAATCCTGGAATGGCGTAAACTGCCGCCCGGATAAATTGACGCCAACCGGGAAAGCGGCCTTTAGGAAGGTTGCGGCGCCGCGCCACGATCCATGCGGTGAACATCAGCATCAGGCCGGTCATTATTCCGGGAATAATACCCGCCAAAAATAGATCGCCAATCGACACGCCGACACCCGATGCCGCCGCGTAGATGATCATATTATGCGACGGCGGAATCAATAGCCCAACAATAGCCGCCGTGACAGTCACATTGACCGCATAGTCGGCAGGATAGCCCTTGTCCTTCATCAATGGCACCATCGTCGATCCGATGGCCGAGGCGCTGGCAATGGCGGACCCAGATACGGCGCCAAACATCATCGATGCCCCGACATCGACCAGCCCCAATCCGCCGCGTACCCGGCCAAAAGCGGCATCGGCCACTTGGACAAGCCGGTCGGCAATGCCCGCACGGTACATCAGATCACCCGCAAAGATGAAGAAAGGAATGGCCATAAGGGTAAATACGCTGATCCCCGCCGCCATTCGCTGCACCGCAACCACCAAAGGAATGTCGATCGCGATAAATGTCGCCAAAGCAGCGCCCAGCAGGGCAAATGCCACCGGCGTTCCGAGCGCGAGGAGGATAAATAATACACCCAAAAGCAACAAAATTTCCATCAGTTGCTCTCCTTCGCCGGTGTTGATTTCCATTCATTGCGCAAATGGGCAATGGCGAAAATTGTGATCAATAATCCCGAAACCGGCAACGGGATATAGGCAATACCGCGGCTTAAGCCGAGCGAAGGGATGACATGATCGCGGACCAGCCATGCAAGTTCAACGCCATAATATAGCATCACCGCTCCAAATAAGGCGACCAACGCATGGATCAGCAACCGGATTCTTCGCCCCGCCTCGGCTGAGCTGACATCTTCCAGCAAGGCGATACGGATGTGAAAACCTTCTCTTACTCCAGCCGCGGCGGCAAAAAGCGCGTACCAAATCATCAGCAATAATGACGCCTGCTCCGACCAAGACGGGCTGCTGTCCAAAATGAAACGGCCAAATACTTGCCAGCCAATAATCGCCGTCATCAGGACGAGCCCTGCCGCGCCGATATTGACAAGCCCATTGGAAATTTTATCCAACATCAGCTACCCGCCTTTCCCATGGCCAAAATTTGATCCACCAGCTCGCGTTGCCGCGATGTCGTGATGAAACTATCCCACACTCCGGTCATCGCCCGGGTAAATGCCTCAGTATCCACTTCATTGACCGCAACACCGGAGGCGAGCACCGCCTTGCGGCTTTTTTCAACCTGCGCATCCCATAAACCCCGCATGTAAGGGACCGATTCCCGCGCGGCGGACCGCACCGCAACCTGCTCTGCACTGGATAGCTTGTCCCAGCTGATTTTCGACATCACGAATACTTCAGGCGCAAGCAAGTGGTTGGTCAAACTGAAATACCGGGCAACCTCATAATGACGGCCACTTTCAAATGATGGCCAGTTATTTTCCGCACCATCAATCACCCCTTGGGCCAATGCCTGATATACTTCATCAAGCGGCATGGGTGTCGCATCAGCGCCCAATGACTTAATCATCGCGACATATAGGTCGGAACTGGGCACGCGCAGCTTCAAACCCTTCATATCTTCGGGGGTCTTTATTGGGCCGCGAATATTGTAAAAACTTCGCGCTCCGGAATCATAAAAGCATAGCCCAATCAGCCCGTGTTTTTCCAGCGACGCCAATATCTCGTCACCAATCGGCCCGTCCATTGCGCTACGCATATGCTGCGTCGAACGGAACAGGAATGGCAGCGCCGCGACGATGGTTAATGGTTCAATGGAGTTGAGCGGCGCGAGATTAACCCGATTCAGATCAAGGCCGCCAAATGTGGTGATTTCCAAAGTATCGCGTTCGTTGCCAAGTTGGCCGCCGGGATATAGCTTCACCCCAAGCTTGCCTCCAGTTTTGGCTTTCAACAATTCGCCAAAGCGCGCGACGGCCTGAACTGTGGGATAATCGGACACATGCGTGTCAGCCGATGTCAGCAAATTGGACAATTGCATCTTGCATGACGCCAGCATCGCCGCTCCGCCTGCCAAGAATAAGCGCCGGCCTAGCTGCAGCTGTTTTTCTGACATGAAGGTATCATCGTCCCGCTTCATGGCATCGGCTCTGCAGGAACGAGATGTATTCGCAATGTACCAAGATCGCCAAAACTGACCTCAGAACGGGAACCTGCGGCCGTTTCATGCACGCCGGTAATTGCGCCGGTGGACACATATGTACCGGCTGGCAAATCAATGCCATATTGCTTTGCATGGCGGCGCATGAATGCGAGCGCAACCAAAGCGTCCTCGCCAAAATTCCGCATTTCGGTTTGTCCGACTATGCCGCCTTCAATTTCGGTAACGACCTTAAAAACTGATGGTTTATAGGACCGCCAATCTTCAATTTCCGGACCAAGAATTAACCCGCCATTATTGCCAAAGTCACAAATGACCGCGATCGGCCCCATATCATTGATCGCAGGCAATGGACTGCTCGCAATTTCCACTCCGACATGCAGGCGGTCATCCTGCTCATCCTCGCCCAGGCAAAAAACCAGCTCACCCTCGACCGCGGCAAAACCGGGATAGACAGGCATGGACGTCACTTCGCCCCAATTTGCGGTCAAAATATTTTTGCGGAATATCGGCCCAGCCAGCCTCGTCTCGTCAAATTTGTCCAGATAGGCAGCAGGAACGCCGCCCACTTTCCACCCGCCGACCTGATCCGTCCAAATATGACGCGACCTTGCCTGCACATCATAAGCAGCTTCCAAAGTCACCGGTAGCGCGCCGGGAAAGCCGTCCAAAGCGACAGCCTGCCGGCGTGCCTGGACAAGAGCACTCGAAATAGAAGATAGCATGTCTTCAGCGCCCATATGTTTTCCCATAACTTCCATTCCCCCGATATAACACTAGAAACGCGCCCTTAGCCCGACAAAATAACGCGTCCCCGAATAGTCTGTTTCCGCAAGACTATCGCCTGTTGGACGGTAAAATACATTGGGCTCGTCCAACAAGTTTAAGGCTTGGAACCTAAATTGCACAGCTTTGGTCAAATCTAAGCTCGCTGAAAAGTCAAGAAATCCTTGATCTGCCGTAAACCGGTTCGCATCGGAACGGAATGGCTTAAAATAATCCGAACGATATTTGTAGGCGACCCTCGCAGCGAATGGCCCTTTTTCATAGAATAACGTGGCATTGGCCGAATGTTTTGAATAGCCAGGAATATTTGCAGGCTCGGTGAAATCTGCCAATGCAAGCCCGTCGACCACAGTGGGGTCAGGAAATTCAAAGTTTGAATCCGCAAAATTATAGCTGGCCTGAAACCCTAAACCGTCCAACGGCGAGGGCAACCAATTTAACTTATGCTGCACACTAATTTCAAATCCGAAAAGCGAGCTTTTATCGTTTGAATTGACTGTGCGGCCAATCACAACATCCGTGGGCGCACCGTCCACATTCAATGTCAAATTACTGACATCGGTTCGAAACCCAGTTTGCAGGCTTTTATAATAAGCCGCAACCGCGATGGAGCTGGTCGGTGATGCGTACCATTCGAAGGAAATATCGGCGTTCCATGATTGCAACGGCTCCAAAAATGGGTTGCCGCTCGCGCTCACAATCGATCCAAGATCACCCAAATCCGCCGTATCGTCGAACGTCAGCGCCGCAGACATCGATTCCTGATCCGGCCGCGCTATCGCCCGATAAGCCGCAAAGCGCAGCAATTTATCATCCGCCAGCTCCAAGACCAGATTGGCGCTAGGCAGGATATTCCAAAAGCTGTTGGTTTCAACATTGATTGTCGGAACGCCGACCTCGGTCACTGTGATGGTGTCAGGATCGGGACCCGGGCTTGTTTCCAGCGCTGAGCTGATCCCCAGCGAGGTGATTTTGGTACGGATTGCCCGAATACCGAAATTACCTGTGGCGGGCAGCCCAAACATATTGGTGTCAAAATTGCCTTGCCAGTAGCCCGCAAATGTTTCCTCAGACACATCGGTATCCTGCGCCGATAATGTCGAGCCAGTGGGGAGCCCGGCATCAATATCACCGGTCAAAGCCGTGTATAGCGCGCGGGCATCCCATGTTGCAAATGTAAGGCCGCGAGCCGGGGTATCGGCTCCTGCAAATAGATCGCGGACGATGAAAGTGCTTTGCCGCGCTGCGATCGCTGCGTCGTTGAAATAGTTGCCGGGCAGCAGACTGACCTCTTCGTCAATTCCGTCATCATGGAACCGCGTCCGCTCACCATAGCGCACGCCCGCCTGAAGCGATGAAAAAAAGCCGTCCATTTGAAATTCGCCGTCCAACCGCACCGCAAAAATTTCGTCGTCAACATTTTCCAAGCGGCGGCGAGCTCGCGCGCCATTATTATAGAGAGCGTGGTTATTCAGGTCGAATGTGAGCCCGGTATTATTTTCAACCGGTGTCACGCTAGTGAATGTCAGCGACGGAATAAGCAAGTCGCGAGTATCAATCTCATACCGAATGCGGCTATTGGTCCGGATCCGCATATCAAGCTCATCCTGCCGCCGCTTGGTCTGGGAAAAACCGACATCGGCTGCCAATGAAAGCTTGTCGCCTGTCCATTTCACATTGCCGCCAAGCCCAAGATATTTTTCCTTGCGCTGACGCCAGACTGTCTGATTCTCGATCCGGCTTTCACCTGCCCAAGCCAGCAAAGCCCCGGTAGGCGAAATAGCGATAGGAGCAATATCGCGCCGGCCATCGGCAATCACGAGGTTGCCTCGCTCCTCTATATCGTCACGAAAGCTATATTGCGCATCGAAATTAAACTCGAGATCAGGCGAGGGCTGCCATTGAATCGCGCCCATAATAGCGCTTCGATCAGCCTCGGTTGACATGGCACGGTAGATATATTGGTTCGATACGAAATAAGTATCCGATGCCCCCGTGGGGGCACCCGATGAATCCGTCAAATAGGTGCAGTCATTGCTGCGGTCGACGCCCTCAATGGTATTGCATGGGCGAAATGTAGAGCTTGTTGTGTAAATGTCCTCTGGCGCTGTATCCTGACGCAGCTGACCACCCAAAACAATGCCGATTTCACCAATTGGCGTTGAAAATTGATCGACATAGGAACCAGTCAACCGGTAGCTGAGCGGCTTGCCGTCTTCGACGCGGTCTTCATAATCGCTATATCCCACCAGCCCTTGCAGCTGAATCCGGCGCTTGCCATAGTCCAATGGGCGCAAAGTCTGCAGCTCGATAATGCCGGACACTCCGCCTTCGATAAAGCTTGCCTGCTGCGTCTTATAAATCACCGCGCCATTTATAAGCTCCGATGGAAATTGCCCGTAATTAACATCGCGCCCATCGCTACCCGACGATACTTCGCGGCCGTTCAAGTAAGAAGAACCCAAAAAGGCACCCAGCCCGCGAACCGACAATTCAGATGCGCCGCCCTTGAACCGGTCAGATGTAACACCAACCACCCGTTCAAGCGTTTCGGCAACCGACAAATCGGGCAGGTCCCCAACCTCATCTCCGATAATCGCATCACCGATGACCGAAAGATTGCGCTTCGCTTTCAACGAGCTTTCGATTGTGCGCGAGATTTCACCAGTGACGACGATCACATCTTCCTCGGCGGGTGCAGCTTGGTCGTCGGCGTCGGCTGCGCTGTCGGTATCTTGCGCCATTAACGGTGCTGGAATAACCAACATAGCAGATAACATCAAAGCAGCCCTAAACGAACCCGCCCATATCTTTTTACCATTGCCTGAATTGTCACGACCTTCGACCGTATAAATTCGCACGAATCCCTCCCTCTTATTGTGCCTTGATTAGGCTTTTCTCCCTCAATCCGATATTGACACCGGTTACCATATAATTGACACCGGTGCCATTCAAGGTCAATAGCTGTATGGGATAATTTGAGAGATTATGTGCTACACGCAGCACAGAGAGGAAATTAAAATGTTGAAATATAACTATTTTCAATCAGCCGCTTTTCTAGCTTTTTGCGTATCTACAACGGCAGGAGCGCAGGAAGCGCCCCAGATTCTGGCCGACAAAAATGTTGCGCAGCAAAATTATCTTCCCGATTTTTCCTATGCTGGATATGAATTCGGTTTGGCCCCTGTTCCGAATGTTGAGCAAGTGATTAACGTTGCCGATTTTGGCGCCGTTCCCGATGATGAGACAGACGATAGCGCAGCGTTAAAAGCGGCAATTGCAGCGGCTTCGGAAAAAAACGGCGCTGTTCGTGTCCAAATGGCGGCTGGACGTTATATTTTAAGCGAAATTCTCTGGATCGAACGCAGCGATATCGTGCTTTCGGGCATGGGGAATGGCGATGGCGGGACGCAGCTATATATGCCGCGTCCGTTAAATCAGATTGATGACGGCGGCGCATTGAAAGAGGTTAGAGAATATCTGGTGGAGCTTGATAAGCGCGAGAAACAACCAGAGGCAAATTTGGACGTCATTTTTTCCGAATATAGCTGGAGCGCCGGGTTTATTTGGGCGCGGACGCCGGGCGGCCGCCATGCGACCTATTTGGAACGATATGACCGTCCTATCACAAAAATTGCCGATATTGCGGGCGGAAAGCGCGGAACCAAAGCGCTGCGTATGGAGAGCGTCAAGGGACTGGCCAAGGGAGACGTGCTGCAAATTCATTGGCATAACCGTGCGGGCCCCGATGGCGCGTTGGTCAAATCGCTTTATGGCAATACGAAGGAAAAAATCGGCGACCGCCATTGGACCATCGAGGACCGTCCCTTGGTTCGTCAGGCAACACGTATCGAGGCCATTAACGGCAATCAGATAATCATCGCCGACCCATTGCTGCATGATATTGACAGCAGCCTGCCTGCTTATTTCGCAGAATGGGACCATTTGAAAAATGTGGGCTTGCAGGATTTTGCGATGATATTCCCGGAAAATCCATATTTCGGGCATCATAATGAGTCTGGATTTAACGGTGTCTATTTTACCGGTGTGCACAATGGGTGGATCAACAACCTGACCATAAGCAATGCCGACAGCGGGATTATCACCGATGACCTCGCCAATGTCACAATTTCCAACATCATTACCAAAGGCGACCACCCGGCGCATTATAGCGTCCATGTTGGCAATGTTCATAATGTCCTGATCGACAATGTGCAGGTGTATAACCCGACCCGCCATACTTTTACTTTTAACACCCAAGCGACCAAGTCAGTTTACAAAAACTCCACCGCATGGACGACACCCAGCTTGGATCAGCATGCCGGTGCGAACCATCAAAATTTGTATGACAACATCACAATTCACCTAAGCGCAGAGGGAAAGACCGAGGACGGTACGCCCATGTTTGACCTGTATAAGGCAGGCGGCGCGGGATATTGGAAACCGGGCCATGGGCAATTTAACACGCAATGGAATATCAACATATTGGTCGATGGCGGCGTAGAGCCAGGCAAAGAGATTGTTATCCAGGGTACCGGTCAAGGTCCAGGAGCGCGCATCATCGGGATGCACGGCAACCGTCCAATCCGGCTCGATTACCGTCCCGATCCTTATGTTGAATGGTTGAATAAGCCGGTTAATTCGGTGCCATCGCTGCACACATATCAGCTTGAGCAGCGCAAAAAAGCAGCCAAGACTAAACCTTAAGCCCAACCTTCATTGGTCCTCGATCACCCCGCTTGCAGGATATTCGCTGCAAGCGGGTAACGATCATAACAGGACGGCAAATTGCACAGCAATCGCAGCGATACCGAGCATAGTGCCAAAGGGAAGCATCTTATCGGAAAATGCTGCATCTTTGCTGCGCAGCAAAAATAGCATCAATAGCCCCAATCCGCTGGCCACCAACAGCAGATATGGGATCGCCAACGGCGGCAACCACAGCGCAATCGCGCCAAATAATTTGGGGTCAGCAGCCCCCATGCCCTCTTTTCCGCGCAGCCATTTGAAACCATGACGCAGCAATTCCATTGCCGCAAAAGCACCTGCACCGGCCAATAACTGCACCGTCAACTGATATCCCGGAATCAGGGTATGTCCGGCCACCGGGCCAGCCACGGCCAAAAGCAGAATCAACCGGTTTGGTAACCATAAATGCCGGTAATCCAGAAAGATTAACGGCAGCAGCAGCCAGCCCATTATTGCGGTTGCCGCTGCTGGTTCCACTGGCAAAAATGCAAATGCCGCCGCCCCTATCAGCGCCGCCAGCATCTCTGCACCAAACTGGTCGCTATCCACTGCGCCGCTACAATACCTGCATTTGCCCTGTTGCAGGATGAAGGACAGCAGCGGGATCAATTCCATTGCGGATAATGTGCGCTGGCATTGGTCGCATTGTGACCGGCCCGTCATCACCGACCGGCCGCCGGGCCAGCGGCTACATAGCGCGCCGATAAAACTACCGAAAATTGCGCCCAATATCCCGCCCGCCAAAGGCAACAACCATGACGCCGCGATCAAAGCTGCCCCTTAACAGACATCCGGTAACCTTGCGCAATGGGCGCAAATCCGGCTGCGGTAAGCGCGAGGCCAACTTCGGGATTTTCATTTTGAATGGTGACCGTGACCACATAATCCCCGCTGGCCTGCAACCGGATCTCCGCCCGTTCGTTGGAAGATTGGCTGACCAGCGGCAGCAATAGCGCATTTTTATCGCATTTCGCTTGCCCCAAAAAACCGTTGTTTAAGCCAAGTGCGTCCAAGCTACCGGGCTTTAAGAGCATTCGGACCGATCCCGACGCCCGCCGGCACACGCCGCCATCAAAAGCCGCCGAAAATCCGGTCAGCTCCAAATGCGATAATGGCAGGCGCGCATCCACACCCTCCAAGGGTAACTGCCCATTCAGATCGGCAACATATCGTCCGCCAAAACCGGTGCCCACGCGCCCCTGTAACGGCTGCGCGGTGCCGTTTGCCATGGGTTCGAAATGATATTCGGCATGCGCCGTGAACAACGGTAAGATCGCCAAACCCGCTTGCATATCGCCTAGCGAAATCTGTCCCATTTTAATGCCCGCAATTTGTCCGCTCCAAATGGTGCCTGACGCTGCACGGGCGGTGAGCGTGCTCGACGATGGCAAAACCATATTAAGCGCAAAGCGCAGCGGCATAAACAATAGTAAAGCGCACAAGGCAGCGATTAAGCCCAGCAGGAATAGGCCCTTATGACGCATAATGGCCGCCATCATGATCCGGGCCGCGCCAAGGATGCCGTCATCGATATGGTGCCATCATTGGCGGCCTTAATGTCGATTTTCTGCACTACTATGCCCTGCGCCTCCCATCCGTTGAGCCATGTCATCAGCGCACGGGGCTTCGCCTTCGCCATCGCAATATCGACAATATCGGGACGCGGCGCATCCGCCCTGTCGAGCGCAAAGCCAGCCTCGGCTGCACTCTGCGCGATGATAGTCTGCAGCGGGCCACCGACGGCTTGTTGCACAGTTTTTGCCTTTGCCATTTCCGCGACCCGGCGCTCAATCTGTGCTCGGCGGTCAAGCGCAGCAAAATATTCTTCCTGTTTTGCGGTGATCGCATTTATCAGTCCGATTGCCGACAGGACGATAATCACCACCGCGCTCAATAATCCGGCGACGGCGACCAATATTTTTTCACGCTGGCTTAGCGTCTGAAACCAAGTGCTGACTGTTTCGATCATGGCACCCTCATGCTGATATCTGCCATAGAAAGGCCGCTCGGATCCTGACGCGGAGTGGCGGTTACTTTATAGCCTTTTTGCTGCAATATCGCCAATATCCGGTTTATGGGATCGACGGTCGGCGCAGCAACAGTGAAAGCCAAAATGCCATCCGCTGAATAGCGCATATCGCGCAAGCTTGCCCCCTGCTCTACCTGTAATTCGGTGAATAGCGCCGATGCGGGCGCGGTGAACGTCCGTCCAGCTGCACCTTTGCGGATCATGTCGCGGTCAAGCGCGGCAACGGCGCTGTCGACGTCGGAAATTTGTGGCAATGCTTTTTGTGCAGCGGCCAATGCGCGTTCATTTTCGCGGTCAACCGCGCGGTCAAATTGCCAATAGGTCGCGAGCGCAAGCAGCAGGCTCGCCGCAATGCCCGCCGCCGCAGTCCAGCCCAATATTCGCCATTGCCGGGCATCTATTCCGATGCGGCTCTCTTTCTTCGCGAATATACCCTTGCGCAGGTTAATGACCGGCGCCCCAAGCGCCGCCGCCAAATATTCGGCAAGCTGCTTTGCATCCAGCCTGATGATAGCATCATCGTCGCCAGCCAGCAGGCTGCGTAGCGCTGGTTCGTCGGGAATAATCATCCGAACCCCGCGCAGCACCGCGCCAGTGCCAGCAAAATCGGCTTGCACAAATCCGGCCTCGGGCTCTGGCAAAGTAAGGCCGCATGGCATGATGATATCGGGATCAAGCCCATATGCTGCCAGCCGTTCCAGCGCCCATTTCATCTGTGCGTTATTGATGGTGACGGCAATCACATTGTTCGCCCCTTGATGCGCGGCGACAAGATGCAGGTCATCGGACTGACCCAGGCTATCGTCGGATAGCTTCAGGCACGCTGCGGCTTCGGCCTGACGCGGTGCCAAATCGCCCATGTCCATCCACCGCACAACCGTTTGCGATGCCGGCAGCAACGCCAATATGCCTGCATCGCTGTCCAATTGCGGAAAAACCAGAGTTGGATCGTTAAGGTCGGCAATACCCTGCGCTGAAATCGCGCCATTGTCCGCTTTCCACCAGGGGAGTTGGTCCCGCCCATCTTCGGGCAGAAAGACAATCAGGCCATTGGTGAAGCTCATATCGGTTCACCCCAACTGCGCGAGACAATATAAGGCCGCACTGCGCCGCCATTGGGCGTTGCATCGATCAGCGCCCCGCCCTCCAGCTCCACATCCTCCGCCCGGATTTTCAGCTGCAATTGGAAAAATCTGCTTTTCAACTTCACCTGTCCTTGTACCGCCGCAGAGGGGTTGATCGCTGCCAACGATGGTGTGCTCCAGAATCGAACCAAGCTGCCATAGCCATTTGCGGGGCGTCTGGCGAGGATCGCTTTTGCGTCGCCGATTGAAACGGTGCCGTCAAACAACATTGCAAATAAAATTGCTTGGTCGGGCGACAATGTATTGATATTTATCTCCGTCGGTCCCGCCGCCGGCACAGCACATACCCAAGGCGCAATCCGCGCATAATAGGCCGCCGTCATGCCTTTTACGGCCAACAGCTCGCTACGGTCGGCCATCCATTGATTGGCGGGCAATGCGGCATTTTCTATCCCGCGATAATGGCTATCCTCTGCGCCCGACGGTAAAGGCTGATCATCGCTGTCAATCCAATCCGCCGCCGACTGCGCTATCGCCTGCGCTTCATTTTCCGGAACTTGCAGCATGGTCATCAATCGGGCGAATTGCCCCATGCTGGCCGGATTGGCAAAGCTGCTAACCGGGCCTGTTTGTTGGGGCGGCGTAACAACTAAGCTATTCAAGTTAAAACAATTATTGGCATCTTTGATCCGCGCCGTGGCAACGCCGCGGTCGGTCGGAATTGGTATTTCGCGGTCGAGCCAGCCGCCCTCTAGCGTCAATTGTTCCGGCTCCCGCGCAAGCAAATCCTCGATCCTCGACATAGCGATGGCTTCGGCGGCATAGCTATAATAACGGGCCTGCGTCATCGCGGCTCCATTTGTTGCCAGCCGCGTTGACAATTGCAGCCGGTCGAGCGCCGTCGCAGCAATCACCGACATGACCGCAACCAACAACAATACCGTCAGCAAGGCCGCGCCGCGCTCGCTGTCGGGCGGTGTTTTCTGAACAGCCAGCTTGTTCTCAGGCGGGGTCGTCATCGTGCCGCTCCCGCCGCCCCTGGAATTTGCGGAGCCGGACGCACCTGCGTTCCCACCAGCAAGACAATGCGATATGCCGGGCGCAATTTGGGGGTAATGGTCAATTCCACAGCGCGGGGCAAAGCCGCTGTATCCGACGCGCTCCAATCGCTTCGCCATTGGCCGCCATTGTCGCGGTAGCGCACCGTAACGGATTGCAGATCGTCCAAAAGCACCGCCGGTTCCAATGCCGTCCCGCCATCCGGCGCCGACCATGCGGTACGCCTGAACGCGCCATTGACAAAGCTGTAGGCCACACGCCCAATCGCCGAGCCGCCAGCAGCAGCCGGAAGGCCCGTACGCGTGAAAGCGAAAAGGGCCTCCGCTCCTCCGGATCCTATAGGCCCGGCATCGGCACCGTGAACGAAGGCAGCGCGGTTATTGCCGCTATTGTCCCTGACTTGCCGCGATATTGCCTGCGCGAGATCAGCCTCCAACAAGTTGGCAGTTCGCATCATGTCGCTATGCTGCGCCAGCCGGTTTTTAATCGCCACCTGACCATCGGCGCTGCTGCGCAGCAAGGCCAAACCTGCCACGGAAATCAGGCTGAAAATAAACAGCGCCACGAGCAGCTCAACCAGCGTAAAACCATTGGTCGGCTTGATGAATGAACAGCGGGTCACAGCTGCACCGGCCTAGCGATTTGCAGCCGCGCCCGGCGGCCATCGGTGCCGATTACGATAATATCGATCCGGACGATCCGGCTATCATCGGTTTTCTGCGCGCCTTGTATCCACCTGTAACTGCGACCCGCATTTTCGTCTGTGCCGCCGCTTTCGCCAAGTACGGGGGGCGACGGATCGGACAGCAGCAATGCCGCGCGGTTGCGTGCCACTTGCCATGCCATATCGTGCGAGATGACATCGCTGGCCGAACGCAGCGTAAAGGCCTGAAGCCGTATCAACGCCAACGCGGCTAGGCTGAAAATCGACAAGGCGACCAGCACTTCGAGCAGCGTAAAGCCATTGGCAGACGGGCGTTTTTTATTCGCCAACACGAACGCTCCCGGCGGCGCTGACATTGACCGTCAATGCCGCGCCATCATTGACAAGCTGAAACCGGGCGGGAGCAGAGGGCAAGCCCGTCACGTCAAAGACGAGCCGGTTCTGCCTTGTTGCCGTAGCGCCTGATCCTGATAGCCTTGTGCCATTGGTCCAATTGACCTGAGCAAAGCTTTTGCCCGCAGCGGCTTCCCACGCGCCGCCGCTGCGCCGTTCAAAACCATAGCCCGATGGCCGAATCCATATTGCCATAGGGCGGGATTCGAGCACTGCCTGATCCCGAAGCGCGGCGATCCGCGCCGCAAGCCGTTCGCCATCATCGCGCAATTTCGCCTCGTCTCCGGGAAGCGACAGCACAACCGCAGCGGCGGCCAGCCCAATCAGGAACACCACCACCAACAGCTCGACCAGCGTAAATCCATTTGTTCGAATAGAAGGTGAGGCTGAGAATCTAGCCGCTGTAAATATCCGCATTTTCATTCTCACCGCCCGGCGCGCCGTCGGCACCAAGCGAGTAAATATCAAATCCGCCGTTACGTCCGGGATTGCTATATTGATAGGGGCGGCCCCATGGGTCATTGGGCAGTTTTTTGATATAAGCGCCGCCCGCTCCGCCGCCCGCAGGGGGCGCCGCCAGCGCTTGCAGGCCCTGCCCCGCATCGGGATAGGCTGCGTTATCAAGGCGGTAAATTTCCATGGCTTGCGACAAGGTTGCAATATCGGCCTTGGCCTTTTGCACCATCGCCTTATCCTGATTGGGTAGGACGGCGAGCACCACGATCGTCGTCAGCAAACCGAGGATGAACACCGTCACCAACATTTCGACGAGAGTAAAACCATTAGCCTTCGGCTTTACCCTCTGCTGATTTTTCACGCGGCGATATTTCGGGTCGGGCATGCGCATATCGGTGAACAAGTTAAAGATCATTTTCAGCGTCAACATTCCTTAAATCCCCGCAAGATTCTGCAATTGTAATATCGGCAGTAATATAGACAAAATGATGACCGCGACCAGCCCCCCCATAATCACGATAATCGCCGGTTCCAACATCGACAGCGCCGCCGAGGTGAAATTGTCAAATTCCCTTTCGAGATAATCGGCGGCGCGTGACAGCATCATGTCGAGCTGCCCGCTGCTTTCCCCGCCAGCGGTGAGATACACCAGCAGCGGAGGAAACACGCCGCTCGCCCGCATCGCTCCCGACAAGCTGCCGCCGCTGCGCACGGCCTCTACCATATCGTCATTGGCATGACGCAGCACGCGGTTCGATACAGTCTCACGCGTCAACTTCAATCCTTCGAGCAGCGGCAGGCGGCTTGCCACCATCGTCGCCAATGTCCGGGCCAACCGCGCCGCATTCAAATCGCGCACCATCCGGCCCACTAGGGGCAGCTTCAATATCATCCGGTCAGTCGCCAACCGAAAAGCATCCTTGCGCAAAGCCAGCGTGAATGCCGCAGCTGCCAATGCGATCAAGATCAGGATAATGTTATAATAAGCCGCCAGAAATTCCGATATTGCCATCACCACTCGGGTGACAGTAGGCAGGCGTTCTTCCACGCCGTCAAATTGTTCGACGATGCGCGGCACAACCGAGACCATAAGCCCGGTTACGACCAATATCGCAACCAACGACAATATGATTGGATAAGCGAGCGCAGATAATAATTTTCCGCGCATTGCCGCCTGCCTTTCGAGCAAATCGGCAAGGCGTTCCAATATATCCGGCAAGCTGCCCGAGCTTTCGCCTGCCGAAATCATCGCCCGGTATAAAGGCGGAAAGCTGCGTTGTTCGCGCCGCATTGCTTCTGACAGGCGTTGACCCTCTACGACGCCGGCATGAGCATTGCCGATGATATTGCGGACATGTTCTTTTTCGCTTTGCCGTCCAATGGTGCGCAGCGCCTCTTCCAACGGGCTGACCTGCGTCAATGATGCAAGCTGCCGAGTGAATAGCGTTAGCTGCTTGGAACCCAATCGCTTGCTGCGGTTGCCAAGCGCAAAGGCGGGTCGTTTCTGGCTCTCCGATTTTTTCGCGGGTTCAACTTGGACAACATATAACCGCCGGTGTTCCAGCTTCTGCCGCGCATCACTATCGTTGGCGGCGCTGATCCGTCCGTTTTTCTCCCGCCCTTTTTCATCAATGGCGCGATAGGCAAATTCACCCATTTTCGTCCACCGATTCCCGCCGCGAAATGCGCACAGCTTCTTCCGGGGTTGTCTCCCCTGCACGGACCAGCTTGCGAGCGGCCGAGTTTAGGCTGGGTTGGTTCATAAAGGCGTGCCGTGCAATCAACGATTCGTCCCCGCCGCTGTTAATCAATTTGCGGATTGTATCATCAATCCGAATGGCTTCAAACACGCCAATTCGCCCTTGATATCCAGTGTTTTTGCACGCCTCGCATCCCTTGGCCTGATATACGATCGTGCCTTTATCAAAACCCAACAGGGACGCAACACTACCATCGGCCTGCACCGGTTCGCGGCAGGATTGGCACAGCCTGCGCACCAACCGCTGCGCGATGACCGCGCGCAAGGTGGAGGCCAACAGAAAAGGCTCAATCTTCATATCGCGCATCCGTGTGATCGCACCGATGGCATCATTGGTATGAACGGTAGACAAGACCAAATGCCCCGTCAGCGCAGCCTGAACCGCAATTTCGGCGGTTTCGCGGTCGCGTATCTCGCCCACCATCACGACATCGGGGTCCTGCCGCAATATCGCCCGCAGGCCCGCAGCAAATGTCATGCCGACCTTGGCATTGACTTGCGTTTGGCCTACACCCTCAACCGCATATTCAACCGGATCTTCGACCGTCAATATATTGCGCGTACCGTCATTCAATTCCTTCAGTCCGGCATATAATGTTGTCGTCTTACCCGAACCTGTGGGACCGGTAACCAGAATGATGCCGTTGGGTTCCGCCAACGCTTCGGCCATAACCTGCCGCGCATTGTCCGACATTCCGAGCAGGTCGAGCGAGATGAAGCTGTTATCCTTATCCAATATCCGCATCACCACGCGCTCGCCCGCGCTGCTTGGTAAAGTCGATACGCGCACATCGACAAGTTTGCCGCCCAGCGTAATCCCGATCCGCCCATCCTGCGGTATGCGGCGTTCGGCAATATCAAGCCGCGCCATCACCTTGATCCGGCTGACCACAACCGGCGCAACATGAGGCGGCATACGCAGCCGCTCCTGCAAAACGCCGTCGACGCGCATCCGGACAACAAGCCCGGTTTCATAAGGTTCGATGTGAATATCCGACACACCCTGCCGCACCGCTTCTGCGATAATGCCGTTAATCAGGCGAATGGCCGGTGCATCATCCGCGCTATCCAATAAGTCATCGGCGGTGGGCAAGTCGGCGGTCAACAGGTCGCGATTATCACCGTCTGGATCAAAAGCATCGGCCATCGCGGCGGCGCTGCCATCCATGGCGTAATGATCGGACAGGTAGGCGTCAAACTGCTTATCATCGGCCATTTGCACGTCAAATGGCATATTCAGATAACGGCGCACCTCCAACAGCATGACGGGGTCTGCGCCGCTGCGCATGGCAACCGCAATCCGGCCATTTTCTTCGGATAGCAGGACAAAGCCATGTTTGCGGGCAAAGGCATAGGGCAAATCCACAATCGGCATTACAGCCTGTGGCAATGTCTCCGTCACCGGCGGAATATCATTCTCGCCCGCCGCCGGATCGTCATTGCCCCTTTTTATTTTCATTCATCCCCTCCGGACGGCGGAACATCAACCGGAATTATGGGCGATGCAGGGGGCGGGGACGGCAAACGGTCCGACGCCCCGATTAACGCATCATTGGGTCCAACAACGGCTCCCACTGGCGGCACTGTGCCCATATAGTCGCGCACCAATTGGTCGAGCGAAGGTTCCTGATCTGGGTTACGCAGCAACTGCATTGACCGGGCATAATTATAACGCCGCGCCGTTACCGCCTGCCCATCGGCATTGGTCCGCAATACGGTCGGACGAATGAAAACCACCAAATTGGTTTTCGAACGCGACCGGCTTTTCGATTTGAATAAATTGCCGATCACCGGCAAATCGCCCAGGAACGGTATCTTCTCAATTGTCCGCCGCTCATCATCATTCAGCAACCCGCCGATCGCCATGATTTCGCCATCCTGCGCCACCATCGTGGTTTGAAATTGCCGTTTGTTGACGATCAAGTCACTGGAGCGCGACGACACGGGACCTGCGACGCTCGACACTTCTTGATTGATATACATGGTGACTTCGCCATTATCGTTGACCTGCGGCGTTACCTCCAATTTGATACCGACCTCTTGGCGCTGCACCGTGCGGAAGGCATTGTCGAAATTATTCGATAATGCCTCACCGGTGCTCACGGGGATTTCCTGACCAAAGAGGAATTTCGCCTGCTTATTATTCAGCGTCGTTATATGCGGTGTGGCGAGCAAGTTGCTATTGGTATCCGATTGCACCGCATTGATAATCGCGCCGAAAATATTGCTGCCTGATTGCACCGCAAAGCCGCCCAGCCCGCCGGTAACGCCCAAAATCGAAGCGGCCGCCGCTTCTTGTAAGCTGGTGCCCAGCGCGCTGCTTGTTGTCGTGACGGTCGTGGTGCCGTTTACTGTAGTTGTCTGCCGGTTAAGCTCCTCTGCGCCCAATGCGCCTGCGATGGTCAATATGTTGGGCTGCGCATTGGAATAGCTAGTCGACACAAATGGCGCATTTTCGCCCGCGAAAAGGAACTGCACACCCAAACGCTTGGCCGCATCGTCGCCAATTTCAACCACAATGGCTTCAATAACCACTTGCGCAGGGCGGTCATCAATCTGCCGGATCAGCTCGCCAAGCTGGCGCTGCACATCGGGGTTGGCTGCGATGATCAACGCATTGACGCCTTCATACCGGGTCACGATGACCGGACCGCGCTTTGCAATACCCCCGCCGCCATTGCTGCTGACCGCAACCGGGCCGCTGGTAACGGGCGCAGCGCTGGTTTGTCCGGCCTGTCCATTACTGCCCGACGCTTGCGTGGTAGGAGCAGTCGAAACGGGCGTAATTATTTGGCGTGAATTGGCGTCGCTGCTGGCGCTTTCCTGCCCGCCGATCAACGCCTGGATCGTCGGCAATAGCGTGGCGGCATCGGCATGCTGCAAATTATAGACACGGATTTCCGCCCCGGACTCCGCCCGATTATCGAGGTCGCGCGCCATGGCGGCAAAGCGCGACACCGATGTTGGATCACCGCGCAGCGCAACCGAATTACTGCTGTCAAAGGCAACGATTGTGACCGGCGCGGCGGCTCCCTCGCCGCCCCCTTGTCCAGCAAGCGTTTGCAATGAGGTTGCAATTTCGCGCGCACCGGCATTTTTTAGCGGAACGACCTGTGTCGCCGCACTGTCGCGGTCAATTTGCCGGATCAAATCGCGCATCCGCCGGATGTTATCGGCATAGTCAGCGACGACCAGGCTGTTGGCATTCCTGTTGGCAGTGATGGAACCTTCGCGGCTGACGAGCGGGCGCAATGTTTCGACGGCCGCCGTGGCATCGATGGAACGAAGCCGGAATACTTCCGTGACAAACTGGCTGGCTGTCGTGTTTTTCGACCCAACTTGCGTCGGCTGCGTCGCGGCGCCATCGGCCAATTGTATGCGGTAGCCTCCTCCGCGCATCGGAATCGCCACCAATCCGTTGGCACGTAGGGTGGATAGGAATACCTCAAAATATTCTGATCGCGATAATGGCCGATCGGTGACAACCGAAACTTTGCCCTGAACCCGGCCATCAACAATGAAGGTCTTTCCGGTGACGCGGGCAGCGTCCTGTACAAAAGCCCGAATATCGGCCTCGCGCACATTCAGTTGATATTGCGCTGCAGCGGGCTGTGCCAGGGTCAACGCACCAAGCGCTGCGATATGAATTAGAAATTTTTTCATGGCTTATCCAAAATGATCGCCACGGGAATTTTCTGTCCGCCGCGTTCAATCTGCACCGATAGCCGCGAACCCGGACTAAATTGAGAGGCAAGATCAGATGGCGACGTCACCGGTTTCCCGTTCACGCTCGTTATTATGTCGCCGCTCTGTAAACCGGCTGCGCGCAAAATAGAACCATCGTCTTTTGCCGACACGACAAGTCCGGTAATTTTTCCGCCATCACTGCGCGGCGCAAGCCCCACATTTTTGGCAAGATTATCGGCGGTTAAGGCCACCGGTGCCTTGGCTATCGCCGCCTCCGGTGTAGGCTGCTGTTCCGCCGCCGCCACCGGTGTGACATTTTCAGCCGGGACGGATTGATCCAGATATAGTTTTTCAAGGGTGCCATTATTACGGATAACGACATGATCGAACGCGACGGCGTGTAATGTCACGCCCGGCATGATTTCCTGTCCCACGGCAAAGCTTTGCTGCACGCCTTCGGGATCGGCGATAATAGCCGACCCGCCGCCCGATGCCTCATTGCTCCTGATACCAAATAAGGTGATGGACAGCGATGTGATGACTTCATTGCCTTCATTGTTTGCCGAGGTAACGGCATTGCTATTCGGGAAAAATGGATCGAAGCTGCCAAAAATCTGCTCCCGCGCCGATGCCGACATTACTGGCGGGACGGGTGCTTGCCAATTGCCCAGCGGGGCAACGGGCGTTGCCAATGTCCAAAATAGCCGGGCTAACTGGATGATCAAAAAGAGCGCCAGCAATGCTAGAAAAAACGAAAAGAGGTTAGGACGCGGTAACCGCTGCCGCCAATGTTCCACCGCCTTCATTAAGGTTGTTGCCACGAATCAGACCCCTATTATTGTATCTGCGCTAGGTCTATACGATTACGGCGGCGTGACGACGAAATTTCATAAATGTGACAGTCTGTGGCGGGCGGTGCGGGGAGGAAGCGCACCGCCCTGGGAGAAGCTACTAGGACAGCCCCAAACTGAGGCCGTCCCAAAGATTAGAATGTGATCGACAAGCTAGCCGAAAATGTCCGGCCGACATTATACAGATTGTAGAATATCTGATTGTCGCCGTTCTGTTGCAATTCCTGATATTTGGTACCGGTCAAATTGCGCGCCTCAAATTTCAACTCGGCTTCTGCTCCGGCAATTTTGATGCCTTGGCGCATTACGAAATCAAGCTGAATGCCCGGCTTTTCGAAAATATCCGGTTGCAAAGAGGCACCGCGCGCAGTCACCCGATTGCTCGCATAGGAAAATAGCAATGTCTGCTGCGACAATTTATCTGTATCCTCCAACCCTAGCTGGATATTCACCAGATGGTCCGATTGCCCGGTCAGGGGTTCGCCATCGCGGAAGAAGTCGCTTGCGCTTGTCGACGCGCTTGCGAACACTGCGACCGGATCGTCTGCATTCACCGAAATATTTGATTTGGTATAGGTATAGTTACCAATCACAACGATCCGGCGATTATCCCAAAATGGACTTTCGCTGTCGAAATTGAAATATTTCTGTGTTTCCAATTCCGCGCCATAAAGATTGGCTCGCGGCGCATTAGCGAAGCTGGAGATAACAGTATTGTCGCTGAAACTAGCAAAAGTTTCGATCGGGTTATCGATCCGCTTGAAGAAGCCAGTAAGCGAAACGCGCTCATCCCTGCCCAGATAATATTCCGCGCGTCCTTCTACGTTGAACAACTCACTATCGGTAAGGAGCGGGTTCCCACGGAACTGACGGTTTGAATCCGGGTCAAAATAGGTCTGGAAAATTAACTCGCGAAATTGCGGCCTTGCAATTGTTTTCGACGCATTCAAACGGAATTGAAAATCGTCACCTACCTTATAGGTAATGGTTGCAGCGGGAAGCCAATAATCATTGTTCAAATTTGTGCCCGCTAGGGAAGCCGTCGGCACATTAAACACTTGAACCGGCGTAACAGATTGTTTCGCCGTTTCATACCGGACGCCGACATTCACGCTCAGATCATCGGTAACATCCGCCTGCAATTGCGCATAAGCACCGTGATTGCGAAGCGCCGCATCAAACACGGGGTTGGCTTCATTGGTGTCGATCAATGCAATGCCAAATGCGTCTATTACCGATGGTTGAAGCAGCAAGTCGGGGCGGAGCAATGCAACGCCTGTTGGCAGGCTGCTGGGTGCGGTGAAGAGAAAATCACGCCGTTCGGTCCGCCTGCTGGTATCAGCATAGGCATAGCCCACTGTTCCGGTAATCGTCGGCGCAAAACGGTAAGACAGATCAACGCCAGCCGAATAGAGATCTTCGTTCAAATCACTGAAGCTGACCGACGCGCTGCCTTCCTGGCCATTATTCAGGCGGTTGATGAAAAATTCACCGAAAGGATCGGTTGGTGAGTTGCTGCGAAAATATTCGAAGCTAAATTCATTGGGAGCTTCGCGCTGCGAGTTGGCATAGCTTGCCCGAACATCGAGTTTCACATCGTCGATGGGACGCAATTCTGCAACCAACTGCGTATTGATCAATTGACGTTCAAACCACGCCGTGTCTTGTTGTTGCAACGTCGCAGTTGGCGATGTTGTTTCGCGCGTACCGATGCCGATACGAGCCTGTTTCAATGTGTCGCGAATGTAGACATTGGTCCAACGCAGCTTATTGTCGCCAAATTCCAAACCAAATCCCAGCAGGCCGTTGACGACGATGCGGTTGTCGGTAATGACACGGCGGAAATCCAATTCAGTCTGCGACAATTCGGTATCGGCTGCGGTTTGTTGCAACGTGTCGCGGGTGCGTAACTTATTGCTATATCCGGCGGTCGCGATGATGCCCAGACGAGTATCGCCTATATCGATAGCAGTGCCGGTGCTCAGCGATCCAGAGAAATTGGGTGCCTGATTGGGCACAGATTGAACGATGACATCGCGGCCACGGACCAATTCGCCCGCAATCGCCTGAGTATCAACCGAACCAAGACTGATGCGTTCCCCGCTCGCGAGAAATGCCGACAAGGCGGGTGCCAAATCACGGTTACCATTGTCAAATCCGGTCCAGTCTGAACTGCTGCCAAAATAGGTATAGCCAAGCTCATTGGTCGATTCAGTGTCCCAGCCAATGCCTCCGCCAAACGTAACAAATGTTTCCTCCGGAATCGCCTTTGTGGTCAAATTGATCACACCGCCGCCAAATTCACCGGGGAAATTGGCCGAATAGCTTTTCTGGACCAGAGAAGAGGCAATCACGCTTGTTGGGAAAAGGTCAAGCGGAACAACTCGCTTCAATGGTTCCGGGCTAGGCAATGGCGACCCATTTAACAATGCGAGCGAATAACGATCGCCCAAACCGCGCACATAGACAAAGCCGTTACCAACGACGCTGAGGCCCGTTACGCGGCCCAATGCGCCGGCAATATCGCCTTCGCCTGTTCGTTCAATATCTTCGCTCGATAAAACGGAAACGACTTGCGGCGTATCGCGTACCGGATTGGTCCGGCGTCCGCGCACAATAATTTCAGATTCAAAACCGCCGCCGGGTACGGAGACATCGACCTGGTCCTGCGCGTCGTCGGACGCGGTATCTTGCGGTTGTTCTGCGCTTGCATCCGCATCCGCCTCTGCTGCAGGCTCATCCGCCTGTGGTGCCTCTTGCGCCAACGAGAGCGAAGGAAAGGCGATCGCGGTCGATAGCAGCAATAGCGATTTAAAGCCTGACAGCTTCAACATAATATAATCCCTTGGTGAAATTTCGAAAAAGCGGAGCGCCGCAAATCTGCCGCGCCCCGCTTCATTATCCTTGTGTCAAATCAAGTGGTGGGCAGCGATGTGCACATTCCACCCGTTCCACCAAAATTGGCCGTTGCCGAATTGCAGGTCCAATTTTGGTACCATGTGTCATTTGCATCCCGGACTGCGCCGACATAGTTCGTGGTGTCAAAGAAAGCTGAAATGCTTTTGGGGTCAAACGCCGCTACTGCGGTTTCATTGGCTCCATTAACGAACAGATTTGTCAGCGACAGGGTGAAGGCGGAATTGTTGCCGTTCGAACCACTGCCAAAGATCGCAGCAACATCAGCGGAAGTTACGCCGTTGCTGCCGACAAATGGTGACGCGGTGCAGCCTGCCATGACAAACGACCGGAAGAAGGGAGCACCTGCTTCGTCAATTGCCGCGTTGACCGTGGTCGATGCGGTTTGCGTTCGGCTGATCCGCAAGCAGGGATTTTCGGGAGAAGATAACACGCTATTCACGATCGAATAGTCGGCACCGCCTCGGATCAATATCGAAGCTCCCGCGCTATTGCTCGCCCTGCGCTGAATGAAGGTCGCGTTTGCAACTTTCGTATTTTGACGCGGATTGTCGCCATCGACGCTATTGTCTGAGTCAGCTTCAATCATCGAATCGCCGCTGCCATCCGAACGCTGAACCGCGATCACATATTGGAAATTCGCCTTTACGCCGGTGTCAGTGTCCAAATTGTCATCTTCCGCGCCAACCGCAACGAAATATTTCATATTCACAACGCCGCCGAAAAATTCGGCCGCATCGTCCGAGCTATTGAACGATTGGATATGGTCCAGCTGGGTCCCACTGCCGATGCCGGACGTGGTGAGCGCTTGCAGCTCACTATTTGCCGACAATACAAAGCCGGAATAGCGGATTTGAACAAAGCTCATCCGGCCGCTATTGTCAGCCGCATTCGCGCCGCCATACAGCGCTGGGTCAACCGCGCCTTCGGTTTGACGTTCGCAGGCAACCGTTCCAGGAGCTGCACCGGGCGCTGCGCAATCGGTGATTGGTGCACGGCCCAAAAGGACGATACCGCCCCATTGACCAGACGAGTTGTCATTGTTCAGGCCGAGGATATTATCGCGGCTTGTAAAAATAATCGGCTGAGTATCAGTTCCCACCGCATTGATCCGGTTACCCCGGTTGACCGCGAGCCACGAAACGCCAGTACCGCCATATACGATTACGCCCGGCTCAATGGTGAGGGTGACATCGGTATTGGTCGAGGACGGCCCTTGGTCTGTTCCAACGTCAACGCGGCCTGGTAATTGATACAAAACGCCGGCAATTTTTGGCAAAGTCGAGCTGCGGTTAATCCGCGAAGGCAGACTGCAAACGCGGTAGGTGCCGGTTGGCCCAGTAATTGTTCCGCCGTCGGTAAGACCCTGCGCATCTGCAATCGTGGGACATCCCGATGCCGGCGTAACCAAAGTAGTCGTTGGCGGCGTAGGAGGAGGCGGAGGCGGCGGCGGGGTGTTATTGTTGATCGTTACATTTCCGCCAGCACCGGGCGACGCAATGTCATCAGCACCGCAGCCAGTGAGGACCGCAGCGGCGGCCGTTACAAACACTATCCCGCGCAATTTGGGATTCATCATCTTATATCTCCACAACAAAATTGGGGCACCAAAACCGGGCCATTCAGACGGTATGGAGAAGAATCAAACAGCCCCCCGACCGACTTCCACGCCGCTCTAGGCGCGGGGCATGACGGTCAAATGTTCTAACCAAGACAGTTGGAAGAAAGTTTTTTGACAAAAAAAAGACTGCTTCAAAAGATGCGCAAAAAGATACTTGGCGCATAGCAAAAAAAAGGGGGCCGAAGCCCCCTTTTTGCCAAAATATGTGTTGAGATCTAATCAACGCATGGCGGTGCGCGACTGCAAATTTTTCAGCGATAACGCTGCTGCGGTCCTGCTGTTCATGATGCGGCCGTCTGCCAATTCCAAATCCCCATGATTCCGGCAATCAAGGGCCGCTTGAAACGCGGCCTCTGCCTTAGCCGTTTGTCCGACACGGGCATAAGCCACGCCTAAGTTGATAAGTTTCGCCGGGTCGGTCATTTCCACGTCCGATGCCAAAATCTGCTTCAACGCTTTGTTATTCTCGCCCGCTAACAGTGCATCATAGCCTAGCGAACCGCGCTCATAACCCACTTCGCCGCTGGTCTCATTCGCCATCGCGCTTCCGGAAATGGTAACTGCCAGCAAACCCATCAATAATATTTTCACGGTATGTCTCCTCATCATCCTTGCCTCTTTATTACAGTATTATGACATCTATTGCAATATTTTTGTAATATTAGTGTGATTGGCCATTTCCGCAAATTTATGAGCGCCTTATCGAGTGAGACGAGAAATTTTGGATCGTCGAATTTTTGTATCGATAAAAAACTCACGAGCTTTCTCTTCTTGTTGCTGCCAGGTTTTTCGGGCAATCATCCCCCGATGCGCTTCCTTCTGCTGACTTTCCTGTTGATTTTGACGGGCTGTTCCAATGATGGACCAAAGGGCTCTGGACTGCCCGCCGATACGCTCGTCCGGTTAACCGAATCGGAGGCACGCGGACTTGACCCGCAAATGGTGTCCGACCTGTCCTCGATCCGCATTGCATCCGATCAATTTGAAGGGCTCACCCGCTATATGGCAACGGGGCAAGTCGAGCCCGCATTGGCGCAAGGATGGACAGTATCAGCAGACGGACTGGAATGGACGTTCCAGTTAAAGCCCGATCTGCGATTTTCGGATGGAACGCCGGTTGAGGCAGAGATTTTCACAAAGGCGCTGGCCCGGATCAACGACCCGGCAACTGGCTCGCCGCATGCCGCGCTGTTCGCGATAATTAAAACGGTTGAATCGCCCGATCGGCGGCGGGTGATCATCCGTCTGAACAGCCCGTTTCCGCAACTGCCCGCGCTATTGGCGCATCCCGCAATGGCCGCACTGCCATTTCACTTGATCGGTCCAATGGGCGAAAAATGGACAAGCATGCGGCCGCTTGTCACCAGCGGTGCATATCGCATGACCGATTGGAAGTTGAACCAGAGAATGGAGATGGAGGCCAATCCACATTGGACAGGGGGACAGCCCAAAACACCGAAACTGATTTGGAAAAGCATGGATAATCCGCTGTCCTCGATGCGGCTCATGCTATCGGGCGGGGCGCATATCAGCACCGCCTACCCTGCCAATCGCCAAGCATGGCTGACGAAACATTATTCGCAGATGGTGCATGGCAGCGACTATCTCGCTACTTATTATTTCGCATTCAACACCCGCCGTCCGCCGTTTAACAATGCCAACGTCCGGCGGGCATTGGCGATGGCCACCGACCGGCGATGGATGACAGACAAGATGATCGCGGCGGGAAATGCGCCTGCATGGGGATTATTGCCGCCGGGTCTTAGCGGTGATACCGCTTTCCGCCCGGTTTGGGCCAATTGGACCAAGGAACGCCGTTTGGCACAGGCAAGGCGATTGCTCGCCAGCGCAGGATATGGCGCGGCAAACCCGCTCCGTTTCGAAATCAGGTTTAACAGCTCCCCCGAACATCGCCGCGCCGCCGCCGCAATGGCTACCATGTGGCGGCCATTGGGAGTGGAGGCGTCGCTGCTGAATAGCGAGGCAAGCCTGCATTTCGACAGTTTGAAGCGGGGTGATTTTGAACTGGCGCGGTCGGGATGGGTGGCGGATTTACCCGCACCGGAAAATTTTCTTTTGGTCCACCGCAGCGATACGGGACCGCAAAATTATTCCGGCTATGCCAGCGCCCGGTTCGACACTGCATTGGATAAGGCTTTGGCCGAGGCGGACCCCAACCGGCGCGCATCAAAGATGCGCGCTGCCGAGGAAATATTGATCGGCGATATGCCCATATTGCCGCTCTATTTTTATGTGAGCACCGCCTTGGTCCATCCGAAAATTTCTGGGTGGCACGATAATATTGCCAATGTGCATCCCAGCTATAATCTGGCAATAGCGAAATAATGTCCAATTCCCCCGCCCGTCCTATCATCTTGAGAACCGCCATTTTGGGGTTGATCGCATCGTTGACGCTTACTGGCTGTTCGCGCGGGATCGACAATAGCCGTTTATCGGTCGATATCATCGAAGACAAAGCCGCAGGTTTCGCCATTAGCCGCCTGCCGCTCGATCCGGCGTCGGCATATTTGCGCGCCGCAACAGCGCAGGGCCTGGTTGCCTTTGATGCGCAGGGAAAGGTTATACCGGCGATGGCATCACGCTGGATCGTAACAGATGACGGCCTGTCCTACATTTTCCGGCTCGACAAAATACGCTGGAACGACGGGCGGCAAGTCACCGCAAAACAAGTCGCGGATATATTAAATAGCCGCATCACAGAATTGCGGCAAAGCGCCTTTGGCGATGAATTGATCGGGATTGATCGCGCCGTGTCTATGACCGGTAAAGTTGTCGAAATCCGGTTGAAAGCGCCGATGCCGAATTTGCTAGAGCTGTTGGCACAGCCCCAATTTGGCATTGTGTTCAAATCCACTGGGTCGGGGCCGATGATAGCCACCAAATCGGGCCGCGCGATGCAATTGCGGTTGAAAGGCATTGATGAACGCGGCAATCCCGTGCTCGAAAATGATCGCATCACCTTGCAAGCCAATCGGGCGTCGGTGGCGCTGACCCGGTTTAAGGCCGGGCAAATAGATTTGGTCGATGGCGGACATTTTCAGCATCTGCCCGAACTGACCGCTGCAAAAATATCGGACGGCGTTGTGCAATCGGACCCAGTGCCGGGTCTGTTTGGATTGCTATTTGTAGAAGCTGGACCATTTTTAAGCGTTAGAAGCAACAGGGAGGCGATTGCCATGGCAATTGACCGGCCCAAACTGCTTACTTCCTTCGAAAATTTCGCTTGGAAAGAAAATATCTTATTGATGCCCGACACATTGCAGAACCGGGCGAGTGTCGCGCCGCCAACATGGGCACCATTATCAGTGGACCAGCGGCAAACATTGGCGCGGGATGCTATTGCCCGCTGGAAAACGGCCAATGGCAATGTCCGCCCATTGCGGATCGCTCTGCCCGCGGGGCCGGGCGGGAAAATATTATTCGCTCGTATCCGGCGTGATTTTGTCGCGATTGGTTTGGACGCCCGCCGGGTTTCATTTGGCGACAATGCCGATCTGGTCTTGGTCGACCGGGTAGCTCAAATGTCGAGCCCCAGCTGGTATCTGGCGCAGATGAGCTGTGAGATAACGTCGGTCTGTAACGCAGAGGCAGACGCATTGGTCGAAGCCGCCCGCATGGCCCGCACCGCCGAAGAAAGGCAGCGGCTATTGGGCGAAGCGGAGACGAAATTGCAGGAAAGCCGTAACTTCATCCCGCTCGCCAATCCGATGCGGTGGTCGTTGACCCGCGATGGGCTGCTCGGTCATTCCCCCAATCCGCGCGGGCTGCACTTATTGCAATATCTCGGCCGCCCTCCCACATAGGGGCAAAGGAGTGTTGTCCATGCCGATGTCGCAGGAACAATTTGACAAGATAGCCAATCAGATCCCAGCGATGAGCCGCGATCCGCAAGCAGTACGAAAACGGGTGGAGGCGTTGGAGCTGCTGCTTGAACGGTCTTTCCATATTCCGGGCACACGCATTCCGGTGGGCCTCGATTCGATCGTCGGCTTCATCCCAGTGGTAGGCGATCTGGTCACCGCAGCCATGGGCGCTTATATGGTCTGGGAAGCGCGCAATCTCGGCATGAGCAAATGGCAATTGACCCGTATGGCGGCCAATATTGGTATCGATACGGCGCTCGGTGCGATACCTCTCGTGGGCGACGCGTTTGACTTTGTCTGGCGTTCCAACAGCAAAAATCTACGCATTATCAAAAAGCATTTAGATAAGAATCATCCGGGCAGCATGACGATTGACGCTTAACCTCCGCGCCATATCTTAACCTCTGCCCCGGCGCGCGTCCCGCCAGTGAAGGCGCGGCAGGGACGCGGCTTGAAATCCTTACCCAAACAGATGCGCACTTCCTGAAGCCAGCGGCGGCCGTTGGCTTTAACGCGAATGGCGCTGGCGGGCAGCCCGTCGTTGATTTTCGCAAATTCATCGGCAAATGCCGCTGCGGTCATCGGCTTTCCAGCCCTTGCTTCACGCGCGCCGCGCCGTGACAACCAGTCCATATCCGGAAATTCAATCGCTTCGAACATCAAAGTGCCTGCGCCAAAATAGGTTTCGGGGCGCCGCGCCATACAGCTGCCATGCTTCGCCCATTCATGTTGCAGCAGCTGGACATCGGGGGTCATGCAGATATTTTCGGCAACAACCTTTCGCGGCAGCAGCGCTGTTTTACGGCAGTATTGCGGATAATCCGGCCCCTTTGCCTCTGGCCATAATCCGTGCAGGATAAACCCGAAATCACCGATTTTCCCATCACATTGCAGCGATTTGCCGCGCCGTCCCTTGCAATATTCCGGGCTCCAACTGAGCGCAAGGATATAGCCGTCCACCGGCGTTCGCCGGACCGATCCCGATGGCGGCAATTCGATTTGCGGCCTCGGCAAATTGGCAGGAGCCCGGCATTGCCATGCCTGTGCCCCCAATGGCGCATAGGGCGCGGATGAGGCCATGGCCGCTGCCATCACGGCGAGCAGACCATAGCGCAAGCCCGCATCAAACCTGCGCAAAATCCAGCCCTATATCGGCGGCAGGGGCGCTTTGCGTCAGGCGGCCGACGCTGATATAATTGACGCCGGTTTCGGCCTTGGCCCTGATAGTGTCGAGCGTTACGCCCCCAGATGCCTCCGTCACCACGCGGCCCGCGACTATCGCCACTGCCTCTCGCAGCATATCGGCATCCATATTGTCGAGCAGCAAATGGGTCGCACCAGCCGCAATGCCAGGTTCAATCTGATCGGTCCGGTCCACCTCCAATATGATCCGTTTGACCCCATGGTCCACCGCACGGCGCACGGCTTCGGCAACGCCGCCAGCAACCGCGACATGATTATCCTTTATCATCGCCGCATCCCATAGGCCCATGCGGTGATTTTCCGCGCCGCCCATCCGCGTCGCATATTTTTCGATCAAGCGCAGCCCGGGTATCGTCTTGCGGGTATCGAGCAAGGTGCAACCCGTCCCCTCAATCCGGCGCACATAATCGCGGGTCATCGTGGCGATGCCGGTCAAATGCTGCACCGTGTTGAGCGCGCTGCGCTCCGCGGTTAACATGGCTCGCCCCCTGCCGCGCAGGCGCATCAGGTCGCTGCCCGCCGGGACCAATTCGCCCTCCTTCGCCAGAATGTCTATCTCCACATCTGGGTCCAGATGGCGGAAAAACGCCTCCGCAATGGGCAAGCCCGCAACCACACATTCGTGCCGCGCATCCATCACACCGGTGAAGACCGCATCCGCCGGAATGACGCTTTCCGATGTCACATCATGCCCGCCGCCATAAGCTGGATCGCCCAAATCTTCGGCAAAGGTGGAGGCAATAAAGCCGGGCAGATCAAAATGGGGAATATTGAAGCTCATAGTCTGTTGATTCCAAAGTTGCCAAAGTTACCAGCCCGGTAGGGGCATTTCATGAGAGTTTTTGCAGACGTTATATCGAGAGATAATGGCATGGAGCGGGCTTAGCATGAAGCCAAACCGGAAGAACAGAAATTTTGCCCCAGCCTTCGAATGATCCGCTTATCGAGGATCAAGACCGGCACATCCCCGCCTCATCACAAGCAATCACGCTGCGGGTTACCGCCTGCATCATCTCCTGCCGTTCCTTCACGCTGCGATTGGTGGAACCGATCATCACCGTCAGGATATAGCGGCGGCCATCGGGCGCGGTCAGAATGCCGACATCATTATAGGCGGTGGCAAGCTGTTTCAGCACCTGACCCGTGCCGGTTTTATGCGGCAGGGTCCAGCCGGACTGCGCCACGCCAGCCGCATCGGGAGTAAGGCCGGGATCAGCGCCGGGCGCAGCAGGGGGCAATCCCCCGCGCAGCCGCTGCGGCCCGGTTTTTGACTGGCCCATTAAACCAATCAGATAAGCCGATGTCTGCGGGCGCAGCAATTTGCCCTGCGCCAATAGGCCCAGCCCCTTTGCATAGCCGCGCGGCGTCGCGCCATCGGGCGGATCGGCGAGATACGCGCCCAGCGCCTTGGCGCGATGGTCAAAGGGCAACGCCGCCCGCGCGGTCCAGAAATTCCGGCCATAGCTATAGGCGCTGCGCCACTGCATCCCGGCAATGCCCATTTGCAAATCGGTCTCGCTCGTCGCCATTTGTATCTCGCTGAGGCCGCGCGATGCCAAAAAGCGCATTACCCCGGCCTGCCCGCCCGCTTGCCGGAACAGCACGGCATTGGCGGTATTGTCGCTTTGCGTCATGGCATAGCGCAGCAATTCGGCAATGCTGACCTGATAACGCCCGGCGGCCAATATCTGTTTTCGGATCGGTTGGTGGAATATCGACAGGTCCGCGCTGGTCAGGGTCAGCTGCTGATCCAGCGTCAATTCGCCCCGGTCCACGCGGTCCAATATGGCGGCAGCGACCCATAATTTTGACAGGCTTTGTTGCGGCAAGACCATATCGCCGTTAAATTCCGCGCTCCAGCCGCCACCGGCAGGCTGCACAATAATGCCGACATCACCGCCGAAAGCTTCGCCCAAAGCGGCTACCTGCTGCTCCAGTAGCCGGGGCGGTTCGGGGGCGGAGGCCGTGTCATTGGATGATCCGGGTTGGACGCTGCTTTCTGCCGCGACAACGCCGCTATCGCTGGCCAGCGCCTGTTCCTCGCCCAATATCCGCAGCCATACGTAAGCAGCAAGCACCGCCAGCACGAGCGGTATGCCCAGCCAAAGCCAATGCACCGATGCCCGCCGCCGGGGCCGTTTCAAGATATGCTGCGCCATGAGGCTTTATATCGCAGATTTATGCGGGCGATAAGCGTGTTAACTTTGATTTGCCGAATGTATTCAAGAGCAAAGCCAATCAATAGGCGTATTTCGGGGCACTTTTACCGATATAAGCTTCACTAACCTCAATCGCCTCTCTCTCGGTCGGAATGAGATTATTGGAGAAAACCTGTTTTTCCAACAAAACCTGCCGGATCATATCTTTAGGGCCAAGCGTTTCAAACTGCCTGACATGAACAAATTCATGTGCCTTGACCCAACGCGCCGAACTATATTTGGGTTTTATAAAAATTCCGTACCCCATTGCCATCGCGCCTGCGCGTGATTGATTGTCTTTCTTACCAGTAACGGGATCAGTGAAGATAGGAAAATTGCCGGTTACATAAATGCGGATTTTTTCAGGATGGGTTACACCAACAGCCTTAGCATCGGTTATTTCGGCCTGAGTTAAAGATCTTCCAAGTTTTAACGCTGCTTCCTGTGTCTTTTCAAAAAACTGCAAAGCTGCGGGAAACTGAGCGTCTATTTTTACTCGGGTCTGGACCGACGGATTTTGATATTCAGACAATTGTTCCTTAGTAAATTCTGGCGGGATACTGTTGCAAGCACCCAGCGCAATGAACAATGCTATGGGAAAGTTTAATCTATTCATGCCTTTCTCTCCCATGGTTTTCCAAGCATAAGGACCGTTTGCACACTTCTCCCTTGCTAATCTGATTTAACAGCAGTGCGAAGTCATGATTTATGCATCAAATCCATCGGGCCCAGATCGCCATAGGTGGCTTTGCCGCCGGTCATATCGAGCATGCGGGTCAGGCTGCGGCGTGCGCCGTTCATCACGTCTTCTTCCAGATGGATTTGCGGGGTCAGGTCGCGCAATGCCACATAGAGTTTCTCCAGCGTGTTGAGCGCCATATAAGGGCAGATATTGCACGCGCAATTGCCGTCCGCGCCGGGCGCGCCGATGAAAGTTTTTCCCGGCACTGCTTTTTCCATCTGGTGGATGATATGCGGTTCGGTGGCGATGATCACCGTATCACTGTCTGTTTCTTTGGCGAATTTCAGGATCGCGCTGGTGCTGCCCACCATATCGGCATGGTCGATAATATGCGGCGGGCATTCGGGATGGGCGGCAACGGGCGCGCCGGGATGCTGCGCAATCAGCTTGAGCAGCTCGGTCTCGCTAAACGCTTCATGGACGATGCACACGCCCGGCCATAACAGCATATCGCGGCCGAATTTGCGGTTCATATATCCGCCCAGATGCCGGTCGGGACCAAAGATGATTTTCTGTTCCGGCGGGATTTGGGCGATGATCGTCTCGGCGCTGCTGCTGGTCACGATGATGTCGGACAATGCCTTCACCTCCGCCGAACAGTTGATATAGGTCAGCGCGATATGATCGGGATGCGCCTCGCGAAATTTGCGGAATTTTTCGGGCGGACAGCTATCCTCCAGGCTGCATCCCGCCTTCATATCGGGCAGGATAACGGTTTTTTGCGGGGACAGGATTTTTGCGGTCTCGGCCATGAATTTCACCCCGCAAAAGGCAATCACATCCGCATCCGTTTCCGCCGCCTTGCGCGATAGTTCGAGGCTGTCTCCAACAAAATCGGACAGATCCTGAATTTCCGGTTTTTGATAATAATGGCCTAGGATAACCGCATTACGCTCATTTTTCAGCCGCGCGATCTCGTCCAGCAAGTCGGTCCCGGTGGGCATGGCGCTTTTTTGAGAAACGGGGGCGTTCATTGCATTTGCTCCTATTGGCTTTCGATTTCGCGGATGACATCCGCAATTGGACGCGATTCATCCCATCGGTCAAGATTTTCTCCGCCTTCAAACGGGAATTTGACCACAATTTTTATATTGCTTTTGCCCGCCGCCTCCAAGGGCAGGCGCGCCAATGCGGCCACGGCCTCTTTCGCGCCCGCCCGCGCTTTTTGCAGATTTTCAGGCGAGCGGGCAAATTTCTGCGCCCGCGCCCGCACCGCCGATGCCGCGCGTTGATTAAGGTTCAGCCCAGCCTCCCGTGAAATATAAATGCCCGATTGCTGCGTCACGGCGCGGCTTTCATCGACGTTGGGCGAGCCGACCTGAACATCAGGAATCGCAACGATCAACGTGCGGCTGTCCTCATCCCAGCGCCAATCGCTCGCGTCCGCATCCGAAAGGTCGACCAGATAATCGACGGTGAACGGCACGGATTTGGTTTGCGTCGATTTCAATATCCCGAAAAAGCCATCATCGCTGCTTCTCGCGACGATCCGGCCGTCAATTGCCGCGACCTTAATCTGCCGCGCGGCGCGAAATTGCTGTTCCAACACACGGCTGCTGTCGAGGCCCAATTGCAACTCGGCCTGTTCCTGACCCCGGCGTGCCTGCCACCCCCACAGCAGCGCCCCGAGTAACGCCAGAACGAGCACGATGATCGCGACTTTACGCATCGATCAGCCGCCAACTCTCGCCCTCTGCAACCGTCACTCCGCGCCGCTGTAAATCAATTAAATGGGCCAGTACACTGCGCCCCGCCGCGCCATTTAAGCGCGGGTCGAGCCCTTTATACATCACCGCGACCATATCGGCTATCGCCTGCGGCCCGTCGCCAAGGCATTTGAGTATCTGCCGCTCGCGCTGCCGCCTATGCCCGATCATGCCGCGCACAAGCTGTTTCGGTTTGGTGATTGCAGGGCCGTGCGCGGGATAATAAACGGCATCCTCACGCTCATATAATTTCTGCAAGCTGGCCATATAGGCGGCCATATCGCCGTCGGGCGGGCTGACCACGCTGGTCGACCATTTCATCACATGGTCGCCTGTGAACAAAGCGCCGCTTTGGGTCAGGGCATAACACAGATGGTTGCTGGTATGGCCGGGAGTTGCCACGGCTTCCAATGTCCAGCCAGCGCCAGTAACCTGCTCCCCATCGGCGAGGACGTGGTCGGGGTTATAATCCGGGTCAAAGGCGCTATCGGCACGCGGGCCGGTGTCGGTCAATGCCAATGGGGCACAGCCGATGATCGGCGCACCGGTTGCCTGTTTCAACGGCGCGGCGGCGGGGCTGTGGTCGCGGTGCGTGTGGGTGCACAAAATCGCAGTGACTTTCGCCGTTCCCACCGCCCGCAATATCGCCTCCACATGGCCTTCCCCATTGGCGTCATTGGGCTGAAGCGGATCCCCAACGCTCAGCCCGCTGCCCGCTGGCCCCGGATCAATCACCGCAATTTCCGAGCCTGCACCTACCAGCCATGTCTGCGTTCCGGTAAAGGTATAAGGCGACGGATTGGGCGCAAGCACGCGGCGGACCAGCGGCTCATGCTGCTGCGTCTGTCCTGCACGGATGCTATCGGGCCAGTTGTCTTCGTCCATGGTTTCCATGTGGCAGTTTATCGGGCTGATATAAAGGGGGTACCGGCACGCAGGGCAAAAAAGCCTTGCGTTTTTCGCCGGATAGATATGTCGTTTGTCGAACGGCCATAGGCTAAACCGCCGCTATCCGTAATAGATATGCCATATTCCAAACTGGGGAGCATTATTGATGAAATTTCGTTTGAAACGCAGCAGCTTATTCATTGTATCGGCAATTGCCCTGTCGGTATCCATGCCCGTATCGCAAGTGCTCGCACAGGAAAATACGGCCGCACAAACAACGCCTGCTGCCCCGATGACTGTAACGCCATGGGGCCATCAATCGATCGATATCCCTGCCGATCCTGCTGTGCGTTACGGCGTGCTGGAAAATGGTATGAAATATGCGCTGCGCAAAAATGAAACACCGAAAGGCACAGCGGTCGTTCGGATGAAGGTCGCCATGGGTTCAGTCGCAGAGGCCGACAACGAACAAGGCCTTGCGCATTTTTTGGAGCATATGGCGTTTAACGGTTCCAAAAATGTTCCCGAAGGCGAGATGGTCAAGATATTGGAACGGCAAGGTTTAAGCTTTGGGGCCGATACCAACGCCTATACCAGCTTTGATGAGACGGTATACAAGCTCGACCTGCCCAAAACCGACGATAAAACTGTCGATACGGCGCTATTCCTAATGCGCGAAACGGCGAGCAATTTGACTATCGCGCCCGAAGCAGTGGACCGGGAGCGCGGTGTTGTCCTATCCGAAATGCAGTTCCGAAACAGCCCTGGCCTGCGGCAGTTTAAGCAACAGATTAAATTTGAAGCGCCCGACACCGCTTTTGGCACGCGCCTTCCCATCGGTGCGGAAGAGGTTTTGAAAACCGCGCCTGCCGAGCGGATCAGAGGCCTGTATGAACGCTATTATCGCCCGGAAAATACGACATTGGTCATTGTTGGTGACTTTGATGTCGATGCGATGGAAGCAAAGATCAAAAAGGATTTTGCAGACTGGCAAGGCGTCGGCGAACCCGGCGCGCCGATGGAATTTGGCACCGTCGACCCCAACCGGGCCTTTGCCATCAGCAGCTTTGCCGACCCCGCGGTCAGCAGCGAAGTGGAAATGACTATCCTCAAACCCTATGCCCGCGAAGACGACAGCAAAGCAAAATATAAAACGGACTTTTTTAAATCCGTAGCCAACAGCATCATGAGCCGCCGTTTTCAGAAACTGGCGCTGGCCAGTGATGCGAAAATCCGGGGCGGCTCTGTATCGTTTAGCGACCTTTACGGGGTCGTTGACCAAATCAGTCTTGCCATCAACGCAAAGGAGGGTGATTGGAAAACCGGTTTGATGGTCGGTGAACAGGAATTACGCCGCGCCCTGACTTACGGTTTTACCCAGGCGGAGCTGGACGAAACGCTCGCCAATTTCGACACTTATTTTAAAGATCAGGCTGAGCAAGCGGATACCCGGCGTAACCAGCAATTGGCCGATGCAATCATTGGGTCGGTTGACAAAAAAACCATCATCACCGCGCCTAAGGATGATCTCGCCATCTATATGGAATTGCGTCCAGCGATGACATTGGATGCCATCAACGAATTTTTCAAATCGGCCGTATCGCGTCCTCCAAATACTCTGTTCATCACGGACAAAAAGGCAATTGAAAATGTCCAAGGCGAAGCAATGGCGGTTCTGGCGGAAAGCATGAGGGTTGCGGTCGACGCCCCCGAAGAGGTCGTGACGAAAGCCTTTGCCTATGACAATTTTGGCAAAGCAGGCACCATTGCTGCCGACAATATGATTGACGATTTGGGCATTCGCACGATCCGCTTTGCCAATAATGTGAAATTGAACCTGAAAAAAACCGACTTTGAAAAAGGTAAGGTCCGTTTCTCGCTGCGTTTTGGCAATGGGCAATTGTCCTTTCCGCAAGATAAGGGCAGCTTAGCCACCTTTATGCAATCCATGTCGGCCACAGGCGCGCTAAAAGAACATGATGCTGTCGAATTGCGCCGGATCCTTGCCGGGCGCAATGTCAGCACCGGATTATCGGCAGGAACAGATAGCTTTGGCACATCGGGAACCACCATCGCCGACGACCTTTCAATGCAGATGAAAATCCTCGCCGCTTTCGTCACTCAGGGCGGATACCGCAGCGAAGCCGACGGCGTTTGGCAAAATGCGGTTGATGGCTTTGCGGCGCAGCTTGACGCCTTGCCGCAAAATATTGCTCGCTTCACTGTTCCCAGGATGCTGGCCAATGGCGACACGCGCTTTGGCATCGGCAGCGCGGAGGAATTAAAAGCGCGCAATATTGCAGATGTAAAGGCTGTGCTGGAACCGATTGCGATGACGGCACCAGTTGAAATTGCGATTGTCGGCGATTTTGACGAAGATGGCGCGATTAAGGCCGTGGCGGAAAGCTTTGGCGCATTGCCGCAGCGGTTGGCATCATCCGAAGTTGATCCTGCGGCCCGGGCAGTGTCCTTCACCGCCGATCGCGGTGTGAAAACTTTATATCATAAAGGCGCAGCCGATCAGGGCTTACTGCTCGCTTATTGGCCGACCACCGACGATAGCGATTTGAAATCCGAAGCCATCCGTGATCTGACCGCAGAGGCGATGAGCCTATTGTTGCTTGATGAAATCCGCGAAAAATTGGGCGCGACTTATTCGCCCAGCGCCAGCAGCTTCGCTTCGGATGACTTTACCGGCTATGGTTATATCAGCAGCTTTGTCATCGCCGCGCCAGATAAGATGGATGTCATCTCCAAAGCTGTCAAAGAGGTGACCCAGCAAATGCGCGATGCGCCAGTCAGCGACGATGTTCTGCTGCGCGCGCGTCAGCCGATTATGGAGCGGTTTGAAAAACAATTGCGCGAAAATGGCTTCTGGCTTGGGCTCGCTGGAATTGCCCAAGGCAAACCAGACCGGGTGGAGCGCTATCGCCAGCAAAAAGCCCTGTTCGAAGCGGTTACCACCGCCGATATTCAAGCAGCAGCTCAGCAATATTTGAAAGATGCGGATAATCTGGAATTCCGGATTGTAAGCGACAAGACACAATCAGGAACAGAGTGAGTCTTCATACAATCGGCTAATTTAGTCCGGTTGCAAAAATTGAGAAAGGCAGGCCCGGTCATACGGCCTGCCTTTTTTTCTGTGAGTATGGCAACTATGTTGCTCATTGAATATGGGCCAAATTTTTGTTGGTCGACCGATTTTCCCCCTTCGTGGGACTATGATGCCGTTCATCGAAAACGATATGCAATCGATGCGGTTTTCCTCTCAATTTATTAGCATATTTTATGGGGAGCACATGATGAAACCGACGATTAAATCTAGCATATTATCCGTAAGTTCCGCGCTGGCATTGACGCTGGCACTTGGCACGGCACCCTTGGCTGCCGCGCAGGATGGGTCCGAAAGCCCGGCGATGGGCGCATCTGAAATGGCGACCAACACGGCATGGGGCGTTCAATCGGTCGATGTTTCAGCCGATCCGTCAATCGTTTATGGCGTCCTGCCCAACGGCATGAAATACGCCATTCAGAAAAACCAGACCCCAAAAAACGCCGCTTCGCTGCGGCTGCATATTGCGGCGGGTTATATATCCGAAACGGCACCGGAAGCGGGCATTTCTCATTTCATCGAACATATGGCTTTTAACGGCACAAAAAACGTCCCGGAAGGCGAAATGGTGCGCATCTTAGAGCGGCAGGGTCTAGCCTTTGGTGCAGACAGCAACGCAACCACCAGTTTGGATTTCACCAGCTTTGAACTCGACCTGCCCCGCACCGATGCGGAATCAATTGATACAGGCTTGTTCCTGCTGCGCGAGGTTGCCGGCAATATCAGCTTCAATCCTGAAGCAGTCGACCGCGAGCGCGGTATATTATTATCCGAAGTTCAAACTCGCAACACACCAGACAGGCGGCGAGCCTTTGATTTGCTCGGCGCCGTTTTGCCTGACACACCGCTCAGCAAACCCGGATTAGGTGGGACCGCAGAGACCTATACCAGCATCAGCCCAGAAATGCTCAAATCCTATTATTATCGTTTCTACCGTCCGGAATATGCCACGCTGGTTGCGGTAGGTGATTTCGACGTCGCACAGATGGAAGCGGAGATCAAAGCGAAATTCGGCGACTGGAAAGGCACTGGTCCGGCAGGCCGCATGACCCGGGGAACCGTAAATGTTGATCAACCCATGGTGTTTGATAGCTTCACCGATCCGGCTATTCAGCCATTTGTTTCAATCGACTTTGCCAAACCGATTGACAAAAAACCCGACAGCATCGCCAAACGCGGCGATCAATATGTGACGCAATTGGCATCGGCAATTATGGCGCAGCGGTTCGAAAAAATTGCACGGCAACCCGGCGCACAGATTTTGGGCGGCGGCATAAGTATAAGCTCATTGATCGAGGTTGCGGATCTGGCCAGCCTGATCACCATTGGCACCCAAAATAATTGGCAAGGCGCACTTGCCACTGGTGAGCAGGAACTGCGCCGTGCCCTACAATTCGGCGTTACCCAAAGCGAGCTTGAGGAACAGCTGGCCAATATCGATACCACTGTCCGCAACGCCGCAGCGCAGGCTGCAACCCGGAAAAGCGACGCGCTCGCTCAACAGTTGATGGGTAGCATTTATGGCGGTGATGTCACAGCCTCCCCGCAGACCGAATTGGAGATATTTGACGCGGTTAAACCCAGCTTGACCGTCGAAGCGGTCAACGCCAAATTGCGCAGCGCATTTGGGACCGCGCCGAGCAGCCTGCATATCAGCAGCAAGACCGACATTACCGACGTCAAAACCGCAGCAACACAAGTCTTGGCCGAAAGCGCCAAGGTTGCAGTCACTGCGCCCGAAGAGGCTAAGGCTGTTGCATTTGCCTATAGCGATTTTGGGCCGTCCGGGAAAATTACCGAAAACAAAACCATCGCGGACCTTGGCATTCGCACCATTCGGTTTGCGAATAATGTCAAATTAAACCTGAAAAAAACTGATTTTGAGGCCGGCAAACTGCGCTACTCGGTGCGCTTTGGCGGCGGGCAACTGGCCCTGCCTGAGCCCAAGCCAGGGCTGGATTTGTTTTTCCAGCTATCGGCTGGACTGGCCGGTCTTGGAAAGCACGATATTGGCGAAATTCAACGCTTATCCGCTGGTAAAGCCGTGCAATTTGGACTGAACTTAAACGAGGACAGCTTCAACTCTACCGGCGCGACGACCGCTACCGATCTAGAGCTGCAGATGCAGCTGTTGGCCGCTATGCTGACCGATCCTGGCTATCGCGCAGAGGCCGATACGCTTTATCAAAGTCAAATGACGCAGGTCATTCCAGCGGTCGAGGCACAGCCGCCGGTTCTGGCTCAAATCATCCCGCCTTATTATCTAACAGGCGAGGATCCCCGCTTTGGGATAGCCGACCTGCGTGATGCGACGAAAGTCGGATTGTCGGACATGAAAGCAGCACTGGATACAGCAAAAGACGCTCCGATTGAAATCACCCTCGTCGGTGATTTTGACGAACAATCCGCTATAAATATAGTTGCTCGGACCTTCGGCGCTTTGCCCAAACGATCCGCCGCAAAACCCGATTATAGCAAACGGCGTAAAATGTCGTTCACCGCCGATAGCGCGGTCAAAACGCTCTATCACCAAGGTGAGGCGGATCAGGGTATGGTCGTCGCCTATTGGCCAACAACCGATGATAGTGACCATGCCGCAGAAATTGTGCGCGATATGTTAAACGAAGTATTCAAATCGGCGTTACGCGATGAAATTCGCGAAAAATTGGGGGCCACTTACTCCCCGCAAACAACAAATTTGGCGTCCTCCACCTATACTGGTTACGGCCATATCAGCAGTACGATTGTTGTGGATCCCGCTAAAATCGCCGATGTCGAGGCTGCGATTAGCCGCGTCACCGCTGAACTACGGGCCGGCGCGCCTAGCGACGATGCGCTGACAAGAGCGCGCGCACCCCTGCTTGAAAAAATTGAGCAGAGCGGCCGCGATAATGGCGCTTGGCTGGCCATCGCCGAGGAAGCCCAAAGCCGGCCAGAACGGCTCGACCGCTGGCGCCGGGAAAAGGCATTATATGAATCCGTCACCCCTGCACAGATACAGGCTGCGGCACAAAAATACCTGACCGATGCCAACCGGCGCAGTTATCGGATGATTGTTGATCCTGCTAAAGTGGCGGCTGAACCCGCCGCAGGCGCCGAGGTCGAAGCCGCAAAATGAACCTGGATCGCCGGATGAGCCATTAAAGGTATCATCCGGCATCAAACGCAGCAGACGCAGACATTTGTTCGGGCCGCTCGAAATACGGCACCCACCCTAATGCGCCTCGCCCCAGCTTTTGCCGGTGCCGATGTCGACGCCCAGCGGGACGGAGATGGTGACGGCGGGTTCAGCGGCGCCCATCATTACATTGCGGATAACTTCGCTTGCCGCTGCGACATCGGACTCGGGCAATTCGAATACCAATTCGTCATGCACCTGTAGCAGCATTTTGACATGGGCCAGACCGGCCTTTGCCAGCGCATCATCCATACGGGCCATGGCACGTTTGATAATATCGGCGCTGGTCCCCTGTATCGGCGCGTTAATCGCGGCGCGTTCGCTGCCTTGTCGTTCCGCCTGATTTTTCGAATTGATCCGGGGAAACCATGTTTTGCGCCCGAACAGCGTTTCGGAATATCCCTTTTCCCGCACGCTCGCCAAAGTTTCCTGAATATAGGCGCTGATGCCGGGGAAGCTTTTGAAATAGGCGTCGATCATCGCCTGCGCCTCGTCGGGTTCCACCTCCAACCGTTTCGCTAGGCCCCAGCGGGAGATACCGTATAGAATTGCAAAGTTGATCGTCTTGGCCCGTCCCCGCGTATCCCGGTTTACCTCACCAAATAGTTCCTGCGCGGTGCGGTTGTGAATATCCTCTCCCGCTGCAAATGCGTCCCTTAATTGCGCCACATCGGCGATATGCGCGGCAAGGCGCAGTTCAATCTGGCTATAGTCAGCCGCCAGGATGACATTGCCCGGCTCAGCAACAAAGGCGTCGCGTATTTGCCGACCGATTTCGGTGCGGATGGGGATATTTTGCAGGTTCGGATCGGTCGAGGAGAGCCGCCCGGTCTGCGCCCCGACTAAGCCATAGCTGGTATGCACCCGTCCGGTATTCGGGTTAATCTGTTCTTGGAGCGCATCGGTATAGGTTGATTTCAGCTTCGCCAATTGCCGCCAGTCGAGCACCTTGCGCGCAATTTCAATCCCTTGTCCAGCCATGTCTTCCAATATGGTAACATCGGTCGAATATTGCCCCGATTTGCCCTTGCGCTTGCCCTTATATCCCATTTTTTCAAATAAGATTTCGCCCAGCTGCTTTGGACTGCCAATGGTGAAAGGCTCGCCTGCTATTTGGTGAATCTCGCTTTCCAACGATTGCATCTGTTCGGCAAATTCGCCAGACAGACGGGCGAGTACTGCGCGGTCCACTTTTATCCCGCGGCACTCCATCTTGCTCAGCACCTGGATCACCGGCCGGTCGGTCAATTCATAAATACGCACTGCCCGTTCAGGCGCCATCCGCAATTTCAAATGATGCCATAAGCGCAAAGTTACATCTGCATCTTCGGCGGCATATTTGGTTGCTTCGCTCAAGGGCACTTCAGCAAATCGAATCTGGCTCTTGCCCGTACCAGTGACGCTTTTGTAGCTGATACATTCATGCCCCAGATGCAGCTTAGCCAGTTCATCCATACCATGCCCATGTTCGCCAGCATCAAGGTTGAAGCTCATCACCATTGTGTCATCAATGGGCGCAATAGTGATGCCATGCTGCACCAGTACGCTCATGTCATATTTCAGATTTTGCCCAATTTTCAGGATGCTGTCATCCTCCAGCAAATCCTTTAGCATCGCCATCGCTTCATCGAATGGCACCTGATCGGCTTTTTCCGCGAACATATCGCTGCCGCCGTGGGATAGTGGCACATAGCAGGCTTGACCTGGCCGCACGGCAAGGCTGAAACCCGCCAAATTCGCGGTCACCGCCTCCAAGCTGTCGGTTTCGGTATCGAATGCGACCAGCCCCTCGGCCCGGGCCTCGGCAATCCAGCGGCCAAGCGCATCGAGCGTCGTGACACATTCATAAGCTGCCGGGTCAATGGGCGGCATCTTAGGCGGACGAGCGGCCATCGGCGCACCAGATACAGTGACAGCGGGCGCGGCGGCATTGCCGATGGTGGTCGCTCTCGGCTGTCCGGCGATCGCCTTATTCGCGGCGTCCGTATCGGTGACTTGCCCAACCCGTTTGAGCAGCGCCTTAAATCCGTGCTTTTCGAGGAACGGCACGAGCGGCCCTTCGGGAATGGTTTGCAGTTCCATATCGTCGAGCGCGATCGGCAGCGGGCAATCATCCTTCAGCGTGACCAGCACCCGCGACAATCGCGCCATGTCGGCAAACTCCACCAGCCGTTCCTGCATTTTCGATTTCTTCATTTCCGGCGCGGCGGCCAAAACGCCCTCTAAGCTACCATATTCGGTCAGAAGCTTTTCTGCGGTTTTAGGGCCGATGCCGGGAACGCCGGGTATATTATCGCTGCTATCCCCCATCAGGCTCAGCATATCTCCGACAAGCTGCGGCCCAACACCGAATTTCTCTTCCACCTCGGCGGCGCCGATGCGCTTGTCTTTCATTGTGTCGAGCATGTCGACAAGGCTGTCTTCTTTCGGCTCGATCAGCTGCATCAAATCCTTGTCCGACGACACAATCGTGACTTTCCATCCGCGCGCTACTGCTTCCTTGGTATAGCTGGCGATCATGTCATCGGCTTCGACATTTTCCTCCTCCACCATGGGCAGGGAAAAGGCGCGCGTGGCGTCTCGGATGATGGGGAATTGCGGTTTCAAATCCTCGGGCGCTTCTGGGCGGTTCGCTTTATATTGATCATAAATGTCGTTGCGGAAACTGGTCCCGGCTTTATCCAGAATGACCGCCATATGCGTCGGGCCATCGGCGGCGTGCAGATCATCGGCAAGTTTCCACAGCATATTACTATAGCCCAAAATCGCACCCACTGGCGTCCCTTCGGGATTGGTCAGCGGCGGCAGGCTATAATAAGCGCGGAAAATGAAGGCCGAACCATCGACGAGGTAGAGATGCTTTTGCGGGGTTTCGGAATCATCAGGCATCGCCATTCGATAGCAGCGGCGCGGCGATGTGTCTTGGAAGAATTGTCGGTAAAACCCGACGGCACAATCCTGCACTGTAACTGCCATTAAAATTTATTTCATCTGCTGCCTGCCTGTCACCGAATGGCTCTGGATATTATTTGCGTGAAACTTTTTTAGGTTGACGCAGAGGGCGCAGAGGTCCGCAGAGTTGTGCAGGGCGGTGGAGCACCCTTATCCCTCCTTCATGACCTTCGTGTCTTCGTGTGAGTATTTTTTGGTTCACATAATGGCACGAAAGCACAAAGTGGGCGAAGCTTGGCACAGGAGATTTGTTGCGGGGTAAGGGAATGTGTTACCGTAAACGCATTATCGCAGTCCAATAAATCTTGAACGTACTCGGCCGAGGTCCATACCTCTCGATGATTTTGATCAAATCATCGTCAAGCCATCCGCCTGCCCCGTCAAATTGCCAATAACGTAGCATTCGACAATAGTGGCGGATGTAACGTTTGTGTTGCATGGCCAGATAGAAGAAAAGCGGCTGGCAGAATAGAATGTCGTCATGCTCGTTCAGGTAATACATGCCGCCCGGCCGGGTGGCATATTTCGAGAAATCCTCGACCTTCTTCAGAAACAACTCTAACCTTTTGCGTGAGCTGCGCTGCTTAATCATAACATCCCAAAAGGTCGACGAAAACATGTTGTAAGGGACGTATTTGTCTACTGTACATTTTTTTCCACGTTTTTTTAGGAAGGGGTAGTTATCGGCCCCAGCTACGCATACGTTGAGTGCGATGTAATAAGTCGACGGCTTGCTATCGATATGTTCTTTAAGTGCCTCAATGGAAGCTTCGAGTTCATCGAAAACGCTCTCAGAGGGCGTTGCACTAATAACCCGCGCTTCGAACACCAAATCTTGTGAATGCGTTATCAGTGAAATTGCCATTGTTACTTACTCCCAATGGCACTCTTAAGATGAGAGGTTAAACAAATTGTTAGTTAAAGTAAAAATGCACTTCGGTCCGGACCCCGATTGTCTTCGCCAATAGCACCGAAGGGCCCATTGAGAATCTCTCCTGCTTCCATAGCAGCTTCAAATGCCAGATGGGTTGGTATTGACTTACCGGTTCCGGCCATTGATAGTTGCTCCGCCATAGCCTTCATAATATTCTGCAGCCCATCACATCTCTCCGCGTTGCCGCCGAATCGCGAACCATTTTTCGACATTGGCATTATGTTCTTCCAACGTGTCGGCAAAAATATGCCCGCCTTTTCCGTCCGCTACGAAATAAAGTGCGCTGGTTTTTTCAGGATTGAGCACCGCCTCTATCGCCGCTTTCGACGGATTTGCGATCGGTCCATCGGGCAGGCCGGTTTTTGTATAGGTGTTATAGCCATTCACCGCTTCAATCTCACTACGCCGGATCCGGCGGCCCAGCGGCTTACCCTTGGTCACCGGATAGATGATCGTCGGGTCGGCTTGGAGCAGCATTCCTTTGAACAGCCGGTTGGAATAGACACCAGCCACTTTGCGCAGTTCCGATTTTTTTGCCGTTTCCTTCTCAACGATCGCGGCCAGATTGACGGCCTCTTGCGGCGTTTTGACAGCGGCCGTGCTGCTGCGGTTTTCCCAGGCTTCGTTCAAAGCCTTGCTCATTGCATCCTGCATCCGTTTCAACACCGCCGCGCGGCTTTCACCTTTTTCAAAAGCATAACTATCGGGCAAGACCGAACCTTCGGCCGGCACAGCGATTTCGCCCTTCAATTGTTCATTCGCCATCAACCGTTCATAGACCATGATCGACGGCATGCCTTCGGGGATCGTCACCATCCGCTGAACCGTTTTCCCGCCTGATAATATAGTCAATATGTCGGAATTGGACGCGCGAGCGGGTATTTCAAATTCTCCGGCTTTTATTGTTTTGCCGCGGCCCAATATTTTGGCGCGGGTAACAAAGGCGTCGGCGGATTTGATGATCCCGCCTTTTTCAAGCTGCTGCGCGGCGAGCGCAATGCTTGACCCCGGTTTGATTATAATCGTCACATCACGGGTTGATGGTCCAGCCGCCGTCCAGCCGTATACGAAATTGCCGCCAACAATCAGGAACAGCAACAAGCCGATGACGGACAATATCTTGACGGCGCGCATGGGCGGTTAATCCACTTTCTTCATAATAAGGCTGGCATTGGTGCCGCCGAAACCGAAACTGTTATTCAGCACCGCACGGACATCCCGTTTCCGAGCGACCAGCGGGACTAGGTCCACGCCCTCGCAACCTTCATCCGGATTATCGAGATTGAGCGTCGGCGGAACGATTTGATCGCGCAAGGCAAGGATGCAAAATATGCTCTCCACCGCGCCTGCGCCGCCCAGCAAATGACCGATGGCCGATTTGGTGCTGCTCATCGATGCGCCGCCAATATCGTCGCCGAACAAGCGTTTGACCGCACCCAGTTCAATCGTATCGGCCATGGTCGATGTGCCATGGGCGTTGATATAGTCGATGTCGGATGGCTGCATCCCGGCTTTTTTCAAAGCCATTTCCATCGACCGATAGGCTCCGTCGCCCTCGGGATGCGGCGCCGTGACGTGATAGGCATCGCCCGACAGGCCATAACCAACAACCTCAGCATAGATTTTCGCGCCGCGTGCCTTGGCATGCTCATATTCTTCCAGCACAACAACGCCCGCGCCTTCACCCATAACAAATCCGTCGCGGTCCCTGTCATAGGGACGGCTCGCCTGCTCCGGACGGTCGTTAAAGCTGCTGTTCAGCGCGCGTGCCGCAGCAAATCCCGCCACGCCCAGCGGGTTGATCGTGCTTTCCGCGCCGCCCGCCAGCATGATGTCGGCATCATCATCACGGATCATCCGCGCCGCATCGCCAATCGAATGGGCACCCGTGGAACAAGCGGTCACTACCGCATGATTGGGGCCTTTCAGCTGATATTTAATGCTGACTTGACCAGAGATAAGGTTGATCAAGCGGCCATGGACGAAATGCGGGCTAACCCGGCCCGGTCCTTTTTCCGCCAGCACCAGCGATTCGCTTTCTATGCCCGGCAATCCGCCAATACCCGAACCGATGGAACAGCCAGCGCGCAATTTCTGCGCATCGGTCATTTCGGTCAGGCCGGCATCTTCCAATGCTTGTCCAGCGGCATCAATGCCAAAGATGATGAAGGGATCAACCTGCCGCTGCACCTTGTGATCGACGCGCTTGGCAGGGTCAAAGCCATATTCATGGTCAGGGCCCTTCACTTCGCAAGCGATGGTGCATTTTTGGTCGCTGGCATCAAAACGGGTGATCGGGCCAGCACCAGATTTCGACGCCAAAATATTGGCCCAGCTGGTTTCGACATCCCCGCCCAAAGGCGTAACAAGACCCAATCCGGTGACAACAACACGGCGCATAACATTCTCCAAACAAGGCGGTTTTCCGCCAATCCCCATTTATATTCCTGCTCACGCCCCTATCGTGGAGCATCAACCTTTTCGCTCTTAACAGGCGAATTCGGGTTAGCAAATATGCAAACGGCCTTCCGGAACAAACCGGAAAGCCGTTTAATACATTGGGTAGCTTCCAAAAAGCGCTATACCGCGCCGTTTGAAGGCTTAGCCATTGGCGTCGATGAAATCAATCGCATCCTTGACGGTCGAGATTTTCTCGGCAGCATCGTCGGGAATTTCGACGTTAAATTCTTCTTCAAACGCCATGACCAGCTCGACAATGTCCAAGCTATCTGCGCCGAGATCGTCGATGAAGCTAGCCGCTTCGGTCACCTTGTCGGCTTCGACGCCCAGATGTTCGACTACGATTTTTTTGACCCGGTCTGCGGTGTCGCTCATATATTTGCCCCTTCAAAGCTTGGGAGGATGAAATTTGTGCCATCGCCCTAATACCCAGCCGCGCCATTGGCAAGAGGGCAATGCGAATTGCGGTTAAATCAAGCCATACAGTTCTGGCTTCCTGGCGTCAGCACCACGCTGTTACAACATCGCCATGCCGCCATTTACATGCAATGTCTGTCCAGTGATATAGCCCGCCTCTTTGCTTGAAAGATAGGCAACCGCTGCGCCAATATCGCAACCCTCGCCCATACGTCCCATGGGAATACGCGCATTCAGCGCCTCTTTCTGCGCATCGGGCAGGATATCGGTCATCGGTGTAGCGATAAAGCCGGGGGCAACACAATTGACCGTAACGCCCCGGCTTGCCAGCTCCTGCGCCAACGCCTTGGACATGCCGACCACTCCCGCCTTGGACGCGGCATAATTGGCCTGACCCGGATTGCCGGTCGCACCGACCACGCTGGTGATTGAGATCATCCGGCCGTGGCGGGCCTTCATCATCGGCTTAGCGGCGGCGCGCATCAGGCGAAAGCTCGCCTCCAAATTGACCGCGATCACATCGGCCCACTCATCATCTTTCATCCGCATGGTCAGATTGTCGCGGGTAATTCCGGCGTTATTGACCAATATATCGAGCTTGCCCAGCTGTTCGAGCGCCGCCGGAACCAGCGCCTCGACGCTCAGCGGATCGGACAGGTTGCAAGGGATGGCGACATGATCGCCTCCAAGCGTATCACGGTAAGCCGCCAGCTTTTCCGCATTGCTGCCCGAAACCGCCAGCCGCGCACCCTGCGCCGCCAAAGCCTCACAAATCGCGGTGCCGATGCCGCCCGATGCGCCGGTTACAAGCGCAGTCATTCCTGTTAAATCAAACATTTTATTCTCCTGTAAATTTCGGATCGCGTTTTTCCAGAAAGGCGTCGATCGCCTCTGCATTGTCTTTGGTGGCATGAGCTAGGCTCTGCATCGCGGCGGCCATTTCCAGATTGGTGGCCAAATCGGTCCTCCCCGCAGAGCGCAGCAAACGCTTTGTCATCCGCACGGCATGGGGCGGGTTGGCGGCGATTTTCGCGGCAATTTCCTGCGCCTTTAGCAGCAAATCTTCCGCCGCCGTCACATGGCTGACAAGGCCATGGGACAGCGCGGTATGGGCATCGATCATCTCACCTGTTAACGCCATTTCACAGGCCCGCGAAAAACCGACTATGCGCGGCAAGAGCCATGCTCCGCCATCGCCCGGCACAATGCCCAGCTTTACAAAACTTTCGGCGAATTTAGCCGCATCACTGGCGATACGAATGTCGCACATTAGCGCCAGATCGCATCCTGCGCCGATCGCCGGACCGTTCACTGCGGCAATCACCGGAATATCTAATCCTTCAAACAGGATCGGCAGCCGCTGTATCCCCTGCCGGTAATTGCGCCTTGTTTGCACCGCTTTGTCCGAACGCAGCCCCGTGCCGTCCTTCATCTGCTTCAAATCCCCGCCCGATGAAAAGACATGCCCCGCCCCCGTCAGGATCACGCAGCGTATATCAATATCCGCATCCGCCGCCAGCAACGCATCCGACAGCGCGTCAATCACCGCATTATCGGACACAGGATTACGGCGTTCGGGTTGGTTGAGAATAATCGTCAACACAGCGCCATCGCGTTTTTCGAGAATAAGGTCAGTCATGTGTTATCCAATCATTGGTTCACGCGGAGACGCGAAGACGCGGAGGGTAGTGCCGTTTTTATAGCGTCCCCAAATAGGCTTCTATATCATCCATGCTGATTAAGCTGACGGTATTCACATCGCCGCCCGCGCTGCGTTTCACCATCGGGGACAGCACTTTGCCGCCAAATTCGGCGAACTCGCTGACCCCTGCGCCCGCCATGGCAATCGCGCTTTCCCGCCAGCGGACGCGGCCTGTCACTTGTTCCACAAGCTGCGTCCTGATGACATCCGCATCGCGAACCGGTGCAGCCGTGACGTTGGCGAACAGCGGCACGGCAGGGGCGTTGATAACGGTTTCGGCCAGCGCTGCGGCCATGGCCTCTGCCGCCGGTTGCATCAATGGGCAGTGAAATGGCGCGCTGACCGGTAATTTGATGCCGCGCTTAATGCCGTGCTCCTTGGTCAGGTCAATCGCCCGTTCGATGGCCGCCAAATGCCCGCTAATCACAACTTGGCCGGGGTCATTATCATTGGCAACTGTGCAGGTTTCACCGTCCGCAGCAGCGGCGGCAAGACTTTCCGCCTTTTCAATATCGGCGCCCAGCAAAGCCGCCATCGCGCCCACACCCACGGGCACCGCCGCTTGCATCGCACGGCCGCGCAGCTTCAAAAGCTGTGCCGTAGTGGCAAGGTCAAAGCTGCCCGCCGCGCAGAGCGCCGTATATTCGCCCAAACTATGCCCCGCAACAAACGCCGCCTTATCGGACAGCGTGACCCTGCCCTCTGCCTCCAGCACGCGCAAAGTAGCGATCGCGTTGGCCATGATCGCTGGCTGCGCATTTTCGGTAAGGGTCAACTCCTCTTCTGGTCCCTCGCACATCAGGCGGAACAGATTTTGACCGAGCGCATCGTCAACCTCCTGAAACACAGCCTTCGCGGCGGCGCTTGCGGCGGCGAGATCGCGGCCCATACCGACCGCCTGACTGCCCTGTCCCGGAAAAATAAATGCGCGCATGATTTGATCCTCCAATATATTTTAGTTGGCTATCCGCCGTTTCGGCAAAGGCGGTTATGGCGTTGACGGCGCGGTTGCAAGCCCGAAAGGTACGACCTTGTTATCGGCATCATGGCCAATATCGGCCCGCCCCAGATAGGCTATACCCGTCCGCGCACACCAACGGCGGGCGATTTCCTCCGGTTCTTCACCAAATGGCCGGTCATTTTCGGGCACATCACCCACCCGGCCAAGCATGATACCGGCAAGGCCCGCATCCGATAAAGCGCTGGTGACATGAAACATCGCTCGGTCGAAGGCATAGAGATGCTCCGACACTTCCTCTATCATCAGCACATGGCCGGATAAGTCGGGCATGACCGGCGTGCCGATCATCATACTGAGCGTCATCAGGTTAAATGCGGCATAGCGTGCGCCCAGCTGAACCGCTGGCTCAACCGCGGACCTGTCCGCCCCGGTTATCCAGCTTAACGCCCGGCATACCGCCACTTCACCGCCTTCGCGCCTGATGTCGGTCGGCATCGGGCCGTACACCGGAAATCCAATTCCGGCGCGGTATAACGCGCCGAGCATATTGCCCGCGTCGCTATAGCCCATATAGATTTTATCCCGCGCCGTATCGCCAAGGCGGCGCACGGCATCTTCGGCAATACGGCAAGCGCCATAGCCGCCGCGCACAAACCAGATTGCGCCGATTGTTGCATCATTGGCCATTGATGTGAAAGCGGCCAGCCGGTCGGCATCGCATCCGGCAAAATGGCCCTGCTCGGCAAAACATTGTTCGTGCCAGATCAGCTTTACGTGCGGAAATTCTTTTTCGGCCAAGCTCGTCACCCGCGCGGCATCAGGCCTGCTAAAGGGCGTGGATGGGGCGCAAATACCGATTTTCATTTTTCGAAGGCCCTTTTTCTTTACCTTGCCAATTGCCAAAACTTCTCCCTTTCAATAGGCGAAGCGGATGAACAAAAACAAATCCTATTTCTTTTGCGGAATTGGCGGTTCGGGGATGTTACCGCTGGCCATGATATTGCGCGAAGGCGGCGCGGCGGTGGCCGGGTCCGACCGCGCATTGGACCAAGGCAGGCTGGCCGATAAATTCGAATATCTGAAAGCCAAAGGGATATCGCTGCATGATCAGGATGGCAGCGGCCTTGTCAGTGGGGATCAGATACTCGTCGCATCTGCCGCAATAGAGGATAGCGTGCCCGACATTGCCAAGGCCAAGGAGCTGGGATGCAAACGCATGACCCGCGCCGAATTGCTGGCCGAAATTTTCAACGCTGCGCCGCGTAGCATCGCCATTGGCGGGACCAGCGGCAAATCAACGGTGACAGGCATGGCCGGATGGATACTTGCCCATGCCGGAATGGACCCCACCATCATGAATGGCGGCGTGATGAAAAATTTCGTCTCCGCCGACGCTCCCTTTGCCAGTGCGCGCGTGGGCTGCGGGGAAATTTTTGTCAGCGAAGTTGACGAAAGCGACGGCTCCATCGCGCTTTACACACCCGAGGTTGCGGTGCTGAATAATGTCAGCCTGGACCATAAAAGCCTCGATGAATTGCGGCAGCTATTTGGCGATTTCGCTCGCAGCGCCAAAACCGCTATCTGGAATGCGGATGACGTCGAAACGGTGGCGTTGATAGGGACGCTGAAATTGGAAGGCGCGATCAGCTTCGGCTTTTCTGACCGCGCCGATATACGCGCCGCCGATGTAGTCGATCTTCCGCTAGGCAGCCGCTTTACGCTGCAAGCGCATGGCAGCGAATTGCCCGTAACTTTGCAAGTGCCCGGACGGCATAACATCAGCAACGCGCTCGCCGCAATTGCCGCCGCCATAGCCATGGGCGTCACCGCGCCGCAGGCCGTGGCCGCGATGGAACGCTTTACCGGCCTTGCCCGCCGCTTCGATATTGTCGGCATTGCAGGCGGTATTACGGTGATCGATGATTTCGGGCATAATCCCGATAAAACCGCAGCAACGCTCGCCACATTGCGCGCCTTTCCCGGCCGCGTCATCGCCTTTTTCCAACCCCATGGCTTTGGCCCGATCCGCGTGATGGGTCAGGAATTGGCGCAAGTTTTCGCCCGGATGCTGGGCCGCGATGACATATTGATTCTATGCGATCCGGTTTATTTTGGCGGCACCGTCGACAAAAGCATCGGCAGCCAGTCGATCACCGACGCCGTCGCCGCCGCCGGCCGCCACGCCGAACATATCCCGTCGCGCGAAGATTGCGGGACACGCATCGTCGAACTCGCCAAACCCGGCGACCGCATCGTCATCATGGGCGCCCGCGATGACACGCTGAGCGCTTTTGCCGCGGATATATTGGGACAATTGGTGAAGGCATCGGTTTGACCGAAGGTTCATGCTTCAGATAGTAACTCTTCACTTGCATATGTAGGCCCCTTCGCCTATGCGCGGCGCTCCCTAGCGGGAATCAGAAGAAGGCCGGAGGGGCGTGTCTGCATGGTGCGGCGTCAGCGATCGGTAATATAAAGGAAGTGCCAATGGCTCTATATGAGCATATATTTTTGGCGCGTCAGGACCTGAGCCAGGCTCAGGTTGATGCGCTGGCGGCGGAAGCCACCAAAATCATCGAAGACAATAAAGGCCTGGTCGTAAAGACCGAAACCTGGGGTCTTCGCACGCTTACTTACAAGATTCAGAAGAACCGCAAGGCGCATTTTGTGATGCTTGAAATTGACGGCCCCGGCGATGTTATTGCCGAGCTGGAGCGTCAGCTGCGTCTTAACGAAGACGTGATCCGCTACATGACCGTGCGCGTTGACGCCCATGAAAAAGGTCCATCTGTGATGATGCGCAAAAATGACCGCACCGAACGGGCACCCCGCGCGCCCCGCCGTTCACGCGAAGAGGAGAATGCATAATGTCACGTCCATTTTTCCGTCGCCGTAAATCCTGCCCATTCCAAGGTAAGGACGCACCGAAAATCGATTATAAAGATGTACGCCTGCTGCAAGGTTATATCTCCGAACGCGGCAAGATTGTGCCTTCGCGCATCACCGCCGTTTCCGCCATTAAACAGCGTGAGCTGTCCAAAGCCATTAAGCGCGCACGCCATATCGGCCTGTTGCCTTATATCGTACGTTAAGGGAGAAGCGACATGGATATCATACTTCTCGAACGCGTAGAAAAATTGGGCGCCATCGGCGATGTTGTAACCGTGAAGGACGGGTATGCCCGCAACTTCCTGTTGCCCAACAAAAAAGCGCTCCGCGCCAATGAAAGCAACAAAAAGCTGTTTGAAGCAAACCGTGCCAAGATCGAAGCCGATAACGCCGATCGCCGCACCGAAGCAGAAGCTGCTTCGAAAAATGTTGAAGGCAAACAGATCGTCCTGATCCGTGCCGCATCGAACACGGGTCAGCTATATGGCTCGGTAACGGTGCGCGACATTACCGAAGGCCTGAATGCTGATGGTGCAGATGTGAACAAAGGCATGATCATTCTGGAACGCCCGATCAAGGCGCTCGGCGTATATGACGTGAAAGTCGTTTTGCACCCCGAAGTATCGGTGAAGGTAAGCGTCAACGTCGCCCGCAGCGACGATGAAGCCGAACTGCAAAAAGACGGCGTTAACGTGATCGATCAAATGTTCGAAGAAGAACAGGCCGAGATCGCAGCAGAAGCCATCGTAGCGGCAGAAGAAGCGGAAGTGGCCGCTGATGAAGCCGAAGCAGCTGAACAAGCCAAGCGCGCCGAAATGAAAGCCGCCGCTGAAGCAGCCCGCGCCGCCGAAAGCGAAGGCGAAGGCCTTTCCGGCGGAGACGAAGCCAAGGAAGACTAAGCTTCAATCCAATACAAAATGAGACCGCCCAGTCGAAAGACTGGGCGGTTTTTTTGTTTTTAGATGCTGAATTTTTTGGCTCGGAACCAATGATCGAATTGGACAAATCGACAACAAGGGATTAGCCCTTCGTCCATGATCAGAAAAATTCGGATATTGAACAACGCACAAATTGCGCAGCTCATGAAGATCGCCGCATCGGCCAATTATGTGGACGGAAAAATTAGCAACCCTCATAGCAAAGTTAAAAATAATCAGCAGCTGCACGACCCACAAGCCTATCAGCAAACCTCCAAATTATTGTTCGATGCCCTGGTCGCCAATCCGGAATTTCATGAATTTGCCTTTCCTCAGCGCGTAGCTCCGCCATTGATGACAAAATATGGAGTAGGCCAGAATTATGGCCTCCACCCCGATAGCGCGACAATTAACCTGCCTGATGGCCCGTTACGTTCAGACCTCAGCTGTACAATTTTTCTAAATGAACCAGATAGATACGAAGGCGGAGCACTACACATTCGCCTTGGGGATGATGATCTACGCTTCCGCCTTGATGCTGGTAGGGCTGTCATTTATCCATCAAACACGCTGCACGAGGTTGAACCGGTGACCAGCGGCGAACGTCACGTCGCGATAACCTTCATCCAAAGCAAAATTGCCGATAATGCAAAACGCGATTTGCTGTTCGATTTGAATGAGGTCGCCGCATTGGAGGGCAATAATATGACGGCAGAGAACTTTTCGCGGCTGCAGCTGGTGCAATATAATCTAATGCGAATGTGGGGCGCTTAATCCCGAATGGCAGACAGTCTGGCGCAAGCTTTTGCAAGTAATGCGGTGCTTTTTCCTCATATGTTGGAATTGATATCCGACCGAATATTGATGTCGCATCTGACCGAGGAAAATTTCAACACGGCGAGCTTTCTGGACCAGAGAATGTTCACGCCGCAGCTCAAACGGAATCTGTTGGAATGGAGCGATGTCGAAAATATTCCGCTACCGTCCGCCCCTACGCCCTATTATATCTTTCATATCGGCCATGTTGGATCGACCCTGATCTCCCGTTTACTCGGCGAATGGAGTAATATTTTGGCACTCCGCGAGCCATTGATATTGCGCAATTTAGCCGAGATTTGGCAGACGCTCGATGCACCGCACTCGCGTTGGTCACCCGAACAATATGCGGCGCGGCGCGATCTGATCACCCGCTGGCTATCGCGATCATTCCACGATGAACAACGCCCGATGGTCAAGGCGAGCAGCTTCGTTAGCCCGCTCGCGCCGCAGCTAATAAAGTCCGACACTAAAGCGCTGTTCCTAAAGACCAATTTGGAAAGCTATATGCTGACCATATTGGCTGGCGAAGCATCTATGCATGAAACGATGGCGATGGCGCCTGCGCGGCTTGAAAGGCTCACAGCGACGCTGAACGAACCGCCAGCACGGTTGTGGGAGCTGACACCTGCGCAGCGCGTCGCGATGAGCTGGTTATGCGAAATGGTAACGTTGCATCGGGCCGAGAAAACAGCCCCGACCGGATCGGTAAAATGGCAGGATTTTGATCGTTTCCTCGCTATGCCAAACGCCCAGTTAACTGAAATAGCAGAATTTTTTGATCTTTCCGTCGAACAGCCACTTGTGTCCGCTCTTTTGCAGGGACCGATCATGCGCAGCTATTCCAAGGCCCCCGAACATGGTTATAGCGCCGATCTACGCCGTGATGTGCAAAACGAGGCAAAGATGCGGCATGGTGGTGAGTTGAAAACAGCCATGAAATGGGTTGAAAAACTGGCAAATCGCCACTCAGCTATTGCTGATATTTGTAATTTCAACCCGTAGCTCTTTCGATCAATATCCCATCAGGCTCATGACTTCTTTACGGCTGCTTTGGTCGTCCAGGAAGCAGCCAAGCAATTTCGACGTTACCATGCCAACGCCGGGCGTGCGAACGCCGCGGCCCGTCATGCAGCCATGCTGCGCCTCTATCACCACGGCGACGCCTTCGGGTTTCAAATGATCGTAAATGCAATTGGCCACTTCGGCGGTTAGGCGTTCCTGCACTTGCAACCGGCGGGCATAGCCATGCAGCACGCGGGCAAGTTTGGAGATGCCAACAACCCGGTCGGTGGGCATATAGGCGATGGACGCTTTGCCGATAATCGGCGCCATATGATGCTCGCAATGCGAATGGAACGGAATGTCTTTCAACAGGACCAATTCATGATATCCGCCGACCTCTTCGAAAGTGCGAGACAAATGCACGCCGGGGTCTTCATGATAACCGTTGCAATATTCTTTCCAAGCACGACCGACTCGCGCGGGCGTATCGAGCAGGCCTTCCCGGTTCGGGTCATCACCCGCCCATTCCAATAACGTGCGGATTGCATCCTGCACATGGTCGGGAACATCGATTTTGGGTTGCGGTGTATTGGGCATTATTCACTTTCTCTAATTCGGTATTTGCCAGCGGACACGGGTGGCCCAGCCGTCTTCTAAGGAATTGCCTGCTCCGTCCAATGCAGGATTAAACCTAGCCCTCTGCCGCAAAGATGAACAGGTGGCTTGATCCAAATCTTCATGTCCGCTGCTTCGGGTGATGGCACAATTGGTTACTTCTCCATTTTTGCCGATGTCAAGGCGGACCGCTGTCACGCCTTCCCGTTCTTCGGATAAAGCCTGCGCGGGATAGTCATTGGTTGTAACCCACTTGCTGATATTACCGCGCGGCATCGCGCGCTGCGCCATAAAAACTATTGGCGGTGAGGGACTGGGAAACGAAGTCGGCGTCTCTTGACCTCGTCCCGCCCGCCTGCCGTCCGGCGCACCATCCGATTGCTGGCTTTTGGATGACTCAAAAACTGGCCGAAAATCGCCCCGCTCATCATTATCCTCGTCACGGCTGCACATGGATGGAAGGATGAAAAACAAAACAGCAGCTCCGAACAGGATATTGCGGCCGGTTTTCGTGGTAACCAGCCAAATCAGCCAGTCAAACAGACTGACGCCGGCCGGGCTATCATTGCCTGCCAATTTTTTGGGCGGCTCCGAGCTGCTGTATGACGCTTGCCGTTCTGCGTATAATTCTTCTTCTGTTTTATAGCCACCGCCGCGTTGATATTTGGCCCTTGCCTCGTTTATTTGCCCCGCGTTATCGGCCCAAGGATTTCGCGCTTGGGAGGTGTTTTTACGGCCATCTTCGCTGGAAGCTGAATACGCGGCGGTGCTGACGCGTGCAGCCGGCGGGGAGTTCGGTGACGCCGGGTTTGAAGGCGGCGGAGCCGGAACGGGCGGAGCTGAAACTGATTTTGGAGGAGCTGACGGCGGCGGCGGCGAAACATTTAGCGTTGCGTGATAACCACTATGGCGCGCTGTTCGTTCGCTGCATTTGTAGCATAATTTGGCGGCACGATATTTGGGGAGGTTGATCTCGGATCGTTTCAGCAAATCATCTTCACGGTCACCGCCGCCCGTCATAACAGGTGGCAATTCCGTTCCGCATGCCGCGCATTTCAGTTTTGAATTGCCAAACAGCCCCAAATCAACGCCGCCCCTGACTCACGATACGCCGATCAGCCGATGGCCTGACCGGTATCAGCCCAATCTTTCAAAAATGCTTCCATACCCTTGTCGGTCAAGACATGTTTGAACAGGCCTTTAATCACCGAAGGCGGGGCCGTAATTACATCTGCGCCGATACGGGCGGCCTCCAACACGTGGATGCCATGACGAATGCTGGCGACCAATATTTCGGTATCGAAACCATAATTGTCATAAATCAAACGGATGTCCTCAATCAGGCTCATTCCATCAAAGCCGTTATCATCGTGCCGTCCAACGAAGGGGGAAATGAAACTCGCGCCCGCCTTTGCCGCAAGCAGCGCCTGATTGGCCGAAAAGCACAGGGTCACATTTACCATCGATCCGTCGCTGGTCAGCGCTTTGCACGTTTTCAGGCCATCAATGGTCAGCGGCACTTTAATGCAGACATTATCCGCAATTTTCCGCAATATCTCCGCTTCTTTCATCATGCCCGCATGGTCGAGAGCCACCACTTCAGCCGACACCGGGCCATCGGTAAGCCCGCATATCTCCTTGGTTACCTCGATAATGTCGCGGCCCGATTTTTTAATCAGCGAAGGGTTGGTCGTCACCCCGTCAAGCAAACCTGTTTCGGCAAGATCAGCAATTTCAGCAGTGTCGGCAGTGTCGGCAAAAAACTTCATAAAAATAGGTACCTTCAGGTAGATTGGAATAGGAGGAATCACTCTATTGCCTTCATGGCAAAATGCAGTCAGCTTGCACAGGCTATTTTATAAAAATCCACGGAGGACGCGATTTTGTCACAGACTTTTCTACCTGATTTGCTGAAAGGCAAAACTGCTTTTGTTGCCGGCGCATCATCGGGTATAAACCTGCAATGCGCGCGCCGTTATGCCGAAGCGGGTGCCCGCGTATTCATCATCAGCCGCAGCGAGGATAAGATTGCCGCCGCAGCGCAGCAGCTTCGCGGTGACGGCTTGGACGTGACCGGGATGGCCTGCGACGTGCGCGATGCGGCGCGGTTGAAAGAGGCTCTCTCCGCTTGCCGCGATGCCTATGGTCCGATTGATATCGTATTGTCGGGGGCCGCTGGAAACTTCATTGCACCTGCATTGGGGATGAGCGCGAATGCGTTTAAGACGGTTGTCGACATTGATCTGCTTGGTACATTTAATGTCTTTCACGGCTGCTATGAATATTTGAACGAGGGCGGCGCATCGTTGGTGGCGATTACCGCTGGTCAGGCAGTGCGGCCGATGATGTATCAAATCCATGCCTGCGCCGCAAAGGCGGGAGTTAATCAGGTGATAAAATGCCTCGCGATGGAATGGGGCCCGAAAAATATCCGCGTGAACGGCATTTCCCCCGGCCCGATTGGCGACACCGAAGGCATGATACGGCTCGCCCCGAATGAACAAGCGGTTGAGGCCAGCAAGAAACGAATCCCCCTGCGCGATTGGGGGACCAAAGATGACATTGGCGATGCGTGCCTATGGCTGGCCAGCGACGCAGCTCGCTACGTCTCTGGCGCGATCATCAATGTCGACGGCGGCAGCGAATTGGGCGATGCCAGCGGCGACGCATTTGGAATGAAGGGCGACTGACGCAGTCTCCCGGAAAGCGCGGTACCAACAGTTTATTTCAGCGCGCTGCCAAGCCCGAACACCCCGATCAGCACAGGATCATTGGTGGACCTAGGGTTGGCGCGAATATTCGCTTCCTCTGCGCCGATCGCCGCCCACACGGCATTATCGGCTTTTTGCGTGATGTCATTGGCCAAAGCGCCAATGTCAAAACCCGACACCGACTGCACCGCGCGGCTGATCGTGGCATCGTCAAATAAGCGCAGCCCTTCAGATATACCGGGCAGCATCGCATCGAGCACCGCGCTGCCCATTTTACCGCGCAGGAAAGTCGAGGCGGCTTGCGGCCCGCCGCGCACGATGCTCGCCGCATCCTCTATGCTGACATTGCGCACCGCTTCGGCAACCAGCGGCGCGGCCCGTTCTGCGCCCTTTTCCGCTGCGCGATTCAATTGCCGCTGCAGCTTGTCGCGAAACGCGCCGCTCTGCAACACGGCCGACAAAATCCCGCTACCTGCGCCGCCGCCCAATCGGTCCGGCAAGGCGATGCGCGCCACTTGGCTGTCATAAAATCCATTGGGCTGCAGCAATAACGCGAAGGCATTTTGCGACGACAATGTCAACAGCCGCCTGATCGCTTCGGTCAAGCTGAAACCCGGCAAGCTTTGGCATCCCGGCAGGGTCAGCGCCGCCCCGGCCAATCCGGCAAGCAATAGCTGACGGCGATCTATCTCTATTTGCATGAAACTCTCTCCCATATGACTCGCTGCTTGCTAACAGAATTTCACGAAAGCCGATAGCATTGATGACGCGGTGGCCGCCGCAACCTATAGCAGCATTATGAATCGCGTCCGCGTCATTTTGCTTACTCAGGCTGTCGGCCCGCTCGACTATAAATTGCCCGCCGGAATGGCGGCAAAGCCCGGCAGCATCGTGGTCGTTCCGCTGGGTCCGCGCAAAATGGTGGGCGTGGTTTGGGATGAAGATGCCTTCCCGCTGGACCCGGTAGACCCGAAAAAATTGCGCGCGGTCTATGAATTGGTGGACACGCCGCCCTTGGCGAAGGGGCTGCGCCAGCTCGTCAACTGGGCCGCCGATTATTATATCACCGCACATGCCAATATATTGCGGATGGTGCTGTCCTCTTCATCGGCGCTATCGTCAGCGGCAACCATCACCGAATATCGCGCAACTAGCCGAGTGCCAACGCGAATGACCGAATTGCGCGCCGCCGCACTTGATCAGCTGGAAGGCGCGCAGGGGCTGGTGCGCGAATTGGCCTCCGAAGCGGGTGTCAGCGACGCTGTCATTCGCGGGTTGATAAAAGCAGGGGCCTTTGAACCTGTCGAGGTTGGCATCGATACGCCGCTTCTCCTGCCCGATCCCGATTTTGCCGCGCCGGTTTTGAACAACGAACAATCGGCAGCGGCCGCCGCGATGGTTGGTGCCGTCAAACAGCAACAATTTGCGCCCTTTGTCCTCGACGGCGTAACCGGATCAGGCAAAACCGAAACCTATTTCGAAGCGGTCGCTGCTGCGCTTAGGCTGGGCAAGCAGACATTGGTTCTGCTGCCTGAAATAGCATTGACGCAGCCTTTTTTGAAACGGTTCGAAGAACGCTTCGGCACGCAACCTGCCACATGGCATAGCGGGATGCGCAGCACGCAGCGCCGCCGTGTTTGGCGCGCCGTTGCAGACGGCAGCGCAAAGGTCGTGGTCGGCGCCCGCTCCGCTCTATTCCTACCCTATATGAACCCCGGCCTCATCATCGTCGACGAAGCCCATGAAACCAGTTTCAAGCAAGAGGATGGCGTGCGGTATCACGCCCGCGATGTGGCGGTGATGCGCGGCAAATTTGAAGGTTTTCCAGTCATCTTGGCATCCGCCACGCCGGCATTGGAAAGCCGCCATATGGTGCAGACCGGCATTTACACCGGTCTGGAAATTCCATCACGCTTTGGCGCGGCAAAATTGCCAGAGATAAAGGCGGTGGACCTGACGCTCGATGCGCCCGAACGCCATCACTGGATCGCCCCGCCGCTGGTTCAAGCTTTGCAAGAGCGGATCGAACGCGGCGAACAAAGCCTGCTCTTCCTCAACCGGCGGGGCTTTGCGCCGTTGACGCTGTGCCGGACCTGCGGGCACCGTTTCCAATGTCCCAATTGCACCAGCTGGATGGTTGAACATCGGCTCGTGAAGCGGCTGGCCTGTCATCATTGCGGCCATGTCATGCCGCCGCCCAGCGCCTGCCCCGAATGTCACGAGGAAGACAGCCTTGTCGCCTGCGGTCCTGGGGTCGAAAGGATCACTGAGGAGGTGCAGCGCCTATTCCCCGATGCGCGCACGATCATGGCCACATCGGATACATTATGGTCACCCGAAAAAGCGGCCGAATTTGTCGCCAGGGTTGAGGCAGGAGCGGTCGACATTATCATCGGGACGCAGCTGGTGACTAAGGGCTATCACTTCCCCAATCTGACATTAGTGGGCGTGATCGACGCTGACCTTGGCCTAGAGGGCGGGGATTTGCGCGCCGCCGAACGCACCTTCCAACAAATAGCCCAAGCCGCTGGACGAGCGGGGCGCGGCGAAAAACCCGGCGAAGTGCTGATCCAAACGCGCAGCCCAGCGCATCCCGTGATCGCCGCGTTGGTGGACGGCGACCGCGACGCATTTTACGATGCCGAAACCGAAATGCGCAAAAGCGCAGGCGCACCGCCCTTTGGCCGCTATGCCGCAATCATCATTTCATCCGAGGACGAACGCGAAGCCATTGAGGCTGCTCGTGCGATAGGGGCGGCCGCGCCAAAAGCGGACGGCATATATGTGTATGGCCCTGCGCCCGCACCACTCGCCATGCTGCGCGGGCGTTACCGGCACCGATTGCTGGTCCATGCGCAGCGCAGCGTCGACCTGCAATCCATGATCCGCAACTGGTTGAACGAGCTAAACTGGCCGCGCGGAGTGCGCGTTGGGGTCGATGTCGATCCCTACAGCTTTTTGTAACTGCTCTTGCCAGCGGACGGACATGGGGGCAAACAGGGATGATGATGAAACCTGCGCCGATGCTTTCCTGTCTTTTGTTGCTGCTGGCGATGTTTTTTCCGGCGTGCGCCCAAGCCGATAGCGGGGATATTCAGGCCGCCAGCCGCAGCGTCGTGCGCGTGGCAATTTTTGGCGAGGTAGACGGCGAACGGCGCATGATCGGCCATGGTTCGGGGCTGGTCGTGGCACCTGATAAAATTATCACCAACGCCCATGTTGTCGAAGAATCGCTTTATAATGACAGCATCACATTTCGCATTGTCCCGTCACAAGGAAGCGACAGCTATACTGCAACCTTGGTCAAATGGTCGCCCGAAAATGATTTGGCTTTACTCCAATTGGAGGTAGGAGCCCGCCTGCCAGCGGCGAGCCTGTTAACGGGCGACGCGCCCGATGGCAGCGATGTTTTTGCCATTGGCTATCCCGCCAACGTCGATATCGCCATGCAGCTGGATGAAGCAGAGACAATGCGCCCGCAATCCCCCGTCAAAACGCGCGGCACGGTATCGTCGGGCCGCTCGGCAAAGGCATTTGACACTATTTTGCATACCGCCCCTATTGCGCCGGGTAATAGCGGCGGCCCAATGGTCGATGCCTGCGGACGGGTGGTCGGTATTAACAGTTTTGGTTCGACCAACGAAAATGGCGGATCGGAATTTTACTTTGCCATTTCGGTCAAAGAGCTGACCGCATTTTTGCGCGCGCAAAAAGTCGCCTATAATAGCGTCAGCGGACCTTGCCGTTCCGTCGCCGAACTGACCGCAGCCGAAGCAGAGCGGGAAAAAGCCGCCCGCGCCAAAATTGCGGAGGAGCAGCGCAGCGCCGACGCCGCCCGTGACAAAGCCGAGGCGCAAGCGCGGCGTGACGCGGAGCTGGACATTATTGCCGAGCGGGAAAACCGGATGGCTCTATCGGGCCTATTGTTGCTGTTTGCGCTCGGCTGCGGGGGCATTTCCTATGCGCTGTTTCAGGCAGGACGCGGGCAACATGGAAAGATAGCCGCGATTGTTGGCGGGGCGCTGACCTTTGCTGCGCTGCTTATTTTTGCTGGGCGGCCAAGTTTTGCCGATGTCGCCGACCGGATGAAGAATGAGAAGCCAGCACAGCAGAAGGCCGCAGATGACAAAACCCCTACCAGCACCGACGCCAATAGCAGCGGCGCAAAAAGCTGCGTCTTCGTGCCTGACCGCAGCAAGGTAACCGTTTCGAGCACAGCCGATATTCGCTTTGACTGGAAAAATACCGGCTGCGTCAATGACCGCACCCAATATGCGTTAGATGGCAGCAACTGGACACGCGGCTTCGTTCCGGGCAGTGATCAACAGGTCTCTTTGGTCAGCTATAATCCCGACAATAATAGCTACCGCATCGAACGCTATCTGCTTGGTCTCGACGCCATGCAAAAGGCGCGTTCAGCGCGGCAGCAGTTTAATGTGAAAGGCTGCTCCACCAGCAAGGATAAGGCGCAGCGCATCACCCGAATGAACCAAAGCCTGCGCGATATATTACCGGAGCAGCCCAATGAGTTGCTTATCTTTTCTTGCCAGAATGAGGGTTAGGATCCAGCCCCTAGAATCACAGCCGTTCGGCGATATTAAATTCCGGATTGTCGGCCATTTGCATAAATGCACCCATGATCGCCTGTACCGTTTCGCCGGGCATATCTTCGCCCGTAAATCCAGCGAGATCAGAAATTTCAAAAATCTCAAAATAGCTTTGCGCCGGAGCGCCTTCACCCATGAGCAAGCCGGTTACCCGGAAAGTTTCAAAGCTTTCCACTCGTTTCAATCCGCGCATTGCCGGTTGATCGGTTTCGCGCACCCATTGTTCAAACTGCTCCGGCGTAACGCCGTCTTTCAAATTATACCTTAACATTAAATAGGCCATGATTATTCCTCGTCATTAATTACGCGGAGCTTGCCGCCTGTACGACAATGCTTCGGCGATATGAATGCGGCCCACTGCATCGTTTCCTGCCAGATCGGCTATCGTCCTTGCAACCCTTAATATACGCGTATAGCCGCGCGCCGATAAACGCATTGCCTCTGCGGCCTGCGCCAACAATGTTCGCCCTGCATCATCAGGCGCAGCATGATCAGTCAATGCATCCCCGTCCAATTCAGCGTTGGTGCGCGCCGCCATGCCCATTAATCGCTCGCTTTGGCGGTCCCGTGCCGCCTTTACCCGCGCCGCAACCTCGGCCGAACCTTCGGCGGCAGGCGGCAGGACAAGGTCAGCCGCGCTCACCGCCTGCACCTCAACATGCAGGTCAATCCGGTCAAGCAGCGGCCCTGACACTTTCGACTGATAATCGGCGGCGCAGCGCGGTGCCCGCGAACAGGCGAGTGCAGGATCGCCCAAATGGCCGCATCGGCATGGGTTCATCGCAGCGATCAGCTGCACATTGGCGGGGAAGGTAACATGGCTGTTGGCGCGTGCCACACTGACCACTCCGGTTTCCAATGGTTGCCGCAAACTATCCAGAACGCCGCGCTGAAATTCGGGCAGTTCGTCGAGAAACAATACCCCCAAATGCGCTAGGCTCACCTCACCCGGACGCACTTTTAATCCGCCGCCGACCAGCGCGGGCATGGACGCGCTATGATGTGGTGAGCGATAGGGGCGGGTGCGCGATAGCCGCCCGCCCTCCAGCATGCCGGCAACCGATGCCACCATCGACACCTCCAGCGCCTCCGACGGTGTCAGTTCGGGCAAAATTCCGGGTAGGCACGACGCCAGCAACGACTTCCCCGCCCCGGGCGGCCCGGACATCAGCAGATTATGCCCGCCAGCTGCAGCAATTTCGAGCGCGCGTTTCGCCGTTTCCTGTCCCTTGACCATTTTCAGATCCGGGCCAGCCGCTGGTGGTTCGACCTCCCCCGGGCGCGGCGGCGACAGGATCGCTTGCCCCTTAAAATGATTGAGCAAAGTCAATAAATCGGGCGCGGCCAATACCTCAATCTGCCCGGCCCAAGCCGCCTCTGCCCCCTGCATGGCAGGACAGATCAGCCCCATATCCTGCGATCCCGCATGAATCGCCGCCAGCAATACGCCGGGTGACGCGGCAACGCGGCCATCCAACCCCAACTCGCCGACAACAACATATTGCGCCAATGCTTCGGCATCGACCACGCCCATCGCGGACAGCAGCGCAAGCGCAATCGGCAGGTCATAATGCGACCCCTCCTTGGGCAGGTCCGCCGGCGATAAATTGACGATAATTCGTTTGGGCGGCAGCGATAGGCCCAGCGCAGAAATCGCGGCCCGCACCCGCTCCCGGCTTTCCGCAACGGCTTTATCCGGCAAGCCAACAACTGAAAATCCGACCATACCGGGCGCGACCTGACACTGCACCTCTACACTGCGCGCCTCCAGCCCCAGATACGCCACGGTCGAAACAATGGAAACCATAATACCCCCTATTTGTTCCTATAGACATGGCGCGATTTTTCCTCCGAGTCCAGCGATGCCGTTCATATACGATGGGATAGGGTTAAATTTTGCGAAACCCTGTCCGGTTACGCGCCCTCAACTGTGCCTCAGCTACTCCTATTGCGCGGTATAAAAGGGGGTAATGAATATGCGCTCAGGATTGCAGACGACAGCGTTCAGGGCGGCATTGCCTGCTTTGTCTCTGCTGTTTTATGCAGGGCCCAGCAGCGCCGCTTCGATCACCGTTGAAACTGAAATTTACGAATGGACAGAATCTGTCCCCGAACAGGAACTTGCTGCTGCTCCGACTATGCTGCCGCAACAGGTCGATTCGGGTCGCAAACTGCTGGCGAGCTATGGTCCCTTTCATGTAGTGGGTCATGACCGGGTTGAGCTCGCCGGCAGTATCGAAAGCAGCAGTGTTGGGCAATTTCGCGCGATGCTGTCCGCTTGGCCAGGGATTATGCAGATCGACATGGTGGATTGCCCCGGAACCGGCGATGATGCCGCGATATTTGCTATTGCCCGCTTGGTCAGGCGCGCAGGAATTGCAACCCATGTCCCCGATGGCGGATTTGTTGCATCGGGCGCGGTTGAGCTGTTCCTGTCCGGAGCCAAACGCAGCGCTGCACCTACGGCGGAATTTGCGGTGCATAGCTGGCGCGACAGCGACGGGATGGAGGCGGATGATTATGCCGCCGATGATCCGGTCAATATGGAATATATCCGCTTCTACACCGAAATGGGATTGCCACAGGACAAGGCAAATGCATTCTATGCATTGACCAACAGCGTCGGGCATGATGATGCCTTGTATCTCGGCCGTTCCGATATCGCAGCTTATATTCCTTTGGATTGACCGGAAGCTACTTCACACCGGCAACCAATCGATCAGCACCCCATATCCGCCGATGAAGCGCACTTGCATTCATTTGCGCATCGCACCACATCAGGAATATGGACCACGAAGAACCCGAATATACCAAATTGAGCCCGAAAGAGCGCCGCAATACCGCGGGGTGGCGGATGCTCATGCTCGTCATCGGATGGCTTTTAATCATTGCATCGCCGATTATCGGCGCCTTACCGGGCCCGGGCTTCTTGATTTTATTTCCTATCGGTTTGGCCATGGTTTTGAAAAATTCCCGCTGGGCCAAAAAGCAATATTTGAAGCTGCGTGACCGCCATCCCGAATATGGGCGGTGGACTGATTGGGCGCTCCGCAGGAAAAAAGAAGGCACGCGCCCTCCTGTTCCACCGCTCAAACGCGATATATTGCGCTTTTTTCGGATCAGGCGCGGTTGACTTTTGCCGCCCGCCGCCATAATGCGCCCATCAACAAAGGCGGTCGCCGTACAGATTCGGCGGCCTTTTGCTTTTTAGACATCGAATATTCTAAGGATTACCGCCATGAAGCGCACCTTTCAACCGAGCAACCTAGTCCGCTCACGCCGTCACGGCTTCCGTCACCGTATGGCGACTGCCTCTGGCCGTGCGATTTTGAACGCACGCCGGGCCCGTGGCCGCAAGAAGCTGTCTGCTTAATCACTGATCTGGCGGAGGCGTGCTGATGCCGCCTTATACCGTGATACAAAAACGCGCTGATTTTCTCAGCGCCAACCGGGGCAAGCGATTCGCGCGTCCCGGTTTTGTTTTGCTGGTATCCGACCGGCGCGACGATGATCCAACAAAACGGCTTGGCATTACCATCACCAAAAAAGTCGGTAATGCCGTGGTGCGTAACAGGATGCGGCGGCGCTTTCGCGCTTTGATGCGGGAGATGCTGGAGGAAAAAGGCAAAGCCGGTGCGGACCATATATTGATCGGCCGCGATGGCGGCATAGAGATGGAATTTGACCAGCTACGCCGTGATTTATACATGGCCTTTGACCGGATTGCCCAATGATTGCAAAGCTGTTCATCCTGATCGCGCGCGGTTGGCAATTGGGACCATCGCGGATTTTGCCGCCAAGTTGCAGATACAGCCCGAGCTGTTCGCAATATGCAATTATCGCCTTACAAAAATATGGGGCAATTAAGGGTAGCTGGCTCGCGCTCAAGCGGCTATTGCGCTGCCAACCATGGGGCGGCCATGGACATGATCCGGTGCCTTAATGAAAGGCAACCTGCCGCGCATTTGAATGACTGACAGATAGAAACAGGGAATATATACCAGTGGAAGACAAGCGGAACGTCATAATCGCCATGCTATTCGCGGCGCTGATTCTATTTGCATGGGGGCCGCTGACCCGCATATTTTTCCCAGACCTCGTCCCGCCGCCGGTTGAACAAAGCGCACCTGCGGCCACGGGCAACAACTCGGCTGCGCCCGGCTCTGCTCCATCTGCGGGCGGCGCAGGAAATGTTCCGGTTACAGATGGCGGCATTGGCTCTGCGCCTGCACCAAAGCAGAAAATTACGCTGGCTTCTGCTCTTGCCGCAAGTCCCCGGGTTGCCATTGAGACGCCTAAGTTAAAAGGCTCCATTAATTTGCAGGGCGCGAAGTTTGACGACCTACTGCTGCTCGCCCACCGCACGGAGCTGGCCAAAGACTCGCCGCCTGTGCGCCTGTTTTCTCCGTCGCGCACCGAAAAAGCGTATTTCGCGCGCTTTGGCTGGACAGCATCGGGGATAAAAGTTCCGGGCGCAGACACACTGTGGACGGCCAGCGGCGCAAAGCTGACCCCGACAACGCCGGTCACACTCAGCTGGAAAAATGACAGCGGGCAGACCTTTGGCATCGCATTGTCGATCGACGAAAATTACCTGATCACTGCACAGCAAAGCGTAACCAATGGCGGTGCAGCCGCAGTTCAAGTTGCGCCCTTTGGCCTGATCAGCCGCGACGGAAAATCGGCCGATCCCGACACGTTTAACATTCACGCAGGCCCCATGGGCGTATTTGGCGGCGCAGCGAATTATGAATGGGATTATGACGATCTCGATGAAGCACCGGGTAAACAGCAAAGCTTTAAGACCACTGGCGGCTGGATCGGCTTTACCGATAAATATTGGCTCGCCGCAATGATCCCCGATCAAAAAACACCGATCGAGGCCAATATGCGGGCCGGCGGCGACAATTATCAAACCGATATGGTCACTGCCCAAAAAACCGCGATTGCCCCCGGCAAAAGCGCCACGCAAAGCTCCCGCCTTTTTGCCGGGGCGAAAGAGGTGCAGGTCCTCGATCAATATACCGAAAAGCTGGGCATTACCTATCTCGACTATTCGATCGATTGGGGCTGGTTCTGGTTCATTGCCATTCCGTTCTTTTGGATATTGCATTGGCTGTTTGGAATTTTCGGCAATTTCGGGGTCGCGATTATTGGCCTCACGCTTATCGTTCGGATGTTTATGTTCCCTGTCGCGCAGCGTCAGTTTGGTAGTATGGCCGCGATGCGGGTGTTGCAGCCGAAGATGAAAGCACTGCAAGAACGATATAAGGAAGACAAGCCGAAGCTGCAGCAGGAAATGATGAAGCTGTATAAGGATGAGAAGGTCAATCCGCTGGCTGGATGCCTGCCAATCGTGCTCCAAATCCCGGTATTCTTCGCGCTGTATAAAGTGTTGATGTTGTCGATTGAGATGCGTCACCAACCTTTTGCATTGTGGCTGCAGGATTTGTCCGCGCCGGATCCATCGGCGCATATTATCTGGGATGCGCTGGGCACAGGGATAGTCTTGCCCGCCTTCCTAGCCATTGGTGTCCTACCAATCCTGCTGGGCGTGACCATGTGGTTGATGCAGAAATTGAACCCGCAGCCAATGGATGAAGTGCAGAAACAGGTTTTTGCGATCATGCCCTGGTTCCTGATGTTCATCATGGCGCCATTTGCGGCGGGGCTTCAGTTATATTGGGTTGTGTCCAACTGTATTTCGATATTGCAGCAAAAATGGCTCTATTCCCGCCATCCGGTTTTGAAACAACAAGCCGCGAAGGATGCCGAGGAAAAAGATAGCGCCAAGATAAAAAGCTGATCCATGTGACCAACGACCCCAATGACATAAAGATATTCTCCGGGCCGATTTCCTTCTTGAAATCTGCGCCGCAATTGCAGCATTTGCCCGATGCGGAAGTACCGGAAATTGCCTTTGCCGGACGGAGCAATGTGGGCAAGTCGAGCCTGATCAATGCGCTGACCGGGCGCAAGGCATTGGCGCGTGCATCAAACACGCCGGGCCGGACGCAGGAGCTGAATTTCTTTGACGTCGGCGACCCGCTGCTGTTCCGTATCGTCGATATGCCCGGCTATGGCTATGCGAAGGCACCGGTGCAAACAGTGAAAAAATGGCGGTATTTGATCAACGATTACCTGCGCGGGCGCACGGTGCTCAAACGCGTATTTGTTCTTATCGACAGCCGCCATGGTATAAAGGATGTCGATAAAGAGATACTCAATATGTTGGATGCCGCCGCTACAAGTTACCGCATTGTCCTGACCAAAACCGATAAGATAAAGGCTAGCGAACTGGAGAAGGTCGTCGCCGAAACACAGGTTGCTCTCGCCAAACGCGCCGCCGCCTATCCTGAAATGTCGGTGACATCGGCGGAAAAAAAGGGCGGCATTGATGAATTGCGCAGCGCCGTGTTAGAGGCAGTATATATTTGAAGTTAAATCCCGCACCGCTGGCCGTATAAAGGGTATGACATGAAATTGATCATCGGAAATAAAGCCTATTCCAGCTGGTCCTTACGCGGATGGCTGGCGGCGAAACAATCCGGTCTTGCATTCGAAGAGATTACCGTGCCGCTCTATGATGAAGGCTGGGACGAGCGCAAACGCGAAGAAGACCTGGCCCCTTCATCGGGCAAAGTGCCGATATTATGGGACGGCGATGCGGTCATCTGGGACAGTTTGGCGATCATCGAATATCTGTCCGACAAGGTTGGCCGCGACCGTTTCTGGCCAAAGGATGAGGTTGCGCGCGGCATGGCGCGGTCCATGTGTGCGGAAATGCATTCGGGCTATTTGCCGCTCCGCCGCGAATGCCCGATGAACATTCGCAAGACATTCGAAGATGTCACGATCAGCGGTGAAACACGGCAGGATGCCATCCGCATATTACAGCTATGGGCCGAGGCGCGCAGCCGTTTCGGCAAAGAGGGCCCCTATTTATTCGGCACATTCAGCGCGGCCGACATCATGTTTGCGCCCGTGGTTACCCGCTTCATCACCTATGGCTTCACCCTACCCGGCTTTGCCGCCGCCTATGCTGAAACGATGATGGGGCACAGGTGGATGGAAGAATGGTTTCAAGCCGCCGGTGAAGAGGAATGGACAATCGAAAAGTTTGAAACGCCGGCAACATAAACGGATTATGGCAAACGCTGTGCTTCATATGGCTTTCCATCCTTATGGAAGTATCCCTCCTCCCCAAATATCATATCAATATCGCTATAGCCCCCTCCCCTTGACCGGTCCCCCGCACCGACGGCAATGAATATGCAATCGGCTTTGCTACGATTTTGCAAATGATGTCCATTGTTGACGCCCGCTGGAAAGGCCGCAATATCCCCGGGGTGCATGATCGTTTCGCCTGCGTCCTCGACAAGGACAGCTTCTCCGGACAGCATGATCACAAGTTCGTCCTCGCCGTCATGCCAATGGCGCTGTGACGACCAAGCCCCGGGTTTCAACACAACATGGCTTGCACCCATTTGTGTTAGCCCTGATGGCGGCGCAAGACGGCGATACCACCGTCCCGCCACCTCGCGGTCGAACGGTGTCGGATAGCCGGTATTGTTCACTTGCTCTATGGCATTCAAGTTGATTTTCGGCATGGCATTTTCCTTTCCTACAGCAAGCATAAATTGAATGGACAAAGGCTAGCCATATTGCCATTTGTGGGGAAGCATGAATGACCATACCCCCCTTTCCATCGCCAAGGCTTTGATCGCCTGTCCCAGCATCACCCCTGCAACCGGCAGCGTGTTTGACGCCGCCGAAGCCATGCTCGAACTGCTCGGTTTTACTGTTGAACGGTTTTTGGCGGGCGAAGGGGACGATGATCCCGATCATGGCGCGCCGGTGGAAAATCTGTTCGCGATACGCGGTAATGGGGGGCGGCATTTTGCCTTTGCCGGCCATTTCGATGTGGTGCCGCCGGGCAACGGATGGACCAGCGACCCATTTGAACCAGAAATTCGCGGCGACCTGCTCTATGGGCGCGGCGCGGTGGATATGAAGGGCAGCATCGCGGCCTTCATCGCCGCGCTGAAACATATACCGGAGGATGCCGGTACGATCAGCTTGATTATCACCGGCGATGAAGAGGGCCCCGCCATTTACGGCACCCGCGCGCTGATCGATCATATGCAGGCGCGAGGCACCATTCCAGACATGTGCCTTGTCGGCGAACCCACCAGCGTCAACCGACTTGGCGATATGATGAAAATCGGTCGGCGCGGCAGCGTCAATATGTGGATCACCGTCGAAGGCGTCCAAGGCCATGTCGCTTATCCGCATCTGGCCGACAATCCGATCACCAAATTGACAGCGATATTAGCGGAGATTGACGCGCTCATACTGGATGAAGGCACGGAGTTTTTCCAACCGAGCAACATTGAGGTGACCGACCTGACCGTCGGCAACCCGGCGCATAATGTAATCCCCGCGCGGGCCGAAGCGCGGCTGTCCATTCGGTTTAATGACCGGCATAGCGGTGACAGCTTGTCCAAAATGATTGCAGAAATTGTTGAACGGGGCGGCGGTACATTAAAGCCGGTCATCTCCGGCGAACCATTTTTCACGCCGCCGGGTGAATTATCGAATGCGATTGCATCGGCAGTGAAGGCGGTCACGGGTCTCGACCCCGAACCGTCGACCACTGGCGGTACGTCCGATGCCCGTTTCCTGTCAAAAATCTGCCCCGTGGTCGAATTTGGCCTATGCAATGCAACAATGCATAAATTGGATGAGGCCGTGGCGATTGCCGATCTCGACCAGCTCACCGAAATTTACCGCCGGATAGTGACGGCGATACTTACGGTCAGAACCTAACGTTTCAAAATAATGTAGAGCGCGCCTGCACCGCCATGGCGGGGATGGGCATTGCGTACGGCGGCTATCGATCCAGCATGGCGCGACGCGGCTAGCCAATCGCGCACTACACTGGCAATTGCGCCGCGACCTTCGCCGCTATGCCGGTCATGGCTGCGCGGCTTTCCGGTAACGAGCAGCAGAACCCGGGCACGCTGCGCTATCGCCTGCTCCAGAGCGCCGTCGAGCCGATTATAGGCGCCCGACAAAGCCGTGCCATGCAAGTCGACATGAACATCGGGAATGATCGCGCCCTTGCCGATCCGCCTGTCCCAATGGCCATCGAGATTATGGTTCAGCACCTTTGGCGCTGGCGGCCGCTCAGGCGCTGTGCTTCTCGATTTTTTCGCAGGCAGGGCCGCCGCGTCCGGTAATCGCTTTGGGCTGGAGAGCGAATCTGCTCTGGGCTGGGGAGAATCAGGTTGGCCAATCGATGCAGGCGGTTTGTGCGGAGCGGTCCGGTGCAAAGGCTGCACCGTTTCGATCACCCGGCTCCAAAGCGCCTTTTCGCCATCATTTAGCGGACGCGCCATGGCCCGCCGCCTAACGCCCGAGGCGCTGGACCGACGCCTTGGGCAGGAAGATTAGGGCCGCTCCGCGCGCCGCCATCCCGCCCGCGATGCTGCGTGCGCGGTCACCTGCGCCCCAAAATGTATCAAATCGGTTGCTGCCTTTTATCGCACCGCCGGTATCCTGCGCAATCCAAAGCCCGTTGGGCTCCGCGCGGTCCATTGACAGAAACACCGGCGCGCCGAGCGGCACATATTTCACATCCGCCGCCACGCTGGTTTCGCCCACCACCGGATATCCCATCGCGCCCAAAGGCCCGGGTCCGGTCAGCTCACGGAAGAAAATGAAGCTTTTATTTTCCTGCATAATTTTCCGCCCCTCTTCGGGGTTGCGGCGCAACCAGCTGACAATGCCCTGCATCGACGATTCGCCGGGGCCAAGCAGGCCGCGATCCTTCATCAATTTGCCAATGCCAGTATAATCGCGGCCATTTTGACTGTCATAGCCGATGCGCATCACATTCCCGTCGGGCAAGCGGAGCCTGCCGGAGCCTTGCACTTGCAGGAAGAAAAACTCGACAGGGTCGGCGGCATAGGCAATTTCCAGCCCTCGTCCCGATAGGGAACCGCTTTCAATCGCCGCGCGGTCATCATATAGGGTCAGGTTGCTACCCTGCACCTTTCCGCGGATTTTCTTACCTTTTAGATCGTCTGAAAACTGGCCCAAATCGACGTCAATCAAATCCGATGGGCGTTTGTAAACGGGCACTTCATAGCCGCGCTGCCGGGTGCGTGATCCCGCAATTTCTGGTTCGAAATATCCTGTGGCAAACGCTTTGCCATCGCCCACCTGTACCGCGTCCATATAGGTGGCGAAGAAGGAAATGGAATCCCCGGTCCAGCTTTTGACCGCATCGCAGGCTGCCTGCCAATCCGAATTTTGGGTTAGCCCCGATTGGTCCGTGCGGCGCAGCAATCCGGGACAGCTTGTTCGAAAAGCCGCCATGGCGGAATCCGCTTTAGACCGGCTGATTTGTAAGGTCGCTATTTGCGGACCGCGCACCACGCCCAGCGCCGCCGCATTTTCGCCGCTGCCCGCCGGGACGGGCGCTGGTAACGTAGCATTGGGTGTGGACGCAACAGGCTGCGCCGCGCGCTCCTCCGGTCCGCTTGACACAGGCGGCGATGAGGCGGGATTCACCCCGCCATTGGGTATGATGCCGCTGGAACATGCCGAAAATAGCAATAATGATGGAATCAGCAGGACGAACGCGCGCGCAGGGCGCGGCAACCGTTTACACAGCATCGGTTTCGTCAAGTTTCCAATTGCGATCACCGCTTTTTACGTCGCGAACAAATGTCCAAATATCATGCGCTTCGACGGCATCTGACATTGTGCCGCCAATGATATTGCCCTCGCCATCTTTGACCAATGCGGCAATATCGGCGTCAAAACGCATTGTGATACGGGCCAGTGGATGATCATATTCAGCGCGGACGATACGCGCCGTTTCAATACGGATAAGGCGGTTTTCCAATACCTCCCCGCGTTCTTCACGCTCCGCAATCACCTCAACAAAATCATCCAGAACATCGTCATCGCATAAAAATTGCAACGTGCTGCGATCGCCCTTCCAGAAAGCTTCCAATGTCACCTTGTAGGCGGATTTCGCGCCTTCGACAAATAGGGCAGGATCAAATTGACGGTCCGCATTCATGATTGCCCGCAAGCCGCTTTCGGCGCCTTGGTCCATGTCAAACCCAGCAGGCGGATTGTTCGCTCCCGCTGGCTGCATCATCGGGGCGGGCGCAATTACGGGCGCACTGCGTTGTTCATCCAATGGTTGGCGTGCAACAGGCTCTTGTTCATGCCCCGTCCGTTTACCCAGCACAGAATAAAGCCGGAGACCTAGAAAACCAGCTACCATCGCCAGCAAGATGATTGATATTGATGTAGACACAAAGCCTCCGCCCAATTGGGAATTGTTGGATCGATTAAGCATGGAAAAGCCAACTTTTCCATACGGTCATAACCCCCACATAGGCATTATTAAGCAAAGTTTCAAACCGCTTTGCCAAATAAAAGCCACGATAAGGTTTTTGCACGCAATAGCGCACAAAAGATTGCCCTTTGCTTAACCCCCTGCTAGGCGCGGCGGTTGATAAATTCGGGGGCATTTGCCCTAATCATACAATTGATGGGAAAGTTAAGACAATGGCCGAAGAAGAGGGCAATATCACATCCGGAAATCAAGATGCGGCTGCCGCAAATGGAGCGGATACCGCACCGCAAGTGGGCATGCTGAACCAATATATAAAAGATTTATCGGTCGAAAACCCCAACGCCCCGCGCAGCTATAGCTGGACCAGCCAGCCGCAGGTCGACGTGCAAGTGAATATCCAGGTCAATTCGATTAATGAAGAAGTGAACGAAGTCGTCATGACGTTGGGCGTGAAAGCAGCAACCGATGAAGGCGTGCAGTTTAACGTCGAACTGGATTATGCGACTTTATTTGGCCTGCGCAATATCAATGACGAGCAAGCGCACCCATTCCTATTTGGCGAAGCGCCGCGCTTGATGTTTCCCTTTGCCCGCCGCGTGATTGCCGATGCAGTGCGCGACGCAGGATTTCCGCCGCTGGTCTTGGAGCCGATTGATTTTAATCAGCTCTACATCCAACAACGCGCACAAGCCGCACAAATGGCCGAACAACAGCCAGCAGGCGAAGCATAAAATTAGACGTTTTTTACAAGGGGAGCAATAATGCTCCCCTTTGTTTATCAGGATTCCTTCCATGAGTCTGATTAAAAACACCTCGACCATCGCCGGTTTCACCATAATCAGCAGGATATTCGGTTTTATCCGCGACATGATTTTGGCGCGGGTATTGGGCGCGGGGCTTGCCGCCGACGCCTATCAATTGGCGTTCACTTTCCCCAACACATTCCGCCGATTATTCGCCGAGGGCGCATTTTCGGTGGCGTTTGTCCCTATGTATTCGCGGATGCTCGCCAGTGAAGATGGTGAGGCAGCGGCGGCGAAATTTGCCGATGATGTTTTGTCGGTGTTTGTTTGGATATTGCTGATATTCTCGGCCATCATGATGCTGGCCATGCCCGGCGTTGTGTGGCTCCTCGCCGGCGAATTTCAATCGGTCCCAGGTAAATTTGATCTGGCCGTATTTTTAAGCCGGGTCACATTCCCCTATCTCGCTTTTATCAGCGTGGTTGCGATGCTCACCGGCCTTTTGAACAGCCGCTCCCGATTTGCGCCCGGCGCCATCGCACCAATCCTGTTCAACCTCGTCCTGATCGGCGGCATAACGGCTGGCTATTATTGGCGCGGGAACAGCGGCGACGATACATATGTTGTCTATGCCCTGTCTGCAGCGGTAGCCTTGTCCGGCTTTGTGCAGATGGTCTATTTATTTTGGGAGGTCCGCCGTGCGGGATTGAAGCTACATATTTCGCGCCCCCGCCTGACTCCAGAGGTCAAAAAACTCGGCATGGTTATCCTGCCTGCGACCTTTGGTGCCGGGATTTACCAAATCAGTCAGTTTGTCGACACATTCTTTGCGACATCACTGCCGCAAGGGTCGCTGACGCTGCTGAAGTTTGCCGACCGGCTAAACCAAATGCCGCTGGGCATTGTGGGCATTGCGCTGGGCACGGCGATCCTTCCCATGTTATCCCGCTATATTCAAAGCGAGGATAAGGCGGAGGCGCAGCGCCTGCAATCCAATGCCTTTGAAATGGCAACCTTGTTAACTCTGCCCGCCGCCGCTGCGCTCGCCATTTGCGCGCCGGCCTTTACCAGCGCCTTTTTCGTGGCGGGGAAATTCACCGCCAATGATGGCGCAATCATGGCAAATATCACTATGGCGCTGGTCGCGGGCCTACCGGCATATGTCATTGTCAAAATATTGAACCCCGGATTTTTTGCGCGCTCCGATACCCGCACACCCGTCATTACGGCTCTGATATCGCTGACCTTTAATATCGGCCTCAACATCTGGTTCATTTGGGGCCTCGGCTGGGGAATTGTTGGATTGGCGGGCGCGACCGCCCTGTCTGCGACGCTCAACTGCCTGCTACTTTATGCAGTGCTTCACAAGCGCGGGTGGTTTTATTTTACTGGAAAGCTGTTTGCCCGCATCCTGCGGCAATTGGTTGCCGTGGCGGTGATGTCCGCTCTGTTATGGTGGTTGATGGATGTCTTGATGCCGCATTTTTCCGGCAGTATATTCGAAAAAATCTGGTCGTTGCTGTTGCTGTGCGGATCGGGACTGTTCGTCTATGCGGTCACCGGATGGATGGTTGGCGCCGTCGACCGCGATGATATTGTCAGCATGTTGCGCCGCCGCCGCAATCAGGATAACGCGCCAGCATCAACTGAATAGGGAAAATCATCATGCGTGTCGTATCGGGCATACAGCCCACCGGAAATTTGCATCTGGGCAATTATCTGGGCGCGATTAAAAATTGGGTGAAAATGCAGGATCAGTGCGAATGCCTGTTCTTCCTCGCTGATCTGCACGCGATTTCCATGCCGCATGATCCTGCTGAACTCAGCGCGTCGACCCGTGAAATGGCGGCGGCGTTGATTGCGGCGGGGGTGGATGCTGATAAGTCTATATTATTCAATCAAGCCCGCGTTCCCGCTCATGCAGAGCTGCAATGGCTGCTCAATGGGACGGCGCGCATGGGCTGGTTGAACCGGATGACTCAATTTAAGGATAAAGCCGGCAAAAACCGAGAAGGATCAAGCATCGCTCTGTTTGCTTACCCCGTCCTACAAGCGGCGGATGTCTTATTATATCAGGCAACCCATGTCCCGGTGGGAGAGGATCAGAAACAGCATCTGGAACTTGCCCGCGACATTGCCGCAAAGTTCAATACGGATTATGATACCGGTCTGTTCCCCCTGCCCGAACCCTATATTACCGGCAGCGCCACGCGGGTGATGAGCCTGCGCAATGGTGAGGCGAAAATGTCGAAATCGGATCCCAGCGACGCGAGCCGGATCAATATGACCGATGATGACGACGTGATTTCGCAAAAAATCCGCAAAGCGAAATCGGATGCTGATGTGCTGCCTTCGGAATTGGACGGCTTGGAAGGCCGGGCGGAGGCGCGCAATTTGGTGAATATCTATGCGGCAACCGCCAATATGGAACCGCAGGCGGTGTTGAACCAATTTGCGGGACAAGGATTCGGTGCATTCAAACCGGCCTTGGCCGAATTGCTCGTCGAAACTCTGCGCCCGATAAGAGAGCGGTTTGTTGATTTGAAACAAGATCAGGCCGCCACCGACGCGCTGCTGAAAAAAGGTGCAGAAAAAGCGGCAGCCCTTGCGAAACCAACATTAGATGCCACATATAATGCACTGGGCTTGCTGCGTTAGCGGCAAGGACAGCACTGATATTCAATTGCGGTTCATCCTATATGGGATATGATCTACCTCATTATTGGGGAAGATCAGCTTGCTGCGAAAAGGAACATATGATGGCAAAGGTCCGAAACATCATCCGTAAAACCGCATTAATGGCGGCCCCATTAGCTTTGCTGACCCTGTCGGGTTGCGCCACGCCTTTCCGGGCGGAAGTATCACGCTTTCAACAATTGCCCGAGACACAGGGTCAAAGCTTTGCGATTGCGCCAGCCGATCCAAAAAATGAAGGCGGTATTGAATTTGATCAATATGCGTCATTGGTCGCCGCAAAAATGTCGGAGCTTGGCTATGTTCCTGCCGCTGACCGAGCAAATGCGGACCTGACGGTGTCGCTTGATTATGGCGTGGATGATGGCAAGGAACGCCGCGTATTGCGTGCTGATCCTTTTTACGATCCCTTTTGGGGCTATGGCCGCGCTGGTTTCTTTGGCTATCGCGGGTTTTACCGCCCGGTGGGCTTTAGGGGCCGTCATGGGCGCCGTTATGTCTACGGCTTTTATGATCCGTTCCTGTTTGGCGGCTACGGCTTTAACGGCGGCTATGATGTTGAGAGTTTCACGGTCTATACCGGCGACATCGACATGAAAATCACCCGCAATAGCGATGGCAAGAGCCTGTTCGAAGGAAAGGCAGAGGCCAAATCGCGGTCGAACAAACTGCCCTATCTGGTGCCCAATTTGATTGAGGCGATGTTCACCGGCTTCCCGGGCAATAGCGGCGAAGTCGTTCGCATCTCCGTGGCGCCAGAGCCCAAGGGTAAAAAATAGCGGGGCATTTGCTGATATCAAAATAAAAGGGCGGGGTTATCCCGCCCTTTTTTTGATATGAGGTAAGGTATTATGCGGGACAGCCCCGCCCCCTAAACGCCGCAGCCCAAATCGGTTTTTCCATAGGCTGGGTTATTCGACGGGTCGATACCAGCATATATTTCCCGCGAGGGCAGTTGGCCATCATCACCCACTTTAACACCGAGCGAACGAAATACTTCCCGCACTTTTTCGGGCGGATCGGCAAAGTAAACCGATTGCGATTCGTAATGCTGCGCTATACCGGTAACGCTGAGCCCCTTAAAGCTGCGCTGCACTTTCAAGAATCGGCTATTGCCTTCCTGCCCATTTTCAAATTTGGTCAGCGCCGCGTCCCGGGCCTCATCATTGGGATAGTCGGCATCCTCAATCGCTTTGCGCTGCGCCGCTTGACGTGCATAGATTTGATCGAACAACGCTTTTATGTCCGGTCCGGCTGCGCAGCCATTGGGATCAAGCTTGATCGCGATTGGCGGCCCCATCGCCGCCTTCCCTGCCTCAGCCAGCACCGATGCGCCATTTGCAATGTAGCCTACTCCGCCTTTTTTTAGGATGATTTCGATATAGTCATTTTGAGTGATTCCCGACGCGGTCACCGTCAACCCCTTGGACAGGCGATCCATAATCACTGCGTCATCGGCCGGTGCATTCCATAATTCGACATTGCCGCCCAAGGTTATAGACTTGCGCGCCAGATCGGTCGCCAAAACTGGCATTTCATTTTCGCTCAAATTGACCAGATTGACAAATCCCCGGCCATCTTCGAGTTCGAGCCATTGATCGCCATCTTTTTCGCTGGCGATAATTTTTCCCTTTGCCTCATCCCCGCGTTTCAACTTTCCGGTGATCTTGCTGCCTTCAACCGACGCAGCATCTCGAATATTGGCCGCGCTATTCGCATAGAATAATTTGGTTTCGGCGGTGACAACTTGTTCAGGATCGGTCTGTGCTGTGGGCGTTCCGCCCTCCCGTCCGCCAATATCATCGGCGATAAACAAGAAATAATAGAGCAAGGCGAGGACGAGCACAGCCGCCGCACCGATGCCGATCCACAATTTGTTAAATCCCGGCCCATCCTGATCGTCCGGGTCATCAAGGGCATATCCCGGGATGCTAACGCTTTCGGGCGGCACGGCCGGTGTCGGCGAAATGGGCGCAGCCGAAATTGACATAGCCTCAACCGGCGGGTCACCAGCACCATTTGGAGGTGGAGGTGGAGGTGGAGGTGGAGGCGGTGGCGGCACAGCAACTGGCGTTTGCGGGGCCGTGGGAGCTGGCGGTGTCGGCGGTATGCTGGCGGGCGGTGCTGCTGCGGCGGGCGGCGGTGCCGATGGTGCTTTTACTGCCGTTCCGCACGAGCCGCAAAAACGCATTTCGGGCGACAATTCAGATCCGCAAGCGGTACAATATCTAAGCAATCATGCCTCCTGTGTTGACCGAGGCATGGATAGAGACACTTTATCGCGATGAAAAGCCCCTGCGTATCGATCAGGCTTCCAATTGCCGCAATAACGTGCGGACATCATTGTCCATTTCGCTATCCTGATCGCGCAGATTCTCAACGAGACGCACAGCATGGATGACGGTGCTATGATCGCGCCCACCAAACTTACGGCCAATTTCTGGATAGCTGCGCGGTGTCATAATCTTCGCAATATACATGGCCACCTGACGCGGGCGCACCACCGCACGAGCACGGCGTTTAGATGACATTTCGCTACGATCGATGCGGTAATATTCGCATACTGCACGCTGGATTTCATCGATGGTGATCCGGCGGCGGCACGCGCTCAATATATCCTTCAGCTGCTCTTCAGCCAATGCGCGGGTAATAGGGCGTCCAGTGAGCTGCGCGTAAGCGAGCAATTTATTGAGGCCGCCTTCTAACTCGCGGACATTACGGCTGATTGTCCGAGCAAGAAATTCTATCACATCTTCGCCCAATATTGTTCCGGGCATTTGTGCCAGCCGCTGTTCCAATATCGTGCGGCGCAGCTCCAGATCAGCCGGTTGAATATCGGCAACCAACCCCATGGACAGACGCGACAATATCCGCTGGTCAACCCCGTCCAGCGCTTGTGGCGCCCGGTCGGCGGCGACAACCAAGCGTTTACCCGCTCCGATGATCGCGTCGATCGTATGCAAAAATTCTTCCTGTGTCGAAACTTTGCCAATGATAAATTGGATATCATCGATCAGCAGCACATCGACCGCGCGCAGCCGCGCCTTGAAATCCATAACTTGCTTCGCCCGCATCGCGGTCACAAATTCCATCATGAACTTTTCAGCAGACATGTATAAAATCTGCGCAGTGGGATTGATGTCGGCATAGGCATGGCCAATGGCGTGCATCAAATGGGTTTTGCCCTGCCCGGTTGCGGCTTGCAGATACAGCGGGTTAAAAAGGGGCTTGTCCGCCGCAGCAACCCGTTCAGCAGCGCTCAGCGCCAAAATATTGGTTTGGCCTTTCACAAAATTGGCAAAGGTCATGCGCGGATCGAGCGTCGCGCGGACCGGCGATGATGAGATCGCCGTCAATTTTGCGGCGTTGCTGTCATCCGGCAATTTTTCGACGCGCACAGATCCCGGCCGCGTGCGGATTTTCAATTGGCGGACAGCTTTATTGGTGCTTTTCCACGCGAGGCTCAACCGGTCCGCATAATGATCGGCAACCCAGCTCGCCGAAAATTCGGACGGAAGGATCAGCTCCAGCGTGCCCGTAAGGTCGCAAAAATCGCCCAATGTGATCGACCTGATCCACTGACCATAAATTTGTGCACCCAAATCCCGGCGCAGGCCCGAAGAAATGCTTTGCCAATCTGTTTCAAATTGTGCGGTCAACGCGCCAGCCTCTATATTGTTATTTTCAAATGCTGATTTTTGCGGCCCGGTATTTGTCTGTGCTCTCACCCTAATTCGCCCCTTTGTCACCCCTTTCGGATCCACCAATTAACCATGTGCTTCATTCTCCTATATTTTGGCGACATAAGACACGGCCCATTTGCGCATACAAATGAAACAAGCAGAATATCACTGTGATATAGGGCGAAGCATCACGAAGAATTGCGTCACCGGTTAAACTCTTTACGCAGGGGTAAACGAGTCGATCAAGAGCAGGGGCGTAAAAAAAATGAAATAAATGCCATTGACTCGAACCAAGCCAAGGATTTGCGTTAAATAATCCATAAAATATTGATATATAGTAATAATATTGAATTCGGTTGGCTCATGCTGTTCCGAATCGCCGGAATCCCTAGGGTGTTAACACCAGTGAAAATAACCGGTACCCTGGGCAAAAAAAACCCGCCAACAAAGGGCGGGCTTTTCCAATTTTCTAATGCGCCGAAGCGGCGAGTTAACCGAGGGCAACTACCCGCTTGTTAAGACGGCTAAATTTGCGCGAAGCCATGTTTTTGTTCAACACGCCTTTCGAAACGCCGCGCATAATTTCGGGCTGCGCTGCTTTCAATGCAGCAGCGGCAACTTCTTTATCGCCCGATTCGATTGCAACTTCGACCTTCTTAATGAACGAACGAATGCGGCTGATGCGGCTCGTGTTTACATCGGTGCGGCGCGCGTTGCGACGGATACGCTTTTTTGCTTGCGGCGTATTTGCCATAGATAACCTCAAAAAACTGAATGTTGTGCAGGGCGGTTAGAATCACAAAACACCCTTGGAAGACGCGGCCATTAGCCATCATCTATCACTACGTCAACGGCAAAGTGAAGGATTTCCCTGTTTTTCACCGCTGACATTGGCTGCAGTAAAAGGTGGAGCGGCCCGAATCAACCCGCCTTTTTACCGCTGCTCCGCAGGCGCAGGCTTGCCCCTCTCGACCGTAAACCAGCCATTGTTTCGCAAAATAGCCCAGCTCGCCATCGGGCGCGGCAAAATCACGCAGCGTCGATCCGCCAGCTTCAATGGCCGATTGCAGCACGGTTTTTATCGCGCCAACCAGAATGGTCAATTTCGCTTTGCTGATTCTGCCTGCCGGGCGCACCGGAGAAATTCCGGCCATATGCAGCGCCTCGCACACGTAGATATTGCCAAGTCCCGCAACGATATTCTGATTAAGCAGCATTGCCTTTATCGGCGCAGCCCGGCTGGCGATGGCCGTGTGCAGCGCTGCCGCGTCAAAGGCATCGGACAAGGGCTCCGGGCCCATGGTCACGAAGGCCTTATATTCGGCCAGCTGCGCCGCCGGTATCAGGTCCAGCGAGCCGAATCGGCGCGGATCATTCAGCGCCGCAACGCGCCCCTGTTCGGTTTCCAAAATAAAATGATCATGCTTTTCAATGTCTACAGGATCGACACGCCAACGGCCCGACATTCCTAAATGGAAAATCAGCACATCATCCCGGTCGGTATAAATAAGCCCATATTTTGCGCGGCGGCCGAGCGACACGACCCGTGCGCCAGTGAGCCTTTGCCGCAAATCGGGCGGCATCGGCCATCGCAAATCGGCGCGGCGCGGTTCGGCGCGGATCAATATCTGACCATCAATCACATTGCGCAGGCCCGCAACGGTGGTTTCCACTTCAGGTAATTCAGGCATAATGAAATTCACCTAACAGTCTTTGCGGTTGCCGCAACTATTGTCTAAGGCGCTTAGCATGAGCGAAAAAGTATCCTTTGGTTTTGAACAAGTCGCGCCCGATGAAAAAACGCGGCGTGTGGGCGCAGTATTTTCCGGCGTGGCCAGCAAATATGACTTAATGAATGATGCGATGACCGCAGGCACGCACCGGCTGTGGAAAGATAAATTCGTCGCCCGCGTTCGCCCGCGCGAAGGCGAAGATATACTGGATATGGCGGGCGGCACGGGCGACATCGCCTTTCGCATGGAAAAATCAGGCGCGAATATCACCGTCTCTGACATCAATGCCGAGATGCTGGATGTCGGGATGCAGAGGGCGGTAAAGCGCGGCCTTGATAGCATGGTGTGGAGCCAGCAAAATGCCGAGGAGTTGACGTTTCCGGCGCTCCATTTCGATGCCTACACCATTGCTTTTGGGATTCGCAACGTCACCGACATTCCAAAGGCGCTACGTGAGGCGCACCGTGTGCTGCGCTATGGCGGGCGTTTTTACTGCCTTGAATTTTCAACGATGGAATGGCCCGGCCTGTCGAAATTAAATGATCTTTATTCACTCAATATCCTGCCCAAACTGGGTAAGCTGCTCGCCAATGACGAGGACAGCTATCGTTATCTGGCCGAATCAATCCGGCGTTTTCCCGATATGCAAACATTCAAACACATGATCGTCGATGCCGGTTTTGCGCAGGTGAAGGTCGAGCCGATATTGGGCGGATTGGTCGCCATCCATTCGGGATGGAAGGTTTGATCGCCGCTTCATGACACGTCCCATCACTCACATATTCCGCCTGCTGAAATGGGGGCGCATCTTGGCCCGTCATGGCGCATTGCGGGCGATTGAGGCCGACCGGAATACACCGGCGCAGGTGAAACGGCTATGCCGCATCGCGCGTCTCGGCACAGTCCAACCCAAACAGCCCGATTATGCAGGCGCGTTCCGGGCGATCGGCCCCGCTGCCATCAAACTGGGGCAGACATTGGCAACCCGGCCCGATATCATTGGGGTAGAACCGGCGATCAACCTGCTGACCCTACAAGACCAATTGCCGCCCGCCGATTTCAATCTGGTCTATGAAGCGATAGACACCAGCTTAAATGCACCGGCGGCTGAGCTGTTCGAACATATCGAACCCGAACCCGTTGGCGCCGCATCGATCGCGCAGGTGCACAAAGCACGCACCAGCGATGGCCGTGATGTCGCAGTAAAAATATTACGTCCCGGCATCCGCGAACAATTTGGCCGCGATATTGAAACTTATGAATGGGCGGCAGCGCATCTGGAGGCGCTGGGCGGAGAGGCAGCACGGCTGCGGCCGCAGCTGGTCATCGCCAATTTGAAACGCTGGACCCTGCGCGAACTTGACCTGCGCCGCGAGGCGGCCAGCGCGTCCGAACTGAAAGAAGCGATGGTAGCGGTGGAAGGTTATGAAGTACCCAACATCGATTGGGACCGGACATCGGGCCGGGTCATGACGCTCGATTGGATTGACGGCATTAAAATTGCCGATGTGGAGGGTCTTCGCAACGCCGGGCATGATCTTAATGCGCTGGCCGAAAAATTGGTCCTTACCTTTTTGCGGCAAGCCATTGCTGAGGGTTATTTTCATGCCGACATGCATCAGGGCAATTTATTCGTCCGCGCCGACGGCACGATTGTCGCCATTGATTTCGGCATTATGGGACGGATCAACCGGCAGGCGCGTTTCTGGCTCGCTGAAATCCTCTATGGCCTGACCACCGGCAACTATAAGCGGGTGGCAGAGATCCATTTTGAGGCAAAATATGTGCCTGATTATCACAATGTCGATGAATTTGCGACGGCACTGCGCGCTGTCGGCGAACCAACGCGCGGCAAACCCGTGAGCGAGCTTTCGGTCGGACAAATGCTCGATAGCCTGTTCGCGATCACGCGCGATTTCGATATGCAGACCCAGCCGCATCTGTTGCTGCTGCAAAAAACTATGGTGATGGTGGAGGGTATCGCGACCAGCTTGAACCCTGCCATCAATATGTGGGATGTGGCCGCGCCCTATGTCAGGGACTGGATACGCGGTGAGCTTGGCCCCGAAGCTGCGGTTGCCGAGGAAATCCGTAAGCAGGCCGAAACGATCAAGCTGATCCCCGATTTGATCCGCCGCCTCGATGCGCAATTACCGCGCAAGGGCGGCGCGCCCGATCCCCCGCCCCTGCCCGAGGTGAAGCTGATCTGGGACAAAAAGGAACGCAGTGGGGGCGGTTTTTGGCGCTATTTGGGGCTGGCGCTGCTATCAGGCGCAGCAGGTGCCGCTGCGATGTGGAGCTGGGGTTAAAAGCTCATTCCCCGGTAAAACGCTTCCAACCATCGGGACCAAGACGTTCGAGCGGGCGGTAGCGGGTTTTGTAATTCATTCGCGGTGAACCTTCGACCCAATAGCCAAGATAGACGAATGGCAACCCAGCCTTACGTGCGCGGATGATATGGTCGAGGATAATAAAATTGCCAAGACCCGTGCGGCCCTCAATATCTGCATCATAAAAACTATAGATCATGGACAGCCCGTCCCCCTGTTGATCGGTCAGGCACGCGCCCACCAATTTTCCGGGCTGACCAAAACGGCCAGGTTCACGATATTCAACGATGTGGCTCTTGACCGGCGATTGTTCGACCATATCGGCATAGTCCATATCGTCCATATCGGTCATACCGCCATGAGGGTGGCGTTGTTGCAGGTAACGGCGCAGCAAATCATATTGTTCGGACGTTGACCATGGGCGGCACGCATTGACCGTTAAATCCGCATTGCGGCGCAGGATTTTCCGCTGCGTCGCATTGGGTTCAAATTCTTCGGTCAGGACGCGCACCGACACACACGCTTTGCAATCAATGCAGCTAGGCCGATAGGCAACATTTTGACTGCGCCGAAATCCGATACGGCCAAGCGCGTCATTCAACTCATCGGCGTGCGGGCCGTTTAATTCGGTAAAAACTTTACGTTCGGTTTTCCCCGGCAAATAAGGGCAAGGCCCTGGATTCGTGACGAAGAATCGAGGAAATTTAACTGGTGCGCTCATGCCTGACCCGTGAACCGATGCTATTATTGTTGGACCACCTCTTTATGCCCGCAGCGGACCTATGTGAAAAGAGTATTTACCAAGAAATTTGTGAATTAATTTAACTCAACCCGCTCCACCTCATATCCGCTTTGCGCCAAGCCATCGACCAATCCCTGCAACTGCGCCGCATCGCGGGCTTCGCATTCAATATCGGTAATTAAACCTTTTGCGGGCAAAGTCGTGAATATCCGCTGATGGTAAATTTCGATGATGTTGACGTTATGCTCATCAAATAAGCGCATCACCTTAAACAAAGCACCGGGCCGGTCCTGCAGCGTTATACGCAGCCGCGCCAACCGGCCCGAACGCGCCAAATCGCGCAGCAGCACATTGGCAAGCAACCGGGTGTCGATATTTCCGCCGCACAGCACCACGCCGACATTTTTCCCCGCAAATTTTTCCTTATGCGACATGATCGCCGCAAGGCCCGCCGCGCCTGCGCCTTCCACCACCGTTTTTTCAATCTGCAACAGCAGGCTTACCGCTGTTTCCAAAGCCGGTTCGGACACCAGCAAAATTTCATCGACAAGCTTTTCAACGACTTTCGATGTAAAGGCGCCCGGCACTTTCACGGCGATACCTTCAGCGAGCGTATCGCCTTCGCATGCCATTTGCTTGCCATTCAGCTGAGCATACATGGATGGGTAAAGTTCCGCCTGCACCCCAATAACTCCAATATCGGGTTTGAGAGCGCGGGCGGCGGTTCCCATGCCGGACAGTAGCCCGCCACCGCCAATGGGCACGACGATCATATCCAGATCGGGCACCGCTTCCATCATTTCCAGCGCGACCGTACCCTGCCCCGCCGCAACATTGGGATCATCAAATGGATGAACAAAGGTCAGGCCTTTTTCCTTTTCCAATTCCCGCGCATATTTACTGGCATCGTCATAGGTTTCACCATGCAGCACCACAGTGCCGCCAACGCTTTCGGTTTGCATCACTTTTACCGTCGGCGTTGTGACCGGCATGACGATGGTCACCGGCACGCCCAATCTCGTGCCGTGATAGCTTAACCCCTGCGCATGATTGCCCGCTGATGCCGCTATCACCCCCCTGCTGCGCGCTTCTTCGCTCAGCAGCAGCAAGGCGTTGAGCGCCCCGCGTTCCTTATACGCAGCGGTGAATTGAAGATTTTCGAATTTTAAATAAATATTCGCGCCCGTCAGATTGGACAGAGTCTTGCTGTGCAAAGTCGGCGTTTTTACGATGGCATCCTGAATCCGTTCATGCGCGGCGCGGATGTGCGTTAAGGTCAATTGGTCGGTCATATGGAAATGGCCCTTATCTTATCTAGCCTAAAGAGAAAACAGTCATTAGGACAAACATATGGCAAGAATTTCTTTCATTGGAATCGGGATAATGGGCGGGCCTATGGCGCGTCATTTGAAGGCGGCAGGGCATGAGATGACCGTATATAACCGCTCACGCTCTAAATCAGACGCTTGGGCAGCGGCGCACGGCGGGACTGTTGCATCCACTCCGGCGGAGGCTGCAACGGGCGCAGATGTGGTGATCGCCTGCGTCGGTACCGATGATGATTTGGCCAGCGTTACGCTGGGCCGCGACGGCGCATTTGCCGCAATGGCGAAAGGCGCTGTGTTCATTGACCATACCACAGTATCGGCCCGGATTGCCCGGCAATTGGCGGTAGAGGCCAAATCCCGCGGTCTGCATTGCATCGATGCGCCGGTTTCGGGCGGACAGGCGGGTGCGGAAAATGGCACGCTGTCGATCATGTGTGGGGGCAGTGCCGAGGCATTTGCCGCCGGCGAACCTATCATGCAGGCCTATGCCAAACGGATCGTCCATGTCGGCGGCGCTGGCGCCGGGCAAACCACGAAAATGGTCAATCAGATTGCGATTGCCGGCGTCCTGCAAGGCCTGTCGGAAGCGCTCCATTTTGCACAATGTGCAGAGGTTGATCTGGATAAGGTATTTGAGGCGATATCCGGCGGCGCGGCGCAAAGCTGGCAAATGGATAACCGCTGGCAAACGATGGCAAAGGGCGAATTTGACTTCGGCTTTGCGGTGGATTGGATGCGCAAGGATTTGGGGCTGGCGCTGGACGAGGCGCGCGCCAATGGGGCGTCTATCCCGTGCGCGGCACAGGTCGATCAATATTATTCCGACGTCCAATATATGGGCGGCGGCAGACAGGATACCAGCGCGCTGGTCAGGAGATTACCCAAAAGATGAAATGGCCAATCACATCGGCGGCACTCGCATTATGCCTGCTCGCCGCGCCCGCCCATGCCGACGGCCTGATCGACAATGTCAACGGCATCACCTTGGACGAAGATGGCAAGGTGGTGCGCTTTACCGCCTTGCTGATCGACCGCGATGGCAAGGTGTCGCAGCTTTTGACCCGCAAGGATAAACCGCCCAAGCAATTGGATTATAAAACCGATGGCAAGGGTATGACGATGCTGCCCGGCCTGATCGACGCGCATGGCCATGTCATGGGCACCGGGTTTCAGGCGCTTACGCTCGACCTTAGCGATACCAGCAGCCTTGCCGAGGCGCAGGCGGCAATTGCCGCTTATGCTGCCAAATACCCTGATCGCCGCTGGATCATTGGCGGCGGATGGAATCAGGAAAAATGGGGCCTTGGTCGTTTTCCCACCGCCGCCGATCTCGATAGCGTGGTCGCCGACCGCCCTGTCCTTTTGGAACGGGTCGACGGCCATGCCAGCTGGGCCAATAGCCGGGCGATGGAAATCGCGGGCATCACGCCGGCAACAAAATCCCCCGATGGCGGGCGGATCGAAAAAGCGGATGGCAAGCCCATTGGCGTTTTCATTGATGCAGCGTCAGGCTTGATCCAAAAATTCGTGCCCACGCCAAAACCCGCTGAACGTGACCTTGCGCTGGCCAAGGCGCAGGAGATTTTGCTGTCGCAAGGGATTACCGCCATTGCCGATATGGGCACCACGATTGACGATTGGCAAAGCTATCGCCGTGCGGGCGACGACGGCTGGCTGTCGATCCGGATATTCGGATATGCGGGCGGCATCGACAATATGGTTGCGATAGCCGGACCGCGCCCGACCCCCTGGCTGTATGATGACAAGCTGCGGCTGGGCGGCGTGAAGCTGTATCTCGACGGCGCATTGGGCAGCCGGGGCGCAGCGCTCAAGGCACCCTATGCCGATGCGCCCAAGGAAAAAGGCCTGCAATTTCTGGCCAGTGCGGAGCTGCGCAATTTGATGGTCCGCGCCGTCATGGACGGTTTCCAACCCGCCGTCCACGCGATTGGCGATGCCGCCAATGCCGAAGTGATCAATGCGGTAGAGGAATTGTCGGATACCTTCACTGGCGACCGGCGTTGGCGCATTGAACATGCCCAAATTGTTGATCCAGTGGACCTGCCCCGCCTGGGCCGACACGGCATTATTTCGTCGATGCAACCAGTGCATCAAACATCCGACCGGTTAATGGCCGAAGCGCGGCTGGGGCCCGACCGGCTCGGCGGCGCTTATGCCTGGCAAAGCATATTGAAAGCGGGCGGAAAGCTTGCCTTGGGCAGCGACGTGCCCGTGGAACCGGCCAATCCCTTTGCCGGGATCGCCGCCGCCATCACCCGCGAAGATGCCAATGGAGCGCCCTTTGGCGGATGGCGGCCTCAAGAGAGGCTGACCCGTGAACAGGCGCTGGCGGGCTTTACCACCGGCGGGGCCTATGCGGCCTTTGCCGAAGGGAAAGTCGGACGGCTTGCGACCGGATACCGCGCGGATTTCATCCTCATCAACACCGACCCCCTGCTCGCCAGCCCCCGCGACATTCGCGCCACTATCGTCGAAGAAACATGGGTCGGCGGCCGCCCGGTCTATAAACGCAGCGCTGTCAAAAGCGGTAATGAAGACAGCCAGGATAAAACGATAACCGGCGAAGGCCGTTAACCGGTCGCCGCACCCATCAATGATTGCGCCGCCATACCAGCGGAGCCGCGCAATTTCATTTCGCCTTCACAAAACCGCCTTCGGTCAGCGTCATCTTGTCGAGTTCCAAGCCCGACGCTTTCGCGCCTTGCATCACGGCTTGGCTGACTTTGCGCAGCATCGCGGGGTCGGATGCATATTCCTCGACATAGGCATCAATAAGCGCGGCCTGTATCATCATCGCTTCTGCCATCTCTTGCTTTTGGGCGTCGGTGGCGCGGGCAAATTCGGGGGAGGAGGAAAGCCCGCGCGCCGCCTGCTGCGCCACGGCTTGATAGGTGCGTGCCGCCGCGCTGCTGCTGTCGCCGTTGGCGGCTTTCCATGCCGACACCCAATAAAGCGCAAAGGCATCTGCCGCATTGCTGTGATTCAACCCAACTCCGTCCATCGCCCCGCCAATCGCACCGATAATATCGGTGGAGGCGAACAACTGCTCCATTTTCGCCGCCCCTTCAGGGTCAGATGCGCGTGTTTTGTTGGCGAAGCTTTGAAGGTTGGTTTTGGTGCGCGCAGCGGAGGCGGTGTAAGTGAGGGAGGATAGCTGGCCAAAATTTTTGTCCGTATCGTCATTGTCACTCGAGTCTTCATCAGTATCTAAGACGGTCGAGGTGTCCAAATATTGGGTAGTATTGTTCCAAGAATTAGGAGACATGCTTCCCACAAAATCATAGAATTGAGCAGAACACGGGGCAGATAAGAGCAAAAGTGATAAGAAAATTAATCTCATAATTGTATCCTAAAATTGCTGTTTTTTTCTGATATCGTGCTAACGTCGCAAGCCTTAAGTATCTGTTTCTTAACATTTCCAAAATGGTTTCTTGCCATCACCCCCCGCGCCCTGCATTATCCGCCGGTCGTTTTTGACTTAGGCACAAAGCCGTCTTCGGTCAGCGTCATCTTGTCGAGTTCCAGCCCAGATTTCCGGCTGCCTTCCATCGATGCTTTGGCGAATTGGTCGGCCACCGCTTTGTTGGTCTTGGCCTCTTCGGCGATGCTGCTGAAATACAGGATATTCAGCATCAATTCTTCGGCCATCTTCTGCTTATCCGCATCCGAAGAGGCGACGAATTCAGGGGAGGAGGCAAAGCCGCGCGCGGCTTGATTTGCAACGGCGCGATAAGAGGCGGGCGATGGGTCGTCATAATAGCGGTTGGCCAGGCCCCAATATACGATCCAGTAAATGGCATAGACATCGGCGACATTATTCGGGTCCAGCCCAAGCTGATTAATTGCGCCGCTGACGGTGCCGATGACATCCATGGAGTTCACCAGCAGCTGCAACTGCGCCCCATTGCCCGGATTTTGCTTCTCCGCATGGGCGATAAAGGCCTGCATGTTCGCGCGGGTGCGTGATGAGGAGGGGGTGTAGGTGAGGGAGGATACAGGAGCGGTTACCTTTGATCTTATTGGGTCATTTTCTGTGTTAGAATTTTCTTCGGCAACTTCCCGACCAATATTGTCAGCAGCAAAATAGGATGCGGTTTGCACTGGAGGCGGTAAACTAAGCGTCCATTGAGCCGATGCAGTTGTCGCCGACAAGCCAACGGCAACGCAAACTGTTGTTCCCACAATTACGCGCACCAAGCCAGTATGTTTCGCCATTCCATCCTCCCACGTCACCGCTAACGCACTCACACGAGTGCATTATCCATTACCAATAAATATAGTTGGGATTACGTAAAGACAATCAATAAATAACGGTGGCCTGGGACGGCATCTTTCCCCCAAGGCCACATTTTGGTCCGGGCTTGCAGGGTAAACCTGCGGCTTTGGTGATGGACCCCCGCATTCGCGGGGGTGACGGAATGGGGACGGCGGGGTTACCGGCCATGCCGCGCCGTAATGGCCCTGCGCCTTTGTGCTTAATCGCCGAAACCTACGCCCAGAAAATCGGGCAGCGGGCCGTTCCAGCCATCGTCATTGCCGTCATTGACATCGGATTTTTTGGCTGACTTGGCTTTGGCGGGCGGGGGCGTTTTGGGTTTGCTATCGCTGCGCGCTGGACGTTTTGGACGGTCGTCTTTTGGCCTATCGGATTTCGCCCGCGCCGTTTTTTTATCTGCCGGTTTTTTATCAGCGGGTTTCTCCGCTTTTTCGTCTGCGCCGGACGCAGATTCAGGCGCGCCGCTGTCGCGGGCGATTTTATAGCCGACCAGCTTTTCAATATTGTCGATCGCTTCTTCATCGGCTTTGGTGACGAAGGTATAGGCCTTGCCCTTGGCACCGGCGCGTCCGGTGCGGCCAATGCGGTGGACATAATCATCGGGATGCCAAGGCGCGTCATAGTTGAACACATGGCTGACGCCTTTAATATCCAATCCGCGCGCGGCAACGTCGGATGCGACAAGCAGATTAATCTCCCCGCTTTTGAACAGAGCCAGCTGCGCTTGGCGTGTTGCCTGATCAATATCGCCGTGGATTTCGCCGGCGCGGAAACCATCGCGGGTTAGCGATTTATTCAAATCGCGCACGGTGGTTTTGCGGTTGCAAAAAATAATGCCTGTCTCAACCTTTTCCGCCCGCAGTAAATCGCTCAGCTTTGCCCGTTTGCGGTTGGCCGCAACGCTGACCAGTTTCTGTTCGATGTTGACATTCGCCGTCGCCGGGCGGGCAACCTCAATATATTTGGGATTGGTCAGGAATTTGTCGGCCAGCTTTTTAATCGGCGGCGGCATCGTTGCGCTGAATAACAATGTCTGACGCTGCGCCGGAAGCTTGGTGCAGATTTCTTCGATGTCCGGGATGAAACCCATATCGAGCATCCGGTCCGCCTCATCAATCACCAAAAGGTCGCAGCCGGTCAGCAAGATATTGCCGCGCGCGAACAAGTCCATCAGGCGTCCGGGAGTCGCGATAAGCACATCGACGCCTTTTTCCAGCGCCTTTACCTGATCCCCCATCGACACGCCGCCAATCAACAGCGCCATGGATAGATTGCTATATTTGCCATATTTTTCGAAATTTTCGGCCACCTGCGCGGCCAGTTCGCGGGTCGGTTCCAAAATCAACGACCGCGGCATCCGCGCCCGTGCCCTGCCCTGCGCCAGAATATCGATCATCGGCAGGACGAAAGATGCGGTTTTGCCGGTGCCCGTTTGGGCAATGCCGATAATATCCTTCATCATCAAAACCGGCGGGATCGCCTGTTCCTGAATAGGGGTTGGCTCGGTATAACCTGCCTCGGTCACGGCACGCAATAATTCGTCAGAAAGACCGATGTCGGCAAATAGCATATAGGGTTCCGGAAAATGAGTATCTGGCTGAGCATGTCGCATCCGCCTCAGCTGGGCCTGCGCTTAGGCGATGATCCCGCCAAATGTCAAGAAAATAGCCACTTGGCCCGCTATGACCGCGACGGAATTTCGGGTAAAAAGACGGTAGGCCAAGCGAACAGCGGCCGCAGGGTCCTGAACCCATCTACCGCTTTGCGACCAACAGGCGGAATTTATCAATCTCGCATTTCGCACCCGTGCGGGCGTGCATGATGTCGCGATCTTCGCATAAATTGCCATCGGAGGGGCGTTCCATATACGCGCCTGCGTAAAATTCCCGGGATAGGCAGCCATCAGCCAAATAGGCGCGAACCAAGCTGCCATCACGGGTCAGTAATTCCAGATTTTGTTTATTCCCGCTGCCACTGCGAAAGCCGATAAATTGCGACATTGCATAGCATTTGCGAGCTTTCTTTTCGGAAAAATTCTCCGATGACGGGACGGTCCGCCCAAAGGTATCCCGGTTATTGATCGGCGATACGCGGATGATGACGCGGCTTTGCACCCGCACCTGAAAATAACCGTTGCTTGCATCAATTTGCGGAATCATCTGACGGCCCAGAAAGCTGATGCCTTCTTTGCTCCATGCCGCTGCATTGCCCGCCATTACCCCGCCGGCCAAGCTTAAAAAGATGAGGAATTTCCGCAATCCGAATCCCATAAAATCCTGTATAGCGTGATTATTTAGACCATGCGATTGAACATGGCATTAATTGATACGCCGATAACCCGATAAAAGTGGCGATAAAATAGCGGAAAGGACAATATGACCGGCATGGGATCAAAACAGGACGCATTGGATGCTTTTCGTAAACTGCTGGGACCGAAAGGCTATAGCGATGATCCGGATGTCCTGTCGCCATGGCTGACCGATTGGCGCGGACGGTATACAGGCCGCGCGGCGGCAATGCTGTCGCCTGCCAATAGTGCTGAGGTATCTGCGCTGGTAAAAATCGCCGCCGCCCATAAAATCGCGCTGGTTCCTCAGGGCGGCAATAGCGGTATGGTCGCTGGCGCTACCCCCGATGAGACAGGCGACGCCGTGCTATTGTCGATGCGGCGGATGGATCAGATCATAGGGTTCAACGAAGGCGAGCGCACGATATGCTGCGAAGCGGGTGTGATCTTACAAAATCTGCATGACGTTGCGGCGAGCCGCGGGTTACGATTTCCGCTGACCCTGGGCGGCAAAGGGTCGGCGACGATTGGCGGCCTGATTTCCACCAATGCGGGCGGCACACAGGTCCTGCGCCATGGGACCATGCGGGCGTTGGTAAATGGTATAGAAGCCGTGCTGCCCGACGGGTCGATCTATGACGGTCTGTCGCCGCTGAAAAAAGACAATCGCGGTTATGACCTGAAGCATTTGATGATTGGCGCAGAAGGAACACTGGGCATTGTCACCGCTGCAAATTTACAGCTGGTGCCCGCGCTCATTGATCGCTGCGTTATATGGGCCGGGGTGGAAAGCCCGCAGGCCGCACATCAGCTGCTATTATTCATGCAGTCAAAATTGCGCGAGCAGTTGGAAGGCTTCGAGATATTGCCGCGCCGTGCGCTGACCGCTGTGCTCAAACATATTGATGGCACGCGGCCGCCGTTAACGGGCAATCATTCATGGCATGTCTTGATGGAAATTGTGCAGGATGATCCCGCCGCCGACGCGCCGGGCGATATTGCCGCCGAGATTATGGCGCAGGCGCTGCAACAGAATTTGATCGAAGATGCTGCGTGTTCGGTCAACGAAACGCAAGCCGAAGCCTTTTGGAAAATTCGTGACTCGGTCGCGGAGGCCGAACGCGCCGAAGGGCCCGCACTACAGCATGACATCAGCGTGCCGGTTGCGGATATGGCCCGCTTCATCACCGATGAAAGCCCGCAAATCGAAGCCGCCTTTCCAGGCACACAAATTGTTGCCTTCGGTCATTTGGGCGATGGCAATATTCATTTTCATGTGAAAGCGCCAAAGGATGCCGACCCGAAAAACTGGTATGAAAATAATATGGCAGCGATCAGCGCCGCCGTATATGACCGGGTTACCAGCTATAAAGGGTCCATTTCGGCCGAACATGGCATTGGTCAGTTAAAGGTGAGAGAATTGGCGCGATTGGCCGATCCAGCGCGGTTGTTAACGCTGCGTGCGATTAAGAAAGCAATGGATCCGGACGGAATTATGAACCCTGGAAAGCTTGTTCCTCTTGCCTAGCGGCGGACACATACGTAAAGCGCTCGGTCAATAGCTTTTTTCTAACGGAGTTTTTCAAATGGCGAGCGCAGCGGCACAACAATCCCTTCCCTTATTCTACAAAGACCTGATTCCTTTGAACAGTAAAGAGCATTCGGATTGGAAAACCAAATCGCTGGACGATGCAAAATTCATGGAAGGCCAACATGCCATCCCATTGACCATTGAAGAATTTGTGTCTGCGGGCCGTCATTTCCCGATCATTTTTTCGGATTCGGACACGCCAGTACCATTGGTGTTGATGGGCCTGAATGAAGGCGTCAATATTTTCATGGATGACGCCGGGAAATTCACCAATCCGGTTTATCTGCCGGCTTATATCCGCCGCTATCCATTTCTGTTGGCGCGGCTCAATCCCGATAGTGACGAATTGTCACTCTGCTTTGACCCGACCAGCGAAGCAGTGGGTGAGATGAAGAAGGAGAAGGACGCCCTTCCTTTGTTCGAAGATAATAAGCCCTCGGAAAACACACAGAATATTCTGAAATTCTGTGAAGATTTTGAACAGGCCGGTGCTCGCACACAGGCATTTATGGAAGAATTGAAGAAGCTTGACCTGTTGATGGACGGCGAAGTGTCGATCAGCCAAGTGGGCAACGACACTCCATTTGTCTATCGCGGGTTCAAAATGGTCGATGAAGAAAAACTGCGCGATATGACAGGCGACAAGCTGCGCAAAATAAACCAGAATGGTATGCTACCCTTGATCCATGCGCATCTGTTTTCGCTGCAATTGATGCGCGATATATTTGCACAACAGGTTCAACAGGGTAAAGTGCCGCAAGTGACACAAGCACCTGCGGCCTGATTTAAGTAAGCCAGCCTTGGTTCATGTCGTCACCTGTTTTTAAGGAGGACGGCATGAACCATATGAACATCAGCAAATATTCAAAAGGTGCGATCGCTTTTCACTGGATCATTGCTGCGTTGGTGATTGCCAATATTGGCCTTGCCGAATTGACGGAGGATATGACCCGCGCCGCTCGGGGACCTTATATGGACCTGCATAAATCCTTTGGAATATGCATCTTGTTCCTGACTTTTTTACGATTGGGCTGGCGTTGGACGCACCCGCGCCCTGCCTTGCCCGCATCGCTTGCTGGGTGGGAACGGTTGCTGTCCAAAGCTGTACATTTTGTCTTTTACGTCCTGCTAATCGGGATGCCGCTGGGCGGGTGGCTGTGGATGTCGACTCATGGCGACAAAGCCGCCATTGATATGTTTGGCCTGTTCACGATGCCGGTTCTGCCTGTCACCGGCAATGAGGCTTTGGGCGACCTGCTGCATGAAGGGCATGAGATAGGCGGCAAGGCGATGCTGATACTGGTCATCCTGCATATTCTTGCCGCGCTCAAACATCAGTTAATCGACCGTATGCCGTTTATTCAGCGTATGTGGCCGTAACAACAATAGTGGCCCTGCCGTTATTCATCCACGCATAACCGGACGTCATGATGATACAGCAAATGACGGCCATCGCGGCCGATCATTTCGGCGCATAATTGATCAAAAACCGGGGCGGCTCCTTCTCTAGCGGCGCGGATTAAGCGAATGAGCAGCATTTCGTCAATGCTGACACCCCGGCAGCAGGGCCTGCATATAGCGAACCGGTCTGGCCAAATTTGTTGTACAACCTCCATCATCACACCAAAACGCATTGCGATAATCGATGATCCCAAATAGCGCGATATATGCGGCAAGGGATCTTCTCCGGCATGGCGCATTACGAACCAGCTGCGCACCGACAAGATCAAACAAGCATCATTTTTTGGCACATCATACAAACAGTTATCAGCAGCCGGGAAGATTTTAGAAAGCAGCATCGACATCTCCGAAACATGGACTGTGCATATCGGCAGCCCTTTAATGCAAATCGTTCGCATTATCATTATATCAATTGGAGAGGGCGTCAAGGCCTGTTTTTCCTACCACTGCAAACGAGGAGAAATTTGGCCGATATGCCGTCAACTTTACCGAATTGGCAGCATTTGCAGCCCATTTCGTCGCAGCGCAGCATTTTTTACGTTTATGCTATTGATTTTGCCGACGGCGAGGGCCAAATACCGGATAGGACAGGATGACCTCCCTCCCTCTATCCTGTCCTATGGGTGCCGAAACTCGGCCCCAACTCCCTGAACCTTGGCCACCCGGGATTTTTCCCGGGTGGTTTTTTCTAGCGCAGCGGCCGTGACAGAATGGCTGTGACCGAACGTCTCTCACTCGGCAGCAATTGGTACATCATTATCAAGGACCGCGTCGGCCAATATCTGCGTCAAATCGGTAACTAGCTTTGCAATCCGCGCAACGCCGTCCACTGGTTCACGCAGTAGCTCGTCGAGATAGAGCGAGCGGTCCACCTCCAATTGAATAGCATGAATATTGGCGGCGGGCCTACCATGGCGGCGCAGGATATAATCGCCCGCATAGGGATAGTTGAGATTGACCGCAAAACCGCTCATTCGAATATGAGAGAGCGCCAATTCGGAAAATCGGCTGGATGCGCTGCGCCCATATTGGTCGCCAATGACAAAGCGCGGCGGATCGGGGATTATTTTATCATCGACCGGCGGCATAGAATGCAGATCGAGCAGCAACGCCGCACCAAAGCGGCGGCGCATGGCGGACAATATCTGGTCAATCTGGGCATGATAGGGCCGGTGGACCATGCCAATGCGTTGTTCTACATCCTCGCGCTCCAACGACCGCTTCCAAATATCGCCTAGCCCCGACAATCGGCGTGGGATCAGGCCAAGACCGCCGCGCTGTTTCGCGCTGGGTGACGGTAATTCGGTTCTATCCAATCCCGCGACCATTTCGGCGTCAATATCCTGCTCATCCCGGTTCAGGTCGATCCATGCACGCGCATATTTGGCCATGATAACAGGGACACCCGCTGCAACAGCGCCGCGCGCCAATAGATCGACATAACGGTCCTCCAAACGAACAAGGCTGTCGGCGGGTAACCGCAGATTTTCAATGATACCTGCTGGGTAATCGCGTCCAGCGTGGGGTACAGAGATCAAAATCGGGATCGACGGGTTAGAAACGTTATAGACAGCAAATGCGTCCGATTGTCGGCACAGCTGTAATGCAGCCTGATCGCTATCCATCCGTATGCATTTCTCTGGTCATTTCTTATCCTTAACGCTTTTGACAGAAAAATGCACCTCATGTAGAAAAAATTAAATCTATCACGCTATAGGGCATAACCATAAACCGCGTAGGATACAGCGGCCAATAACACAGGATGTAAGATGACTCGTATTTTGCTCGCCGAAGATGAACAGGCCATGCGCGAATATCTGGCCCGGGCGCTGGAAAAAAATGGTTATGAAGTGGTCGCTGTCGATCGCGGTACCGAAGCTGCGCCTTTGTTGGAAAATGAGCATTTCGACCTGCTGCTGACCGATATTGTCATGCCGGAAATGGACGGGATCGAGCTTGCCCGCCATTGCAGCAAAGTGTCGCCCAAAACGCAGGTGATGTTCATCACGGGGTTTTCGGGCGTGGTGCTGCGCGCTGGTGAGAGCGTGCCCAATGCCAAAATCCTATCCAAACCATTCCACCTCAAAGATCTAGTCCTCGAAGTAGAACGCATATTTGCCCCCGAAAGCGCAAGCGGGCTTAATTGACTCTTGCCCAGAATCGCAAGCCTCGCTAGAGGGACCGAACCATGGACGTATAGCTCAGCGGTAGAGCACTGCATTGACATTGCAGGGGTCGCAAGTTCAAACCTTGCTACGTCCACCATTTTCCCTTCACCTGCACCTTAAAAATTTGCGCTAGCGCTCCGTGGTGGGGCTTGTTAGTCATGGTCCTATGAACCTTCCCGACCTTTTGGCGACATTCACGCCCGGCGCTGACCATCAAAATATCACTATCCCGCCCAGCTGGCATCAGGGCCGCACCTGCTATGGCGGGCTCAGCGCCGTGCTTGCTTATCAGGCGGCGGTGCATAGCGCAGACGACCTGCCGCCGTTACAATCGGCGCAGATCGCTTTTGCAGGGCCGCTGGCGGGCGAGGTAGCGATAAACGCGGCAACCCTGCGCCGGGGCCGCAACACCGCCTTCATTCGCTCCGACATTGTGAGCGGCGATGATACCGGGCTCAGCTGCAACTTTATTTTTATGAACCGCCGCCAAAGCCATTTGGATTATGAAGGGCTGAACCGACCGGAATTCCCGCCCATCCCTGATGCAGATGGTATACGCAGCGGTCCGCCGGAATTTTTTACCGGCCATCTGCAATATCCAAATAAAAGGCTGGAATTGGGCATGGCGACCAACCAGCTGGCTAATTGGCACAGGATTACTGAACGTGATGGATTGGACGCCATTGCGGAGCTTATTTGTATCGGTGATGCGCTGCCGCCATCAGCTATGGGGCTGATGACCGAAAAAGGCATGGTCAGCTCCATGAATTGGCAGATAAATATGCTGACCGAAGCGCCCGCAACCGAAGATGGCTGGTGGTATCTGACCAGCGAAACGCATCACGCAATGCATGGCGCAAGCAGCCAATATATGACCGTATGGAATAGCAGCGGGCAGCCAGTGATGACCGGGATGCAGTCGGTGGCGATTTTCTGCTAAGCAGCCAAAAGCAGCGGTAGAGCAATTACAGCGGTGCCAACCGTATTTTCAAACCATCCTTCGCCAATGGCATAGGCCAGGCTTGCCATTCCGGCGCATAGCCATCCTCCACCTCGATCCGCCTGCTGGTCAGCAGATGGTGCATGAATATCTTCATCTGCAAATAAGCAAAATGCAGGCCAAGACACATATGCGCGCCGCCGCCAAAGGGGACAAAAGCATAGCGGTGCCGTGCTTTGGTCCGCTCCGGCGTATGGCGCATAGGATCGAATTTCAGGGGTTCCTCCCAATATTCCTCCATCGTATGGACGAAACCGGGGGAGCTGCCCACCGGTGTTCCGGCCGGGATTTTATAGCCCATAAATTCAAATTCACGCAGCGCCCGGCGCGGGATTGATGGCACTGGTGATGCCAGCCGCAGCACTTCTTTGAAAAAATATTCGGTCAGGACGAAATCGGCAACATGGTCCTGCGTAATATCCGCGCCAGCTGGCGCAATGGACAGGCATTCGGCGCGCAGCTTTTCCTGCCACTCGGGATTTTTGGCCAGATACCAAACCATCGATGTCAGCGATGATGTAATGGTGTCATGCGCCGCCATCATCAGGAAATTGATATGATCCACCAATTCGCCATCGGTCATATATTCGCCATCTTCGCGCCGCGCGCGGCAGAATTGGCTGAACATATCCTGACGGTTTTCGTTATTGCGCCGCTCCTCAATTTGCGGGCTGAAATAGCGAACCAGATATTCGCGTCCTTTCACCCCTTTACGCATTTTGGTGAACGGTAGGGGCGTGCGCACCGCGCCAATCGATGCCTGCACCATATCGACAAAGGCATGGTTAATCCGGTCGGCCTCATCGCCCAGCGGGATGCCCAAAAAGCTCCGCGCCGCGACATCCAGCGTCAATTGTTTGATGGCAGGTTGAAACAGCATTTCGCCATTCCACGCCTTAATCTGTTCCCCCAAAATCTGATTCATATCGATGGCATAGGCACGCATCGGTTCGGGTTTGAATGCAATGCCCAGCGCCCGGCGGTCGAGCCGGTGATGGTCAAAATCCATGAGCATCAATCCGCGCGGGAATAGCAGGTTGAGCACCGGTCCCCACCCTTGCTCGGATGAAAATAGCTTGTCCCTGTCAAACAGCATCAATTCATTGGCCTCTGCCCCCACCAACATGACACTGGGGTTGCCAAAGCTATTGACCTTAAACACTTTGCCATAGGTTTCGAACATATGCTTACCGTAGGCTGGCGGATCTTTCAGCACGCGCAGCGTTGTGCCGATGACAGGCGGCCCGATTTCGCCTGGGATATGAGACAAGGCATCAAGATTCGCGCGCGGCACCCAATGCGGGTTGGCGGCTTGGCTGTGGGCATACGGCATGGGACATCTCCGGTTTAATCGTGCGATTAAAATGCTTACTGCCATTCTTGTCAATATGGCACAAGCCTTGAAATCCGCTTTGCTGAATAAAAGGCTACAGCTATGTTCACCTGCAATTCAACTGATCGAGCATAAATGTTGATATAAGATGAAATGTGCCTGTGAGTCGGTGAATGGACCGGCTGAGGTACAGAATAAAGGGGCAGGATAATGAAAATATCATTGAGCAAGCTAAATCGCAAAGCAGCGCTTCGTTTGGCCGCGGTCACGGCGTTGGGACTGGCTGTTTCGGGATGCGCCTATACGGTTGGTGAGGGAGGCTATTATACCGATGGCTATGCCGCCAACGAATGCGATCCTTACTATGACTATAACGATTATTATGGCTGCGATTATGGTTATGGCTTCGTCAATATCGGCTTTGGTGGTGGCTGGTATAATGACTTTTATTATCCCGGCTACGGAATGTACCTATTCGACAATTACGGCCGCCGTTTCCCGCTTCGCGACCGCTATTTAGATTATTGGGGTTTGCAGCGGTATAATTGGTATCGCGAACGTCGGCATGGTCATCGCGGTGGATATGGACGCGGCGGTTACGGTCATGGCGGGAATGGTGGCTATGGTCATGGTGGCGGCCACGGTGGCGGTCACGGTGGCGGTCACGGTGGTGGACATAGCGGAAACGGTCACGGAAATGGCCATGGTGGTAATGGACATGGTGGTAACAATGGCGGTCATGCCGATAACGACCGAGACAACAGCAATTCCGACGGGTTCCGCCGGGCCGTCCTTGGCGACAGGGCGGCAAGGCAAGCCAACCCTCCGCGTGGCCGGCGTGATGGCGATAGCGGCTATCAAGGTCGCGAGCGTGGTGCCCGTGACACGGCCGTAGCGCCTCAGCCACCAGTAGATGCGCGGGGCGGCGTTATGGGCCGCGCCGCTCGTAACACTGTGCCGTCAACACCGCCGCCAGCGGCGCGTCAACAACAAGAAGCACGGCCCGCACCAGCCGCGCGGCCAGCAAATGCGCGCGAAAGCATCATGGGCCGCGCGGCCCGGGCCGCAGCGCCGCAATCACCGCCGCCAGCGGCCCGTCAACAACAAGCTGCACGGCCCGCACCGCCGCCACCCGCCTCGCGCCCTGCACCATCGGCCCAGCCTGCACCTGCCGCAAGACCAGCGCGCAGCGAACGGATATTACCGCCCCGCCGAGGCACACAAGGAAATAACCGTGAGCAATAAGGCGTCGCTTGGGATCAATTAAGGCGCATCATAAACCGGCATGGCTTCAGCTAATATCAAGCTGAAGCCATCGTCGTCACTGCTCCATTCGGCCTTTGCCGTCCACCCGCCCGCGCTTAGCAATATGCGGGCACTGCGCAGGTCATATTTATGGCTATTTTCAGTGTGAATGCTCTCGCCCGCTTTGATCGCAAAATCTTCTCCAGCGGCGGAAAATTCCATGTCCCGACCCGCCCTCAAATGCATTTCAATCCGCGATTCCCGGTCATTCCAAATCGCTTTATGGGCGAAGCTGCTGATATCAATCGTGCCGTCCAATTCGCGGTTGATCCGTTCCAATAGGTTCAGGTTAAACGCCGCTGTCACGCCTGCGGCATCATCATAGGCCGGGATCAACAGGTCAAGCGGCTTCACCCGGTCGAAAGCGATCAGCAGCATCGCTCCCTCGCCCAGCGTTTGACGCATATTGCGCAGCAAATTGACTGCACTGCGCGGGACAAAATTGCCAATTGTCGAACCGGAGAAAAAACCCAGCTTTGGCATATCAGCTATCGCGGCGGGCAATGCCACTGCACCGGTAAAATCAGCCTCTACCGGACTGACGAGAAGGTCAGGAAATTCGCCCGACAAACTCGCCGCTTCAGCGCGCAAATAATCGCCCGATATGTCAATCGGGACAAAGGCGGTAGGCCGAACCGCGCGGAGCAACAACGGTGTCTTTGTCACGCTGCCTGCGCCAAATTCCACGACCGCTCCTGATGTGCCGATATGTTCCTGCAATTCGGTCCCAATCTTGGCCAGCAGCTCGGTCTCAACCCGCGTTGGATAATATTCGGGCAGCCGCGTTATCTCGTCGAATAATTCCGATCCGCGCCGGTCATATAACCAGCGCGCAGATATGGCGCGCCTTGGTCCGCGCAGCCCCTTTTGCACGTCCGCACGGAATTGCGGATCAACCTGGCCATTCAACATTGTTTCAACAGTCACGCGCGAGCCTTAATCCGGTAAATTGCCAGCGTTGATGGGGATAGAAAAAGTTACGATAAGTGGAACGCATATGTCCGCGCGGGGTTGCACAACTGCCGCCGCGCAGAACAAACTGACCGCTCATAAATTTGCCATTATATTCGCCCACTGCGCCCGGTGCGGCACGAAACCCCGGATAAGGACGATAGGCGCTGCCGGTCCATTCCCACACGCTGCCAAACATCTGTTTCAGCGCGGCAGTGTCATAAGGTGCATCATAGGGCCGGACCATCCCATCGCTTGATAATAACCCTCCGCCATTCGGGGGGTTATCCGGCGCCATATCCTGTGCCGCGCTTTCCCATTCGGCTTCGGTGGGCAGGCGGCACCCCGCCCAGCAGGCATAGGCGTCGGCTTCATACAGGCTGATATGCGTTACCGGCGCGTGCGCGTCCAATGGATGCATTCCGTTGAGCTGAAAACTCCACCAGCGCCCTGGGCGCACCTCTTCCCAGTAAAGCGGCGCGATGATACTCTCCTGCTGAACCCAGGCCCAGCCGTCGGATAGCCAATATTCCGGCTTTTGATAGCCGCCATCGGCGATGAATTCTATCCATTCGGCGTTGGTCACCGGACGGCTGGCCAGCGCATGCGGTGTCAAGACAACATCATGGCGCGGTCCTTCGCAGTCAAAGGCGAAACCCTGCCCGTCATGGCCGATCTGCACCACGCCTTCGCGGCCCCGGACCCATTCCATTGGCGTCTCGGAAGAGGTGTAGCGATCGGAATCACCCGGCCATAATTCTGGTTTCAATGGATTTTGCGCGAATAAATGCTTAATATCGGTTAGCAGCAATTCCTGATGCTGCTGTTCATGGTTCAAGCCCAACTCGAAAAGCACCAGCGCTTCGGGCGGCAGGCTTTCAAATGCGGCCTCGATATGCTCATCGACAAAATGACGGTATCGGATAACCCATTCCAGCGACGGCCGCGTTATTAGCCCGCGTTTGGGCCGGGCATGACGCGGACCTTCGGCTTCGTAATAGCTATTGAACAGAAAAGCATATTGATTGTTAAACGGGTCATAGCCCGGGACATTGTCGCGCAGGATAAACGTTTCCCAAAACCAAGTGACATGCGCCAAATGCCATTTGGTGGGTGAGGTATCCTCCATGGACTGCACCGTGGCGTCGGCGTCGGACAGCCCATACACCAACGCCTCCGTCAAGCTACGGACGGCGCGGTATCTATCAAGCAATGTTACCGCGATTGGCCCGGTACCCATAGTATGTCGCCGTCACGCGTGCTGTTTATCAACCGGCACAGAACGAACAGATAGTCCGACAAGCGGTTGAGGTATTGGATGGCGAGCGGATTGATCCGTACATCTTGCGCGGCGGCGACCAAAGCGCGTTCGGCGCGGCGCGTAACCGCGCGGGCCAGGTGCATATGCGCCGCGGACTCGCTGCCTCCAGGCAATATGAAGCTGGTCAGCGGTTCCAATTGTTCATTGGCGGCATCAATTGCCGCCTCCAGCCATTCCACCTGTTCCTGCACGATCCGCAGTTGCATTTGCGACGGGGTGAAAACGTCGTCGTCACAAGCCGGCGTCGCGATATCCGCGCCCAGATCGAATAAGTCATTCTGTATCCGCTGCAGGCTTTCTATCTGATCGTCATCCACACCGTCCTCATCCAGCTCGGCAATGGCGATGCCCAATGCGCTATTCGCCTCGTCCACCTCACCAATGGCATGAAGGCGCGCATCGGATTTGGACAGGCGCGATCCATCAACCAGCCCGGTGGTGCCGTCATCGCCAGTGCGGGTGTAGATTTTATTCAGTTTTACCATCGATAAAACCGATCAAGCAGTCTGGCTAAGCAATAACAATGCAGCTACCAGCAATATGGCAATGGCCTGCCACTTCACACGCGCGAACATCGCCTTATTCTGAACTTTCAGGGACAGCGGGACGCCATTTTCGTCGACATTTTCCGGCTCCAGATTGGCAAAGGCGTGCAGTCCTTTTATCACCGCAAACACAACTGCGCCCATGGCAACGATGAGGAGGAGGATCAAAATAATACCCATTGGGAATTCCTTATTTTTCGCCCATGCCGTCATAGGATGAGCCATGTCCGGCGGCCCGGACATTATCTATCTAGCTATTGGATAAGGAGATTCCAAGCGGCAGCTTGCCCGAACGCAGCATTTGCGCGATTTCTTTCCCGTCCCTGCCGCCAGCACGCAGGGCCGAAAGCGCCGCTGAACTGCGGCTCTTGGCCAGTTTTTCGCCATTATCATCGCAGAATAACTCGTGATGCCAATACGCAGGCTGCAACAAACCCAGCAGATTTTGCAACAGCCGGTGCACCGCCGTATAAGCAAACAGGTCTTTGCCCCGCACAATATATGTAATTTCGTCCGCCGCATCGTCTAGCGTTGCGGCCAAATGATAGCTCGCCGGAGCATCTTTACGCCACAGCACGATGTCCCCGAATTGCGCCGCATCGCCAAATTGATCCCCAGCGATCAGGTCGGTCCAACCAATAGGGCCCGCCCGATCCAACGCTTTGCCCATATCGAGCCGCCAGCAATAAGGCTTGTCCGCGGGCACATCGCGGCCTCTGCACGTCCCGGGATAGACCGGCCCGTCTGGCCCATGGCGCACGGCCTTCGCCTGTATCGCTGCGGCAATATCGCCGCGTGTGCAGATACATTTATAAACCAATCCCATGGCGTGAAGCTGTTCCAACGCTTGGCGGTAACTGTCCACCCGGGCTGACTGAAAAATCACATCGCCATCAAAGCAGAGACCAAGCCATTGCATATCCGCCAATATGCCACCCACAAATTCAGGGCGGCTGCGTGTGCCGTCAATATCCTCTATCCGCAGCAGAAACCGGCCGCCATGGGCGCGGGCAAAATCATGCGCGCAAATTGCCGCATAAGCGTGTCCCAAATGCAAATGACCATTGGGGCTGGGTGCAAAGCGCGTGGTTACGATCCGCGCTTTCGGATCTTGTGACATATCCGCTGCAGCATCGGGCAACGCAATATATTGGGGTATTTGCCCTCTTGACGTCATATTTGTTGTAAATAATGTGGCATATGTCAAAAAGCTGTAACGACAATGAAGGAAGAGCAAAAGTAGCTTTTGAAAAGCTGCAAAGGGGTTCATAACGGAGTTGCAAAACGGGGGAGAGTGATCGAAGCCATGTATGAAGCAGGATTATTAGAAGCAGCAGCACCAGCGAGGCACCCGGAAAACTGCCCGGCCCTTGTGCTGAACGCGGATTATACGCCGCTCAGCTACTATCCGCTCAGCCTATGGCCGTGGCAAACCGCGATCAAAGCCGTTTTTCTCGACAAGGTCGACATTATCGCGAGCTACGATGAACAGGTCCATAGCCCCAGCTTGGATATGCAAATCCCTTCGGTGATTGCGCTGAAACAATATGTGAAGCCTTCCGAATATCCGGCCTTCACCCGGTTCAACTTGTTCCTGCGCGATAAATTCCAATGCGTCTATTGCGGCTCAGGCGACAATTTAACCTTTGATCACGTGATACCGCGCCGTTTGGGCGGGGGAACCAGCTGGGAAAATGTCGCTGCGGCTTGCCTGCCATGTAATTTGAAAAAGGGTGGCCGCACGCCGCAGCAAGCGCATATGCAACTGCACAGCAAACCCATTCGTCCAACCAGCTGGCAATTGCAGCATATTGGCCGCGCGTTCCCGCCCAACCATCTGCATGAAACATGGCGGGACTGGCTCTATTGGGATGTCGAACTGGAGCAATAGCCAGCGCGCTTGTTTGACGCGCTGGCGATCCCGTAATGGGTTACTCGGAAATCTGCTCTTCGGCAGGTAATATCACTTCTTTCAGCGCGGGTTTTTGTTGCCGGCTTTGATCGCCCACTTCGACGCGGATCGAATAAGCACGCGCTTCTGATGCGCCGTCTGCTTTCGTCACCGTGCCAACCATATTGATATAATATACACCATTGGCCGATGTTTTGAACGGTATCGTCCAGCTGGCCGCGCTGCCTTTCGCCAATTGCATCGCGGTTTGCCGAGCACCCAGCGTTAGGCCGTCATCGGCATTGGCGGTTAACGACAATGTTCCGCCGGTATAGCCATGCACAATTTTCACAGTCGTGCTATAACTACCACCCGGTTGCAGCGTTCCAGTTGGCATATCATGGGTGAAGCTAAGGCCAGCGCCGACTTTTACCGTCCGATGCTCTTTGCCTCCATGCTCGGCTGCCTTTGAAGCATCAGCAGCTGCGCCATCTTGCAACGCCGCAACCTTATTTTCGGTGCAACCGCTTGTCGTAACTGCCGCCACCAACAGCGAGAGGCCGATCACATATTTATGGGTCATCACATATTCTCCCGTCATCCTGTCACCGTCAGATTATAACATGCGTTGTCGCCCGTTGGATCGCCGTTTATATTCACAAAGCTTGCGACCGCGATGATAAAGTTACCGGCGGGAAGGGACAATGTCTGCGTTTCCGATGTACCAGCACTAACATCCCGGCGCGTCACCTGCACACCACGGTTAAAAATCTGAAACAGCGGATCGGTGGTGGCCGCATTTGGACCGCTGGAGGCCGTGACGGTTACTGTCACATTTCGGGCGGTCGGGTTATTCAACCTGGCAAAATCATAATTGCCCAGCCGATTTCTGGTGCCAGCCGCATTTGTCGAACACACCGTCACTGGCCCGCCGCCGACGGAGACATTTTTATAGAAGGGCAGAATGGCTGCAATGCCGCCATTATTTGTCTCACCTGACATATCGGCATTGCGGCTGCCGATTGACTGCTGTGCTATCAAAGCGTCGAGGGAGCCTCCGCTGACCCCGGGTTGGGCCGACAAGGCGCCCAAATAGCTGTGCAGGTTGGTTATTAACGGAGTGCTCTGATAATCGGCACTGCGAAATGCCCGGTAAATGGGGCCAAAGCCTGCCGAGATATTGTCCGAGCCGTCTGAATTGCTGTCATAGACGTCATACAGGATGGACCCTACTGAACCTTCGTTAAACCATCCGGTTGGGCTGTAGGTATTATCTTCGACATTTACCTCAAAACCGTTGGCCTGCCGCGCGCCAAAACTATCTCGATATTCAGGATCGTCTAAGATCATCCCGGAAAATGCGTTGCCAAATCCTTCACCAAAGGCCAGCCGCGGGTCCAGCGCAAAGCTGTCATTGTGACTACCGCCGATCGAATCGGAACGGGACAAAGTATTTTCGAAATAATGGCCAAATTCATGCACGATAACATGGGCATCATATTCATCTGAATCATTATCAGCCGCGCCAAGAATAGAAATTAACGGCCCCGGAAACCCAGCCTGCCCGGTATCCGAGAAAAAGGATGTTCCAACATCCCCATTGGCGAAATCGCCGCTCGCAGGGCGGTTATTCACGCTCCAATAAATATCGAGCGGGGTGAACGCGACGCTGCTGTCCACGGCGATGATGTCGCGAACAGCTTCAAAGACCGAATCCGAAATGGCAAACGGCCCGGCCGCCCGTGTTCCGGTATAGGATGTGCCGCCCCAGCCGGATGCTGCATTCAAGTTGCGGGTCGAATTGGCACTACCCGAAGTTGTTAGGCTACCCGCCAGAATATATGGCGCACGGTTATTGGTATTATCGAGAATTTCTATATTGTAAGTCGCGCCGCTGGTGCTGAGCAATTGCGCCCGAACGCGAACGCGAACCTGCGTACCGGCGGGCACCGATAGGCTGTATCGTCCCGTCAAATCGGTCGAACCTGTCGCGATAATGGTGCCAGCCGCGTCGGCGGCTTCGACGACATGATTGCGGATTGGCGACTGAACGATGGCGTTATAATTTAGCGCATTGGTAACAGCGCTGTGCGGGACCCGGTCAAAGGTCGCAACCCCCGAAATAGTAACATTGCCAGTAGGAGGCGGTGGTGGGGGCGGAGGTGGCGGTGGTGGGGGCGGAGGTGGCGGCACAGCAACTGGAGGCGTTGAACCACTCCCACCGCCTCCGCCGCAGCCTGCCACAGCGGCCGCAGCCAAGCACAAATAAATTATCGGCTTGTTATTTTTCCCCAACATACAACGACCCTCTTTTGCGTTTGACGGCAGCGTAAATGCCAACACTGTTTCGAACAAGAGTAATTATCGCGAGGATATAAGTTAGATTTTGTTTTTGTCCGATATAGTCATCGCGGGAACAGCCCTTGCCGCGTCTTCGGGCGTGATGCCCGGCGGCGGTGCAGCGGCTGGGGCGCGGGCCTCACCCCGGGCAATCCGCGCGGCTTGCTTTATCGCATCGCGCAGCCGGGGATATACACCGCAGCGGCAGATATTCGTTATGGCCGCGTCTATATCCGCATCCACTGGATTGGGATTGGATTTGAGCAATGCCTGCGCCGCCATCACGATGCCGGGCGTGCAAAATCCGCACTGGATCGCGCCCGATGCCACCATTGCCTGCTGCACCGGATGGCTCCGGTCACGGCTTAAGCCCTCGATCGTTGTTACAAACCGCCCCTCGGCTTCGGCAATAGTGACAAGGCAGCTTCGGATTGCTTCGCCGTCAATATCCACCATGCAAGCACCGCAATCACCCGCGCCGCATCCAAATTTGGTGCCGGTTAAATTGGCGGCATCGCGAAGCGCCCATAAAAGCGGCGTTTGCGGATCCATGTTGAATTGCACCGGGCGTTCATTGACAGTGAATTTGGTCATATGGTGTATGTCGCTACAGCGGCGCAATGCGGTTGGCAAGCTGCTGCAAAACAGTCGCACTAGCCCGCCAAAGCTTGCCAAATGCGGGCTTTTCCTGCTATAAACACTTGATATTGGTTGAGAGCGCGGTTAATGCCCCGCTCAACAGGCCGCATTTTTCGCGGCATTTTTTATTTTTTCCGCAGATTTACGGGACTTTACCACCCGCTGCACCGAATCGTTTGGAGTGAAGTTTTTTATGCAAATCATGGTACGCGATAACAATGTAGACCAAGCCCTACGCGCTTTGAAAAAGAAATTGCAGCGGGAAGGCGTTTATCGCGAGATGAAATTGCGTCGTCATTTTGAAAAGCCTTCGGAAAAGCGCGCTCGGGAAAAAGCCGCCGCTGTCCGCCGCGCCCGCAAGATGGAGCGCAAGCAGCAAGAGCGTGACGGCGTAAAGTAAGCTGTCATTCTGGATAAAAAACAGAGCGCCTTTGATCGGCGCTCTTTTTTTGTCCGCATTCCCTGTCTATAGCTGCTGAGCATTAGCCCGGTAAACACAACCGCTTCACATAATAGGAAATAGCTCATGTCCGTCACCACCGTTCCAATCCGCCCGATTGCCAAAGGCTCGCTGACCAAATATTGGGTCGGCATTGCGCTTGTCCTGATCGCGGCAGGCGCGCTGGCATGGTTCGGCACGTCGGATGTCCGCAGCAAATATCAAAGCAACGAAGCCTTTTTGGCGAGCAATGGCAAAACGTCCGGTGTAGAAACCACCAAATCGGGCCTGCAATTCCAAACCATTCGCGCAGGCGAAGGTAAATCACCCACCGATACCGATGTGACCCTGATCGCCTATAAAGGAACGCTGCGCGACGGCACCGTATTTGATCAGAATGAACAAGCGCCGCTGCCCGTCAATGGCGTGGTTCCTGGTTTTTCCGAAGCGCTTAAAAAAATGCAAAAGGGCGGCAAATATAAAGTCTGGATCCCATCGGCGCTCGGCTATGGTCCCGATGACCGGACCAACCCCCAAACCGGTGAAGTCATTATGCCGGGCGACAGCGTGTTAATCTTCGAAATTGAGCTGAAAGATTTTATCAGCCAAGAAGAGTTCCAAAAAGGCATGGCGCAGATGCGTGAACAACAAGAAGCCGCACAAAAAGCGGGCGGCGGTGCGGGCGCGGGCGCGGGCGCGAGCCAAGGTATTCCTCCGGAAATCCAAGCCCAATTAGAAGCGCAAATGCGCGGCCAGCAGGCACAATAATCGCGGTAGCTTATCGGCAGGGTTCGAGCAATCGCACCGGAGCTCTGATTTACGGGAAGGCGCGCACTCAATTCTTCAGTGCACGCCTTATCCTTGCATTGGCCGCGCATCCACTGTCTTTGCCAGATAATCCAATATATCCTGAGGTGCGCCGGTTTGAGTGAGCGGCTTTGGTTTCTTCTGACCCCGCATTTTTCAATATGGTCGCCAATTTTACCGGGTCATGCGGCGAAAACAACCGGACCGGCAGGGTTAGGCTATTGGGGCCCTTTGCTTTTACCCTATCGGCCATCTGTTATTATTCACTCCTGCGGGACATTATCGGCAATGTCATAATAATCGCCCTTGTCGGCGGTGAAAATATGCACGTGCAGCTTTGTCCCCGTCGGCGGATCAAACGCGCCCATGGCAACGGCGATGCGGGGATGGTGGATAGGGTCCCAGAACAGCACCGAGCCGCAATTTTTGCAAAAGCCACGCCGCACCTTTTCGGATGACGCATACCAGCTGATATGCTCCTGCCCCGAAATGCTAATCCGCTCCTCCGGCACATCGGTGGAGGCCCAAACATGCCCCGATTGTTTGCGGCATTGCGAACAGTGGCAGGCATCGGGCGGCGCAAGATCGCCTGCAACGGTAAAGTTAACCGCACCGCACAGGCAGGAGCCTTTATGCATCGCTCAACAAACCCTCATCGGCGATCTTCTTCTGCCACATCGCGGGCGCGAGTTGGTGCACATTATGGCCTTCGCTATCGACCGCGACCGTGACAGGGAAATCCTGCACTTCAAATTCGTAAATCGCCTCCATGCCCAAATCTTCGAAACCGACGACCTTGCTGCCCTTGATCGCGCGGGACACGAGGTAAGCCGCCCCGCCGACCGCCATCAAATAGGCGCTTTTGCCTTCGCGGATTGCATTTGTCGCGTCTGGCCCGCGTTCGGCCTTACCCACCATCGCCAACAGGCCTTGATCCAGCATCATGCGCGTGAATTTGTCCATCCGTGTCGCCGTGGTGGGACCAGCAGGACCGACGATTTCCTCGCCCACCGGGTCAACCGGGCCGACATAGTAAATCACTCGGCCCTTGAACGAAACGGGCAAATCCTCCCCTTTGGCCAGCATATCGGCAATGCGTTTATGCGCAGCATCGCGTCCGGTAAGCATTTTTCCCGACAGAAGCAGCCGGTCGCCCTGTTTCCAGCTTTGCACTTCTGCACGGGTCAGAATGTCGAGATTGACCCGCTTTGCACTGGCATCGGGTGTCCAATGCACATCGGGCCATTGTGATAGGTCTGGCTGTTCCAGATACGCAGGGCCGCTGCCGTCCAGCGTGAAATGCGCGTGGCGCGTGGCGGCGCAATTGGGGATCATCGCCACGGGCTTATTCGCCGCATGGCAGGGGTAATCGAGGATTTTGACATCCAATATGGTGGACAGCCCGCCCAGCCCCTGCGCGCCCACACCCATCGCATTGACGGCGTCAAAGATGTCGATGCGCAGCTGTTCCAGATCATTTTTCGCGCCGCGTGCTTTTAATTGGCCCATATCAATCGGCTGCATCAGGCTTTCTTTGGCCAGCCGCATGGAATGTTCGGCCGTGCCGCCAATGCCAATTCCCAACATTCCGGGCGGGCACCAACCTGCGCCCATTTGTGGGATCATTTCCTTCACCCATTCCACGATATTATCGGACGGGTTCATCATCTTAAATTTGCTCTTCGCCTCGCTACCGCCGCCCTTTGCTGCGACATCGATGCTGACGGTTTGTCCGGGCACCATTTCCACCGACAAAACCGACGGCGTATTGTCCTTGGTGTTGCGGCGGGTAAAGGCAGGGTCCGCCAAAACGGACGCGCGCAGTTTATTTTCGGGGTGCAGATACGCGCGGCGCACCCCATCATCGACTATATCCTGCAAGCTGCGCGACCGATTGTCGAGCTGACAATCCATACCCCATTTGATGAAGACATTGACGATACCGGTATCCTGACAGATCGGCCGGTGGCCTTCGGCGCACATCCGGCTGTTGGTCAAAATCTGCGCTATAGCATCTTTTGCCGCAGGGCCTTGTTCCGCCTCATACGCCTCGCCTAACGCGCGAATATAATCCATCGGGTGATAATAGCTGATAAATTGCAGCGCATCGGCGATGCTTTCAATCAGGTCGGATTCGGTGATGGTGACGGTCATGAACGGGCCTTCAAATTAGGAGAGTCGGTTGCCCACTGTCATATCAATCGCGGCGACCTTGTCCAGAATTTGAATTTTCCACAGATAAATTCCAGATTGCCGGATAAGGTTAGATCCGAAACAGCCGTCCCCCATATTTAGTAGGCATTGTGCGTGCAAGCGGCCATGGACGGTGGGCTGGGCCGAAAAAATTCATTATCTCCGTTTTGGGCCTTGCATATCGTTGCAGCCATAGAAACTCCACGCGTCGCTGCACTGCAACATAAATTTGTCTGCGATGAGTGGAATCAGAATAGCGACGAACCGAATGGTGAATTAACCATTTACCCTCTTGCGTTTCAAAATGAATGAGGCACTATAGGTAGCGGTTGGCCACAGGGGGCATACCTACAAATTGTGTTATAGCGCTGCAGAAGGTGATTCTGTAGTCAAGCAAATATTCCCGTTGATAAGTGTGGGAAAACATAATTTTGATGCTTCCTGGGCTCGGAAATATGGTAACAGGAGTGTTCGCACTCCGAGTCGAACAAGTAGCGAACATCGCCTTGTCCGACAGGGTCAGAGCAGCGTTGTCCGTTTACCGGACATGCGCCGCCAGAAAAACGGCATTAGGGGAGCGCAAAGAAAATGGATTTCAGAGATAGCGGATCAGGCGAAGGAGCCGATGGTGTGAGCGAAATGTTAATAGCAGAAGAAAAAAATAGCAGCAAAGCAGCCGCTCAAACAGACACAGGTGCGTTGAAGGCAGACGGCCTGATCGATAAAGCAAAATCGGAGCAAAGCGCTGCGGCCTCTGCTGCGCCTGAAAAGCCTGCGCAAAAAGACGACAGCAAAAAAGTCAACGCGCGCCGTTATAAAATCGTAACCGACAGCAGCCGTGACGCATTGCTAACCGAATTTGGCAAGGAAACATTGCAGGACCGCTATTTGCTTCCCGGTGAATCCTATCAGGATTTGTTTGCCCGCGTCGCCGACGCCTATGCCGATGATCAAGGTCATGCCCAGCGGCTATATGATGCTATTAGCCGTTTGTGGTTCATGCCCGCCACCCCGGTTTTGTCCAATGGCGGCACCGGACGCGGCCTCCCGATCAGCTGTTATTTGAACAGCGTGGATGATAGTCTTGGCGGCATCGTTAACACGTGGAATGAAAATGTCTGGCTTGCCTCACGCGGCGGCGGCATTGGCACTTATTGGGGCAGCGTGCGCGGTATTGGTGAGCCGGTTGGCCTGAACGGCAAAACCAGCGGCATCATTCCCTTCGTCCGCGTGATGGACAGCTTGACCCTTGCCATTAGCCAGGGCTCGCTGCGCCGGGGCAGCGCGGCCTGTTATCTTGACGTGCATCATCCCGAAATTGAAGAGTTTCTGGAAATCCGCAAACCTTCGGGCGATTTCAACCGGAAGGCGCTGAACCTCCATCATGGCGTATTGCTTACCGATGAATTTATGGAAGCGGTGCGCGACGGCGCAGAATTCGAACTAAAATCCCCCAAAACCGGCGAAGTGCGCAGCAAGGTTGATGCACGCAGCCTGTTTCAAAAGCTGGTCGAAACCCGGCTGGCCACCGGAGAGCCTTATATTGTCTTCTCCGACACGGTGAACAACAATATGCCCAAACATCACCGCGATTTGGGCCTGAAAGTATCCACGTCTAACCTTTGCAGCGAAATCACATTGCCCACGGGTCGCGACCATTTGGGTGAAGACCGCACCGCCGTATGCTGCCTCTCGTCGCTCAATCTCGAAAAATGGGATGAGTGGAGCGTGGAGAAAGGCTTTATCGAAGATGTGATGCGGATGCTCGATAATGTCCTTCAAGATTTTATCGACCGTGCGCCCGATGAAATGGCCCGCGCCCGTTATTCAGCCAGCCGGGAACGCAGCGTTGGCCTTGGAGTCATGGGTTTCCACAGCTTCTTGCAAGCGCGCGGCCTTGGCTTTGAAAGCGCATTGGCCAAATCGTGGAATATGAAAATCTTCAAACATATCCGCGCGCAAGCCGATGAAGCGTCGATGATGCTGGCCAAGGAACGTGGCCCCTGCCCCGACGCCGCCGATCAAGGCGTGATGGAGCGGTTCAGCTGCAAAATGGCGATTGCGCCCACCGCGTCCATCTCCATCATCTGCGGCGGCACCAGCGCGTGCATTGAACCTATTCCGGCCAATATCTATACGCACAAAACCCTGTCGGGCAGCTTCATCGTGAAAAACCCCTATCTGGAAAAATTGCTGAAGGATAAATCGAAAGACAGCAACAACGTCTGGAACAGCATCCTGGAAAAAGGCGGCAGTGTACAGCATCTTGATTTCCTCTCACCGGAGGAAAAAGACAGCTTCAAAACCAGCTTTGAAATCGACCAACGCTGGCTGATCGAACTGGCCGCCGACCGCACGCCTTATATTGATCAGGCGCAGTCGCTGAACCTGTTCATCCCCGCCGATGTGGAAAAATGGGATCTGTTGATGCTGCATTTCCGCGCATGGGAACTGGGCGTCAAATCGCTCTATTATCTGCGCAGCAAATCGATGCAGCGCGCCGGTTTTGCAGGTAGCGACAATACCGAAGGCCAAGCAGGCGGCGGCGTCGAGGCGGACAATACGCTGGACCCCAAAAAGGTCGAGCTGATGACCACCGCCGGCACCACGGACTATGATGAATGTTTGGCATGTCAGTAATAATTTCGATCAAAATAGTATTTTGATCGAGTTTGAAAGTTTAAGAGGAAGCAGAAAATATGTCATTGTTAGAAGCACGTAAAAGCTATAAGCCGTTTGAATATCCATGGGCTTATGACATGTGGAAACGGCAGCAGCAGATTCACTGGTTGCCCGAAGAAGTGCCGCTGGGTGAAGATTGCCGCGATTGGGCGCAGAAAATCAGCGAGCATGAACGCAACCTGCTGACGCAAATTTTCCGCTTCTTCACGCAAGCCGATATTGAGGTGCAGGATTGCTATCACGAAAAATACGGCATGGTGTTCAAACCTACCGAAGTGAAGATGATGCTCACCGCCTTCTCCAACATGGAAACCGTGCATATCGCCGCTTATTCGCATCTGCTCGACACCATCGGAATGCCCGAAAGCGAATATAGCGCCTTCCTCGAATATGAAGAAATGGCCGACAAGGTGAATTATCTCGACGAATTCGGCATCGACAGCGACGAGGATATCGCCCGCACGCTCGCCATGTTCGGCGGCTTTACCGAAGGGGTTCAGCTGTTCGCTTCCTTTGCCATGTTGATGAATTTCCCACGCTTTAACAAGATGAAGGGCATGGGTCAGATTGTCAGCTGGTCAATCCGGGACGAAAGCCTGCATTGCGAAGGCATCACCAAACTGTTCCACGCCTTTACCAAGGAACGCGATTGCCTGACCAAGGCGGTGAAAGAAGACATTATCGATTGCTGCCAAAAAGTGGTCCGTCTGGAGGACCGCTTCATCGATCTCGCCTTCGAAATGGGCCCCGTTCCCGGCATGACCGCCAAAGAAATTAAACGGTATATCCGCTATATTGCCGATTGGCGCCTGCAAGGGCTGGGCCTGCAACCTGTTTATATGGTGGAGGATCACCCGCTGCCATGGCTCGCACCGCTGATCAACGGGGTGGAACACGCCAACTTCTTCGAAACCCGCGCCACCGAATATTCCAAAGCCTCCACCCGTGGCAATTGGGGCGAAGTATGGGGCAGCTTCGACAAGCGCAAAAAGAAAGTAGCCAACGACGCCGCCACCGACGACGATGGCGCAGATATGTTCGAAGCGGCAGGGGTTGCGGCGGAGTGAGAAAGTGACTTCCCCTTCAACATACAGCGTAAAAGAGGTTGCTAACTGGATTTTAGATTTCTGCGAAAATCATGGGGAGCGGCCGACCAACATGGCTTTAAATAAGCTTATATATTTTGCTTATGAATATGCTCTTTTGAAAGAGAGTAGAAAGCTTACTCTAGCAAAAATTGAGGCATGGGATCATGGTCCTGTATTTAGGGAAGTATATTCTGCATTCAAAAAATTTGGCGCAGATCCAATCACAGACCGTGCAACTCGGTACAATACCGAAACAAATAGTGTGGAAAACGTGAATCCTACTATTGAGCTTTCTGACCAAGCTATCATAGTTGAGGCGATCGAACCTTTGATTCGACTCCCTGCCTTTATTCTTCGTGAAATGTCACACGACTTGGGTGGCGCATGGTCAAAAGTTTGGAACCATAAAAGCTCTTCAAATCCAGGAATGGAGATTTCTGACGAATTGATCTTAGAAAGTAAGATGACATCTAGATAGTAAGGTAAAGCAAATGAAAAAGTCTCTCCCAAAATTGCTTAAAAAGCTAAGCAGGCCTCCAGCAGTTCACAACTGGGTAAAAAACATTCGCCCGAGACGGGATGCTACTGCATTTGCCTTACATAATTTCGCAATCAACCCACCAAGAACGAGCTTGCTTTCTACAGTGAGCATATGCGTGGCAATTGTCGTTGATGGCATTTCAATCACACAAGCTCTCAAGTGCTCAGACAGCATCAAAGACCCTGCTGCACAGCAACGAGCAAAATGGATTCTCAAAGCATTTCACTCTGAGAAAGAGCGTAAAGGTTGGGCCGGTATCCAAATCTTCAGGGACATGATAGAGTTCTTCCCGGTTTCTGCCGGCGTTCGGGTACCAGTAAAACCGACATTTGTAGTGAATGACAACGGCAAGCTTGTTCCTTACTTTTTGATATGTTGGGCTAAAATGGATTTGACGCCGTATCAAAAGAGGATCCTGTCCACATTGATTTCGGAGGCGATTCTCTCGCTTGAGGAGTTTCGAGGTTCTGATGCGGTAATAATCTGCACCCCAGTTGCCGCTTATTCTAAAAATGAGCGAAGCATTCAAACGTGGAAAGCAAGCGGTTGGCCAGTGTTAAACGATGAGGAAAAACAAGCTCTATTTGACCGTTATGCAGGTGCAATGGCTGATGCCGAAAAAATGATTATTGAAAGCCTCGGCTAAGGTAAAATTGTTTTTCACTCTCGGAATTCCGGGCACAATGTACTGAATTAACCGCCTGTCTTTGCGCGCCTCAGCGCCCTCTGCGTGAACCAAAATAATCTCGCGCAAAGGCGCAAAGTCACGAAGATTCCTCCGCCATCCCGAACTTCCTTCTTGACGTGAACATTGCAAGAACATAGAAGTTCGCAAAAAGGGAACTTCATCATGCATTCTATCGAATTTTGCGCAGGTGCCGGTGGTCAGGCTCTCGGGTTGGAGCAGGCCGGGTTTCATCACAACGCGCTGGTGGAGATTGACACCGATTGCGCGGCGACGCTGCGGCTCAATCGCCCCGCATGGGATGTGCGCTGCGCCGATATGAATGCGTTTGACGGACGCGAATTTGCTGGAACCGATTTGTTCGCCGGCGGTCTGCCCTGTCCGCCCTTTTCCATCGCGGGAAAGCAGCTGGGCGAAAAAGACGAGCGCAATCTGTTCCCCGCCGCCATCCGCCTTATCGATGAGATCCGTCCACGCGCGATCATGATCGAAAATGTCCGCGGGTTTTTATCGGCGGCCTTTGAGGATTATCGCAACGGGTTGAAGGCACAGCTCGAAAAGCTGGGCTATAAAGCCGACTGGCGTTTGCTCAACGCTTCCGATTATGGCGTCCCGCAGCTGCGCCCCCGGGTTGTGATTGTCGCCCTGCGCCGGGAATATGTCGATGCTTTTGATTGGCCAACAGCACAGCCGCATAATCCGCCCACTGTGGGGGAAACATTGCTGGACCTGATGGCGGCGGGCGGCTGGCGCGGTGCGAAGAAATGGGCGGCGGGCGCAGATGACATCGCGCCTACTATCGTGGGCGGCAGCAAGAAACATGGCGGCCCCGATCTTGGCCCCACCCGCGCGCGCCGCGCTTGGGCCACGCTGGGCGTAGAGGGCAAAAGCCTGTTCAACGAAACCCCCGGCCCCGATTTCGTCGGCACGCCGCGCCTCACCGTGCGTATGGTGGCGCGGCTGCAGGGTTTTCCAGATGACTGGCAATTCCACGGCAGAAAAACCGCCAGCTACCGGCAAGTTGGCAACGCCTTTCCTCCGCCGGTGGCGAGAGCCGTGGCGCATAATTTGAAAATTGCATTGTCGGTACAAAAACATTTTCTTGTACGGGCCGCATAATGGCTGATGCTTGGCTTTCCAAAGCAAGAACGGAATTCCACGCCACCATTTTGCTGGAAACATTGACACAAAACACCAAAGGCGTTCCAAGCAATGCTGACAGTGGCAGCAGAATAAGCGTCGACATTGCTAGCGCGATTTTGGATAGAATTGGAATTGCCAAAACTGCGGGAAAATTACCCGGACAAACTGCCGGTTCAAATTTTGAAGAGATAACTGCTACCTTCGTCAGACTTTGTTTTGAGCAGATGCAACACCTTAGGCCTGGTAACTTTTTTGTAAATAAGGGCGGCGGGATTGCTCAATTCGATCAATATGCTCACCTCGACGACCTTGAGGCAATTGCAAAAACGAACAAACAAATCGCAACTGCTCTAGGTTCAGACTACCTAATAAAGCCAGACATCATCGTAGGACGAATGCCCGAAACCGATCAGACTATAAATAGGAGCATTGTGTTAGTCGATGATCAGACAGCTAAATTGTCAAGCTTAAGAGCGCTTAACAACAATCAGCCAATCCTCCATGCATCGCTCAGCTGTAAATGGACACTTCGAAGCGATCGCGCTCAAAATGCAAGATCTGAAGGTTTAAACCTTGTCAGAAATCGTAAGGGACGCTTGCCTCACATCGCTGTCATTACTGGCGAACCCATGCCGACTCGTATTGCTTCATTAGCTCTCGGCACGGGAGACATAGACTGTGTTTACCATTTTGCCTTACCCGAACTAAGAGACGCACTTCTTGATTTGAGGAGGGAAGACACGCTTGAGTTACTAGATACGATGATAGACGGTAAAAGATTAAGGGACATATCTGATCTACCCTTAGACTTAGTCACATAGCCATCGAAGTAGCATCCAACGCTAAAATTCAGCACGAATTAAGGGCACATAATACCAAACAGTCCCGATCACCAGCCCCGAACTTAACAAAAAGAGTGCGAAGTTTATCAAGGGGACGGGGCCTGCCTGCTGCCTCACCGCTTACGCTGCCGTCTTCAAAATCTTTGCGCCTTTGCGTGAAACCTATTTCCTCGCGCCATAGAAATGCCCGGGTTTAGGCTCAGGACCTATTAAATTGCTTGCATGATTGAGAGAAGGTTGATTTTCCCCGTAGCACTCCGCTCCGCCATATGGGGATGAGGTAGAGCGCCAACAGTACCGTGTTTGACGCGGCATTCAGCGGGTAGCCGAGCGCAATCGAAATGGCGCTGTCGGTGCCATACCAAAACAGGGCGGCTGCGGTGGTCACGCCCCAGATAGGCCGCGCGGTTTCTGGCGATAGCTGCGCTGCTGCTTTAAAAACGGCCATGAAGGTCAATCCCCATCCGGCGGTGACGCAGCCCATCAACCCGATCACAAAACGCATCTGCGTATCAGGTGCTTCGGCAATCGGGCTGCCAACCAAGTCGAAGAATATCCGCGTGAAGCCGCTGGTGGCATCCCATGCGATACCCGCGAGGGCCAAACCAAACAGGACAACGCCCCAGCCCCAGGTGGTTAGCCATTTATGGTATAAATCAGACATCGATACCTCCCTCTAGAAGTTAAGCAGTGAGTAAGAAAAAGCAGACGAAAAGGCAGGTCAGCAACATCCAAACCGAGCTGCCGATTGTGAGTATGGAGACCAAATTTTCCCTTACTCTACTGCTCGAAAACCCCTCACCCGCCATGGGTAACGCCTTGCTGGCCCCAAAATGGGCGGCAAGAGTGATGCCAGTGGTCAGCAGATAAAAGGACATGGTCAATGACCAGCCAACCGGCGCAGCCGCCCAATCGGGCAATCCGAAAAACGGCCAGAAGACCGCGAATATCATCAAGGCTAGGCCCGACTGGACTGCGGTCAAATGCGCCGATAACGCCATTCTGGCATTCCGGAGGCGTGGGATCACCGCGCCGATAATCAGTCCTAGCGTGAAAAGGATAAACCCAGCGTTGCCCAAAATATATGCCGAGTCGTCCATTCCAATACTCCTTTCAACCCCGATTATGTAGCACTTGCTACAATATTGTAGCAGCTGCTACAAGCCTAAAATGAAAAAGACCGAAATGCAGCGCGAGGCGTCGCTTGAGAAAATGGCTGACCATGTGCTTACGGCTGGGCTCAATGCAGCAAGCCTGCGCCCGCTGGCCAAGGCGGCGGGGACGAGCGACCGTATGCTGGTCTATTATTTTGGTGACAAAGCTGGGCTGATGACCGCCATATTGCAGCGGATCGCCGCGCGCACGACTGCCATGATGTTGGCGGGCGGAGCGAATGCGCCGTTGCCGCTGGATGCCTGCATCACCCGGACCATATCCATTTTGGGGCAGGCGGCCTTCACGCCCTATTTGCAGCTTTTCCTGCAAATCGCATCACTGTCCGCGCAAGGCGACCCATTTTACCGGCAAGTGGGCGAGCAGATGGGCCGCGTCTATTTCGAATGGGCCAAGGCGCAGCTGGTTAGCGAAAATGAGAGCGCGCGGGCGCGCGAAGCGGCAATTCTAATGCAGCGGGTGGAAGGCATGGTATTTCTGCGCGCGATTGGCCTTGATGATGTGAATGATTTGGCCGCCGGTACGGACAAGGGCAACGCCCATCCCGCGTGAAAATATTCTAGCTGTTAACGGGCCAGCCTCTCCTGATTGCCGTTCGCCTGCGGGATCAGCGGGTAATGCCGAGCCGTTCAAATTCGCGGCGCAGATCGTCGCTGATCGGGACCGAGCCGCTCGCTTCCGTGAGGACGATTGTGGTCAGGCAGGTGGCCTTGCATTCGCCATCCTGAAATGCGGCGGATGCAATGTCCCAGCTGCTATTGCCGATCCGGCTGATCCCGCTGGCAATGCGCACTGGCTGCGGGAAATGTGCCTCGGCAATATAGTTGATATCGACCGCTGCGATTAACCAGCGTTGCCCCTCGGTCCGGCGCTGCGCCGCGATGCTGTGGTTAAACATTCCCCGGCCATGTTCAAACAGCCCGGCCATCGATACATTGTTGATATGGCCCAGCAGATCGAGGTCGGCAAAGCGGGTTTCGGTCAAATGGCTAAAGGGATAGCTTTCGGGTAGCAATTGCCACGGTTCAGGGCGGGCCATATTTTTACTTTCATCAAAATAAAATCGCCGCCCCCAAACAGATCAGGGGTGGCGACGTCAAGTCAAAGATTGGGTTGCCGGTTACAGGCTGCGTCCGATCAGCTCTTTCATAATCTCGCTGGTACCGCCGAAAATCCGGGTAACGCGGGCACCGCGCCACATTTTGGCAATGGCATACTCATTCATATATCCCGCGCCGCCATGTAATTGCAGGCATTTGTCCATCACTTCCCATTGCAATTCGGTATGCCACAGCTTGGCCGCTGCGCCCTCTTCGGCGGTCAGCTCTTTTTTATAATGGCGGTTCAAGGCCCAATCGAGATGCGCCCAGCCAACTTGCAGCTTTGCCTTAATATCGGCCAAGACAAATTTGGTATTTTGAAAATCAAACACGGTTTTGCCAAACGCTTTGCGTTCTTTCACGAAGGCGACGGTTTCGTCGAACGCCTTTTGCGTCGATGCCATGGCCGATACGGCGATGGACAGACGTTCCTGCGGCAATTCGCTCATCAAATAGATGAAGCCTTTGCCCTCTTCGCCAAGACAATTGGTCATCGGCACACGGACATCTTCGAAAAATAACTCCGATGTATCGGCTTCATCCATGCCGATTTTGTCGAGGTTGCGGCCGCGCTTAAAACCTTCGCGTTCCGCCTCCACCAGGATAATCGAAACGCCCTTCCAAGCGGGCTGAACTTCGGTGTCGGTTTTGGCGCAGACCAATATCAGGTCGGCATTCTGCCCATTGGTGATATAGGTTTTGCTGCCGTTGATGACATAGTGATTGCCGTCTTTTTTGGCCGTGGTCGTCATGCTTTGCAGGTCGGATCCCGTGCCAGGCTCAGTCATGGCGATGGCGGTTACTACCTCGCCCGACACCAATTTGGGCAGCCAATGTTTCTTCTGCTCTTCGCTGCCATAGCTGACGAGATAATTGACCACGATATCGCTTTGCAGCGAAAATCCAGTGGCCGCACCGCCATAGTAGCTGCTTTCTTCGTCAACGATGGCGTTATAACCGAAATCGAGACCTAGACCGCCATATTCCTCCGGCACAGTCGGGCATAACATCCCCAATTCCCCTGCCTTGGGCCAGATAGATTTGGGGACAATTTTTTCTTCCTGCCATTTCGCGGCATTGGGAGCGATTTCATTTTCCATAAATTGCCGCACGGTGCGGCGAAACGCTTCATGATCTTCGTTATAGGCACTGCGGGGGATGCTATCCAATGACATGGCTATTCTCCTATTGAGCTGAATTTTTATCGGCAATTGACAGCTTGTTTACGCGAACGTCAAGTTGTTTTTTAATCGCACGATTAAATTCATGCAATGCCAGTAAAATCCTTATGCCGCGCCATTACGGTTTGGCGGAAAAACGCGCCGTCAATTCATTTTGGCAACCATGTCTTTGTGCAAAGTTTTCGATGTCATCAGATATACGAGCCCGGCAACGCCGAATAGCAAGGACACCAGCTTAACCGATTGACGCAGACCTTCTGCGCTCATCTGCGAGCAAAATGCGGCTTTGGTCGCGCCCAGATTTTGCAGCAACGTGGCTCCGTCGCCTTTGCACATCGGAATGGTAAGTTCACCCGCAAATTGCGATGAGGCCAGAAACGCCGTTGCATAATGATCACTCAGCAATCCGACCACCAAAGGCCCTGCGCCATAGCCAATGAAATTGACGACGAAGAGCATGATTGCAATCGCCGTCGCGCGTGAACGGGCGCCTACAACACCCTGACAAATCGTATATTGCGCGCCCAAATAGCTATAATGCAGGATTGCAGCTGCAAATAGCAGCCAGAATGCGATGAACGGATCGCTGCTGCCAAATCCGAACCAATAAAAAGGAACGGCGAGGATAAGGCCATATCCGGGCAGCCAGGCCACCGCAGTGCCGAAACGGCCGCTTAATTTTTCGGTGAGGAAACCGCCCAAAAATGTCCCACCTGCCGCAGCGAGGCCAAGAGGTATCAAAAATTGCGTAGCAACCTGCGCTAAGCTGAGATCATAGGCCCTGACAAAAAAAGATGCCTGAAATGACGAAACACCATAGCCGACAAACGCGACTATCGTCGCCGCTGTGACGTTGAGCCAGTAGCTTCTGTTGCCCGCCAGCCGTCCCAAAGTTTCCCCAAATCCACGCGATTCCACTTTGGGCGTTCCCACCGGGTCTGAATAGCCGCGCGGCGGCTCCTTTATCGTGAACCAGACGACGACACCTACCAATATGCCGGGAATACCGAGCAGCAAAAACGCCTCTCTCCATGAAAAGGCCTGCGCAATCGGTCCGCCAAAGGCCGCCGCAAGCACGCTGCCCAACGTCACGCCCATGGCATAAACGGCCAGCGCCCGGGCCCGGCTGCGCGGCGGAAAATAATCGGCGATGATCGAATTGGCCGGCGGCGTCAGCCCCGCCTCACCAATGCCGACCCCGACACGGAAAGCGAGTAGCGCGATAAAGCTGCCCGCAAGACCGCATAGCGCGGTCATCAGCGACCAGATTACGATGCTGATGGCGATGATCTTTACCCGGTTCATTCGTTCCGCAAGCCGGGCGATAGGTATACCAGCAATGGTGTAGAGAAGCGCGAAGCCAAATCCTGATAACAAGCCGAATTGCCAATCTTTCAGGCCAAATTCATTAATGATCGGTTCAGACAGGACCTGAATTAAAATGCGGTCAATGAAGTTGAGGGTGTAGCACAACAACAAGGTGAACAGGACATAATTGCGATAACCCGGCGTGCCAAACGCTTGACCGGTTGAGGTTGATCCCGCTGCTGCTTCCGCGCTGCTGGCCATATTCGCTCTCCTCTTTATTTTTATTCTCTCTGCGTTAATGCGTAAGCAAGCCGTAGACAAAGCGCAAGCCAAGAAGAGTGCCGCATGACCGTCATCCGTCCGATACAATCCGTTTTATTCGTCTGCTTGGGCAATATCTGCCGTTCTCCCCTCGCCGAGGCAGCTATGCGTCAAGCCGCTAAGCAGAAGGATTTGACGCTGAAGATTGACTCTGCTGGCACGGGCGACTGGCATATTGGCCATGCCCCGGATCGGCGCGCTAGGGCTGCGGCGCTGCAATATGGCGGCATTGATATTTCGGCATATAAGGCGCGGCAAGTGCGCCAAAGCGATTTTGTGGAATTTGATCTGATTTGCGCTTTGGACAGCAATAACCTTACCGATTTACAGGCCATGAGCGGGACCGGGACGGCGCAGTTAAGCTTGCTGCTTGACCATTTGCCGGGCTGGCAGGGGCAAAGCGTGGCTGATCCCTATTATGGCGATGAAGATGACTTTGCCTCCTGCTGGCATCAGGTGCAGGCGGCCACCGAAAGTCTGGCGCATATGCTGGCAAAAAATGGTTAGGGTCCGGACCCAATAGAAACAGCATCGAGGCGTCAAAATGGCAAAGATATTGGGGCAAAATGCGCGCAGTCAGGCAGTTATTCTGCCTGCAAGCGTATTTTGCGACGAGATCGAAGCCATTTTGACGTCCTTTAGGATTTGACCCATTTTGCCCAGTGCTGCGTCAGCAAGCCTTGAGATATATGTATATCCCGGCGGCTCACTTCCTAGCCCTGAGCAAAATGGCTTCAAACCTCGGTGCTGTTTCTATCGAGTCCGGACCCTAACTCCCCGGTCACGATATTCTTTGCGTAATTTGTCCGGTTTTGCTTGAAATAGACTGAAAAACACCCGATATTATCGAATAAGGCTATCGTGCCGTGTTTTTGAGGAGATTATTATGTCCGAATGGCTAGACCCGCAACAACGTCAAGCGGAAGCCGCTATGGCTTCGCGGGCCGGTGTCCAAGAAGCCGCAGCGATTGATCAGGGACTTCGGTCCCATATGCTGAAAGTCTATAATTATATGGCGTCGGCTGTGCTTTTGACCGGCATTGTCGCCATGACATTTGCGCAAACCCAATTTGCGCAAGATTTGATGTTGAACCCTAGCTTGCTTAGCTGGGTAATCATTCTTTCGCCGCTGGTCGCTGTATTGGTGATGAGCTTTGGCGTGAACAAGCTGTCAACTCCGGCTTTGCAGGCAATTTTCTGGGGCTTCGCTGTCCTTATGGGATTGTCCATGTCGCGTATCTTCATGATGTTCACCGGCGAGTCTATCGCACAAACCTTTTTTGCTGCCTCGGCTGCTTTTGCAGGTTTGAGCTTGTGGGGTTACACGACGAAAAAGGATTTGAGCGGCTGGGGTAACTTTCTGATCATGGGTGTGGTCGGCTTGATCGTCGCATCGATTGTGAATATTTTCTTGGGCTCAGACACAATGGGCTGGGTTATCAGCTTTCTGGGCGTCCTGATTTTTGCAGGATTGACCGCCTATGACACGCAGATGATCAAGAATGTCTATTTGCAGGTGCGCGGTTCCGATATGGTCGGCAAAGCGGCCATCATGGGTGCGTTGAGCCTGTATCTGGACTTTATCAATATGTTCCAGTTTCTGCTGAGCTTCTTTGGCAGTCAGGATTGATGGTTCGACCATTAAATCGAAGGTTCATGTAAAATCAGCTATAAAGGCCCGGTTGGAAACTTCCGGGCCTTTTTCTTTGTCCCAAAAGCTAAGCCCCCTTTATTTTTCCGGCGACATGGTGTTGAACGGTGATTAACAGGAATGGGCAATGGTAATGGAGAATATCAAATGAGCTTGGGGCTTCGCAACTTGGGTGTGGTTTTCGCCTTCACGGTCATTGCAGCTTGCACGCCAAAGCCGCCGCCCGCTCCCATTCCGCCACCGCCGCCAGTCATTGTCGCGCCCCCGCCGCCGCCAGCTCGGCCGCTTCCGCCTGCGGGTGCTGCGGCGACGTTAATTATGCCTCCCGTTGGTATTGACGGCGTCCGTGAAACACCCAACAGGTTTATCAGCAGCAATGAAGCCGTGTGGCATTTCCGTTCCGCGATCAACGTCGCCGCGCTCAATTGTCAGGGTCCGGTATGGGATGCAATTGCAACCAATTACAACAGCTTCATCGGCAATAATAAATTGACGCTGCGCAAAATCAGCAAGGTGATCGATCAGGAATATAAAACCCGCTATCCCGGTGAAAATGCTTTGCGGGTTCGCGATACCAAAATGACCGATTTATATAATTACTTCTCCTTACCAACGGTCAGACAAGAATTCTGCGATGCTGCGCTGATCAAAAGCCAAGAAGCCGCTGCAGTCGATTGGCGCGTTTTGCCCGAATATAGCGTCGGTGCATTGAGCGACCTAGACGGAATTTTCATCCGCTTTTTCGACAGCTATGCCCAATATGAGGCGAAACTGGCCGAATGGAACCGCTTATACGGCGCGCCAGCGCAAGCCAGCGGCCTTGCTCCCACAGGCTATGCCCCGTCCGCAGATATCAGCAGCGAACCGATCGGATAAATTAGCGGGAGGGCCAGTGTCTTTCGTATTTTTGTCCCAAATGCACCGCCCCATTTACGCCATTTGGATATAATCGCGCATTGCCGCCGCTTCTGCTTCGATTTTTTCTATCCGGTGTTTGACCAGATCGCCGATGGAAATAAATCCGGTCAGATTTCCTGCGTCGACCACCGGCAAATGCCGGATACGCCGCCGCGTCATAAGCGAAAGCGCGGATAATATCGGTGTGTCGCTGCTCACCATTATGGCGGGCGCAGTCATCACCTCCCCCACTTTTTTATCGAGCATTGCGGTTCCATGCATGGCCAAACCGTAAATCACATCGCGCTCGGAGAATATACCTGCAACGATATTTCCGTCCATAACGGGAAGCGCGCCAATTTTTTGTTCGGCAAGCCGCGCCGCGGCTAATGCAACGCTCTCATCTGCTGTGGCATTATATATGGGGCCTTCGCGGCCTGCTAATATCGCTGATATTGTCATATCCCTCTCCTATTCGTCTTGCGTCTGGGCAAGGTTATAGCATAGAGAAGCGTCAGGATAAAATATGGTGAACCCCTCCCCCCTTGATGATCCCGATTATGCGGAATTTGCGTGGAAGCGTTATTGGCGGCTGATGCGCTGGATGGCGGCGTTTACCATATCGATCACCATATTGGTGCTGGGTGCATTTTGGTTCAAATATGGCTGGGTATCGATCCATTTCTACATTGCCACAGCCGGAGCGATGATTGCTGCGATATTACTCACCGCAAGCCTGATGGGGCTTGTCTTCTTGTCCAGCGGTACGGGGCATGACGAATCCATCGACGACCCATTCCGCGACGAAGCCGACAAATAAAGGTATATCCTTATGACCGATGAAATACGCAATCTGCCGAAACGCAGCGACCCCGTGCTGCGGGTGGTGCCTGCGCAAAAGGATATTAACGCCAATGGCCATATTTTCGGCGGATGGGTGCTGAGCCAGATGGACATCGCTGGCGGGATAGTTGCGGCGCGCATTGCACAAGGTCCGACGGCCACCGTCGCAATTGAAACGATGGAATTTATCGCACCGATTTTGCTGCGCGATATTATCTCTGTCTATGCGAAATTGGAGAGACGCGGGCGGTCATCCATGGCTATTCGGATCGAAGTGATCGCGACGCGCGACCGGGGACAGCAAGAGGTTAAGGTAACCGAAGGTCTGTTCACTTTCGTTGCGCTAGATGAAAATCACCGGCCGCGGCCTCTACCACAGGATTAGGCCCAGGATTGGCAACGGGATTAGGCGGTCACCGCTTAAAGCTGATGCGATAGGCCAAATTCATTTCATCATTGCCGGGCAGCGTGACAAACCAGATATTCTTGCCATCCACGCGGCGGACATTATCGGGCAACCTCCCTATCCCCTCTGGCAATTCAATCTCTGCCTCAATGTCAAACGGGTTGGCATTGGTTAGTTTCAGGCTGATATCATATCCATTGGCGTCATTTGCAGTGATCAGATGGAGAAGCTTTACCTGATTGCTGGCGGGCATGACCCATTCAATCTTATCCCCGACGGCGCGGTCGGCGACTTTTACTTCACCGGCCAGCAAATAAGCGGACATGGCATTTTCGAATACCATCCCTTGCCCGGACGGTAGCGGCACGCCAAGGCCTTTTTCCTCGTCATTTTTGCTGATCAATGTCGGCAGGACCGGAATATAATTGTTGCCGCCATATAGGGTCTCGCGCTTCACCCGGTATATCAGCTTAAATTCCGCCTCCGGCTGCACGATCATCGCGACTTGTTTCTGCCCTTTGGCCTTCACGTCCATCGGTTCGGGCACGCGGTATAATTTCAAATCGCCAAGTTCCTCCTGCTGCGCCACAATTGCGGGCGCTGGCGGAGGAGGAGGAGGCGCGGGTGCCATCGCCATCTCCATAGGCGCCCCCTTCATCCGCGATGCTGTGACAATAATTGATTCAGCCGCCGCATCCTCATATTCGACGAAGGATGGATTGGTGAAGGTGCCATAAGGCTGCCGAAAGGGCACTTGATCGGTGCGCTGCATTGGCCAGCATTGTAGTCGCAAAAACGGGTCAGGACCAGCGGGAAGCGCAGCATTGCGTTCTTTATTCAGCTTTCCTGCCACCACCTGCAGGCTCGCCTGATCAAAGCTTTGATTGCCGCCATTGGCCACGGTGAGCCAGGCAAAGACATTCATATCCAGTTTATGATCCGCCGCAATATCGCCTGCATTCAGCACATAATTGGCCTGCCAGTCAAAACCAGCAGCCATATAGCTGAGCGTGACGGTGGCGTTCACCGCTTTGCTGCTTTGCGTGATAACCGACAATGTCGGCTTTGCTGCCAGATCCTTTGGTACGCGCGCAAAATTCAACTTTTCAGGAAGGCCGGTGCAGCGTAGCGCTTCAAAGCCCTCACCAGTTTCCAATATCACGCCGCCGCCGGGACCTGCGGTAATCATCGCATTTTGTTTGCGCGATATGCCGGTTGCCTTGTTGGTGCGGGTCAGCTCAACCTCGCGCTTCAGATAGGCATCGATCAATCCGGCGGGTGACAATAGCCGGGCATCGCGGTTTTTCTCTTTGACCCCTTCGGGCAGGCCGGTGACAATGGCGCTTTCGGGATACATACCCTCTGACACGCCTTCAAATCGGATCACCGATTCGCCCGCTGGAATCTGGATCGTGCGCGTTTCAGTGATGAGCGCATAGCCCCCGGGCCAATTTGAGTTAATCACCTGCTCACCCCGGTAGGGATCACGATACACCGTCATAATCACCGATGCCGGTCCGTCCGATGTCACCAGCGCCGGGCCTTTTGCCTGCACGGCTGCGGGTAACGCGGCATATAGCGCGGTAAGGGAGCCAGCCAAAGCAAAGACGAAGCGCATAATCATGCGGATTAGTAACGACTGTCAAATGTAACGCTCAGCGTCGCCTTGCCATTGGCAGACACCGGCACTTTCCACTCCATTTTATCGGCAGAAACGCGGCTGCCTTCTTGGCTCTGCTGTATGACGCGGACATCGCCCCACAGACCGGCCTGCGCCAAATCAACGGTGATATCCTTGGCGCTGGCATTGGTTAGATCATAACGCATTTTTGTGCGCCAACGGCGGCTGTTAATCCGGGTGCGTTCTTCGACGACGGTTTTCACCTTCACGTCGAATGCCTCCCCTGTGCGGATCGACATGGAACTGCCCATGGGCGTATTTTCGATGATGCTTTCGCCAATGAACTGCGGATCGCCCCGCTTGTCTTTCATATAGACGCGCATGGTGCCTTGGGGCAGTTGATCACCCAATCCGCCGCCCTTGCCAGTGGTTGAAAATTTCAGCACCGACGCTGCACTGGCCGCTTCGTTCGTGGACAGCCAGCCATTGGTAAATTCATAGGTGCTTTTGGCCGGCGCGCGCTTCACATCCAGGAAGCTAACTTGTTTCTGCTGCGCATTGGCAATCGTTGTCCGCTCCGCCAAAGGATACAGATAATTGTCACCCAATCGTTCGCGGTCATTGCTTTCGGTTCCGGCCTCATCAATGGTACCAGTGGGCCAACTGTAGCCACCTCTAAAGCCGCCGCCATTGTTGGTGTTACCGGCGACGAGCAGCACGTTAGCCTCTTTGTAGCCGGTGCCTGTATTGTTGGTCAGCGTAACCCAACCTTGCACATCAATAGTCTGCGCGGCGTCGTCAAATAACGTGACATAATCGGCGCTCCAACCCAGACCCGGCGTCAGATAGCTGAGCGTGGCGGGAACATTGCCGCCCTGCGCCTCCACCGTCACCGACAGCGTGGGCCGCGCCCGCATGTTCGGCGGCACTTTGTCAAATATCACGCGCACAGGCAAGCCATCGTCGCGCAGCACTTCTATCGTATCTCCAATTTGCAGGACGACGCCGCCATTGACCGCGAGGACCTTTGCCCGCACCCGCGTTTCCGCGCCGGTTGCAACATTAGTCCGTAACAATGTGACGGTTTGACCCACCGCCTTTTCCATCAATTTTGCCGGGGTCAGCAAATCATAATCGAAATTTTGCTCCACAATGCCGATACCCGGGCCTGATAGGGTAACTGTCTCGGGGCGGATGACCGCCGATACATCCGGAAGCTCTTGTTTAGAACGGCCTTTAGGAAGGGATAGCTGCCTGACATCTTGGATCAGCGATTGGCCATTTTGATAGATGGTAACCGCAACATTGCCCTGCGCATTATCTTCGCCTGGAACGGGAATATCACTGCTTTGCGCCAATAAGGGCAAAGAAGCCGCTCCCCCTATTCCCAACAGCAAACCGCGTAGCAAGAATATGCGCATCATCGTGTCTCCCCTTTGGATAGTTTCCAGAGGATGACTTATTTCGCGCTAGATTGCTACAAGCTTAATATAAATTTGCGAATTTTGGGATTGAGCCAATAACCTATTCGGCTGCGTCCAAGGTTTCGTCCGCCGACTTGACACGCCGTGCACGCGGCTTCCGCGCTGGTTTTGCAGGTTTTTCTTCGTCATCAGACAGCGTTGAAATAGACGGCGGCAGGACACTCACGTCCAATCCGCCCTCATCGCTATCCTGCCCGCGATCATCGTTTTTCGGCTTCCGCCGCCCGCGCGCCGGTTTATCGCTGACTTCACGAGGCTTGCGCTGCTCCTTCGGCGCTTCTTCCTCATCGCCCGCATCTTCATTGCCATCGTTCGAATCATGGCTGACTTCGTCTTGATCGTCATCATCGTCGCGCGGATTTTTCCGGCGCTGTTGATGTTCTTCCTGCTTTGCCTCCTGACGGAGACGGAAATCTGCCAATACCCGGAAATAATGATCGGCGAATTGATGATAATATTCGGCATTTACGCGGTCGTCATTATGCTGCGCATCGCTGGCCAGTTTCTTGTATTTTTCAAGCATCTGAGCCGCATTACCGCGCGCACGATTGTCGATCCGGTTTTGATGGTCAAAACCGCTGCGGTTGTTGTTATTTGACCTGTTATTATTATTGCGACCGCGACGCCGGTTATTCGATTGACGATTATTATTCATCCGGGATTATCCACCCTCATATTGTTGTTTCATGATCGGCAAAATTCGCCCGCCCCTGCTTTTCCAATACCCATGAAGCTGTGCCTCGCGTTAAGGCCCCTTTGGCCTTGTCAATTCCATCTTTCGCTGGGGGCGGCTTTGTGCAAACACTTAAAAAGGAATAATGCACCAAAGCAATTTGTGCCTTAGCTGCTTGATCCGGCGATTCCAAGCAAAAAAATTTCATCCCGCCCTGGTGAGGGTTAATGCTCTTGGGTTTCCGGCAAGGTCATGCGTCAAAACCGCTTTGAAACCAGCGGCTTGTGCTATTTCTGACACAGATTGTGCTTGCGCAGCGCCAATCTCAAAAATGGCGGCGCCGTCCGGTGCCAATATACCGGCTATCTGCGGAATAATGACCCGATAATCGTGCAGCCCATCATCGCCCGCAAACAATGCAGAGGCAGGCTCATAATCGCGCACCATCGGTGACAAATCGGCGTCATTTTCCACATAGGGCGGATTGCATAAAATCAGATCAAACCGGCCGCCAAGCTGCTGCGTCCAGCCATCTTCATGCCAGCTGAGGCAGGATAGATGCAGCCGGTTTGCAAAGCCAGTATGATCGGCATTTTGCGACGCGATGGCGAGTGCCGCCGCGCTGGCGTCAATTGCGGTGCCCCGTGCCCGCGGAAATAAAGACAGTGCCGCCAATATCAGCGCGCCCGACCCCGTGCCTAGGTCCAATATTTCTGCTGGATGTTGTGTGCCGGCAAAATATTTTTCAGCGGCATCTATCAATGTTTCGCTATCGCTCCTGGGGATCAGAACATCGGACGTGACGCAAAGTGTCAGATCCCAAAAATGCTGGACCCCGGTGATATAAGCCACAGGTTCATGCGCCACCCTCCGCGCCAGCATTGCTTCAAATGATGCAGGAACGCGCAGATCCTGATGCCGCATCAGCATTTCATTCCGGTCCATACCCAGCGCATGGGCCAATAAAATTTCGGCGTCCAAACGCGCTGTATCGCTAACCAGCGATAGGTCGGTGGCGGCTTCTGCTAAGCGGGATATGATGGTTTTTTCGGTTATCACGCGGCGTTTTTAGCTCGCTCGGACGCTCTTGTCTTGCGGCATATAAAAAATATTGCATCCATTATGCGCTCTCGTTCGTTGCTATAGTTGGTAGTAACCACAATAGGAGAAACACCATGAAGAAATTTAACATTGCTTTGGTCACCGGGTTATCCGCATTAGCACTGTCCGCTTGTTCAGGATCCGAGACAGCCGCGCCGAGCGGGGATGACACAACCACTGTCGAAGATATGCCAGTCGAGGGCGGTGATGCGATGCCTACCGCCGAAGAAAACATCGTTCAAATTGCGCAAGGCAATCCAGCGACTTCGACTTTGGTTGCCGCTGTCACCGCTGCCGGGCTGGGTGAAACTTTGTCAGGTACAGGTCCTTTCACGGTCTTTGCCCCCACAAATGATGCCTTTGGCAAAGTGGACAAAGCAACGCTCGACGGTTTGATGAAGCCCGAAAGCAAGGACGCGCTTGGCGGAATTTTGAAATATCACGTTGTGGCCGGAAATGTGATGGCAGCCGATGTGGTGAAGATGATCACTGATGGCGGCGGAAAGGCGATGATCAAAACGCTGAATGGCGAATTGACCGCAACAATGGACGGCGACAAGGTCGTCTTGACCGACGCCAATGGCGGAAAATCGACTATCACTGGTACCGATATTAAGGCCAGCAATGGCGTAATCCACACCATTGACACCGTGGTAATGCCGAAAAGCTAACATAGCCAACACCCCTGCCCAGCGGTTCACAACGCTGGGCGGGGATAGTTTTTAATACATATGCTGACCGCCATTGATCGACATGGTCGAGCCTGTCACGAATGCTCCATTTTCGGATGCAAAAAATCCAACACCGCGGGCGATTTCGTCGGCTTGACCCAAGCGGCCCACCGGTATCTTTGCAATGATTTTTTCGAGCACCGCTTCGGGCACAGCCGCGACCATATCGGTATCAATGTAACCTGGCGCAATCGCGTTCACGGTGACACCATATTTCGCGCCTTCCTGAGCTAGCGCTTTGGTAAAACCGTGAATACCCGATTTTGCGGCGGCATAGTTGACCTGACCATATTGACCGGCCTGACCATTGATAGAACCGATATTGATAATCCGGCCCCATCCGCGTTCCCGCATTCCGGGAAAGCAAGCTTTTGCCATGTTAAAGCACCCGCCAAGATTGACCCGCATCACTTCATTCCAATCGTCAAAGCTCATCCGGTGTAAGGTGCCATCGCGGGTAATGCCGGCATTGTTGACGACAATGTCTACGTCACCCAAATCGGCAGCGACCTGAGCGCAACCTTCCATACAGGCGTCATAATCGCCAACATCCCATTTGTAGGTGGCTATTCCTGTCCGGTCGGCAAATTCCTGTGCCTTGGCATCATTGCCCGCGTAATTTGCCACAACCGTATGACCCATTTTTTTGAGCCGTAAACTGATCGCCTCGCCAATACCCCGGGTGCCGCCGGTTACAATTGCCACTCTGCCCATGATGATGCTCTCTCCTGAAAAACTGATATTTGGTTTTTCACGACTAGCAGGGATTTGACGCACGGCAAGTTGACGCAAACGTCAGTTATATATTGCGCACAATAATCGCAGCATAATGACATTTTGCCGCATGACTATCGCGCGCATCTATAGCCAACCAGATAACTCCCGCCGCACCAGATGTTCGATCATATCCATTCCCGGCTCGCCGCTGTTCAAACAGGGCAGATAGGCAAAATGGGTGCCGCCAGCTTCTTCAAATTGATGCTTGCCCTCCATTGCCAGCTCCTCCAGCGTTTCAAGGCAATCGGAGGAAAATCCGGGGGCAAAAATGGCTAGTTTCTTCTGACCCTCTTGCGCCAACCTCTCCAGCGTCACGTCGGTCGCAGGGTCCAGCCATTTGGCCCTGCCAAAGCGCGATTGGAAACTGACCTCCATCGGAATGCCCATTGCCTCCGACAATAGACGGGCGGTTTTACGGCAATGGCAATGATAGGGATCGCCCAGTTCCAATGTGCGTTCGGGCATACCATGGAAACTGGCGAGCACCACATCGGGCGTAAAATCCAGCCCGGCCAGTTGCGCCTCCAATGTTGTCTTCAGCGCGCCGATATAAACCGGATCATCATAATAAGGCGGCAGCGAACGGAGCGCCATTTGCCAGCGCATTCCCGCCAGCGTGCGATATGCCTCATCCATCACGGTCGCGGTCGTTGCCCCGGAATATTGCGGGTACAAAGGGGCCAGCAATATTCGTTCGCACCCATCGTCCTTCATGGCGCGCAATTGCTGCTCAATCGATGGCTGACCATAGCGCATGGCATAACGCACGTCAGCTGCGTCGCCCATCCGCGCCGCCAATGCCTCTGCCTGCGCCGCTGTATGCCATGCCAAGGGCGATCCTTTATCAGTCCAAACTTTTGCATAAGCGGCGGCCGATTTTTTAGGCCGGGTATTCAAAATAATCCCGCGCAATATTGGCTGCCATACAAGCGGCGGAATTTCGACAACGCGCCGGTCCGACAAAAATTGTTTCAAATATCGTTTCACCGCAGACGGCGTGGGCGCGTCAGGTGTTCCCAAATTGACAAGCAACACCCCGGTTTTGGGTGATTTTATCGGCGGATGATCGGAAGGTATCTGCATCAACGTCTTATGGGTTACAGACCGCGTGAAAGCAATGGCAGCTCTCTTAATCGGACACCTGATGCCGAAAAAAGCGCATTGGCGATGGCGGGAGCGACAGCAGCGACGCCCAATTCGCCGATCCCGCCGGGTTCTTCGTCGCTGCGGATAAATTCTATCTCAACCTCTGGCACGTCTGACAATATCGGCAAATCAATATCACGCAGCCGCCGCGCCGTGGGCAGGCCAGCCTCAAATTCTGTCGACGCGCCCAATGCCTGGGCCAGGCCAAAAACAATGCCGCCTTCAATCTGTTGCCGGGCAATATCGGGGTTGATGATCCGTCCGCAATCCACGGTTGCCGAAATGCGGGTAACGCGCACGCCATTTTCATCGGTTCGCGCCGAGGCAATGACGGCGATATAGCTGCCACGCATATGATGGCAGGCAATGCCCTTACCGCTGCCATCCGCGCCGCCGTCCCAGCCAGCCAGCGCCGCCACTCCCGTCAGGCACCTGGCAAGCCGCGTTTGCCCGACGAGCATCTGCATCCGGTAGGATAATGGTTCGACCGCGGCTTTTGCCGCCAGTTCATCGATGAAGCATTCAACAAAAAACGCGGTGTAACTATCTGCATTTCCGCGCCACCGGCCCGATGGAATAGGCAGCTTTGCCGGGAAATGCTCCACCGCCAGATTGGGAATCGCATATAGCGGGAGCGCGCCTTCAATCGCCGAAGCGTCAAACGTCTCACTGGCGGTTTTAATCGCGTCCAGCGGCGGCGCACCCTCCAATCGCTGCGCCAATTCGCGGCCACTTGACGGCACGGCGATACGCACGGAAAGCCCCTGCACCTGATTGCTGACATCCAATGTGGCGGCCATTTTGGCGATGGCGGGCGAACGATAATGGTCGCGCATAAAATCTTCGGGCCGTGACCAGATCACCTGCACCGGACGGCCCGCTTGCTTGGTCAGTATCGCCGCTTGTGCTGCAATTTCTGCGTCCAGATTGCGGCCAAAGCTGCCCCCCGACATCATCGGGAAAAGCACGACGTTATTTTCGGCTATACCAATCGCTTTTGCCGCTGCCGCGATTGCCGCTTTGGGAGCTTGCGATCCGATCCAGAGGCGCAGACGGCCATTGCTATAATGTGCGGTGGCACTGCGTGTCTCCAGCGGCGCGTGCACCGCCGCGCTGACCGTATAATCGGCGTCGATCAACCGCGTTCCATTTTCCTTTGCCAATGTCCCTTCATAGGACCCAACATTATGCAGCCGCCAACCTTTTCCTTTGGAAAAACGGCTTTCCAGATGCTCGTTGATGAAGCTGCTCTCGGCCAATCGCCCCTTTGTCTCAAATAGCGGAGCGAGTATATCTAAGGCCTGATTTGCTGCCCACCAATTGCTGCCCAATACCGCAATCCACCGCTGCGTAGTGATTGCCGACAGCACGCCTTTCATACCTTTTAGTGCTTTTTTATTATAGGATTTTAATGTGGTGTCGCCAAAGGGCCCGGCACGAACCGAAGCATACAGCATATCGGGCAGCCGAATGTCACCGGCAAAGCTGCTGCTGCCGTCCACTTTCGCTGCGACATCAAGCCGCATGACATCTTTACCGCTAATCCCATTATCGGGTGACGCGCGCAGCGGCACCGGGTCAGGCGGCGTCAGCTCGGCCGCCGCCGCAACCAGCTCAGCAAAGGCCAGCCGTTTTTTGCCGAAGGTTACAAAGCCGTTTTCCGTGTCGGTATTTTCCCACTGCGTATCCCACCGGTCCGCTGCGGCTTGACATAACAGCACCCGTGCCGCCGCACCCGCCTCCCGCGCGGCTTGTTCAAATTGCCGCACCGATGATGATCCTGCCGTAATTACAAAGCCGTGCCGTTCGGCATATTGGCCGATCAGGCCGCCTATATCGATTTTGGTCACATCAATGCCAGAACCCACAAAGGACGCGGCCCATTCACGCGCCAAAAGCGTATTGGCAAATAATGGGTTGGGCATGGCGGGCTGCACCGCGACCGTGCGCCAATCTGCCCCCAATTCGCCGGCAACAATCTGCGCCAAGACCGTGAACACGCCCTGCCCCATTTCGGCCTGCGGGATGGCGACGACGATTTGACCGTCTTCGGCAATTTTAATCCACGGGCCAAAAACATATTCACCCTCAGCTGCGGCCAGATTGGGGGCATATTGGCGCGGCCACAATGCGTAGCCGACGATAAGCCCTGCCCCCACTCCGCCGCCGATCAGCAACTGACGGCGGCTTAATCCTTTTGATTGCTTGCCTTCCATATTGTCCCGCCCTGCTGTTTCTATCCGCCCATATTCGCTGTGCGCTGGTCCGCCCAGTCCGCGACCTTTGCCGCAATATCAGCATAGGCTTTGGCAATCGGCCCGTCTCCGAGAGCGGGCGGCACACCATCGTCGCTCGCATGGCGAATGGCAATGTCAAGCGGGATGCGGCCAAGAAAGGGCAGATTAAGCTCTTTTGCCGCCGCTTCCGCGCCGCCGGCACCAAATGGATTGCTGACATCGCCGCAATTGGGGCATATATAGCCTGACATATTTTCAACAACGCCAATGATTGGCACCTTTGCCTGATCAAAAAAACTAATCGCGCGGGCCGCATCGATCAGCGCCAGATCCTGAGGCGTGGAGATAATAACGGCGCCAATGGGCTTATGCTTTTGCACCATCGACAATTGTATATCGCCGGTTCCGGGGGGCAAATCGACAATCAGTTCGCGGACGCTGCCCCAATGGGCGTCAACCAATTGGGTCAGCGCATTGCCCGCCATTGGCCCGCGCCATGCAATCGCTTGCCCAGGCTTGGCGAGCTGACCCATGGATAAAAACGGTATGCCGCCCGCGCCTATGACCGGCAGCATTTTTTTCTCCTCCGCCACTGGCTTTGAACCTTCCATGCCGAGCAAACGCGGCTGTGATGGTCCGTAAATATCTGCATCAACAAGGCCAACCGCGCGGCCCGCCCGTGCCATTGCAACGGCCAGATTGGCCGACAGCGTCGATTTGCCAACGCCGCCCTTCCCGCTCGCCACCGCGATCAGATCAGGCGCAGACCGCTGTGCTGTCTGCAAAATTCGCACGGCATCTATGCCGTCCAATCCGGCCAAGGCAGCCTCTGCCTGCTGTGCAATGTAATTGCGGGCGGATGGCGCAAGACCCGACATGTCCAGCATCACTGTAAGCTGACCATCTTTGGTCCGGATCGCGCCCACCCGACCATCTGCAAAGGGGGTGAGCAATTTGAAAATCTGTTCATCAGTAACCATAAAAATAGCGAATAGAGTCAGTTTTGCAGGATTGACACTGTTTTTCTGAAATATGCTTCCTATAAAGAAATTATGGACAATATGATTGATAACGGGGCGGGCAAACCGCACAAAAGTGAAAGCAATGGGCCATGGGACAATCCCGGGGGCGGAAATGGTGCCGGCAAGGGCGGTTCGCCTGCGCCATCGGGGAGCGGAAATCAGCCTGCCGATGGCGGCAAAAAAGGCGGCAATCCTTGGGAGCCTGTTTCCATAGAGGGCGGCAAGGCGAAGGGCAAAGAACGCGGCCCGTCTTTAGAAGAATTGCTCCGCCGTGCGGGCGGCGGGGGCGGCGGCGGCGGATGGGGCGGCTTGCCCAAACGCGCCGACGGTAAATCCTACTGGCCGTTTATCGTAATTGGATTGGCCGCGCTATGGATTGGTTTTACCAGCATTCACCGGATAGACGCCGCCGAAAGCGGAGTGGTAACACAGCTTGGCAAATATAACCGTACCATGGGTCCGGGTATCCAATGGACGTTGCCGGCCCCGTTTGAAATGATGGAAAAGGTCAATACCGGGGAGTCGCGCACGATCACCATCGGGGCGCCAGGTACGAAAGCTGAAAATCTTATCTTGACGCGGGACCGCAATGTTATCGACATGGCGTATAATGTGCGTTGGCAAGTGGCCAATCCCGATCAGTTCCTGTTCCAATTGGACAATCCCAATGACACGGTCAGCGAAGTCGCGGAAAGCGCAATGCGGGCGGCAGTCGCCAATTTTGACCTGACCGCAGCGATTGGCCCCGGGCGCGGTGAAATACAGGCAGACGTGAAAAAACGGATGCAGGAAATTTTGAACAGCTACCGCGCGGGCATCATGGTTCAAGCCATCGATATTCAGGAATCGGAAGCCCCAACAGAGGTCAAAGAAGCGTTCCGCGCCGTCAACGCCGCCAAGCAGCAGCGCGAAGGCTATTTGAACGAAGCCCGCAAATATGCGCGGCAGGTGACCGAAAGAGCCATTGGTGAAACCGCCGAATTTGACAAAATTTATGAACAATACCGGCAGGCGCCAGAGGTTACCAAAAGGCGGCTTTATTATGAAACCATGGAAGAAGTTTTGAGCCGCACGGACAAAACGATCGTAGAGCCAGGCAATGTCACGCCGTATCTGCCCTTGCCCGAATTGGCGCGCCGCAGCAAAGCCGCCGAACCAGCGGCAAGTGATGTAAAAGTTCAGGGGAAGAAATGATGGACCGTAATATCATGAAAAACCCGATTGCGCTTGCATTGGGCGCATTGGCACTGGTTGTTTTGAGCAGCATGACGGTATCTGTTGTACCCGAAACGAAACAGGCGATTGTCACCTCCTTCGGTGAACCAAAACGCATCGTGAACGCCTATAAAGAAAATGAAAATTTCGGTTCGACCAACGCCGGCTTGACCTTCCGGATCCCGTTTGTTGAACAGATACAAGAAATTGATAAACGGGTGTTGAGCGTTCAGATGGAACCGCAGGAAGTGCTATCGACCGATCAGTTGCAGGTGCAGGTCAATGCCTTTGCCCGTTACCGGATTACCAAACCGTTGATGATGTATAAATCGGTGCGGACCGAAGCTGCGCTTAATTTACGCTTGGCCGAAACATTGGGTTCATCCTTGCGCAACGAGCTGGGCCGCCGGTCATTTGACACATTGCTGAGCGCCGAACGCGGTCAGGTGATGCAGAATATCGAAACGCAGCTCAACCGCGAAGCCCGGAAATACGGGGCAACCGTCATTGATGTGCGGATCAAGCGAGCGGACCTGCCCACCGGCACCCCGCTCGATTCGGCTTATGAACGGATGCGGTCGGCCCGAGAGCAAGAACGCGCCACCATTCAGGCCGAAGGTTTGAAAGAAGCGCAGATCATCCGCGCCGAGGCGAATGCCGAAGCGGCCCGTATCTATGCCGAAAGCTATGGCAAGGACGCGCAATTTTATGATTTCTACCGCGCCATGCAAAGTTATCGCCAGACATTTTTGAGCCCTGATGCTGAAACAAATATGATTTTGTCGCCGAACAACGATTATCTGCGAAAGTTTAAGGAAGGGCAGTAAATAAAGGCTGGGATAACCCAGTCAAATGTCGTTTGTCGAAGCATATTGATTTTGGACGGATCACGGCCATGCGGCAAAACGTCATTCAATTGCCGTTCAGCTTCGCGCTATAGGGACAGGCAAGAGGGCGGAGTTATCGCCATTTGAACAACAAGAGAGGAAAAAATCTGTGCGTATTGCTTATTCTGTAACAACGGCTTTGTTGCTGACGGGAAGCGTGATTTCCTTGGTCACTGGAAACCCGGTTACCGCACAAACCGCCGTTCCCGTGTCGCAAGCCGGCCTCGCACCGGCCGGCGCGCCCAACAGCTTCGCCGATTTGGCCGCTCAATTGCAGCCGGCGGTTGTCAACATCGCCACCAAGCAAAAGGTCCGCGTCGCAACCAGCTTCAATCCCTTCACTGGCGAACAACGCCCGATTGAGCGCGAACAGGCCAGCGGCGGATCGGGCTTCATCATTTCGTCCGATGGTTATATCGTAACGAATAACCACGTCATTGCCAGCGGCACTGGGCAGAATGATGAAGTAGATAGCGTCACCGTCACCTTATTTGGCGGCAAGGAATATGCAGCGGAAATTATTGGCCGCGACGTGACCTCCGACGTGGCGGTGATTAAGATTAAGGCAAAGGACCTTCCTTTTGTGGAAATGGCGTCATCGCAGGAAAGCCGCGTCGGTGACTGGGTGATTGCCATCGGCAACCCGCTGGGCCTTGGCAGCACGGTGACCGCAGGGATTATTTCCGCATTACAACGTAATATCGGCGCGGGCGGCGCGTATGACCGGTTTATTCAAACCGACACCGCGATCAACCCCGGCAACAGCGGCGGTCCTTTGTTCAACCTCAAAGGGCAAGTCATTGGCATCAACAACCGCCTGATTTCGCCCATTGGCGCGAATATCGGCGTGGGCTTTGCTATCCCCGCAGAAGAAGCAGAACCAGTTGTAGAGGCACTGCGCAAGGGCGAAAAGCTGCAGCGTGGTTACCTGGGAATTGGTATTCGCCCCGTGGATGAAGATACCGCCGATTCGCTGGGCATCGCAAAAAATCGCGGTGAGCTTGTAGGTAATATTCAGCCCAATCAACCGGCGGCGAAAGCTGGATTGATGGAAGGTGACATTGTGCTCAAAGTCGCGGGCAAAGAGGTAACCCCAGAGCAGACTTTGTCTTACATTGTTGCGAATATCAAACCCGGCACCAAAATCACGCTCGACATATTGCGCAAGGGCAAACCGAAAAAGATCGATGTTGTCGTTGGCGAACGGCCAACCGAACAGGAAATCGCGCAAAGCAATTTCAACCCAGATGAAGAAAAAGATTTTCAAGGCGATACCGAAAGCAGCGATGCGAAAGTCATTCGTGACAGCTTTGGTATCAGCGTCCTGCCGATGGATGAACGCATCGCCCGTCAGCTCGGTATGCCCGCCGACCAAAAAGGCCTTGTGGTTGACATTGTCGGGCGCGCCGGAACTGCCGCAGCAAAAGGACTGCGCCGGGGCAATGTGATTGTATCTGCAAATTACAAGGACATTGGCACAACAGCGGACCTCGTCGCGGCGATCAAAGAAGCCAAAACTGCCGGCCGCCGCACGCTTCTTTTGGGGGTAAAACCGCAGCGCGGCGCAACCCAATATGTGGCGGTTGCTATCGCTGAATAAACCAGCTGAACCGAATAGAAAAAGCCCCGCATTGACAGTCAGTGCGGGGCTTTTTTATGTTCAACGGCCTTGCGCTTAGCAAACAGTGGCCTGGCCTAGGCCATTGGGGACCGTCATCCGTTGATCACCATCGCCTGGCCATCCCAGCGCCATAATAAAACGCCAAATATACCTTAACTTTTGTAATTTATAGATTGAGCCAATCGCTGCTCTGGCTTAGTCAGGCGCGAGAACTTATAGCGGGTTCAGGGGACAGCAATGAGAAAACTATTCACAGCAGCAATATTGGGTGCAGGCTTGCTAGCCGCGCCTGCCATTGCACAAGATGCCGCAGCGGCTTCACCTGAAGTGCTGACCGATAGCGGGGATACAGCATGGATTTTAACCGCGTCGGCATTGGTGCTGATGATGACGTTGCCGGGACTGGCGCTATTTTATGGCGGTCTGGTCCGCGCCAAAAATTTCCTGTCGGTGCTGGTGCAAATCGGAGCGATTACGGCCCTTGTGTCGCTTTTATGGGTGGTGATTGGCTATAGCCTCGCATTTTCCTCCGATGGCGGCCCCTATATTGGAACCGTTCAAAATTTCATGTTTAATCAGATGCTTGCTGTACGGGAAGGGCAAACAATAGGGGAGCTGGTTTTTGGGCTGTTCCAAATGACCTTCGCAATCATAACGCCCGCGCTGATTGTAGGCGCATGGGTGGAACGAGCGCGTTTCGGGTGGGTTGTGGCGTTTTCGGCGCTATGGTCGCTGCTGGTCTATGCGCCGGTTGCTCGCTGGATATGGGGCAATGGATTTTTGGCCGAAGGCGGCACGATTGATTTTGCAGGTGGCATTGTCGTTCACACGACCGCAGGTATTTCCGCGCTGGTCGTCGCTATCATGCTGGGCAAGCGTGCAGGCTTCCCCAAAACATTGATGCTACCGCATAGCCCCGCGCTGACCGTGGCCGGTGCAGGCCTGTTATGGGTGGGCTGGTTTGGTTTTAACGGCGGATCGGCTCTGACGGCGAGCGATCTGGGCGCGGCCAGTGCGATCATCAACACGCATATCGCGGCATCCATGGCCGCGCTAATCTGGATGTTTGTTGAAAAAATAAAGGTGGGCAAGGCAACGGCGGTCGGTTTCGCGACAGGCGCAATTGCCGGACTGGCAACGATCACGCCCGCTGCAGGTTCGGTTGGTCCGGGCGGCGCGGTGATATTGGGACTATTGGGCGGGCTGGTTTGCTTTTATGCGGTTGGCCTCGTCAAAGGCACATTGCAAATTGACGATAGCTTGGACGTGTTTGCGGTGCACGGCGTCGGCGGCATATTGGGTTCGATCCTATTGGCTATTTTCGCGAGTGAAAGCTTTGGCGGTGCGGGCTATGGCGAAGGCGCCAGCATGGCGTCACAGCTGTGGATTCAGGTGAAAGCTGTGGGCATTGTCGCGGTCTATTCCGCGGTGGTCACGCTCGTTATCGGCTATATGGTATCCATGGTCATCCCGATGCGCGCCAGCGAAGATGCCGAACGCGACGGGCTCGATATTGCGAGCCATGGCGAGCGGGCATGGGATTTGGATTAGGGTCAGGACCTAAACGATAGCCACCACTCTAGCAGGCAGGTTCACCGCCGCTGGTCAAAACGGCGGCCGATCATTGCGCTGGCGATATTCACTTTTTGAATGTCGATTGCGCCGCCCGCTATGCCCCATCCCCATGCGTCGCGCATCCGGCGTTCCATCGGATATTGGCTGGAATAGCCATAGCCGCCCATCATCTGCACCGCATTGCCCGTGACGCTGCGCGCGATTTGATTGGCAAAGCATTTCGCTGTGCTGCTGTCGAGGATGGATGGAAGGCCATTATCGGCATTAACCGCTGCCCGGTGGATTAACAGGCGTGCGGCCTCCACCTCCATCTGCATTTCGGCGAATTTCATCTGAACCGCCTGAAAATCGGCGAGCGGCTTGCCAAATTGCTGCCGCTGCTGAACATATGCCAGTACGTCTTCCAGCGCCCCTGATGCCTGTGCCAGCGCCATGGTCGCATTGCCGCATCGTTCCAGATCAAATGCCTCCATCAACTTGGCAAAGCCGCCCGCCGGGACCACAATATTACCCAGCGGAACGCGGACATTGTCGAGATAAATATCCGCAGACGGAACCCCGCGAAAACCCATCAGCTGTTCCGGCTCTCCGAAACTTAATCCCGGCGTATCTTTTTCTACCAGCACCGCGCCTATCCCTTTGGCACCCGGCGCATCGGATAGCCGGGTATAGATCAAATAGGCATCGCTATGCCCGCCGCCCGAGCACCACCGCTTTGTGCCGTTTAGGATTACGTGATCCCCATCAGTTATGCCGCGCGTTTTCAAATCGGTCAGCGCGGTTCCGGCATCGGGTTCCGACATCGAAACAGCGACGATCATCTCGCCTGCACATACAGCCGGAACGACCCGTTTTTTAAGCGCATCGGGCGCAAAGTGGCGGATGGCATGGACGGGCCCTACATTTGCTTCAAAAGCCGGAAATGCGACCGCGCTCGATATTTTGGCCAGCTCTTCCAAAACGATGAGCGCTTCCAGATTGCCCAGCCCCATGCCGCCAAGTTCAGCCGGGATATTTATCCCCAAAAACCCCATTTGTGCCATACGTTGCACCATAGTATGAGGTAAAGCCGAGTTATTCTCCTCACATTGGGATACGAGCGGCGCCAACTCTTTTTGAGCGAAGGCACGTGCGCTGCGCTGCAATGCCAGCTGTTCCTCCGTAAGGTTGAAATCCATGGCTCCATCTCCTTTTTAATCGTGTGATTAAACATGAAGCTGGCTTTGCCGAGCGTCAATGAAAAATGGAGCTATAACAGCCTGCATGTTCCGTTTGATCTTGAACGACGCATCTATGCCAGATCGAATGCCATTTTTTTGAGCAAATCTATATCTATCGGTAAATCAAACCGGCAGCCATAGCACTGCCCTTCGCGCCAAATAATCGTGGCCCCTGTCATCACAATATTATCGAGGCTGAACATGATTCTGTCGCCGGGGAGAAGCGACGCAGGCGTGTAAAGGCGGCAGCCATAGACGGCAATCTCCGAAATATGGGCTTCATGCCGCCCCATTTTGCCCGTCTGCAATTGTACGAGGCGCAGCGCGACGATGTGGCGCGATGCCTCGCGCCGGTCCACGCGGTTGCCACGCCGCTGTTGGGGTAATCTTTCATGCCGCATGGTCAATGCCTCCTTTTAGCGGAGGGCTAGTTAAGCGGCCGGTGGTTAACGATCACCTGCAACCTGTCCATAGTGGAGCAGTTCAAAATCTCGCACTAGCTGCGGGTTAGTCGCCCGTAAGAATCCGGTCGACCAACTGCTTAACGGTAGGAACAAAACCATTGGAATAAAAAGGATCTTTGCCAAACATATACGCGCTATGTCCCGCAAACATCAGATTTTCATCAATCGGTTCACCATGAGCAATATTTTGCAACGCTTTTTGAATGCAGAAACTGCGCGGATCGGCCAGACGGCCCGTGCTGTTATTGTCATGGTCTTTCCACGACGAAAAACCGCAATGCGATAGGCATCCCATGCAATCCTTCTGATCTTTGCGGATCACATCGCGCGACGGCGGGGTGACGAAAACCAGCGTGTCATCGGGCGTCTTCAACGCTTCGGTAAAGCCGCGGGCATAATATTCGCGGGCCTTCATCAAATCGCCCGGCGTTACCCAGAAATTCTTACCCTTTACGCCGACATCCAGCTGCGCGCTATGCAAATCATCTTGTTCTTTGCGGAACGCGATCTGCCGGTCGCTGCGCGCTTGCAGCTCTTGCAAAAATGGATTGATCACCGCGCTCGAATAAAAACCAGTCGGTGAAAATTTATGCAGCAGCACGCCGTCCTCAGGGATTTTCGTCAGCGCATCTTTCCATCCTTGCGGAATGGGGCTTTCCTGTGTCAACAGGGGCCGGGTGCCATATTGAAACGCAATCTGGCCCAACTCTTCATTGTCAATCCAGTCATTCCAATCGCGCAAATGCCAAACGCCGCCCGCCATAATAATCGGCAAGTCATCCGATATACCCTCGGCACGCATCACGTCACGTAGCGCCTTTACCCGGGGATAGGGATCTTCGGGAGAGCGCGGGTCTTCGGCATTGGACAGGCCATTATGCCCTCCGGCGAGCCAAGGGTCTTCATAGACCACAGCGGCCATCCATTCGGGCACTTTATGATAAGCCCGCTTCCAAAGCGCGCGAAATGCCCGGGCGGAGCTTATGATCGGAAGATAGAAAACTTCATACTGAGCTGCAATTTCAGAGAGCTTATAAGGCATACCCGCACCGCAGGTTACGCCCTGCACCATGCCCTTGGTTTGCTCCAACACGCCATGCAATATACGCTGAGCGCCGCCCATTTCCCACAGGACATTGATGTTTATCGCGCCTTTACCGCCGGCGATTTCATAGGCACGCTTAATCTGTGCTACGGCGCCTCTTATGCCATATTCGACAAGCTCTTCGTGTCGTTCTTCGCGGGTTCGTCCATGGAACACTTGCGGGATGACATTGCCATTTTCGTCATAGCTATCGGCATTCACAGCAGAAATTGTGCCAATGCCGCCTGCGGCTGCCCAAGCGCCGCTGCTGGCATGATTCGTTGCTGCAACGCCTTTGCCGCCTTCGATTAACGGCCAAACTTCACGTCCAGCATATAGTATGGGTTTCAGACCCTTAAACACAATATTCGACCCCTATTATCTTAATTCTGTTCGCAAAATTTCTGCGCATCCCGCTGCTGCGGTTCGCGCTAGACTATCATCCTAATCTTGTCGCGCAAAATCGGCACGGCCCATGGCACTGCCGTATAGCTGCCGATAACGCGCGAACATACGCTGTTCGTCATATTCATTATAGGCTTTGTTGCGATTTCGTTCGCCCAATCTTTCCCGCAAATCTGGATCGCTTGCCAGCGTCCGTATCGCCTCCGCCAACGCATCATCATCTCTTGGCACGATATAGGGACGGGATTGTTCATCAACAATAGAACGCACGTCTCCGACATCGGTTGCGGCAACCGCGCAGCCTGCCGCCATCGCCTCAATCAGTGATATCGGATATTGCTCGCTGTCGGATGATAAAGCAAATATATCGAACAAGCCGATATATCGGGCAGGGTCACGGACGAACCCCGGCATCATTAACCGTTTTTCCATGCCCAATTGCCGGGCCAATGCCTCGATATTGCTGCGCTGTGGCCCGTCGCCGGCAATCGCAAGCTTTACATGATCACCCGCCGCCGCGACCGCGCGCAGCAGGCGCGGGATATTTTTCACTTCTCGCAGCCCCGCGACGGTGCCGACAACCACCTCTCCGTCCCGTTTCTTAAATCCGGGGAACGATCCTTTTTGGCATATTTTCGAATAACGCTTAACATCCACTCCATTGGGAAAACGCGCGACTTTTTCAAATGGTTGATGCCAGCGTTTTACCGCAATTTCTTGGAGCATTTTTGACGGGACGACCAATGCGTGACTGCGTTGCAGCGCGATTGTGCGGAACCAATTACGTTTGCGGCTCAATCGTTCGATTTCATCTGCCTCAAATCCATCCTCATGGTGGATCAATGGACTCAGCCCCATTGTCTTACCCAGCAATGTATGCGCCATCACGCCATCCATCGCGCCCCAATTATAGCTAAGGATAAGGTTGAACCGTTTCATATATTTCGCGATTTGCCGGTATCGCCCCATGCCCGGCACACCTTGCAGCGACGGCGCAGCATCGCCGGGAAATTCAACTTTGATATTTTTGTCAATCGCGTCGCGTGCGCCCAGCGCATTTGCATCAGCGCTCAAAACCACATGTTCGGCCAAATCGCCAAAGTGATTCATCAACTTTACCGACCGGGCTTCTTTTCCGCCCAGATCAAAACTGCTGTGCAAATGCAAAATGCGTGCCCGCGCCATGCTTGCCTTTCCCTATTGCTATGACCATTGAGGACATATGAATATTAAACCTTCCCCTGGCGCTTACAACGCCGATCCGAAAATCACCAGCCTTGGTTCACAAATTGGTGATCCTGTCCGCCCTGCCGATTTTCCGCACACCAAATTGCGGTTCCGTAATGACCGGTGGGCGGCGACCGTTGGCCTGGCCGAACTCAGCGATCAGCAGTGGCTGGCGCATTTCGGACGCTTTGATCCTCTGCCCGGTAATTTGCCGCAACCGCTGGCGCTGCGCTATCATGGCCATCAATTCCGCAATTATAACCCCGAAATCGGCGATGGCCGGGGGTTTTTGTTCGCGCAGCTGCGCGACGGCGCAGGCCGGTTGATGGACCTTGGCACCAAAGGTTCTGGCACAACACCTTACAGCCGGGGCGGCGACGGACGATTGACGTTAAAGGGAGGCGTCCGCGAAATATTGGCGACCGAAATGCTAGAGGCGCTCGGCGTAGAGACTTCGAAAACATTTTCCCTGATCGAAACTGGTGAACAGCTGATGCGCGGGGACGAACCATCGCCCACCCGCTCGGCTGTGCTCGTCCGGTTAAGCCACAGCCATATCCGCATTGGGACATTTCAACGCATCGCCTTTGAACAAGACGAAGAGATGATGGCAAATCTGGTCCACTATTGCATGACGTTTTTATACAATGATCGAAAAAACGCCTCCGATCCTGCGGCTTTGTTGAACCTAGCCATGGAGCGGATTGCGGATCAAGCAGCAGCCTTCATGGTCGCGGGCTTCGTTCACGGCGTGCTCAACACCGATAATATCAACATCACCGGTGAAAGCTTTGACTATGGCCCATGGCGTTTCACGCAATTTTGGGACCCGCGTTTCACGGCGGCGTATTTTGACGATTATGGATTATACGCCTTTGGGCGGCAGGCCGAAACGATGCACTGGAATCTAGGCCAGCTCGCCGTCGCGCTGCGGCTCATTTGTGATGCGCCGCCACTGATTGAGGCATTGGAGCGATTTCCCCAGCTATTCCAATCAAGACTGATTAGTCGGTTTTTATGGCGACTTGGCGTCAAATCCGCGGGAGATGAGCAAGACCGGGCGTTGGTCGAGGCGGCCGAGCGGGCTATGATCCAAGATAATATTGCGGTGGATAACATGTTCCACGCCCATCACGGTGGGCGCAGCGATGCAAAATTGGGGCATAGCGACGCCTATGCCAATTTGATGGGGCAGCTGCGCGGATATAAGGGCGAAACGCACGGCCACCCTTATTGGCAATCAGAAAAAACCTGCTCTCTATTGATCGACGAGGTGGAGATGATCTGGGATGCAATATCCGAACGGGACGATTGGGGCCCGCTGACCCAAAAGATTGAGGAAATTAGGCAAATGGGCGTTGCTCTGCGCGGCGGATAATGCCGCAAACCTCGCAAAAAATCCCGGAAATGGTAAGCAATTATTTAACTTTAAACGCTACGGCTTGGTCGAAGCCCCTTAGATAATAGCATAAAGTCGACCCTTGGACCAAAATATTGTCACTGACCTAATCTCTTACGAACCCGCAACGGGGGCGGAGCTGTGGCGTGGAAAAACGGGCGACATTGACCGTGAAGTGTCCGCCGCTCGTGAAGCTTGGCCGCGATGGGCGGCATCGTCACTGTCAGAGCGGCTGACCGTCATCCGTGCAGTTGCGAGCCGGATGCGCGGAGAGACGGAAAAACTAGCGGACCTGATCGCACGCGAAACGGGCAAGCCATTATGGGAAGCGCGCGCAGAAATAGAAGGCGTGATCGAACGGGTCGATATTTCGGTAAAAGCCTATGCCGACCGCAGCTCGCAGCGGCGAGTCGACGGCAAGCCTGGCGTCCGCTCCGCGCTGCGTCACAAACCGCATGGTGTTTTGGCCGTGATTACGCCTTTCAATATGCCCGTGCTAATCCCGGCGGGCCATATCATCCCCGCGTTAGTGGCCGGCAATGCCGTTGTTTTCAAACCATCCGAAAAAGTCCCCGCCACGAGCCAATTTCTGATAGACCTGTTTCACAAAACCGGCATTCCTCCTGGCGTTGTGCGCATCGTCCAAGGCAACGGAGAAGCGGGGCGCAAATTATCCGAACATCCCGGAATAGACGGCACTTTATTCACCGGTTCGGCAAATAGCGGAATACAGCTACACCGTCAGTCAGCGAACCGGCCCGATAAGCTGTTGTCGCTCGAAATGGGCGGAAATAATCCCATTATTGTTTGGGATACAAAGGATATTCACAGCGCCGCTGTGCTGATCGTTCAATCGGCCTTTCTATCCGCTGGGCAACGCTGCACGGCTGCACGGCGGTTGATCGTTAAAGATGAATTATTCGATGTGGTGGTGAGCGAAGTTAAGCGCTTAGCCGACCGGCTCGTAATTGGCGATCCTCACGGTGAGCCCGCACCCTTTATGGGACCGGTTATCGACAATGATACGGCCGACGGCCTGACCGAAAGTTTTGTTGCTTTAATGAGCCACGGCGGCCGGCCGATTAAACATATGGCGCGCCCGATCAAAGACAGGCCGTTTCTAACGCCAGGGATCATCGACGTGAGCACGATGATCGAACGGCCCGATATAGAGCTATTCGGCCCGCTGCTCCAATGCGTGCGCGTACCCGATTTTGAGATGGCGATTGACGAGGCAAACAACACTCGTTTTGGCCTGACCACGGCATTGATTGGCGGATCACCCGAACAATATAACCAATTTTGGGCAAATAGCCGGGCCGGGATCGTCAATTGGAATGCCGCGACAAATGGCAGCATTGGTCAGGCGCCATGCGGCGGTGTCGGCTTGTCGGGCAATTGCCGGCCCGGCGGCTATTATAGCGCTGATCAAGTCGCTTATCCCGTAGTGTCATCGGAAAATGAAATCCCGAAAGGGATGATTGGTATCGGCCTGAAAGCCGATGAGTTTGACGGAACTTCGCTGGGGTAATTAGGGCCAAGCCCTAAGCCGTAAATGGAAGATCTAGGAACAAGGTGCGAGCCTTATGGCCCGGCTTATCCGGTAGGTAATAGTATTTTACAATATTTTGCATCGCAACCTCAGCGCATTTTCGGTCCGAAATGGATATATTATTTAATATAAACAGAGATTTAATAGTATAGAAGTTAACATCGGTTAACCATCCTCTACAGCTAATATTTACCATTTACCGCGTAATCCCAACGTCATGAACGGGGCAAACTTCTCTCGCTTGAAAAATAGCGTAACCATTTTGGGTGCATCTCTTGCAGCTCTTGTATCTATGCCAGCGCATGCAGATGTTGAAAGCGCAGACGGCCGCGCAGTCATCATTCGTCCGCTATCATTCATCAACTATGAAGATTTGAATTTTGGCAAAATCATCCCAGCATCAACCGCCGGGACGGTGACGGTTGCACCAAATGGCACGCGGACCACGAATAACAGTAACATCGTCCTGGTCGGCACAGATCATCAAGCCGCCCGTTTTACAGGGCAAGGCACATTTAACCAACGGGTCGATATCTCGCTGGCGTCCAACACCATCGTAATCAACGGAGCGGGCACGCCGATGACGGTCAGCACCTTTACCATCGGCAGCACGCCATCGGTTGTTTTGACAACCACGCCGACACGTTTCCGCATTGCATCGGCAAATGGTATTTTCGCATTCACCGTAGGGGCGCGGCTGAATGTCGCTGCAAACCAAGCACCTGGGAAATATTCAGGTACTTGGAATATCACGCTCAATTATCAATAGTTGCGCAATCTAATTTTTGTCCATTTGCCGGATTGCGGCAATCAAGACGCTTTGCTAATGGCCGCGCATGAGCAATATTCCTGAAACAATCCTTGTCCGCGATAAACGCGTTGCCTGCGACGGTAGTGGCGATGTTCCTGCCGCATTGGGCCATCCCAAAGTATTTTTGGAAATTGATGAAAAAGGATATGTGGAATGCGGCTATTGTGACCGGCGGTTCGTCCTTATCGGCGGGCCAGCGGATGTAAAAACCGCAAAATGACCGCCGCCTAAATCATCACACGTGATAAACAGCCTCTGTTCAATGGCTGGTAATCTGCCTATATCGGGGCAATGACATATACCGATCCGCGCTCTTTTCTATATCAACCCGGCTTGATTGATCCCGATGGCGCTTTGCGCATCACAAAGGAGGCCCTGGCCAATTGCGATGATGGCGAATTATATCTTCAATATAGCGCGTCAGAAAGCTTTGGCTTTGATGATGGGCGGTTGAAGCTTGCCGATTATTCTACTGGCGGCGGATTTGGGCTGCGCGGTGTATCGGGTGAAATGACCGGTTTCAGCCACGCCAATGAGATTAGCGAAGCGGCGATCCGGCGCGCTGGCGAAACTTTGCAACTGCTTGACCCGGCAAAAGGCGCCGCATCCCCGCCACCGCGTCAGAATAACCGGCATTTATATACCGATGGCAATCCGCTCGAAATGATCCCCTTTGCGCAAAAAGTGGCGCTGTGTGAGAAAATCGATGCTGCCGCCCGCGCCCGTGACCCGCGCGTGGCGCAAGTCAGCGTGTCCATGTCGGGCAGTTGGAGCGTCATTGAAATTGTTCGTGCTGACGGTTTTGTCGCCACCGACATCCGTCCGCTGGTTCGGCTGAACGTCAATATTGTCGTGGAAGAAAATGGCAGACGCGAATCGGGCGTTTATGGTTTTGGCGGCCGTTATCTCTACGACCGGCTGTTCGACGACGATATGCAGCAACACGCGATTGATGAAGCCTTGGCACAGGCGCTGACCAATTTGCGCAGCGTCGATGCACCTGCGGGCGAAATGACGGTTCTGCTTGGCCCCGGCTGGCCCGGCGTGCTGCTGCATGAAGCGGTGGGGCATGGCCTCGAAGGCGACTTCAACCGCAAGGGCTCCAGCGTATTCAGCGGCAAAATTGGACAGCGCGTCGCTGCTCCGGGCGTCACTGTCGTCGACGATGGTACGATGGCGGACCGGCGGGGATCGCTGTCGATCGATGATGAAGGCACTCCGACACAGGAAAATGTCCTGATCGAGGATGGCATTTTGAAAAAATATATGCAGGACCGAATGAATGCCCGCCTGATGGGCGTCGAGGCAACGGGCAATGGGCGGCGCGAAAGCTATGCTCATGCCCCGATGCCGCGAATGACCAATACGTTCATGCGCAGCGGCAATGATGATCCCGCCGAACTGCTCAGCCGCGTCAAAGACGGCATATTTGCCAAGAGTTTTGGCGGTGGTCAGGTTGATATTGTATCGGGCAAATTTGTTTTCAGCTGCACCGAGGCTTACCGCGTGAAAAATGGCAAGCTGGGCGATCCGATAAAAGGCGCAACGCTGATTGGTGATGGGTATACGGCGCTCAACAAAGTCACTGGGATCGGCAACGATATGGCTTTGGACGAAGGTATCGGCGTGTGCGGAAAGGCAGGGCAAAGCGTTCCTGCGGGTGTGGGGCAGCCGACGACCCTCGTCAGCGCACTGACCGTTGGCGGAACCGCCTGAACCCAAAGGGACAAAGGAGCGTCCAATGTCCGAATTTTATGAATGCCTGAACGACAAACATAAGGAAATGATCGGCAAGCAGCCGGTATTTTTCGTCGCAACGGCGGCGGCAGATGGCCGAATTAACCTATCACCCAAGGGATATGATGCCTTTCGCGTGCTGTCCCCGGGGCAGGTCGCCTATCTTGATTTGGGCGGGTCCGGCAATGAAACCCATGCGCATTTGGCGGCGGATGGCCGGATCACGATTATGTTTTGCAATTTTGACCGGCCTGCGTTGATCCTGCGGATCTATGGACGAGGCCGGCCCGTATTGCCGCAGGATGCCGAATGGGAGCAGTTGGCGGCGCATTTCACCCTGCTGCCCGGTACCCGGCAGATTTTCGTGATTGATATTGACAGCGTTCAGGACAGTTGCGGCTGGGGCGTGCCGTTTATGACGTTAAGCGCGGAACGGGAAACATTGAAAAAAGCACATCGTCAGTCGGAGCCGGAACAATGGGTCACCAAAATGAAGGGCCGTACGCGCAGTATAGATGGCCTGCCCGTGCGTCCAACCGACCGGTTTATTACCGGGGATGAATGAATGGCGCTGGTCGAACTATCCCGTTACCCCTTTGCGATGAATGCCGAAATCGCGCGCACTTATCTGGAATCGCACGGTATCGGCGCGGTGGTGTTTGATAGCGGCATGAACGGAGCCGAAGGTGTGCCGATCATGATCCAAACGCGGTTGATGGTACTGGACGAAGACAGGGACGAAGCGGCAAAATTGCTGCTTGAAGCTGATCTTGCATGAACAGACCGCTGAAGGTTGCAACCTACAATATCCGCAAATGCGTCGGCACCGACCGGAAACGCGACCCTGAGCGTATATTGGACGTATTGCGAGAGTTGGACGCAGATATTATCGCCTTACAAGAGGCCGATCGGCGTTTTGGACAACGTGAAACCTGTTTGCCTTTCGCCAAAATTGACGCAGAAACGCCGTGGAAGCACGTGCCGTGGGGCGTAAGGCCCAATGGCATTGGTTGGCACGGCAACGCCATTTTGGTTCGCGACGAAATGGAGATAAAAAACGGGCGGCCGCTGGATTTGCCGACTTTGGAACCACGCGGCGCGGTATGTAGCGAGGTTGAAACCGGGCACGGCGTCATCCGCATTATTGGCGTGCATCTGGACCTATCGGGCCTATGGAGGCGGCGGCAGATACGGCAGATATTGGCGCATTTGGATAATGAGCCGCGTCACATGCCATCCGTTATAATGGGCGATTTCAATCAATGGTCCCGGCGGGGCGCCTTGTCCGAATTTGCATTTCACCATCACCGGATAATTGACACGCCCAAAAGTTTCCACGCGAGCAAACCGGTTGCGCGGCTGGACCGGATTATCGTGAGCCACGAAGTCAACGTACTGGCACATGGGGCGCATAACAGCCCGCTATCGCAAAAGGCCTCCGATCATTTGCCTATATGGGCGGATTTATCCCTATCATGATTGCCTATTTTTTAAGCAGATAATATCTGGTGACTAAATTTTAAGCATTTCACCGATTGCCGATTTGTTGCATTGCAACAAAAACCCCAGAAAACCCATATATTTCGATTTTGGCACGCCCCTTGCTGCAGGAATTTTCGCAACAATAATAATCTAGGGGGTAACGCATGAAATATATCATCGCCATTATCAAACCGCATAAGCTGGACGAGGTGCGTGAAGCGCTGACCGGCATTGGCGTCGCGGGCATGACCGTCAGCGAAGTCAAGGGCTTTGGCCGCCAAAAAGGCCAGACCGAAAATTATCGCGGCGCTGAATATACCACCAATATGGTGCCAAAAATCAAAATTGAGATTGCCTGTTCTGCAGACACTGTTGCTGCCGTCAATGAAGCCATCACCAATGCAGCCGGAACGGGCTCCATCGGCGACGGCAAGATTTTCGAATTCGACCTAGCGGGCGCGCTGCGTATCCGCACTGGCGACACCGGTGAAACCGCGCTCTGAAACAAGAGGCGCAATAATGATGTTAGGGAAGAAATCTATGATGAAATCAATCAAATATCTTGGCGCAGCGGGGCTGGCGGCACTGGCCGCAATGCCCGCTTTTGCCCAAGAAGTAGCCGAAGCGGCAGCGCCCGTCGTGGACAAGGGCGATACCGCGTGGATGATGACCGCAACGGTCCTGGTTATGGCCATGATCGTGCCGGGCCTTGCGCTTTTCTATGGCGGCCTCGTCCGCACCAAAAATATGCTGAGCGTATTGACGCAAATTATCGCCGTGGCGTCGCTCGCGATGGTTATCTGGGTCATGTATGGCTATGGCCTCGCGTTTGGCGGTGATGCCAATCAGTTTATTTCTACGGGCAAATGGTTCCTTGCTGGCGTTGGCCCTGATTCACAGGCAGCGACATTCAGCGACGGTTTCAAAATCCCTGAATATGTCTTTATCGCATTCCAAATGACCTTTGCCGCGATTACCGTATCGCTGGTCGTCGGCGGTCTGGTAGAACGGATGAAGTTCAGCGCGCTAATGGTATTTGCGGCAATCTGGCTGACCATCGTCTATTTCCCTATTGCGCATATGGTTTGGTATGCTGGCGCCGATGAGGCATCCACTGGCCTGATCTTTGGATGGGGCGCACTTGATTTCGCTGGCGGCACCGTTGTGCATATTAACGCGGGCATCTCGGCTTTGGTTGGCGCTATCATTCTTGGCAAACGCATTGGCTACCAAAAAGAGATCATGGCACCGCATAGCCTGACCATGACCTTAATCGGTACCGGCCTGCTGTGGGTGGGCTGGTTCGGCTTTAACGCTGGTTCCGCGCTTGAAGCCAATGGTTCCGCCGCCCTTGCGATGATCAACACCTTTGCAGCGACCGCAGGCGGCGTGCTCTTCTGGATGCTGACTGAGCGCGCGCTTGGACATAAAGGGTCGATGCTAGGAGCTTGTTCGGGTGCGATTGCGGGTCTCGTCGCAATTACCCCAGCGGCAGGTAACGCAGGTCCAGCGGGTGCCATCCTGTTGGGCGGTATCGCTGCCATTGTTTGCTGCTTCTTCGTCATGAAACTGAAAGCAAAGTTTGGCTTTGACGACAGCTTGGACGCATTTGGCATCCATGGCGTTGGCGGTATCATCGGCTCCATCGGTGTGGCTATCGTCAATATCCCTGCGCTCGGCGGTCAGGCTGGCGATGACTATAACATGGGCGCGCAGCTCGGCATCCAAATTATGGCGGTTGCTGTGGCCATCGCATGGGCAGCCATTGGCTCGGCCATCGCTTTCTACATCGCGAAAGCCGTTACCGGCCTCCGCGTCACCGAAGAAGTCGAGCGCGAAGGGCTCGACCTCGGCGAACATGGCGAGCGTGCCTATAATTATTAAGTAATAAGCCGGATTGCGGCAGTTTGAATAAGAACCGCAATCCGGCACATAGTTTGGCGGCGAGCTCTCTTCTCTCCTTCTTAAACTCGCCGCCTCAACTTGTTCCTCCCGCGAACAACCAACTATCCCCGGGTCAGCAATGATCCGGGGTTTTTTCTGTGATTTGGTTAGCAGCCCTCAAATTTGGACCAGGACCTAAGCTATTTCTCGCTTTGGTACATTGCCCCCGGCGGCGCCAATGTGCCGCCTAAACCTGTGCACTGACCTGCAGGGACATATTTCCAGCGGTCCGGCATATAATCGGTTTCCGCTGTTCCCGCGCATTCTGTTCCGGGGCCCGCCGCACAGTCATTATATTGCGCCAGCGCGATGCCATAGCATTTTTCCCGCGCCGCCAATTTCGGCGTCGGCACGCGCTTTCCATCACCTTCGGCGGTATAGGTAACGGTCACCGTTCCGGTGTCCCCACTGTCCCCACAAGAGGCAAGCGCGCCCAAACAAATGAGCGCGCTTGCATATTTTTTCAATGTGGTTTCAGATAAATGCCCCATAGCGCGACTATAACCGCATCGGGCAATATCATCCAGTCTTGTTATTATGCGGCCAGGTCTCGGGTCAACGGTTCCAGCGAGCCTTTTTTGCCATCGGGCAATTGCGCATTGGTGCAGGCATCCGCACTTTCCACATATTTCCAAGCGTCGCCTTGATAATCGATGGTCGATGTTCCGGCACAGCTTGTACCCGGACCTGCTGCGCAATCATTTCCTTTGGCCAGCGAAACGCCATAGCATTTTACTTTCTCGCTGGTCGTTGCCGCAGCGGTGGTTGCACCGCCCGCCGATGCTTCTTTGGTTGCCGGAGCATCACTTGCGCTGCCGCAAGCCGCCAAGGCTGCGGCTCCAGCCAAAGCGGCGGCCATTCCGGATAATTTGTTCATAGCGTATACCTTCCCTTTAAATTGGATGATGGCGGTTCGGCCATCTAAGGCCTGTGTTCGTACATAAAGCGATAAAGGTTACAATGGCAAACTGTGACGCTATGGGGATCGGCATGACCAAAAGATTCGACTTTCAAATTGCGGCTACCGACGGAAAGGCCCGCACCGGGACGATCAAGATGCTGCGCGGCGAGATCCGCACGCCCGCATTTATGCCCGTCGGCACAGCTGCAACGGTAAAGGCAATGCGCCCCGCCGAGGTGAGTGCCACCGGCGCGGATATCATCTTGGGCAACACCTATCACCTCATGCTGCGCCCCGGTGCAGAACGGGTGGCAAAGCTCGGCGGCCTGCACGCTTTTTCCGGATGGGACCGCCCGATATTGACCGATAGCGGCGGATATCAAGTGATGAGCTTATCCGCCTTGCGCAAAATCACCGAAGAGGGCGTGTCTTTCCAAAGCCATTTGGACGGATCGCGCCATATGCTTAGCCCCGAACGGTCGATGGAAATCCAAAGGCTGCTCGGCAGCGACATCGTCATGGCCTTTGACGAATGCCCCGCCAATGGCGTGTCGCGCGATGAAGCCGCAAAATCCATGGCGCTGTCGATGCGGTGGGCCAAAAGATCGCGTGAAGGTTTTGACAGCGGAACCGAACACGCATCGCGGGCGGCGCTGTTCGGGATACAACAGGGGTCGCTGGACGAGGCGCTGCGCCGGGAGAGCGCCGACGCGCTGATCGACATTGGTTTTGATGGCTATGCCGTGGGCGGACTGGCCGTTGGCGAAGGGCAAGAGGCGATGTTTGGCGTGCTCGATTATGCACCCGGTATGCTGCCCGCCGACCGGCCGAGATATCTCATGGGGGTCGGCAAACCCGATGACCTCGTTGGCGCTGTGGAGCGCGGCATCGATATGTTCGATTGCGTATTGCCCACCCGGTCGGGCCGCAATGGTCAGGCCTTTACGTGGCAGGGTCCAGTCAATATCCGCAACGCCCGCCATGCCGAAGATACCGGCCCGCTGGACCCGGATTGCGACTGCCCCGTCTGCTCCACATGGAGCCGCGCTTATTTGCACCATTTAATCCGGTCAAAGGAGATATTGGGGGCCATGTTGATGACGCAGCATAATCTGCATTTTTACCAATCGCTGATGGCGGCGATGCGCGATGCGATTGCGGCGGGCGGCTTTGCCGCATTCGCGCGTGATTTCCGTAGCAGATACTTGCGCTGATCAGGACGAAATGGCTAATGTAGCGGGATGAGCGAGGATTTTCTCCACGGTACGGTGCATCAGGCGCAGACAGACATGCGCGGCGCTATAGAGGCCGATGCGGCTGTGCTTGCACTCTGGCAGGATCTTACACCGCTTGGCCGCAATGAATTTATCTGCTGGGTGGAAGACGCAAAGCAGGCAAAGACCCGCGAACGCCGGATCATTCGGGCAGTGGAAGAGTTGCAAGAGGGCAAACGACGGCCATGTTGCTGGCCGGGGTGCATCCACCGCACAGACAAAGCGCCTAGCAAATGGCAGCAAGCCGTCTTGATCGACAAGAAAAAGCGTTAGATTGCCCGGCATGATGATATGACCACGCATATTGCAGATGCCCTGAGCCGGGCTGAAAACAACAGCCCTTTTTTAAGCGGCCTTATGAAACGGCATCCGGCGTTGCTGGAAATGATCGCCGCGGGCGATCTGGATGGTGCGCTTGCCAATGCGCTGGCTTTGGATGGGGACGATATTGCAGCGATGCTGCGGCGGCGGCGGCAAGGCTTGGCGCTGGTCACCGCCATCGGGGATTTGTCGGGCCTATGGGATTTGACCAAGGTTACCGCGATTTTGTCGGACTTTGCCGATAGCGCGCTGGATATGGCCATTGCTGCGGCGATTGAGGAGCGAGTGCCCGGCGCACCGGTTCAGGGTTTTGCCGTCATCGCGCTTGGCAAACATGGCGGGCGCGAACTGAATTATAGCAGCGATATTGATCCGATATTTCTGTTCGACCCGAAAACGCTCCCCTGCCGCGACGGCGATGACCCGCAAGAAAGCGCGGTCCGCATTGGCAAACGTATCATCCAACTTCTCGATCATGTCGATGAAAATGGATATGTATTCCGGGTCGATATGCGGCTGCGCCCCTCGCCGGAGGTCAGCCCGGTGGCATTGCCCGTGGAGGCGGCCATCGGATATTATGAATCGAGCGCTTTGGCATGGGAACAAGCAGCGTTTATCCGCGCCCGCTTTGCGGCAGGGGACGAAACGCTTGGCAGCTATTTCCTGCGCAGTATCGATAGCTTCATCTGGCGCAGGTCCCTGGATTTTGGGCAGCTGAAAAATATTCAGCAAATGAGCGCCCAAATCCGCGACCATTATTCACGCGGGCAAAAAGCCGGGCCGGGTTATGATTTAAAACGGGGGCGCGGCGGCATTCGGGAGTGCGAATTTTTCGCGCAGGCGCATCAGTTAATTCACGGCGGACGCGATCCCGCGCTCCGCATTGCCGACACCCGCACCGCATTGTCGGCGCTGGCACAGGCTGGATGGATTGGTGAGGAAGAAGCGCAGGCATTGTCCGAAAGCTATGCCACGCTGCGCCAAGTGGAACACCGGCTGCAGATGATGAACGACCGGCAAACGCATAGCTTGCCAAATGATTTGGCCGGGTGCGAAGCCGTAGCGCGGCTCCATGACCTAAGCAGTGCAGAGGAATTGCTCGCCCAAATTGCACCGCATATCGCCCGGGTTCAGGAAATTTATGATGGGCTGGCAAAAGATGACGGCGAAGGCGCGCCGCCGCTGGCCGCCGATAATTTGCCGCTGTTGGATCAGCTGCAATCCATCGGCTTTACTGATGCGGACAATGTGGCAAAGCGGATTGCCCGCTGGCGCTCTGGCAAATTAAGGGCGGTGAGGAGTGATGCCGCACGCGATGCTTTTGAAGCGGTGCTGCCTGAAATGATGACCGCCTTTATCGCCTCTCCCGATCCCGAACGCGCCCTCGCGCGGTTCGACAGCTTGATTGAGGCGCTGCCCAGCGCGGTCAATTTCTTCCTGCTGTTGGAGGCGCGGCCCAAATTACGGACGCTGCTCGGTCATATATTGAGCTATGCGCCAACGCTCGCCGATGTGCTTGCCCGGCGCGCTGAGCTGCTCGACGGGCTGATCGATGCAACCGCCCTCAATCTGCCCGCTGGAACCGATGAGCTGGTGACCCAAATGCAGACGCTTACGAGCATTGATGATTATCAGCTGCTGCTCGACAATGTACGGATATTTGTTGGCGAACGGCGCTTTGCCTTGGGCGTGCAGTTGATCGAAGGGCAGCATGACCCCTTGCGCGTGGCACGCGGCTACGCCCATCTTGCCGAAGCCGCAGTGCAAATATTGACGCAGGCCACCATCGCCGAATTTAAAAAGGCCCATGGCTCTATGCCTAACGGCGAGCTCGTTATTCTGGCGCTGGGACGGCTGGGCGGCGAAGGTCTGACCCATGCGTCCGATCTTGACCTCGTGATGCTGTTTACCGGTAGTTATGAAACCGAATCGGATGGACCAAAGCCGCTGGGCGCCACGCAATATTTCAACCGGCTGGCGCAGCGCGTGGTCGCCGCGCTTAGCGTTCCGACCGCATCTGGTGCGCTGTATGAAATAGACACACGGCTTCGGCCATCGGGCGAACAGGGTCTGCTATGCGTTTCGATGGACAGTTTTGAACGGTATCAGCGAAATGACGCGTGGACCTGGGAGCATATGGCGCTAACCCGCGCTAGGCCGGTATTTGGTTCGGCAAACGCTCGCGGTGCAGCGCAGCAGGTGATAGACAGCGTGCTGGCGCAACCGCGCGATATTCAAAAGCTGATTAACGACGTCGCAGCAATGCGCGCAGAAATGGACCGGCACAAACCCCCAAAAGGACCGCTGGATTTCAAGCTGATGCCTGGCGGGCTCGTTGATAGTGAATTTATTGTCCATATGCTGCAATTGTCCGGGCGGGCAAAACCGGTGCCGCAATTGGGCGACGCCATCGCGATGCTGACCAATAGCGGCGATTTGCCGGAAAACTACAATCCGGCCGATGCGTTATTATCCCGGTTCCTTATCATCCTGCGGCTCGTCGCACCAGATTGCGAAATACCGGGCGAAGCAACGCAGCGGTTGATCGCGCAGATTTTGAAATATGATGATTGGGATAAACTGATGCTGGCGGTTGAAAAGGCACGCAGCATCGTGTTGGAGGAGTGGAACAAATATCTGCCGCCGCGCGATTCGCTGGGCACAGATCAACCCGGCAAAGGATGACGTTATGACCGAAATTGGCGATCCACTTCCAAATGTGACATTGAAAGATAGCGCAGATCAAGATGTGAAGCTGTCCGAATTGAAACCGCCCTTCGTGCTATATTATTATCCCAAAGCTGACACCCCCGGCTGCACCAATGAAGGCAAGGATTTTACCGCGTTGAAGGCGGATTTCGACAAGCTTGGTGTCTCAATTTACGGCCTTTCCAAAGACACCCCCGCAAAACTGGCAAAATTTGCGGCCAAGTATGATTTCAAAATCACTCTTTTGTCCGACGAACAAAGCGATGCGACCGAGCAAATGGGCGTTTGGGTTGAAAAGAATATGTATGGCAAAAAATATATGGGCATTGAACGCGCGACATTCCTGATCGGCACAGATGGTAAAGTGGCGCAGATTTGGCGCAAGGTGAAGGTCAAGGGTCATGCCGCCGAAGTGCTGTCCGCTGCGCAAGCGCTTTAAGCCGCACAGATAATGTCCAGCGTCGCCAATGCCTGCCGCCATGTCCTGCTGACCGCCGATCCAGCCGCGAAGATTATGGCGGCGCGGCGTGCGGCGCGCGAATGGCGGCTGGGACGGTTAGAATCGCGATTTGATTGCTCCATGCCGGATGCGCCCGCGCGGCCAGACCAACCTGTTCTTTTGCCGCCTGGCCACATGCCCAAGCGCAAAGGAGCCGGGTCACAGCGCAATCGGGTCAATATGCTTCACGCGCTTGCCCATATTGAATTTGCAGCGATTGATCTGGCCTTTGACTTAATCGGACGTTTCGGGGAACAGTTCCCGTGCGAGTTTACGGATGACTGGATGCGGGTCGGTGCGGATGAAGCTATGCATTTTGCTCTGCTCGCTCGGCGGCTTGAACAATTGGGAAGCTATTACGGCGCCCTGCCCGCTCATGCCGGATTGTGGGAAGCAGCGGAAAAGACCAAGGATGATGTCCTCGCCCGCCTTGCGATTGTGCCGATGGTGCTCGAAGCACGCGGCCTTGATGTTACGCCTGCTACGATAGACAATTTTACGAAGGCAAATGATTCGCGCTCTGCAAAGATATTGCAGCGCATATATATGGACGAAATTCGCCATGTTTCATATGGGACGAAATGGTTTGAATCGGCTTGTCGTGGTAAGGATTTGTTAACCCATGAAACATGGAAAAGCCTTGTCCAAAGCCACTTTCGGGGTGGCCTAAAGGGGCCATTCAACGACTCAGCGCGTTCCCGGGCCGGTCTAACGACAGATTACTACGCGTAGGTTGCAATGTCGTTCCAATTAAATTTACAAGGACTTCAACGATAAGGGGTAGGCGAATAATCGCCGCATAATTCGGGGCTGCGTTTAGGCGTGGGTCGCAAAAATAAAAGGTTACACACGCTTATGAAACGCAGCGCTTTGGCATCATGCCATTCACTCGTTCAAAAATCCGTTCTTGCTTTGGGGTTGGCTTTTGTTGCTTCGGCAGCAGCGTCTCCAGCAATGGCATCTTCGGCAGCGGCGACGTCGGACAGCTTCCGGATTAACCCAGAAGATGTGAAGGCGAATGAAACCGCATTAGGTGTGGCCGACCCTGATTTTCGTTCGCTGCACAATAGCTGGGGTAAAGTGAACGGGCTAACCGCCCCCAAAATTGAAATTTCTATTCCCTCGATCGACCCGGTCGAATCGATGCGCCTGTCGAGCGGTTTCGGTAATCGTCGTGCACCAATGCGGGGTGCAAGCCGCAATCATAAAGGCATCGATATTCCAGGTCCCGTAGGTACGCCGATTTATGCAACCGCCGATGCGATCGTTAACCGGTCACAATGGGTGCGCGGCTATGGCAAATATATTGAATTGTCACATGGCAATGAAATTGAGACCCGTTATGGGCATATGTCAGCATTAAACGTAGTCGCCGGCCAACGCGTCAAAAAAGGCGATATCATTGGTTATATGGGCTCAACCGGTAATTCCACAGGCAGCCATCTGCATTATGAAGTGCGGATTTCCGGCGTCGCGGTGAACCCAATGTCCTTCTTGGCTCCAGATAAAGCTTCCAACTCGGAGTCAAAAGAGTTGCTTGCGACAAATGAAACTGATAGCGATGCTATTGGTGGCCCAGCTGACTAAGCTGGAACGCTTAACGCATCACCTTTGGGAGAGGGTGTAAATCTGGGGGCAGACAGGGCGAAAGCCTTGTCGCCCCTTTTGTTTATGCCTACATATCAATTATGACAGATGCTGCGAAAATCATCCTGACCGAAAATGCTGCGCGCCGTGTAGCAGAAATTGCCCAAAAACTTGGCAAGGACGCCGTGCTGCGCCTGTCGGTGGAGGGCGGAGGGTGCTCCGGTTTTCAATATCGTTTTGGCTTGGCCGATGACATCGATGCGGACGATGTCCAAGTTACGGGTAAAGGTGCCACATTGGTGGTCGACCCGATGAGCCTTGATCTGGTGCGGGGAAGTGCGGTCGATTTTGTCGAATCATTGGGCGGAAAAAGCTTTCAAGTAACCAACCCCAATGCGCAAGCGGGATGCGGATGCGGATCGAGCTTCTCCGTTTGAACAGTCAAACGCCGAATATTACTGCTTTGCAAACAGCATCGCGTCATCGGCGAAAGCTTTGAATTCCAGTGCATTGCCAGCAGGGTCGCGGAAGAACATCGTGGCCTGCTCGCCCACTTGACCGGCAAAGCGGATTGCTGGTTCTATCACAAATTCCATTTGGCTCTGGCGCAGCTTTTCGGCCAATATCTGCCAATCCTGCATTGTCAGAACGATGCCAAAATGCGGCACAGGAACACCGTGGCCATCGACTATATTGCTCGCCTCTGCGCGCATTTTATGCTCGTCCAAATGGACCACAAATTGATGGCCAAATAAATTAAAATCAATCCAGCGCGCGTCCGATCGCCCTTCTTCACAGCCCATTAAGTCGCCATAAAATGCCCGCGCTGCGTCAAGGTCATCGACCGTGACAGCCAAGTGAAAGGGTCTTAAATCCATCATTCGGTTACCTTTTGTTGCACCGGAACCTCGGCATCGAGTAGCGGCAAGCACGAGCCCATTAACCGATCCCATAGAGCCATGCGCTGCGCATCATTAGCGGCATTTATCGCCATTTGCTGCTGATCGCGTACCGATTGACGGATAGCAAGGGCGACGACCTCTTTGGGCTGCCCGCTTTCAAACACGATCCTGTCCCCCATAATACCGGCATATTTCCGGCCCCGTTCGGTAACGTCGGGGAATCTCTGCACGCCGCTGTCCCCGCGTTTTTGGTCATAAGCAACAAGGCCCAATGTTGCGATACACCCGATTGTTTGCATCTGCATTTTGTCGAGCGGTTTTGCGAGCGGTGCAGATGGCGGCGCGGGCGGCACTGGCGGCGCGGCTTGCAACAAGAGGAGTAGGGAAACAAACATCGGCCATCTTTAAATTGCAATCCGCGTAGCGGCAAGGCATTGGTGCAAGCCGATATGAATGCCTTGTTAGAACAGCTGAAACGCTATCGTTATTGGATTGCGCCTCTTATCGGGGCGCTCAGCGCTCTCGGATTTGCGCCCTATCATCTGTGGCCGGTAACGATCGCCGCCCTGGCGCTCCTCATTCATTTGCTTTCGGCGATGCCCACGCGCAAATCTGCCTTTATCCTGGGCTGGCTGTTTGGTGTGGGTCATTTCACGATTGGCAATGACTGGATCGCCATTGCCTTTACCTATCAAGCAACAATGCCGGTATGGCTGGGATATATCGCCGTATTTGCGCTCGCGCTCTATCTTGCAGTTTTCCCTGCCCTTGCCTGTATAGCAGCATGGAGCTGCGGCGATTATGTCCGCAAAAAAGGCGGTAATCCTACGATATGCTTCGTTTTATCATTCAGCGCTTTTTGGATATTGACCGAATGGCTTCGCAGTTGGCTTTTCACCGGCTTTGCTTGGAACCCTCTGTCCGCCGCGATGCTGGGCACCAGCGGGGAATATGCGATGCGGACCATTGGCAGCTACGGCCTGTCGGGGCTTGTGATATTGGGCTCCGCGATGATCTGGGGGCTGATTGCATCCATGCTCAATGCCAATGGCAAGGCCATATTTGCCCGGCTGCTCGACTTGGTATTGCTGGCGATCGTCACAGGTTTTTTTGGTTGGATTGGCGCTGGCCATCGGATCGCCCAAAAAGGCGCCGGCACCCCGATCACGATAACTCAGCCGAATATAAGCCAGGCCGAAAAATATGAACCGGGCTATGATGCCATCAACTTCGCACGGCTTGCCCAATATAGCCGCCCGTTAAAAGGCCAAGGACCGCGGTTGCTGTTATGGCCAGAGGCCGCGATCCCAGATTATCTGGAATCCGGCTATCCTTATCGGTTTTATCAAGGCCAACCCGGAGATTCGGCGGTCGGCGCTCGGCAAAGATTAACGCAGTTGATGGGTGAAGGCGACATATTGATCACTGGCGGAGCCAAATTGGTTGTTGACGAAGAAGGACAGCTGATCGCCGCGCGCAATAGCATGATCACCCTGAATGATGCGGGCGATGTAATCGGTAGCTATGATAAATCACATCTGGTGCCTTATGGGGAATATTTGCCGATGTCCTGGCTGTTGACGCCCCTCGGCCTAGCGCGGCTAGTCCCGGGCGATCTTGATTTTTGGCCGGGGCCGGGACCGCAGACATTAAAGCTTGGCCCAGGACGCCCGAATGTCGGCTTTCAAATTTGTTACGAAATCATTTTTTCTGGTCAGGTCGTCGACCGCGCCAACCGGCCTGATTTCATCTTCAATTCTTCCAATGACGCTTGGTTTGGTCCGTCCGGCCCGCCGCAGCATCTGGCACAGGCGCGGATGCGGGCAATCGAAGAGGGGCTGCCGGTCATCCGTGCGACACCGACCGGCATCAGCGCGATAATCGACAGCAATGGCCGCATATTGAAAAGCCTGCCACTGGGTTCAGCCGGGCGTATCGACGGTACATTGCCCGCCGCCGACAGTCCGACGATATTTGCGCGATATGGAAATGTCATGCCCGTCTGCTTGGCGCTGTTCATGCTTATTTTCGCATTCTTGCCTGTTGTCTCGGCTCGCAAATCGCGCTAAAGGGCCCCAAACAACACATAAAGCTTTCTTTATATCATATAGGACACCCCCAATGCGCTCTAGCTTCTTATTCACTTCTGAATCCGTATCCGAAGGTCATCCTGATAAGGTTTCGGACCAGATTTCGGATGCGGTCGTCGATCTTTTCCTGTCAAAAGATCCCGAAGCGCGCGTTGCTTGCGAAACATTGACCACGACCAACCGCGTTGTTCTGGCCGGAGAAATCCGCTGCAAGGGTGTCTTTGAAAATGATGCTTGGGCGGATGGCGCTCTGGCAGAAATTGAGGCGGTTGTTCGTAAAACCGTGAAAGAAATCGGTTATGAGCAGGATGGTTTCCACTGGGAAACGTTCAGCTTTGAAAATCATCTCCATGGTCAATCGGCGCATATCGCGCAGGGTGTTGACGCGAGCGGCAACAAGGATGAGGGCGCAGGCGATCAGGGCATTATGTTCGGCTACGCGTCCGACGAAACACCCGATCTGATGCCCGCAACATTGGATTTCAGCCACAAGATTCTGGCCCAAATGGCCGCCGACCGCAAATCGGGCAAAGTGTCATTTCTGGAACCCGACGCAAAAAGTCAGGTTACTTTACGCTACGAAAATGAAAAGCCCGTTGAGGCAACCGCCCTGGTGGTATCAACGCAGCATGCTCCCGGATATTTTTTCCACAATGGCGAAGGCGACGAAGCCAAATATGGCGAGCTGCGCGATTATGTAATGGGCGTATTCCACAGCGTGCTGCCCGACGGATTTATCACTGACAAAACCGAAATCCACGTAAACCCGACTGGCCGTTTTGAAATTGGCGGCCCTGATGGCGATGCGGGTTTGACCGGACGCAAAATCATCGTCGACACGTATGGCGGTGCCAGCCCGCATGGCGGCGGCGCTTTTTCGGGCAAAGACCCCACCAAAGTTGACCGGTCAGCCGCGTATGTCACCCGGTACCTTGCGAAAAACATCGTTGCAGCAGGGCTGGCCCGCCGCTGCACCATCCAATTAAGCTACGCCATTGGCGTTGCACACCCATTATCGGTTTACGTCGACTTGCATGGCACCGCGAAAGAAGGCGTTACCGAAGATGCGGTTGAGGCAGCCATTCCGTCGCTCATCAACCTGACGCCGCGCGGCATCCGGGAGCATTTGGGGCTGAATAAACCCATTTACCGCAAAAGCGCGGCTTACGGTCATTTTGGACGTGCAGCCGAAGGTGATTTCTTCCCATGGGAAAAAACCGATCTGGTGGACAAGCTCAACGCTGCGCTATCATAAGCACTGGCGCCAGCAGCGCCGGATAGGGCTAGGTCAGGACGTAAGCGTCCTGAAGCTACATCACGCTGATATTGGCCGCGCGCTTTTCCTTTTGTGATGGGCGCGGCAGGATCATGCTTTCATCGGCGTCGGGTAAACTGTCCCCTTCCGCGATACGAAGCCGATTGCGCCCGGCATCCTTCGCCGCATAAAGCGCGACATCAGCGCGCCGGATCAGGCGCTTCATCGGTTCATCGGGCCGCGTGAATGCAAGGCCAAAACTGGCGGTAACGCGCCGGTCATCGGGCATACCTTCATGCTTCAGCAATGATAGCGCGACGCGTAAATGTTCAGCGACCAGAAATGCCGCCGGGCTGCTTTCCATATTGAACAGGAACACAAATTCCTCCCCGCCCGACCGCGATGCCTGCCCATGTTGTTGCATGATTTGGGTCACAGTATGACCGATATTGGCGAGCACCGTATCCCCAACATCATGTCCAAATTCGTCATTCACCGATTTGAAATGGTCAATATCAAACAGCAAAACCGCCCGCCCCGGCTGCCTGAGCTTATCTGGATCAGCATCCATGTCACGAAAAATATTGGACATGCCGCGCCGGTTCAATAAGCCTGTCAATGGGTCCGCCAGCGCCTCTTTTTGATGTTGTTCAACAAGGTCAGCTCCCAAAGCGACAAAAATGATATTCGCGCCAATAACACTTAAGATGGAGCTGCTTAAATATAAAACCGCCGTATAGAAATCATAGCTATATTGCATAGGCGCTGGCGCAATATCCATGATGATGATCATCGGACGCATTACAAAAACGCCCACGCATAACAAGTTGAACCAGAATAATAAATTATGCGTATATTGGCCGCGATGATGTTTCAAAACCATGGCGCCGCACATCAATATGCCTGCGGAGATCCAATCCATGAGAACAGCTTGAACTGGCGTTATGTCGGTCGCATTGACAACCGCCATACCAATGCAGAATAAGGCGCCTATCATTTTCAAATTTGGCTTGGCCTGAGTGCGGCTGCTGTAAGCCATGACAACGCAGATACAGCTGCCCCAAAAAGCCGCAGGGGCCAATGATGTAGCGTAAAAACTTGCCAGGAGTGACCGATATTGATCGGCCACTTGCGCTATGATGCCGAACAAAAAGGTCGCAGAGATCCAACCGGCCGCCTTCATTTGACGGTTGGTGAAATAGATCGTCATGAAACCTATAAAAAACAATAGGGTAATCATTGCGATCAACAAATTGAACATCAGCAAATCCACCCTGCGGCATTAGCCAGTAAAGCCCAATATTGGGTTAACGATTGCGTTAATGTGGTCGACCTCCCATCGTTTAGTCAGAGCACGGCTGCCCTCCCGCAATGCTCTTGCCAAAATTGTCATAAAGTTTATGCGCGGGGCTATGACTGCTTATAAATCCGGTGATCCAACGACATTGAACCGCCTATATGGCCGCACCAAGGGCAAAAAGCTGCGCGGCTTTCAATCCGACCTGATGGACGAGCTGTTGCCAAAAGCGAGCGTGCCTGAACAAGGCCCGATTACGGCAAAAGCCTTATTTGGCGCCGACAAACCGCTGCATTTCGAAATTGGCTTTGGCAGCGGCGAACATATGGCAACCCGGGCCGATATGCTGCCCGACCATGGATTTATCGGTTGCGAGCCATATGAAAATGGCGTGGCGGCGGCGCTGGCGCATATAGATAATTTCAATGATCTTGGACCGCTGGGCAACGTACGTTTGCATATGGGCAATGCGCTGGAGGTGCTGGCGCGTATTCCCGATGGCGCGCTCAGCTTCGTCTACCTGCTCCATCCCGATCCCTGGCCGAAGGCGCGTCACGCCAAACGGCGTATGATGAATGATGGCCCGGTAAACATGATTGCAGCCAAGTTAAAACCGGGCGGTGAATTTCGTTTTGGCACCGATCACCCGGTGTATCTGCGCCATGCATTGATGGTGATGCAGCGGCACCGCGACCAGTTTATGTGGATGTGCAACCAGGCCGATAATTTCTTGAATCGGCCTAGCGGCTGGCCCGAAACCCGTTACGAAGCAAAGGCGCGGCGGCAAGGGCATGAAGTCTGGTATTTCCGATACCGGCGTTATTGAACGAGCATCGTTGCTGCCGTCACAGCAGTGTGCGGCCATCAATGCGCCGAATTACTAGCCTCAACTTTTTCGACCCATTCGGGGAAAAAACTGGGTTCGCGTTTCGACCATCCCGGCGCGGTTGCCGCCGCTTCGCTAATCGATTGCAGCAATTTTTTGCGGGCCTCAGGCGGCAAATGCGGCATCGATGCCGCTGCGCAAAATGTTGCAGGTAGCCATGGACGGGCCTCCGCCGCGATGAGCCGTTCATATAGGAAACGATAGGCCGCAAAGCTGTCCATCCGACCTTGCGCCAGATCAAAAGCCGATATGGTGACCAGCGACGCGAAAAAATCCTCTGCCGCCTCAATCGAACTGCTTTTGGGCAGTTTTTCACGGATGCCGGGCAAGCGCCGATATATTTTCTGCTGCGCCAATATGCTACCCGCCTCGGCAGCATCGCGTGACCATAGCGCGACCGCGTCAATCCGATCAAACGCCACGTCCAGCGACCTGCGAATATAGCGCTGTGCCGATGCACTAAAGCTCGCAAATTCCTTGATTTCGGCCAAAGTCAAAAGCCCCGGCGTATTTCGATTACCGCTCGTCATAATCCATATCCCTGTTTCATGCAGATAAAGCGTGCCATAAACTTGGTTAGCAAATGGTTAATGGCGGCGATGTTCGACCAATATGCCCCCGGTTTCGATGAAAGTCGGTTTCTGCGCCGGAATGCTATCCCAAAATGCAAGAAATAGGCTATCACAAAGGTATGTTGTTAAGCCCGAAAAAGCGCAGTGCACTTGTCAGCCCGAAAATCGCATTTTTGACGATCATCGGGTTTTGGATCTTCCACGCGCTCATTGTGTCTTTGCGTGCGAGCGTTATGGATTTTCCTGCACAAGACGAATTAGCCGGGCGGCGCGTTGTCGTAACGATCGCGGGGATCGCCCTGACCTGGCTATTATACTTGTTCCTGCGCCTATTCGACAGAAAGCCGTTAATCGTGCGCGTGGCGGCGGCCTTTATTGCGTCCATTCCCATCGCCCTGATATTCGCTGCGGCCAATTATCTGATCTTCAACATTTACGATCCGGTCAGCCTTTTCGACGATGCCAATGGCGGTCCGGCTGCCGAAGAATTGGAAGACATTATTGCCGTCACACCGTTTCAGCAGATAGCCGAGGTGGCGATTACGCGCTATTTCTTTATCATCGCTTGGGCGCTGCTTTATCTAGCGGTGGGCAATGCCCGTGAAGTGCGCGAAGCAGAGCGTGTGGCATCGCGTTACGCACAGGCAGCGCAAAATGCCGAGCTGCGATCTTTGCGTTATCAGGTAAATCCCCATTTTCTATTCAATACGCTCAATTCGCTATCCAGCCTGATCATCAAAGGTCAAAATGACCGGGCCGAGGCAATGATTCATAATTTGTCCAATTTCTATCGCAACAGCCTGTCAAGTGACCCGTTAGAAGATGTGACTTTGTCAGAGGAAGTGGAGCTCCAAAAACTCTATCTGGATATTGAGATGGTCCGTTATCCAGAAAGACTGCGCACAAAAATCGACATTGAAGCATCGTTGGCTGACCTGCCCGTGCCTGCCCTGATCCTTCAACCTTTGGTCGAAAACGCAATCAAATATGGAGTGTCCCGTTCCAACAGGCCGGTTACCATAGAAATTGTCGCCCACAGCCATGAAGGCAACGCGATTATCCGCATTGAAGATGATGGCGACGCATTGGAACCATCTGATCAAAATCATGGTAACGGCATTGGCCTGCCCAATGTCAGGGACCGTTTAGAGGCGCGCTTTAGCAAAAGGGCGCGGATCGATACATTTAACAAGCCCGGCGGCGGATTCATTGCGACCATCACCATAGCATTGGAGGGTAGGAGGGTATGACAGAAGAACAAGCTGGCCGGTTGCGAACCATCATCGTCGATGATGAACCGCTTGCCGTCGAAAGGCTGCAAATATTATGTGCTGCGATCCCGGCAATCGATTTGGTCGCGACGGCGAGCGACGGAGCCGCGGCGATCCGACTGGTGCAGGAATTGTCGCCCGACTTAATTTTCCTAGACATTGGAATGCCCAAAATGGACGGGATGAGCGCGGCGCGCGCATTGTCGCTATTGCAACGCAAACCAGCCATTATTTTTGTGACCGCTTATGACAATTTTGCGGTCGAAGCCTTTGACCTCGATATAGCCGACTATGTGCTGAAACCAGTTTCGGCCGAACGGTTGGAGCGAGCCATTGGCCGCGCGGCGGACGCGGCGGCCAGTGTGACCATGGGCGCTGAGCCAAAAGAGCCTGAAGATGAAAGCGATTATGCCAGCGAGTTTTGGGTATCGCATCGTTCTGAACTAATTCGGGTTGCGGCGATCGATATTGAACGCATTGAAGCCGAGCGGGATTATATGCGGCTGTTCACCGGGGGGCGCAGCTATTTGTTGCACCAAACAATTTCCACATTGGAACAACGGCTTGATCCCGAAAAATTCCTGCGCATCCACCGGAGTCATATTGTCCGACGCGACCTGATCAATGGTCTGCGCCATGAAGGCGGCGGCGTGTGGCACGCCTTGATGGACAACGACGTTTCGATGCGCATTGGCCGTAAATATCTCGCCGATGTGAAAAAAATGGCTGGCAAATAAGGACGGCCTGAAAAAATTCGCCATTCCCCGATCAGGGGGAATAGCGAATTCAATTTCGACAAAATCTATATCTTATCAATTTCCCGCGACAACCATCTGACCAGATGCGAACCGGCCTTTGTTAAAATTGGCTATGGCAATTTTGGCGTCTTTCATGGCGCCTTCCATTGCCTGCGCTTTACATTGATTGGCAAGAGCTTTTTGTTGTAGCGTACGAGCGTAGCTGTCTTGGCAAACCATCTTTACCGCATATTTGATCCGCGTTTCAAAACGCTGTTGGCCTTTAACGCTTGCCAGATCAAGATCACCATATTCCACGGTGCGGCTGATCGGTGTAAGTTCTGAAGAATCAGCAGCAGAAGCCGCCGAGGCCGCCAATAGCGAGAAGCCGGTAATGGCAAAGGGAGCTAATTTTTTAAGGGTCATCATTTCGCAATCCTTGACTTTTTAGGTTCGCGGCAAAGCGCGATCCCGTGGGAGAGGGTTGCAGGCCGGTTCAAATAGCTGGGGAGCATTTTTAAGTCCGGCCTGCCATCTTGGGTTAGCCGAACTGTATTACAGACGCACTACAGCTTCGATAAGCTTCTGTGACTTTCCGTCAAAACGACGAACGACACGACCAACGACATAATCATGTCGACAAAAGTCCAATCATGTAATTTTTATTGCAGTTGATCGCCGCAAATCGGCATCAAATTAGGCCAGCCAAAGGACTCGATGGGTCCGCATAAAGCCGCTTGCCCATCCGTCCCGCCAAATAAGCCTCGCGCCCGGCCTCGACCGACAAACGCATCGCGCGGGCCATGCGCACTGGGTCTTTCGCTTCGGCAATTGCGGTATTCATCAACACCCCGTCGCAGCCTAGTTCCATGGCTACCGCTGCGTCGCTGGCGGTACCGACGCCCGCATCAACCAGCACGGGCACCGACGCACCCTCTTTGATAAGACGGATGGTCACGCGGTTTTGAATGCCGAGGCCCGACCCAATCGGCGCGCCCAATGGCATGACCGCAACCGCACCTGCATCCTCAAGCTGTTTCGACGCAATCGGATCGTCGGTGCAATATACCATCGGCAGGAAACCTTCTTTGGCCAGCACCTCGGTCGCGCGGATCGTTTCGACCATATTGGGATAGAGCGTCTTTGCCTCCCCCAATACCTCCAGCTTCACGAGGTCCCAGCCGCCTGCCTCCCGTGCCAGACGCAGCGTGCGGATCGCGTCTTCTGCCGTAAAGCAGCCTGCTGTGTTGGGCAGATAGGTATAGTCTTTCGGACTGATATAATCGGTCAGCATCGGCGCTTTGGGATCGGACACATTCACACGGCGCACAGCAACGGTGATGATCTCCGCCCCCGAAGCCTTCAACGCCGCAGCATTTTGTTCGAAGTCTTTATATTTGCCAGTGCCGACAATCAGGCGCGAATGAAATGTCCGACCGGCAACGGTCCAGCTGTCGGCGAGGTCGGTCATGTTGGGTGAATCAGTCATGGCCGGGCCTTACCCCCCGCCAACAAAATGCACAATCTCCAACGCATCCCCATCGCATAGTATCACATCAGCAAGCGTGGAACGTGGCACAATCTCCAAGTTGCGCTCGACCGCGACCTTGGCCGGATCAAGGTCAATCAATAGGCATAAATCGGCGATTGACGACCCGGATTGAATGCGAAACGGCTCCCCGTTCAACGTCAGCGAGATGTTCAAATTATCATTCATCAGCGGATAAATCCCTTACCATCGAACCAGATCACATCTTCGTCGCTTTCCCAAACGGCAGACATGCGTTCGGTAGCCCCATCATCATACCGCAGCACAATAAAATATCCGTCGATATCATAACGCCCCTCTCGCTCTGCCGAGCTACCCCCGGCAAATACGGTCGGCGAAGTTGACGATATGACATTGCCTTCTGAAAACCGGCCATCCAAATTGAATGTCAAAAGATTTATCGACGAGGTGACCGGTGCGTCACCGCCCAGCATGCCGACGCTGCTCGTGCGCCGCCAAGTCCCCTGCCCCCGCCATGCTGCTGGTAGAGGTTTGGCGGCGGAACTGGATAGGCCGGACCAGTTGCCGCTGCTGTCCTCATCCCACAGAACCTCATATTCCCCGGCTGCCGTTCGGCGCCATTTTCCGAAGTCACCGGGATATTTGGACCTGTAAATTTCGGGGTTCGCCGTTCCCAGTGCATATTCGGCGCAGTCACACAGCAATCCGCCCTTGAATAACACCACTGGCCGGGGATCAACTCCGCCCGGGCCGCCAGCGAAATAGAAGAAGCGCAGGCTGTCGACATTTGCGGTTATTGTCTTTGGGTTGCGGCTATTATTGGCGTTCGGTGTTTGTGGGGCCTCGGCAGCTATAACAGGCTGGCCAGCGCCTAATCCCAAATCTCGGGTCATCAAATCGGCCATAAGTTTTGCGCCTTTTGCCGCGTAAGCGGGGTCCGAGATCAACAATTTCGTGAAAAATTTCTTATCCTGAAAACCAGTCATAGAAATGCAGGTGATGGCTTTACCGTTGGGGCCGGTAATGTTGACTTTGGCAACCATCGCTCTGTTATTGAATAGCGGCGTGGTTTCCGCTTCATCCAATCCTTTGCAGCCAGTGCCCTGTGACAGCAATTGCCGGATGCCAATTTCATAGTCCGCAAATGTCGTGCCGTCGTTCAAAATGGTCTCAGTCGCTAAAATGCTGCTCAGCTCTTTTCCATTTTCGTAAAGGGTCATCCCGTTATTTTGCTGCTCCGTCCACCCCTCTGGCAAGCTATTCGCGTTCGCGGCGGACATGAACAATGCCGACGATAAAGCTAACAATATTTTCATTGGTCCCGATCTTTGATTATGCGGCATCGTGATCGGCAAGATATATGAAAGCGAATGAATTTGCCAAGCTTTCCATTTCAATAAGACCAGTGACAATATCCTTTGCTCCTATTTAGCAGCATGGCTGTGACGGTCGTTGGATATATCACTTCCCCTTTTCGTCCTTGTAATAACGGTCTATAGGCTCGGCCCATGACCAAACCGCTTATCTTCGTTCTGAATGGCCCCAATCTCAACCTGCTTGGCACGCGGGAGCCAGAGATATACGGAACCGACACTCTTGATGATATTGCCGGACGGTTGGAGGATCAGGGTCAGGCCTTGGGAATTGAAATTGATTTCCGCCAATCCAATCATGAAGGACATTTGATCGACTGGTTACATGAAGCGCAGGCAGCGGGAGCCAAGGCTGTGCTGCTGAATGCCGCAGGCTTTACCCATACGAGCATCGCGATCCATGACGCGATCAAAGCGATCAACGTGCCAGTGGTTGAGGTCCATTTGTCCGACCCGGCCACCCGCGAACCATTTCGCCATATCAGCTATGTCGGCATGGCGGCAAAATTATGCTTTGCGGGGCATGGTGCAAAGTCCTATGAACTTGCTCTAGACGCAGCCGCCCGCTTTTGACTAAAGGGGGCCGGACGTAACGTAACGGGTCTGTAAAAATAATTTCGGGAGCGTAATAATGGCCGCTAAATCTGGCAATGGTGAAGGAATGCAAGTCGATACCAACTTGGTACGCGAACTTGCCGAAATGCTGGATCAGACCGGCCTTTCCGAAATTGAGGTTGAGGATGGCCACCGTAAAATTCGGGTAACACGCACCATTACCGCCGCCGCCAGCGTGGCTGTCCCCGCACCGGTTGCTGCAGCCCCTGCGGCGGCTGCGCCAGCGGCTGCAACTGCCGCATCTGAACCTGCTCCGAAACTAGTACCCGCTAATGCGGTGAAATCGCCGATGGTCGGTACCGCTTATTTGACGCCCGATCCGTCTGCCGCGCCCTTTGTCACTGTTGGCCAATCGGTGAAAGCGGGCGACACGTTGATGATCATCGAAGCGATGAAGGTAATGAACCCGATCACCGCAACCGCCGCAGGCACAGTGCAAGAGATCTTGGTTGAAAGCGGTCAGCCCGTCGAATTTGATCAGCCGTTGATGGTGGTTGCGTAAATATGGCTATTCAGAAAATACTCATCGCCAATCGCGGTGAGATTGCGCTGCGCATCCACCGCGCTGCGCATGAAATGGGTATCAAAACGGTTGCTGTCCACTCCACCGCCGATGCCGATGCCATGCATGTGCGGCTTGCCGATGAAGCGATTTGCATCGGTCCGCCTTCCGCGACCGATAGCTATCTGAACATCCCGGCAATTATTTCCGCCGCCGAAATCAGCCATGCCGATGCCATTCATCCAGGCTACGGCTTTCTAAGCGAGAATGCGCAATTTGCGGAAATTGTTGAAAGCCATGATATTGCTTGGATCGGGCCAAAGCCTGAACATATCCGCACCATGGGCGATAAGGTGGAAGCAAAACGCAGCGCGGGCGCTCTTGGCCTTCCGCTAGTTCCGGGCAGCGACGGCGCAATCAGCGACGTTGAAGAAGCGAAGAAGATCGCAGCAGATGTCGGCTACCCCGTCATCATCAAGGCGGCATCGGGCGGCGGCGGCCGCGGTATGAAAGTCGTCAATAATGAGGAAGAATTAGAAACCCAGATGCAGCAGGCCGGGAGCGAGGCCAAAGCCGCATTCGGCGATGCCACCGTATATCTGGAAAAATATCTCGGCAATCCGCGTCATATTGAATTTCAGGTATTTGGCGATGGCAGCGGCAATGCCGTGCATTTGGGCGAACGAGATTGCTCGCTGCAGCGCCGCCACCAAAAAGTATTGGAAGAAGCCCCGTCGCCCGTCCTGTCGGCCGCCGAACGCAGCCGCATGGGGGAAATCTGCTCTAAAGCCATGGCTGATATGGGCTATCGCGGTGCAGGTACAATCGAGTTTCTGTGGGAAAATGGCGAATTTTACTTCATTGAAATGAACACGCGGCTGCAGGTCGAACATCCCGTGACCGAAATGATCACCGGCATTGATCTGGTCCGTGAACAAATCCGTATTGCAGAAGGCAAACCGCTCGGTTTCACTCAGGATCAGATTCAGTTTAAGGGCCATGCCGTCGAATGCCGGATCAATGCCGAAGACCCACGGACGTTTATGCCCTCGCCCGGAACGGTCAGCTGGTATCACCCACCGGGCGGCCTGTATGTCCGGGTAGATAGCGGCCTATATCATGGCTATAAAGTGCCGCCTTATTATGACAGCATGATCGCGAAGCTCATCGTATTTGGCCATACCCGCGAAGGGTGCCTGATGCGGCTGCGCCGGGCGCTTGGTGAATTTGTGATTGAAGGGATGAAGACAACCATTCCGCTGCATCAGGCGTTGCTTGACGATCCCGATTTCCAAAATGGCGACTACACGATCAAATGGCTTGAGGAATGGTTGGCTAAAGACGCCGATTGATTTTTCTGTTCACGTAATCACTTCCTTTCCTGAATATTTATGCTCGGTTCAGGTCAGCGTCAGAATCTTTATTGTATCCCTGTTCCATGATCAGGGCGGCATGGTGCTTCCCGCAACAAGGGAACAGGATTATGAGAAGTTTATATATTCTCGCACTGGCCTTTGCCACATCGCTCACTCCGGGAGCAGCAAGCGCAGCGGATATGACCGCAGCGCTGGGCAAGACCCAGGCGGCATCGATTGCCGATATACAACAATTCCAAAATCGCGAAGGCAGGCGTGGCGGCGAAGCAAGGCGCGGCGGCAATCGCGGCGGTGAGGCGCGGCGTGGCGGACAAAATGTGCGGGGCAATGACAATGGTTTTCGCCGTTCTGTCATGGGCGACCGAGCTGCACAGCAGGTAATCCGCAGCGAGCGGCAAAGCAGAGTGCAAAATCGTACGGTGCAGCGCGACAGGAACAGGGACACCTACCGCGATGGCCGCCGCTGGGGCGACCGCAGCTATAGCCGAAATGACCGCGATTATAATCGTAACGATCGGCGCTATGACCGGAATGATTCTCGCTACCGCGACCGCGGATATAATCGTGGATACAGCCGGGGTTATGACCGCGGATATAATCGAGGCAGCAACAGGAGCTGGAACCATAGCTGGCGCAATGACCGCCGGTATGATTGGTACGGACATCGCAACCAATATCGCAGCCATTACCAGATAGGCCGCTATTATGCGCCATATCGCGGACACCGTTACAGCCGGTTCAACATTGGTTTCCAAATCGGAACACCTTACTACAGTTCCCGCTATTGGCTAAGTGATCCTTATAGCTACCGGTTGCCGCCTGCTTATGGCAATTACCGCTGGGTCCGTTATTACGATGATGTGCTATTGATCGACGTTCGTAATGGGTATGTTGCCGACGTAATCCACGACTTCTTCTGGTAAAACCTCTCAAGGATAATCAGAAACAGCAGGCCCGGGGCGCTTCTGCGCCTCGGGTCTGTTTTTTGCTTGAAAGCCTGCGCTACACAACCCACTGTGCCCGCTGATAACCGCACAGGAGGAAAATATGATCCGCAGCTTGATCGCCGCCAGTTTGTTTTTGGCAACCGCACAGCCCGCAATGGCCAAAACCAGTATCATATTGGCAGGTAATGTGATTCCCGACGCCGATACTGGTCCCATTGGGCCTGCGACCATTACGGTCACCGATGGCAAGATCAGCGCGATTGTAAAAGGCATTTCTAAAATCAGCACTGCGGGTGATGTGGATATCATCGATATGTCCACGAAAACCATCGTGCCCGGCCTGATCGACCTTCATGTCCATCTTACGGGTGATCCGGGCGGCGATTTCTGGAAAGAGGCAACCGAGCCTGCTGAATGGGGCGTCGTTGTCGGGGCCAAAAACGCATTGGTAACTGCCAAGGCTGGATTCACCACGGTGCGCGAAGCGGGATCATCGCAATATAGCGCCTTTTCTTTGCGCCGCGGAACCGCCGAAGGGATAATCCCCGGTCCGCGCATTATCGCTGCAGGACCTGCACTCGCCATTGTTGGCGGGCATGGTGATACGACAGGCTTTACCGAAGATGTCAACGATCTGCTCGCCAGCGGCTATAGCTGCACCGGTCCGACAGAATGCGCGGAGAAAGTGCGCAAAGCGTCCCGCGCGGGCAGCGACATCATCAAGATAACGGCAACCGGCGGCGTCCTGTCTCAGCAAGGGCGCGGGCTGGAGGCACATTTTACTGATGCCGAGATGAAATCAATCGCCGACACCGCGCATTCGCTGGGCCTGAAGGTGATGGCCCATGCCCATGGCGCACGCGGCATTGAGGCCGCTGCTCGGGCGGGTATTGACACCATCGACCATGGCACATTTGCCGATGAGGCGGCGCTGAAAGTCATGAAGGCAAATGGCACCGTTCTTGTCCCCACACTGATGGCATTTAAGGGCGTGAGTGAGGGGCTGGATAAAGGTGTATACACGCCGGTGGTCGAAGAAAAAATCCGCCAGACTCTGGGCAAAGTTGGCAAGGCAGTAACTCTAGCCAAACAAATGGGGGTGCCCGTGGCATTTGGCACCGATGCGGGCGTTTTTGGCCATGGGCGAAATGCCGAGGAATTTCAGTTGATGGTAGACACTGGCCTAACCGCAAAAGAGGCTTTTGCCAGCGCCACCACCATCGCCGCCAAGGTGCTCGGCATGGAGACCCAAATTGGCCGGATAGCAACCGGCTATTCCGCTGACTTGATTGCCGTGGACGCCAATCCGCTCGAAAATATCCGCACATTGGAAAAAGTCCAATGGGTCATGGCCAGCGGGCGGGTGATTGAATAATAAAGGGGAAATACACCTTGATCTGATTCGGAATGGACCATGGAAGAAACACTTGCACCACCCAAAAAATTTGATCCCAATAATGATCCAGCAAAGCTGTCGAAAATCAGCAAATTTGTAACGAAGCGGCTGGCGGCAAATTCCTTGGTAGTCGATGTCGAAGCGCCGGGCGTGCAATTATATGTCTACCAAGGGTTCTTGGGACCAGCAGATTGCAAAATATTGATCGATAAAATCGACGCGGATGCGGTGCCCTCCACCCTGTATAAAGGGACAGAGCAAGCGGGCTTTCGAACGAGCTATAGCTGCCATCTAAGCCGGTGGGACCCAGATGTCGGCCGGATCGAGGCGCGGATGAGCGACGTCCTTGGCATTGACAATGACTTTGCCGAAACCATGCAGGGCCAACGCTATCAAGTGGGGCAAGAGTTTAAGGCGCATCACGATTTTTTTCATCCAGCCCAAGATTACTGGCAACAAGAAGGGCCAGCAGGCGGTCAACGCAGCTGGACCGCGATGATATTTCTGAACGAACCGGAAGAAGGTGGAAACACCGAATTTCCAAATATTGGCATCGGCGTTCGGCCGCAAGCAGGCATGTTGTTGATCTGGAACAATATGAATATGGATGGTACGTTGAATTACAAAACACTGCATAGCGGAACGCCAGTCCAAAAAGGCACAAAATACATCATTACAAAATGGTATCGGCAAAATAACTGGTTGGAACTGACCACTCCGAAAAGCTGATCCCGCGAAGAATTGCTGTTACCATTCACTCCCTATTCAGCAGCGAATAAGTATTTTCGCTGTGTAGGGAGAATACTGATATGACACGTAAAATCTATTTTTCGCCATTGCTTTTGACAGCCGCATTGATCGCAGCGCAGCCCGCAGCAGCTCAGAATAATGCAAAAATCGCTGAGGCGGAAACGCTTATCGACTATCCCGGATTTCACAAGCTGTCTGCCGAAGTCATGTCCTACCGCGATGACCGGCTGATTAAGCTGGATGAATTTAAGATGCGTGCGGCCAAAGCCGATACGCTCATCCTCGACACGCGCTCGGCTTCTGCGTTTGCAATGGGACATATTGATGGCGCGATAAACCTTCCTTTTTCCGATTTCACAGAAGGTAAGCTCGCCGAAATCATTGGTGAGAATACCGACCGGGAAATATTGATTTACTGCAACAATAATTTTCGTGACAACATAAGGCCGGTTTTAACCAAAGCACCGGCACTGGCATTGAACATCCCCACTTTTATCAATCTATATGGTTATGGATATCGTAACATATATGAATTGCACGGTACCTACTCCATCGGCGAACCGGAGGTAAATTGGATCGAAACTGGCTATGGCCCTCAGGCGGCCTATGCGCCGCAAATATTGCGTAAATAGTTTGGCGAATACACCGCTTTAAAGTTGAGAGAACCGCCCGGAAATGAGGCATTATCACCGGTGCTGACTCTAACAATGGTGGTACCGGTCCTATGAACTTGATACAGACCATCCATGCCTTCCGCTTTATTCTCCTCCGCAATCGATATTCTTGAAACGCTGATCGGCTTTGACACGACATCGCGCGGCAGTAATCTCGCGCTGATTGAATGGACCCAACAATATCTCGCCGGTCACGGTGTCTCATCGGTGCGCCTGCCAAATTCGGATGGCGAAAAAGCCAATTTATACGCCACCATAGGCCCCAATGTCGAAGGCGGCGTGATATTATCAGGGCATAGCGACGTGGTGCCGGTCGATGGTCAGAACTGGAGCAGCGATCCGTTCAAGTTGACCTTTTCCAACGGCAGATTTTACGGCCGAGGCACCTGCGATATGAAAGCGTTTATTGCGCTGGCCCTCGCTGCTGTGCCCCTATTCAAAACCGGTCAAAAACCGGTGCATCTGGCGATCAGCTATGATGAAGAAATTGGTTGCCGGGGCGCCCCTGCGATGATTGCAGATATTGCAGATAAATTGCCCATGCCCCGTCTTGCGATCATCGGTGAACCTTCGATGATGGGCGTGATTAACGGGCATAAAGGTATCGTCGTGCATGAGGTGATCGTCACTGGCCATGAAGCGCATAGCAGCCTGACGCATTTGGGATTGTCCGCCAATATGGTGGCCGTCGAACTGATGCATGATCTGGCAAGCTTATCGCGAGAGCTTTGGGATATAGCGCCCAGCGACAGCCCTTTTGTCCCGCCTCATTCGACGCTGACCATTGGTGAAATAAGCGGCGGCACGGCAACCAATATACTCGCCGGCCATTGCCGTTTTGCCTTTGATCTGCGTTGCCCACCGCAAGATGATCCCGACGCGATATTAGCGCCCTTCATGGAAAAATGCCGAGCGCTCGACGGGGAAATGGCGGCGACGTTTCCGGGAACGGGCATCCGGGTCAACAAGATTTCGGGCACACCGCCTTTAACCCCGCAAGCAGATGAGGCTGCCGAAGCCTTCGTCCGCGCATTGACCGGCGACAATGGCCCGGCGGGCGCGGTTGCCTATGCCGCCGAGGCTGGCTTGTTCCAAAAGGCAGGCTTCCCGTCCGTGATATGCGGCCCCGGCTCCATCGAACAAGCGCATCAGCCCAATGAATTTATCGCCGCCGATCAAATAGAGCGAGGGGCAGCCTTTATGGAGCGATTGGCCGAGGCTCTGCAATAAATCGCCATCACCGCTTTGCCCTAACGGATTTGGCAATCGGGGCGAAAAGGCGTAAGCTCTCCATCATTGGAGAGATGCACCATGCCCGCAGTAAAGGCCGCCAGACCAAAGGATATTTTTGCGCCCGATGACTGGGCCCGCATCACCCGCCTATCGCCTTGGCGCGGCATTTGGTTGGTGGCCCATGCTTGGCTCGTGACGCTATGTGCGGCGGGGGCCTGCGCGCTCCTGTGGCGATGGCATTTCGCAGCTGGTTTGGCGGCAACACCGTTTGCCATCGCCATCATCGGCGGGCGGCAATTGGGGCTGGCAATCTTAATGCATGAGGCCGCCCACGGCCTGCTCCACCCCAATCGCCGGATCAACAATTTCTTTGGCCAATGGTTATCGGGCGCGGCAACGGGCAGCGATCTTCATGCCTACCGCGCCTATCACCTGACCCACCACCGCTTTACACAACAAGCGGAAGACCCAGACCTGTCATTATCGGCACCCTTTCCGGTCAGCAAAGCCAGCCTGAAGCGCAAAATGATCCGCGACCTGACAGGGCAAACTTTCTTCAAACAACGCAGCCATCAATTCGCCGCCGCGTGGACCGGGTTAAAAGCCATCATGGCGGGCGCATCCGCGAATAGCGGGAAACGGGACACCAGCGCGGGGCGAACATTCAATCTGCAAAGCCGCAGCGGTGTGGATGCGCCCACCGCCAATATTGACGGAGCAAAAATCACTGCGAAAACCGCCGGCCGTTTCCTGCTGATCCAGATCTTATTACTAACCCTCAGCTTGGTCACGCTGGGATGGATGCCATTCCTATTGTGGCTCACCGCACTGGCGACAAGTTTCCAGCTATTCCTGCGCATTCGCAACATTGCCGAACATGCCTGCACCGCCACGGGTAGCGACGATCCCTTCACCCATGCCCGGACAACCTATGCGGGATGGCTGGCTCGGGCCAGCGTGGCGCCTTATTGGGTCAATTATCATAGCGAGCATCATCTGTTCATGGGTGTTCCCTGCTATAATCTGCCTGCGGCCCATGCGTTGCTTAGGAAGGGCGGTTATCATGGCCGGATGACGATTGCGCCCGATTACCAACACGTCCTCAAACAGGTGAGTCTAGGGTGAAATAAACCGCCCCGCTGTCCGGTCCTTGCTCGTCTTGGCCGGGTCAAAAATCTGCCCATTCATCGCAAGATAAACGCCGGAGGGTAATGTCTGCACCGCCGCAAAGGCAAAACCGACGTTAAATTCCGCATCGCTATTGCGCAGGGTCGCAGGCTGCATTGCGCCCGTTAGCACTATGGTCTTGCCGTCAATGTCCGACAGCGCGCGGGCGGTTTCGACCATAGTGTCGGTGCCATGCGTGATCAAGATCTGCGCCGCATCACTCGCGGCCACCGCTGCATGAATGGCGGCGCGGTCCGCCTCTGTCATATCAAGGCTGTCCTTGCGCAGCAATTGCGTCACGCGGTGGGGGGCATGGACGTTATTTTCGGCCAGCAGGTCTGGCACCGCCGCCGGTCCAATTTGATATTCAGATAGCGCGTCAAAATAGACCTTGTCTATCGTGCCGCCGGTGGTGAAAATTTCGATCATAACCACCCGGCGCGTTTGAAACGGATATACAGCGTGACGCAAATGATCAGCATCATGCCCCAAACCGCAGCATAGCCATATTCCCAGCCAAGTTCGGGCATATGTTCAAAATTCATCCCGTAAATCCCCGCAATCGCGGTGGGCACGGCAAGTATAGCTGCCCATGCCGCCAGCTGCCGGGTGATCACGCCCTGGCGCTGCTGTTCCAATAGCCCGCTGGTCTCAATCACGCTGGTTAAAGTATCACGCAGCCCCGCCACGCGGTAACTGACCCGGCGGACATGATCGGCCAAATCACGGAAATAGGGATCAATCTCATGATCAATCTGCGGCAAGTCTATGTTGATGAAGCGCCCCGCCAAATCCTCCATCGGCCCCAATATCCGTTGCAACCGAAAAAGGTCACGGCGCAGGGAAAATAGCCGCGCCGTTTCCTCCCGGTTCAGGAAATGGTCAAAGCTGCGATCCTCCATGGCCAATACGCCTTCCTCGACCAGATCGATGACCTCAAAATAGCCGTCGACAATGAAGTCCAATATGGCGTGCAGGACATAATCAGGTCCGTTTTTCAGCAACCATGGCGTCGCCTCCAATTGCTTGCGCACTGGGTTGTGGCCTCGGTCGCTGCCATGGCGCACGGTGATGATAAATTGCCGCCCGACAAAGATCGCGGTATTGCCATAAGCAATGCGTTCTTGGCCATGCGGCCCTTCCAGCAGCATCGTTCGGGCAACGACAAAAAGGTGGTCGCCGTAGCTTTCCATCTTGGGCAAATGCTTTGGATCGAGCGCATCTTCGACCGCGAGTTCATGCAGGCCGAATTGTTTGCGAACAAGGTCCAACTCCTGATCATCAGGTTCATGCAGGCCGATCCAAACAAAATCACCTGCCTTCTCCAGCTTGGCACTGGCCTGGTCCAGCGATACATCGGTTAATAAGCGCCCGTCCCGGTAAACGCGGGCAGCGATTAACGTCACTGGCTGATCCTGTTTGCGGTTATAACCATGCTACCATCTCTCCTTGCGGGCTTACCCAGCCTGCATCTCGGCAGCGTCGGCGACAATCCAGCCGGACTGGCATGGCCCGAAATAGTCGGTATCCTCAGCCACTGGCGAGCTGACACCGCAGTCCATATTGTCATCAAATGTATAGACAATGCCGATCATGCTATCATCATTGCTGCTTTCACATATCCAAACTGCTTGTCCGCCGGAAATATAATCTACCGGTTCCAATTCTAGACTGGGGCCGGAATAGACATTGACTGCGCCCTCCGGTCCCTGATCGGCGATCACGCCATAGCTGCAGGGGTCCAAATCATCGATAGCGCTTAACGTAACCGGATCATTGCCTTGGGTATAAGCGGGCTGGGCAAAGGCAGGGTGCGCAGCCAATATCGCAAGGGTTACAGCGGCCACATATTTTTTCATTCTATTCAATCCTTCCAGAGTAATGCCTGTTTACTGCAGCGCCTCGGCAATCAACCGCCGGCTGTTTTCAATGCCATATAGCTTGATAAAACTGCCCATGCGCGGACCCGCGCTGGACCCGAGCAGCGTTTCATACAGCGCCTTGAACCAGTCGCGCAGATTTTCAAATCCGCCTTCCTTGCCGATGGTATATACGATGGTTTGGATATCCTCCGCGCTTGCATCATCAGATAGCACCGCGAGCTGCGCATCCAGCTGCTGCAAAGCAGCAACCTCCCCGCCCAGGGGCTTGCGGCGATTGAGCGTGGGCGCAACGAAATCGCGGTTATAGGCCATCGCATTGTCAATGAGCTTGTCGAGTTCGGGATAATCCTGCGCGCTCGCCCCGTCCGTATAATTGCCGAGATAGGCCCAGATTTGGCCTTTGCTGGCATCCGCGCCCATCACACCCACCAGATTAAGCAGCAGACCATAGGTGACGGGAAGCACCGCCGCCGGCACCGCTTCACCGCGCGCCGCATGGAGATGATGGACTGGATTGCCGAGCTTCTTGTCCGCATCCTGATCGGGGTAGGTGCCCCGCATTTGCAGATATTCATCCACCGCGCGCGGGATCACCCCGATATGCAGCTGCTTGGCCGATTTCGGTTCGCGGTAGATGTAGAAGGCAAGACTCTCCTCGCTGCCGTAATCCAGCCATTGTTCCAGCGTCAGGCCATTGCCTTTCGATTTGGAAATCTTTTCGCCTTTTTCATCGAGGAACATTTCATAGATCAGCCCCTCCGGCTTGCGCCCGCCCAGCGCCTTGGCAATCCGGCCCGATTGCACGCCGCTTTCGGTCAGGTCTTTGCCATACATTTCATAATCCACGTCCAGCGCGACCCAGCGCATGGCCCAATCCGCTTTCCATTGCAGTTTAGCTCCGCCCGAAAGGATGCAATGTTCGACGCGCTCGCCCGCATCCTCAAATGCGATCATGCCGCTGTCTGCATCCAGCACCTCCACCGCGACCTGCAACACATGACCCGATTTCGCCGATATCGGCAGCACCGGCGAATAGGTCGCCTGACGCTCCTTGCCCAGCGTGGGCAGCATGATGTCCATCACCGCCTGATAATTGCGCAATAGGTTGCGAAGCGCATCGTCAAACGCGCCGCTGGTATATTGCTCTGTCGAACTCACAAATTCATAATCGAAGCCAAAGCGGTCCAAAAACGCGCGTAGCATCGCATTGTTATGATGCGCGAAGCTTTCATATTTGCCAAACGGATCGCGCACCTGCGTCAATGGCTTGTGCAAATCTTCGGTCAACATGTCGGGGTTGGGAATATTATCAGGCACCTTACGCAGCCCGTCCATATCGTCGCTGAACGCCACCAGCCGCGTGGGTATCGCCCCGCCGGTCAGCGTTTCAAACGCCCGCCGCACCATCGTGGTGCGCAGCACCTCGTTAAACGTCCCGATATGCGGCAGGCCCGACGGGCCATAGCCGGTTTCAAACAAAATAGGCGAGCCATCAGGCTTGCCATTTGGCAACCGTTTCAGAATCCGCCGCGCCTCTTCAAAGGGCCAAGCCTTGCTCTGCTGCGCTGCTTCCTGAAATTCGTTCACTTTACCTGTTTCCTTTTCGTTCTTGATTCGCGTATGCATAGCGGCGTGGATTTGTCCCTAAACTTTCCTGCGCTGCATGCAAGCCATGCCGGTATCTGGATCGCGGCGCCGGATGGGAATATTGCGCGGGTCAGCAAGGGCGAGGCCGCTGGGCGGGCGGCGGAGACGCCTTTGGTCCTACTCAACGCGCCGCTGGTGGCGCAGCGGCTGGGCTATGGGGATTTGTCAGGGCTCGATCTCTTGGAGCTGTTCGCATTTGTCCACCCGGCCCAATTCATGGTCCCCACACCAAAAGGGCTGGCGGATGTTTTGGGGTTGGAAAAGCCCTCTCCCCTTCAGGGGAGAGGAGGGAGCAGCGGAGCTGCGGAAGGAGAGGGGGCTGCACATATTGACGCGCCCACCCCTAGTCCCTCGCACGAACGGGAGGCGGATATACCCCGCCTCTATATTGCCGCTGCGCAAAAATTGCTCGCGACCCTGTCCGATCCTAATTGGGCCGAACGCGAGGGCGCGTGGGACAGCGCACAGGCGTTAATGCGGCTGCGCTGGCCATGGGCCAACTTGGTTCTGCAACATTTGAAAAAACCTGAAAAGGCGGAGCGTATCCTGTTTTCCCGCTTGCCCGAATGGGAGGAGGCACCGCCAAGACCGGCGCCGCGTCAAGTAACGCTTGGCGAGGGAGAGGTGCAGGCCCGGCTCGCCGCGCTGGTCGGCAGCGGCGCAGAAACGCGGGACGGACAGCGCCAATTTGCCGCCGCCACGGCGCAAATTTTTGCCCCCCGCGCGCGCAAGGGCGAACCCAATATGTTGCTGGCGGAGGCCGGTACCGGCATTGGCAAGACTTTGGGTTATCTCGCGCCTGCATCGCTATGGAGTGAAGCGGCGGACGGCGCGGTTTGGATTTCCACTTATACCAAGGCGCTGCAACGCCAATTGGTGCGCGAAACGCGCCGGATATGCCCGGATGAAAGCGAGTTTCGGCGGCGGGTCGCGGTGCGCAAGGGGCGGGAAAATTATCTGTGCCTGTTGAACTTGGAGGATGCCTTGCAAGGCGGATTTACCGGGCGCGCAGCGATATTGGCGCATTTGGTCGCCCGCTGGGCCGCCTATACATCCGATGGCGACATGGTGGGAGGTGATTTGCCGGGATGGCTAACGACGCTGTTCCGCCGCAATGGCCCGGCGGCGCTGACCGACCGGCGCGGCGAGTGCATCTATGCGGGATGCCCACATTACCGCAAATGCTATATCGAACGATCCGCGCGGTCGAGCCAGCATGCGAGCATCGTCATCGCCAATCATGCTTTGATGATGGTCAACGCCGCCAGAGGGGGCTTTGGCAGCGGGCGTGATGAGGCGAACCGGCCGACCCGGATCATATTTGACGAAGGCCACCATTTGTTCGACGCCGCCGATTCAATGTTTGCCGCCGCGCTGACGGGGCAAGAGGCAATTGAGCTGCGCCGCTGGATCATTGGCCCAGAGGGCAAAGCGCGCGGGCGCAGGCGGGGTTTATCAGCGCGGCTGGCCGATGTGGCCAGCTATGACGGTGAAGGCGGGACGGCGATTGAAATGGCCCGCATCGCCGCAGAAGCATTACCCGGCGAAGGATGGCTTTCCCGGTTGCAGGAAAATGCGGCGTCGGGTCCTATTGAAAAGCTGCTCGCCGCCATTCGTACGATGGTGTTCGCCCGCGACGAAAATGGCGATGCAGAGGCCGGCTATGGCTTGGAAACCGAGTTGGCCGACCCCTCCGCCTTATTGATCGATGCAGCGGCGCAGGCGCAGGCGGCGCTTGATTCCATAGCGCGGCCGCTCACCATATTGGGGCAAAGGTTGGAGGCGATCATCACCGATCCGCCGGATTGGCTCGACGGTGCGGCGCGGGCACGGATTGAAGGAGCGATCGGCAGTCTTGGCTGGCGCGCCGACACTTTACGCGCTTGGACCGCGATGTTAGGCCGGATTAGCGGCCCTGCTGATCTCGATTTTGCCGACTGGTTGGCGATTGACCGGATAGAGGGCCGTGAATTTGACATTGGGATGCACCGGCGCTGGATCGACCCAATGAAGCCGGTTGCACAGATTGTATTGAAGCCAAGCCATGGCGTGCTGGCTACTTCAGCGACGCTGCGAAGCGGCGGCGATTGGTCCAACGCCGATGCCCGCACGGGCGCGGTTCATCTCGATCATGGTGCACAGCATTTTAGCGCAGGCAGCCCGTTCGATTATGCAAACCAAGCCGAGGTCCTGATAGTTACCGACGTTAAACGCGGCGATCTAGCGGCTCTGGCCGGGGCCTATGCAGCGCTTATCAATGCATCGGGCGGTGGAACGCTGGGACTATTCACTGCCATACGCCGGCTTAAAAGCGTGCATGCCCGCATTGCCGACCGGCTGGCGCGCGATGGCCTCCCCCTATATGCGCAGCATATCGACCCGATCGATACCGGCACGCTCGTGGATATTTTCCGGGATGATCCGCATGCCAGCCTATTGGGTACTGATGCCTTGCGCGATGGAATGGACGTGCCCGGCCATTCGCTCAGATGTGTGATCATGGAACAAATTCCCTGGCCGCGTCCTGATATTGTTCACCGTGCCCGCCGCCTTGCCGCAAAGGATGACCCGGGCGGAGCCACCGGTTATGACGACCGCATCATCCGCGCACGGCTCGCGCAGGCCTTTGGCCGGTTGATCCGTAGTAAGGACGACAAGGGTCATTTTGTGCTATTATCCGCAGCCGCCCCGTCGCGGTTAATGACCGCTTTTCCCGCAGGAACCAATATCCGCCGTGTCACATTGGATCAGGCCGTTATCGCGGTGAAATCGGGTCTTTCACCTGCAACAAAATTCGGGCAGGAGGGTGTTATTAACCCGGTGGACGAGGATATACCCTTTTGAAAACTCTTACCCTATTACGGCATGCCAAATCGAGCTGGGACGATCCTGTTGCGCGCGATTTTGACCGGCCATTAAATAAAAAGGGCGAACGAGCCGCACGCGTCATGGGCCAATATATGCGCAGCGAAAAGCTTGTGTTCGACCATGTGGTGGCTAGCCCCGCCATTCGTGTTATCGAAACGATCGATCATGTAGGGTCGGGCTATGGCAAACGGATTGAGCCCAAATGGGAAAGGCGCATTTACCTCGCTTCGTCGGCGACATTGATGGATGTTCTGCGCGAAATGGATGATGGATTGGACCATATTTTGATGTTGGGCCACAATCCGGGAATGGAGGATTTGATCCTCGATCTGGTGCCCGAACAGGACGGCGACCTGCGCGCCAGTGTATATGCAAAATATCCCACCGCTGCGCTCGCGCAAATTGCGATCGACATTGACCATTGGGCCGAAATTGATCGCGGCACAGGAAGCTTGAAACGCTTTATCCGGCCGCGCGATCTGGACCCGGAACTTGGTCCAGATGACGAATATTAGGGTAATGGCTTAAGGGTCAGGACCTAAGTGTCAGGCTGCCGCGAGCGCATCAGCAAGCCTTGCTCGTATCGCTTTTAACGCATCGATAGAAACAGCGTTAGAGTCGGCGGGGACCGGCGCGCCATCGGAATTGGGCAATTTGCCACTGCCGTTAGTGGCGGAGCTATGGGCGCGCGCCCCATTTTCCAAATATTTACGCGCGCCTTTGATCGTATAGCCTTCGCTATTGAGCAGCCGGTTTATCGTTTGGAGCAGTGCGACATCATCGCTGCGATAATGCCGCCTGCCGCCCGCTCGTTTTAACGGTTGCAGCATGGGGAACTGTTCTTCCCAGTATCGCAGAATATGGGTTTTGACGCCCAATATTCTTGCCATTTCACCGATGGTGCGGAATGCTCCGGATGCTTTGTCCAAAATATTACTCCCGCGACAAATTATTTGACGCGTTCGCGCATACCTTGGCTCGCACGAAAGGTCAAAACGCGGCGCGGCGTAATCGGCACTTCAACGCCAGTTTTGGGGTTGCGGCCAACACGCTCCCCTTTGTCGCGGAGCACGAATGTGCCGAAACCAGATATTTTCACATTCTCTCCGCCGATTAAAGCATTTGTCATGTGATCCAAAATGGATTCGATCACTGCCGCCGATTCGGTCCGCGAAAGACCAATTTGACGATTTAATGTTTCGGCCAAATCGGCCCGTGTTAATGTTCCTGCGTCAGCCATTCAACGTCTCCAGCACTTGTTCAGCTAAACTTCGATTATTTTTATACCGCCGAAACACTGTAATGTAAAATCTGACAAAAGCAATTCTGAACTGATCCATTTAAGCGTCTAAAAACGCACGATCGACGCGCCCCAGGTAAAGCCGCCGCCCATCGCTTCTAGAACGACCAAATCACCCTTTTTGATGCGGCCATCGCGCACAGCAACATCGAGTGCCAGCGGCACCGATGCAGCAGACGTGTTTGCATGTTGATCCACGGTTAGCACCACTTTATCAGGTGACAGCCCCAATTTACGCACGGTTGCGTTTATGATCCGAGCATTTGCTTGATGCGGCACCACCCAGTCAATATCACTGGCCGGTAAATCGGCAGCCGTCAGCACTTCGGCCATGACATCGGCCAAATTGGTCACAGCGTGGCGGAAAACCTCTTGCCCCTTCATCCGCAATTTGCCGACAGTGCCCGTAGTCGAAGGCCCGCCATCGACATATAACAGCTGATTATGCTGGCCATCGGCATGCAATTTCGTGGCCAAAACGCCGCGCTCACCAGTCTCTCCCGACAGCACCACTGCCCCCGCGCCGTCACCAAACAGCACGCAGGTTGTCCGGTCTTCCCAGTCCAAAATCCGGCTGAATGTTTCCGATCCGATGACCAATGCATTTTTGGCTGAACCAGCCCGGATCATACTTTCGGCGACAGAAAAAGCGTAGAGAAATCCAGAGCAAACGGCGGCTACATCAAAGGCAACACCGCCATTTGCGCCCAATATATTTTGCACGATAGTCGCGCTTGCCGGAAAAGTTTGATCTGGGGTGGCCGTGGCAACAATGATCAAATCAATATCGCTGGCCTGCATTCCGGCAGCGTCAAGCGCCTGTTCAGCGGCTTTCGCAGCCAGCGTCGCCGTGGTCTCGTCTGGGCCAGCAATATGGCGATATTTGATACCCGTGCGCTCGGTGATCCATGCGTCGGACGTATCAACCCGCTGGGCAAGCTCGCTATTGGAAACCCGCTGTTTGGGAAGGGCCGACCCCGTTCCTTTAATGACAGCGCGGAAAGCAGCGTCACTCATGAAGCCGTGTCACCGCCATTGGCGATACTGGCAAGGTCGCGGGTGATGCGGTCGGTAATATCCTCCTCCACCAACCGCGCTGCGACTTCTACGGCATTAGCAACACCGCCGACACTGGCGCTGCCATGGCTTTTAACGACTACGCCGTTCAAGCCCATAAACACCGCGCCATTATGATTGTTAGGGTCCAGATGATGCCGCAACAGCTCCGTTGCTGGCCGCGACACCAAAAACCCGACCTTCGACCGAAAAGAACTGGTAAAGGCCCGCTTTAGCAAATCAGTCACAAAGCGCGCCGACCCTTCAATTGCCTTCAGCGCAATGTTGCCCGAAAATCCATCGCATACCACAACGTCACATTCGCCGCGGTTGATCTTATCTGCTTCGATAAAGCCCTGAAAATCCATGGCAAGCCGGGTCGAATCATGCAGATGCGCAGCGGCATCGCGCAGCTCGTCGGTGCCCTTCATATCTTCTGTACCGATGTTTAAAAGGCGAACGCGTGGCCGGTCAAATCCGTAGATTACCCGCGAATAGGCGGCGCCCATAACCGCGAATTGAACCAAATTTCCCGCATCGCAATCGGTATTAGCGCCAAGGTCCAACATCACAACATCGCTGTCGATCAATGTCGGTAGCAATGCCGCAAGCGCAGGCCGGTCAATGCCCGGCATTGTGCGCAAGGCAACTTTCGCCATTGCCATCAACGCGCCTGTATTGCCCGCACTGACAGCAGCAGCTGCGTCCCCTGCCTTTACCGCATTGATCGCTAGGCCCATCGAACTGCCGCGCGATTTGCGCAGCGCTTGGCTTGGCTTGTCATCGCCCGAAACAACCTCATCAGTGTGCAGGATTTCCGACGCGCTCCGCAAATTGGGATGATCATCCAGCGCGGATTTAATACGCGCCTCGTCCCCCACCAGCAGGAATTTGAAATCGCTATGCCGATGCCGCGCAAGCGCAGCCCCGGCGACCATAACAGACACGCCTTCATCGCCGCCCATCGCGTCAATGGCGATACGCGGGTTCATGGTCACTGTCTATTCTCCCTGAAATTGCGTAATGTCAGGAAACCAGCCAATGGAATATTAGCCAGCCGCCAAAATTTCACGGCCATTATAATGACCGCAGGCATCACACATATGATGCGGGCGTTTCAATTCACCGCAATTGGGGCATTCCTGAAACGCCTCTGCTTTCAGCGAATCGTGGCTACGGCGCATGTTGCGCTTGGAAGGAGTAGTTTTTCTCTTAGGGACAGCCATTTCGGCACCTGTTCCGTTTCAAATCAAATAATGGTCATAAATGCATAAGCCAATAAGCGGTTAGTGGCAAGAACGGGCAAAAACTAAGCCCGCCAGAATCACCAGCCCATTGCTCAAGCATTCGGGTGAGCGGCGCGTATAGCCAATTTTCAAAGCTTTGCAACCATAGACATGATGTGTAGGAAGAATGATAAAATTCACAGAGGGAATGAACCAATGAAATTAGAAATAACGCTTACCATCGCGGCGGCGGCTGCGTTGTTGAACATATGGTTGATGATGCGTTGCGGCAAGGCGCGGATCGCAAATCAAATCTCGGTTGGCGATGGCGGCAACGAATTTCTGATCCGCCGGATGCGAGCTCATGCCAATTTTGCCGAAAACACGCCGATTGTTCTGATCCTGATCGCAGTGCTCGAACTGACCGGAGGAACATCGACTTGGCTATGGGCGGTAGGTGTAATCTATATTTTCGGACGCATTGCCCACGCCTTTGGTATGGACGGCGGCTCGATCGAAAAAGCGAGATTGGTGGGCACGATCATCACCATGCTCACCCAATTGGGGCTGGCGGTCATGGCGCTGATTGCCGTTTATTCCAATATGTTGGCAGGATAAACCTGCTCAGCATTTTACCCGATAGGTTGGCACATTTTTTCAAGCCAGATATTGTCGTCACCATCAAGCTGCTGGCCGACAATATCCAAAACCTGCGTATGATAGTTATTCACCCACTCGATTTCGGTGGGTGATAACAAAGCCGCGTCGATCAACTTGGGTTCCAATGGCGCCCAGGTTAGATTTTCAAATTCCAGATAATCACCCTCTGCCCCATCAATATCGGCTTTGCGCACAAGCACCAGATTTTCAATGCGAATGCCGAAGGCGCCTTCTTTATAATAACCTGGTTCGTTGGACAGGATCATGCCTGCGCGCAGCGGCTCGCCCGTTCCGGCTTGAACCCCTGCGCTCATACCGATACGCTGCGGCCCTTCATGCACAGCGAGATAGCTGCCCACGCCGTGGCCAGTGCCATGTGCATAATCGACCCCGTCCGCCCACAGATATTGCCGCGCCAGCGCATCGAGCGCTCCGCCGGCCGTGCCATCGGGGAAACGCGCCTGAGCGAGCGCGATATGGCCCTTTAGCACCTGCGTATAGCGTTTGCGCATTTCTGCCGTCGGTTCGCCGACCGCAACTACCCGCGTCACATCGGTCGTGCCGTCCAAATATTGCCCGCCGCTATCAACCAGATACAGATGTCCATCTTCGATAGGAAGATTGGTTTCTTCATTCACCGAATAATGGCACAGCGCGCCATGCGGGCCGGTCGCTGAAATTGTTCGGAAGCTGATATCTTTCAGCACGCCCGTCGCCTCACGAAATTCGCGCAGCTTTGCCGCCGCCGACAACTCATCCTGCCCGCCCTTAACCAGCTCCTCACTGCACCAGCGCAAAAACCGAGTGAGCGCGGCACCGTCGCGGATATGGGCATCGCGCGTCCCCTGCCGCTCGCGTTCATTCTTGATCGCTTTGGGCAAGATTGCTGGATCGCGCATTTGAACGATTTGCGCACCGCCCGATTTCAGAGCCTGTGATATCGCCGCAACCGACATATCAGGGTCCACCGCAACCTTTTTACCCGATAGCGTGCCCAGCTGCTCCGCCAGTTCATCATAGCGGCGCACGGTAACCTGATTGCCCAAATGCGCCTGCACCTGCGGCGTCATTTTTTCCGGTGCCACAAAAAGCTCGGCAGTCCCGTCGCTGTGCAGCAAGGTAAAGGCCAGCGGAACCGGCGTGTTGGCGACATCGCCGCCGCGAATGTTAAACACCCAGGCAACCGAATCAAGTGCCGCAATAACGGCGGCGTCAACGCCCTTTGCGCGCAATTCTTCGGCCATTTCGCTGCGCTTCTGATCGCTGCTCTTACCCGCATCGGCATCGGTATGCACCGCGAGCGGGGCATCGGACCGAGTGGGTTGATCGGACCATACCGCGTCAATGGGGTTGCCGTCCACCGCGACCATTTGCGCGCCGACGCTGGCCGCAGCATCGCTCGCCATTTTGACCCATGCTTCGGTGTGTAGCCATGCGTCATAGCCAATTTTATCTCCGGCGTTGGCGTGGGTCTTTATCCATTCATGCGGTTTGGTTTGTCCGACCGGCACATACTCATAATGATTGCCGTCCACCTGTTCACGGACCTGCACCGTATAGCGGCCATCGGTAAAGATCGCGGCCTTGTTCGCCATAACCACGGCGCTCCCCGCGCTGCCGCCAAATCCGGTGAGCCAGCCCAGGCGCTGCGCATATTCGCCGACATATTCGCTCATATGTTCATCGCAAATGGGCACCACAAAACCGGACAGGCCGCGCCGTTTCAATTCTTCACGCAGGGCGGAAAGACGGGCTTCATGGGTTTGCATCAACATGGGGCTGCTCCAATTTTCTTGAATATCAATTTAAGCCATAACATAAGCGCATTATCCGCGATTTACCATAAGCAACTGGAGCGAAATATGAAGGTCATCAAAACAGCAGCAGCGCTTTACCTTCTGTCTATGCTGCCCGCCGCGCCGATTGCATTTGCCCAAACCAATAATGAAAGCCGACCCGAAAAATGACCGAAAAAACTTCCGCTGCTTCGCCGCCCGTTGCCGAAAAGCGCCCTTTTAGCTTTAGCCATCACGGGATTACGGTGGAGGATCCCTATCATTGGTTAAAAGATCAAAGTTATCCTGTTGTGGATGATCCAGATGTGCTGGATTATCTAAAGGCTGAAAATGCCTATTTCGAGGCCAATATGGCGGCACAAAAGCCATTGGTCGATAGCCTGTTCGAAGAGATGAAGGCGCGGATTAAGGAAGATGACAGCAGCGTCCCGCAAAAGGATGGCGACTGGATTTACTGGAGCAAATTCGACGAAGGCGCGCAATATCGCAAACATTACCGCAAAGCCGCCGATGGCAGCGGAACCGAGCAGCTGATTCTCGATGAAAACGCTCTGGCCGAAGGCAAAGACTATTTCCGCCTAGGCGCGGTTGCCCTTTCCCGAGATGCCAAGATCATAGCCTATTCGGTCGACGATAACGGATCGGAAAGATACCAGGTCCGCTTCCGCTGTTTGGATCAGGGTAAGGATATGGAGGACAATCTGTGCGGCGTCCGTGCGCCATGGGGCGATGATGCTATTGAAGGTTCCTTGGGCAACATCGTTTTCACCTCAGACGGCACGCGTCTATTGTACGGCCTAGTCAATGACAATTGGCGCGTCGACAAAATTATGATGCATAAATTGGGCACGCCGCAAAGCGAGGACCAGCTGATCTACGAAGAATCAGACGAAGGATTTGCCGCTGGGGTCGCGCTTTCTGCGCAGGAAGATTGGTTGATTATTAACACCGGCGACAATGAAACCAGCGAAATCCGGCTGATACCCGCAAATAACCCGTCGGCAGAGCCCGTGCTTATCAAGCCGCGTAAAAAGGGCCTGCAATACTCAGTCGATATCCGCGATGGGCAACTATTCATCCTGACCAATGATGATCACATCAATTTCCGCCTTGCTTCCGCGCCCTTGACGCAGCCCAGTGACTGGAAAACCTTGGTCGCGGGCAGTGATGAGGTGTACTTAACCGATTTCTCGCTGTTCAAAAATTTCTTCGTGACCGAAAGCCGCATTGCTGGCCTCGATCAGGTGGAGATAAGGGATTATGCGAGCGCCGTCGTTACCGACCGCATTAAATTCCCAGAGGCGAGTTATGACGCGGGCCTATCGGACAATCCCGAATATGATGTGACAAAGCTGCGGCTTGCCTATGAAAGCATGGTTACCCCCGATACGGTCTATGATTATCACATTGCGGATAAACGGCTCGAAACGCTAAAGGTTCAGGAAATCCCCTCTGGCTTTGACCCTGCCAGCTATGAAACCGAAAGGCTGATGATCACGGCGCGGGACGGGGTGCAGGTGCCGGTATCGGTGCTGTATAAAAAAGGCTTCAAAAAAGACGGGTCACAGCCGCTGCATCTTTATGCCTATGGCGCCTATGGCTATGCCGTGCCTCCCGGGTTTAGCACTACGCGGTTCAGCCTTGTCAACCGCGGCTTTGCCTATGCCATTGCACATATCCGCGGCGGCGATGATCTGGGCTATGGCTGGTATCTGGATGGGAAGCTGAAAAAGCGGACCAACACATTCAACGATTTTGTCGATGTTGGCAAAGGCTTGATCGAGCGCGGCTATACCAGCGCAGGAAAGCTGACCGCAAGCGGCGGCAGCGCCGGGGGCGAATTGATGGGTGCGGTCACCAACCAAGCCCCCGAAATTTTCGGCGCGGTGGTGGCCCATGTGCCCTTTGTCGATGTGCTCAACACGATGCTCGACGAAAGCCTGCCTTTAACCCCCGGCGAATGGCCCGAATGGGGCAACCCGATTACCAGCAAAGAGGATTTTGAACTGATCCGCAGCTATTCCCCCTATGATCAGGTCGAGGCAAAGGCCTACCCACCCATGCTCTATACCGGCGGGCTGAACGATCCGCGCGTGACCTATTGGGAACCGGCCAAAATGGTCGCCAAGCTGCGGAGCATGAAGACCGATGACAACCTGCTGCTGCTGAAAATCAACATGGGCGCGGGCCACGGCGGCAAATCAGGCCGTTGGAACAGCCTGTATGAAACAGCGGAGGAGCAAGCATTTATCCTGTGGCAGCTGGGGATGGGGGAGTGACGCGGCCATTGAAATTGCGTGCCGGGATGCCAATCGCACTGGCGCTGGCCACGTCATGCTTGGCTGGTGAAATAGCGCAGGCACAGGATATATCGGCTTGGACCAAAAGCACCCCTCGCCCGGATTCAGAGATATTTGTCGCCCCTGATGAAAGCGCAATTATCTTTGGTGTGACAGCGCCGCATATGGATGGGCAATCACTGAAGCAAGCGTGGGAAACAAATATGGCCTTTCTATTTGTTCCACAATTATGCCCTGACTTGGCGTCGGCGAGCCTGCGACAGCTTAATGGCGGTGATACGCTGGAGGGCACCGCGGATAGTCCAGAAATAGGGGCAAAATGCTATGGCTCAATAACCAAATTTAATGACCGGTTATATGCGGTCGGGTACATTGCAAAGCCGCAAAAGAACGCAGATACGCAGGCCGCAGTAAAAACTTGGCTCGCGCAAAAAATGGGCCAACCAAAAGCGAATTCAAGCGCACGAGCCGCTACGCCTAGTTCGTCCAAAGACATTCATTCACGCACATCAGTTGACAGCGAGTTACAAACCCCTGCCGGGCTTGTCGGCCTTTGGCGAAGCGATTGGGTTGAAAATCAATTTCGGTACCCAAGCGGCTTAACGCTGGTAGCGCTTTCCAACAGCATCATTTTTTCTAAATCGGGCCTCTTCATGCTCGGAGTAGGCGAAGGGACAGGAATGGATGATGCAAGTATCCAAGCGGTTATGCGCGAACAGCCTGATACGGCGGGCCGGTATGTGATTCAGGGAAATAGAATTATTCTGAACTATGCCTCTGGTGATGTTGAGGATATTGATTATCGCAAAGATAAAGATGGCATCAGCCTGAATTATCGCGGCAAATTTATGTCGCCCAAAATTCTATTCCCAGATGGTTACGCTCTATCAGGCATTTACAGCAGCGAACGGATCACCAATGCAGGCAGCGGCATTTTCGTTGTTGGCAACGACGATTACAGCTTCGCACCAGATGGCCGGTTTGCTCAAGGTAGTAGCGTTTCGATGACGAGCGATGCTGTTTCCTCCGTCGGCGGACGCGAAGGCCGAACTGGCCGTTACATTGTCAAAGGCAGCGCGCTCTATCTCAGTTATGATGATGGAGAAACTCGAATCCTCTCCATGTTCCAAGAAGAAAAGGGCGGACCCATTTGGTTTAACGATGAAATGTTCTCAAAAGCGCAGTGAGATGCCACAAGCCGGGTCGGCTTTAGTTGCTACGCTATATTATGACTGAAAGGAAATCCGTGGCAGCTTCTGGTCTCTCCACATTCACCCTAACCTTCACCCCGACGCCCGCCGACATTGACAAGCTCGGCCATGTGAACAACGCCGTGTGGGTGTGGTGGATTTAAGCTTTAGCATCGGCGTAATTCATGCATTTGTGTGTATATATTTGCGCATTTATATTGACATTCAGGCAAATCATCGCTATTCGAAACCATGGAACGAAATAGCAAGAAGATTGTCAAACGCCTTCTTTCCGAGGGCTTTGAGCTTGTTGCCACCAAAGCATCGCATCATAAATTTCGCAAAGGAGGCATGATTGTCATCGTGCCTCACCCCAAGCGAGATTTACCGTTAGGCACCGCGCAGCACTGCCAGAATGGCGGGCTGGATATGAAGGAGTTTGCACCATGATCGTTTATCAAGCAATCGTCCACAAGGATGAAGATAGCGCCTTTGGCGTGCATTTTCCCGACTTGCCGGGCTGCTTTTCTGCAGCGGATAATCTCGATGATTTGCTGGCCAATGCCTGTGAAGCCGTCATATTATATCTTGAAGGCGAAAAAATGCCTGTGCCATCTCCGCTGTCAGAAATTCTTAAATTGGCGGCGGATGATCTGGCACAAGGCGCTTTCCTTCTCGCCGTTCCCTATATGATAACAAAGGGCCGCCCGACACGGGTGAATATCTCGCTCGACCGTGGCATGCTGGATGCTATCGACAATGCAGCGGCCATACGTAAATTGACGCGTAGCGCATTTTTAACCGAAGCGGCCAGAAACGAGATTGAAGGGCGACACTAATTCCCTTCACCCTAACCTTTACCGCCGCCCCCGCCGACATTGACGAGCTCGGCCATGTGAACAACGCCGTGTGGGTGCGGTGGATTCAGGATATGGCGACTGCGCATTGGGATGCCACCGCCTCGCCAGTGCATATAGCCGCTTATATCTGGATGGTGACGCGGCATGAGATTGATTACCGGGGCAATATAAAGCTGGGCGAGCATGTAACCGGGCGGACATGGATTTCGGATCCGCCGCGCGGTGCGCAATTTGATCGCAATGTTGAATTTGTGAATAGTGACGGGAAAGTCATTGTCCGCGCCAAAACCCGCTGGGCGATGCTCGATAAAGTCAGTGGCCGGTTGCTGCGCATCCCGGCCGATGTTGCGGCGCCGTTTTTACAGACGCCCAGTTAACAGCATCTCATCCCTGCCGGCGCAAGCTGTTCTGCAAAGCTTGAAAGCTATCGCCTACACGCGCGGCGATCCGATTTAATTCCTCGGCGCTATCCTCCAGCCGAGTGGCCGTAGATGCGGTTGCATCAACGCCTTCGGCGGTTCCCGCGACGCTCTGCTCTGCTTGTTTGGACAAATTGGTGGCGCGGGCGGCAAGTTCGCCTAGCCTTTGCCCATTTCGCGCCTGTTCATTGGCAGCCTCACCTATTTCACGGCTCGCCCCAGCCATAAGGCTGACCTCATCATTGATGATCCGGAAATGGGCCACGCTGTCCCCGATTAATGAGGACAGCCGTTCAACGATGACGGCAATCTCGCGCGAGCTTTTTTGAGTTTGTTTGGCAAGATCGCCTATTTCCTGCGCCACCACCGAAAATCCGCCCCCCGACGCCCCGGCATTTGCCGCCTCAATCGCAGCGTTAAGCGCCAAGATATTGGCGCGGCGCATGATGAGCTGAATTCCGTCCACCAGCTTGCCGATATCGGCGGCTCCATTTTCGAGCGCAGCGGCAGCGGCGCTTCCGCTATGGCTGGCCGATAGCGCCTGTTCAGCCGACTGTCCCGCCGCCGAGACATTGGTTGCCACTTGCGATAACATGGCGGCGAGCCCCGTTGTTGCCTGCGCCATCTCGCTGCTGACGGCCATGGCCTCGCGCGATGCTGTGCGCGCGGCGGATGCTCCTTTGGACGAACTGCTGCTATTTTCGCCAAGCTGTATGGCTTGTTCATTTAGCTTCAGCGATTGCTGATTAAGTGCAGAAACGAGAGCGCCAAACTCGGTGCTGAAATTCTGCAAAGTCTGATCCATTGTCTTGCGCTGTTGTTTTTCACGCTCTGCTGTATCGCGCAGTAATTTCTGCTCTTGAGCATTTGCTGCGGCTTGTTCTGCTTGCAGGCGGGCCCGCGACTCTATTTCAGCAGCCTCCACCCGCGCCAGAAAATCATTAAACGCAAGGGCAAGGTCCGCGCCTTCATCAAAATCATCAACCGGAACGCGTATGGTCAAATTGCTGTCCCCGGCATTCAGGTCGGTTAATATTTTCTGCAAGCGGGCCGTGCCCAACAACGCCCCATGTTCCGCATAATTAAGCCCGGCAATCTCGTCCTTCTCGCTCACGCGCAGCAATCCGGCGCGCTTTAAGGCCCAGGCCGTGGCCCCGATGGTGAGGCATAAAAAGGCGCATAGGCTCACCACACCCAATGCCTGCACCGCCAATTGTTCGAACATAGGCAATCCGCCCAGTTCGGCGCGGCGAATAAACGGCACGGCCAATATACCGCAAATGCCGCCAACGCCGTGCACTGCGATAGCGTAAACAGCGTCATCGATGCGCAATTTCCGTTCGATAAACTCTGCCGCTAAAAAGGTTACAATCCCCGCCGCTGCGCCCAATACAATCGCCGGTAACGGCGAGGCATAAGGGGCGCTGGCCGTAATCGCGACCAGCCCTGATAACAGACCATTTATCGCGCGATCGGGTCGGTATAGGCCATCCCATTTACGGCCCATCAACATGGCCGCGACGCAGCCGGCACAGCCGGCCAACACGGTATTTGCAATGGCGAAGGAAAATGCCGCGCTCCCCGGGGATAAACCGCCTGTGTTAAAGCCCATCCAGCCAACCGATAATATCAACGCTCCTGCCGCCGCCAGCACGGGGCTATGTCCCTGTATAGCCGACGGTATGCCGCTATTTTCATCATAGCGCCCAATACGCGGCCCGATGATGAATGCGATGATAAGCGCCGCGATGCCGCCTGTTATGTGGACAACCGCCGAGCCAGCGAAATCGATAAAACCCATCGACTCAAGCCAACCAGCATTACCAGCACCCAAAATCGCGGAACCCCAAATCCAATGGCCGATTATCGGATATACGAGCAGCACGAGCAACAAAGTGATAGCGAGATAAGTGCTAAACCTCATCCGTTCCGCCACCGCACCCGAAATGATGGTTGCCGCTGTGCCGCAGAACATGGCCTGAAATAGGAGCTTGGCAAGATCCGCAGGATCGCTCGTGCCAAAACCGATGAGCCCGCTGCTCCAACCGACCAGGCCGGAATGGCTGGTCCCAAACATCAATGCAGCGCCAAACATCACGAACGCAAGAACGGCAACCGCGAAATCGGCAACATTCTTCATGGCGACATTGATACTGTTTTTGGACCGGACGAACCCCGCCTCCACAAACAGAAATCCTATTTGCATGCCCGCAACCAAAATGACCGACAGGCATAGCCAAATCAGGGTAAATTGATTTTCCACATGACCACTCCACAAACCTCAACGCCGATTGGCATAGCGTGTCATGGTAAATGAAGGTTTAATTTGTGATTTTATCAGGGACTTATCTGGCACTGTCAGGCCTAAAAATCCCAAGCGATACCTTCGCGCTCCCAATCGCCATAGCGGGTGCGCTGATCTTTCTCTCCGGCCTGCTGTGCCTTAGCCTCGGCGGCTTTCGGGATTGGAGGGCTTTTGGACAGCGGATAGGGCAGGTCCAAATACGCGGGCCTTTTTGTCGCGCGTTTTATTAATTGCTTATCTGCCATTTTTTCATTTCCGAGTCAGAATTGAAATTACGTTTTACCCTCCCCATATCTGCGGTGCCGCCTCTAAAAACAATAGCGGCATTATACGGTATGGAGATTTGACGATGAATTATATGAAGACGGGGATGTTGCTTGCGGCATTGACCGCTTTGTTCATGGTGCTGGGTTTTACGCTGGGCGGACGCGGCGGTATGGTGATCGCGCTGTTGGTAGCGGTGGGAATGAATTTTTTCACTTATTGGAATGCTGACAAAATCGTCCTGAAAATGCACAATGCGCAGGAAGTCGAGCCAGGAACCGATTTTTATCAACTGGTCGCCGCCTTGGCGCAGCGGGCCCAAATGCCCATGCCCAAAGTCTATTTGATCCATGAAGATAATCCAAATGCCTTCGCCACCGGGCGCGACCCGGAACATGCCGCAGTGGCCGCGACGACGGGACTGCTCAATCGGCTCAACCGTGACGAAATTGAAGGCGTGATGGCGCATGAACTGGGCCATGTCAAAAACCGTGACACTCTGATTATGACGATGGTGGCGACGATTGCGGGTGCCATTTCGATGCTCGCAAATTTCGGCTTATTCTTCCGCGACCGCAATGCTGGCCTTGCCGGATTGCTTGCGGTATTCGTTGCACCTTTCGCTGCGATGATCGTGCAAATGGCGATCAGCCGCACGCGCGAATATGGCGCTGATCGGGCGGGCGCAGAAATAAGCGGAAAACCGCTGGCGCTCGCTTCTGCGCTATCGAAAATCGCCCTTCCGGCCCAGCAAATCCCTAATCACGCAAGCGAACGCAATCCCGCCACGGCACAGCTTTACATCGTACCGGTTGGACTATCGAACATGTTTTCGACGCATCCAGCGACCGAGGAACGGATCGCCCGATTGCAAGAAATGGCGGGTGAAAATGGATTTGGCGGCGGCTATCGCGGTGATGCAGGCATCACCGGCGGACCAAAACGCAGCGCGCTCGACCCACTTGGCCGTAATTAGCCGCTATTGGCTCTTTCCTTGACGCCTTTTGCCGCATAAGGCGCAAGGGATGAGCGATCTCGACACCGAAATATCCGGCCTTCCCGCGCGGCGGGCCGCGATGCGCCTGCTGGGCGCTGTCATGCAAATGGGCACCCCGATGGATCATGCCGCGAATGGCGCGTGCAAGGGCCTTCCGCCTGCTGACCGCGCTTTGGCCATTGCAATCGCACAGGAAACGCTGCGCTGGATGGTGGATCTGGATGCGTTGATCGATAGCACGACCAAACAGCGCCTGCCCGATGATGCAAAGGCGCGGATGGTGCTGCGCATGGCGTTGGCGCAGGTTTTGCGTCTTGGCACCCCTGCCCATGCTGCCATCGCAACGGCATTACCGATGATGGAGCGCGGACCTCGCCGGTTGGTGCATGGCGTTTTGGGCGCATTGCTGCGCAGCGAGGTGAAGCTGCCCGATTTACCGTCATTACCCGATGGCACTGCGCTGCGCTGGCAAATGGCCTGGGGCGACGATATGCTAGTTGCGGCGCAGGCTGCGCTTGCCCACCCGCCCCTGCTCGACATTGCACTGCGCGATCCTGCACGGACCAGTGAATGGGCCGAACGGCTTGGCGGAGTGAGCCTGATGCCGGGTCATGTTCGCTGTCCGCGCGGAACGGCGATTGAAAAGCTCGATGGTTATGACGAAGGCGCATGGTGGGTGCAGGATCTGGCGGCAACCCTCCCAGTGCGGACATTGGGTCCGGGCGAAGGCCGCACAGTACTTGACCTATGCGCGGCGCCCGGCGGGAAGACGATGCAATTGGCCGCCGCCGACTGGCGAGTGACGGCGGTTGATATGTCGGCCCGGCGAATGGAGCGACTGTCGCGCAATTTGGAACGGGCGCAGATGGATGTGGAACTGGTCAAAGCCGACATTATGACATGGGACAATAGCGAAAAATTCGACGCAATATTGCTGGATGCACCGTGCAGCGCGACCGGCACCATGCGCCGCCACCCCGATGTTCTGCACCGGATCGGAATGCGGCAGATTAACGAGTTGGCGGCTTTGCAAAGCGCGATGCTTGACCGGGCAGCGGGCTGGCTCAAACCCGGTGGCAGTTTGGTCTATGCGACATGTTCGCTCGAACCGCATGAGGGCGAGGCGCAGGCCGAAGCCTTTTTGGAACGCAATACCCATTTTGCGATCGACCCTGTGAACGCCGATGATCTACCTGCTGGCATTGCGCCAGCCGCAACCGGATATATTCGCACAGCACCGCCCATGTTAGAGGCCCAAGGCGGCCTTGATGGTTTTTTTGTCGCCCGTTTCAAACGGACGTAATTTTTACCCGACTTTCCACAGCTTTTTCCCCTGACTGCTTGTTGAAAAACCGCCACTTCGCTATGGCGGCGCTATGACCGCCTCTGTAAAAATATCGCCGTCCATTCTATCTGCTGACTTTGCCAAATTGGGCGAAGAGATACGTGCAATCGACGCGGCGGGGTGCGATTGGATCCATGTAGACGTGATGGACGGCCATTTCGTTCCGAATATCACCATCGGCCCCGCAGTCGTAAAAGCGCTGCGCCCGCATACAGACAAGCTGTTTGACGTGCATTTGATGATCTCCCCCGTCGATGCCTATTTGGAGGCATTTGCCGAAGCGGGCGCCGACATTATTACGATCCACCCAGAGGCGGGGCCGCATAGCCACCGCACTATTCAGGCGATCAAGGCTTTGGGGAAAAAGGCAGGCGTGGTGCTAAACCCCGGAACACCCGCAAAAATGCTCGATTATTTGATCGATGAAGTGGACCTAGTTCTGGTGATGAGTGTCAATCCAGGCTTTGGCGGACAAAGCTTTATCTCCAGCCAGCTGCGCAAAGTTGACGCTATCCGCAAGATGATCGACCAGACCGGACGGGACATCCATCTAGAGGTGGATGGCGGCATCACCGTTGACACAGCGCCGCTGGCGATTTCCGCAGGCGCAGATGTACTGGTCGCGGGGACAGCAACATTTACCGGTGGTCCCAGCCAATATGCCGCGAATATCCGGGCCCTGAGGGGTGAATGAACGCGCAGCCGGATAATATTGACAATAACGACCGTGGCAGTGATCGGGATATGCGGGGGAGTTCGGCCTTGATCGTCCGGCAAACAGGACCGGGGCAGTCTTTGGCCGAAAAAGTAACCCGCGCCTTTTACATGCTAACCTGGCGCACGCCGCTTCATAATATGCGGCTTACCGGTAAATTGCCGCTGCGTTTGCTGGCCGTCCCCTCCGATCCCCTGCCCCCCCATTTGCCGCGCGGACAAGCCGTGCGTATGGGCAAGTTCCGATTTCACGGGCTGGAACAATCCATCGCAGATATTGCGTATGACAAACTGCCATTACCGCCAGCGATGACGGACTATATCCACCGTTTTGATTGGCTGCGTGATTTGGCGGCTGCCACCAATCGCGCCGATGGGGCGCCAATTGCTGCGGCAATTACCGAATCGTGGATTGCCGGCAATAGTAAGAAAGTCAGGCCGCCTGCCTGGCGCGTGGACAATTCGGCTTGGCGGCTGCTCAATATGGCGGCATGGGCGCCGCTTATCCTATCCAGCAGCGACCCTGTTTATCGATCCTCGGTCCTCAACCACATCGCCCGCAATGCCCGGCATTTGGATCGCAGTGCGCCGCGCGGCGAAAACCGCTATGCGCGGCTGACCGGATGGGCGGGCGTGGTCGCGGCGTCGCTGCTGCTGCCGGAGGGTAAGGCACGGCGCGTCGTTGGCGAAGCGGGCCTGTCCGATGCCATTGACCAATGCGTCTTTGACGATGGCGGCGTGGTATCCCGCTCCCCGTTACAGCTGATGGAACTAATCGGCCTGCTCAGCTTACTGCGTCAATGTTATCTTGCGTGTAATGAGAATATACCCGATTTTCTGTCAGCAGCGCTCGGCCGCTCGGTTCCGGCCTTATTGGGATTGACCCATGCCGATGGCGGGTTGGGCGCGTGGCAAGGATCAGCACAAATCGATGCCGAGGAAATACAGGCGCTGGTCGAAGCATCGGCAGTGCGCGCCCGCCCGCAAAGACAGGCATTGGATTGGGGCTATCAACGAATATCAGCGGGCAATGCGGTGTTGCTGCTCGACGCCGGACCGCCACCACTGGCGAAACAATCTGCCGCTGGCTGTGCATCGACGCTGGCTTTTGAACTCTCGCATGGCGCTCACCGGATCATCGTCAATTGCGGCGGATCGGCATTAGTAGGCGCGGCCATTCCAGCAGCCTTGGCACGGGGGCTGCGGACTACTGCGGCGCATAGCACGCTGTGCATCGACGATAGCAACTCAACCGCGATATTAGCAGGGGGCCAATTGGGCCGCGGCGTGACAGAGGTAGGGCTCGACCGGCGGGACATTGACAAGGCAACCCGCATTGAGGCGAGCCATGACGGCTATGCCCGCGCCTACGGCTTCACGCATAGCAGGACATTGATATTGCGCAGCGACGGGCTGGAACTGCGCGGCGAAGATACGCTGCTGCCCCACGGCCGGTATAAGGCAAAGGATAGCATACCCGTGCATGTCCGGTTTCATTTGGGCAGCGGAATAGAATTGGCGCAGGGCGGCAATAAACAAGCGATTACGCTGCGCCTTCCCGACGGCACCAGCTGGCTGTTTGTGGCGGGAACCGGAGCTTTAGAAATTGACGAGAGCATCTGGGTAGACGGCAATGGCCGTCCTCATCCCACACAGCAACTGGTCATTGCCAATAATGTTGGCAAAGGCGGCACCTCCATTGGATGGCAGTTTAAATTTTTAGGATAAGTTATGACAGATATTGGCATTAAGCGCGCGTTGCTCTCCGTTTCGGACAAGGCGGGACTGGTGGAATTGGGCCACGCGCTGGCCGCGCGGCACGTGGAGCTGGTATCGACAGGCGGTACCGCAAAAACGCTGCGCGAAGCGGGGCTGACGGTAAAAGATATATCCGACCTCACCGGCTTTCCTGAAATGATGGATGGGCGCGTCAAAACCTTGCATCCCAAAGTCCATGGCGGCCTGCTTGCCGTGCGCGACAATCCCGAACATGCCGCATCGATGCAGGAACATGATATCGGCGCCATCGACCTTGTGGTCGTCAATCTATATCCCTTTGCCGCAACTGTCGCAAAGGGTGCGGAGCGGGAAGAGATCATTGAAAATATCGATATTGGCGGGCCCAGCATGGTGCGCAGCGCCGCCAAAAACCATGACTATGTAACGATCGTCACCGATCCTGCCGACTATGATACATTGATTGCGGAAATGGAGGAATCAAACGGCGCGACTACATTGCCATTCCGACGCGCAATGGCCGCCAAAGCCTATGCTGCGACGGCCGCCTATGACAGCATGATTGCCAGCTGGTTCGCTTTCGCCGATCAAGGTGAGCAATTTCCGGCCAGCCTTACCTTCGGCGGAAAGCTTGCAGGAACGCTGCGCTATGGCGAAAATCCGCATCAGCAAGCAGCATTCTACACCCCGCATTTTGGCGGCATAAACGGCATTGGGCAGGCCGAACAGCTGCAGGGTAAAGAGCTGAGCTATAATAATTATAATGATGCCGATGCCGCGCTCGAACTGGTGAGCGAATTTGCCGGCGGCCCGCCCACCGTGGTTATCGTAAAGCACGCCAATCCCTGCGGCGTGGCGACCGGTGACACGTTGATCGAAGCCTACCGCGCGGCGCTGGAATGCGACAGCGTGTCGGCCTTTGGCGGAATTGTCGCGGTCAACCGGCCGCTTGACGGCCCGACTGCCGAAGCGATGACGGAGATATTTACCGAGGTTGTTGCAGCGCCAGGCGCCGACGATGCGGCGCGCGCGATATTTGCGAAGAAGAAAAATCTCCGCCTGCTCATCACCGGCGAATTACCCGATGCAAAACGGCCCGGGATGATGGTGAAAAATATCGCCGGCGGCTATCTGCTGCAAAGCCGCGACAACGGCCATGTCGCCGACGAGGATTTGAAAGTCGTTACAAAACGCGCCCCCACCGCGCAGGAACTTGCCGATTGCCGCTTTGCTTGGACCGTTGCCAAGCACGTCAAATCCAACGCAATTGTCTATGCCAAGGATGGCGCAACGGCAGGGATCGGCGCAGGCCAGATGAACCGGCGCGATTCCGCCCGCATCGCTGCCATCAAAGCAAAAGAGGCAGCGGAAACCTATGGCTGGGCGCAGCCGCGCACGGTCGGCAGCGCGGTTGCCTCCGACGCATTCTTCCCCTTCGCCGACGGATTACTCGCCGCCGCGGAAGCAGGGGCCACTGCGGTCATCCAACCCGGCGGATCAATGCGCGACGACGAAGTCATCGCCGCCGCCGATGAGGCGGGCCTAGCGATGGTCTTCACCGGTATGCGGCATTTCCGGCATTAAACCGATTGGGTAACTGCCCGAAAACTAGCCAACCTGCAGCCTATTGGAATTCAAAAAGTAGTGGCTATCCCAAACATAAATTCGTCTTTCCCGCGAAGGCGGGAATCCATCACCTGCGGTTCAATTTTGAGCCAGGCTAGTAGCTGAAACGGGTAGGTTAGGTGATGGACCCCCGCTTTCGCGGGGGTAACTATGCAATTGTATTTAATGCATTTATAAAGCGAAACTCAAAGCACAGTGCTAGTTTATACTTTCGCGGCGGACCTATTGCCCTGCGATGAGCGATTTCCGCCGCCGCTTTTGCCGCGATAATTGCGGCTCCGATTTGGCTTTCCACCTCTGTTATCCGCAGCAGGGCGGCGGTCATTTTCGCCTTGTGCACCGTCACGCGGTCCAGCAGCGGGTTGCCATCCGCCTTGTGGCGGGCGGCTTTGCGCGCGCGTGTCGCCGTTGCGGCCTCGTCCGCCATTGGCTGGCGATTTGCGGCGGTTTTGCCCTGCACGCCCTGGTCCGCCCCGGCCATCTTCGCGCTTCATTTCGTTATTTGATTTTTTCGCAGGTGGCGGCAGGCTCGCTACGGCTTCGCGGAAACCTTCGGGCAGTTTCAATATCCGCGGCTTCACCCGTGTTGTCCGTTCAATGTCGCGTAAAAATGCGCGTTCATCATCGGCGACAAAGCTCATCGCTACGCCCTCTGCGCCGGCCCGCGCGGTCCGGCCAATACGGTGGACATATTGTTCAGGCACATTGGGCAATTCAAAGTTGAATACGTGCGATACGCCGGGCACGTCGATCCCGCGCGCAGCAATGTCGGTGGCAACCAAAATCTTTATGCGGCCCGCCCGAAATTGTTCCAGCGCGTTTGTCCGCTGCCCCTGTGATTTATTGCCGTGGATAGCAGCCGCTTCGATCCCGGCTCCTTTTAAGCCGCGCACGACGCGGTCCGCACCGTGTTTTGTGCGGGTGAAGACCAAGGCACGGTCTATACCCTCTTCTTGCAACCGCAATGTCAACAAAGTCTGCTTCTCGCGCTGTTCGACGAAGGTCACATATTGCATCACCCGCTCTGCGGTGGTCGATTGCGGCGCAACCGATACGCGAATGGGGTTGTCGAGAAATTTGTTGCCCAATTCGGCAATGGTTTTCGGCATGGTTGCGGAAAAGAACAGGCTCTGCCGTTTTTTGGGCAGCAGCTTGTCGATTTGGCGGAGCGCGTGGATGAAACCCATATCCATCATCTGGTCGGCTTCATCGAGAACGAAGATTTCAACATCTTTCAACGTCAATGCCCGCTGCTCAATCAAGTCGATCAGGCGTCCGGGGGTTGCCACCAAAATGTCAACACCGCCCTCCAGCTTCTTTTTCTGGGTAAAAACGGGTGCACCGCCAAAAATACATAGGACCGACAGGCCAAGGAATTTGCCATATGTGCGGAAGCTTTCGGCGATCTGCGCCGCAAGCTCACGCGTGGGAGACAAGACCAGCATGCGGCAGCTCTTCGCCTGACGCGGCTTTGGCTTGGTGGCAAAATGGTGTAGCGATGGCAGCGCAAATGCCGCCGTTTTTCCGGTCCCGGTTTGCGCGATACCGCATAGGTCGCGGCCCTGCATCAAGGATGGGATTGCTTGCTCCTGAATCGGCGTTGGTTTGTCATAACCCGCAGCGTTCAATGCTTTCAATATCGGGGCAGCAAGGCCCAGTTGTTCAAAATAAGACATAATAACTTTCAATAATATCGGCCCCGCCGCGCCCAACATTATCGTCGGCACGGGACAAGGCGGTGGTTGTAGGAAAAGCGCCGGGCAACGAATTGCCGCTCACTATTCCTTGGAAACAACCCCGCGTGATTTGGGAAGCCTCTTTGCTCATACGCATCTCGTTCGGTTGACGGGAACCAGCCTATTTGGGCCGATACTCACGCTGTGCAACCTGCGGCGGTACTCCGCTCGCCTCATGCGTTGATCGGCATATGGCGTTGAAATATTAAAAAAGCAACCTTTTATGTTGCAGCGCGACAAAACGTCGCACGCAACGGCCGTTATTCAGGTGATGACCCCGCGCTCGGTCCATAAAAATAGTAAGCGCGAACTTGTCTCTATGCTATTTTCATCCCATAGAGACCGTCAAAGTCATGGCCCGCTGACGGCACGCGCACAGCGTCATACCGTTCAGGCCGCTGATGATCGAGGAGAGGATGTATAATGCGCGCATTGCTATCAATGGAAACAGGCGGTCCCGATATGCTGACCATCGGAGAATTGCCGGACCCTGTCGCCGGAAAGGGTCAAATTGTAATTGCGGTCAAAGCCTGTTCCATCAATTATCCCGATGTCCTGATCATTCAGGATTTATATCAGTTCAAACCGCCGCGCCCATTTGCGCCGGGCGGGGAAGCCGCAGGCATAGTCGAAGCCGTGGGCGAAGGCGTAACAGGATTTGCGGTGGGTGACCGGGTCATTGCTTTATGCGGCAACGGGGGGTTGGCCGAAAAAGTCGCGGTTGGTGCGCTCAATGCTTTCAAAATGCCCGATGACATGAACTTTGAAGATGGCGCGTCGCTGCTGATGACATATGGCACCTCGATCCATGCCTATAAACAGCGGGGCAATATCAAGGCCGGTGACAATGTGCTGGTGCTCGGCGGGGCGGGCGGTATCGGGATCAGCGCGATTGAGCTTGCCAAAGCCTATGGCGCGCGCGTGGTCGCTGGTGTGTCGAGCGAGGCGAAGGCCGAAATCGCACGTGAGGCCGGCGCCGATGATGTTGTGGTCTATCCCTATCAACCATTGGACAAAGACGCATCCAAGGCATTGGCCGCATCATTCAAGGCCGCAGCAGGCGGTGATGGATTCAACATCATATATGACACAGTCGGCGGCGATTATTCTGAACCTGCCCTGCGTTCCATTGCCTGGGAAGGGAAGTTTCTGGTTGTTGGCTTTCCAGCCGGAATTGCAAGGCTACCGCTCAATCTAACGCTGTTGAAAAGCTGCGATGTGTGCGGGGTTTTCTGGGGCGCTTTTGCGGCGCGTGATCCGCAGGCAAATCATGCCAATATCGCTGAGCTATTCGGTTTATATGCCAGCGGTAAAATAACACCGCGTATTTCGGGGAAGTTCCAGCTGGATAAAGGCGGCGAGGCCATTCAACTGCTGATGGACCGAAAAGCCACGGGCAAGGTTGTCGTTACTCTTTAAGCAGGCTCTCCCCACAACAGCCCCCAATTTAATCTGCGTGCGCCTTGTTAAATGGGCACCGCAGTATTAGGTAACAGGTGACTATAGCATCTTTGCAAGGACCCATGATGACCACTTTTGACGACCGCGAAAACGCTTTTGAAAATAAATTTGCCCATGATCAGGAATTGCAGTTCAAAGTAACCGCAAGGCGCAACAAGCTTATCGGCCTATGGGCGGCCGAAAAAATGCAGCTAACCGACGAAGAGGCCAATAGCTACGCCGTATCTGTGGTGCAGGCCGATTTTGAAGAGGCAGGCGACGAAGATGTGATCCGCAAATTGCTGGGCGATTTAACCTCTGCTGGCGTAGAAATTGACGATGCCGCTATTCGCGCGGCATTGGACGAACATATGGCCGTCGCACGGCGGCAATTTATCGAAGGTGTATAAGGTTTAGTTCCATGCCGATGGCCGCCGAAGACATAAAGAATATGATTGCAGCAGCAATGCCGGGCGCGACTATTGAGATCAAGGATCTTGCAGGCGACGGCGACCATTACGCGGCCCATGTTGTATGGGACGGATTTGCTGCCATGAACCGGCTCGCCCGTACCCGCGCCGTTTATGCCGCGTTAGGTGGTAAAATGGGCGGCGAACTCCATGCATTACAGCTCACTACTGCCTTACCCGAATGAAGGATTGAACCATGTCGAACCCTGCCCATGAAAAAATCGAAGCGCTTGTGAAAGCAAATGATGTCGTGCTGTTTATGAAAGGCACGCCGCTATTCCCGCAATGCGGATTTTCTTCCCGCGCCATCGCTATTCTCGACCATCTTGGCCTGAAATATGAAAGTGTCGATGTGCTTCAGGATATGGAAATACGTCAGGGCATTAAAGAATATAGCGACTGGCCAACCATCCCGCAGCTTTATGTGAAGGGCGAATTTCTGGGTGGTAGCGACATTATGATGGAAATGTATGAGGCAGGCGAATTGCACGAGCTCGCCGCCGAAAAAGGGTTGGCCAAAGCGGAAGAATAAAGAGCTCTGGTTGATACAATCTGCCGGTAAATGCCAATCGCGACAAACCTGTGACAAAACAACAATAGCCATAACGCTGTCTTGTGTGATGTTTATTATTTTTGCCAAAAGGGTTGCGCATTTTTGAGCAATTCCATAGTCTTTTGAAACGGAATGACTCGCTTTCCATTCAAAACAGGGCTTCGCGCAAACGATGTTTCGCACCGTATTTGATGAAATTTGGCAAGACCGCAGCGCCGTATTGAGCGCGCCAGATAGCTTTCGCCTCGATTTTATCGAACCGCCGCCTTCGCTTGCATCCTATGTCACAACCTTCTTCAAATTCCACTCCGATAGAGAATGGATCAAGGATGTGCAACCCGCCAATACCGGACATATGATGGTGTTCTTGTCCGGCGAGGGCGAAGCGCGATTTGCAAGTGGCCGGGTAGATGTAAGGCAACCTGTATCGCTGATCGGGCCGACCAATGCAGCCATGCAATATGTGGTTAAAGGGCCTTTGATTGTGCTCGGATGCGGCTTTACCCCCGCAGGTTGGCGCGCGGTCACCGGACTGTCTGCGACCGAAAGCGCGGATCAGTTTGCCGACAGCGATGCTGTGTTTGGCGGCGCAGCGGCGAGCTTTTTTGCTGACCTTTTACATATCGAAAAAACCACTCAAGGCGCTGCGCAATATTCCGCGATGGTGGCCAAGGCGGAACAATTCCTGTTGCCCCGCTTGCGCCCTATCCTGCCCCGCCATGCGGAGATTATCTCCGCCACCACATCATGGCTTGATGGTTCCTTAACTCCGGATGTGGAAGAACTTTACGCCCGCTTGCCAGTCGCGCGTCGTCAGGCGCAGCGGGTGATCGGTGATTATTTCGGCTGCGCCCCCAAACAATTGATGCGCAAATACCGGGCAGTTCGCGCCGCCATGCTGCTCAACGATCCAAGTTGCAGCGATGAGGAAGCCGCCAAGGTGCAGGATTTATTTTATGATCAACCCCATATGATCCGGGAAATTCGCCATTTTGCGGGACGCACACCCTATCGTCTTTCGGGCGAGGAAGGGACATTATTGAGCATGTGGCTCGATAAAGAAAATATCCGCGAATTGCGCCAATAATTCCTCCAAACACCCTCCATGGAAAATGCCGCAGACCTCTTGATTTTGCTGCAATGCAGGTGCATATGTTTAATCAGAACAATTTAGTCTGATTTAGATTCGCAGGAGCGGACCATGCGCCTTTCCAATATGGCTGATTACGCCGTTGTTACAATGAGCGCCGCTGCGCGTCATTGCGGGGGCGCGCGCAGCAGCGCATCGGAACTTGCGGAGGAAACCGGCATTGCCCTTCCCACTACGCAAAAATTGGTGAGCATATTAAGCCGGGCCGGCCTGCTGCGATCTTCGCGGGGCAGCGGCGGCGGTATACAGCTGGCCCGCCCCGCCGCAGCGATCAGCCTGGCCGACATTATCGAAGCAGTGGAAGGACCAATTGCCATGACCGCTTGCGTTGACGGTAACAAGCATGATTGCGCGATTGAAAGCTTGTGCACCGTGCAACCCCATTGGACGATCGTAAACAGCGCCATTCGCGGCGCGCTTGCCAATATATCGCTGAGCCAGTTATCCGCCGCGCCAGCCCGTAACCAGATTGAGATAGAAGCATGACCGATACACAGGACGCCCCGATCAAGGATCAAGCCGCGCATGACGCCGCCGCTCGTGCTGCTGATTATCAACATGGCTGGTCATCCGATATTGAGCAGGATTTTGCGCCGAAGGGTCTGAATGAAGATACGGTCCGCTTCATCTCGGCCAAGAAGAATGAGCCGGAATGGATGCTCGAATGGCGACTGAAAGCTTTTGCGATGTGGAAAACGATGACGCCGCCCGACTGGGCGAAGCTCAATGTCCCGCCGATTGATTATCAGGATGCCTATTATTACGCCGCGCCCAAACAAAAGGAAAAGCTGGGCAGCTTGGACGAGGTCGACCCCGAAATATTGCGCGTCTACGAAAAACTGGGCATCCCGATTGAGGAGCAGAAAGTGCTCGCCGGTGTTGAGGGCGCACGTAAGGTTGCAGTCGATGCGGTATTTGACAGCGTCAGCGTCGCGACGACATTTCGCGAGGAATTGGAAAAAGCCGGCGTCATTTTTCGCTCCATTTCGGAAGCGATCCGCGAATATCCCGATCTGGTCAAAAAATGGCTAGGGAAGATTGTGCCGATGCAAGATAACTATTTTGCGACGCTAAACTGCGCGGTCTTTTCGGACGGGACTTTTGTCTACATTCCCGAAGGCGTGCGCTGCCCGATGGAGTTGTCCACCTATTTCCGCATCAACGCCGAAAATACCGGCCAGTTTGAACGCACATTGATCGTCGCGGATAAGGGCAGCTATGTCTCCTACCTCGAAGGATGCACCGCGCCGATGCGCGATGAGAATCAGCTGCACGCCGCGGTGGTGGAGCTGGTCGCGCTGGACGATGCTGAGATCAAATACAGCACTGTGCAGAATTGGTATCCGGGTGATGCGGAAGGGAAAGGCGGCATTTACAATTTCGTCACCAAGCGCGCTTTATGCCAGGGCGCGCGCAGCAAGGTGAGCTGGACGCAGGTGGAAACCGGCAGCGCGGTGACGTGGAAATATCCCAGCTGCGTGTTGAACGGTGAGGACAGCGTCGGCGAGTTCTACTCGGTCGCGGTCACCAACAATTATCAGCAGGCCGACACCGGCACCAAGATGATCCACAACGGCAAGGGCAGCCGCTCCACCATCATTTCCAAAGGCATCAGCGCCGGGCACAGCAACAACACCTATCGCGGCCTCGTCCGCGTGGCACCGACCGCAGAGGGCGTGCGCAATTTCACGCAATGCGACAGCCTTTTACTCGGCGATCAATGCGGCGCGCATACCGTCCCTTATATCGAAGTGCGCAACCCATCGGCCACCATCGAACATGAAGCCACCACCAGCAAGATCAGCGACGACCAAATGTTCTACGCGCAGCAACGCGGGCTGGATGAAGAACAAGCGGTGAGTTTGATCGTCAACGGCTTTGCGAAGGAAGTGCTGAGCCAGCTCCCCATGGAATTTGCGGTGGAGGCGAAGGCGTTGCTTGAGATTTCGCTTGAGGGGAGCGTGGGGTGATGAGTCCGATATTTGTTATTTTTGCTAGTGCATTGATTGTGGCGGCTATACTTATTTTTGTTTTCAGGATGAAAAAGCAATAATGCTCCAAGTCCATAACCTCCACGCCGCTTTTGGCTCCCACCCACCCCTGACCCCTCCCGCAGGCGGGAGGGGGATTGATGGGGCGACGCTGGCACTCCCCTCCCGCTTGCGGGAGGGGCTGGGGGTGGGCCAGCCGGGTTCACTAGCATGACTGGCGAATTCAAATCACGCGACACAGGCCGCGCCCGCGAATTGCGCAATCAAGCGACCCCTGCGGAGCGCTTGCTGTGGACCGCCCTCAGTAACCGAAAATTGGAGGGCCATAAATTCAGCCGCCAAATGCCCGTTGGCCCCTATTTCGCAGACTTCCTATGCCGCGCTGCAAAGCTTGTTGTTGAACTTGATGGGTATTCGCACGACGTAAGTCAGGAATATGACCAGCGGCGTGATGCCTTTATGGCGCAGCAGGGTTTTCATGTGCTGCGTTTTACCAATGCGGATGTGATGGATAATCTTGAAGGCGTAGTTCGTTCGATTGCCAAAACGCTTGCCGAAACAAGCCCACCCCCAACCCCTCCCGCAAGCGGTAGGGGAGAAGAAATGATGAGATCAAAATGCTAAACATAACTAACCTCCACACCACCATCGCTGACAAGCCGATCCTGAAGGGGCTGTCGCTCATCATCAATGCGGGTGAAATTCATGCGATCATGGGCCCCAATGGCGCGGGTAAATCCACGCTTGCCTATACGCTCGGCGGGCGGCCCGGTTATGAGGTGACCGAGGGCAGCGCTACATTCCAACCTCGTCACCCCGTGCTTGACACGGGGTTAGGCTCTGCTTCGGACGGTGCAGAAAAAAGCCAAGCCCCGCATCAAGTGCGGGGCGACGGTGAGGTATTGGATTTGCTCGACATGGACCCGCATGAACGCGCAGCCGCCGGATTGTTCCTCGGCTTCCAATATCCGGTGGAAATCCCGGGCGTTTCCAACGTTCAATTCCTGCGCGAGGCATTGAATGCGCAGCGCAAGGAACGCGGGGAGGAGCCTTTGTCGGGCGGTGATTTCCTGAAACTGGCGAAGGAAAAAGCGGCGCTGCTCAAAATGGATATGGAGATGCTCAAGCGCCCCGTGAATGTCGGTTTTTCCGGCGGCGAGAAGAAACGCAACGAGATGGTGCAAATGGGCATCCTTGATCCCACGCTCGCCATATTGGATGAGACCGACAGCGGGCTGGATATCGACGCGCTACGCATTGTCGGCGACGGCATTAACAACATCATGCGCAGCCCCGATAAGGCCGTGCTGCTCATCACCCATTATCAGCGCTTGCTCGATTATGTGCAGCCCGATTTTGTCCATGTGCTAGCAGGTGGCCGGATTGTCAAAACCGGCGGGCCGGAGCTGGCAAAACAGCTTGAGGCCGAAGGCTATGAGGCGATTGCGGAGGCCGCGTGATGACAAACGCAATTCCCACCAACCGCAACGAAGCTTGGCGCTATAGCGATATTGCCGCGCTCACCGCGGCATGGCCGTTGCCCGCGCCCGAAAGCATTGTCGTGCCTGCAGGCGGCGAATTTGCGCGCACATTGCTCATGTCTGAAGGCAGCATAACGCAGATTGATCTGACCATTGGCAAGGGTGGACGCGCAGCCATCCATGCGCTGAATATCCATGGCGATTTTGGCCGGATTGAGCTGAATGTGACCTTGCATGACGGCGCCGATTTTAAGCTGGGCGCGGTGCAGATTGGCGGCGATGCGCAAACACTGGAAATCGTCACCACCGTTACTCACGCCGAGCCCAACGCGACTTCGAGCCAGATCGTCCGCAACATATTGGCGGGCAAGGCCACCGGCAGCTATCTTGGCAAGGTCGCCGTGGCCCGTGACGCGCAGAAGACCGACAGCGAACAGTCGGTAAAGTCCATGCTGCTTGACCGCACGGCGACGGCCAATTCAAAGCCGGAGCTGGAGATTTACGCCGATGACGTGCTGTGCGCGCATGGCGCGACGGTAGGCGAGCTGGACGCGGGCGCGCTGTTTTATCTGGCCTCTCGCGGGCTACCGCCGGCTGAAGCAAAGAAGTTGTTGCTGCAGGCATTTGTTGCCGATGTGTTTGTCGGCGCGGCCGATGAAGAACAACTGACAGCAGCGGCGCTGGCAAAATTGGGAGAGCTGGTGTGAATGGGCAGCAAGCCAATTCCCCCCTCCCGCCTGCGGGAGGGGCTGGGGGTGGGTCTGAAGCTGGCTCTTCGCTCGCCTCTCTCGCGCCCACCCCTAACCCCTCCCGCAAGCGGGAGGGGAATATCCGCGACGACTTCCCCGGCCTTGCGGGCGGATGGCATTATCTCGATACCGCAGCGACCGCGCAGAAACCGCAGGTTGTTATCGATGCGATGGCGCGCGCGATGGGCGAAGATTATGCCACCGTGCACCGCGGCGTCTATGCACGTTCGGCCAACATGACGCTGGCTTTTGAGGCGGCGCGGCGGCGGACAGCGGAATTTATGGGCGCGGGCAGCGAGAATGAGATCATCTTCGTACGCGGTGCGACCGAAGGGATCAACCTGGTTGCCAGCAGCTGGGGCGGCGTGAATATTGGCGCGGGCGACCGCATCATGCTGAGCCAGCTGGAGCATCATAGCAATATCGTGCCGTGGCAAATGCTCGCCGAAAGAAAGGGCGCGCATATTGATGTCTGCCCGCTCACCGCCGATGGCCGGATTGACCTTGACTGGTTGGAAACCAATTTGACACAAGCGCATAAGCTCGTGTCGCTGGCTCATGTATCCAATGTGCTAGGCAGTGTGCTCGGCGCACAGCGTGCGGCAAAGGCTGCGCATAAGGTCGGCGCAAAGCTACTGCTCGACGGATGTCAGGCTGCGCCAAGGATGCGGATCGACATGGCGGAGCTGGACTGCGATTTCTATGTCTGGTCGGGCCATAAGCTGTATGGCCCAACCGGCGTTGGCGTGCTTTGGGCCCGGCCCGACATATTGGAGGCGATGCCTCCTTATCAAGGCGGCGGCGCGATGATCGACAAGGTTAGCTTTGCCGGCACCACATATGCTCCCGCGCCTGGCCGGTTTGAAGCAGGGACGCCGATGATTACCGAGGTCATCGCGCTCCATGCCGCAATTGATTATGTGACGGCAGTGGCCGGTGAAGGCGGCATGGCGTCGCTCTTTGCCCATGAAAGCGCATTGGTTACGGCGGCGCGGACCGCGCTACGCAACATAAATTCAATCACGCTTTATGGGCCGGAAAAATCGGCGGGCATTGTTTCCTTCACCATGGAAGGGGTGCATCCACATGACATCGGCACTATATTGGATGAAGAGGGCGTGGCAATCCGCGCGGGCCATCACTGTGCGCAGCCTTTGATGGACCATTATGGCATACCCGCCACGGCGCGGGCCAGCTTTGGATTATATAGCGATGAAAGCGATGTAGAGGCGCTGATCGCAGGATTAGAACGTGTATCAAGGATATTCGGATGACGAACGATATTAAAACCGAAACAGTGAACAGCGTCGAAAAACCGCCCAAAGCCCGCGTTGATCTGGACGAGATGGCGGCGGCGCAAAATGGCGGCGGGGACGTGAGCGAGACGTCATCGGCGAAGCTGGAGCGGAAGAAGGATTATCTCGAAGGTTTCCTGTCACAAAAACCAGCGGCCCCCGATCTGGATGGCGCGGGCGGTGATTTGCAGGCCGCTATTATAGACGCGCTCAAGGAGATTTATGATCCAGAAATTCCAGTGAATATCTATGATCTTGGCCTGATTTACAATGTCGAGGTCAATGAAGGTCAAGCCATTATCACGATGACGCTGACCACGCCCCACTGTCCCGTGGCTGAATCTATGCCAGGCGAAGTCGAATTGCGCGCAGCCGCCGTGCCGGGCGTTATGGATGCGGAGGTCAATCTGGTTTGGGATCCGCCATGGTCGCCCGCCAATATGACCGATGAAGCTCGGCTCGAATTGGGGATGTTGTAATGGCGTTGGAGATAATTCGTATTGATTATGAGAATCCGCAGCATGCCGCTGATCTGGTCGAGATGCTGGATAGTTATGCCTGCGATCCGATGGGCGGTGGCAAACCGCTGAACGATAATACCCGCGACAACCTTGCCAGCGGACTGGCCAAGCAGCCCAATGCTTTCTCGCTGATCGCGTATGTTGATGGCAGCGCAGCAGGGCTAGCAAATTGCTTTATTGGCTATTCCACCTTTGCCGCAAAACCGCTGATCAACATCCATGACATTGTCGTGAAAGCGGAGTATCGCGGCCAGGGGATCGCCAAGACAATATTTGCCGAAATTGAAGCGATCGCAAAGGCCCAAGATGCCTGCAAAGTGACCTTGGAAGTATTGAGCGGCAACGAACCGGCCAAGGCATTATATGCATCGCTTGGGTATGGCGATTATGCATTGGACCCGGCCAAAGGACATGCATTATTCTGGCAAAAGGAGTTGGCAGCATGACCACAGGTACAAGAGCCCGCCCCGCCGCCGTTATCTTGACGCCCGCAGCCGAAGCACGCATTGCCGAATTGATGAGCAAAGCGCCGAGCGATGCGATTGGTGTGAAGCTTTCCACCCCGCGCCGGGGGTGCAGCGGCCTCGCTTATTCAGTCGATTATGTCACCGAAGCCGATAAATTTGACGAACATATCTCTACGCCCGGCGGCGACTTTTACATTGATGGCGGGTCCGTGCTGTATCTGGTCGGATCAACCATGGACTGGGTGGAAGATGATTTCACCGCCGGTTTTGTGTTCAACAATCCCAATGCGACGGGGGCATGTGGATGCGGTGAAAGCTTCATGGTTTGACCGCCGCGCTTCACCAAATCGATAATTGGATATTCGACCTCGATAACACGCTTTATCCAGTAAGTTCCGGCCTCCATAAATTAATGGATATGCGTATTCGCGCTTTTGTTGGACGCACATTGGGGCTGGATGACGACGCGGCCCACCGGGTTCAGAAAGACTATTTCCGAAATTATGGCACCACCCTGTCCGGACTGATGGCTGAACATGGCACCGACCCTTATGAATATTTGGCTGACGTCCATGATTTTTCGCTCAGTGCTATAGATGACGCGCCGCGTTTGGCGGAGCATCTATCGGCCCTGCCCGGGCGGAAGGTTATCTTTACCAACGCCGATGCGCCCTATGCTGCGCGAGTTTTGGACCGGTTGGGCCTTGAAGGTATATTCGAACAAATCATTGATATTCACACCATCTCCTATGAACCGAAACCTGCGCAATCGGCCTATGATACGCTGCTCGAAAAAACCGGGATTGACCCTGCCCGGTCGATATTTTTTGAGGATATGGCCCGTAATCTGCTGCCCGCAAAAAAAATGGGGATGCAGACTGTGTGGATTGACAGTGGCTGGCATGAATCCACCTGGGGCCATGATGGCGGCGGCGATGATCGATTTGCCCATGTCGATTACCGGATCGACAGCCTTGCAGGCTGGCTAGAGAGCGCTATAGAGACGCTCCAAATCTCTGCTCTATAAGGAAACCATTATTATGACCGCTCAGCTTGCCCAAATCATCGATGCCGCTTGGGAAAATCGCGCAGAGATAAACCATGGCACCGCGGGCGAAGTGCGCGACGCGGTCAATGAAGCCTTGGCCATGCTGGATGCAGGCAAGGTCAGGGTGGCGGAAAAATCCGGTGGCGAATGGACCGTCAACCAATGGCTGAAAAAAGCGGTGCTGCTGTCTTTCCGTCTCAATGACAATGTGGTCATGGATGGCGGGGCCGCTGGAGCGCCCGCCTTTGATAAGGTTCCGAGCAAATTTGAAGGTTGGGACGCAAATCGCTTTCGCGATGCTGGCTTTCGCGTTGTCCCCGGTGCGACCGCGCGGCGCGGCAGCTATATCGCCAAAGGCGTCGTCTTGATGCCCAGCTTCGTCAATATCGGTGCTTATGTCGATGAAGGCACAATGGTTGACACATGGGCCACCGTTGGCAGCTGCGCACAGATTGGCAAAAATGTCCATATCTCGGGCGGAGCAGGCATTGGCGGCGTGTTAGAGCCGCTGCAGGCTGGCCCTGTCATCATCGAGGATGGCGCATTCATTGGCGCGCGCAGCGAAGTGGCCGAAGGTGTCATTGTCGGCGAAGGTGCCGTGCTTTCCATGGGAGTATATCTGGGCGCATCGACCAAAATAATCGACCGCAAAACCGGCGAAATTCATATTGGTAAAGTTCCGCCCTATGCAGTTGTCGTTCCCGGATCTATGCCTTCTGTCACTGACCCAGCGGGCGCGGCGGCCCCATCACCGGCATTATATTGCGCAGTTATCGTCAAAACAGTGGACGCGCAAACCCGCAGTAAAACTGGAATTAATGAGCTTCTGCGCGACTAACAGCCAATATTTATCGACAAATGACAACCGGTTTCGCTTGCTAATTAGAACGAATCACTCTAATTAAACAGTGCGGACCGGGCCCCTCTGGCGCTCGTCTCATTTGCCAAAGTGATCTTCGCAGGTCTTCGGGAATGAGATAGCGTGATGTCGGCCGCATCGGATAGAACCGGTGCATGGCTTTGGGCGTCTTACCCTCCCTTCCCAAACAAGCCCTTGGCTGTGACCGGTTCATCCGATTGAACATTTTAGTTCTTGAGGAGAAAATCAGTGTCACAAAATATATTCCGTTTGATGCAATATCATCAGAAATTGGACAGCAAATTGCGCGCCGAGATGGCTCGCCGCTGGCCGGATATGCTGCAGATTCAGCGGCTAAAAAGGCTAAAGCTGGCCGTTAAAGATCGGCTTGCGCGCCTTGCATCCGGGCCACGAACCACCGGAGCGTAAAACACATCTACACAACTTTGCTACATCTTAACAGGTGGAGCATAAGCGGGCTGTTATGACCTCGGCACCCCCTCGCCGGATCATAATGGCCCGATATCATTGTTATAAGAAATGGATTTTTGATGGATTTTCTATTCATGGACTGGCTGGGAACGCCAATTTGGTTCTGGGCCGCGTTTATCGGCATCGTCATCGCTCTCACAGCTTTCGACCTTGGCATCTTGCATAAAGAGGACAAGGAAATGGGCATTTCGGAGAGCCTGAAGCTTTCCGTTTTTTACATCAGCATCGCGCTGCTGTTTGGTATCTGGATATGGTTTGCCCGCGGCGCCGATCTGGGGATGAAATATTATACGGGCTTCTTCATTGAGAAAGCGCTGTCCATTGATAACGTCTTCGTGATCAGTTTGATCTTCAGCTATTTTGCTATCCCTGCCAAATATCAATATCGAGCATTGCTCTGGGGCATTTTGGCGGTAATCGTCCTACGCGGCTTGATGATCGCCGGCGGCGCGGCACTCGTTCAAAATTTCTACTGGACGCTCTATATTTTCGCGGCCTTCTTAGTTGCGACTGGCATCAAAATGCTATTCTCTGGCGAGCAGGAAATGGATGTTTCGAAAAATCCGGTGGTTCGCTGGATTTCAAAACATATGCGCGTCACACCAGAGCTGCATGGCGAAAAATTTATCGTTAAAGTGCAGGACGAAAAAAGCGGAAAAATGGTTCGCGCGATCACGCCGTTATTATTGGCGTTGATCGTCATCAATCTGGCTGACCTCGTGTTCGCAATCGACAGTGTACCGGCGATTTTCGCAATCACTACCGATACATTCATTGTCTATACCAGCAACATAATGGCGATTTTGGGTCTCCGGGCGCTCTATTTTGCGCTGGCGGCCATGGTGCATCGTTTCCATTATCTGAAATATGCGCTGGCTTTGGTGCTGGTATTCATTGGCAGTAAGATATTCGTTGCAGACTTCCTGCTCGACGGCGGTAAATTTCCGCCGGTGCTGAGCTTGATTGTCACAGCTGGTCTGATTGCGGGCGGTGTCGGTTGGTCGCTTTGGAAAACACGCGGCGAAAAAGGCAAGCCTGACATTTTGCCTGCTGAATAATGAGTTCGGTTATGGGTGGCTGAGGGCTATTCAGCTATCAGCCGCCTATTTCCCAATAGGGGCGCGCTGCTCACGATATGGGCCTTTATGGACAATTATCGAGACAGCGGCCAACGGGCAGCTTTTCGTCCACCATGGTTACAAATTGCACCCGTTTTTCACCGCTCCCCTGGTTCACCCACAGGCCAGCGCGCAGTCCGAATGCGTCGCCAACATGGCCGATCCAACCGCCCGGCTGGATATCTATCCCAAGGCCATAAGCATGAAATGCGCCGCCCTCGACGTCCCCATTTTGCCCATCAAAACGCCAATAAGGTTTTGTCATTTCGGAAAAGCTTTTCTCCGAAAATAACGGGGCACCTCTATTTGTGAGCACATTTGCGACTTTCAGAAGATCGCGCGCCGATATGCGCAGGCCGCCTTGCGGGCCAAAGCTAGATCCATTCTCGCCGGTCACATATAAACGGATGTCACACCCTCCGTTTGTCGCAGCGACGAACACGCATTCTTCCTCGCTTTGCGTCCATGGTGCATCCTTGGCCAATTCCCCATCCGGGCGCAGCAAGGTGACCGCCTGCTGGCGGCTTATGACATCACAGCCGCTCCAATTGAAACAGGCGTTGAGCCCCAAAGGTTTCATTACCAGCCGCTGCATCAAATGGTCGAAGCGCTCACCAGTTGCGCGTTCCATTATGACCGCGACAATCGGTGAATTGAGATTGGCATAGCTAAAATATTCACCCGGCGGATGTGCGCTATCCCAAGCCGCGCGGCCCGCAACCAAGTCTGTCCATTTTCCATCGAGTGGTAGGAAATATTCCCCGCCATCGCGCAAACCGGATGTGTGCGATAACAGCATCCTCAAGCTGATCGGACGATCCGGAAAATTAGGATTACGAAAAGGCTGCCCCAGATAATCGCCCACATCCCGGTCAAGGTCGAGCGTGGCGTCATCGACCAGAACCATTACCCCTAATGCCGTCACCAGTTTTGAGATTGACGCAATGCGGACAGGATCGTCTGCAGCCACCATCCGGTCCATTGTTCCTGCATGGCCGCTTATCTTGCTAAACAGCTTGCCATCGGGGGTTACCCGCAAGCTGACCCGTGCAGGCTGCACAGACCCGCTGACCGGGGCTGGCGCAGGTAATATCGGCTGCGACGTCATAGGAGCGCACCCTGCCACCGCAAAAACGGATAGCGCAGCCGTTACAGCCCGGAGCCGCATGGTCCCAGGTAGCGTCCCTTGATCTTGCCGTTCAATGTCACCTTGCCGATCATCGGCAGGCGCAGCTCGGGTTGAATGTCGAGATTATATTCGCTTTCATATACCAGCCCAGTCATCGACATATCCAGCGTGGCCATCGATTTAACCGAACAACTGACCGCTACATCCAATCGGCCATCGGTCACCTCAAATTTACTATATTTGCAATCATCGCTCTGCCCACCGGCAAAGAAATTCGCATCCGGCTTTTTCGCCTGTTCCGGCGTGAGACAAGACTCCCCAGACAGCCGGTTGGACATTTCGGCAAGCAGTTCCTGTTTCCTCTTGTCACCTATTCCCGTCATTTCAGCATCGGTAAACTCCGCCTCGCTTTTCCACAGCCCCGGTTTCATCGGCAGAGCGCTCGCCTCCACCTGTGATCGTTGCGGCTCGTCCTCGCGTGAGCAAGATGACAGCAGCGTCGCGGCCAGAAGCAGCGCGGCGGGCATAGCGTAAAGGCGTCCGGCCATCATCATACTGAAATTATATCTGATATCGCAAAATAACGCAAAATAAGCTCCTCCCGCCTCTATGCTTCACCATGTCGTGCGCCAACCGAAAAGGCAATCGGTTTGCGGCGGAATTTTCTATGCTCAGGGGATGACAGCCGCCGTTACCGGGCGCATATAGGGTATATGTCAGAATTGATCATAAGGCGGGGGCTTGAAGAACCCGATACACAGAATAATTTTGTTCCGCACCGGCCCGAACGTCCGCCAAAGCTTGAGGGCGGACGGCCATTCCGCATTGTGTCGGATTATCAACCAGCAGGGGATCAGCCGACCGCGATTAAGGAACTGGTTCAAACCGCGTTGGCCGGGGAAAAGGATCAGGTTCTGCTGGGTGTAACGGGGTCAGGAAAAACCTTCACGATGGCTAAGGTGATTGAAGAGTTGCAACGCCCGGCCTTGGTGTTAGCCCCCAATAAGATCCTCGCCGCGCAGTTATATGGCGAGTTTAAAAGCTTCTTTCCCGATAATGCGGTTGAATATTTCGTCAGCTATTACGACTATTACCAACCCGAAGCCTATGTGCCGCGCAGCGATACCTATATCGAAAAGGAATCGAGCGTAAATGAGGCGATCGACCGGATGCGCCATTCGGCAACTCGTTCGCTATTGGAACGCGACGATGTTCTTATCGTTGCATCGGTATCCTGTATTTACGGCATAGGCAGCGTCGAAACCTATTCGGCGATGATTTTCGACCTCAAAAAAGGCACGAGCACTGACCAGCGCGAATTGATCCGCCAGCTTGTCGCGCTCCAATATAAACGCAATGACCATGCTTTCGCGCGGGGCAATTTCCGGGTGCGCGGCGACAATCTGGAAATCTTCCCATCCCATTATGAGGATATGGCATGGCGGATTAGTTTTTTTGGCGATGAAATAGAAGAGATTGCCGAATTTGATCCGCTGACCGGAACCACTGGCGCAAAGTTGAACAGCGTTCGGGTCTATGCCAATTCCCATTATGTGACCCCTGGTCCGACTATGAAGCAAGCCACCGAAGCGATTAAATTTGAACTGGCCGAGCGGTTGAAAGAATTGGAGGCAGAAGGCAAGCTGCTTGAACATCAACGACTGGAACAGCGCACGCATTTTGATTTGGAAATGATCGCCGCAACCGGAAGCTGCGCCGGGATTGAAAATTACTCCCGTTTCCTAACAGGCCGCTTGCCCGGTGAACCGCCGCCGACGCTGTTCGAATATCTGCCCGAAAATGCTCTGCTCTTTGTTGATGAAAGCCACCAGACTATCCCGCAAATTGGCGCTATGTCAAAGGGCGACCATCGGCGCAAATTGACGCTGGCCGAATATGGATTCCGCTTGCCCAGTTGTATCGACAACCGCCCACTGCGTTTCAACGAATGGGATGCGATGCGCCCGCAAACCGTTTCTGTCTCCGCCACTCCCGGCAATTGGGAGATGGAGCAATCGGGCGGCGTGTTTGCCGAACAGGTCATCCGCCCCACCGGCTTGATTGATCCGCCGGTCGAGATCAAACCGGTCGAGGATCAAGTGCAGGACTGCATCAACGAATGCCGCAAAACGGCAGAAGCCGGTTACCGCACACTGGTCACCACGCTGACCAAACGCATGGCCGAAGACTTGACCGAGTTCATGCATGAGGCTGGGCTTCGCGTGCGTTTTATGCACAGCGATGTCGAGACGCTCGAGCGGATTGAGCTGATCCGCGACCTGCGGCTTGGCGTGTATGATGTGCTGGTGGGCATCAACCTGCTGCGCGAAGGGCTGGACATTCCCGAATGCGGACTCGTCGCGATATTGGATGCTGACAAGGAAGGATTTTTGCGCAGCGAAACCTCGCTCATCCAAACGATCGGACGCGCGGCGCGCAATGTCGATGGCCGCGTGATCCTTTATGCCGACCGGATGACAGGGAGCATGGAGCGAGCGCTGGCAGAGACCGACCGGCGGCGAGAGAAGCAGAAAGCCTATAATGAACTGCATGGCATTACGCCGGCCACCATCAAACGCGATATCCATAATATCGTCGCCGACACCGCATCGCGCGACGGCGTGCTGGTGGAGATAGATGCCGAGGGCGAGAATAACCTCGTGGGTCATAATCTGCGCGCTTATATTGAGGAGCTGGAAAACAAAATGCGTGCCGCCGCTGCTGACCTGGAATTTGAAGAAGCCGGACGGCTACGCGACGAAATCCGTAAACTGGAAGCGGACGAGCTGGGGTTGCCAGCTGATGACCGGAAAGCTACGCCCAAGGGACGGTCAACCGAAGGCATGCCCGGAACGCGGAAAATGCGGTACGGGCGAAAGCAGAGGAAGTGGGGAGGTTAATATGCAAATCAGTAAGGCAATAGGAGTGTTGATTTTGGCTTCTTCATACCCCGGTCTGGCTTGCAGTCCACCTCCACCGCAGTCGCTGACAGACGAGGAGAGAATTGAAATTGAAAAGCAGCAAGAAGAGGATTTCATAAACTTCGCCCAAAACTCTCAAGCTATTGTTGAGATTAGGGCGCTAACGTCGTCGGGAGAAAATTTTTCGTCAATGCTTGTCGAGATACGCAAGGTGCATTTTGGCAAAGCTAAGGCCGACAAGGTCATGAAATTGCGCACTGTTGGGGATTCCTTATGTGGGCCAGGCGGTCTTAAGCGGGGACAAGGGGGCTATACTATCTTAAAAAGCGGACGACAGAAAACATTCAACGGTCTGCTCGGGGACCACCAAATCAAATTGCTTCAGAAGGCGGGGCTATTGGCCGCTTAATTGCCCAGCGATCCGATTAGGTCGCCGATCACGTCCTTATCTGCGGTGGGTGCAGGTTTCGTCATTCTCCCTATCGGAGCTGCGGGGCGGGGCCATGTGGTTTTTTGTTCATTGGCCGCTTTGCTCGTGACTTCCGAAAGGGTCCGGCTTGACAAGTTAAAGCTGCGGGCCAGCGCGGTGTCTGCTTTGACGGCGACGCGCACCTCACCTTGGCGCTGTCCGGCCGGAGTGATCCGTGCATTACCCCCCAAAAGCTGCGCCAGTGCCAAAAGTGCCTCATGGTCGCTGCGCCGCTGTTTGGGATAGATAAATCCATTGAGCGGCCATTCGGTCGTGCCCAGCGCATCATTGGGGGTGTACCATACGCGCACCCGGCTCCAATCGCCCGCGTCGGAGGCATCGACAACCTTGACATTTTCTTCAACATGGCCGCGCTTGCCGTTGATCGTCGACCAATTTGCATGGCTGATGATGACGGTCCGGCTGTCGATAATCTGACGCACGGCAGCGACATGGCCCAATTGCATCGATCCATGCGGACGAAAAGACATGATCGCGCCAACACGCGGCTTTTCCCCGCGTTGATAGCGCCCCTGCGCCTGATCCCACCATGTGTGCGCATCGCCGCGTATTTCTATGCCGGTCAGCGCCCGCGCATAGGGCACACATTGCAGGTCTTCGTTCAAGGCCCGTGCGGATACCGAGTGCAAGAAAGCTAGCAAGAGCAAAAGGATCGTCAGCGGTCGCATGGTTAACATGGACGTAGCGAGCAATGCCGAAAGCGGGGCTAAAGAACATGGTTAATCGAATCCTAATGCACTGCCTCGCTGCCGCCAGCTCTTTTCAAAGTGACCAGCCACACATCAGGCGGCGCACCATAGCGGAGCGGCACGATTGATGTGCCCAGACCAGCGGTAACGACCACATTCTTTCCGCGCCGCAGCATATTTCGCTACCGGACCACATTCGAAATGGCGCCGTCGTCATGCCGCGCTTTTAGGGTCGCAAGTGGCATTTCAATTGTGCCTTCATAATATGTATCGGAACGCGCCTGACCGCTGCTGATATCCTGACGGGCTCCTTTTGCGCGGTTATATACTGTCCGGGGCAGCGACAGCGTTACCCTATCCCCGTCAACCCGTTCGACGCGCACCACGCCATAATCTGATCCCAGGCTTTGGCTTTCTGCTTCTGGGATGAACCGGTCGACCGCAACCTGATAAATATCTCCTGCCTTTGGCGCGGCGATCAGCAATTTTTCTTCTGCCTTCTCCCGATTGCCAGTAACCACGGCAGAGGCGATGAATAGGACAATCGCTCCGGCGGCTATTGCCCAGCCCCAGCGGTCAAAAAACGGAACCGGGCTTTTGGATTTGACCGCCTCACCCGATAGGCCGTCTGTCTGCACCGGCGCGGGCATATCGTAAAGATTGTGACAGGTGGCGCAGCGCCGATGATATTGCAGGCCCGTGGCCCACCGGATCACAAACCAAATATGCCGCATTTTGTAACTGGCAAAATGGGTGAAGCTGCGCTGTTCCTTGCACACATCGCAATATTGCGTGCCGCCATCACCGGCGGCGACCATTTTACCCTTTGAACCCCAAATCAACATATAACCTCTCCCCCCTATTGATTATCAATGCCCCATGGCTGCATGGTCCACAGCATCGCTGCCCGCCGCCGCAGGATCAATCCCCCGTTTTTTCAACCAAGCTTCCATTTGCGCAATCTCGGCTTTTTGCGCTTTGATCACCGCCTCGGCCAACGCCCGGCTTTCCGGGTCCTTGCCATATTTCAAGGCAATTTCCGCCATTTCCACTGCACCTTGATGATGCGGGATCATGCCGCGCATAAAGGCTTCGTCGGCATCCGCGGGAATATCGCCCATGCCTTTATGCATTTTGTCATTGGCGGCGGTATAGGCTTTTTGAGCTTCGTTCATCCCCGCTGTATCGGGCGCAGCGGCCTCTGGATCCGGCACCCGTTCGCCGGCGTTGGGGTCATGTTCCGGCTGCGTACAGGCGGCAAGCAGCAAAAGCGGCAGTAAAGCTAATTTCTTCATGATCGGTGTCCTTTCAAATCCGGCGGCGTCGCTTCTTCGGACAGCATTGCCACCGCTTCGTCTACGCTCATAATCCGCTGCCCTTGGCTACCCAAGGTGCGGATCGCCACCTTGCCCTCTTCGGCTTCGCGTTTGCCGATCACCAATATGTGCGGGACTTTGGCGACGCTATGTTCGCGCACCTTATAATTTATGCTTTCATTGCGGTAATCGCTTTCTACCCGGATGCCTGCGGCTTTCAGCTTTGCCATTACGGTTTCGGCATAGGGATCGGCATCGGACACAATTGTCGCTACTACCGCCTGAACCGGCGCGAGCCAAACGGGCATGCGGCCCGCGAAATGTTCGATCAATATGCCGATAAAGCGTTCGTAAGATCCAAAGATCGCACGGTGCAGCATAACGGGGCGGTGGCGTGCGCCATCCTCACCGACATAACTGGCATCGAGCCGGTCGGGCAGCACGCGGTCCCCCTGTATCGTGCCGACTTGCCATGTGCGGCCAATGGCGTCGGTTAAATGCCATTCCAGCTTAGGCGCATAAAATGCCCCTTCACCGGGCAGCTCTTCCCAGCCATATTCCGCATTATCCATGCCCGCTGCGGCCACCGCATCGCGCATTTCCTGTTCCGCCTTGTCCCAATCGGCGTCGCTGCCAAAGCGTTTTTCGGGGCGCAGCGCCAATTTGACCTGATAGGTAAATCCGAAATCCTGATAGATACGGTCGGCCAGCGCGCAGAATTTGCGCACCTCCTCCACCACTTGATCCTCGCGGCAGAAAATATGCGCATCATCCTGCGTAAATTGCCGCACCCGCATCAATCCATGCAGCGCGCCATGCGGTTCATTGCGGTGGCAACAGCCATTTTCATACAGGCGCAGCGGCAAATCGCGGTAGCTTTTGATACCCTGTTTGAACACTAGGATATGCGCCGGGCAATTCATCGGCTTCATCGCCATCCAAGCGGCGTCATCGGCAATGTGGGGCGAGCCATCTTCGCCATCGGGCACAATATCGGGCACCGCGAACATATTTTCCGCATATTTGCCCCAATGGCCCGATTGTTCCCATTGCCGCACATCCATCAGCTGCGGCGTTTTAATCTCATTATAACCGCCATCATCGATTGCGCGGCGCATATAAGCCTCCAGCTGGCGCCAGATGGTAAAGCCATGCGGATGCCAGAAGACGCTGCCTTGCGCTTCATGCTGCAAATGGAACAGGTCCATTTCCTGACCCAGCCGCCGGTGGTCGCGCTTTGCCGCTTCCTCCAGCATGGTCAGATGCGCGTTCAGCTGTTTCTTGTTGAGCCAGCCAGTGCCGTAAATGCGGGTCAGCTGCGCATTGCGTTGATCCCCGCGCCAATAGGCCCCAGCCACGCGGGTGAGTTTGAACGCATCGGGGTCCAGCTTTCCAGTGCTGGCAAGATGCGGCCCGCGGCACATATCAAGCCAATTATCCCCTGACCAATATACCGTAAGCTCCTCATTTTCGGGCAGCTCCTTTGCCCATTCCGCCTTAAACGCTTCGCCGTCCGTTTCCCATTTGGCGATCAAGTCGGCGCGGCTCCAAACCTCGCGGCGCAGCGGTTTGTCGGCGCGGATTATCTCGCGCATTTTTTCTTCGATCGCGGGCAAATCGTCGGTGGTAAACGGCCCGCGCGAGGCAGGGGCCATGACATCATAATAAAATCCGTCATCGGTGGCGGGGCCAAACGTGATTTGCGTGCCGGGATACAGCGCCTGCACCGCTTCGGCCAGCACATGGGCAAAATCATGCCGGGCGAGCTCCAACGCATCGGCCTCATCCCGGGCGGTGATAAGCGCCAAAGCGGCGTCGCGTTCCAAGGGGCGCATAATATCATATAGCTCCCCGTCGACGCGCGCGGCAATCGCTGCCTTGGCAAGGCCAGGGCCAATGGCAGCGGCAATATCGCCCGGCGTCGTGCCGCTTTCCACCTCGCGCAGAGAGCCATCGGGAAGGGTAATTTGTATCATCTGTGTCATGGCCAAATCCTATGCCGAGTTTGTCCCCACGCGGCAAGAGCAGATAAGCGAGATACCATCCTGTTAAAGCTACAAAAGCAACAGCATCATAAAAGAAAAAGGGAAACAGGCGGCGAGGCAAAAAGCCGCGCAGGGCGGCGCATAGGCGGATAAGGATGGTATTTGGAAAATATATTGACATTTACGAACCTATATGGTTATATTGTCCTTATGTCAAATAGCTTCCCCTTCACCCCCGTCCCCCGCAAACGTAGCCGTGCCGACGGGTGGAGCGCGGCGCGGCAACGCGAATTTATCGCGGCGCTGGCCGATTGCGGGATTGTCTCTGCCGCGGCTGAACGGGTGGGCATGAACCGGATCAGCGCCTACCGTCTGCGCGATGCCGATGGCGCAGAGGAATTTGCCGAGGCATGGGACAAGGCGCAAAATTGCGGTTTTGCACGGCTTCAGGATATAGCAATGGATCGGGCGGTGAACGGCGTTGCGGTGCCGCATTATTATAAGGGCGAGAAGGTGGGCGAAACCCGCTGGTATGACAACCGGCTGCTCACCTTCTTGCTGCGTCAGACACAATCCCGCCGTTTTGGCCCGTTCGCCGCCGATATGGATTTTACCGAGCATCTGGCCGAGACCGAAAAAGCAAAAGCCCGCCAAAATGCCGCCGCCATCCAAAAACTGCGCGGTGCAATGGACAGCTATGACAAAATGATACAGCAGGAATATGATCTCCCCGCCGAAGAGCGTTCCCCCGAACTGAACGACTGGATCCATAAACGCGACACGCTCGACAATGAGATTATCCGGCGGGGCGGGTGAATGTGCCCGTTGGTCGGCGCCGTTGCAAGCGCCTGCGTTTCAATATTGCACCAATAACGCCGCTGCGCCTCTGTTATCCCGCTTGACAGTCCCCCTGTATAACTGCGAACAAATGACTTTCGGTTTGCATAAGGGGATCAAAGGGTATGCACGGTCATATTGACAAGGAAACACCGGCCACGCCAGAGGGCAGCGCGTTTGAATTTAAGGGCAATTGGGCCGCGTTTGGTAAAATTGCGCTCACCAATTTGCTGCTGACGATCGTGACGCTCGGCGTCTATCGTTTTTGGGCGACGACGCGGGAACGCAAATATTTATGGGCCGAAACCCGTTTCATTGATGACCGGCTGGAATGGACGGGCACGGGCCTTGAATTGCTGATCGGCTTTGTCCTTGTTATCATCCTGTTTTTTGTGCCTTTGCTCGGCATCCAATTTTTGCAGCAGGCCTTGGTCGCGCGTGATCAATTGGCGGCGGCGGGTTCGCTGACTATGGTGTTGTTCATATTGATATTCTACATCACTGGCCTCGCCCGCTATCGCGCGCTGCGGTATCGTTTGTCGCGCACTTATTGGCACGGGATCCGGGGCGGCAGCGATGATCAGGGGTTGGGCTACGGCGTGTCCTATATGTGGAAAACCTTCATCGGATATGCGGTAATGGGTCTGCTTATTCCATGGTCGATGATGTCGCTATGGAATGAACGCTGGGGCAAAATGAGTTTTGGCCAGCATCAATTCCACGCGATTGGCGATTATAGCGATACATTCAAACGCTATTTGCTCTTTTACCTGTCACCGTTCCTTCTGATCGTGGGCGGCTTTTTCGCCGGTGCCGTGTCAGTCGGTATGGGATCACCCACCACCGCAGCGGTATCGGTAATTGGGTTGGTGTTGTTTTTCTACATCGGGCTTGGCCTGATCGCCATGGCATTTTACGCCAAATTTTTCCGTGTGGCGATTGACGGTTTATCCCTGCAAAAGCTTGATTTCGGATTTTCGGCGCGGACGAAGGATTGGTTGATCCTGTTCCTGGGCGATGCGGGCCTGTGGTTACTGGCGGCGGCGGCGGTCGCCCTGCCCGCGATCGCGCTGGCCGGAACCGTCGGCTGGTTAAATGATTTTCAATTTCCGCAGCCGGGCGACGATGCGGCCGCTGTCTATCTGACGCTGTTTGTTCCGATGATAATTTTCGCGGTCATTCCCTTCCTGCTGATCGGGCCGTTTATCCGGTACCGGCATTGGCGTTTTTTCATCACCTATTTGCAATGCTACGGCGAAATTAACCTCGATGAGCTAACCCAATCGGAAACAACGACCGCGAAACATGGCGAAGGATTGCTCGACGCCTTTGATGTGGGTGCGATATAAATGTCGTTAAAGGCATGGTTTTATGACGGCAAAACGGCGGCGCGGCGCGATGTAGAGATTCAAGCCATTGGCAAGAATTTCTATCTGGCCGAAGTCGAACGCCGTCATGGCCCCTATGCCTTTGCCGATTTGCATTATGCGGGGCAACAGGGTGTTTCCCATGTCTATAAGCATGATGATATCGACGGTTGGCGCATGGGCATGCAAGGGTCCGTCCCGGCGGAGCTGGAGGGCTTGCTGCCGGCGCGCGGTCAATATGGCCGGTGGATTGACAAAATTGGGCTCGGCAAAGCGATAGTCGTTTTTGCAGGTGTCAGCGCCGCCGTCGTTGCGGTGATATTATGGAGCCCGCAATGGCTCGCGCCGCTGGTTCCGCCGAGCGTGGAGAAGCAATTGGGCAACGCGCTGGTCGGCGATTTTGGCGGCCGGTTTTGCGACACCAAACCGGGCAAGCAGGCATTGACCAAGCTCGCTAGTCAGCTTGATGAAAATGTCAGCGACATTGATATTGAGGTGGCCAATATCGATATGATTAACGCCGTCGCCCTGCCCGGCGGGAAAGTCATTATCTTCAACGGATTGTTGCAGGATACCCCGTCCGCCGACGCGGTCGCGGGCGTGCTGGCCCATGAAATTGGTCATGTGCGCGAACGCCATGTGATGCAGTCGTTGATCCGGCAAATGGGTTTAAGCGTTGTCATGGGCGGGCTGGACGGTAATGTCGGCGGCACGCTCAACGGCCTGTTATCCATGGGCTATAGCCGCGCGGCGGAAACGGAGGCCGATAATCACGCCATCAAAGCGCTCGCCCGGTCCGATATTTCGCCCATTCCCACCGCCCAGTTTTTCGACAAGCTCGCGCAATTGGAAAGCTTTGAGGAAGAGCGGGAGCAAGATGGCGCGGCCAAAAATGGCAAGGGACAAAAAGCCGACGTAAAAACGAATAATGCGGGAACCCTGATGGGATATTTATCCAGCCACCCGCTGTCGGAAAATCGCAAGGCGCAATTTGAAAAAAGCCTGATTAAAGGAAAATCTTACCGCCCCGTATTGACCAAGGCCGAATGGAATGACCTGCGTAATATGTGCCGCGATGATAAAGATGTGAAATCGGGTTTCGGTTTTGACTTTGGGCAAAAGGATCCTAAGGAAAAGCCATAAATGGCCCCGATTATAGGGGCCCTGACCCAAAGGAGTAGCCCTGAAAATGTTCAAGCGCCTGTTCATTGACCATCCGAAAACCGTTGATGAAAGCTATTTGGAACATTTCCGCTTTGCCGCGAAATTTGGGTTGCGGATGATTTGGGGGGGTATGGGCGCAGTCGTTCACGCCATCATCCCCGGCCTTTGCAAAAGCACGGGCAGCAGCACGATCCGCAAATTAAATGATAGCGTGGTCGAACAGCGCGAGGCCAAGCGCAAGGCCAATGGCGAAATGCACAGCATCGAATATATCATCTAGTCATGGAGATGGATCAGGCCCCGTCCCCGCCCGATTTTGTGACCCGCGCAGATGGCGTCCGCCTCGCCTATCGCTACAGTCCCGGCGATGGCCCGGCGATCCTGTTCCTGCCCGGTTATATGTCGGATATGCAGGGCGGCAAAGCGCAGGCGGTCGAGGCATGGGCACGGGCAAACGGCCGCGCCATGTTGCGGCTGGATTATTCGGGCTGCGGCGAAAGCGGCGGCGATTTTGCCGATGGCAGCTTCACGGTTTGGCGGGACGATGTAGTGACTATTTTGGCCGCGGTGGTTACAGGGCCAGTGTTGCTGATCGGATCATCGATGGGCGGGTGGCTGATGCTGCTGCTGGCGCTGGCATTGGGGGACCGGGTTACAGGGATGATCGGCATTGCCGCTGCGCCGGACTTTACCAATTGGGGTTATAGCGAAGCGCAAAAACGAACCCTATTGGAACAAGGCGTGGTGTATGAAGATAACCCCTATGGCCCTGAACCCACGCCGACTTATCGGAAGCTGTTTGAAGATGGGCAAAGCCAGCTGATGCTGGGCGCCACCATCGCAATTGATTGTCCGGTTCGCCTGCTGCACGGGCAATGCGACGCCGATGTGCCGTTTGACATTTCCTTACAGCTGGCCGCGGCGCTGCGTTCATCCGACGTGCAGATAATGCTGGTAAAAGATGGCGACCACCGGCTTTCCCGCGATCAGGATATTGACCTGCTGCTCAATATCCTCAGCCAAATGCCGGCCTGACCATCAAAAGGATAATTTAAGGCCCATGTTTTTGACCGCATTATTGCTGCTCCAAAGCGCAGCCTTGCCGAGTTTTCAGGAAGTGCAGCTGCGCGATTGCATAAAGCTGGCACGCAGCGACCCCAACTCGGCGATTGTCAATGCCGATATAATGACCCGTGCAGGCGGTGGGTATCTGGCCGATATTTGCCAAGCAGAGGCGCATGCGTCGGCGCGCGATTATCCCAAAGCCGCCGATATTTTTGCGAAAGCCGCCGCGCTCGCCGCATCTGCAAAGGACGACCGCGCTGCAAATTTATGGGCGCAAGCGGGCAATGCCGCTATCGCCGCTGGACAAAACGCAAATGCCATAACCTATCTGACCAAAGCATTGGACGGGGCCGGGCAACCCCCGCAGAAACGCGCCGAAATCCTGATCGACCGGGCAAGAGCGCAGGTTGCCAGTGATGGTGCCGACGGTAATGATGTGGCCGAGGATGATGTGGCCGCTGCCAATGCTGATTTGGCCGAAGTCCGCCGGATCACGCCGGATAATGGCTTGGCATGGCTGTTATCCGCTACATTGGCGCGGCGCAGCGGTGATCTGGCGAATGCCCAAAATTACATCAAAACCGCAGCGGACCTGTCGCCCAGCGACGCGGCAGTGGCGTTGGAGGCGGGCAATATTGCGGCCGCCGCTGGTGCCTATCGCATCGCCCGCGAACAATGGCAGCAAGTCATCAAAATCGCCCCCGACAGCCCGCAGGCACAGGCCGCCAAAATATTGCTGAGCGAGCTGGATGCAATCGAAGCAAATGCCGCCGACACAGGCAGTGAAACACGCTAGCATCACCATTTTGGCCTGACATCGCGGGGCACCCCTGCGCCGCAGTCAACGCCGATGGGCGAACCGAGCGGGCGCCCCTAGCAAAACCCCCGCTCGGCCCATAATCCCGCAGGACAGCGCCTGCGGGTTAATCGAGATAATATTCCACAGTGGTGACCACGCGGACCTTTTTATAGGGCGAATCGGCCACGCCCCAGCCGCCGGAATCGCCGTCGCGTGAGGTGACTTCAAAATAGCCCTGCGTTGCCGATTTGATGCTGCCGACGCCGGTGCCGCTATCCTTAGCAAATTGTTCGGCCGATTTGCGGGCGTCTTTGGTCGCTGCTGCAATCATCTGCGGTTTGATGTCGTTCAGCTTGGTAAAGGTGAAGGTCATGCCCGATCCTTCCTCCATTTCCACGCCGCTTTTGACTAGGTCAAATTGCCGTTTGACCGCCGCCTGAGCCTTTTTAATGTCGGTGGTGCGCAGGCTCATCCGCTGCTTCACGGTATAGGTGGCAACCCCATTGTTGATATAGCTGGTGACGTTGGCCCCGGTTGGCTGGATCGCTTCGCCGTCAAAACCCAATATTTTGAAAAATGCCCGGATCGATTGTGTATCGCGGTCCACCTTTGCCTGCGCGCTCTGCAAATCGCCGGTTGTTGCCGAATAAGCGATCGTCCAAGTCGCAAGGTCGGCTGTTACATCGCGTTCATCCAATCCGCGCACGGTAACCGCGCGGTCCGCGCCCTTCATCCGCACCAGCCCATCACCCATTAAATAGCCGCCGATAATCAGGCCGCCTGCGAGCAGCGCACTGCCCGCCAGCCAAGCCTTACGATTATCGTTGCTGATCCGCGCCAATAATCCCGTTTTTGGCGCATTGTTATTTTGATCTTCCTGTACCATCCTACACTCCGTCCTAAAAAGCGGGCCGGGGGCTTGTATATGCCTTTATTCCGGTCCAAATATTGCGAAGCACCCTGATCGGCGAAATGCGCTATCCGCGATGAACCGTTTCTGAACAGCGATGAATGGAGTTACGATGTCCGTCAAATATCTACATAGCATGATCCGCGTCAGCGATCCCGATGCCGCCACCGATTTTTTCAAATTGATTGGATTGGAGGAAGTGCGCCGTTTCGATGTCGAGGCCGGGCGTTTCACACTGATCTTTATGGCCGCCCCGGGGCAAGCCGGACTTGCCGAGGTCGAACTCACCTATAATTGGCCGCCCGAAGATGGCGGCGCGCCCGAAAGCTATTCCGGTGGGCGCAATTTCGGGCATCTGGCCTACCGCGTCGATGACATTTATGAAACCTGTCAGCGGCTGATGGATGCGGGCGTGACGATCAACCGCCCGCCGCGCGACGGGCATATGGCCTTTGTGCTCAGCCCGGACGGGATTTCGGTTGAGCTGTTACAAGACGGAAATCTGCCGCCGCAGGAACCATGGGCCTCCATGCCCAATGTCGGGGAATGGTGATGGCGATCGAAGTCGTCCGTATCCCGGTATTATCCGACAATTATGTCTGGCTGGTGCATGAAGCCAAAAGCGGCGAGACAATGGTGGTGGACCCCGCCGTCGCCGAGCCGGTCCTGGCACAGGCGCAGGCGCGCGGCTGGACGATAACGCAAATTTGGAACACCCATTGGCATCCCGACCATACTGGCGGCAATAAGGCGATTAAGGAAGCAACCGGCTGCACCATCACCGGCCCCGCAGCAGAAGCAGAGCGCATTCCCACGCTCGACATATTGGTCCGCGAAGGCGACATAGTGCGGCTGGGCGATGTCGATGCCCGCGTGATAGATGTTCCGGCGCATACGGCGGGGCATATCGCCTATCACTTCGCCTCCGAAAAAGCGGCTTTCGTGGGCGACACATTATTCGCCATGGGCTGCGGCAGATTATTCGAAGGCACGCCGGATCAAATGTATGCCAATATGCGCAAGCTGGAGGCGTTGGACGACGACACGCTCGTTTATTGCGCGCATGAATATACACAAAGCAATGGCCGTTTCGCTTTGACGGTCGAGCCGGATAACGCCGCTTTATTGGCCCGCATGGAGCAAGTTGACGCGATGCGGGAGAAGGGCGAGCCAACCGTTCCCACCAGCATCGCGGCGGAAAAAGCGACCAACCCGTTTATGCGGGCCGCAAGCGTAGAGCAGCTCGCCGAAAGACGCGCGGCCAAGGACCGGGGGTAGGATTAAGGTCGGGGCGGTTCACCAAACAAATCCCATTTCGGCACAATTTCCTAACCGCTTGTTAACCATCCATTAGCATATTTCGTTCACAGCTTTCCTCAACACCGGATTTATACAAATCAATTGGGGATGTGAACGTGACCAAAGATACCAATATTGTCGATGTGGCGATTATCGGCGCGGGGCCAGCTGGCTTAACCGCCGCCTATTTGCTGTCCAAAAAAGGATATACCGTCAGCGTTATTGAAAAAGACGAACGCTATGTCGGCGGGATCAGCCGCACGGTCGAAGTGGACGGGTATCGTTTTGATATTGGCGGCCACCGCTTTTTTTCAAAGTCCAAAGAGGTCGTCGACCTGTGGAACGAAATCCTGCCCGATGATTTTATTCAGCGCCCCCGGATGAGCCGCATTTATTATGAAGGCAAATTTTACAGCTATCCGTTGCGCGCGTTTGAGGCGCTGTTCAACTTGGGCATCTATCGCTCAACGCTGTGTATGCTGAGCTATGCGAAGGCGAAACTGCTTCCCAACAAGACAATCAAAAGCTTCGAAGATTGGACGGTTAATCAATTCGGCTACAAGCTGTATTCGATCTTCTTCAAAACCTATACGGAGAAAGTATGGGGTATGCCCTGCGACGAAATGAGCGCGGATTGGGCGGCGCAGCGTATCAAGGGCCTGTCACTGTGGAGCGCGGTGACCGACGGATTGAAACGCAGCCTAGGCCTGAATAAGCGGCCCAATGACGGCATGGCGACCAAAACCTTGCTGGAAACTTTCCGCTATCCCCGGCTTGGTCCTGGCATGATGTGGGAAGCGGCGCGGGACAAGGTTCGCGCGGCGGGCAATGACGTGCTGATGGGCCATAGTTTCAAACAATTGGCGCAGGATGCCGCTGGCAATTGGCGCATGACCGCCACAAAAACCGATGGCAGCGAGACGGTGATTACCGCCAAACATGTGATCAGCAGCGCGCCGATGCGCGAACTGGCCGCGCGTATCCATCCGCTGCCTACCTCGATTCCGCAGGCGTCGGACCTGAAATATCGCGATTACCTCACAGTTGTTTTGATGATCAAATCGGATGACCTGTTCCCCGACAATTGGATTTATATCCATGACAGCAAGGTGCAGGTTGGCCGCGTCCAAAATTATCGCAGCTGGTCCCCAGAAATGGTGCCCGACCCATCGATTGCCTGTGTTGGCCTGGAATATTTCTGCTTCGAAAATGATGGCCTCTGGTCGTCAACCGATGAAGCTTTGGTTGAGCTTGGCAAAAAGGAAATGGGCATATTGGGCCTGTGCAAACCCGAAGACGTCATTCGCGGCGTGGTGGTGCGTCAGGAAAAAGCCTATCCTGTTTATGACGATAGCTATGCCGCCAATGTAGAAGCGATGCGCAGCGAGCTGGAAAGCAAATTTCCAACATTGCATATGGTCGGCCGCAACGGGATGCACCGCTATAATAATCAGGATCACGCCATGATGACGGCGATGCTGACCGTCGAAAATATCGATGCCGGTGCACGGGTCTATAATATCTGGAATGTCAACGAAGACGCCGAATATCATGAAAGCGGTGACGAAGGCGAAAAAGCCGTCTTTACCGAAGCCCCCGCCGCCAAAGGCGCGGAGCTGTCGGAAGGACAAGCCGCCGCGCTGCAATCCGAACGCGATGTGCCAAAACGTATCGCCAAGGATGACGATGAAGCCCAGAATAGCGATAGCAAAGCAGCATAACATCCATGGAACGCGCCCTATCCTCTGCGCTTGACCTGTGGCACCGTTTTACCATCACTCGGTATCTGGTGGCCAGCATCGTTGCGCTTGCCTTTGACGTCGCGATATTTTCAAGCGCGGTCGCGCTCCATATGGAGGCGGCCTATGCCTCGGCAATCGGATATTGCGCAGGAATAGTGATCCATTGGATGGTCAGCGCCAATTTCGTATTCACTGGCAAAACCCGCGAGGGCGCTGCTTTGCAATGGCAACGCGTTTTATTTGCTGGATCGGCGCTGCTGGGTCTGGGCATTACCGTTGCCACCGTATTTCTGCTCACCGAAATTGGCATCCATGCCGTCGCGGCCAAAGGCGCCGCAGTAGCGATCAGCTTTGTTGCGGTTTATGCCGCGCGTAAATGGGGAGTTTTCCGGTGACGACAGCCGCAGCGATCGAAACCAAACCGGCCTTTGCCTTTGACGATGAATGGCGCCGTTTTGGCAATTGGCTCCTCACTTGGGTCGTTATGACCAATATCGGCTTTGTCGCGCTTTGGTTTGTCGGCGCGCCGCCGCGCTTTTTTGACATTGTTGTGGCAGGTTTCGTTGGCCTGATCGTCAAACGCTTCCCCTTTTGGCTGCGTTACATCAGCTTTGCAGGCTTCATGGTTTGGACCGTGCTGAAATTCGTCGGCGGATTGTTCAGCCTGACGATGTCATCATTGCTCTATTCGATCCAATTTTTCCTGGAGCTCAAGCCGGAAAATTCGGTGGAATATATCGGCGTTGGCGTGGTCATATTGCTGATCCTTGGGCTCGCGTTCAAAGTGATCCGCCGCGATCAAAATTTCGCCAACCCTTGGATGATATTGGGCGGCGCGGCTGCGTTCCTCAGCCTTGCGGCGCTTGACATTCAAATGGGCAAAGACATGCGCGGCCATTATTTCCGCAGCGCCCCCGAAGGCGCGGTATTTGGCTCGGCTTCATCGAAAAGCGGCTTTATCGCGGGCACAGATGGCAAACGCCATCTGATGCTGGTAATCGTTGAATCGCTTGGCGTGCCAAAGGATAATGCCGAGATGAACCGGCTGCTATTCGCGCATTATAAAGAAAGCGCGGCGGTCGGTGCCCGCTATGATGTGTCGCAAGGGACAACGCCCTTTTACAACAGCACCACCGCCGGTGAAGTGCGCGAATTGTGCGGGCGCTGGGGTGATTATTATGACTTGCTCGATAAAAAAGATGCAGGCTGCTTACCGGCGCAGCTCGCCAAAAAAGGATATGCAACCGAAGCGGTGCACAGCTTTGTCGGCTCCTTTTTCAAGCGCGAAGAATGGTATCCCAATATCGGATTTGAAAAACGCAGCTTTGCCAGCGACCTGAAAGGACAAGGCGCCCGGCCATGCGGCGGCGTGTTCCCCGGGGCCTGTGACCGCGATGTTGTAAAGATATTGGGCGAGAAACTACGCGCCGCAAAACAACCGACTTTCCTCTATTGGCTGACGCTCAATTCGCATCTTCCGGTACCGCCGGGGCTGAACCTGAATGTCGATAAATGCGCGCGCGTATCCCCCAAATTGGCCGAAGAATTTCCGCAGATTTGCCGCCAATTTGCGATCTGGAACGATATTGATGTCGCAATGGTGCGGGAAATAACCGCAAAGGATTTCCCCGATACCGACATATTGATCGTTGGCGACCATATGCCGCCCTTTTTCGACAAGCATCAGCGCACTCAATTCGACCCGGAAACCGTGCCATGGCTGTATCTGCGCCGCAAGGACAATAGCGGAGCACAATAGGCATGTTCGAAAACAGGTCCGACAAATTGCCATGGATGCCGGTGGCGGCGCTGTGGCTGGCGATATCGGCGATCATGATTATTACCGGATGGGACAATATCGTCACCCGCAGCGGATGGGATCCCGATGATCAACTGCGCATGGTGCAGCTGCGCGATTTTCTGGCCGGGCAAAGCTGGTTTGATATCACCCAATATCGGATGAATGGCGATGCCGGTGCGCCGATGCATTGGTCGCGGCTGATTGAATTGCCGCTTGCGCTTATCGTCATCCTGCTATCACCGCTGATCGGGCAAGCGGGCGCGGAAATGGTTGCGGGCACTGCGGTCCCGCTGCTGGGCCTTGGCCTTGTTGCTTGGATGATTGGACGCAATACAACGCAGCTTGCCTCGCGGGAGGCGGGCATTGTCGCTGTGCTGGTAACGTTATTGTCGCCTGCATTGTTGATGCAATTTCGGCCGATGCGGATCGATCATCATGGTTGGCAGATTGTCATGGCGACGCTGGCGCTGTGGACAATATTTTGGCCCAATAAAAAGCGCGGCGGCATTGTCCTTGGCATCGCGCTCGCCATCTGGTTGCATATATCGTTGGAAGGCGCACCGCTGACCGCCGCATTCTTTCTGCTGCTGGGTTGGCGCTGGATATTTGAAAAGGCGCATGGCCAACGGTTGATCTGGACGATTAGCAGCTTTGCTGGGGCGTCCTTTCTGCTGTTTTTTGGGACGCAAAATTCTCCGCTAGGTGCGCCCGCTTTTTGCGACACAGTTTCCCCTCCGCATATCGCCGCAATCGCTTTGGCAGCGGCGATTATGCTTCCCGCGATCATGGCCACGCCAAAGGATTGGCGCATCCGTTTGGGCGCAGCCGCGCTTGCAGGAGCCGCGGCATTGGGCACGTTGCTGCTGCTCGCGCCGCAATGTTCGGCGGGCGCTTTTGGCAATCTCGATCCGCTGGTGCGCGATTATTGGTATGTCCATGTCAACGAAGGCCTGCCAGTGTGGCATCAAAATTTCGGCGCGGCCTCTGCCTTGCTCGCGGCCCCGATTTGCGCCTTGATCACGATGATGTTCCTCCTGCGCGAAGCGGCCGGTGCAACCCGCAAACAGCTTCGCGTTGCTGCATTTTTCATGCTCTATTCGGCGCTGCTGTCCCTATTGGTATTTCGCACGGTTTCGGTCGCGTCCGCCTTTGCGGTTCCGGCGGTGGCCGTCTTTATCGTGACGCTATTCCACAATTACCGCCGCAGCAAAGAACCTGTCCGCCGCGTTGCAATGGTCGCTGTTATGCTCAGCCTGCTCGTGCCCGGCGCAATTGCCGGACAACTGAGCGCGCTCGCCGTGCCAAAGGCGAAAGCGAAAGGGGAGCAACAAGGCGAAGCTACCGCGCAGCAATGCGAATCCGCCGCATCGGTTGCGGCATTGAGTGCTTTGCCGAACGCCCGTATCCTTGCCCCGTTTGACATGGGGCCGATGATCCTGCTGACCACGCCGCATGAAGTGCTTGCCAGCAGCCATCACCGTAACGAGGGCGCGATGCACGACCAGATTGAGATATTCCTGTCGCAGCCAGCCAAAGCAAAAGCGGTGATTGACCGCCGTAAAATTACCCATATTGCCCTATGCCCGGGCGAGGCCGAACTGGACAATTACAAACACAAAAATCCGGGCGGCCTATGGAGCCAAATGGACGCAGGCAAGGCGCCTTTATGGTTGGAGCCGATGAAACCAGTAGGCGGCGGCATCCAAGTCTGGCGCGTCAAAAATTAAAGATACATAAAATCGCGCTCGAAGCTTTTGAGATGCGCGCCGCCATCGACATATAAAATCTGCCCAGTCACATGCCCGGCATGGGCCAGATAGTGAACCGCATCGGCCACGCCCGCAGGGTCAGGAAGCGCGCCGAGCGGCATCATCCCGGCCAGCCGGCTTTCCAACGCGGCGTCATAATCGGGCGTGGATATAACCAGCCCCGGGGCCACGCCATTGACCCGCGCCCGCCCGCCAAAGGCAGCCGCCATCGACCGCACTGACGCGGCGAGCGCCTGTTTGGACAAAGTATAGCTGATCTGATCGCCATGCGGATTTACGATGCGCTGATCCAATATATGCACGATCGCAGGCCGGGCGCTCTCACCTGCCGCCGCGACCAAGGCGCGGGAGAGCAGAAGCGGCGAAAATAGGTTGAGCCGGAATTGCGATTCAAGGCTGCTCACGTCCATATCCTGCCACCCATCCTGCCCAAATATCGCGGCATTATTGACCAGAAGATCGGGCGTGCGTCCGAATTCATGGGCGACTTGATCGAGCAACATGGGCGCTGCGGCGGGTTCGGACAGGTCCGCGACAAAGGCTTTCCACCGGGTATCGGTTTCGGTCAACACATCCAGCAATAACGGCTTCACGTCACATTCCTGATGCGTTGACAGCGCCAGATCATAGCCCTCCCGCGCCAGTTTCATCGCGATATACGCGCCGACGCGGCGCATCCCGCCGGTGATGAGGGCGAGCGGGCGCGGCGCCGTCATTTGCGGGCCCGAACCATGGTGATGCCGATATTTTCGCCATCCTCGGCAATGGCCAGCTTCACGATTTTGATGGTGATCCGCAGCACCCGGTCATCCTGCGCGAATAATTTATCCATGATATGATCCGCCACCGCTTCGATCAGGGTGAAGTGCACACCTTCGGGCAGCTTGGTTGCGGCATCCTTCAAATCCATGTAATTTTTCGATGCGGATAAAGGCGTGCCGGGCGCATAATGATCGGCCATCGACAGATCGACGCTCATCGAAATACGCAGCGGCTGCGGCAGATGGGTTTCCTGGCTGTAAATGCCGGTCAGGACATTGACGACAAGGTCATGCACTTCAAGGGTGAGGCTATCGGTCATAATTTCTTTCTCAATCCTGCGACCAGCGCGCAAATATGGCGGTGGGCAGCAACAGGCCGCGTGTCTGTTCGCGCACCGCAAGCTCGCCAAATTCCACCCTGCCCGGCAAGTCGCCAAAATGCGATTTCAGCAAAGCTCCAAGCGCCATCGCCGACATTCGCACGGCATATACGGTTAGGAAAAGGCAGCGGGAATTGGCATCAATCAACCGGCGGCAATCGGCGATCAGCGGCGGCAAATCTTCCTCCAGCCGCCAAATTTCGCCATCAGGGCCGCGGCCATATTTGGGCGGGTCGAGCAATATCGCGTCATAACGCCGTTCCCGCCGAACCTCCCGCGCGGCAAATTTGGCGGCATCGTCGATGATCCAGCGCACCGGGCGGTCCGTCATGCCCGACATTTCTGCATTGACCCGCGCCTGTGCCACCGATTTTTTCGATGCATCAACATGGACCATTTTGGCTCCCACCGCCGACAGAGCGAGCGTGCCAACGCCGGTATAGCCAAATAAATTCATCGCATCGGGTTCAGCAAGTCCGGTCAGCTTTCCGCGCATCCAGCGCCAAACCGGGTCCATGTCAGGGAAAAATCCCAAATGGCGAAACGGCGTGCATTGCGCGTTGAAGGTAACTTCGTCGTTCCAGCATAGCGGCCAGCCATCGGTTGGCACGGGCCGATGATTATACCATCGCCCGCCGCCTTCATCATCGCTGCCGGGGATAAATTCGGCGTCGGCATCCCAGTCGCTGAGCGCTGGTTGCCACATGGCCTGTGGTTCGGGGCGAATGAAGCTCTTATCGCCATAGCGTTCATATTTGCGGCCCGCGCCGCTATCGATCAATGTATAATCGGTGCGCGGCTCGCTGATCAGCGTCACGAAATTGGGCGATAGGCCGTTCACAGCAATGCAGGACGCGCGGCATTGGACAGGATATAGTCGCGCACCGCCGCATATTCGCCGGGCAGGACTTCGTAGCGTTCCTCCCGCTCAAACAAATTGCCCACGCGCCCGGGCAAGGCCGGACGAATGCCCGTTGCCTGTTCCACCGCATCGCGAAATTTTGCCGGATGCGCGGTGGCGAGCGTCACTACAGGCACGTCTGCTGCGATATTGGCGGTGCGCGCACCGTGCAATCCGATCGCGGTATGCGGATCAATAATCTGCCCGCATTGTTCATAGGCCCACCGCATTGCACCTGCCGTTTCGTCGGCATCGGCGCGGGCGCTGGCAAAGAAGCTGGCCCGTTTGCGCATATCGGCGGACAATACCATCTTGCCCATTTGTTCAAACCATTTCATCCGCGCCGCCGTGGTCGACCCATCGCGGCCCTCCAGGTCGAATAGCAACCGTTCAAAATTGCTCGACACCTGAATATCCATTGACGGCGCACTGGTCGGCGTCACGCCGCTGACCGAATAATCGCCGCGTGACAAGGCGCGGTGCAGGATATCATTGACGTTGGTGGCCACAATCAACCGCTCCACCGGCAGCCCCATTTGCGCGGCAACATAGCCAGCGAACACATCACCAAAATTGCCGGTCGGCACCGAAAAGGCAACCTTACGCTCCGGCGCGCCCAATTTCAGCGCGGCGGCAAAATAATAGACAATCTGCGCCATCAAACGCGCCCAGTTGATCGAGTTCACCGCAGTCACATTCAGCACGCTATTGACATCGGGATCGTTGAACATCGTTTTGACCATCGCCTGCGCATCATCAAAACTGCCCTGAATGGCGATATTGTGGACATTGGGGGCCAGCACGGTGGTCATTTGCCGCCGCTGCACATCGCTGATCCGGTTATGCGGGTGCAGCATGAAAATTTCCACCCGCTCACGCCCGGCAACCGCATCAATCGCCGCTGATCCGGTGTCGCCCGACGTCGCCCCAACAATCGTCAGCGCCTTATCCGAACCCGACAGGAATTTTTCAAATAGCTGTCCCAAAAGCTGCAATGCGACATCCTTAAATGCCAATGTCGGCCCGTGGAACAGCTCGAGCAGCCAATGCTGACTATCCAGCTGCACCAGCGGGGTGACAGCGGCATGGCTAAACCTGCCATAGGCCGCCTCGCATAATTCCTTCAGTTCCGCCTCCGATAGCGACCCTTTGGTAAAAGGCGTCATCACCCGCACCGCAAGATCAATATAGCTCAGCCCACGCATCGACGCGATTTCCGCCTCGCTGAAACGCGGCCATGTTTCGGGGACGTATAATCCGCCGTCGCTGGCAAGCCCGGCGAGCGTTACGCCTTCGAAATCAAGATTGGAGGCATTTCCTCTGGTACTAAGATATTTCATGCGGATTCCCGTCTGCTGTCCGAAAGCCGGTTAGCGATAGGAAGCGCTTACCGCAAGATCAATGCAAATGCGCCCGGACAAAATCGGCACATCTTTCGCCGATCATAATGCTCGGCGCATTTGTGTTGCCGCTGACTAGACGGGGCATGATGCTGGCATCGGCGACATACAGCCCCGCTATCCCATTCAGCCGCAGCTGGGTATCGACCACGGCATCAGCATCGCTGCCCATCCGGCAAGTGCCGACCGGATGATAGACCGTATCGGCCCGCGAGCGGATCAGCGCATCGAGCGCATCGTCATCATCAAGCGGCGTGTTATTCACATCGACACCGCCATAATAGGCCATCGGGGCGGTTTGCATGATCCGGTGCATGACTTTGACGCCGGTGCGCAGGACCGCCATATCGCGGTCATCGTCCAAGAAATTGGGATCGATGACGGGCGCGGCGGCGGCATCGGCGGAGGCGATCCGCACCGTTCCCCGGCTTTCAGGACGCAGGACGCAGGCATGGCAGCTAAAGCCGTGCCCCCTCACCTTTTCCCGGCCATGATCCTCCAGCGGCGCGGGCACGAAATGATATTGCACATCGGGCGCCGGCACGTCGGGGGCGGATTTGATGAAGCCGCCAGCTTCGGCATAAGGCGTCGTCATAATGCCTGTGCGTTTCAGCCGGTGTTCGATCACGGCCTTTGCCATACGCAATGTGCCAGGGAGCGAATCGCCGATAAATTCACGCGACTGCGTCATAAATCGGCTGACATAATCAATATGATCTTGCAGGTCGTTGCCGACAGCGGCCTTGTCGAGAGCGACATCAATGCCATGTTCGCGCAAATGCGCGGCAGGGCCAATGCCCGACAGCATCAAAATTTGCGGCGAGTTAAACGCGCCTGCCGACAGGATGACCGCGCCGCGCGCCATAATCTGTCTGCTTTTCCCGCCCTGACGGATTTGTACGCCAGCCGCCCGCCCGCCGGTGACGATGATCTTCTCCGTCAAACTGTCGGTGAGCACGGTGAAATTGGGCCGCGATCTTGCCGGTTCCACATAGGCCCGGGCCGCCGACCAGCGTTCGCCGCCCTTTTGCGTGACTTGATACATGCCGAAACCTTCTTGCCGCGCGCCGTTAAAATCATCGGTGCGCGGATATTGGAGCCGAGCGGCGGCTTCGATAAAGGCGGCGGAGCCCGGGTTGGAATAATGTTGATCCATCACGCTGAGCGGACCATCCGCGCCGTGATAGTCATCGCCGCCGCGTTCATTGCCTTCGCTGCGTTTGAAATAGGGCAGGACATCGTCATAGGCCCAGCCATCACAGCCGAGCGCCGCCCAATTGTCATAATCCCATTTCGCCCCGCGAATATATACCATGGCGTTGATCGCGCTCGACCCGCCCAGGCCGCGCCCGCGCGGTTGATATCCGGTGCGTCCATTCATCCCTTTTTGCGGGACGGTTTCATAGCGATAGTTGGATTTGTCTGGCAAAAACGGCATGAAGCCCGGTGTTTTTATAAGGAAATTGTCATTCGTGCCGCCTGCCTCGATCAAGCAGACGCTATATTTTCCATCTTCGGAAAGCCGCCCTGCCGCCGCGCTGCCCGCACTGCCGCCGCCGATTACGATAATGTCAAACTCGTCCATGATTGTCTCCTCATACGGAAGGTTTAATCACGCGATTAAATTGAAGCAATGGGGTTTTATCCTGTAGGCGAAGATTTTTCGCTGTTCGCCCGCGCCCTAATCATTGCGCTCGTCTCGCGGCTGCCGTCATGGCTCCAACCGGGTTCGCGGATCATGTAAGACAGCTTATGCCGCCATGGTGCGGACCAGACATCACGGGCAATCGCGGTCCATTCATGAAAGGCGACCTTGACCAGATTAAACGTGCCAAGGTTAGCAACCAAACCATAGCGCGGCGGATCGGCCGGGTCTTCTGCGACAAAGCTGCCGAACATCCGGTCCCATATCATCAACACGCCAGCATAATTGGCGTCCAGATACGCGGGATTAACCGCATGATGGACCCGGTGGTGGCTGGGCGTGTTGAACAGATATTCAAACCAGCGCGGCATTTTATCAATCGCCTCAGTATGGAACCAATATTGATAGAGCAGGTTGATCGCGCCGCAAAACAGCACCATCTCCACCGGAAATCCGATCAGCAATATCGGCAAGCGAAAGATGAAGCCAAAGGCAATGAAACCGGTCCATGTTTGCCGCAATGCGGTGGACAGATTATAATGCTCGCTCGAATGATGGTTCACATGGCTGGCCCAAAACCAGCGGACGCGGTGCGCGCTGCGGTGAAACAAATAATAAGCCAGGTCATCGAGCACAAAACAAATCGGCCATGCCCACCAGACATAGCCAATATCGAACAGTGCCAAATCATGCGCAGCATAAGCAATAGCCAATATCGGACCAAGCGTCAGAAAACCAGCAACGCGGCTGCCCAAACCCATTGCAAGCGAGGTGACCGTATCGCGCAGCTCATAGCCCTTGCCGCGTTTATTCAGCAGCAATTCCGCCACTATCAGGATGATAAAAGCGGGGATGGCCCATAGGATGATGTCGGGCAAATCAGGAGCGATATCTGACATGGCCGTTACTTACATCAATGTTAATGCACTGTCGAGTCGCGATAGCCGTGTTCTGTATCATTGCTGGAAAAACAAATATTAAGCGAAATAAACCTCTGGTTTTCCGGTTTTTGTCGGCTATCCTATATTTCAATGGATAAAGGATTCTCTATGCGCTCTTCCTTCATCGCTCCGTGGATAAAGCTGCCATGCTATGGCGTTTTATTATCCGCCGGTTTATTGGCATCCCCCGTCGCCATGGGGCAGGAGCTACCCGGCACTGAGCCGGAAATAGCCGCACCCGAACCAGCGCCCGAAGCCGCAGCAGAAACGCCGCCCGCTGCCCAAGAGGTTCAAGCAGACATTCCTGCCGGTATCAATATGTCTGACATCCCTGCCAATAGCTGCCTTGCAAAAGCAGGCAATTTGGACGGCAGCGGCGCAGATTTGCCGCAAAGCATCGACGGCACGGCGTTGAAGAAAGAGTCGCAGCTGAAGAAAATTCGCAAAAAGGCGAAAGATGGCAGCTTACTGGTCATCAATGGCGGCGATTTCAAAAATTGGGACATGAGTGAAATTAAAGACCTGTCCAATGTTTGTTTTCAAAATGCTGACCTGTCGGGCAGCAACTGGTCGGGGCAGCGGTATGACGGCATGGGATTTATCAACTCCAACCTGACCGGCGCCAATCTATCGAACGCCGTTATGCAGCATGTGTTGATACGCTCGACCATAATGGAAAATAGCAATGCGAAAAATGCCGATTTCAGCTTTGGGCAATTTGATGGCGGCTGGGATGCGTCCATTGCCAATTGGGATTTAAGTCAGGCGAAGCTGCAAAGTTTCCGTTTCAGTTGCGGCAATGCCGAAAGCAATGGCTGCGCCTTTGACCGGCAGGGCGTCATCATCAATGGCGCGGATTTCAGCAATTCGACGCTGATAAATTTCGCGCTTTGGGACAGCGACTGGTCGGCCACTCGGCTCGACAATGCGATCATTACGTTGAACCAACTGCCCTATTTTGCCGGCGCAAAAATAGAAGACAGAATTTTGATCGCAGGCGCCGGACAGATTAGCAGCATCAGCGCGTCGTCGCTTACTACACTCGCCGAAATGCAGGCCAGAAACTGCGAAGACATTGCCGATAGTGCGGCGCGTTTTGCCTGCGACACAAAGGATGATGGCCTATTTGCATTAGCGCGCGATGTCACAATGCTGACCCCCACAGGCGATAGCCGCCGTGCGGCGCTCCGGGCGCTAAGCGAGCATCAGCAAGCCATTGAAACTTGTAGCGCGGACGAGGATATGGCGGCAAAGTCCGCTTGTTTGAAACAAGCCCTGACCGCGCGGCGGATGGCCTTGCTGCCTGCAGCTGTCGCACCAGCCTGGTCCGGCAGCGCGCCTTATGCGGTGTTTGTGGAAACCGCGCTTGATACCGGCAAACCGGACGGAGCGGCCGCATTGGAACAAGTCGCGCCTGTGCTGACCAGTACCAGCAGCCATATTATCTTGATGCGCCGGACAAATGATGCAGGTGCTTTTGAACTGCGCGGCGCCTACCGGGATGCAGAGGGTCAGAATATCTGCCAACTGCGCAGCGAGCGCGCGGCGTTTCGGGCAGCAAATCTCTATAAAGATGTCACCGACAAACGGCGTTCTGGGGCGTTGATTGCCTTTAGTTTTAATGACCGGATGATGATGGATATATCGGGCTATACCGCCATAGGCACCGGCGAAAGCTGCCCCGCTGCACCCGGCCAAAGCCTTGCCTATATCCCGATGGGAGCCGCTGACTTTGACCGGCTGTGGAATAGCCTGAATTAGGGGCAATTGAGGTTCCAGAAACGGTGCCAAAAACGGTTATAGTCCAAAACAAAATACCGTCGCCCTCGCGAAGGCGGGGGTCCCTCACCTGAGGCCCACCTTTGAACTGAACTTGTAGTTTAAACGCATCGATTAAAGCCAGAGGGCTACAGATCATCCTTTATTGCGCGGATTTTCCGAAACGCGTGATAATATCCTGCTTTGCATTGGGGTGAATGGTCAGCCCGGATTTTTCCAATTCCGGTGTCGGCCATTTGCCCGATAGTATCAATTTGCGCACCTCTGGCGGCGGCGGCGGCGGCCATGGCAGGCCGGATGCCTTGGCTTTCTCGAGCAGCTTTGCCTTCGCCTCCCGTTGCGCTTTACCCGCATCCAGAACCGACGGCTTGGTCAGCTGCCACGCCGGCAATGCCCCGGCCCCGCCAATTTGCCATAGCGCCGCGCCATGTTCATGCAGCAGAAGCGCGATTTCGTAATTTTCCATGGACAGTGCATCATGAATGGGCGTGAAACCAAAAGCGTCGCTGGCATTCACGTCCGCGCCATGCCGCAATAAGGTCATCACCCCGCCTTTCGCGTCAAAAGCAAACAGCTCCTTCATGATGTTTTTGCCGTCCAATTTGGCGGCATCGCTACTCGCACCCGCTTGGAGCAGAATTTCCGCCATCACCGGGCTATCGGCCAATAAGGCAAGGGTGAGTGCCTCCCCTTTTTGCACGCCGTTCGGCTCTGCCCCTTTGCTGAGCAGCAAGCCGAGCATATCGGCGTTGCAACTGGCAACCGCAAAGGTTAGCAAATCGCCATATTGGCCCGTCGGCGGCGCGTCCATATCAGGGTCATATAGCACCTGCGTCCCCAATAATTTGGGATCATCGTCAATTAACCCTGCGGCCTTTTCCAAATCGCCTGCGAATATGGCTTCGGCCAGTATTTTGCCCGATTGCCCGCTGCTTAAATGCGCTGACACGCTTTGCATCGACGGGCGAATAACCGCAGGGCGGGCGGAAAAGCATAAATTATCCTGAGCCAAGTCACATCCTCCGAGCAGCAGAGACGCCATCGCCCCCAAAAGAGCCGCTTTTACCCGGCGTCCCTGCGCCATCCGCAGCAGAGTGTGAGAATATAGGCGGCTTTGCATATGCTTATCCCATCGGTGATAACGCATGAAAGAATAGCTGGCAATCGCTTGCCTGCAACCCGCCATTACAGCTTCAAACGCTGCTGATGACCCATGCTATCCCGTGGCGCGCGGCGGGATTATCCTGATACCATTTCACGCCTTCGGGCCGCACGGCGTCAATGCCGATGCGTCTGCCATAGGCTTCGGGCGCGTCCAACACCGCCGCCCCCAACAAACCGCCCAGCACGCCGCCGATAAACCGGTCCCCCCCATCTTGGATTAGCGACAATATCTCACCGCGCACATAATAGGCATCCACTGCACCGGCTTGCTCTACGCCCGCCGCCATGCGCATTTGTTCGGCAGTTTTAATCGTTTTGGCGCTTAACCCCGATGCGTTGAAAGTGACCGCAGGGATGCCGCCCGATATAGCCGCAGCCGAAGCCAATCCACCGCCCAGCGAATGGCCAGTGAATGTCACATTGCCATTGCCATAAAGCGCGATCTTCTGACCAATTTCCAATGCTTTGCGGTAATTATCGGTGGAAAGACCAACGCTTTGCTGGAAATTTGATCGCCAATCGCTCGCGCTTTGCGAACCGCGGAACGAAACCACATATTGCGTATCGGCGCCAGTGCCAGTCACATAAACCCGCGCCTTAAATGCGCTTTGCGTCGATGATAAATCCTGCGGGTTGAGACCCAGAGCGCCTAAATCACCCGGCGTTGCCGCGCGGTATCCCGATGGCGGATTGGCCCGGTCCCGATATACATCCTGCGCCAATAATGCGAGGTCGCGCGGCTGCGGTCCAGCCGCAGGGGCGTTGGACGATTGCAGCGCGGATATGCCCGCCGTCGCCAATTTTACCGCCGCAGAGGGCAGCGCATAGGCGGCAATCTCGCGGGAAGGAATGGCCAATATCGCATCGGCAATAATATCGCGCGGCACCAGCGGCATATGCCGCAATGCTTCGGTTAAAACCCGCCCTGTTATTGACCCAGACAGGCCGGAAGCCTGCCCTACTGCCCATGTCATTGCTTCAACTCCGCCGAAAATTCTTACTTATTCTGCCAATATGACTTAAATCTGCCCCGCTGTAACTAGACATAATGTTTAGGTGTTTGGACTGCGGGGCATAGGGTCAGGCTAGGGTCAGGACCTAAACATTATGTGGAGATACAGGCTGTCATGAATCTGTTACACAAAGGCCAATAGGGGTATAAAATGTAGCAAACCGGCCGCCGCCAATTGGCAGCTGGGACAGAATGAAGGGGCGACATCGTGACCGGAATTGACGGTATAAGACGCAAAATCATTTCCAATGTCGGCGCGGCAGGAAAAGGTGCGAGCGCAAATAATGTTGCGGCACAGGAAATGTCGGGGATTGCAGGCCGTATTGGCGCTGCTCTGTCAGACGCATTTAACCTTGTCGATGGGGACGGCAATGGCGGCTTTGGCGACAGTACGGACCCCTATGAAATTGAAACCATATGCGATGACTTGCAAAAAACATATCCGGGCAGCGCCGCCGATCGCGGGCGGCTGACCCGTAGTTTGCATGATTTTGCCATTGAAGGAGCGGCGCTATTTGCGGCCCGGCCCGAAGCGCGGGCCTTAAGCCACATTCAAAAAGCGATTGAGGCCGCCGAAAAAGCGCCCGATGTGGGCGATGCGTCGCTGCGCACTATCGCTGATGCCGTTGACCGCGCAACCAGCTTAATTCGGAGGCAAGTGGTATGATGACCATCACTCCATCATTGCACCCCGGATTGCCTGCAATGAACGCGGGCGGTTTAGCAGGTGATTTTCAACCAGTTCAAAAACTCGGTTCCAGCCGCAATGAAATTGGCTTTACCCAAACGTCCCCCGGACTGCTGGAGGCGCGGCTGGAGCGGGATTATCAATTGACGCTCGATCAAATGGGCGCATCGGTTAAACTGGAAAATCAAAAGCTGGGCACGGCCATTACCATTTTTGCGCAAGATGCGGCCATCATGCCAGAGAGCGGAGACAAGCTGAATTTCGTTGGAAAAACCAGTCTCGCTTTTGGCAATGACAGCAAAATAACATTGATCACGGACTATAAGCCGGGGCAAACCGATCCGGTCAAAATCAGCGACATCATCATATCGTCGGAACATAAAGGCAGCGTCATTTCAGGGCTTGGCAAACCCGGCGTGCCATTGACAATCGACAGCGGCAAATCGGGTTATCACTTGGATGAAATCCATAAAGATGGCTTGCTGTTGGTCGAAAAACGCGATGGCGACTATAAGCATGAAAATGGCGCAGTTCTGGATCAGAAATTGCTTGATAAAACGATGGAAGGCGGGCGGTTTGGGCCGCAAACCGATAAGCAAAGCGGGCAGGAATTTTTGCAAAAAATCGTCGCCATCATGGTCCGCAATTTATCCATCATGTCGGTATCAATGGCTTATTCGAGGATAAATGACCTGCAACGGGATGATACAGCGCGCGATGCGAATAAATCGGCTGACCGGTCTTCCGAAGAACGTAAGGCCAGCGAACGGCGGCTGCTATTATTGCAGGAGCAAACTATATCGCCGGAAATAGCCGGTATAGCCGATTAGGCTTTATGCCTGCCCCTTGGCGGGGTGGCCGGGCAGTTTCCCCGGCTGCATTTGTGCAAATTCCACCGACGCGATGCGCAGCTTTTTCTGTTTCAACCGGTGCGCCAAATCCGCTGCGACGCGGTTCATGATTGTGGCTGGCAATTGCCCCTGTCCGTGCAATTGAATGGCCAAGCGGCCTGCGCCATCACGTGCTAGGATAACTGATTCCACGGACATAGCGCCCATGGGAAGCTGCAACTGAAACTGCGCATTCAGCCCGCGGCCAGCCAGCTCTTGGATGGCAGCGGCCATTTTTTCCAAATGCGCGGGTAAAGGCTCACCGCCCGGCTGTGCTTGCTGCGCCGTTGCCACCGAAAGATCTGCGGCGGCGCTGCGCACCGGCATCGCGGCATCGGCGCGTTCGCCGCCTGCCTCCCGCTCGTCCTTCAACCGGCCGCCTTGCGGATGCTGCATTATTTTCTTCGCATCCTCTTTGGCGTCGGGATTTTTCTTATCATCCATTTTGCCCGCTTGCCGGTCGAGGCTTTTCTTGAACAGATTTTGGCGTTCCTGCGTTGCGGCGGGCGCATTGCGGTTGCTTGGCGGGGCGGCGATGCCGCCTTGCGTTACCGGGGCGGGGTTATTTTTATTATTGCCTGAAATCATCTGAATGCTCCTGCAATTTTTTGCGCTGCGCCGATCGCTTCTGGCTGCTGTTTTATTTTATGCATATCGTCTGCCGCCGCTTCATCCTGGCGTTCCTGTTGGCGGCGCAGCAGCTGTTTATGCTCGCGCTGCAGGGCCTCTATCCGGGCTTCGGATGCTTTCACCATGCGCCGCCGTTGCTGCAATTCTATTTCCGCTTCGGCCAATATCTCACGTGCCTCGGCCTCTTTTTCCAATGCCTGATCAAGCTGTTTTTCCGTCTCGCCCGCCCAAATCCGCAGATGTTCGGACTGCGGCTCACCGCGCATTTCCTCTTTTGCATGCAATAGGCGCGCGCGGGAATCATGCACCGCCGCCGCCGCGCTTTCCAACCCATGCCGCGCGGCGCCATGGGCTTGCAATGCGCGGGACAATAGCTGCTCTGCTTTCATCAGGCGTGCGGCGGTGACTTTTCGGGCCTGCGCCACGCGGTCTATCCGGTCATTGGAAGTCATAATCCGTCATCGCCAAATGCCCGCAGCCGCGCAATGGATTGTGCCATGCTGCTGATCTCGCCCGATTCCTGCCTTAAATACGCGTCCATCGCCTCCCGGTTGTCTATGGCCCGGTCCGCCATATGGTCACGCCCGGGTTCATAGTCGCCCATTTGGATCAGCAATTCGGTATCGCGCAGCTTTTGCTGCATCGCGCGGACCAAGGCAGCCGATTTTTGCTGTTCGGGCGACGCCAGCCGCGTGAAGAGCCGCGACAGGCTGTCCAAAATATCTATGGCGGGATAATGGCCCCGCGCGGCCAATTGGCGCGACAAGGTGATATGGCCATCGAGTAAAGAGCGGACCTCCTCACCAATCGGATCGCCATCTTCCTCCTCCAACAAGACGGTATATATGCCGGTGATCGACCCTTTGGCAGCAACGCCGGCTCGTTCGAATAGGCGCGGCAGGTCGGCAAAGACAGAGGGCGGAAAGCCGCGCCGGACCGCTGGTTCTCCCGCCGACAGGCCGACCTCGCGCAAGGCCCGGGCATAACGCGTGACGCTGTCCATCAACAGCAGGACATTTTTTCCTTGGTCGCGCATGCCCTCGGCAATGCTGGTGGCAACGCGCGCCGCGCGCACACGCTCCATCGCCGGACGGTCCGAAGTCGCCGCGATAATGACCGAGCGCGAAAGCCCTTCTTCCCCCAGCACATCTTCGATAAATTCTCGCACTTCGCGCCCGCGTTCCCCGACCAGTGCGATGACGATGGCATCGGCCTTTGCCTGACGGGCGAGCAAACCCATCAGCGTTGATTTACCGCAGCCCGCGCTGGCGAACACCCCGATGCGTTGCCCGGTGCCGATGGTCATTAAGCCATCAATGGTGCGAATACCGCTTTCCATTGGCTGCGATATTGGCGCCCGGTCGAGCGGATTGGGCGCCTCTCCATTTAACGGGCGCAGATGGTCCTGTGCGACCGGTCCAAGCCCGTCAATAGGCTGCATCCGGGCATCAAAGACCCGGCCAAGCAGATCATCACCGCACGGAATTTCCGCTCGGCCGCTGCGCAGGACCACCTCGCTATCAGGGGCGATACCGCGCAATTCGCCGAGCGGGGTCAGGATAATATCCTCGCCGTGCAGCCCGATAATCTCCGCCCATAACAAATGTTCACCCGATGGGCTGACAATCCGGCAGCTGTCACCGATACGGCCCGAAATGCCCCTGACCGTCAATGTGGTGCCGAGCGCCGATACAATCCGCCCGCGTTGTTCAAATAATGGCTCGCCGTGGAGCGCAGCGACAAGGTTGCTGCCGGAAGGGGTCATTCCTCCTCCTCCGCCATCGGGGCCGCCGCGATGCCCCATTTTTCCGCTATGGCCGACAATTGCACCGACAAATCGGCAACGATTGTCCGTTTTCCATCCAGCAAGCGGCAATCTGTATCACCAAACGCCGGATCGGCGATAATGCTAACGCTGCTCGGCATATCTAATTTGCCAGAGAGATATTCGGCGTTGGCCGGGCTGACGCATAAGCTGATCGGTCCATCGCTGCCGTAACTGCGCAGCAATTTGGCTGCAATATGCTCCGTCACCACTGGTTTGGGCAGGTCGTCAATGATACTCTGCGCCGCCGCCAAGGCTGCCTGTGCGACCGAGGCCGACAACCGGGTTTCGATCGCCGCAATTTGCCGCGCAAAATCTTCGGCATTTTGGGCGAGACCGTCTGTCAGCATGGCCCGCGCCTCTGCCAGTGCTGCATCATAGGCATTTTGCCGCGCCTGCTCTAATAACGATTGCTGCTCCGCCACCATGTCGCGGACCTGCGCCAGCAGCTGCGCCGCATCGTCAAAATGCTGCCGCTCTGTCGCTTTCAATATGCCATTGCCGGTCCCGGCAAAGCACCCCTCGGGCAGGTCGAGGAGGAAATAGCTCATACCGGCGCACCTTCCATCGCATCTTGTTCGCGGCGGCGCTGCACCAATGGCGCGGCAATAGCGGCGAGCCGCGCGGCCGGGACATTCCCGGCGGCCCCTGCAAATTGTCCAGCGGCCATGGGCGGCAACCCAGCGGCCAATAATTTCCGTCCCAAATGAACCAGCATATCGGGGCGCGGCAAAAGATGGCTGAGCGGACTTTGATCCTCCTCATCCAGTTCCAGATCGCACAAGCTTTCAAACAGGTCATCACCCATAATTTCGGCAAAAGACGTGAGCCTTGGCCCAGAAATTTCCAGATCAATGGCGCTGCGGCAGGATAAAATGGCAACAGCCTGCGCCAGTTTGTCCTGCGCCTCTTTTGGCCAGCCGATCCATGCCGGCATTATGCGCAATAATTCCAGCCGGTCGTCATTGGCATTATCCGCCTTTTGAAACCGGCTGCTCCGCAATTTGCCGGTTTCAATACCGGCCACTTGCAATCGGCGCGCAAAATTAGCGCTGCGTTCGCTCCTGTACTGCGATGGTGCAGGGTCAAGAGCGTCCGCCGCCGTCATTCCGCCGGATTCCCGTCCATAGGAGCAGGAACCTTGCTATTGCTCTTTTTCCGCCGCGCCGACCATGCCTTCAGCGCCAGACCAAGCAGAGCCAGAGCAGCCAGAATGGCAAATATGCGCAAGAGGGAACCGCCATTTGCGCCATCTGCCTTTGCTGCTGCCGGCGGTCCCGATGCCGCCGCCACCATCATGACAGAGACATTATCAGGCGCCAGGCCATCCACACCGTTGGCGACCAGTGTTTTGACCCCGCTGGTATGTTGGCGCACGTCGAAGCCGCTGCGATATTTGACAAGGACCGATGCGGTTGTCGGCTTTACCTCGCCTGTGCTTGCATTGGGTTCGGGCATCCCCAATTGCACTCTTGCGCTGACCACGCCGTCAATTTCCGTGATTGTGCGCGCGATATCATTTTGGGTGGCACAGACCAAACGGGCCTGCTGCGATAACGGTGTTTCACCGAATCCGCTGGGCTGAAATGCGGAACATAATGTATCGCTTTGCGTACGCGGCAAACCCCGCGCCTGTAGCAGAGCCACCGATTTGGCAAAGTCACCGTCGCCGACCGTAATATCCCATTTGCCTTCATCCGCAGCGGTCTTACCAGCCGACACACCATTTTCGTTCAGCACCGCAATTATCTCATTGGCGTCCTGTTCATTCAAATTAGATTGCAGCTTTTGTTCGCTACAGGCCGCCAGAAACAATATCCCCGTTAACAGCAGCATATAGAGAAGGCATTTGCGCCATAGCGGCTGCAGTCCGGCATGTGCCGGAAAATCAATGTTCAAAACGTCTGCTCCCCTTTTATTGCTGACGGAATAATTGCTGCACCCCGTCCGAACTGCGGTTGGCAATGTTGGAGGTTAACTGACACTGGAACATGAACTCCTGACATTTCATGGTCAGTTGGACAATTTCTCCGGGCGTCAATTGCCCGCCACTTGCCTCGGCGGTTGCGGCATAATCCGACACCGCCTTTGCCTGCACATTCACATTATCCAATGCGGAAAACATGGTTTTCACAGGCGCAGGCATTTCACTGCCGCCCACAGGTGCGCTTGCCTCGGCTCGCTGCATTGATTGGGTGAAACGGGCATTCATCTCCGGACTGCCGGTTTTTGCTCCAAACATTTCATCCAGATTATGGGTCCGCATTGCACCCGATGTCGAACCATTGCCAACAGCGGATACGACCATAGATTCGGCTGCCATATTTTATCCTTTCCGGGCCATCGTCTCCAACGCTTTCGATACAGAGTCGAGCGATGTGTGAGAGCTGTTGGCCATAAAGCTCATGCGCATCGATTCTGCAGTAAGCTGGGTAATATCCGATGGCCGGTCGAGCCCTTCTTGGCCCAACGCATTCGACCGCTGCACGATCACATCTGCTTGCTTGTCCAATGCCTCACCCCACGCATTGGCAAATGCTTCAAACCAGTTTTTGCTGCGCTGTCCGCCCGATACCAGCATGGGCGAATACATTATATTGTTGTTATTCACACTATCGACAGGATTACTCATCTTCATTTCCTTCCTTGCTGACTAAACATCTTCATTGGTTTGCGACCACTTCACTATCATTGCCGCCCCCGGGGGCAGCAGTTGATTCTATATCGGTTTTGGTGCCGTCATCCATGGCCGGGTCGGCGCCTTCGATCACCACCAATTCCTCCGTAACGCCCATGCGCTCAAACCGGATGCGGCCCGATGAAATATCCAGAACCGTATGACCTGTGGGAAGCTTCGCGCCCTTCATCCATGTCGTTCCATCCGCCGTGCGGATATAGGAAGGATCACCTTCGACATAAGAGGCATAGCCAAATCCGCTTTTCGAGAAGAAATATTGCAAATTATCATCGCCCCTTTGTCCCGTCATGACAAAAGTAACCGATTTAATCAGCGGCAAATCAGCCAAGATTGCTGACTTTAATTCGGCCTGACGATCGCCCGGTAAATATTCGCTGTCAATCACCAGCGACCGGCCATTACCCGGCCTTGCCTGCGCATCAATTGCCTGCGCCTCTAATATAGCTGTCGCAGAATCGGCGAGGCCGTCCATGCTTTGCACCGCAATTTCGGCATCGGGATATTTTTCGCGGGCATAATCGCGAAAACGGTTATATTCGGCATCGGTGCGCAGTAAGCCGGTAATCATCAAGCGGCCATCGGCGGTGCGTTCTACCGACAAATCGGGAAAGCCGACCCGTTCCAACCGCGCCTCTACCGCCGCTGGATCGTTAAACGTTTGCCCGATCCAATCACGCGCCGGATTATACATAACCAGCCCGATCAATAATAAAGCCGCCGCGGCCGCCAAAAATGGCCAGCGCCGGTCCAATTGCCATTGTTCCTCAATCACCCGGTAACGTGCGGAAAAATGGGTGAGCATATGTTGGAATGTCGCGCCTTCGACCGGTATTTTAGTCAGCAATTGTCCCGCCACACTCTTTGCCGGCGCATTATGAGCCGCAGCGGCCATCGGCTGCTCTTCTGCGGCATCACCTGCGGCGGGCACAGCATCGTCATCTGGCACCTCATCGGCAGGCCAATTTTGCTCGGTCAACCGCAGCGCTTCGTCCCACCTATTCGATTCAGCATCGCCAATGGCAATGAAAATGCCGCCTGCCTCAAATGGCACAAAGGACGGCAGCTGCGCTTTTGCGCCTTCATTCAACTGCTGCCCCAATAAAGTGATGCTACCCGATACCATTTCAATGACGGAAATATCCTTGCCCGAATGAAGGATTAGCGAAAAATCACCGCCGCGCCCTCCGCGCAAAACAATGTCGTGCGAAAAACTGCGTCCGATCGTAATCTTCAATCCAGGCGACAGGCGGTAACGGGCATCGCGCTGACGACCCGTCAGGACGCGCAAAATCATACCGGTCTGCATTTGACGGTTACTGGCCGCGTTCATGGCCATCTCCATGTGAGGATACAGCCTGCGGCATCAATCATACCGCTCTCCGCGTGTTTTCTTGCCACCGGTATCCGGCAATTTATTCAAATCAATCGGGTTGAAATTTGCGCCTTGCGCATCGGATGCGACCTCTGGCCCAGCGCGATTTGATAATATGCGGGGGGTGATGATGACAATCCGTTCGATCCGGCGATATCCTTTTGTCCGGGTTCCGATAATGGGCAAGCCGCGTTTCGTCCGTGTCGTTTCCTCAATCGAAATCCCGCCGATAATTAAACTCTCCCCTTCGCGAATATCGGTTGCGGTGGTGAGCAGATTATTCTTGATAATAGGCAGGTTGCTATTGGGCTGAATCCCGATCAACTGCCCATCGCGCACATCGATATTCAAACGGACCATCAAAGAATCCGTCTCCCGCGTGACGCTCGGCAGGATTTTCATGAAGGTGCCAAACCGGTAATTCACAATTTGCGCCACGCGCTCACCCTGCGCCACCACCGGATAGATTTGGCGATTGTCGCTGATCGCGGGTTCATTGTCACGGGTGATGAGACGCGGGCGCTGCTCCACGCGGGCATAGCCTTTGTTTTGAAGAGCATTGATCTGTGCGGTTACAAATTCTGCCGGCGAAGTCAGGCTATCAACCGAACGCAGGTCGAGCGATGCGCCGCCATCATTCAACCGCCCGCCAAATATTCCGCCCAGCGCCGATACGCCAAAGCTTAAATCAATGCCGAGCGAGCTGAGCTTTGAAACATCAAGGTCCAAAATAACGGCTTCAATTTCAACCTGAACCTTCGGCCGGTCCAATGTGCGGATCAAGCCGTCATATACCTCCATAGCCTCTGGCCGGTCGCGGATCATCACGGCATTGCGGTCTGCCACCGCGGTGATGCGCGGACCGTTGGGATCAGGGCGGGCCCGATCTTTTTGCACGACTACCGGCGGCGCAAATGGGTTGGCATTGTCATTGCCATATAAAACCCCGCTATCCACTTCCGCTCGCGATGGCAGCTGACGGTTCCCCTTTGCAATAACCTCCGCGCTTTGCACCGCACCGTCACCCATTATAGCGGTGATTTGCGACGCAACGCCGGGGATCACGATACTATCTTCGCCGGCTACGATTGTGCGGTCCTGCGCTTCGGCATATTTTAGGAAATAGGTCCGTACCTCATACGGTTGCCGTTCGGTTGATCGGTTCGATACGCTGAAATCAGGTTCATAGCTCGATGGATCATATTTCTTGGGCAGCGTTCTGCGCGCGCTCAATTCCTGACCCGGCTTGTTCAGCGGCGAAACAATCGTCGATCCATCGGGAACCGCTGGCGTAATCGCCGCCTGCGTTACCTCTGCCGATGCGATGACAGGCGGCGCAGCCGCAGTTTGCGACAGCTGTGCAATGCGCTCCAAAAATTCAGGCACGCCCGATGCCATCACGCTGCCATTGCCGGCCTTTACCGAATTGCCATTTCCGGTCAGCTTCTGCCGCTGCGCCTGCGCGACGACAGTAGCGGGCGCGTCGGACCGAAAACTGCGCGAGCTGATCTCATCGGCTGAATATATGCGGACCACCGAACCATCGTAAAAAGCCACCATATTGAATGTCTTCGCCATTTGCCGCCAAATATTGCTCGGCGTATCTATCCACGTTGCCGACAGATTTTTTTTACTGATCCGGTTGCTGATTTTCACCTTCAAACCGGATTGCGCAAAAAGATCCATTACGGTCGCCTGCACACTATCCTGCTGCGGTGATAGTTTAATCTTTTTGGACGGAAATGGCGGCTCCGATGCCATGGCCATAGCCGAAAAAGATAGTGTCAACATAGCAACAGCCAAAGGCAAGAATCTCTTGGTCATGCAGCGCTCCTCTCTGAGGCAGATATATTTTCATCATGGTTCAACGCGTCAGCCGCGCGGTTCATCTCGCCCAAAATATCAAGCGGGACAGTGGGGTTTAATTCATTGAAGGACAGCACCGCCGTCCCCGGTAAATCGGCAGCGATCAATAGCCGCATCGGACGGCGCAAATCTTGTGAGGTCAGGATAACTTGCGCGCCCGTCGCTTCGCTTTCGCTGCGCACCAAAGCGATCAGGGCCCGCATTTGCGCAGGGTTAATCGCCAGCCGGAACTGGCCGTCTACTTCTGTCAAAGTTTCGCGGATAATTGCTTCTAATTCGCCGCCGATCATCAAAGCCTTCAACCGGCCATCGACGCATAGCGGGGCATTTAATTGCCGCCGAATGGCAACGCGCACCCGTTCGACCATTGGTCCGGTGTCGCGTTCATATTGCGATATGTCGGCTATCGCTTCTACGATGTCGCGCAAATTGCGAATAGAAACGCGTTCTTCGGCCAAGATTTTCAATATCTCGGCTATTTTGCCAACGGGCACTGCTCGCACGGCTTCTTTCACAACCTCGGGATATTCCTCGCCCAGCTGGTCGAGCATATTGGTGACTTCCTGAAGTCCCAAAAATATCGAGAGATTATTTTCCAGCAGGTGCTCGGTCAGCAAGGCGATATGCAAAGGCGGGTTTTCGGCCTTCGATATACCTTGCCCGAGCGGCGCTTCAAAAGCCTGCAAATCCCAGGCATTTGCGTCCAAACCATCCACGCTTTGCAACGATAGCGCGGGGATAGGAACGCCGCTGCGCGCTTGCACGCGGTCCACAGCGGCCGTTACCTCGTCATTTAACGCGGCAAAATCGGCGCTATTGCCCGATATGCCAACGGTAAGCCGCAAGGGTTCAACTGCTATCGGGGCCGCTGCGGCAATACGCGCCTGACCAACAGGAGCCATCTGAATCTCTGGCATTCCCAATTTCGCCCGAACCACAGGCGCCGAAACAGGATGCCGGAACAGCCCCGTCCCGGCGAGCACAGCGGCGAGGCCGAAAAAGGTCAGCATGGGAAAACCGGGGATCAACCCCAATAAGACACAAACCGCAGCCGCAATGAATAACACATGCGGTTTACCGACAATTTGCTGCGCAATGACCGGGGCCAGTTCTTTTTCCCGTTCTTCATCGGTTGTACGGGTCACCAAAATGCCGGCGGCCAAGGCGGAAAATAGCGCGGGCAATTGCGCCACAAGCCCGTCACCGATGGTCAATATGGAGAAAACCTCTGCGGATTGTGACAAGGACAATCCATGCGAAAACATCCCCACCGCAATGCCGCCGATTAAGTTGATGAGCACGATACAGATGGAGGCAATCGCATCGCCCTTCACAAATTTCATCGCGCCGTCGAGGCTACCGTTAAACTTGCTTTCCATTTCAAGAACGCGGCGTTTTTCCCGCGCCTCATCCTTGCTCAAAAGGCCAGAACGCAGGTCGCTGTCGATCGACAATTGCTTGCCGGGCATCGCGTCCAGACTGAACCGCGCCGCAACCTCGGCAACGCGCTCTGCGCCTTTCGCAATCACGATAAATTGCACAATGGCGAGAATCAGGAAAATGACAAGACCCACGGCAAGCAAGCCGCCCGCCACCATTTCGCCAAATTGCTGAATGATGTGACCAGCGTCCATCTCCGCCAAAATGGCGCGCGTTGTCGCGACCGAAATCCCGATGCGGAATATAGTTGTGAATAACAAAACGGTCGGAAATGTGCTGAAATCGAGCGGCTTGGTGACGTAAATAGCGCTGAGCAGCAACAGGACGCCGATGGTCAAATTCACCGCGACAAACATGTCGAGGATAAAGGGAGGCAGCGGCACGATCAACAGCAGGAATATCGCCAGCACCGCGATAGGCAGCCAAAGCGATGAGAGCATAGCCCCCCCAGCTAATACAGAAGACAGGCGTGAGCTTTTATTCACTGCTGCGCCTGGCCCGCTGTTTGTTCCGCAAGCAATTTATAATAATGCGCCTTGATTACCTTCACATAATTTTGCGTTTCGCGGTACGGCGGGATTTTATTGCCAAATTTGGCTACCGCGCCTTCACCGGCATTATAAGCGGCGAGCATCAAATCGACATTGCCGCCATATTTGAACCATAGTTTGCGCAGCAACCGTGCCCCTGCATCGACATTCACTTCTGCATTGTGCAAGTTAGACGGTGCCACACCCAAAGAGCGGCCAGTGGCGGGCATGATCTGCATCAATCCGCGCGCGCCAGCATGGCTGACCGCACCCGATTTATATCCCGATTCCTGTTTAATCACCGCATGGAGCAGCAACGGATCAATACGGTGCTTTTGGGCGGTACGGGTGATTAGGTTGTCATGGATTGTCCGGTAACTTCGCGGCTCCATCCCCAATATATCGAGCGATCCTGCCGCATTGCTATAATCTCCATAATCGGCAGCAGCGCCGAGCCCATATTGACCGTCCATCGCCCCGCTGCTCAATAATCTTGCGTCAACCGCAATTTCCCGCGCGCTTGGCCGAACCGAGACCGCGACACCATTGCCCGACAACGGCATTTGCGCATAATCATCAAAGTCGGCCTGCACCGCATCTTCGACATAATAAAATTGGCCTTTATCCGCATGATTGACGTTGGTGTAGCTGAACATGGAAAAGGGCTCATCTTTCTTGCCGCGCTTTTTCGAGCCAGCAAAATTACTACCCGGTGCTTGAGCAGGTGGCTGCCCATAATTTTGCTCAATTTCGTCGGCATTTATCATGACCACATTGGGATCCAGATACTCATCCGGCGTAGCAGGCATGACCGCTATCTGTGCAGCGCAGCCTTCTAATAAGCCGAAGCGCCGCAGGAGCGCAGGATCCGCCGTGCGAATAGCTGTGTCTACCGGACAAGCAACCGGTTCCGGTTCTTTCTTTTTGCTTTTGGCGTCTGCATCCGGTGCATATCCGGATAATGTCAATAAACCAGCGAATGACGAGACCGCCACCAGCTTTGCAAAAGCTACATATCGCATACCACAACTCCCCAAGCGCGGCATTCACGCCGCCAAATGAACTGTGGTCCCCACCCAGACAACTTTCGTATCGAGTGAGTCGATAGATACCACCCAAAAATCGGAGCTTGCAACCCCAATATGGCATTAAATGCAAAATGAATGCGATTTTTGTTTATATAGTGCAATGACTTATATTAACATTACTGTCATTAACGGGTCATATTATTGTAGCGTATTACCACCCAACTATAGAGATTCCGCGCCTTAGCTACTGTGCGCCCAGCCGGTGTTCGCCGCATCCATTTTCCAGATAACCACCCAGATATAGGCGACAATGTAAAATCCGGCTGCACCTGCGATGTCCCGGCGGGGGACAGTATCAGTCCCTTTATGAACATCCGTTAAGGTTAACAGAATAATAAAGAATATTGACAAGCTTTTGGCCCAGTCCTACCCCTATTGCAGCCGGATTCTTTTGGTCCCCTCCCAAACCGGCCTGACCATTGGTAAAATGTCGCGACGTGTCGTGACGCAGCAACGGCTGTATTCTCTTTCAGAGAAACCAGTCGTTGTGTTTGCCGTTAGCCAAGTAAAACAACCGCCGGTTCGAAACTGTTTCAAATAGTCCTGCCTGACAGGGGAGATTATGGCTGACAAAAACGACAGTGGCGACAAAACTGAATTACCAACGCCCAAAAAATTACGCGACGCCCGAAAAAAAGGCGATGTCGCAAAGTCGAAAGATGTCAGTCTTGGCCTGTTAACGCTCGCTTGGTTTGTCCTGATCGCGCTGGGCGCTTCCTATATATCAACCGAAATATATCATTTTTTCGAACAAACGCTGGATAGCACAGCGGAAACCGATTTCAGTCATGCTTTGCGTTCTACCGCATGGGCGGGTGTTATGCTGCTGATGAAATTATCGCTGATAATATTGGTCCCTATCGCCTTGCTCGGCCTTTTTGCCGAATATTTGCAAGTCGGCCCGGTGATTACGAGTGAGAAGATGAAGCCGTCCCTTGACAAACTTAACCCGGTTGAAGGGTTGAAGCGTATGTTTGGCATGGAGGGACTTGCCGAATTGGTCAAAACGCTGGTCAAGGTGATTGTGGTATGCATCATTGCCTATGCGATTTTGCAGATGGCGCTGCGCGATGTTTTCAATTTTGTGTCTTTGTCCGAAACCACGCCCGTGGGCGGACAGCGGCAGCAGATCGCATTGGCCGCAGCCAAATTTAATTATAGTCTAACGCTGACCTTTTTGGGATTGGTCGTTATTATGTTCCTGCTGGTCGGTGTCCTGGACCGGATTTACCAGAAACATCGTTTCACCAAAAAAATGATGATGAGCATGCGCGACATTCGCAAGGAACATAAGGATGATGAAGGCGATCCGCATATTAAATCACAGCGCCGCGAATTGCAGCAGCAATGGGCCAATCAAAATGCCATTGGCGCGGCTGGATCAGCATCTGCTTTATTGGTCAATCCGACGCATATTGCCATCGCGCTGGATTATGATGAAACCGAATGCCCCATTCCGGTCATCGCCGCCAAAGGACAGGGTGATATTGCCGCCGCGATGCGCGCCGAGGCCGAACGCTGCGAAGTGCCGATCATTCGCAATATTGCGCAGGCCCGCAAACTTTGGGCGCGCGGCGAAATCGGCGAAATGGTGCCCGAAGATATGTTTGATGCGATTGCCGAAATCATCCTTTGGGCGAAGCGCGCGCGGGAGGGCCAAGCAGATATGTGGTATGATATGGACCGCGTAGCCCATACAAAAGCTTCGGGACAAGCGAAGGCACAGGCCCCGGCGCAGCAGCAGGCAAGATCAATAAAATCCGCAAAATTGGCGGGCGGAGATGCTGCATCATGAACTTGTCTCTCATCATAATAACATCACAAAAATAGTCAGGGGCATTTATGGGTATTGGAACCGTCATTTCATCAATATTGGCAATCATCATCGCGCTGGCGCTGGTTATCGCTCTGGCGTGGGGCGCAATATGGCTGTTAAAAAAATTGCAGGACCGCCAAATGGGCCTCGCCGATCAAGGCGATGGCAGGGGGAATATCCGCTTCGTGCGTGCCTTGCCATTGGGGCAAAGGGAACGGGTGGCGATTATCGAGATTGATGGAGAACGGTTTTTGATCGGCATTACTGCGGGTAATATATCGCTGCTCGCGCATTGGGATCAGGATGGGAATGCCTTAGTCGGCAGCTCTGCTATGGAGCGAAGCGCCCTATGACACGCGAATTGCTGACCGATTGGAATGAGCCCGGCGATGACGCCGATGCGCCGGCCGGTCCAGCCAGCGGGCCGCAACATGTGGCAGCGTTGCTGAGGGCAGCGCAGTGCGATTTTACTTTTCGCAATGATGACGGATATTATGCGGCTTTGGATGCAGGCCTATTTTGGATCGACGGTCATGCCGCATGGATGCCGGTAGCATCCACCGGAGCGCCCTTATTACCGGCAAACAGTGCCGAGGCAGCGATGCCGATATTGGACCTTTTTGATCCGTTATTATCCCGCATCGAGGCCGCAATTGGTTTACCACTCGATCCTGCGACCATTGCCCCTTTTCCCCAATGGCAATCCGCCGCAGGGGCCTATAACGCTTATCACATCACCTTGGGCGATGAAGCGATGATCCTATTCATCGCCGATAATCATCCCCGTCAGGTTTTGTGGCAACAAGCGGCGGCGCTGCTCCCGCCCGATCCGGCGACGTTGAAATTGCCCGCAAGGCTGGCGCTGCATGGAGGAGAGCTCAGCCTGGACGGAGCGCAGGGGCTGGCCATCGGTGACTGGTTGCTATTACCGCAATCGGCCGCGGCATCATTGACCCTCCGGCAGGCCGCGCCAAATGTCGCGCAGCACATAGAGGCCATTGGCTGCCCGCCCGTCTTAACCGGCATATTCGCTTTGCACACAGGTCAGTTCGAACCATCAGCAGACGGGGCAGGCGCAGATCATATGGGCAGTGCCGGTGAATGCGCTGCATGGCAATTCCATACCAGCTTCAACGGTATCAACGCCGACAGGTTATTAGACATCGCTGCGGGCGAACCAGCGGTGATCGCCCCATTGGCGGAGGGTCAGGCAGGCGAAATTTTCATCGCCGACCGCGCGGTCGCACTGGGCCGTATCCTATCCTTACGCGACCGAATGGCGGTTGCAGTGGATGAGATATACGGCGATGAAACGGTCCATATTTCAGAGCAGGAGGGGTAAATGGATTTATCACAATTCACACCGGGTTCGGCGCTCGTCACGGTCATTCTTATCGCGCTGGCCCCATTTTTTGCGGTGATGGTGACCAGTTTCACCAAAATAGCCGTCGTGCTGAGCCTCGTGCGTAACGCGCTGGGTCTGCAGCAAGTGCCGCCCAATGTTGTCATTAACGGCCTTGCGCTGATCCTGACCGTCTATGTCATGTATCCGACATTGAACCAAATGTATGAAGCATCAACAGGCACCAATATGGCCGGGCCAACCATCGAGGGCGACAGCGTTACAACGGTCAGCCCGCTGGAAAATAGCGGCGATATTTTTGCCACCGCCGACCGGGCGAAGGAACCATTGCGCAAATTCCTGATCAAACATAGCGACGCGGGCCAACGCGGTTTTTTCCTGCGCACCCAAAAACGCATCATGCAAGCCGAAGGCAGGGATGACCCAATATCGGAAAATGATTTTGTCGTCTTGATCCCTGCTTTTGTGGTCAAGGAATTGAAACTGGCTTTTCAAATCGGTTTTCTGATATTTCTACCTTTCCTGATAATCGACCTTGTGATTTCCAACATATTGCTGGCGATGGGGATGATGATGTTATCCCCCGTGACCATTTCCCTGCCATTTAAGATATTGTTATTCGTGCTGGTCGATGGGTGGGTGAAACTGTCCCATAATCTGGTGCTATCTTATGTTTAGCGGCGCAGATCGAAACAGCTGGCAAGTGCGGCGGAGGGGCGGCTTATGACCTTGGACCTTACGGGTTTGACGATAGAGGCCATGTGGCTTGTCCTGTTGCTTTCGGCCCCGCCCATCATTGCGGCGTCGGTCGTTGGCCTTTTGGTGGCCATCATTCAGGCAGCGACGCAGCTGCAGGAACAGACGCTGCAATTCACGCTGAAATTTTTCGCCATTGTCATCGCCTTATTCATTACCGGCGGGCTGGTTGCGGGCAGCTTATATGCCTATACTGACCAGATTTTCAGCGGTCTTGCAACGGTGGGCCGCTGATGCTGGCTGATTATATGCTTTTCGCCACAGCGGCTAGCATGACCGAGGGGCTAAGCGGTGATGTCGGCGAACCATTGCTGACTGCCATTCCCTGGCTTGATCAGATTTTACTTGTCGGCGTCGCTTCGGCACGCTTCGCTTTTTCCTTTATCTTTGTGCCCATATTTTCGCGCGAAGTTATGCCCGCAACGGTGCGCAACAGCATCATCGTAACCTTTGGCCTTGTCGCCCTTGCTATGCGCCCCGATTTTGCGCCCGCCAATCTATCGGCCGCTGGCTGGCTTTTATTGTTGATCCGGGAGGTTGCCGCAGGCGCGATCATTGGGTTTTTCTTTGGCACTGTCATGTGGGCGATGGCGGCGGCGGGAGAGATTATCGACACGAAAGTCGGCGCAACAATGGCGCAGCTTGTTGACCCGCTGTCGGGGACGCACACATCGCTCAACGGAATATTATTGGGCCGCTTTGCGCAGGTCGTCTTTGTGTCGATGGGCGGCCTGACGCTTCTGGTCGGCACGGTTATGCAAAGCTACCTCATCTGGCCCATGGGCACAGGGCAGCTTAATCTTGAGGCAGGCAGCGTGATATTTTTTGAAGGCGAGCTGGGGCGGCTTTTTGCCTGGGCCTTTTTCTTTTCGATGCCCGTCATCACGATATTATTCATCGTCGATCTCGCGCTTGGTTTTCTCAATCGTTTTGCGCAGCAATTTAATGTGTTCATGCTTTCACTGCCGATCAAATCGGTCGCCGCGACGATGGTCATCATCATGCTGTTGCCGCTATTGGCGCAGGCGGTTATCTCGGATATGGCGTCGCGCGAAGGGGTGGCCGCCGAAATGCTGCAACGAACGGTGAGCGATCCACGCGCCCAAGGCGTCAAACAAGGGACGCCGGGCTCCGGCCCCGCCTCGCCCCAGCCGCCGCAGGAAAATACCAATGAGCAGAGCGAGCCATGACAACCGATCCCCGCGACCTCATCCAACAAAAAACAATCGCCGCACCGCAGCGGCCCAGCAGTCAGGCGGGCCAAAAAAGTATGGGGGGCAGCCAGCTGGCCGGAGAAGGCATCACCGACAATGCGGAGCTAGCTAAGCTAATTGCGCTCATAAAAAAATCCGAAGAGAGCCGCAGCGACGCTCCGCAGCAAATTGTGATCGGCGAATTTTCGGTGCCCGCCGTGCGCGTACCCGACAGCATGATTGCCGGGTTGCATGGCCTGACCCGAATGGAGGCTGCGACATTGCGCCTATTGGGATGGGGCCGCGCCAATAGCGATATTGCGCTGCTGCTGGATTGCGGCGAACCGACGGTGCGGACGCATATGAATAATGTCATCCGCAAGCTGGAGCTTGATGGCATGCGTGAATTGATTACCCTTGCCGGATTATTGTTTCATCCGCTGGATTAAAGGATGTGACCTGTAACATGATTATCGCGGAGGATTGGTATGACGCTTGAAAAAGCGATGGCTTCATTATTGGCGATGACGATGGCGACCGGCTGTTCGGCCTCCGAAACGCAGCAGGCGGCGGCAGAAACGCAAACAGCCGCGCCGAACAATGCACCGCCCGCCACGGCGAAAGGCCGCGTATATCAATGCGCCTTCCCCCTTGCCGGGACCGTGACGATAGACACCAGCCCGGATAATAGCTCAATCACTTATAAGGGCGTCACTTATCCGGCAACTAGCGGGTCCTATTTCTATCAAACCAATGATGGCGCAATAGCGGCCATGTTCACACCTGATATGTCCCAATGGGGTTTAATGGGCGACACTATCCCCGAAGAAGATAAGGTCAAATGCCGCTTGGAAAATGAGTAGGGAAGCGCGCGAATATACGGCGCATTTTTGTCAAAAGAAGGCGGCGCCAGATCAATCGTCGGCCCGAACAGCCACGCTGCATTGACCGCTAGGTTCCAATGATATGCTAATTTCCGTTGGTAGGGCAAAAGTACCACACCGTGCGGCCTCTCCTGGCGTAGCTCCGCCAATAGTGAGCGACCATTCGTCACCATTTGGGATGAACAACAGCTCGAAAAAATCCGCTCCGCCTTCAACTCTTGCATAGCTGCCTGACTGATCATTCACCCAGCTTGATAATCCATCGCCCGTGGCAAATGACATCTCACATTCATGGGCGCTTTCGTTGACGGCGCGGGACATATATAACGCGAGGGAAGTGACCGATTTACCAGCAACGCTGATCGACAACATGTAATCAGTGCCTCTACTTTCAAAGTTACACGAGTAGGCGGCGGCATGTGCTGGCGCTGCGGTCATCATCGCGGTCATCGCTATTGCAGACAAAAAATGGCGCACCAAAACCTCCTGTACAGAATAAGTCCAAGTATAGCCGGAGGAACGCTAAGCCGTAAACGCATAAATATCATCATCGAGACGCCAAAATGGCGGAGCCGCAGGCCAGCGTAGCTGAACATATCGGGGCAAAATGCGCGCAGTCAGGTAGTTATATTGCCCGCAAGCCTCTTTTGCGACGAGATCAAACCCATTTTGGTGGCCTTCGGGATCTGATCCATTTTGCGCAGTGCTGCGGCTTACTTCCTATCCCTGAGCAAAATGGCCTCAAACCTCAACGCTAGTGTTATTGAATCCGCAGCTTAACTATTCGCTTGGCCAAAGCGGGCATATTATGCCATTTGGGGCGCAATGCAGAGCGTGGTAGAATTTGATAATGTCGGGCTTCGTTACGGCACCGGCGCGGAAACTTTGACGGATTTAAGCTTCACGCTTTATCCGGGCAGTTTCTATTTCCTGACCGGCGCGTCGGGCGCGGGGAAGACGTCGCTGCTCAAATTACTCTATCTTGCCCACCGGCCCAGCCGGGGTGCCATCCGTATGTTCGGCAAGGATGCGGTCACCATGCCGCGAGACCGAATCCCCGGATTTCGCCGCCGGATCGGCGTTGTGTTTCAGGATTTCCGCCTTGTTCCGCATTTATCGACCTTTGATAATATCGCCCTGCCACTGCGCATTGCGGGGATACAGGAAAAGGACCTGAAAGGTCCCGTCACCGAAATGCTGGCTTGGATTGGCCTCACCGAAAGAGCCGATGCGCGGCCCGCCACCTTGTCGGGCGGAGAGCAGCAGCGCGTTGCCATCGCCCGCGCGGTCATCGGCCGCCCTGAAATATTGGTAGCGGACGAGCCAACCGGGAATGTCGATCCCGATATGGCAAGACGCCTGCTACAGCTATTTGCTGCGCTGAACAAACTGGGCACGACGGTCGTGGTGGCGACTCACGATATTCATCTGTTGAATGAGATTGAAGGGGCGCAGATGATGCGCCTTGATAAAGGCCGGCTTTCCGATCCATCGGGCTTGCTAAAAAACCCGCCGCGGCCATTGGTGCTGAAAAACTGATGCTGCTCGATTTTGCCTTGCCCGATCATGAAAGACAGCTGATCCCCGAAGGCCGGATTTCTGGGCCGATGCCGTGGGTCATTGCGATCATGATGTTCCTGACCCTGCTGTCGGCTATTGCCGGATTATTGCTGGTCGATGCGGCACAGCAAGGCAGCGACGATCTAAGCTCTCGCATTACTGTCCAGATTATCGAGCCCGACCCATCGGTCAGAGCGGCTCAGCGCACAGCGATCAGCAAGGCATTGCAGGCAAATGCCGACATAGAAAGCATCAGGGCCGTGCCAGACGCCGAAGTTCGCGACCTGCTCGAACCATGGCTGGGCGGAGACATCATCGATGCGGATATTGCGATACCCGCTCTGGTTGATGTGACATTCAAAGATCGCCCTGATGAAAAGCAGATAAAGGCACTGCGCACCGCCGTCCGGCAATTTTCGCCCTCGGCAAGGATTGATAGCCATGCGGTGTGGATGGCCCCTTATCTACAGTTGATGCGCGCATTGTTATGGCTTGCCGCTGGCGTTATTTTCCTATTGCTGCTGGCGACATCGGCCGCCGTGATCCTGGCGGTGCGCAGCGCGCTTAACACCCACCGAGAGACGATCAACATCATGCATATGCTCGGCGGGACCGATATTCAGGCGGCCCGTTTATTTCAGCGTAGGGTCGCACTGGATTCCCTTCTCGGCGGGCTGATTGGGTTTGTCGCGGCATTGATTATATTCTGGTTTTTGGCCGGCCGTTTCTCCGCTTTGGGCCCCGGCATGCTCACCTCGGCGTCGATGCCATGGTATGGGTGGATCATATTGGCGCTCATTCCGCTTGCGGTTACCGGGCTGGCTATGCTTATGGCACGGTGGACGGTGGTTTCCGCCCTCAGGAAAATGCTCTAAACGGAATTTGATACCCAATCGATGATGAAACGGATCGCCTCCTTTACGCTATTGGCTTGGATACTGGGCTTTGCTTGGTTTGCCTTATTGCTGCCGCAGCCGGCGCCGACCCAGACAACCGATGCCGTCGTTGTCTTAACCGGCGGCGCCAACCGCATCGATCATGGCCTGACCGTCTTGGAGGCTGGGCAAGCCAAACAAATGCTTATATCGGGCGTCGACCGCGACGTGCGTCCGGGGGAACTGGCCGCGCAATATCCCGGATATAGCCGCCAATTCAAATGCTGCGTCGAATTGGGCTTCCGTGCGGTCGACACCCGCTCCAACGCCCTCGAAACCGCGCGGTGGGTGTCCAAGCATCAGGTGAAATCATTGCGGCTGATAACCCATGACTGGCATATGCGCCGCGCGCGGTTGGAATTGGACCAAGCCATTCCGGACAATATCCGGATCGTTAATGACGCCGTGATGACGCGCCCCTCGCTGGCCATATTGTTCAAAGAATATAATAAATATTGGCTGCGTGCCCTCGCAGCGCTGATTGGTTTATAATTGGTGGCGGCGGTACGAACCATATTATTCTTGCTGGTGTTTTACGGCGGATCGACGCTGCATGTCATCATCGCTTTTGCCGGTAGTATTTTCTCGGTTCGCATGATGCGTTGGGTGGTCCGTTGCTGGAGCCGCTATCAAACTTTTTGCGCGCGCTGGATATTGGGCGTCCATGTGAAAATTGATGGCTATATTCCCGACAAGCCAGTGCTATTTGCAATTAAACATGAAAGCATGTTTGAAACCATCGATATGCACCGGTTTTTCGACTATCCGGCGGTGGTCGCCAAGGTGCAATTGTCGCGTATTCCATTTTGGGGATTTGCTGCGCGCCGTTATGGTATGATATTTGTTGACCGCGATGGCGGCGCGCAAACATTGCGGCAAATGCTGGCGCAGGCGAAGCAGGCCATTGTCGATGAAAGGCCCATTGTGATATTTCCCGAAGGAACTAGGGTGGAGCGCGGCAATCGCCCGCCGCTGCAATCGGGTTTTGCAGGTCTCTATAAAATGCTGAAGCTGCCCGTGGTTCCGATCGCGGTCGATAGCGGCAAATGTATTCCGCGCAGCAGCTGGATTTACCGGCCCGGCGTCATCCAATATCGCATTGGTGAGGAAATCCCAGCGGGCCTGCCGCGAGACGAAATTGAACGGCGCGTCCATTCCGCCATCAACGTCCTGAACCAAACGGCATCAACCTAAAATAGCCCCGGCACCTCGCGCTGCGCTGGTGTGGGTGCATCCGGGGTCAGCATTTGGCTGCTAATTCGCTTGCCGCCGGAAATCTTCGCTTGTGTCTTTGCGGAAGCCGCGCTGCTGATCGCGGTGCAACTACGTCCCTGTATAAAATCAATTGCCCGAGCCACTGATTCTTCAGCCGGATCGCCGAGTGGGCGGGTCAAATCGTCGCTCGCTTGGCAAGTGGTGCCCATCACACTGGCTATGCCATTATAGTAAAATCCGCGATTGGCGGAATTTTGCGTCGAAAAAGCAACGACCCGCAATCGGTCATCGCATGATGCCTGATCTAACGCAATTTGACCGACGGGTTTGCCAAATGTGTCGCTACCCACCAAGGCGGCATTGACCCCTATATACGGCGTGAAGCTATTCATCACCAGTTCGCTGGCCGATGCGGTGCTTCCCGTCCCGATAAAGGCTATTTTCAAAGCGCCGACCGACTGGCTCTGCGGGGTGAAAAATTCGGTCCGGTCATTGTTGTTTTTTTCTACGCGAAATGTCGTGCGGGACAAAATATCACGATTGCTGCGCGCCCCGCCCAGCAAATTGGTCATCAACTCCGCTGTGGATACAAGGCCGCCGCCATTGTAACGGAAATCGATGATAAAATCGGTGATGCCTTGCGCCCGGTAATTGGCAAAAGCGCTGCGCAATTGCGCGTCCGCCGTAGAAATAAAGGTGCGCATATTGATGTAAGCAATCTGCTTTCCGCCATCATTGATGATGGTAGCCCCATAGCGGCTCGATACGGGCTGGATGTTGAATTCTGCTTTTGCAACGCTCACCGTGCTGGTGCCCGCTGCGTTTCTTATTTGCAGAAAACGGGTCGTCCCTGGGGTATTCGGTCCTAAAGCCTGAGACACACCTGCTGCCCCTTGTGATCCCAAGATGACGCTGACATTGCTCAAATTACTGGCGCTCGTGCCAATCGCCAATATTTCGGTGCCGCGGTCGATCCCGGCAGCCAGCGCAGGAGCGCCTTCAAAAGCTTCGGCCACAAATACCCGGCCATTGGCGATATCATAGTTAAGTCTTATACCTAGACCTGCGCTTGATCCCGTTTGGAAAAAGGCGTTTTCCTGTTCGATTGATGTGATAAAAGTGAAAAACCGATCCCGTCCCTGTCCCCGCGCCGTTGCGGTCAACGCATCAATATAAGCGGACACTGTCGTAAAGCCCGACGGGTCAGCCGTAGCAGGCAAAGTTTCGGGAAACAGATACCATTCGCGAATCTGCGCTGCGGCCCAATCCTGCCTAGACCGAAGGCTGCAAGCCGAGCTAACCGGCGGAGTAGGAGGTGTAACCGTCGCCGTTGCCGGGACCGATACAGGCGGCGGCGGGGTGCCGCCCCCGCCGCAAGCCGCAACGGTTCCTGCGGCTGCGATCATATAAACGATGTTGCGCGCATTCTTTTTCACCCAGTTGCTCCCCAGCATGATTGATCTGCGAATCTTCCCCAACGCTAAGACTAACGTCATAATGGACCGATTGGAAATACGATAAAAACAAGTAGCTTGCGGCAGAATGAACAGGGGCTGCCGGATAGCGGCGGCATATCTGCTTGTTGGGGTCAGCATTCCGGGTCAAGACCTCGCAAGTTCAGACACTTAAATCACCAATTCGGCATTCACCAATTTCATTGGCTCGGGATTAACGCTGCTGCTGCAGTATTTGCTAACCCAAGGCAACAGGCTGATCTTTACCAACTGGCCCAGTTATGATTGTGCGGGAAAGGGAGAAAAATATGTCACCGGATAATGCAATAATCATTTTCATGTCGCTCGGTTTAGCAGCCGTGTTTCTGGCCCTTGTTATCGGCATGGATAACCAGGATGCCGAACGGATAATGGAGAATATCTCTGGCCTTACCCCAAAGGCAAAACGCGCGGCGCGAAATCGTAAATTGGAGGATATGACCAAACTCGCCGATGATGCCATAAAGGCAAGAGACATGGGCGAACGCATGCCGCCGCCGCTGCAGCGTTACTAGAAATCACGCGGCCCAAAGTCACAGCCCAGAGGCGCAGCCCGGCGTCACAGTCTGGCCTGCTCCTGTCGCGCAGGCTAGGCGACACGCCGCAACGGCTGCAACCGCCCGCGCGCCAATGACCGCCAAAGCCATTCCAGCGGGCCGTAATGAAAATGGGCGAGCCACGGCTTTGACCATAAAAGCATGACCGCCCACGCGCATAACACAAATCCATAAAGCCACGGCCTGCTCACTTGGCCGTAAAGGCCAAAGCCATAGCCATAGAAAATCGCGGTCATGCAAACACTGGTTCCGATATAATTTGTAAATGCCACTCGCCCGGCGGCTGATATATGCTGGCTGATGCATGCCAGCGAAAAACGGCGAATGAATAATATCAGCAACGCGGCATATCCCACCGTCATCAATAACCGCGCTGGCATGGCTGCGTTCATTTCAATCACCATCACGGTCACGGGATCAAAAGCCGTTCGAATGTTCACCGCTGCGCATAGAGCGGTCAGGATCAATCCGCCGCCAAATCCCCATATCGCAAATCTCCGATAGGTTTGCGGCTTTGCTTGCCCGGTGATAAATCCATTTTGCGCCATCGCCATACCGATCAACATGAATGGCAATGTTTCCAACAAGACGCCAATTATTCCCAATAACGGATCAAATAGCTTTTCCGTCAGCTTATCATCCAATATGCCCGCATAACTGCCCCGGTGAACCGCAAGATCACGGTCAATGGCGGCCTGCCCATAGCCTGTATCTTCTATCAATACCCGATAATCGCGAATTTCGGTTGCGCTCGCGCCCGGCTGATATGCGCGATATTGGGTGTAGAGCATTGCCCCTGAAGCCAGCGATATGGTCAGGAAAGCGGCTGCATAAAGGATGAGCCCCCATTTGATCAAACTGCGCGATGATAAATGATGAAACAGATAGGCAACCGATCCAGCCGCGGCATAGCTGAATAATATGTCGCCCCACCAGATTAGGAAAAAATGCAGTAAGCCAAAAATAGCCAGCCAGAACATCCGCGCATAGTGACGTTTCGTCGGATCTTCGCCGCGCTCGGTCATTTGCATGATGACAATCATCATACTCGCGCCAAATAAAAGCGAGAATAGCCCGCGCATCTTGCCATCAAAAAACAGAAATCCAAACAGCCATGCGGTTATATTGCCGCCATCGCCTGCGCCATAGGCAGCCGGATTGATATATGCGATTTCGGGCATGGCGAAAGCAACAATGTTCATCGCCAATATACCCATAACCGCGCAGCCACGCAGAAAATCCAAACTGACAAAGCGGGACTGGGCAGCGGGGGCGGGAGCTGCTGCAGCCGCACCGCTATGCGCATTATCCGAAGGGGCTGCAAGCTTCATTGTGGCGGCCATAGCGGAGTTGTCATAGCCAAGATGATATTTGGTCCAACGGCTTTTTATGCGTAGCATGAACAGGGATCGTCGCACCGGGTGCAGGCTTTCCCACCACCAATATCATCATCGGCTTTTCATCCGACGGCCGGCCGCAAATTTCATTGAGGAACTTCATCGGATTGGGCGTATGAGTCAGCGTCGCGAGGCCCGCGTCATGAAGGGAACCGATCAACAGGCCCGCCGCGATACCGACGCTTTCGGTCACATAATAATTTTGCTTTTTTTCGCCCGGAAACATCCCGCCGCGCCGCTGCCCGAATATCACAATCAAATAGGGAGCGGTTTCCAAATAAGGTTTTTTCTCATCCGTCCCAAGCGGAGCGAGCGCTTCGATCCATTCGGCGCTGGCTTTACCATCATAAAAAGCGGCCTCTTCACGTTCCGCTTCTTCCCGTACCGCTTTTTTCTTATCCGCGCTTTCAATAACTGCAAAATGCCAAGGTTGATGATTGGCCCCATTGGGCGCGGTTCCGGCGGCCAGCAGCGCATATTCTATCACCTCACGCGGAACCGGCGCATCCGAAAAATGGCGACATGTCCGCCGGGTTTTCAGCTGTTCATACACCATTCGCGCCCGGTCGATCCGTTCAGCGTCACTATAATCAGGCAGCGCCGTATAAGGGATATGTTCATGCGGTTTCATCTGCCCTCCCTATACCGCATAAGCGCCGCTGAAAAGCCGAAAGCCCGATTGAGCAGCAGCCAAGCCGTCATTTTCCGCTTGAAATTTACTGACATCGATGTAAATAAGAAATGCAAGGACCGATTCTTCGCCGATATTGGCGAGCATGAAAATGATTGTTGGATAATGATATGACCACTCTCCCCCTGATCCATCCCGGCCGCCCCGGCGCCGGTCTGCGCCCCATTAAGGCGCTGCGCCACTTTCGGCAGCTTGTGGCCGATAAGGAAGATACCGAACAGGTGTTCCACATTACCAATGACCTGCGCGGCCGGAAATTTGTTGCCGAAGCGAAAACATTTTTGACATCGCCCTTGGGACGGCGGCTGCAGGAAAGCGGCGAATATCTGCCCGAAATTTTGGACGACCATGACGCTTTACGCAAAATGCCAGCCGGTTCGCTCGCCCATGCTTATGCCGATTTCATGGAGGCCGAAGGGCTGAGTGCTGCTGGCCTTGTCGAAGAACAGCAAAAATTCGCCGCGCAAGTGCCCCATTATGATGACCAGCTCGACTGGTATAATAATCGGCTGCGCGACACGCATGATATGTTCCATATTTTGAGCGGTTATGGCCGCGATCCGCTGGGTGAATTATCGCTGCTCGCATTTTCTTATTCGCAGAATAAAAGCCTCGGCTTTCTATTCATTGCATGGATGGGCGCGCTGGAGGAAAAACGGATTACGCCGCGCGGCACCCCAATTTTCCGCGCGATCAAAGAAGGTCAGCGCAATGGCCGCATCGCTGCCAAGATTGGACATCAGGATATCGTCAGCCTGCTGCCCCTGCCGTTGGAACAGGTGCGGGCGCGGTTGAATATCCGCCCGCCGGTGACTTACCGCGCCATATTGGATGGTTATCACCGGGCCGGGATCGACCCCAATCACAGCTTTGGTTCGGCGGTTGCTGCATAGGATATCACGCAGATAATATCTGCATCCCGCAATCGCCGCTATCCACCGCGAGATGCCATAAACATCCGAGCATAAAGGCGCGCCATTTCCACGACGGTATGGCGAGCAACGCGGCATAGGCCAGCGCCGCCCAGATGGTATGCAGCGGGTGGAATCCGATGCTGCATCTGCCGGGATCAAATATCGGTGTGGCGAGCAGATGGTCGAGGTCGATTAAATTGGCCGCGATCATATAAAGACCCGCGGCGCGCCATTGCGTCCCCGGCCGTGTGCGCCAGATCATCCACGCGATGCCAAAGGGCACGATCCAATGGCCGCTGTAATGGAGCAAAAATTGCACCCAATGCGCCATATCAGGTCCTTTGGGTCAGCTCTCCATCCAGTCCTTGAAAAAGCTTTCATGCGCAGCGCTGAGGTCAGCCAGCGACACCGAAGTGCCAAGCTCAACCGCATGAGTGGCTGGCGCGGTCAAGCTGAAGAAAATATCCTGCCCGCCGGCTTGCATATTGTCGCGCCCGGTAACCCCAATCCAATCGACATTGGCGCGCCCGGCAATCATTGCCATCGCGGCTTGCCGGTCAGTAACCGTGAACAGATAGCGGCCCTGATCCTCGCCAAACCAGCGCCCGGCAAGGCCAGCGTCTTTCATGTCATAAACTTCCGCGCCAATGCCGCTGGCCAGCGCCATTTCCGCCAGCGCCACCGCAAGCCCACCATCGGACAGATCATGCACCGCCGTCACCAGCCCGGCGGCAATCAGATCGCGCATAATTTCGGCATGCAGCCGCTCGGCCGCCAGATCGACCGCAGGCGGCGCGCCTTCTTTGCGGTCATGCAAAGTGCTCAGCCACAGGCTCTGGCCCATGTGCGTGCCGCGCCCGCCAATCAGGCCGATATGCTCGCCCTCGGCCTTAAAACCGATGGTCGCCATTTTGGCTACATCTTCGAGCACGCCGACGCCGCCAATCGCAGGCGTTGGCAAAATTGCGCTCCCTCCGCCGGTCGCCTTGCTTTCATTATACAGCGACACATTGCCCGACACGATGGGGTAATCGAGCGCGCGGCAGGCGTCGGCCATGCCTTCGAGGCAGCCGGTGAACTGCGCCATAATTTCGGGGCGTTCGGGGTTGGCGAAATTCAGGCAATTAGTAATCGCCAGCGGCTTTGCGCCGACCGCGCAGATATTGCGGTAGGTTTCCGCCACGGCTTGCTTGCCGCCTTCATAGGGGTCGGCATAGCAATAGCGCGGCGTGCAATCGGTGCTCATCGCCAGCGCCCGGTTGGTGCCGTGGATACGCACCACCGCCGCATCACCGCCCGAAAGCTGCGCCGTGTCCGCGCCAACCTGGCTGTCATATTGCTGCCAAATCCATGCGCGGCTGGCGAGCGCGGGACTAGCCATTAGCTTCAGCAGATCCGCACCAATGTCGGTGCTTTCTGGGATAGTAGCCGGGTCCAGCGGTTTCACATTCGCCCATGCTTTATACTCTTCTTTGGACATCGAAGGCCGGTCATATTTCGGCGCATCGGAAGCCAGCGGACCAAGCGGAATGTCACATACTACTTCACCGTTCCACTCAAGGACCATATGCTGCGTATCGGTCACCTCGCCTATGACAGCAAAATCCAGCTCCCATTTTTGGAAGATTGCCTCGGCCATCGCTTCCTTGCCGGGTTTCAGCACCATCAGCATCCGTTCCTGGCTTTCCGACAGCATCATTTCATAAGGCGTCATGCCCTCTTCGCGCTGCGGCACTTTATTCATGTCGAGCCGGATGCCGGTTTTGCCATTGGTCGCCATTTCAACGCTCGACGAAGTCAGCCCTGCCGCACCCATATCCTGAATAGCCACAATCGCATCGGTCGCCATCAGCTCCAGGCACGCCTCAATCAGCAGCTTTTCGGTGAACGGGTCGCCGACTTGCACCGTTGGGCGTTTCGCCTCGGCATCATCGGCAAAATCGGCCGAGGCCATAGTCGCACCGTGAATGCCGTCGCGGCCCGTCTTGCTGCCCACATATACAATCGGATTGCCCACACCGGTGGCGGCGGAATAGAAAATCTTGTCCTGATCGGCAACGCCCACCGTCATTGCATTGACCAGAATATTGCCATCATAGGCCGGATCAAAATTGGTTTCGCCGCCCACAGTTGGCACGCCGACGCAATTGCCATAGCCGCCGATCCCGGCCACCACGCCCTGCACCAGATGCTTCATCTTGGGATGGTCAGGGCTTCCGAAACGCAGCGCGTTCAGATTCGCCACTGGGCGCGCGCCCATGGTAAACACATCGCGCAAGATGCCGCCCACGCCGGTCGCCGCACCCTGATAAGGTTCAATGTAGGACGGGTGATTATGCGATTCCATTTTGAAAATCGCCGCCAGCTTTTGCCCATTCGGCCCTTCGCCAATGTCGATGACGCCCGCGTTTTCGCCGGGGCCGCAAATGACCTGTGGCCCTTCGGTTGGCAGCTTTGCCAAATGGATACGCGAGCTTTTGTAAGAACAATGCTCCGACCACATGACCGAGAATATCCCGAGCTCAACCAAATTGGGCTCACGTCCCATGGCGGCTAGGATGCGCGCATATTCTTCTTCATTCAGGCCATGTTCGGCAACGACCTGAGGGGTGATTTGGGATTTAATGTCTGACATGACCCCGCCTTTAGCGGCCATTTTAGTTCAAGCCTAGACCCATTTCGCGCAGCGGCGCATTCAATTTTCTTGGCGGCGCGCCCAGTCCACGCGGAAGGCAAGCCAGATGAATAAACCATAGGCAGCCAGCGCCGTCAGCGGCAACGCCAGGCCAACCTCCGCAGGTTCGGAGGACAACCAGCTATACAGTTGCAGCACCAGCATCACGCCGCCCAGCGACAATAGCGGTTTTTTAATCACGCCGCCGACCCACGCGCCGTCCCTCGCCCTCACTTTTGTGTAATAATATCCGAGCGCTGCTCCGGTAATGCCAAGCTCCAGCGGCATTTCGATCAGCGGGTAATCCCACAGCGCCAAGCCCAGTTTTGGCGGGCCGCCAAATAAGGTCAGATCGGGAGCATGGACAAGCAGATCGACAAACCAGTGTGACACAACAACCGCGCCGCCGATGATCGCTGCTGCTGCGCTGCGAGAAAAATAATAGATCACCCATGCCATGACCGCCGCGAAAATAATGCCGCCGGCGAGGCTGTGCGTATACGGCATATGGTAGAAATCCAGCGGGCTCATTTCGGTCAGCCCCGGCGTTACCCGCATTTTTTCGGTGCCGGTCAGGACAAAAGCGAAGAAAGCCAGGTCGACCAATTGCGCAGCAATGAAGGTTACGCCCAGTCGCGGCGCCTTTGGATGGGCCGCCGCAATAAGCGCCGGAGCATAATGACCAATGAACATTTGCGCGCTCCTCTATGCTGTGAGCGATCAGCCTAGCCGCTTTTGGGCAAAAAGAAAGGGGCCGGACCAGCCGACCCCTGCGATATTCATTATAGGATAGATTGAGCTTATGCGCCTTTGCAGGTTTGCGCGCCTTTGCCGGGCAATTTCACATTTATCTGCTTACCGCTGCCTGACAGCGATGCTTCGCCATCGTCCGATTTCAAGGGTCCAGCGGCGGCTTCTGCTTCGGGAGCAGCCGGCGCGCTTGACGCTTCACCTGCTGCGGGCACTTCTGCTTTGGGCTGGCTCACGCGAATTGCGCTGGCCGTTTTGTCGCCGATGCGAATGTCTGCGGCAACATTCTCACCCAGAAAATCAACATAAAGGATGGTATTATCGGCACAGCGATATGTGTCCGACGCAGTAATCGGCGGCGGCATCTCAATCGGCGCAGCGGGTTCAGCCGTAGCGGTTTCGGTTTCGCCTTCGGCGGGGGTTTCGGTTTTGTTACATGCTGCAAGAGCTAGCAAAGCAACGGGGGCGATCAGGAAGAGAGTTTTTTTCATAGTCCCGGACGTTTAGCGGCACCGATATTCATTGTGAAGCCAAAATCGGCAGCATGGACGTTCCGCAGGCACAGCCGCTTTTGCAGGCTCTTCGCTGAAAAGCTTGACCGCCGTGCATGGCCGCGCCAAAGCTGTGCGCCATGAATGACGATGCACAATCCGCCGATCAGGCGTTGAATTTTGAAGAGGCGTTGAAAGCGCTGGAAGCGATAGTCCATAAGCTGGAAAGCGGGGAAGCGCCACTGGACGAATCCATTGCGCTTTATGAACGCGGAAATGCGCTGAGAGAATTATGCCAGAAACGGCTCGAAGCAGCCAAAGCGAAAATTGAGGCGATCAGCCTGGGCGCGGGCGGCACGCCGGTTGGCACAGAGCCGTTCGATCAGGACTGACGCGATGACATCGCCGCCATCGCCGCCGCTGACGACCGCCGACCTATTGTCCGCCATTGATCAGATCGCAGGCGAAATTGACGCCGAATTTGATAGCTTGCTGCAAATTCCAGGCGATGCCCGCGCGCCCTTATACGAAGCGATGCGTCATGCGGCGATTGGCGGTGGCAAGCGGTTACGGCCATTGCTTCTGGTTGCGACGGCGAGCCTATTTCATGTCGAGCGGGACGTTGCACTGCGTGTCGCAGCGGCGGTTGAGGCGATCCATGTTTATTCGCTGATCCATGATGACCTGCCTTGCATGGATGATGATGAAATGCGGCGGGGCAAACCCACCGTCCACCGCGCATTTGGAGAGGCGGCGGCTGTGCTGGCGGGGGATAGCCTGCACGCGCTCGCTTTTGAAATATTGGCCGACCCCGCGACCCATGCTGACCCGTTTGTGCGCAGCGAGTTGATCCTGTGTCTGGCACAGGCCAGCGGTCCTGACGGGATGGCCGGCGGGCAAATGATGGATTTGGAGGCGGAAAAGGCCAATTTCGACCTGCCCACCGTAACCCGTTTGCAAGCGTTGAAAACCGGCGCCCTGATCAGCGCCAGCGTGGAAATGGGCGCGATTTTGGGCCATGTCCCTGCCGCCGGACGCACGCATTTGCGCGGCTATGCCCGGGATGTTGGGCTCGCTTTCCAAATTGCCGATGACATATTGGACGTGGAGGGCGACCCGGAATTGGCCGGAAAAGCGCTGTATAAAGACGCCGAAGCAGGCAAAGCGACGTTCCTGTCGCTCATGGGATTGGACCGCGCAAAAGAACAGGCGGCGATGCTCGTCAACCAAGCAATGGAGCATCTGTCTGCTTATGGCAAAGAGGCCGATTTGCTGCGCGCGATTGCCCGTTATGTGCTGGAACGCGATCATTAAAGGGGGCGGATATGAAAGAACGGATTGGCGTATATCCCGGGACATTTGATCCCATCACGCTGGGGCATATGGACATCATCACACGCGGGGCAAAGCTGGTTGACCGGTTGATAATCGGGGTCACCACCAATATCGCAAAATCGCCCATGTTTTCCGATGATGAACGCATCGCCATGGTAAAACGCGAAATTGCGGCATTAGGCAGCTCCAATATCGAAGTCGTTGGTTTCAACTCGCTGCTGATGGACTTTGCCGATGCGCAAGGGGCGGGCGTAATCCTGCGCGGTATTCGCGGCGTGACCGATTTCGAATATGAGTATCAGCTGACGGGCATGAACCGGCAGCTCAATGACCGCGTGGAAACGATATTCCTGATGGCCGACGTGTCGCTACAACCCATTGCATCTCGGCTGGTGAAGGAAATCGCACTCTATGGCGGTGATATCAGCAAATTCGTGACGCCCGCCGTGCGCGATGATGTGGTGGCGCGGATCGCTGCATCAGGAAAATAAAAGGCACTCCCATTATTCCGGCTTGGCGACGGTTATAACACCGACCTTTTTGTCTTCTTCCTCATCATCATTATCCTGCTCAGGGTCAGCGTCTGGATCGCGCGGCAACGGCTTGCCCAGCTCAATATCAACATATTCTTCACTCTCGCCAGGCCTTCCGAAATTGCGGATCAACCGTGCAGTCAAGATGGACACACCATTGGGGTTAATCCTGTCTGAGGAATAGACATGCGCACGCACTTGATAATCTCCCGGCATCGCCCGGCGGATCATATATTCCTCAGGTCCGTAGCCATCGGTCATGTCATCCGACATATGCCCGCCTATGCTGGTGCTTCGATTACTATAATAGGCTTTCTCGCCCGTCGGTTCGATGACCCACAGGTCCAGATCAGTACTCTCGGTGGTCCAATCGATAACAACGCGGACATCGGTATCAAGCGACGCCACCAACCGTTCATCCATTTCAATCTTGGCTCCTGTGCTTTTTGCCGCGGACAGTGCGGCATTCGCCTCGACCAGTGAAACCAGATCAATCCCTTCATCTCCGTCGCGAACCGGATTGACGGCAATGTCATAGAGCAGCGCGATGGCGCGTTCATAATCGTCTTTTGCGTTTCTGCTTTCCGCCATGCGGGCGCGTTTCAAAAGTGCAAGGGCCAAGTGCCGTTTGGGCTGGGGCAGGAATTGCTGCCGCGCGGCGAGATAATCCAGCAGGTCAATGGCCCGGTCATGCTGCCCGAAGCGCAGCAGCCTTTGCGCCACAATCAGCATCGTTTCATCATTGGCCACTGGCAATTCTAATGCAGAAAGCAAAGTCTGCTGTGCCTGCAGATCGCGGCCATTTTCGGCGTGCCAGCGTGATACATCCAGATAGAATGCGGGCAGGCTGCCATGCTTTTTCTCTTCAATCAGGAAAGCAGCGGCATAATCATCGCCTGCAGCATCCAGCGCCTTCAAATAAGGGCGGTCGGGCTGCCACGCGTCAATTTTGACATCAATTTTCGGATCAATTCGGGTGCCTGTTACTATAACAACGTCATGGTCATCACCATAATAACCACCGCGACCCCCGCCGGGAAATGCGGGTTCTTGTTCCGCCGCTGCGATATCTTCTGCAACTATCGAAGATTGTATTACTCCCGCTGGAGGCGGCGGCGGCGGAGATGGCGGTAGAGGCGCTCCCTCAGCAGCTGCATCGGCTGCGTCTTCCAATGCATAGCCATCGGTATCATTTTCAGGATTATTGCGTCTTTTCTTACTGGCGAATTTCCAGTCTTCCTCGTCATATTCCTCTGCCCACCATTCTTTCAGTTCTTCCCAGTCTTTGAGCAGATTGGCAAAGCGTTCCTCCCTCTCTTCACGGATTTCTTCGTCTGCGTCTTTGCGCGCCTCACGAAAGTCGGAGAGCATTTCTTTAGGATAGCTGCCTGGCGGGGCAATGTCGTTGCGGACATAATCATCCGGGTCTTCAAGAACAAGAAAGCTAAGCCCTGGATATTCGACCGAATATCGGCGTGCAAATTCCAGAAAGGCCTTGCGGTCTATGCCATCATCACGCAGCGCCAGTTCCGATTTTGCCCATAGTGCGCCCGCCCCGTCATAGCTTTCTGCACTTGCATCGAGCGGGATTTGCCGGCGAAAGCGTTTGCCGCCCGCAGCCAGCCTGACATCAAGTTTCGTATCACGCTGCGACTTGATAACAGCAGCCCAATACCCATCGGGCGCGGGCAATGTGATAAAGGGCAATGCCTTTCCCCGTTCCCCCCGTATCGCCTGCAATATCGGCCTGCCCGAAGTTAGCTTGGCAATAACCGCCGCCAAATCGCCATTGCTGGCTATGGCATGAAATTGTCCGCCATATTGCCGCGCCATCGCCGACAGGCGCGCCGTATTTGCCGCGGGAACACTGCTAAAAATATGCAGGCGGCAATTGGGGTCAAATTCAGCCTTGCGGTCTACTGTTGCCAGGCCATCATAAAACATCAGGCAGATTTCAGCCTCTGCTTCGGGCTGGTTCTTGGCAAGCGCGCCAAGCCCGCTACCGCCGCTGTAGCGGACGGCGTCCAATTCATTACCCAATGCCGCGCTATCGGCCTGTCCAGAAATTTCCACCGCATCGGCGTCAAAGGCAATAAATTCAATCCCCGCAGGGTTTAAAGCGGATATAGCATCAACCGCCAGCTTGCGTTCCATGGGCACATTGCCCTGGTTGCGCGAAAGGCTTTTGTCCCAATAGACGCGGACTAATTCGGGCCGCTGCGCCTTTACTCCGGCCTTGGGAAGCGGCCCTGAAAGATGCACAATTTCATCGCCTGATTTATGCCTGCTGATCAGCACATCGGAAGGATGAAGCTCCGATAGGCGTATCGCCCCTTCGATAACACTGTTCGCGCCAGAAATCTGGGCAGTATAGCCGTCTATTCCGGAGCGCTTGAATTGGATGCCATTTGGCAGTGAGGCGACTGGCGGTTTTTTGAGCCCGTTCAGTTCGAGATTGATCGCCCATTTGTCCGCCTTTTGCGCAAGCATTATCGGCCAGTTGAAATCGGGACCAATAGCAAATGAGAATTTGAGGCGCATTCTTCGCGTGCCGCCATCTTCATTTACTGGATAAATGCTGGTTGTAAAAATTCCGGCCCGCGAAACCTGAGCCAGACCGGGGTCCACTTCACCGCGCACCTGATTTTCATACGCAGTCCTTGCCTTTTTTTCCTCCAGCAATACCCCGTCGATCAGCAGGCCTTTCGCGGCTTCATCTGGATCTTCGAGGTCAATGGCATAGCCGGTCACCGCAGCCCCCTTGGGCAAATGAAAGGCCAGCTGTGCCTCCAGCTCATTTTCACTGGGATTTACGATAGTCACCGTCAATTCGGCATCCGCAACATTGCCCTGTGCTTTCATATCCAGCGTAAATTCGCTGAAGCGCAGCATGTCGCTTCGGGTTTCCTCGCTGTCTATACCGTCAATTTCCGCTGTCAGGTTAGGGTTGGCCATAGCCCCGTCGCCCGCGAGCGCCGTTGTTGACAAATTCAAGACCAAAAAAAGCAAGCAAATCAGCACGAGGTGCCGGTACCCGAATTGGTTCATATATCTCATCCCTCTGTCAGAAGGTAATATTATCACATGACTCCGCCATTGCCAGTAAAATCAGGTCACCTTATTTAAGGCCATCTCCCTGAGCTCGGTCTTTAGCAATTTCCCGATATGGCTGCGCGGCATTTCTTCGATGACGTGCAACGCGGAGAGGCGCTGCGTTTTGCCTAGCTTGGCGTTGGTCGCCGCAAGCACTTCATCTGTATCAAGCGCCGCGCCCTTTTGCGCGACGACAAAGCCCAAGGGCGTTTCGCCCCAGCGGTCGGATTCGACGCCAATGACTGCGGCCTCGGCAACATCGGGGTGCTCCATCAGCACATTTTCCAGATCGACCGGGTAGATATTAAACCCGCCCGAAATAATCATATCCTTTGACCGGCCGAGCAGCTCGATAAAGCCATCGGCATCAACGCGGCCAATGTCGCCCATGCGTTGCCAGCGGCTGCCGTCTGCATCGAACCAGCTCGCGTCTCGCGTTTTTTCGGGCTGGTTCTGATATCCGTTCATCATCGTGCGCGACCGCCCGACCAGCTCGCCAATTTCTCCATCGGGCAGGCGGCGGCCTTCTTCATCAATCGTAAAAACCTCGCTGCCGCCCCACGGCACGCCCACGGTGTGCAGCTTGTCGGGATGCTCATGTGCCAGCAGCAGGCACACCACGCCGCCCTCGGTCATCGAATAAATCTCGACCAGTCCGCCCGGCATGCGCTCCAGCACCTCGGCCTTTAGCTCCGCGCTGAACGGCGCGCTAGTGCAATATTTCAGCTGCATCGCCGACAGATCATAATCATCAAACTGCGGATATTCCATCAGGCGCTTATATTGGACGGGCACCAGCATCGTATGCGTCGCGCGGGCCGCGGCGGCGCGTTGCAGCCAGCCCTTCACGTCAAATTTCTTCATCAATAGCGCGGTGCCGCCATAGGCCATTGTCGGCAGGAACAGCCCCAAAGTGGTGTTCGAATAAAGCGGCGTGGACAGCATCGTGGCCTGCCCCGCCACCCCGAAATGCGGCTGCCCCGCATATTGCCGCCAGCGCATTTGCCGTGAATGGACAATGCCCTTTGGCGTGCCCGTGGTGCCGGAGCTGTAAATGATGTTGAACGGGTCGTCGGCGGTGCAATCCGGGTCAGCGGGCGCTGCGCCCTGTGCCGCCATCCAGCAGCGATAATCGGGGTGATCACCCTGCGCACCGTCCAGCATGATGATATGTTTCGGCGCGATTGTCCGCCCCGCCATATCGGCCAACTTGGCGGCATCGATGAAGAGATGGACCGCACCCGAATCCGCCATCATCGCCTCTAATTGCTGCGGCGCGGCGCTGGTGGTCAGCGGCGCGGCGCATCCCCCTGCGCGGATCGCGGCCAGATAGGCGAGCGCATAATGCACCGTGGTGGTGCCGAGAATGGCGACCGCCTGCCCTTTTTGCAGCCCGTCCGCCTGCAACTGCGCCGCGATGCGCGCAGTCAAGGCATCAACCTGCCCCCAAGTCAGCTTTTCATCGCCATCATCCAGCGCAATTTGGCTCTCGCGCTGTTCGCCATGCGCAGCAATCAGCGCGGAGAAATCGCCATAAGGCTCTTCGAGATATTCGATTGGATTGGTGGTCATAAGTTATTGCACGCTGTTGGGCGGGATATTGCGGCCAACCAAGGCAAGCGTTTCCTTACAATCCGCGCCGAAGCCCTCACTGCCGTCTTGCTACACCCTGTAAGCAACGGCAGCGCGATCGTCATGGTAACTGGATATTCCTGCAAATTATTCTCTCCTCTCAAGCTTGAGGATAGTGCCATATTTTGTAAAAAAGGCACGAAGAAAAAAAGGCGCGAGGAATATTTCTATGCAATATTGTTCATGATGCGCCTTATTCCCTGCCGGAAAGTTTCGCTTCCAAAATTGAATACTAGACCCAAAGGGAGCTGCATCAACCGGATATAAGTTAGTGTTTGCTTCACAGGAATAGGACCCAGCTTTTCAATCGACTTCACTTCAATCAACAAAGTGTCTTCGATCAAAAGATCATACCGAAACGCATCCGGATAGCTTATACCATCAATGTTGATACCGACCGGCTTTTGCCGGTCAACCCTTAACCCGCGCTGCTCCAGCCGCCTGGCCAACACATGCTCATAAACGGATTCGAGCAAACCCGGCCCAATCTCGGTGTGTATCTTGAACCCGCAGTCAATCGCAATACTTGCGAGTTTCTCTGCCCTCTCGAGCATAGCCCAGCCCCCTTTGTGGCCTTTTTTCCTTTGTGCCTTCTTTACATCACTGCAACATAACCTCAAAGAATATACAGGTCATTGTTTTACAATCATAAAAGCCTGTGGAAAAATACCCGTTTTGCTTGGGTTTTCCGCCCCGTTTCCCTATAGTAACTCGATGACTGATGAAACCAACGAAATAGGCTCCGGCGGCGATAGCGCCGCCAATCCCAATAAAAATGCATATGGTGCCGATTCCATCAAAGTGCTGAAGGGCCTCGATGCCGTTCGCAAACGTCCCGGCATGTATATTGGCGACACCGATGACGGCTCTGGCCTGCATCATATGGTGTTTGAGGTGTCGGACAATGCGATTGATGAGGCACTTGCCGGGCATTGCGACCTGGTGCTGATTGAGCTGAACCCGGATGGCAGTGTCAGCGTGGAAGATAACGGCCGCGGCATTCCGGTGGATATGCATAAAGAAGAGGGCGTGTCGGCAGCCGAAGTGATTATGACGCAGCTGCATGCCGGCGGTAAGTTTGAAAATACCAGCGATGATAATGCATATAAGGTGTCCGGCGGCCTGCACGGGGTCGGTGTGTCGGTGGTGAATGCGCTTTCCGAATTTTTGGAGCTGACCATCTGGCGCGATGGTAAAGAATATTGGATGCGATTTGAGCATGGCGACAGTGTCGGACCGCTGGTCGAGCGCGGGCCTGCGCCCGATGGCAAAAAAGGCACGCGTGTGACCTTTATGGCTTCGACCAACACGTTCAAAAATGTCACCGAATTTGATTTTGACAAGTTGGAACATCGCTACCGCGAGCTTGCCTTTTTGAACAGCGGCGTGCGGATATTCCTGCGCGACAAACGGCATGAAGAAACAAAAGAGGTCGATCTTTTCTACGAAGGCGGAATTGCCGCTTTCGTTAAATTTCTGGACCGGAATAAAACGGCTTTATTGCCCGATCCCATCGCCATTTCATCGCAGCGGGACGGCATTGGTATTGATGTCGCACTCGAATGGAATGACAGCTATTATGAAAATGTGCTGTGCTTTACCAATAACATACCGCAGCGCGACGGCGGGACGCATTTGGCGGCATTCCGGGCCGCATTGACTCGCACGCTCAACAATTATGCCGACAAATCGGGGATGCTCAAAAAAGAAAAAGTGTCGCTTACCGGCGATGATATGCGTGAAGGTTTAACGGCGATTGTCTCGGTAAAACTCCCCGATCCAAAATTCAGCTCACAGACCAAGGATAAGCTGGTGTCATCGGAAGTGCGCCAACCGCTGGAAAGCTTGATGGCTGACCGAATGAGCGAGTGGCTGGAAGAAAATCCGGGCAATGCGAAAATGGTCATCCAAAAGGTGATTGATGCAGCTGCGGCCCGTGAAGCCGCGAAAAAAGCGCGCGAGCTGACCCGGCGGAAAGGCGCGATGGACATCGCCTCGCTGCCCGGCAAACTCGCCGATTGTCAGGAACGCGATCCCGCCAAATCTGAATTATTCCTCGTCGAGGGTGATTCCGCAGGTGGCAGCGCAAAGCAAGGGCGCGATCGTCACTATCAAGCGATATTGCCGCTAAAGGGTAAAATCCTGAATGTCGAACGAGCCCGTTTTGACCGGATGCTGTCTTCCAAAGAGGTCGGCACGCTGATTCAAGCGATGGGCACGAGCATTGGCCGCGAAGAGTTTAACATCGAAAAATTGCGCTATCACAAGATCGTGATCATGACCGATGCTGACGTCGATGGCGCGCATATTCGCACCTTGCTGCTGACATTCTTCTACCGGCAGATGCCTGAGATTATTGAACGCGGGCATTTATATATCGCGCAGCCGCCGCTGTATAAAGTCGCCAAAGGACGCAGTGAGATTTATTTGAAAGACAATAACGCGCTCGATGCTCATTTGGTCGAAACCGGTCTTTCGGGTGTCATTTTGGAAACATCCGAAGGCGCGCGCAGCGGCAATGATCTGGCCGCGCTGGTTGAACATGCACGGCGGATGCGCAGCTTGATGGCTTATGTGCCGCGCCGCTATGACAGCACGATCATCGAAGCGATGGCGCTCACCGGCGCCCTAAATCCCGATTATAGTGGCGAGATTGATAGCCAGGATCGCAGCGATGCCGTGCAAAAAGCGGCTTTGTGGATGCAGGCGCAGGATAGCGAAGGCCGGTGGACCGGACGCATTTCAGCAGAAGGCGGCTATCATTTCGAGCGGCTATGGCGCGGGGTGACCGACCATCACATTATCGAACCGGCATTCCTGACCAGCGCTGAGGCGCGTAAATTGCACAAGCTTGCCGCCGAACAAAGCGGTAGCTATTCCGTACCCTCCCGGCTGGTTAAAGCTGCCAATGTGGCGGCCAGCGATGATGGAGCGGTTGAGGAAGAATTTGACGCAAATACAGGTGCGGGCACGCTCATCACGCGGCCATCCGAGTTGCTTGATGCGGTTTTGGCCGCCGGGCGCAAAGGGCTGGCTATTTCGCGCTATAAAGGCTTGGGCGAAATGAACGCGGAACAGCTATGGGAAACCACGCTCGATCCCAATCATCGTTCCTTGTTGCAAGTCACGGTTGAACAGGCCGATTTGACCGATGATATTTTCACCAAATTGATGGGCGAAGTGGTGGAGCCACGGCGCGACTTCATTGTCGAAAATGCGCTTAATGTGGCGAATTTGGACGTGTGATCCGCTGCAAACTTGCCAACCCTATGAGGCTGAATAGATTTTGGCCGTGGGGCTAGAAGGGGGGCTGGCGGGGCGCGGGCGTTCAAGCACGATCGTCTCGGATTCCTTGTATAAAGTCCGGCGTATCTCCTGAAATCCATATTTCTGCGCCAACCGGATCGATGGGATATTGCCGTCGCTGATGATACATTGATAGGCCCGCGCCGACATATGCGCATCCCCCCATTGCAGCGCCGCGGCTAACGCTTCGCTGCCATAGCCCAGTCCTTGCCCAACGGGCCCCGACGCCGCACGCCCCAGCACCCAAGCCATTTCGGGAATATCGGCAAGCGGCGGGTCCATATCGCGCATGAAATCGGCATAGCCCACCTGCCCCAGCACGGTGCCGTCGCTGCGCCGCTCGACAATCCACATGCCATAACCCAAAAGCGCCCACATGGCCGGACCGCGCAGGAATTTCTCCCAAGCGAGCGAGCGAACAGTAATCGGCCCGCCTTTATATTGGGTCCGCTCGGCATCTTGGCCCATTTCAAAAATAGCCTCAAAATCAGCACGTTCATGCCCGCGCAAAATGAGCCGCTCAGTCTCCAATCGGGGCGCTGTATATATCATAGTGGCGGCAATATCATCCCGTCTGCGAAACGAAAAGCATCGTCGCGGTCGCCAGCGAGCAGCGCCGGGCCGTCCAAATCCACCCAGTCGGCAAGCTGCGCCAAAAGAAACGCGGGCGCGATACCCAGGCTGGTTGACAGCATACAACCCGACATAATTTTCAGGCCCGCCGCCCGTGCCTGATGCGCCATTTCGATGGCTTCTGTCAGGCCGCCTGCTTTGTCGAGTTTGATATTGATACCGTCATATAAATGGGCGCAGCGGACCACGTCGCCCGCATCGTGACAGCTTTCATCAGCGATCAACGGCAAGGATGCGGTGACACGCGCCAGTGCGCCGTCATCACTATGCGGCAATGGCTGCTCCACCATCTCCACCCCCAAATCGGCCAGCGCCTGTGCCTCTGCGGCGATGTCCAATCCGGTCCAGCTTTCATTCGCATCGACAATTAACCGCGCATCGGGCGCACCGGCGCGGACCGCCGCCACTCGTTCGGCATCGCCATCACCGGTTAGTTTCAGTTTCAGCAAGCGGTAGCCTTGCTCCGCCGCCCGCGCTGCATCGGCCTGCATCGCGCCAGCTTCACCCAGCGATATGGTAAAGGCGGTCAGCAAGGGTTTCGGCTGCGGTAGGCCCGCAAATTGCCATAACGGCATTGCGGCCTGCTGCGCCGCCAAATCCCACAGGGCGCAGTCCAGCGCATTGCGCGCCGCACCGCGCGGCAAAAGCGACTGCACCGCCTGCTTCGCCGTCATACTCTCCATATCGTGCAGCTGATCTGCCACCGACATGACTTGATTCAGGCACCGGCCTGCGGTTTCGCCGTCATAGTAAATGGCTGTGCTTTCACCCATGCCGGTATAGTCCCCGTCGCAGACCGCAACGACAAGCACATCGACATCCGTTTTTGCCCCGCGCGCGATGATAAACTCGCCATTCACGGGCCAGCATTCTATGACAGCGCTGATCATCAATCCCATGAGCGCGTCATGACATGAAAAATCTTCGCAGAATAGCCAAAAAGCTGAAATTACATGCCCATGCGACTTGGCTATGCGCGCGCGATCCGAGCTTAGGGTCAGGGCCCAGATTGTTGGCGCTCTGCATCGCTGCATATGCCTTGTCGCCGATTGACCTGATCCCTGATTTTATTCCGGTTCTAGGGCTGATGGATGATGCCCTGCTGATACCGGCAGGCATTTGGTTGTTCCGCCGGATAACGCCGCCCGAAATTTATGCTCGGGCATTGGAACAAGCAGAGGCAGCCGCAGACCGGCCCGTTAGTTTTGCCGGGGCCGCCGCAATTATCCTGCTATGGGCCGCCGCAATTGCCCTGATCAGCTATTGGTGGATGGCGCGCGGTTAACTGGCGCTGCCATCATGTTTGCGGATCCAATCTTCCAGCACCGGCGCAATTTTTGTGCGCCATTTGCTGCCATTGAAAATGCCGTAATGGCCAACTTCGGGGACTAGATAATAATGCTTATTCTCATCCGGCAATTTGCTCGCCAGCGATAGCGCAGCCTTTGTCTGACCAATGCCGCTAATATCGTCGCGCTCGCCCTCAACCGCCATGATTGCTGTGCGGGTAATCGCCGCTGGGTCGACCAGCATACCGCGATAGTTAAATTCGCCCTTGGGCAGTAAATGACGCTGGAACACGACATCGATCGTTTGCAGGTAAAATTCGGCGGTCATGTCGCAAACGCTGCGATATTCGTCGTAAAATTCCTTATGCTTGTCGGCACCATCGCCGTCGCCATCGACCAGATGGTTGAACATTTGCCAATGGCTGGTCATGTGGCTGCCCAAATTCATCGACATGAAGCTATATAGCTGCAAAAATCCGGGATAGACGCGGCGGCCTGCACCCCGGTAGTAACGCGGTACGGTGGCGATTACATTTTGGATGAACCATTCATGCGGTTTGTCGGTCGCATGATCATTCACTGCGGTTGGCGCTTCACGGGTATCAATCGGTCCGCCCATCATGGTCAGCGTGCGCGGGGCGAGCGGATGGTTTTTCTGCCCCATGATCGCGGCGGCAGCATAAGCGGGCACCGATGGTTGGCACACCGCGAGCAAATGCGCTCCGCGTCCGTCCTTATCCGGGCCCAGAAATTCAAGCCACTCAATAATATAATCAATATAGGTTTCCAAATCGAAACCCCCGCCGGTAAGCGGGACATCACGGGCGTCGCGCCAATCCGTAATCCAGACATCATGGTCCGGCATCATCCGCTCAACCGTGCCGCGCAGCAAGGTGGCGAAATGGCCCGACATAGGCGCAATGATCAACAAACGCGGCGCGTTGCGGTTTTTGGCATGAACGAAATGTTTCAATTGGCCAAACGGTTTGCGCGCTTCAACCATTTCCTCGACCGGATATTCCGTGCCGTCAATGGTGACACTGTTTAATCCAAATTCGGGTTTGCCGCGAATTTCAACCGAATGGGCAAATACGTCAAGCGCAGATGCAGCGACGCTGCCGCCCAGATAGCTGACCGGATTGAGCGGGCTATTGAGTATCTGCGCCTGCCAGCCCGCGATCTTGCCTGCACCGGCGAGTATATTTTTCTGCATTTCATAAGCTGTATATAGCATTATTTGCCCCTATTTCTGGCCTGCATAGATGCGACCCTGCAAGCTCTTAGCCTGCATACATAGGCATAAATTGTGCATTGCACCATAGAAAAGCGACAAATTGCAAAATTGAACCTATGTTCAATTGTGACGCAGCGGTGAGCCTGCTAGAGCGGCGTCATGAATGATACTCCTTCCGCATCCGCTAGCCTGATCTCATCCGATGATGCCGATTCAACGCAAAGTCGCGCAGTGACCGAGCAAAAGGCAAAACCGAAACTATCCAGCCTGTGGATGATTTGGGAGCGGGTGAAAGCCTATCCCAAACAGCTGGTCTTCGCGCTCCTTGCCTTGATTGTCGCGGTTGCCGGAACCCTCTCAATTCCCGCCAGTTTCAAGGCGATTGTCGATAATGGATTTATCGATCAGGATATAGACATCACGCCCTATTTTTACGGCTTAATGGGGATTACGGTTGTGTTGGGTATCGCCACGGCCTTTCGCTTTTATTTCGTCAGCTGGCTGGGGGAGCGGGTTGTCGCCGACATCCGCACTGATGTGCAGAAAAACCTGCTGCGCCTTGCGCCAAAATTTTTTGAAGAAAACCGCCCGGCCGAAATTGCATCGCGCATGACATCCGATACCGCGGTGATTGAACAAGTGGTGGGCACAACCGTGTCGGTCGCCATTCGAAATTTCTTTCTGGGGCTTGGCGGCATTGGCTATTTGCTGTGGCTCGCGCCAAAGCTGACCGGCGGCCTGCTTATCGGTATTCCGCTCGTGCTAACGCCCGTCATCCTCTATGGCCGCAGATTGCAAACGGTCGCCCGCACCAGCCAGGACCGGGTTGCCGATGTCGGGACGATCGTTTCCGAGACATTGGGCGCCATGAAAATTGTGCAAGCCTTTGGTCAGCAGCAGCGCGAGGGCGAACGCTTTGGCACCGCGGTTGAGGAAAGCTTCAAAACCGCAAAGCGTCGTATTTTCCTGCGCGCGACGCTGACCGCGATGTTTATCATGCTCATTTTTGGCGGGATCACGATCCTGGTATGGCAAGGCGTAGAGGCGGTCCGCGCCAATACGATGAGCGGCGGGTCCATCCTTGCTTTCGTTATCACGGCGGGGATTGTGGCAGGCGCATTTGGCGCATTGAGCGAGGTTTATGCCGATCTGGTGCGCGGCGCGGGCGCATCCAGCCGCTTGGCCGAGCTGCTGAATGAGGAGCCGGATATCGCGCCGCCTGCAAAACCCGTTGCATTGCCCGTGCCGCCGCGCGGGCAGCTATCCTACGACCGTGTAAATTTCCGCTATCCCACCCGGCCAGAGGTTCTGGCCCTCGAGGATTTCACCCTGAAAGTCAGCCCCGGTGAAACGGTGGCGGTCGTCGGGCCATCAGGTGCGGGCAAATCAACCTTGTTCCAACTGGCGCAGCGTTTTTACGATCCCGAAAGCGGACAAGTGCGCATGGACGGGGTCGCCCTGACCAGTGCGGATCCCGCCGACATCCGCGTCCGCATGGCCTATGTGCCGCAGGATACGGTGCTATTCGCATCATCCGCGCGCGATAATTTGCGCTACGGCAATTGGGATGCGAGCGACGACATGATCTGGGAAGCCGCGCGAAAAGCCAATGCAGAAGGATTTTTGCGCGATTTGCCCGATGGGCTCGACACTTATTTGGGTGAGGGCGGAGCGCGGCTTTCGGGCGGGCAGCGGCAACGTATTGCCATTGCCCGGGCTGTGCTGCGCGATTCTCCGATATTGCTACTGGATGAAGCTACATCGGCGCTTGATGCGGAAAGTGAACGGCTCGTGCAGGATGCGCTCGATAAGCTTATGGAGGGCCGGACCACCATCGTCATTGCCCACCGCCTCGCTACCGTTCGGTCGGCACAGCGGATCATCGTGATGGATAAAGGCCGGATCGTCGAGGAAGGCACCCATAACGATCTGAGCAAAGCCGGCGGCCTTTACGCCCGCCTCGCCAGCCTACAATTTGATGCGTGATGCACAGAACGGGTCTGGTGCCAATGCATCAGTCACTTTACAGGACCCCTTGAGCGCGCCGGTATTCGCTTGTGTTGATAACTATGCCGTCGACCAACTCATCAACAACGATCACCAGATAGAGATGGTCAGCGATAGACACAGATTGCCAATGCGAAACACGGACGCTTCGCCTGTCATCCGAAAGCTTTAATTCAAACAAGATATGGGCGTCGGCCAAGGACAGTATATCGCCAATATCGTAATTTTCATCATAGGCCGCTTCATAGCTTTTGATATAATCGGCTTTATATGCCGCGACCTGTTCCCGTTCGGTGGCGGTTAATGGCCTTGGTTTCCCCGCATTGCTCTGGTCAACGGTAAAATTCGCAATGTCCGCAACTGCGATAACGGGGATAGATTTGCGCCCCCAATTTGGCACCATATATTGTGCGACCATTTGTTCCGGTTCGCAATTATCCGGCATGCCGCGATTGAAAAAATCGGTGAACGGCATGTTGGGAGGGTATTGTGTGATATCAAGATATTGGTTTTGGGGATCAACCCGGTGATTTGAGCCACACATATCATCGGCAGGCATATGTTCGAGATAGGGCGGGTAAACATCACCCTGATACCCAGTCCGCTTCGCGCTTTGCGAATTCGATCCGCTCGGCGGTGTCTCTGCCTGATTTGGGAAGGAGGCCAATTGGATAGTTTTGGGCGCGGTCTTGGTTTGCGCAGAGGCTTCTTCTGATCCATCCTCTTCGTTGGTCAGTGGCACCAGATAGGCCTGACCGCTTGGATAATATTGGCCGATATATAAGGATAAAGCGGTATCATTGTCAGGTTCCGCATGACTGACACCTACCGACAAACAGCTTAGAGCTAGAGCCATAGTGATGATATAGGATAAACGTCTGATCATATGTTATTCAGGCGCGGCCATGTCTACTGGGCCGCCAACCGGATCGCTGCTATCCATGGAAACCGGCGTGGCGTAGAGCGAGAAGGCAAAGCCGCTAATGAAGGCACATAACCCGGTGACTATGCCGGTTTTTGCGGCCTTGGATTGACCGTCCATCTTGCGGCCGAAAAACCAGCTAATCATCGCCACTATGGCAAGCAACAGCCCAGCCAAGAGTAACCCGCCGCTGAAGCCGAACAGCGATGAAACGCCGCTCATTGCAATGGCACCCAACACCGATAGCATCGCTACTATACCAGCAACCCTTGATATATTGCCCATGTTTACTTGCCCCTCCATTATCACTGCTGAGCAGCTATCATGCATAATGCTATATGCAAAAACACTTTATGGGAACCACTATCGCGCAAGCGGAAGATGATCATGCCAGCGGCGTTCATCATGGGAAGGCGATAATGCCGCGTAATGATAGTCCATAGTTGCATATCCGCGGCAAGGCACCGATTTTGCCGCTAATCGCCCGCTCAACGCGGAAGGCGCTGTGCCTTGGCGAAGACCCGATATTGTTCATTACCGACAAAGCCAAAATTTTGAACTCCGCTGCCTTTAATCAACGCCATGGTCCGATCGACGGTATCATAGACCGCGTTCGGCGATGGTTGAAATTGCAGTTCCAGTTCAGGCGTCATCACCGTTGTTTGGCGCAGATAATTGTCGAGTTGGTCCAGTGATACCGCTGTGCCATTCCACATGATCGTACTGTCGGGCAGGATCACCACTTTGTTGATGACGGGATTGGGTTCGACGACGGCGCCCGGCGGCGGGGCGGCTGGCAAATCGATGGTAACCGCATGGGTCACCGGCGGGATGGTAATGATAAACATGATAAGGAGGACAAGCATAACGTCAATGAGCGGAGTCGTGTTCATTTCCATCATGGGATTGCCTCCTTTTGGCTGATCGCCAATCTTTCCGGTGCCCTTCGCGATGCTGAATTTGCCAAAATGCAATTTTGCCATATCATCTCTCCTTCGATATTACCGTCTCCTCTGTATGTTATAATATATCATTCTTATTTAGCGATGCAACGATATTTGTTCGCGTGGCTGACCAAGCTCCCGCAACATTCATCTCATTTGAACAATGCGCGACCCCAAAATAAAAAGGGCGACCAAATGGCCGCCCTTGTTTTGTTTTGTTACCGATCACCAAAATCAATTTGGTGGACGCGCCGCTTTACCAAAGACGCGATATTGTTCATTTCCGACAAAGCCGAATTTGGTAATACCGCTGCCCTTCACCTTGGCCAACGCCCGGTCGACGGTATCATAAACCGCATTGGGTGCCGGCTGAAATTGTAATTCCGGCTCAGGCTTCATGGACGTCGTTTGGATCAAAAACTGTTCCATCTGGTCCAATGAAACGGGTGTGCCGTTCCATTGAATCGTATTGTCGGGCAAAATCACAATTTTGTTGATCACAGGATCAACAATCGGCTGATCCACAGGATCGTTATTTTGCACCGGCAAGTCGATTTCGACCGTATGGGTGATCGGTGGAATGGTGATGATGAACATGATGAGGAGAACAAGCATAACGTCGATCAACGGCGTCGTGTTCATTTCCATCATCGGTTCGCCATCGTCTTTACCGCCACTCATTGCCATAATATTTACTCCTTAGGATAAGTGGTTATTTGACTGCTGACGCAGACAGATCGATAGGCGATGAAATAAAGCCTACCTTTGCAAATCCGGCCAACTGCATCGAATAAACCGCACCGCCAATGCAGCGCCATGGTGTATTGACGTCACCGCGAATATGCGCCTCTGGCAAATCTTCGATAGCCACCTGTCCGGCATCAATTGCGGCTTGGCCGCCCAATGCTTCGACCTGCTGTTTCAAACGCGCAACGGCCTTATCGACCAGCTCGTTTGAATCAATTGGCGTAACATTGATATATACCCGGCATTCACCGCCCGGATTGGCACCTTCATAAGCCGGATCACCGGGATCGCGCCCTGCCGCATCGGTTGTTGTAACGGCCAGCACGATATTCTCTGCCTTTGACTTTGTGGGGTCAAAAGGCACGATGGGTAGCTCCATCTCCACTGTCTGAATAACCACCGGAATGGCGATGAGGAAGATGATGAGCAGAACCAACATAACATCCACTAGGGGTGTCGTGTTAATCTCGGACATCGGCGTGTCTTCGCCACCGCCTCCTGAACTAATAGCCATTGGCTAATCCTCTCTCGTTAAATGGGAAATTATTGACCGGACATGCCGGCAATGGGCCGCCCGTTTACCGAGCGGCCATACCCATTTTTACTTTTTAGCTGCTGGTGCTGGCTGAGCTGGCGCTGCTGCTGGACGCGCTGGCGCAGCGGCTGGAGCGGCAGGTTTCACCTTACCATCCGAGCTGATGTAGCCCAGCACGTCATTCGAAAATGCCGCAAGGCTACGTGCGATCGATTTATTACGGGCCTGAAGCCAGTTATAAGCAAGCACAGCAGGAACAGCAACGAACAGACCGATAGCAGTCATGATCAACGCTTCACCAACCGGGCCAGCAACCGCATCGATCGATGCCTGACCAGCGATACCAATTTTAATCAGCGCCGAGTAAATACCGATAACCGTTCCGAGCAAACCAACGAAAGGAGCCGTTGCACCCACCGTTGCCAGGAAGGACAGACCGCCCGCCAGTTTATTATTGATCGAATTTTCCGAACGCGACATCGCGCCGTGGAGCCAGTCATGCGCTTCAACCGGATCGGTCAGCAAACCGTGCTGCGCGTCGGCTTCGATGCCGTCGTCAACCAGTTGACGATAGGCGCTATTCTTATCCAATTTCGCAGCGCCTTCTTTCAGGCTGTTTGCGCGCCAAAAACCAGCGCGAACCTGTTGCGCCTGCTTCATCACTTTATTCTGCTCGAGCAACTTGGTGAACAAAATATAGAATGACCCGATTGACATGATCACGAGCACAACGAAAATCGACCATGAAATTGGACCACCTTCGTTCAATGCCTCAATAAGGCCAAATTTGTTTTTCGGTGCTTCTTCAGCAGCCTGTAGTAAAATTGCTAACGACATCTTCATTTCCTCTCAGAAAAATATTCTCTTCATGTAGGTCCGGCGCAAGACCCCCTCGCGCCGAACAAAATTATCTCGGTATTTCCCAGCGTACACGGCTCGACCAGGTGCCCGTCGTTGGATTTCCATTCCCATCCAACTTCGGATTAAACCGACCGCGACGTGTCATTTGCTTGCAGGTCTCCGCGTCCAAATCAGCGTGTCCGCTTGGACTCGTTATCTGACAATCGGTTACTCGGCCATCGGGCCCAACGGTCAAACGGAACCCAGTCGTGCCTTCACGTTCCTGCTGCAATGCGCGGCGAGGATAGTCGTTGGCGTTGGCCCAGTTGCCTGGATTGCCACGAGGTTCCGGATTCGCCCGTTGCGGTGGTGGCGTAGGCGGAGGCGGCGGAGGCGGCGGTGGCGGCTTCGGCGCAGCCGGAGCTGGCGGAGCGGCACGCGGAGTCACCGGAATTTGCGGCGGCGGGTCAACAACCGTCCGAACCGTCGGCGGCGGGGTTACCGTACGCACAATGGGCGGAGGCGAGACAACCGGCGGCTCGATCTGTTTTTCGGGCTCGGGTGGTGGTGGCTCTTCCTCTTCGGGGGGTTCTTCTTCCTTGACGTCGACGACGTTTAGTCTTTCCTTCGCCTTTTGCACCGCCTCATAAGCGAGACCAGTAACAAAAGCATAACCCAGAAAGGCGTGGAGAAGAACGACGAAAAAAATCGCAATCATGCGATTCGTACTCATTCCTTGTTGGTCAGCATATGCCATGCGGAAACGACTCTCCTAACTTCCCTTATTGATCGGGTGGGCAGGACTCGGCGTTAACCTTAATCTTTGCTCACCCATTTGATCGAAATATTATTTTTTCATTCGAATCCCTCAAAGCTTTAGCGGCGCAAAAACGCCCGTGCAATCGTATTTAGAAGATTCATGTGCAATTCATGTAATATTCTATCATATAGCCGCGATGTAAGGATCAATGATCCACCGCAATCAATGGGAGTCCGCAATGCGTCTTGGCAAAAGTAATTATCTTTTAACCTCATTATCAATCATTTGTTTGACCGCACCTGCAGCATTTGCGCAAAATCAATTTGCCCTTCCCGCAGAGGGAGCGGCCTATGCCGATGTCGCCGATCTCGTTACAATTTCGCCCATGATTTTGGATGCAACCGTCAAAAAAGTGCAGAAATTATCCGCTGAACAGAGCGTCGGCGTGCCGCAAAATATCCAACGAACGGTGATAATCGCTGACATCAACGCCCTGATTCGCGGTACAAAAGGCGTGGCGGGCCAGGTTCGGTTTTTGCTCGATATTCCCAAGGATGCGCGAGGCAAAATTCCAAAGCTGAAAAAACAGCGTTTCTTTATATTAGGCAAAAGCGTTAACGGACGCCCCGATATGATACAGTTGTCGCGCCCCGACGCGCTTGTCAGCTATAGCGAGGCCAATAATGCGCTGCTGCGCGGTATCACGCAGGAAGCCGTCAAATTGGACGCGCCGCCGGCCGTCCTGGGCGTATCAAGCGCATTTTATAGCCCCGGCACGGTTATTGGCGAAGGCATTAGCCAAATATTCCTGCGGACGGCGGGTAACCAGCCTTTTTCCATTTCCGTCGCTAGCCGCCCCGGTCAGTCCAAAATCTGGTCTGTATCAACCAGCGAGCTGATCGAAGAAGGCGCCGCAACGCCCCGCCGCAACACGTTGCTATGGTACCGGCTTGCCTGCGGATTGCCGCGCAGTTTGGATAGCAGCCTGATAGAAGCCAACGAAGGCGAGCGCGCAGCAAAGGCGCAGGCCGACTATCAATATGTCATCGATGCGCTTGGCCCTTGCGGGCGGACACGCAGCTAAGCCGCCTATCCGCTGCTGCGCTATCCGCTGTTGCGCAGCGCGGTTGCAATGGCGTTAATGGTCAGCTGAATACCTTCGCCGATGCGCGGATCGGCTTCGCCAGCGCGGTGCCGTTTCATCAATTCAATCTGCAGCAGGTTCAGCGGCTCTATATACGGGAGCCGCAGCTGGATCGAATTGTTGAGCGCGGGATTGGCGTCCAGCAGATGCGCCTGTCCGGTCGCATCCAATAAGCTGTCATGCGCCTTTTGCCAGCTGCCCTTGATCTGTCCAAACAGGGTGCCAGCCATCGCCTGATCCTCAACCAGTCCCGCATAATGGGACGCAATGCCCATATCGGATTTGGCCAGCACCATTTCCATATTGGCCAAAATCGTTTGGAAATAGCTCCATTCGCTGGCCATGGCTTTCAACAGGCCCTTATCCGCAAAATCATCGAGCGCCTGACCCGTGCCATACCAACCCGGCAACATAACCCGCGCCTGCGCCCAGCTAAATACCCAAGGGATGGCCCGCAAATCTTCAATCGCGTCGCTCGCCTTACGGCTGGCGGGGCGCGATCCAATTTTCAGGGTCGCAATCTCGTTAATCGGTGTCATTTGCCGGAAAAACTGACGGAAACCATCGGTTTCATAAACCAGCCCGCGATAATGGCGAAAGGCGGAGGCGGACAATTCGCTCATCGCGGCGCGAAACCGGGCTTCATCGCCTGCATCAATTTTATCGGGCGACAGCGTGGCCAGCATCGTCGCCGATGCCATTGTTTCAAGCGAGGTAACGGCATTGTCGACCGTGCCATATTTGGCAGCGATCACTTCGCCCTGTTCGGTAATACGGATGCGGCCTTGCACCGTATCCTTGGGCTGCGCTTTAATCGCGCCAAACGCGCTGCCACCGCCGCGCCCCACTGCACCGCCGCGTCCATGGAATAATTGCATCGACACGCCGACATCGGCAAATACCGGGGCCAGCGCGGACGATGCCTGATACAGCTCCCATGTCGAGGTGATGTATCCGCCGTCTTTGTTGGAATCGGAATAGCCGATCATCACTTCCTGATGCCCGCGTGCCTGCGCCAGAGCGCGCATCGGTTCCAACGCAAAAAACGCCTTCATTGTTTCGGGTGCAGCTTGCAAGTCGGCGATGGTTTCAAATAGGGGCACGGACATGATCGTCGCCGACGGAGTGCCGTCTTCTGCCACACGGTACATGCCTGCCTGTTTGGCCATTACATATACTTCCAACATATCCGAGACGCTTTCGGTCTGGCTGATGTTATATGTGGTGATAGCGCCGGCGCCATAGTGTTTTTGCGCCCATGCGGCGGCACGCACGATGGCGAGTTCTTTTGCGGTTTCTTCGCTATAGTCATGCCATTCATCGGCAAGCGGCCGGTTATGCGATAATTCGGCGAGCAGCAATTTGACCCGAGCGTCCTCATCCAGCGCCAGATAGTCAGCCTCTACCCCAGCGGCCTTCATCAATTCTGCCACCACCCGTTCATGCACAACGCTATTCTGCCGCAAATCGAGCGTCGCGAGGTGAAAGCCGAAAATTTCAACCGCGCGGATCAACCGGCCCAGTGCGCCGCCGGTTGACAATGCTCCCCCGCCGCCCGCGGCCAGACCATTGGCCAACGTCACCAGATCGGCGCGAAGGTCATCGGGCGTGGCATAAGCCTCTCCGGCCAGCGCCGATGGCCGTGGCGGCTGATCCCCGACCAAAGCAACATGGGTCGCGCAAAGCCGCGCATAAATGCCTGACATTGCCCGGCGATAGGGTTCATCCGCGCGGCTGGGTGCGGTATCGCCGCTGCGTTCGGCCAGCTCCATCACGGCGGCTGGCGTATCGCTATTGCGGCTGCTGATCGATATTTCCGCGCCGAGTATATGGATCTGTTCCAAATAATGGCGAATGGCCGTGCCGCCATCGCGGGCCATGGCGTAGCGCAGCGTTTCGGCATTCACAAACGGATTGCCGTCCCGGTCCCCGCCAATCCATGTGCCTAGCCGCACAAAACCGGGCGGCCGGTGACCCAGCGCCTTCTCCCACCGCATATAGAGCTTGGGCAAAGCGGTAAGGAAAACCTGCTGCATATAACTGCGCGCATTTTCAATCTCATCGGCAACAAACAGCTTTTCATTCCGCAACGGGCGGGTTTGCCATAGCAGCGCAATCTGACGGTAAATGGCATCGTCCACATTGTCACCATCGGGGGTCACATCCCGCCCCGCGTCGCGCATCGCCATCAAAGCTGCGATCCGGTTTTTATGGTCGATGATGCTTTTGCGCCTTACTTCCGTTGGGTGCGCCGTCAGCACCGGCACGATCAGGCTATTGGACAGCAGTTCCATCAATGTGTGATCATCCACGCCTTCGCTGCGCAGCCGGATCAGCGCCTCCTCAAAACTTGCGCCTTCCTCTTTCGCCACGCCTTGGCGGTCCTCGGCCAAATTGGCGAGCAAAGAAAATAACATGAAGCCGCGCACAAAATCGAGCGTGTCGTCAAGCGACAATGCGCCCAGTCCCCGGTCGCTGCTATCCGCGCCTGCAACCCCGCGATAGCGGTCAACGCTGGTCGAGCGGATATATTCGGTCTGCCGAAATAATTTATCGCCGCCATACGCGCGAATAACGTCGCCGAGCATTTTGCCCAGCAAGCGGATATCGGGATTTTGGGAAATGGTCGATTTGGGTGCAGTTTCAGTCATGCCGCCCTAATTGCTGTGCCAAGGCCGCAGGTCAAGCGCTTCGCAACTTTTTGTTTCAATTTTCGGTAATCAAAGCCCGATTATTTTAGAAAGCTGGTCAATTTCCTGATTTTGTTTTGCAACACCGTCGTTCATCTCTGCCTGAATAGGGCGCAGCAGGGGCGAAATAATGATTATCGGCTTTTGCGATTCGACATCAAGCTGCGCCACCACCAAATCATCCATGGCCGCTGCAGCATTGACCGCATCGCTGCGCTCCTTATCCAGCCGGGAGACAAGCAGCTGCGCCTGTATCCAGCTTTCGCTGCCCAACGGGGTGCGGGCCGCTGCATTAGCCCTAGCCCGAACATTTGGCAGCATCGCCGCATAGCCCCCCGCCGCTGCGCGATATCGCGCGCGCAGTGTGTCTACTTTGGCGGCTATGTCGGCAGGCAGGCTGGTGGCGACTGGAGTGGGCGGGACAATTGGGGCTTCTATCGCGCTATTTTGTTCAAATGGCCGCCGCTCCAAAGACGGGAATTCGCCGCTCGGCGTCGCACATCCGGCAAGCGTCAATGGGACAATTATCGATAGGACTGATTTCGGCGTCATGGCAAACCGTTTACGGCGCAGCACGGACGCAAGCAAGTGATAGGTGCGGCCCAAGCGCATTTGATATATATTCAGACATAAAAAGCGCGCTGATAATAGTTACCCGAAACTGCCGAAAAACCGCCAAAAGGCGTTGACAAAAGGCGGAGGGCGGACTAACTGGCCGCTCTCTAACGGGGCGAGACCGAATCATCTTTCGGCTCAACACTGTTGGTTTTCTGCGCCCCTCACAGGGCATAGAATCGGAATTGAACGCCAAATTTTGGAACGGAAATATTAGCCATGTTCGCTATCGTGCGCACTGGCGGCAAGCAATATCGCGTCGCCGCTGGAGATAAAATTGCAGTTGAAAAGCTGCCCGGTGAAGCTGGTGACAAAGTGTCGCTGGATGATGTCTTGCTTGCAGGCGAAGGCGATAAACCCGCCGATACCAAGGGTCTTTCTGTTTCCGCCGAAATTATTGCGCAGGAACGTGGTGAAAAAATCATCATCTTCAAGAAAAAGCGCCGGCATAACTACCGCCGCAAGCAGGGCCATCGTCAAAGCTTGACTTTGCTTCGCATATTGGGCGTGGGCAAAGAAGCAGCCAAGCCCGACGCGAAGAAAGAAGCCGCGCCAAAGGCAGAGGCCGAAGCAGAAAAAGCAGCGCCTGTTAAAAAGGCCGCAGCTGCCAAGAAACCAGCGGCCAAAAAAGCCGCCGCCAAGAAAGCCGACTGAGCCGCAACCGCTCGGGCAAGATATTTTAGGAGTTTAGACCATGGCACATAAAAAAGCAGGTGGTTCATCACGTAACGGCCGCGATTCCGTAGGCCGCCGTCTTGGCGTCAAAAAATTTGGCGGCGAAGAAGTTATTGGCGGCAATATTATCGTGCGTCAGCGCGGCACCAAAGTCTATCCCGGTGCCAATGTTGGCTGTGGCCGTGATCACACTCTCTTTGCGCTCGCCGCAGGCCGCGTGCGATTCCACGCCGGTAAACTCGGCCGAAAATATGTGTCGGTGGATATGCCGGCCCAAGCCGCAGAATAATTTTGGACAATCGATGACGGGTTGTCCAATCGGACGACCCGGAAGCGGTCTGCATTATGCAACGCTTCACCTGACAGGGAGACGGGTCAACCGGTCTCCCTTTCTTTTTGCCTCAACCTCCCTGTTTTCCCGCCCCCAAAAGGGCCAATTGGACTTTGTCGCAATGCTGTAACGAAGCCACGCTAGTGGCGGCGCGGCGACAGGAAAATGGAGAGTGAAATGTTCGCAAGAACCGAAAGATTGCTGTTGCGGCCCAGCTGGCCCGAAGATGCCGAAGCGCTGCACCGGGCCGCCTGTGATGAAGCCATTGCCCGCAACCTCGCTATGGTCCCTTGGCCCTATACGCTGGACGATGCGCGCTCATTTGCCGCACTGGACCAAGATCCGCTTTACCCCAATTTTCTGCTGTTGCAGCGCACCGATGGCGCACCTCGCATCATTGGCTCCTGCGGATTAGTTGCGCGCGAAGGCGGCGCAGAAATCGGATATTGGATTGCCCGGCCCTATTGGGGCCTCGGCTATGCCAGTGAAGCCGCCCGCGCTGTGGTCAGCATTGCGCGGGCCATCGGCCACCGCCGCCTCATCTCTGGCCATTTTACTGACAATCCCGCATCGGGCCGCGTGCTGCGCAAAATTGGGTTTCGGCCCACGGGCGAGGTTGTTCTGCGCCATAGTGCAGGCCGCGGATCAAAAGTGCCTTGTGCATTATATGAAATGCCGCTGGCTGAAGAGGATGGATTTGCCGGGCGTGATTATGACGCCCCTGACCCTGTCATGCCCTATGATGCGCAGCCAATGGCCGCTTGATCGGTGGATCAGGCGGCCTTCGCCATGCGAGGATTTTTGCGGCGCTCGGCAAATTCTTGTTGCCCCGCATCCTGATCAGGCTCGGCCTTAGCCTTTCGCGCTTTAATCTCGGCCAACAGGCGCTCGCCTTTTGCAATCAGATGCCGGTCGTCAATATCCCAAGGATGGAAATTCGGCCTGAAAAACGCAAACCATGGCCGAATGCTCGCGCGCCCTATTCCGCTGCGGCCAAATCCGGATTTCATAAGGCCGAAGAGTGAGCGCCAGAATCCATAACCATCCTGCCGCAGCAATTCCATCTGCCCGCGCGTCCGGTTGATCAGGAAGCTGATCGTTACAACGGTGAGAAAGCTTGTCCGCACGGCGTAACGGCGCAGCGGGCTCCAGTCTTTAACCGCATATTGCCAGGCATCGAAGGCAACGGCCTTATGCTCAATTTCCTCTAGCCCATGCCATATCCAAAGTTCACGCAGATCAAGGTCCGAACCTTCTAAATGATGGTCGTTTTCCATGACTTCTGCGGCAACAATGGCGGTCAAATGTTCAATACACATGGTCGCGCCCAAACGGGTAAGCGCACTCCTTTTTTTAAAACGGCCAATAAATTTCTGGATCACCTGCTTCAGCGGTTCAATATCGTATCCAGCCGCGATGATGGAATCATTCATCACATCATGTTCGCGGCTATGCCCTGCTTCCTGCTCCACAAAATTGCGAATGTCGGCCGCAAGTGTCGGGGGCGTGCGTTTTTGCCACGGTTTTATACTGCGGATCATAAATGCTTCACCGGCCGGGAATACCGCCGACAGCGCATTGAAAAAGGCGCTGTGAAAAGGATCGCCGCGCACCCAATGCCGGTTCGGCGCAGGCGGCGTGTCGGTGCGAAAATCCCGTTTTTGCATCACAGCACCGGTCCCAGCTGCGCGCGCTGGAACACTCTCCTGTTGGTCGTCGTCTATCTGATATTTGGATCGCATAGGGATTTTTAGAAAATTCCTATAAATATACGCATAACAGACGTTATTAATTTACCCTTAAAACCGGCTTTTTGACACGGAAAGACAATAGCTTGCCTGGATTAAGGGTGTAAATTCTCGTCAAACAGTTTGCTGAGCATAGATGGTTATAATCGCAGTCTCTGGTCGGTATGCCGAAGCGACTCTGTTCGCCTATGAGTGTGCATTTGATCATTTTTCTGTTGCCGCTGGGCATTTGGCGGTTCATTCAGTTAGAAATAATGAATAAACATGGATCACCGGGTGAGCGCAGCAAAATCTTCTAAACAAGCGAAACGGTTAAGCCCCGAGGCAAGCCGCACTTTGGCTTTGGAAGCCGCGCGGGAATTGTTGATCGAATCCGGGCCTCAAGCGGTCACCTTAAAAGCGGTCGCTGGACGCATTGGCCGTACCCACGCCAATTTGCTACATCATTTTGGTTCAGCATCGGGCTTGCAAAGGGACCTGGCTGAATATTTGACGCAGGGTATATGCCGCACCATCGGTCAAGCGGTCGCGCGGCTGCAGGGCGGCGACATGCCGCCGCGGCAATTGGCGGACCTGATATTTGACAGTTTTGATCAGGGCGGTGCTGGCGCGCTCGCGTCTTGGATGCTGCTATCGGGCAATGAGGATGCCCTGAACCCAATCGTCGACACCATCCATAAACTGGTCGATGAAATTGCCGAGGATGGTCATGCGGACAATCATCTGCACGAAATTACGCTGGAATTGGTGTTGCTCGCGCTCGGCGATGCACTGATGGGCGGACCGCTATCGGGTTCGCTCGGCCTGCCGAGAGATACCGGCCGGATGATCGCCGAACGGCGGATCGCGCAGTCATTAGCCGAAAGCGCCGATAAGGACGGTTAGGCCGCCCGCCGGTCGGTCGCTTGCAACCATGCGCGGGCTTGCCGCTGTGCTTCTGCGATTTCCCGGGCGGTCATATCGTCGCTAATATCCGCACGGCACATCATTGCTTCTTCGCTGCCATTGAGAGCGGCAAGATTAAACCATTTATGCGCTTCAATCATATCGACATCCACGCCACCTGCACCCGTTGAAAAGGCAATGCCCAAATCAAACAAAGCGTTCACGTCGCCATTGGCGGCATCCGCCAAACGACTTTCCATCAGAAAATCTGCACTCTTTATACTGTTAGCCATGTACTCAACCCCCACATCCAAATGAGGAGGCCAATTCACCGGAATATGGATAATAAAAGGTTAACGCGGCTCATATATTTTTATTATTGTTATTAAACAATAGGTTAAACTGGAATATTATCTATCAAACGGGTCGTGCCAATTTTCGCTGCGACCAATATTCGTGCTTCTCCTGTCGGAAGGTGGTCGCATTTTTGTAAATTGGCAGCATCAATCAGTGCCAAATAATCTATATGCGAAAAGCCAGCCGCCAATATCGCCGCGCGCGCGCGGGACAATGCGGCGGGCACATCGCTGCCCGCGCGTATATCGGCAGCGGCGGCATGTATCGCAGCCGGCAATGTGGCGGCAGCCGACCGTTGTTCGGCGGATAAATAGGCGTTGCGCGATGATAGCGCGAGCCCATCGGTATCGCGCATCGTCGGCACACCGATAATCTGAAGATTGAAATCCAAATCAAGCGCCATACGGCGGATTACGGCGAGCTGTTGAAAATCTTTTTCGCCAAAAAAGGCATAGCTGGGCCGCACTTGGTTGAATAGTTTCGCCACCACCAGCGCGACACCGTCAAAATGCCCAGGCCGCGCCGCCCCGCAAAAATCATCAGATAGGCCGGTCATATGGATGCTCGTCGAAAACCCCGCCGGATATACTGTCTCTGGCCCCGGAGCCCACAGCAGATCGACCCCGGCCTGCGTCAACATCGCCTGATCCTTCTCCATCGGGCGCGGATAGGCGTCCAGATCCTCGCCCGCACCAAATTGTTTGGGATTCACAAATATTGACACAACCACCGCATCCGCTTCGTTCCTTGCTCGGCGGACCAGCTCCATATGGCCCGCATGCAGCGCGCCCATTGTCGGGACCAGAGCGATGCTCTTGCCTTGCGCTTTTAAGCTGCGAATATTGTCCCGCAATGAGTCAAGCTGATTGATTGTTTGCACGCTGCCTTGCCCTTGATTATGGAAGTTGCGGCTTATCTAAGCCAATAAACAATAGGGGGCAATTGCAGAGCGAAATGGCTGGCGCGCATCATATAGTATTCGCCAATGAAAAGGGCGGAACTGGCAAATCCACAACCGCGGTCCATGTGGCCATTGCATTGGCCGCACGCGGGGCCAAAGTCGCCTGCATTGACCTCGATAGCCGGCAGCGCACGCTCTATCGCTATTTGGAAAACCGCCAGGAAACGATGAAACGGCGCGATGTCATATTGCCCATTCCCGATTTTGAAGTTTTCGAACATGATTCGCTCGCGCGGCTGGAACGCATGACCGAGCATTATGAAAAAAGCCATGATTTCATCCTGTTCGATACTCCGGGACGTGACGATCAATATGCCCGGTTCGTGGCCACCCGCGCCAATACGCTGGTCACGCCGATCAATGACAGCTTTGTCGATTTTGACTTGATCGGACAGGTTGACCCCGAAACATTTAAGGTGAAGCGGCTCAGCTTTTATGCTGAACTTATCTGGGAAGCGCGCAAGGCGCGGGCCAAAACAGACGGGGTGACGATCGACTGGATCGTCGTGCGCAACCGTGTGCAAAGCGTCGAAGCCCGCAATCAACAGCGGATGAGCGATGCGATAGACGAGCTTTCCAAACGGGTTGGTTTTCGGACGATATCGGGATTAAACGAGCGGGTTATTTACCGTGAGCTATTCCCATCGGGCTTAACGCTGATCGACAAAGGGCATTTGGGACAGTTGGGAACCGCACATATCGCCGCACGCCAGGAATTGCGCGAATTGGTCACGGGGCTGGCGCTGCCCAGCCGTAGCAAAGCGGAATTGGTATAATGCTCATTCTTCTGGGCCTTATCGCCGTGGCGCTTGGCTGGGCCTTATGGACGAAAAAGCTGCTGCCGTCGCAGCTTTTGCCGGCGTTGCTGATTATCGCGGGCGCAGGCATTACCGTAAAGGGGCAGTTTCTGGGCGGGATCGCCGTCCTTGTGATTGGCATTGCGTGGTTTGCGGGCAAAAGAAAGCCGGTCAATCAACATCAAAGCCGCGCCTATCAGCTCGATCAGGCGCGCAGCTTGTTAGGGATTACCGGTGAATATGACGCCGACCTAGTGCGCGCGCAGCACCGCAAGCTGATTACCGAAAATCATCCCGATACCGGCGGTAGCGACGAACGCGCGGCCATGTTGAACAAGGCCCGCGATCTGCTATTGGCAGAACTTACCAAGCAACAACCATAAGACAACAGAGGAACGCCGCAATGCCCTCCCCCCAAAGCCATATATTCCATCCCACATCTTTACGCGAATATGACATCAGGGGCATTGTGGGTCAGACGCTCGACGATAAAGACGCCTACGCCATTGGCCGCAGTTTTGGCACGTTACTGGGGCGAACAGGGGGCAAATGCGTCGCGGTCGGCTATGATGGCCGGCTGAGCTCGCCCATATTGGAAGAGGCATTGGTGCGCGGATTGAATGACAGCGGCATCGACGCGCTGCGGATCGGCATGGGGCCAACCCCGATGCTATATTATGCCGAAGCATCGCTCGATCATGTCGATGGCGGCATAGAGATAACCGGCAGCCATAATCCCCCCGATTATAACGGCTTCAAAATGGTATTTCAGGGACGACCGTTTTTTGGCGCGGATATCCAAAGGCTGGGCCATATGGCGGCGGCGGGAGATTGGGACAGCCCGGCTCCCGGTTCGGCATCGTCCTATGATATAATGGATGATTATGTCGAACGCCTCCTTCACGGCCTTCCCGATTGCGGGTTTCGCATCGGTTGGGATGCGGGAAATGGTGCGGCGGGACCAGTGATCGAGCGTCTGGTTAAGAAGATGCCAGGTGAACATCATCTTTTGTTTGTGGATGTGGATGGCCAGTTTCCCAATCATCATCCCGATCCCACCGACGAAGCTACGCTGGACGACCTGAAACGGCTTGTCGCGGAAAAGAAGCTCGATTTTGGAGTGGCTTTTGATGGCGATGGCGACCGGATCGGCGCGATTGACAGTATGGGCCGCGTGATCTGGGGCGATCAATTGCTACAGATTTACGCCGAACATTTGCTGAGCGATATGCCCGGCGCAACGATTATCGCCGATGTGAAGGCAAGTCAGGCGCTCTATGACCGGATCGCCGAATTGGGCGGAAAGCCCTTGATGTGGAAAACGGGGCATAGCCTGATCAAGTCCAAAATGAAGGAAACGGGCAGCCCATTGGCGGGCGAAATGAGCGGCCATGTGTTTTTCAAACATGATTATTATGGATTTGACGATGCGATCTACGCCGCGCTCCGTTTGATTCGGGCGAGCGCTGATCTGGGCAAAAGCGTGACCCAGATGCGCAGCGAAATGCCCGAAATGATCAACACTCCCGAAATGCGCTTTCAAGTGGACGAAAGCCGCAAATTTGCTGTTATCGATGAAGTGCTGGCGCGGTTGTCAGCAGAGGGCGCGGACGTCAATGACACCGACGGCGCACGCGTAAATACCGACGATGGCTGGTGGCTGCTGCGCGCCAGCAACACGCAGGACGTGCTGGTCGCGCGGGCAGAGGCGTCAAGTGAGGCGGGGCTAGAGCGGTTAATGGCACAAATCGACGCGCAGCTTGCGGCCAGCGGTCTGGAACGCGGAGAGACGGTGGGGCATTGAAAATAAGTAAAAAAGGGCTGATCTATTTTGCGCTATCCGGACTATTATGCGGCGCAGGAGTGATTTTGCTATTCGGGCATATGTCCACGCGCCCGACCCCGTCAAATGTCGGCAGGATGGCCGCTAATGAGCAGGAAATAGCTTTAACAGCCGAGGATGGCGTCCGAATATCGGCAAGCTATTTCCCTGCCCAGCAAACAGATGCGCCGGTTATATTATTGCTGCATGGCAACGGCGCATCTCGCCGCCAATTTACGAGCCATGTTGCGTGGCTCAATCGGTCTGGTTTTTCGGCCATGGCGATTGATTTTCGGGGCCATGGGGAGTCGCAATTGCAACCAAAAAGCTTTGGCTATTTTGAATCAAGAGATGCCGAGGCAGCTGTCCGGTGGATCAAGCAACAACAGCCGCAAGCAAAAATCGGCGTCATCGGCGTGTCGCTTGGCGGGGCGGCATCGCTGACTGGCCCCAATGGTCCCTTGCCAGTTGATGCTATGGTGCTGAAAGCGGTTTATCCAGATATTGATCGCGCCATTCGCAACCGAATAGCAGTGCATGGCGGGTCGATATTATCTGCACTCCTTACCCCGTTACTTACCAACCAGGCCTATTTTCGTTTCGGGGTCGCGCCAGATAAAGTCAGCCCGATCAAAAATGCTGATAGATTCGACAAACCCGTCCTCGTCATTGGCGGCGAAAAGGACAGTTACACCCCCGTGGCAGAGAGCGAGGCATTGTCTAATGCTTTTACAGGGCAAAGCTGGCTTTGGATTGTTGGCAAGCTGGAGCATGACCAACTCAGCGATTTAGAAGACATCGTTTATCAGGAGCGCATCGTCCGTTTTTTCAATGAAAGCTTGAAACAAGCAGGCACGCGAAAATGACCCCCCGCATCCATCTTGGCACGGCCCATGTCCCGGGCGGGGAGGATTTGCATCTCTATAGCCGCGGCGATGATTTTATGATCGTGCTCGACCGCAATGAGCTGATGAGCACGCGGATGCAGGGCAGCGAGATTGCGCTCGCCGAAATGAGTATCGAACGGATCAGTCACTGCGCAGCGCCGCATTTGCTCATCGGCGGATATGGCATGGGTTTCACGCTGCGCGCTGCGCTCGCCAAACTGAACTCGCAGGCCCGCGTCACGGTGGCGGAACTGGTTCCCGAAATTATCGCATGGGCACAAGGACCAATGGCCAAAATCGCCAATGGTTGCCTTGATGATCCGCGTGTCACTTTGACCATGGGCGATGTTGCGCAAGTCATCGGCGCGGCGGATCGCAGCTATGACGCCATATTGCTGGACGTCGATAATGGCCCCGACGGATTGGTGCGGGCGGGCAATGACGGACTATATTCACCCGCAGGATTGCAAGCAGCCAAGCGGGCGTTACGCCCCCGCGGCGTGCTGGCCATATGGTCGGCGGCACCCGACCCCCGCTTTACCAAAAGGATCAAGCAAGCGGGCTTTGCGGTCGATGAAGTCCCCGTACGCGCCCGCACCAATGGCAAAGGCCCCCGCCATGTAATCTGGTTTGCGCGAAAAGCGGAATAGACCTCTCCTTAGCCAGCATAAATCCTGCCTTCCCTTTTCGCTGCGCTTCGCCTTATAGTTTACGAGCAGAGGAGAATGATGTGCCGCGATTGACCGAAATGGCCCGGGATCAGGTTGAAGATCCCTATATTTTGAAACTCTACACCGCGTTATTCGGGGAGCGTGACCCGGTGGCAGAGCCGGGCACCGCGACCGGCACCCCTGGCAATTGGTGGACCGTTTTTGCGCAGGTGCCCGACGCCTTCAAACACACAACCGAAGGATTTGGCTTTTACCGCAGCAAAAACCGAAAGCTGCCTGATCAGTTGCGTGAATTGGGACAGACACGCGCCGGTTACCTTGTCGGATCGCGCTTTGTCTATTCGCAGCATATGAAGGCCGCGCGTTTTTCCGGCCTGACAGAGGATCAGGTGCAAGCCATAGATCATTGGAATGTGGCCGATTGTTTCGATGCGAAGGAACGGGCGGTACTGGCCTATACCGATGCGCTGGTCCTGCAATATGGGCGGGTGCCCGATGCGGTATTTGACGCGTTGAAGCAGTATTTGAGCGAGACCGAGATTATTGAGCTAACCTATATCACCTGCACCTATATGATGCACGGGGTTATGAGCCGGGCGCTGCGGCTCGAATATGATGATGTGGATGATCCCGTGAGCGAAGTGCCCGCCCCCGAAGGCGCGACCGCCGACGTCATGGGTATGGTCGATAAAAGAGAGAAATAGGAGCAGGATATGGGCTATCACCATCTGGCATTGGCCGCGAAGGATATGAAGGCGGTCCACGATTTTTACGAAGGCGTGATGGGATTTGAACTCGTCAAGGTGGAAATCGCGCCGGTGATGGGCGGCGGATGGGGCAAGCATTTTTTCTACCGCATGGACGGCGATGACAGCAAATGGAATGCGGCGGGGCTTGATGTGCTGGAAATAGACCATAACTGGTGCCACTCGGTTTACACCCGTGACCCTAACGGCAATATGGTCGAATTCTGCCTGACCACCGGCAGCTTTGACGATGCCGACCGCGCCCGCGCGATTGCTGCGCTTGATGAAACCGAAATGCACGCCAGCCCAGCGCCCGCAATGATGAAGCACTGGCTGGCCAAAGACGCGGTATAAATGGCGGATGAACCAGCGGCAACATTGCCGCATATCATAAATGACTGGTTTGCCGAACGCGGGTGGAAACCGCGCAGGCATCAGCTGGAGATGGTAGCAGCCGCCCGGCAGGGCAAAGATGCGCTGCTTATCGCCGCAACGGGGGCGGGTAAGACTCTGGCTGGTTTTTTGCCGACCCTGTGCGAATTGCCCGGCGAGGATTATCTCCATACACTCTATGTCTCACCGCTGAAAGCGCTTGCCACAGATGTGCGGCGCAATTTGCTGGTCCCTATTGAGGAGATGGGCCTGCCGATACGCGTCGAAACCCGCACCGGCGACACCCCGTCCGAGCGTAAAGCGCGGCAGCGCGCGCGGCCCCCACATATCTTACTGACCACGCCGGAATCGCTTTCACTGTTGCTAAGCTATCCCGAAAGCGAAGAACTATTTGCCAAGCTTCGGCGGATCATCATCGATGAGGTTCATGCCTTTGCCAACAGCAAGCGGGGCGACCTGCTCAACCTTTCGCTCGCGCGGCTGCATAGCCTTTCGCCCGATATGCAGCGCGTGGCGCTATCTGCGACCGTTGCCGATGGCGATGCCTATCGCGCTTGGCTCGCACCCTATGGCGATATGGACGCGGTGCAGCTGGTCGAGGGGATGGACGCAGCGCAGCCCGATTTGGCAATCCTGCTGCCCGAGGGCCGGGTGCCCTGGGCGGGGCATAGCGGCCATTATGCCGTGCCGCAGTTGCTGGAGGAAATTGGCCGCAACCGCACCACGCTGATTTTCTGCAACACACGCTTCCTCGCGGAATTTACTTTCCAGAAATTATGGGAATTGAATGACAGCAATCTGCCGATTGGTATCCATCATGGCTCCTTATCGGTCGAGGCGCGGCGCAAGGTCGAGGGCGCGATGGCGCGCGGCGAATTGCGCGCTTTGGTGTGCACGGCCTCGCTCGATCTCGGGGTCGATTGGGGTAATGTCGATTGCGTCATCCAAATGGGCGCGCCCAAGGGATCGTCGCGGCTGCTGCAGCGGATTGGGCGGTCCAACCACCGGATGGATGAACCGTCAAAGGCGATATTGGTGCCGGGCAATCGTTTCGAATATCTGGAGGCGCAGGCCGCCTTTGACGCCGTCGAAGAAGGTGTTCGGGACGGGGAGGTTTTTCGTCCCGGCGGATTGGATGTGCTGGCCCAATATATTATGGGCCGCGCCTGCAGCGGACCGTTTGACGAGGCGCAGCTTTTGTCAGAGGTGCAGTCGGCCCTGCCCTATAGCGGCATGGACGCCGAAACGCTGCACCGCGTGATCGAATTTGTGGCCACCGGCGGCTATGCACTTCGCGCCTATGATAAATTCAAAAAGCTGCGCCGCGATGCGGACGGATGCTGGCATTTGACCCATCCTCAATTCGCCGCACAATATCGGCTCAATGCCGGCATTATCGTGGACCTTCCGATGCTCGATGTCCGATTTCGCAATGGCCGCAAATTGGGCAAGGTCGAAGAAAATTTCGCCGCGCAGCTAACACCGGGTAGCAGTTTCACCTTTGCCGGAATGCCGCTCGAGGTCGAAAGCATCAAGGAAACCGACCTGATTGTCCGCGCGGCAAAAAAAGCCGCGATGATCCCAAGCTATATGGGGGCACGCTTACCGCTGACCACCCATTTGTCGCAGCGCGTGCGGGAATTTTTAACCGACCGCGCCGGATGGGCCCGCTTTCCCGATGATGTGCGCGAATGGCTGGAAATGCAGGATTATCGCAGCCAGATGCCCGAACCCGGGCAGCTCCTAATCGAAACATTCCCGCATCAGGACCGCCATTATATGGTGCTCTATCCTTTTGAAGGATGGAATGCGCATCAATCGCTTGGGATGCTTTTAACCCGGCGGATGGAGGACCGGGGCCTCAAGCCATTGGGCTTTGTCGCCAATGATTATGCGCTGGCGGTGTGGAGCGTCGATCCCATAACCGAGCCAGCCCCGCTGTTAAGCGCCGACATATTGGCCGATGAATTTGCCGACTGGATCGAAGGTAGCTATCTGCTCAAACGCGCATTCCGCGAGGTCGCGGTGATTAGCGGCCTGATCGAGCGGCAACATCCGGGCAAACGGAAAACCGGCCGGCAAGTGACTTTTTCCAGCGATTTGATTTATGATGTGCTGCGCAAATATGAACCCGATCATTTGCTGTTGGAGGCGGCATGGGCCGATGCCCGGGCGCGGATGACCGATGTTGGACGGCTGGGCGATTTGCTGGACCGGGCGGCGGATACCATGCTGCATGTTGACCTCGACCGGATCAGTCCAATGGCGGTCCCCGTTCTGGTGATGATCGGCCGCGAAAGCGTGGCGCAAGGGTCAACCGACGATGCGCTCTTAATTGAGGCCGAGTCCATGGCCGCCGCCGCAATGCGCCCGTAAAATGTCGGATAAACGCCGCCGTTGTAAGCGTTTTTCCTACGCTTGCCCTGCTGCCCAAATGACCCTATCCTAGGGCCATAGGAGATGAGGAAATGCGCAGTTTTGACCGCATATGTCGGGCCATCAATGTTACCGCAGGGATAGCGGGAATTGCCGCATTTTTCACCCCTTTACCCGCCGCTGCCGCTGACCTTCCCGCTGAAGTGCCATCCGAAACCGCAGACAATAGCAATTTGCCAGCGCTGGTTCCGGTGCTGCAGGATTTTACCGTGGATCGGACCAACCGGCTGACGGTGCCGGTCACGATCAATGACGGCAAAAGCTTTCCCTTCATCGTTGATACCGGTTCCGAACGCACGGTAATTTCGCAGGAGCTGGCCGAATATCTGAATCTCGACACCGGTGATATGCTGCGGCTCGCCACGGTATCGGGGCCGGCGACGGTCAATAGCTATTTGATCGACAAGCTGACAACGGCAACAATCAGCATGGAAAGCGTCGAAGCGCCGGGATTGAAACGACAAAATTTGGGCGCGCACGGGCTGCTCGGAATCGACAGCCTTGAAGAAAATAAAATTTTCCTCGATTTCAAAAAGGGCGAAATGCAAGTTCTGCCATCGGAAAAACGGCGCGGCTCAACCAAGCTGGAGCGCGGGATGATCGTCGTGACCGCCCGGCGCAAAGCGGGCCGAATGATCCTCTCCAATGCCCTAGTCAACGGTGCCAAGGTCGATATAATTATTGATACCGGCGCGCAATCGAGCATGGGCAATTACAAGCTACGCGACCTTTTACGCCGCCGCGACCGCAAAGGTGATTATCAGGATGTAGCCATGAAAAGCGTGATTGGTGATGTCATGACCGGCCAATTTACGCAAATCAGGTCGATTGAAATTGGCGGGGTGAAGATCATGGACCTGCCCATTACTTTTTCCGAAAATTACGCAATGAAAACATTGGGTTTGGAGAATAAGCCTGCTATTTTCCTGGGCATGGATGCACTCGGGCTGTTTGATAAGGTCGTGATCGATTTCACGAACCGGCGGATCAGCTTCGAACTGCCCAAAGGCAGCAGTGCCGATAATTTCCGCCGTCTCGCCGCCGTCCGTTAAACCCGTTTATGGTTGATGCAGATTGGCCGTGGCCCGGCTGATCGATTGCATAAACTGCATACGTTCGGGAACCGATGCGGTTGTGTCCGCCATCATCACGACCACGGCATACCGCGTTCCATCGGGCGCCGTCATAATCCCTATATCATTATATCCTGTGGAAACCGGCGGCAATATCTGACCGGTCCCTGTTTTATGGCCAAAGCGCCAACCAGCGGGCACTCCGGCCTTTAACCGATTGGGGCCGCTTTTCACTTGTTCCATCAGGCTAAGCATCAACCGGGTTGAAGAAGCCGATAGCAGCTCCCCGCGCGCCAGCCGGGCCAACGCATTGGCGATCGCTTCGGGGCTGGCCCCATCAACCGGGTTGGCCAAATAGGCATCCAGCGCTGCCTTGCGCCGGTCATAGGGCACAGCATCACGCGCCGCATAGAAACGGCGGCCGACCGAATATTCCTGCCGCCATTCCATCCCGGCAATACCGCTTTGCAGCAATCTTTCGCCGGGACCAAAGCGGATTTGGCCCAGCCCATGTTTGCCAATGAAAGCGCGCACCGCATCGGGGCCGCCCGCCACGCGCAGCAAATTGTCATTGGCGGTATTGTCGCTGCTCGTGATGGCCAGCTCCAATAAACGGGCGATGCTTTCATTCACCACACCCTCACGCGTGACGCGGTCACCCAGCGGCTGATAAAATACCGCGACGTCATCGGGGGTAATCCGGACATTTTGGTTCAGGCTCAGCTTTCCTTGGTCAACTTGATCGAGCACCGTCAAGGCGACCCAAGTTTTCGAAACGCTTTGTTGCGGGAATAAATCGGTCAGCCGCTGTCCCACCAAACCAGTGCCGTCAATGCGCAGAACGGCCACGCCGGTTTTACCGGGAAATTTGCGCCATTCTTCAAAAATAAACTGCTGCAAGGCAGGGTCAATAGAACCCGCGCTACGCGGCGGTGTGCTGGTGCGCGGTGGGGGCGCGGGCATAGTCGTTTGACTGGGCGGCGGCGAAGATACTGGGCGGTCAGCAGGGGGCCGGGGCACAATGCGGGGACCATCGGCCGATACACAAGCGGTCATCATCGAACCGAGCATTATCAATGCGCAAAATTTGCCCCAAATTGCTCTAAAATTGCGATGCGCGGCCAAATGAAATCTCCCGAAAATGTGGCTTTAGCGCTTATCGTTAGCAACGGGCGAATGAAATCAGCATGAACGCGCTTTGCGGTGAATGATTCTGTGTCAGCGATGAATGGAGCGCTTTGGCGTTTCAATATTTGACTTGACGCATGGCGGCTGGCGTTGTTCACCGGAAAGAAGATCGATTAGGCGCAGGAGCATTTATCATGGATAGCGAAAACGGCATTTTTATCGGCGCGATGAGCGGCGGAGCAAACCCCCAATATTTGAACCTGAAACGCGCCAACCGCCACGGCTTGATCGCAGGGGCAACGGGCACCGGTAAAACGGTCACACTTCAGGGCATGGTCGATAGCTTTTCCGCCGCTGGCGTGCCGGTGTTCGTGTCGGATGTAAAGGGCGATTTGAGCGGCCTCGCCATGGCGGGATCGGCCAGCGGCAAATTGCATGAACCCTTTACCAAACGAGCCGATGATATTGGTTATGAAGGCTATAGCTATGCCGATAATCCAGTTGTTTTCTGGGATTTATTTGGCGAACAAGGCCATCCTGTTCGCACCACGATCAGCGAAATGGGCCCCTTATTGCTCGCGCGCATATTGGGCTTGAACGACACACAAGAAGGCGTGTTGAACATCGCCTTTCGCGTCGCTGATGATCAAGGGCTATTGCTGCTGAACCTCGACGATTTGCAGGCGATGCTGATGTGGTGCAGCGAAAATAGCAGCGAGATAGCGGGCGAATATGGCAATGTGACCAAAGCGTCGGTTGGCTCGATCCAGCGCCAATTGCTGAGCCTCGAAGATCAGGGCGGCGCCAAATTTTTCGGCGAACCCGCGCTCGAAATCACAGACTTTATCCAAGTTGATGAAAAAGGACGCGGTCAGGTTAATGTGCTTGCCGCCGACAAATTGATGCTTAGTCCCAAATTATACGCGACTTTCCTCTTGTGGCTGCTGGCTGAGCTGTTTGAAACGCTGCCCGAAGTGGGCGACCCGGATAAGCCGAAACTGGTCTTTTTCTTCGACGAAGCGCATTTGTTATTTGAGGATGCGCCCGATGCGTTGATGCTAAAGGTTGAACAGGTCGTCCGGCTGATCCGGTCGAAGGGCGTGGGCGTTTATTTCATCAGCCAAAATCCCATCGACATTCCCGAAAAAGTCGCAGGGCAGCTCGGCAACCGGGTGCAACACGCACTGCGGGCATTTACCCCGCGCGATCAAAAAGCGATCAAGGCGGCAGCCGAAACTTTCCGGATCAATCCCGATCTGGACGTTGCGCAGGCGATCACCGAGCTGAAAACCGGCGAGGCGTTGGTTTCGATGTTGATGGAGGATGGCGCGCCGTCCATCGTGCAGCGCACATTGATTAAACCGCCCGCTTCAAGAACCGGACCACTCGACAAGAAAGAGCGCGCGATCATCCAATCAATTAGCCCCTTTGATGGCAAATATGACGAAGAAGTCGACCGCGAAAGCGCCGAAGAAGTGCTTGCGCAAAAAGCCGCCGATGCTGCTGAAACAGCCATAGAAGTGGACGAAAAAGGCGCCGAGGAAGTCGGCAAGCGCGAACGCAAATCCAGCTCCATCTGGGGCAAGGCAGCCAGCGCCGCTGCGGGCGCGGCGCTATCATCGGCAGGGGCAATGGCGGCTAGCGCAATGATGGGCAAAAAATCCCGCGCCAACCCCAAAGCATCCGCCGCGAGCGCGGCAGCCGGGACAATCGCAACCGAAATCGGCAAAAGTTTTGGTTTTCCCGGCCTTGGCCGTTTTGCTCGCAACCTGATGGGCGGTTTGATGCGGTGATATTGGCTTGGCCCTAAGGCGCCGGAGGAGCGCGGGCGGCGGAGGCGCAGCCTTGCGTGTTTTTACCCCCGACCGCGATAGCCCGTCACGCCCTGATCGGGTATCCATAGCCCTTTCGGCGGTTCGCCCGATTGCCAGAACACATCGATCGGGATACCTCCGCGCGGATACCAATAGCCGCCAATGCGCAGCCAATGCGGCTTCATCTCGTCAAACAGGCGCTGACCAATACCGACGGTGCAATCTTCGTGAAAGGCGGCATGATTGCGGAAACTGCCCAAAAATAGCTTTAGTGATTTGCTCTCCACGATTGCTTGATCGGGGGCATAATCAATCACCAAATGCGCAAAGTCTGGCTGCGCCGTGACTGGGCACAGCGATGTAAATTCGGGCACCGCAAAACGGGTGAGGTAAAGCGCTCCCTTGCGCGGATTGGGGACATAATCGAGCACAGCCTCTTCTGGGCTTTGCGGCAGCGGGCTATCCTTGCCCAGAAATTTCGGATTCGGTTTATCGGTCATGGCCGCCATTTAGCCATTTCGCCGCCCAATGGGAACGGTTCATATTGCCTTTGGCCATATATTCACCCACCATTCAGGCGCGCGGCACGCAATGGCAGCTATGATTACCGGAGGGACAAAAAAGCGCAATGACCGCTTTTGGATGGCGGCTACATTGATGGCAGCTAGTCTGCCGTCCTTTATGCCTGCCGCTCTGCAGGCTCAAGAAGCCGCGCCCGATATTATAGATAGTCCCCCTGAACTGCGCGATTTTAAGCTGGAACCTGATAAGCCCGACGTTCGAAATCCGCGTCCAGCTGCCCCGCCTCGGCCCCAGACATCGCCGCAAACAAGCCCGCTGATCCTGCCTGAAGCGGCCGATCCCCCGGCAACGAGCAGCCGCCGTCCAACCGCGCCCCGGCCGCAAGCCGCAGCAGAGCGAAGCGCGCCAATCCGCACACCTGCGCCCCAGACCAATAGCGAAGCTGCGCCGAACAACCTTGGCCCGCAGGCCCCAGCTCCGGCGCAAAGCAGCGACATCGCGCCCAAGGCCGCCAATCAACCTTCGGATGATGTCGCCGGGCGCAGTGACATAGGAACAGAGGCCGCCGCGCCCTTGCCCGAAACCGCGGCGGCACCGGCGGGGGAAAGCGCGAATGCAGCGGCGAACGCCGAAGCTGGCTGGCCATTATGGGAGATGATCGCTGTTTTGATGGCGCTGGCACTGGCGGGAATTGCGGTCCTATTCTGGCGCCGCAGGAGCACGCGCAGCCGCGCAGGCGACCACATCGATGATCGGTCTGCCCCGCCCGCTCCTGCCCCGACAGAGCCAGTGCGGCCTGCATCCTCTGCGCCGCCGGAAACGCCGCTCCCAAGGTCGCTCGCAAAGCCGCTCACTGTGCCTGCATTCCTATCGGATGGCGCGCAAGCCGATAGTGTGACGCCTGCTGAAGCGCCCATTTTGGACGCGGCCTTCACGCCTATCAAAGCGACCATCAGCCTCGCCAACCTGACCATTAAAGGCGCGTTAAAACTGACCAATAACGGTGAGACCGCAGCGCGGAATATTACCCTGCGCACCTCAATCATATCGGCGAGCGAGGATCAGGAGCAGGCCATAGCCGCCTTTCACGCAGGGTCGCAGCCGCCGCCAAATAGCATCGGTGACGCGGCCGCCGCAGAGATTATCCAATTGGAAATCGACCTGATCATTCCGCTGCATGAATTAAAAACCTATGCGCTACAGGAACGCCGGTTGTTTGTGCCCATCGTTCTGGTGAATATCGGTTATGGCCCGCAGGCGGCCCGGCAAGAGCTGCGCCTGTCGTGCCTGATCGGGCGAGAGGCAGTTCCGCCACAGCCGAAAATGGCCCCGTTCCGCCTTGACCTTGGCCCGCGCAGCTTCGCGCCGCTGGGGCAAAGACCGCTCTTAGGACCAATGCTGAGCTGACGCGGATCGGATTACCCCTCGACTGTCAGAATAAAGCGGTTATCTTAACCGTTAAAACAGAATCACAATCGGGTAGGACGATATTATGGAATTATTGGTAAGCACCGAATGGCTGGCCAAAGAAATTGGCGCATCGGATCTGCGCGTCGTTGATGCCAGCAAATTCCTGCCCGATAGCGGCCGTGATGCACGCGCCGAATATGAATCAGGCCATATTCCCTCCGCAATCTTCATGGACCTCGCCGATCTGGTCGATGACAAAAGCGCGGTTGAAAATACCCTGCCTCCACCAGAAAAATTTGCCAGCCGGATGCAATCGCTGGGCCTGGGTGATGGCAGCCGCATTGTGCTATATGATGATAGCCCGCTCAAAAGCTCCGCACGGGCTTGGTTCATGCTCACCATGTTCGGCGCGCATGATGTCGCGATATTGGACGGCGGCCTTGCCAAATGGAAAGCAGAAGGACGCCCGCTTGAAAGCGGAAAGCCTGCGCTGCGCCACCGCCATTTTACCGTTTGGGCCGATAACAGCAACGTGCGCAGCAAAGCCGATATGCTCGCCAACGTGGACAGCCATGCCGAACAGATTGTCGATGCGCGCCCCGCAGCCCGCTTTGCAGGGGAAGAGCCGGAACCCCGCGAAGGCATGGCGTGCGGCCATATTCCGGGCAGCCGTAACATCCCGCATAGCCAATTATTCAATGCCGACGGCACTTGGAAACAAGGTGAGGAGCTACTCGCCATATTTCGTGATGCCGGGGTCGATCTTGGTCGGCCCATGGTGACCAGCTGCGGCTCTGGAATGACGGCATCCGTGGTTTTATTCGCGGCGCGGCTGACAGGGAAAACCGATATTGCGCTTTATGATGGCAGCTGGGCCGAATGGGGCATGGCCGACGACACGCCAAAGGAACAGGGCCCAGCGGCTTGACCCAAAAAAGCAAAGCACCCACAAAGCCCGATACCCAATTAATCACCGGCGGCCGCAGCAAGACGGTGACCGGCCCTGTTGTCAATCCGCCCGTATGGCGGGCCAGCACGCATTTATATGAAAATGTCGCCCATTTGGAGGCATCGAAAAACATGCCTGCCGACGCCCGCGAATTTTTCTATGGGCGGCGCGGCGGGCCGACCCAATGGGCGCTGGCCGATGCGCTGACCGAAATGGAACCCGGCGCGGCGGGAACCATGCTCTATCCATCGGGCGTTGCCGCGATCAGCTGCGCCTTGCTCGCCGTTCTGAAACCGGGTGATGTGCTGCTTATGACGGATAGCGCCTATGACCCAAGCCGTAGTTTTGCAGAGGGTTTTTTGAAACGCTTTGGCATAGAAACACGCTATTTCGATCCCATGGCAGGCGGCGAAATCAGCGCCTATTTTTGTTATCGTACAAAGGCGATATTATTGGAAAGCCCCGGCAGCCTGACATTTGAAATACAGGATATTCCGGCCATATGCGCAGCCGCTCAGGCAAAGGGGATATGCACTCTGCTCGATAACACATGGGCGACGCCTTATTTCTTCACGGCAATTGAAAAAGGTGTCGATATCAGCATCCTTGCCGCAACCAAATATATTGTCGGGCATAGCGATGTGATGGCGGGAACAGTCACGGCCAACAAGAAATATTGGAATAAAGTCGCGCAGACAGCGCGGGCGATGGGACAGGTTTTGTCACCCGACGACGCTTATCTTGCGGCACGCGGGTTGCGGACGATGGCGGTGCGGCTTCGCCAACATGAAGCATCGGCAATGAAAATCGCACATTGGTTAAACGGCCGCGATGAGGTGATCAAGGTGCTGCATCCCGCCTTTCCCGATTGCCTCGGTCACGCCCATTGGCGGCGGGACTTTACCGGATCATCGGGGCTGTTTTCTTTTGTCCTCAATGGCAGCAAGGCGAAGGCAGCGGCGTTGATCGACGCGTTGCAGCTATTTGGCATTGGATATAGCTGGGGCGGATTTGAAAGCCTCGCGCTGCCGGTTCACCCGGAAAAATTCCGCAGCGCAAAACCTTGGACAGGCGGGGATGCCCTCATCCGTTTGCAAATCGGGCTGGAAGACTGCGCCGATTTGATCGCCGATTTGGAAAACGGATTTGCTGCTGCTAAAGACATAGCATGACCAATAGACCCCAGGATATTGTCGACCCGGTTGACCTGACCATGTTAGAACGGCTGCGCATTAATTTCAGCGGCAATATGGATTTCACCGAATTGGGCATTGCCGCCGCAATCATCCTGTTCGCAGCCGTCATTGGCTTGTTAATCGGCCGTATCATCGCCGCCCGCTTCACCCGTTTTGCCGATGGCGAAGGCGATGATGACTGGCATCAGCGTTTCCATCCCTTGTTGAAGGCAACATCGGCGATCATGCGCCACGCGGTGACCGCTATCCTGCTGATGATCGCGCAAAATAGCTGGAACTGGCAATTCCATTCGGAAATGCTGCTCGGCGCGGCACTTGCATTGGCATTGGCTTTGTCGGCCTACAGGCTGCTGCGGGCGCTCAGTCTTGGTTTTTGGACCGCAATGCCAGCGGCTACCGCGCTTTTCGCTTTTGTATTTTCACAAAGTGTCGGCGGATTAACCCCGCTTAGCAGCTTGCTTGACAAGGCCAGCTTCACCGTGGGCTCGCACCGTTTTTCTTTGTTGACGCTGGTAACGGCATCTTTGATCGCAATTTTCCTGATCGCGCTGGTGCGGCTGGGCAATCGCGGCGCCCGGCTGGCGCTGCGCCGGAATAAGGGGCTAGATGACGGCCAACGGCTGTTGGGCGAAAAGCTCGCCATGGTTGCGCTGGTCGTCGCGGCCTTTTTCATCGGCATTGATATGCTGGGCATCGACCTGACTGCACTGGCGGTCTTTTCCGGTGCTATTGGTTTGGCCATTGGTTTTGGCTTGCAAAAAACCGTCGGCAATTTGATCGCGGGTATCATATTGTTGTGGGATCGTTCGATCAAGCCGGGCGATGTCATCGTTGTTGGCGACAGTTTCGGCTGGGTCAATAAAATCGGTATCCGCGCCGTCTCGGTGCTGACCCGCGATGGCAAAGAGCATTTGATTCCCAATGAAAATTTGATGACCAATGAGGTCGAAAACTGGTCCTATTCTTCCAAAAATGTGCGCGTCAAAATTCCGGTCGGCGTATCTTATTCAAGCGACATGAAGCTGGTCGAAGAGCTGATGATAAAGGCCGCCGTCGCTTGTCCGCGCGTGCTGAAACGCCCCGCGCCGATGGTTTGGATGACAGGCTTTGGCGACAGCAGCGTCGATTTCGAAATTCAGGCATGGATACGCGATCCGGAGGAAGGCGTGGGCAATGTCCGCTCAGCCGTGCTAAAAGAGGTCTGGTGGCTGTTTAAGGAACATGAAATCGAAATTCCATTCCCGCAACGCGATGTTAACTTCCGCAATTTACCGCCGGGCTATGCCGCAGGCGGCGAACAAGCTGCACCGCCCAAAGCAGCCGCCAAAGCAAAGCCGCGCAAAACTAAAACTGAATCCACAGAACTAAAGTAAGCCCCCCCGTCCAGCGCAATTAGGGTCCGGCGCATTTAATGGCTGGCCGCGATCAGTTTCCTGGTGGCCTCAGCCTGCGGCGCGGCGAATAGCTGACCCCGTTCGGCCGTTTCGACAATCTGGCCCTGTTCCATCACCGCAATCCGGTGCGCGCTCCGCCTTGCCAGCGCCAGGTCATGGGTAATGAATAACAGCGAAAGACCGCGCTCTTCCTGCAATTTTACAAATAGCTGCATGATGCCATTGGCAACCAGCGGATCGAGCGCGGATGTCGCTTCATCCAGCAATAATATCTCCGGATCCACCGACAGCGCCCGCGCGATTGCCACCCGCTGTGCCTGCCCCCCTGACAGTGCCGCTGGTTTGCGCCGCGCTATGTCCGGCGGCAAGTCAACTTCGTGCAGCAATAGTTCCACCCGCGCCGCGCCGCCTGCATCCGGCAATAACCAGCGCATCGGTTCCAATATGATATCACTGACGGTCCAGCGCGGATCGAGGCTGGCGACCGGATCCTGAAACACCGGCTGGATCAGGCGGCGATGTTCCGCCTTTCGCCTTCCGCGCGGCGGCAGGGACGTGCCATTCCACAAAATCTGACCCGACTGCATCGGTCCCAATCCCGAAAGCGCCCGACCCAGCGTGGATTTGCCCGAACCCGATCCGCCGACAATCGCCAATGTCTCACCCTTGGCCAACTGAAGACTGGCATTTTGAACCGCATCAATATGGCCGCTGCGCCAACTCGGCGCGCGAAAGCGAACGTGAATATCGCGCGCTTCAAACATCCTATCGCTCGGTTTGGGCAGTGGTGGCATGGGATCGTCCATCCGCGGTGTGGCTGCCATTAACGCCTGCGCATAATCGGTCGATGGGGCCCTCGCGATTTGCCGCGCCTCGCCGGCTTCCTCCACTTTCCCGCTGCGCATGACCAGCAAGCGATCAGCATAAAGTTCAATCCCGGCCAGATCATGGCTGACCAGCAACATCGCCATACCATTTTTCCGGCATAGCCCGGTGAGCAAATTCATAATCTCCCCGCGCAGCGCGGCGTCCAAAGCACTTACCGGTTCATCGGCCACCAGCAGTTCGGGCCCATGAGCAATGGCCGCCGCGATCAACACTCTTTGCCTTTCGCCGCCCGACAAACGGTGCGGATATTGCCGCAGCTTTTCATCAGGCCGCGGCAGGCCAACTTGCGCCAACATGGCGATCATCGCGCCTTGGGACGGCCTATCGCCCCCAGCCTGCATTACCGCCTCGGTTAAATGCGCGGCAACTGTCCGGTGCGGGGTTAGTGCGGTCAGCGGCTGTTGAAACACAAAACCGATATGTGCGGCGCGTATCCGGCGCAGGCCCGCCTCACCCATGCCGATCAGCTGCTGCCCGCCTAGAACCGCCGAGCCCGATGCCGTGGCCGCGCTTAAACCAAACGGAGTCATAGCGGTCATGCTTTTCCCTGCCCCCGATTCCCCGGCAAGCGCCACTATTTCCCCCGCCGCAATTTCAAAATCGACGCCGCGAACCAGCTGCTGTCCGTTGATCTGAGCGCAGAAACCCTGTACGGAATAGAGCGCACTCACCGGCTGGCCGCTTTCGCCATGATATCGCGGTAACGCTCGCCGGCAAGTGTCAAGCAGATGATAATTGCCGCCAGCATCGCCCCAGGCAGCAGCAGCGCAGCGGGATGCATATCCATATCATCCGCGCCTTCGTTGACCAATATGCCGAGCGATGTCAGCGGTTCCTGCACGCCAAGGCCGAGGAAAGAGAGAAAGCTCTCCACCATCACCACTTGCGGCACGGTGAGCAGCAGATAGGCGACCGCTACGCCCGCGACATTGGGCAAAATATGGCGGATCAGGGTGACGCGTCCGGGTGAACCAGCGGCTTCGGCAGCAAGCACGAATGGCCGGTTTTTAAGCGCCATCACCTGCCCCCGCACCACCCGGGCCATGGTCAACCATTCGACCGCACCAATACCCAGAAAAACAAGGAAAATCGAACGGCCAAACACCACCATCAACAATATGACGACGAACATGAAGGGTAGAGCATAGAGGCCATCGACAATCCGCATCATCACCTCATCCGTGCGCCCGCCCGCCCATCCAGCAATCGCGCCCCAAATGGTCCCGATGACTAGTGCTACCAATGCCGCCGCAAGCGCCACCGACAGCGTCGTGCGCGTTCCCACCAGCAGCCGCGCCAGACGGTCCCGGCCCAGATCATCGGTGCCCAGCAAATGCCCATGGCTGAACAATCCGCTGCGCACATTATCCCAATCAATCTGCGCATGACCCCATGGCAGCAATGGCGGCATCAGCAACGCTGCCAAAGCAATAGAGCCGACAATGATCAGCGGAATGCGCATCACCCGCACTCTCGCATACGGGGGTCGAGCCAGCCATAGATCAGGTCGGCGATCAGGTTGAACAGGATGATAAGCCCGGCATAAAGCGTTACCACGCCCAGCACGAGGGGATAGTCGCGGTTGAGCGCGCCTTGCACAAAATAGCGGCCAAGTCCGGGCAGGCCAAAGACGGTTTCAATGACCACCGCGCCCGTCAGCAATCCGGCCGCTGCTGGTCCCAGATAGCTGGCCACGGGCACAAGAGCGGGACGCAGGGCGTGGCGGAGCAGCACAATGAACGGTGACAGGCCCCGGGCGCGGGCGGCGCGGATATGATCCTGCCCCAATATTTCGGCAAGTCCAGCGCGGGCAAGTTTCGCGATAGCGCCTGCCACGGGTAAAGCCAATGCGACGACCGGCAGGATCAGCCACGCAGTACCCGCCCCCTGACCCGATACCGGCAACCAGCCCAGCCACAGCCCAAAAATAAGCGCCAATAACGGCCCCGTTACAAAAGTCGGCAACGCGGTCAGCAGGGTGGCGGTCAGCATCAACGCCTGATCCTGCCATTGTCCAGCCCGCATCGCTGCCCATAGTCCCGCCAATATACCCATGCCGCTCGCGAGCAGCAGCGCCAAGCCGCCCAATAGCAAGGATATAGGCAGGCTTTGCGCGATTAGCTCTGTAACGGTAAAGTCCCGGTAGACTAGGCTCGGCCCAAAATCACCTTGCGCCAATCGTCCAAGATAGAGCGCGACCTGTTCAGGCAGCGATTTGTCCAGGCCATAAGCGCTTTCCAGCGCAGCGCGGGTTTCCGGTGCCAATGGCCGTTCACCGTCAAATGGTCCCCCCGGCGCAAACCGCATCAACAGGAAAGACAGGACGATAATCGCCAGCAATGTGGGAATAGCAGTCATCAGGCGGCGGGCGATAAGTTGCAACATTGCGGACGGGCCCTATAGCTCCATCACGGCAAAGGCGGCGCGGACCTCTTCTACAAATAGCTGCGGCCTTTCCATTGCCAGAAAATGCCCGCCTTTGTCCGGTTCGCTCCAATATACAATATTCTTCATCCGCTGCTCCGCCCATCGGCGCGAGGGACCAAATATTTCATAAGGCGCAACTGTCCCGCCAACCGGCAAAATAATATCCGCCCGCTCCGTATCGCGAAAGCTATGCCAATATAGCCGCGCCGATGACGCGCCGCAATTATTCAGCCAATATAACATTACATTGTCGAGCAGATGATCGCGGGAGAAAATATTTTCTGGATGTCCGCCCATTGCGCTGGCCCGGTCATTATGCCCGCAATCGGCCCAGCCGTGAAATTTTTCAATAATCCATGCCATTTGCCCGGTAGGTGAATCGGCCAGGCCATATCCAATTGTCTGCGGCCGGGTGGCATGCTGCGTCGAGTAGCCATTATCCTTTGCCTGATACCATGCCATGCGCGCCAATGCGCCTTGCTCCCGCTGTGTCAGGTCCGCCATGGTTTTGGGGTCAGGCCGCGCGATCACCATATTGACATGGAGCCCCGCACAGCCGCCCAGATTTTGCTGTCCAATGGCATCGGTGACTGCCGCGCCCCAATCGCCGCCTTGCGCAAACCAGCGGTCATAACCCAGCAGCGTCATCAATGTGTGCCAAGCGCGGGCGATCTGATGAATATCCCAGCCGGGCTTTGTGGGCTTAGCCGAAAAACCATACCCCGGAAGCGAGGGGATAATGAGATGGAAATCGCGTGACAAAGGTTCGATAACCTCGGCAAATTCCAGCACGCTGCCCGGCCAGCCATGCGTCATGATGATCGGCCGCGCATTTGGATTTTCGCTTCGAATATGCAGGAAATGAATATCAAGCCCGTCAATTTCGGCGAGATAATTTGGCCAGCCGTTGATCAGCTGTTCGCAGCGGCGCCAGTTATATTGGTCCCGCCAATATTCGGTCAGTTCCTGCACATAAGCCAGCGGGATGCCCTGATCCCAGTCATCCACCGTCTCTTTTTCGGGAAAGCGGGTTAGCGATAATCGCGTCTGCAGATCATCCAGCTGCTGCTGCGCAATGTTGACGGTAAAAGGACGGGGCGTGTTGGCGGTCATATCGGCTCCTCTGCTCAACCCATCTGATGCCAGCGAAAGCGGGGAAGCGCAACGATTTGAAAAAAGCGCTTGAAGTTGACGCAGGGTCAAGCGCCATAAAGGCGTCATGAATGATTCGATGAACATCCGCCAAGTGGTCAAACAAACCGGCCTGACGAGCCGGGCGCTGCGATTTTATGAAGCAAAAGGGCTAGTCTGCCCCATCCGCACTGCGTCGGGCGCGCGGTATTATGCAAAGGCGGAATTGGAACGGCTGCACCAGATTATCGTCCTCAAATCCGCAGGGCTTAGCCTTGCACAAATGAAGCGCCTGTTTGAAGGGCGGCCTGTTGATCTGGCCGCTTTATTAAGGGCGCAGCTTGAAATGCTGGATGAAGAAGCCGCGCAGATCGACAAAGCGCGCGGCGTTATCCAATTTGCTCTGTCCCGCACCGATCGAGGCGAGCCGATCGACGCCGAGACTTTTTGCTCGCTTATCGAAAGTGGAGACAAAATGATGAAACAGGAAAATAAATGGAAAGAGTTGATCGACGATTATTATACGCCAGAGGAGCAGGCAAGCTGGCTTGAGCAGACGAAGCCGCTGGGAAATCTTTTTCAGCAGGAAAATTATCTTGCCCAGTGGAAGGAATTAAGCGCACGGATTGAAGCAGCCCAGCCGCTCGCCCCCGAAAGCGATGAGGCGCTGGCCTTCGTGCGCGAATGGTTCACTTTGCTCGAACCTTTCAGCCAGGTGTCAACGCCCGAAATGTGGGAAGGCAGCCGGAAATTCTATGCCGATATGCCGAAATGGCAAAACCGCGTGGATACTGGCTTTTCATTCGAGGCATGGAACTTCATTTCAGCTGCGACAACCGCAGCATTGGCCGCGGGCAAGGATATCGGCCCGGTCCCTGCGTGGATGCGCAGCCAATAACGCATATTGATCGGTAACGGGTGGCGGCAAACAGCAGATATTGTTGCCGCCACCCCCTTTAACAGAAAGGACATTCACGATGAACCCATGGATTTTGTTGGCCGTAGCTATAATTTTCGAAATTGCGGGCACAAGCTTTCTCAAGGCATCAGACGGATTTACCCGCTGGGGTATCGGTGCCGCCTCTATCGCTTGCTATTGGGTCTGCTTCGCATTTCTGGCCTTGGCGATAACCAAAATTCCTGTCGGCGTTGCCTATGCGATCTGGTCAGGGGCGGGTATCCTTGCCATCGCGCTGATCGGCTGGTTGATTTTCAAACAGAATTTGAGCGCCGTGCAAATGGGTTGTATCGCGCTGATTATCGTGGGTGCGGTTGGCCTGAATATGACCACACATACACCTGACAGCGCGCCAAAGCCGCAGGGCCAATTGGATAGTTAAAGTCAGCGCTCAAACGCTCAGTGCCAAAAATCCGGCTACAATAGCATATTGTTAACCATATCCGGCTAGTCCGTTTGCGAACCAACGCCGGAGCGCAGCCGAAATGGAATTGGCATCATCGACACAATGCGTCACGGACCATGACATTATCTCCCGTGCGCCCATTTCCGATGTGGCAGTCCGCAATGAGCTGCTCCGCCGCGCCATCGGACGTCCCTTTGTCAACCGGATGCCGACGCTTTTTTCGTTGCTTGTTATTGGAATAGCGGCGGTCAATATCCCTCACCGGCTCACATTATGGGCGCTGATCGGCATTTTTATCGCGGTCAATTTTGTCGCTGCCTATACAGCGGGGCGCGTGAAAACAGCGATTGAAAAAGGGCGTAATATCAATGCGGAAAGATATATATGGCTGACGGTGGAATTTCTGTGCGGAGCTGTATGGGGTTTGATGCTGTGGCCGGTAACCGATCCAGCAATATCGGGGCCAGAACGCCCAATCATTACCGCCGTCATCATGGTCACTGTGTCCGCCGGATGTCTTGTATCCTCTAACGCCAGCGGCCTGCCGCGATCAATCATCGCTGGCTTCATTATTACTGCGGTTCCGTCCTCCATCATTTTTTATGACATGGAAGGGGCGCTGCTGACCTCAGGAGCATTTTTGATGTTTGTTGCGATGCTCAATATCGCTTCGATCATGCGCAGCGAGGCGGTCCGCAATCTCAAAACCGAATTGGAGAAAGACGAGCTAACAGCAGAGCTCGCTGCCGCATTGGACAGAGCGCAATATTTATCGCGGCATGACAGCTTGACCGGCCTGCTAAATCGGCGCGATTTTGACAGAGCGGCCACAAGCCTGAATATTGATCGGTCGGCACAGAGCGGTGCCATCATCATATTTGATCTCGACCATTTTAAGTCCATCAACGACCGTTTCGGCCATATGGACGGCGACAAAGCTTTGATCGCGGCAGCCGATCTTACGCGGATGGTTCTGTCGAATAATGACCTGACCGCGTCCGAAGATTATGCCGCCGCACGTTGGGGCGGAGAGGAATTTGTGGTCGCCCTTGCGGCGAAAAATGAAATGCAGGCTGCCGAAATCGCTGAACAGATAAGAACAGCATTTGAAGATTACAGCGAAACTGGTTGGCCTGCCGAATTGCACATCACCGCGTCATTTGGCGTCGCAGCCTGGCCAGCGCGAAGCAGTCTCCAAGACGCGATAGCAGCTGCCGACGCCCGCCTGTTACAAGCAAAATCTGCGGGCCGAAATAGAGTCGTCGCAGCGCAGACCGAAGCAATTTACCCACCTGTGCGCGCCAGAGCATAGCTCACCACCTCAAATTCAATGCCGTCATAATCGTAAAAGTAAAAGCGCCGCCCTGGATCATAATCATCATGGCCAAAAGGAATAAGCCCTGCTGCTGCTACTTTTGACTCCACCGCGGTCAGGTCATCTACAATAATAGCGACATGGTTTAACGGTTGACCCTTGTCGAACTCGTTAACCGCATAATCTCGGCCCAATTTGGTATATAGCGCGATGTAGCATGTGTCCGTCCCGACATGGACAGTATAACCATTATCCATCGCTGGGCCCTGCCACCGGATATGCCAGCCAAATATCTGGGTTAGCAACTTTGCCATGCGATCAGGGTCACGGACAGTTAGATTGATATGCTCAATGAAATTGCTGTTCATTTTTAATGTCTCCTTATTGGTTCCCGTCAGCGTTACGAATCGGGTATTGCCTGTTATGCAACCTCAACCTAAATTGAGGTCAAGGTTACATAGGAAGGAATGTTCATGCGAAGCACAGACCGGCTGTCGATCGGGGAGCTATCGCTGCGAACCGGGATTTCGGTATCGGCAATCCGTTTTTACGAGGCAAAAGGCTTGATAGAGCCGATGCGTAGCGCCGGTAATCAAAGGCTATTTTTTCGCAGCGATATTCGCCGCCTGTCCTTCATCCTGATTGCGCAGCACATCGGGCTGAAAATCAACAAAATCAGAGAAGAATTATCAGGCCTACCGAGCGGCCGGACGCCGAGTCAAAGCGACTGGAAAAAAATCGGCGCAAAACTGCGTCAAAATCTGGATGACCAAATTGCTCAATTGCAACAAACTCGCCAAAATCTCGATGGTTGCATCGGCTGCGGCTGCTTATCGCTCAAAAAATGTGCGCTCTATAATCCGGGTGATAAGGCGGCGCGATTCGGTTCGGGTCCGCGTTATACGATGGGTGATCAGCCGTAAGATGGGCATCAAAGAATCCGCAGCATCATACCGCTGAATTCTTCTCTATTGACACTTATCCCAATTTCTGGAAAAACAGAAATAACAAAAATTGAGTCTAAATGGAAATACGTCATGGGCGTTGAAAAATATCCGGAAGCTATGGAATTCATCCTTCATTGGGGGGAAATGGGAACCCATTGGGGTGCGAACCGGTCCATGGCGCAGGTTCATGCCCTGCTGTATCTGTCTGATCAGCCGCTGGACGCCGAGGCGATTTGCGGCGCGCTCGATCTGGCGCGATCCAACGTGTCCAATTCGCTGAAGGAATTGCAGGCCTATGGCATTGTGCGCCGCACGCATATCGCGGGCGACCGGCGGGATCATTTTGTGGCCGAAACCGAATTATGGGACCTTTTCATGGCGCTGGCCGCTGAGCGGAAACGCCGAGAGATTGACCCGACCATCGCCAAGCTCGCCGAATTGAAAGAACGTATGGGCAGCAATAGCCAGTTGCCGGTTCATGTGCAGGAACGCATTGGCCGGATGCACGAATTTATTTCGACCCTGTCCAACTGGTATGATGATGTTAGGCGGATCAACAAAAATACACTGGTCACATTGATGAAGCTGGGGTCAAAAATCACCCGCTTCATTCCCGGAACGTCAAAAGGATAAATCCGACGCGAGCGATGGCTCCGCGCCGGAAGGACACGCAACATTCCATAGCAAAGGATACCAAAATGCCGCCCATATCGAACCATATCTAAAAATTTCATTATTTACAGAATTTACGAAAGGATAAGAAAATGACGGAAATTGCTTACAGCCTCTATCTCGCTATCGCGATCGGAATGACCATTTGGGTCGCGTTTACTTTATCTCGTAATGGTAAAGTCTATCTCATCCGCTGCTTTGGCCATGACGAGGAATTGGCGACCAGCATCAATCATCTGCTCGTTGTCGGATTTTACCTGGTCAACTTCGGCTTCATCGCATTGGCGCTCAGCACCGCTGGCGAGCCGCAAAATGTTGCAGAAGTGATGCGTTTCCTTGGCTGGTATGTTGGCATTGCAACATTGGTTTTGGGCGCGATGCATTTCTTTAACATGGGCGCGGTTACCCGTCATGGGCGCAAGGTTGCCGACTGGATCCACGACCAAATGCCCTATGAAGCGCCCGCCGAAGCAGAAAAGCACGCGGCAGCCACAACCCGCAATGATAGCATCTTGCGATAAGCATCACCCAGTCCCGCCGCTTGAGATCTTCAAGGACCGAAAGCGGCGGGGCGGTGATCATTTTGGAAGGCGTTACCCGATGCCGCCAAACAACATAGGCATCCCCGGCATCCGGAAGATATCAATATGTCGCGATGCGGCCTAAACCTGTATGTTAAAGCGATTTTTGATAAATACGATAGATCTTATTTATCTTCCCATTTATCGCTTCACCCACCGACCGCATGGGGCCATTATCGTCGAGCACCCAGCCAAATTCTCCGCGCTCGGCGCCGTATTTTGCGACGGCATCGCGCCGGATAAACTCCACGAGCATAAATGCAAGCTGGCTCGCCAAGCGGGTCGATTGCAGCCTTTTGACGACGCCCATTAATGGCACGCGCATCGTCCGCACGTGCGGTTTGCGCAGCCACCAGAGCAGTTTCAGCCAGTTGAACGGCCACAGCGTTCCGCCATAGCCAATCAGCTTTTCATTCACATCAGGAAGCGTCATCATGAAGGCGACAGGCTCGCCATCGACTTCGGCAATGCGGATCAAATCTTCATATACCAGCGGGCGCAATTTTTTGCCGGTAAAGGCGATTTCACTATCCGTAATCGGCACGAACCACCAATTGTCGGACCAGGCGTCGTTTAATATGCTTAAGATCAGCGCGGCTTCTTCATCAAAACGGCTTTTATCGACGCGCCTTATGGTGATCCGCTCGTTGCGTTCGCCCGATTGAACAATCCGTTGGACGAGCGGCGGAAAGTCGGTCTTGATAGGAATTTCATAGGTATATAAATCTTTTACCTGATGATAACCGGCGGCCTCAATCCAGCTTTGATATTCGGGCTTATCATGCCCCATCATGATTGTGGCCGGATGGTCATGCCCTTCGACCAACAGGCCCGGTTCTTCCCAGATTGACAGGCTGATCGGCCCCAATGATTTGGTCATACCCTGTTCGCGCAGCCAGTTTTCGGCGGCTGCTATCAATGCCTCTGCGATATCAGCATCTTCTGCTTCAAACAGCCCCCAATTGCCGACACCGGGCCCCATGCCCTGTGCAACGGGCTGCGTCAGCGCCAGCTCGTCATAATGGGCAGAGATTCGTCCGACAAGCCGCCCGTCCCGCTCCGCCAGAAATAGCTGCGCTTTGCCATGTTCAAACCATGGATTTTTACCCGGCGTAATCGCATCTGCCGCCTCATTGCGCAGCGGTGGGACCCAATTGGGATCATTTGCGTAGAGCCGGTAGGGCAGTGCAACAAAAGCCTTGCGATCCGCCTCGCCTGTGACCGGCCTAACCATTATAGTTGAAGAAACCAAAAGCTGTCCCCGCCAAATTGCAACTGCGCGGCTATTGCGCCGTACAGGGCCATTTTGTCAAGAAAGCGCGTAGCGCAAAATGCGCGTCCATAAAGCGGCCTTTATCTTGCCATATACATCTGGTTAAGGCGAAAGGGTTTAATAGGTGAATGATGATGCAGGCAACGACGATAAACAGAGAATCGGCCGCCGGGGCCAATCCGGCCAGTGACGCGCAAAATTTGCGCGGCGCGGGCAATGATATGGAAATGATTAAGGCTGCCTCATCGCTGACCCGCGATCTCAATGCCGCCAATCCGGTGATTTACTGGGCCGATTTCGTGGCATCAGCGCTCACCGGCTACGCCGCGCTATTTGCGGCTATTTTTGCGCCCTCCATCTGGCTGTGCTTGCTTGCAGCCGCTCTTTCTATCCTTGCTTTATACCGCGCTGGTAGCTTCATACACGAGCTGACCCATATCAAACGGCGCGATGTACCGGGATTTCATTTGGCGTGGAATATTATGGCTGGCATCCCGCTGATGATCCCGTCTTTCATGTATGAGGGCGTCCATAACCAGCATCATATGCCCAAACGCTATGGCACGGTGCAGGACCCCGAATATCTGCCGCTGGCATTGATGAAGCCTTATACCGTCCCGTTATTTGTGCTAGTTGCTGCGCTGGGGCCCATTGGCTTGCTGATCCGTTATGCGCTGCTCGCGCCTTTGTCGCTGGCCATCCCGCCGCTGCGCCGGATTGTGGTGGAGCGCTATTCGGGGTTGGTCATCAACCCAGAATTTCGCCGCCGCATGCCCGAGGGCGAAGAACGCAGCCGCTGGATCGCGTTGGAGATCGCCACGAGCATCTGGGCCATCGGCCTGCTCACCTTGACCGCAACGGGGATCATTCCCTTGGCGGCATTTTTAACCTTTCTTGGCATCGCGTCGGGAACGATGGTGATCAATCAGGTGCGCACATTGGTGGCGCATTTATGGGAAAATGACGGCGGTGAAATGAATGCGACGCAGCAATATCTGGATAGTGTCAATGTGCCGCCGCCCGCGACGCTGCCCGCTTTATGGGCTCCGGTTGGCCTGCGTTACCATGCGCTGCATCATCTGCTGCCCGGCGTTCCTTATCATAATTTGGGCGAAGCGCATCGCCGTTTAATTGGCGCATTGCCGGATGCATCCTCCTATCATGGGGCCAATTATGCAGGGCTCCCCGGATTGGTCAAACAATTGGTAGGCAGCACGTTCAAACGCGGGCAATAGGCCCCTATTCTTCGGTCCGCACCAACACGGTTTCGCCAATTAAGAAGAATAGCAAAAAAGGCGCCCATGCCGCGATAAAGGGCGGATAGGCCCCTAAATTTCCCATCGCCAATGCAAAATTATCGGCGACAAAATAGATAAAGCCCAGCGCCATCCCGATCACCGCGCGCAGGAATAATGCGCCCGAACGCGCAAGGCCAAATGCCGCAACCGCCGCAAGCAACGGCATCAGCAGCGCGGACAAAGGCCCGGAAATTTTATGCCATAATATGCTTTCCAAACTGCTGGTCCGCCGCCCGCCTTCTTTCAGCCCCTGTATCGCGCGGTAAAGCGGGACAAATCCCAATGCTTCCCCGTCAACCTTCACATATTGGAACCGGTCAGGGGTGATCCCCTTACCAACGGTCAGCGTTTCATATTTTTCCTGTAGCAATGTGCCCGCGTTAAACACCGAAGCATTGGTCAATTGCCATGCCCGGTCGCGATATTGGCCGCTATCCGCCTTTATCACCTTGGTCAGCACATTTTGCGTACGCAAATATACGGTTACACCGGTCAGTTTTGTTTCACCATTATCCGCTGTCACCGTTTGGGCATTGATAATATCCTGCCCCTCGCGGACCCAGACATTGGTTTTAATCCCGCTGTCGAGCGGTACAGGGCCATAATCAACATCCTGCCATTGTTTTAGCTTTGCCGTTGCTGGCGCGACAATATGGTCATTGAACAAAAATGATGTCGCCGCCACCAGCAGGCTCGCAACGATCAGCGGCGCGAGGATTTGATGCGCGGACAAACCGGCCGCCTTCATCGCGACGACTTCGCTATTCTGGCTTAATGTGGTGAAGGTGATAAGCGTGCCGAGCAAGACCGAGAAGGGCAGCATCCGCGCGATAATCTGCGGCGCACGCATACTGATGTAAGCCCATAAATCGCCTTGGTCATTGCCAGCAACCGCCAAGATCTTTCCGCTTTCGCCCAGCAGATCGAGCGTCTGCAATATGAGCACGAGCATGGCCAGCACCGCCAACGTCCGCACGAGGAAAAGCCGCCCCATATAAAGTGTGATCTGCCGAGAGGGGAAAAATTGCATAAATTATCCTTCGGCCCCCGCCAATTTACGCTTTCGCCCAAATCGCAGCAGCTTGCGCAGTCGTTTGCCGGTTTTCGCCGCAACCACCTCCAAAGCGCCAATCGGCTGTCCGCCCGGCACGTGGGCGATTACATGATACATCCACAGTATCAGCGCGGCAAAAAATAGGAACGGCACCCAAAGCGCCAGCGCAGGGTCAATAACGCCCAATGCGCCTACATCTTCGGCATATTCATTCACTTTATGATAGGTCACCACCATGATAATCGACAAAAACACGCCCAATGCCGAAGTCGATCTTTTTGGCGGAACGGCCAGCGCCAATGCCAGTAACGGTAATAACAGCATCATCGCCACCTCGACCAAGCGGAAATGGAAATTGGCCATAGCCCCATTGCGCCGCTCAATCGGCAATTTTGCATTGGTTCCCACTTGCCACAATTCGTGGATTTTCAGCTCGCGATTGTCATCCAGCGACCCGCCGCGCCCGCGAAAGCTCTCAATCTTGGGGAGCGGTATTGGCACATCATGATTGGAAAATGTCAGCACGCGGGGGTTTTTATAATTGGGCGCATCATGGATGAGCGTACCGTCCTGCAGCCGCAAAATGATCGTGTCGGGATCGTCGGTTCGCAAAAACTGCCCCCGGGCGGCGGTGACGGCAATCGATTGTCCGTTATTGCTTTTTGCCGATACGAACATTCCGGTCAGGCTTTTGCCATCATTGCGGCTTTGGTCCACCCGCATCGTCAGGTTTTTGCCCAAATTGTTAAATTCGCCGACTTTGATCGACGCGCCCAAGGCCCCGGAACGCAGCTCAAAGCGGAGTTCCTCGTATAAATAACGCGATACCGGCTGCAAAAAGCCAACAATGCCGAGATTGAGCAGCGCCAGCGTGACGGCAAAAACATAAGGCATACGCAATAACCGCAAATAACCCTGCCCAACGGCGCGAAATATATCCAATTCCGATGTCGTCGCCAGCCGCCGAAATGCCAGCAATATGCCGAGCAGCAAGCCAATGGGAATGCCCAGCGACATATATTCGGGGATCAAATTGGCAAGCATCCGCCACACAACGCTAACCGGTCCGCCTTCGGTTGCGACAAAGTCAAACAAGCGCAGCATTTTTTCCAGCAACAGCAACATCGACGCGATCACCAACGTACCAATCAGGGGCACGAAGACTAAACGGGCGATATATCGGTCTGTGGCTGGTATGAATTTCAACTTATTGACGCCCTGTCACCCTAATTTTGCCTTAAAGCACCAGCATACCCATAACAGGTTCAGGGGCGTTTTCCATAAGGCGCTGTAAATTTCAGCGCCGGAATAACCTCAAGGAGTAGTTTAGTCATGTTGAATTTTCGTTTTGCTGCCACTGCCATCGCATTATTGGCCGTTTCGGGTAGCGCAAACGCAGGCACAACCATATCCAATAACCTTTCCAATTGTTCTGCTGGCAAGGGCCCAGCGGTAATGATTACGGTAACCGGCATTGAAGGCGCGAGCGGTAAGATGCGAGTCCAAAGCTATCCCGCGACGAAGCAATCATGGCTGAAAAAAGGCGCTTGGTTGCACCGGATCGAAACCAAAGCAACCGGATCGACCATGCGTTTTTGCGTGCCGGTTCCATCGGCAGGCAATTATGCCATCGCCATTCGTCACGATAAAAATGGCAATGGCAAAACCGACATTCGCGAAGATGGCGGCGGCATGTCGAACAATCCCAGCATCAATATCTTCAATTTGGGCAAACCTTCGGTCAGCAAGACATCTTTCTACGCGGGCAGCGGCATCACCCAATTGTCGATTTCGATGAAATATTTTTGATAAGGATAAACTGATTGGCCCTTGTCGCGCTCCTGTCCAACCCGCATTCGACCGGCAATCGCTCGCTATTGCCGAAGGTGCGGTGCTTTTGCGCGCGCAACCCCGATATTTTCCATTATGAAGTGGAGGAAATCGGGCAGGTCAAAAAAGCCTTGGAAACCATTGCCCGCGTGAAACCGAAAGTGTTGGTGATCAATGGCGGCGACGGGACGGTGCAATCGGCGCTGACCGAATTATACCATGGCGGTCATTTTGAAGGCGAACCGCCGCCCGTCGCTGTTCTGCCCAATGGCAAAACCAATTTGATCGCGCTTGATCTGGGTTCAGAAGGCGATCCGATCGAAGCGCTGCAACGCATTTTGGACGTGGCCAAGGGTGACCTTTCCCCGCATGTTGTCGTACGCGAATTGATAGCGTTATCGGATGGCAGCGAAAATGCTCGTCCAGTGCTTGGAATGTTTTTGGGCGGCGCAGGGCTGGCGGAGACAATTTTATATTGCCGTCATAAAATTTATCCGCTCGGCCTGCCCAATGGATTTAGCCATTTTATCGCCGCTATCGCCGTTTTTATGAGCGCGATATTCGGTTTGCGGGCCAATTTCCTACCCCGCCGCGCAGAACCTGTTCGCATTTCCTTTTTCCGGCAAGGTGAATTGCAGGGTATTTTTTCCGTGCTGATCGTTACGACGCTCGAAAAATTACTGTTGGGCGGCCGAACAGCGGTGTCGCAAAAGGCGGGACAGTTAAAATTCATGGCCGTGGATCAGCGGCCATGGACCATGCTGCGCGCCGTTGCGGCGGCGGTAGGCGGCAGGCTGGGCCGTCATAAAGTGCACGGTATCCACATCGAACAGGGCGATGTGATACGCATCGACAGCATCCGGAGCAGCGTCGTTCTGGACGGTGAGGTTTTCGAAGCCAGCAACAATAAACCCATCATTTTGCGGTCAACGCCGCCCGTGCCATTTTTGCGCCTCGCCGCGTAAACCAGCCCTTATGGTCAAACAGCCGGTCGGCTGTGCATTAAAACCGGCAATCGACATATGCGCCTTTTCGCGCTAGGCGGCGGCCATGCTTTCGCTTCAACAACTCGTGGCCAAGGAATTGGCCGAACCAGTGCATCCCGATGTGACCGCTTTTGCGGAGCATATCGCCGCACAATATGGCGATGCAGCCAGCGCGGTTCTTTTCTATGGCTCGTGCCTGCGCAGTGAGCAATTGACCGGTGAAATGCTGGATTTCTACTTGATCGTTTCCAGCTATGACGCGGCCTATCAAAAACCTTGGCTGGCGAAATGGAATCGCCGCCTGCCGCCCAATGTGTTCCCCTTCCAATATCAAGGTTTGATGGCGAAAGTCGCCGTGTTGAGTGAGGATGATTTTCATAAACTCAACCGGCCCAGCGCATCCGCCGTATCCGTATGGGCCCGGTTTTCGCAGCCTTCCCGGCTTGTGTGGCATCGTGATCAAGAGACTGCCAAAAAAATGGTGCTGTCGGTGTCGGGCGCTGCGCCCACTTTGCTCAATGCTGCTCTGTCGCATATGGACCGGGAGGTTGATGTGATCGACCTGTGGCAATCGGGCTATGCCATGACCTACGGAGCGGAGCTGCGCGCCGAGCGGAAAAGCCGTCCCGCATCGGTGATCGAATTTGACCGCGACCGCTATCAGCTATTTGGCCATGCCGCGCTACACCATACCATGATCCCCAATGAAATAAGGGGCGAGCGGGTGTATCTGATAGCTGATCCCGAACAGCGCGCGCAAAAAGAACGCCGCCGCTGGCCTGCATTGCGGCGGCGCGGCAAATTGCTCACCGTTGCGCGGTTGGCAAAGGCCGCCTTCACCTATCAGGGCGGCATTGATTATCTTGCGTGGAAGATCAACCGCCATGCCGGAACGAAGCTGGAAATCAAGCCCTGGCAACGCAAATGGCCGCTGGTCGCAGCATTGTTCCTCGTCCCGAAACTGCTGGCCAAGGGCGCGGTACGATAGTATTTAGCGGTCCCTATATTCAGGTGCCCGGCGCTCCATAAATGCCGCGCGGGCTTCGGCATAATCTTCGGTCATGCTGAGCAAAATCTGTTGCCGGTCCTCAATCGCCAGCGCTGCTTCAAAACTGGGCGCGTCGATATTCCGGTTGAGCGCGTCTTTGCTGAGCCGCAGGCCCATCGGCGATGTCAGCAGCATTTCGCGCGCCAGCTCCAACCCTTTATCATGCAGCGCATCTTCGGCGACAATCTCGCTGATCAAGCCGGCCGATAGCGCCCGTTCGGCATAGATGAATTTTCCGGTCAGTATCATTTCCGACGCCAGCGACGCGCCCGCAAGGCGCGGCAGGAAATAGCTTGATCCCATATCGCATCCGCCAAGGCCGATTTTGATATAGGCCGCATTTATCTTGAGCGACGGCGCACCATAACGCACGTCGCTGGCCAATAGCAGCGACAAGCCCCCGCCGCAGGCCGCGCCCTGCGCCAGCGCGATGATCGGCTGCGGACATTTTCGCATCAGCTCCATGACCGTGGCAATGCTACGCTGCGTGGCCCAGCCGGCATGGACGCTGCCCAATTCATCGCCCGCCTTCGCCCCGTCATCCCATCCTTTCAAATCCAACCCCGCGCAAAAAGCCCGCCCTGCCCCGCGCAAAATGACAATGCGGATCTCGTGGCGATCCTGCAGGCTGCGGAAATATTCCTGCAATGCCATGATCAGCGCCCGGTTCATCGCATTCAAGCTATCGGGCCGGTTCAGCGTGATGGTTTCGATACCAGCAAGCGGGCTTTCAATATTCAGCAAATGGGTCATATATCGCTCTCCGAATGTAATATATTTGCTGCATTAAAGATTCGCAGTTGATCTGACACCCATCAACACGACAACCGCCAGCAATATTCCAATAACTACATATAGCATGACGGCTAAGATCAGCAGTGATCCGGTATGATTGTCGAAACGTATCGCCAGATACAGCGGCCAGAATAACATCACCCAAAATGCCCATATTGGCGATAAAAATAAACCTAGTATAATGGCCAGCGCAGGTAGTGTCGCCACGGCATATATCCAGTGACGGCGCTTCGGCAATGACATCAAATAATCCCGATTTTTTTCCCAGCTGCCTCAAACATTCCCAAAATCTCGCTCACTTGTTCGCTGCTATGTTCGGCGCAGAGCGAGCAGCGCAGCAGGGTCATACCGGCGGGCGTTGCGGGCGGCCTTGCAAGGTTGACGTAAAGCCCTTCATGCAGCAGCGCCTCCCACATCATTGCACCGCGTTCCAGGTCGGGCATGATGACGGCGATGATCGCGCTTTGCGGTGTTTCGGTGCCAAGCTTGAAGCCCAGATCGCGCAGGCCTTTGTGCAATGTCTTGCTATTTTCCCACAAATGCGCGCGTTTATTGCCATTATGCATCAGCTTGCGGATGCTGGTCGCTGATGTCGCCACTACACTGGGCGGCAGGCTGGCGGTAAAGACATAGGGGCGGCAGACGAGGCGCATCACCTCAAATTTCGGATGGTTCGACACACAAAAGCCGCCGACGGTGCCGACGCTTTTGGAAAAAGTGCCGATGATGAAATCTACATCGTCCATCACGCGTTGTTCTTCGGCCACACCGCGTCCATTTTCGCCGATAAAGCCCATTGAGTGTGCTTCATCGACCAGAACCATCGCGCCGTGTTCTTTTGAAATGCGGATCATTTCTTTCAACGGCGCGACATCGCCAAGCATCGAATAGACCCCTTCGAGCACCACCAGCTTACCGGCATCGGCAGGCAATCGTTTCAACCGTTTTTCCAGCGCCTCAACATCATTATGGCGAAAAGCGACAATTTCGGCATTACCCATGGCGCAGCCGTCATAAATGGAGGCGTGGCTGTCAATGTCGAGGATAATGTAATCACCCTTGCCCGCGATCGTGCTGATGATGCCCAGATTTGCCTGATATCCGGTGGAAAAAACCATGGCATGATCCATGCCGTAAAATTCTTTCAGCGCCTCTTCGCATTCCTTATGCCCTTGGAAGGTGCCATTCAAAACGCGGCTGCCGGTGGTGCCTGCACCAAAATTTTCCAGCGCATCCTTGCCCGCCGCGATGACGTCCGGGTCAAAGGTCATACCCATATAATTATACGTGCCCAGCAATATGGTCTCACGCCCATTACATACCGCTACGGTCGGCGACTTTACCTCTTCCATCACCAGCGAAAATGGATCGGTAATGCCGGTGGAAAGCAATGCCTCGCGCTGCGCAATCAAGGCGTCAAATTTTGAAAAAAGATCGTTCATATCGTCTATCCCAAAGCCCGCAATTAACCCACCAGTTTGGTGACGGCATCGACCAGTTGCCCGACATTTTCAATCTCGGCCTGCTGATTCATGGAGATGACAATATCAAATTCATCCTCCACCTCGGCAACAAAATCCATCACCGTCAAACTGTCCCATTCAAGATCGCCAGCAAAAGTCGTCGCTTCGGACAGTTCCACAGCTTTTTTGTTAAATGGTCCAATCAGCTCGGCGAGCTTGTCATACATGGTTGCGCGGTCAGTCATCATAAATCCAATCCGTAAAAGGCAGCATGTGCCGTATCACCAGCCGCTATGGCAAGGGAATAAGGCGGCAAAAGGGCAAAAGCTTGGGTGAATTATATCCTATTTCAACCATCCTTGCGCCCGGTACCAGCGAGCGGTTTCCTTTACCCCTGCGCGCGTGTCAATTTGCGGCTGCCACAATGCGGCGGGCGGGCGGCGGGCGGGGTCGATGGTCCAATCACGGTGCGCCAAATAGCTGGCCCGGTCGGGTGTTAGCTTGGCCTTATCACGGCGCAGCAACCGGTCACCATAGGCCGCTGCGAATAATAGCGGCCGGGGCGCGTGCACGGCGCTTACCCTCTTGCCCATTCCCCATCCGATCGCGCGGGCAAAGCCGCTATGCGTCCAGCCGCCTACTTTACCATCATCGGCTTCGTATATTTGCGCAGTGGCATCTTCATGCGCTGGCAGCAACGCCGTCAGCAGCCGGGCAAGATCATCAACATGGATCAATGACACTTTCCCGCGCGGGGGAAGCAGGGCAAAACCTTTTGCCGCCATCCGGAAAATATCGAGCATTTCGGTATCGCCGGGACCATATACCCCGGGCGGCCGCACTATCGTCCAATCGAGTAAAGACGTCGCCACCAGCTTTTCACCGCGCATCTTGCTGGCCCCGTAAAGCGACAAAGCCGGTTCGCGCGCGGACAGCGATGATACATGGACAAAGCGCCGGATGCCTTGAGCTTTCGCAGCCTCAATCATATGATCCGTGCCGCTGACATTGCCTGCCTCAAAACCCGCTTTATCAGGCGCATTAACAACGCCTGCAATATGCAGAACGGCATCCGCCCCATCACATAGCTGCAGCAGCGCGTCCCGATCCTGCAAGGAACCGCGCACCCAAGTAACGCCTGATTTTGCCGGTTGCTCTCGCCGGGTCAGTGCGCGGACATTCCACCCCGCTTCAATCAAGCGTTCAATGGTTGTCTTACCCACAAATCCGGTTGCGCCGGTTAATGCGACAACGCCCATCGGCATAACCTACAACATCGCCATATGGTCGCGGTGAACCAGGGAGGATCGCGGCGAATGGCCCAATATTGCCTCAATCTCATCGCTGTTTTTGCCGATGATACGCTGGGCATCAGCGGATTTATATTCGGCCAGACCGCGTGCGACAATGACGCCGTCTTTGTCCAAAATATCCACCACATCACCGCGCTGAAATTCGCCCTTTATCAATACTACGCCCACGGCAAGCAGGCTATTTCCGTCACGCAGCGCGCGTACCGCGCCATCGTCCAAGAATATCTGCCCATCCCCGCTCAGCAATCCGCCAAGCCATACCTTACGAGCGCTTTGTTCTTCCTGCGGGTGGAACCATGTGCCGGGGCCGCCCTTGGCAAAACGGGTTAGCGGGCTGTCTTCAATGCCAGAAATAATCGCCAGGCTGATCCCGGCCATATTGGCGATTCGCGCAGCTTCCAATTTTGACGCCATGCCGCCGCTGCCCATGCCAGACGAAGGCCCGCCATCGTCGGCCATGGCTTCAATCTCTCCATCAACCTTCGGCACCTCTGCGATGATTTCCGCATCGGGATGAGCCGGGTGCCGGTCATATAGGCCGTCAATATCCGACAAAAGCACAACCCCGTCTGCACCCGCCGCCTGCGCCACGCGGGCGGCCAGCCGGTCATTGTCGCCAAAGCGAATTTCCTGCGTGGTCACGCTGTCATTTTCATTGACCACCGGCACAACATGATTGCGCCGCAGCCGCCGGAATGTCGCCGAAATATTCAAGTAACTCCGCCGATTTTCAAGGTCATTGAGCGTCAGCAGCATTTGCGCCGCAATAATGCCTTCACTGGCCAGCAATTCGGCCCATAGGCTCGACAAGATAATTTGCCCGACCGACGCCGATGCCTGCGCTTCGGAAAGCGTCGCCCGGCCGCCCTTTTCAAAACCGAGCTTGCGTGACCCAAGGGCAATAGCGCCGGAGCTGACAATGATAATCTGCTGCCCGGCGCGGTGGCGTTGGCCCAGTTCAGCAACCAGCTTTTCCAGCCATTCGCGCCGCACGCTGCCATCGGGATTGACCAGCAAGGCCGACCCAATTTTTACCACCAAAAAGGGACAGTTTTCGGGATCAAATTCATTGCCATTCATATCGGCGACCATTCTCCTTCGTCATCCAGCCCGTCGCTTTGGCTGCTTTCCAACCCGCTTTTTGCCGGCAGTGCGGCCAGCACCCGGTCGAGCACCTGATCGGTTCCTTGTCCGGTTGCGCCGGATATCGCGATAACGTCAACCGCGCCCGCCGCCATCAATTGCTCCGAAATATCAGCCATCAATTCCGCATCGAGCAAATCGCCTTTATTCAGCGCCACGACCTGCGGCTTTTCTTCCAAACCCGCGCCGTAACTGGCGAGCTCATGTCCGACCGTCTCCCATGCTTCAACCGGATCATCGCCGGTCGCATCGATCAAATGGATCAATATCTGACAGCGTTCAATATGTCCCAAAAACCGGTCGCCAATGCCGACACCTTCGGCTGCGCCCGCGATTAAGCCGGGAATATCGGCAATCACAAATTCGCGGCTCCGGTGGCTGACGACGCCCAATTGCGGGCGCAGCGTGGTGAAAGGATAAGCCCCGACCTTCGCTTTGGTATTGCTCACCTGATTGATAAAGGTCGATTTGCCCGCATTGGGCAGGCCAACCAGCCCAGCATCGGCCAGCAATTTCAGCCGCAGCCACACCGACATTTCCTCACCCGGATAACCCGGTCCATGTTGGCGCGGGGCTCGGTTGGTGCTGCTTTTGAAGCTTGCATTGCCGCGGCCGCCATCGCCGCCGCGCAGGAATGTCACCCGCTGACCCACCGCGGTCATGTCGAGCAGCAAGCTGCGGTCCTCATCATCGGCCAATATCTGTGTGCCAACGGGCACCTGTATGATCATATCTTCGCCATAGGCACCGTGACGGTCACGACCCGAACCGGGGATGCCGCGCTGCGCCTTGAAATGCTGTTTATAGCGAAAGTCGATCAATGTATTCAGTCCAGCGACGGCTTCAAAAATAATATCGCCGCCTTTGCCGCCATTGCCGCCATCGGGGCCGCCATATTGGATATATTTTTCACGCCGAAAAGAAACGGCGCCCGGGCCGCCCGCACCGGAACGAATGAAGATTTTTGCTTGGTCCAAGAAATGCATGACGCCCCTTTAGGCGAGCCTCGCCATTTTGGCCAGCATAAGCTACGCTCTCATTTTGTCGTATGGTTTGTTGTGGTATGGTTTGCGGGGGGCGGACAGCTCTCCGCCCTATATCCGGCTTTGGCCGGCTTGCCAGCCGAAGCCGGAAGGGCGAAGGCTGGTGGAGGCAAGATGGTGGAGGCAAGATGGTGGAGCCTAGGGGAGTCGAACCCCTGACCTCTACACTGCCAGTGTAGCGCTCTACCAGCTGAGCTAAGGCCCCATCCATGCCGCTGCTGCAAAGCGCGGCAAAAGTTGCGAAGCGCCTTTAGCGCTCGGCTATCCCTTTTTGCAAGCAGTAAATGACGACGAGGCTTTTTTCGCTCTGCCCGTCATTCACGATGCCAGATCATGTATCGTCAGGCTTATCGTCGTCATCCGCTTTGGTAACGCCCAAATCGTCATCACCGCCCAAATCGACATCATTGTCAGGCGAATCGTCGCCGTCCACTGCATCGACATCAATGTCCAAATCATCATCAGCCGCCAGATCGCTATCGTCTTTCTTCTTCTCCGCTTCTTCAAACGGCAAGGGCTGTTTCGATTTCAATACGGGTTCGGGCGTCCATTTGTTGCCGCATTCGATGCATTCAACCGGTTCGTCTTTACCCAAATCGTAAAAACGGATGCCGCATTTCGGGCAAGCGCGTTTGGTTCCCCATTCAGCCTTAATCATGTCGGGCTTTCATCCTTCGTCAAAAAATTCCGAGAAACGCGATACGGTAAAACCTGAATCGCTTCATTTGCGCCGCCATTGCCACAGCAAAGCCGCGCTGTCAAAAGTTATGCGTCTTGCCGCCAGAAGCCGTTGACTTGCGCGTCCACTATCCGCAAAGCACGCGCATCATGACCGATAGTATCGCAAGACCCAAAAGCTTCTCCTATACCGGCCCGCTGCGCGGCGATGTGCGTGTGCCCGGGGACAAATCCATTTCGCACCGCGCATTGATGTTCAGCGCGCTGGCCGTGGGCAAAAGCACCATTACCGGATTGCTGGAAGGCGAAGATGTGCTGTCGACTGCCGCAGCGATGCGGGCCATGGGCGCGGACATAGCGCGCGGTGCGGACGGTGTTTGGACGGTGCATGGCGTGGGCGTCGGCGGATTGATGCAGCCGGACACCGCGCTCGATATGGGCAATAGCGGCACATCAACACGGCTGCTGATGGGATTGGTGGCGAGCCATGCGATACAAGCAACTTTTATCGGTGATGCGTCTTTGTCGAAACGCCCAATGGGCCGGGTGTCCGATCCATTGTCGCAAATTGGCGCGGAATTTATCAGCAGCCCGGGCGGCACATTACCGCTGACCGTGCGCGGCATATGCCCTGCCGTTCCGATTAGCTACCGCCTGCCTGTGGCGAGCGCGCAGGTGAAAAGCGCTGTCCTGCTTGCTGGATTGAACACGCCGGGCATTACCGAGGTGATCGAACCGATACCCACCCGCGACCATAGCGAGCGGATGCTGCGCGGATTTGGCGCGGATTTGACGGTTGAGGTGGATGCAGATGGTGTGCGGACCATTCGCTTGGTCGGAGAGGCCGAGTTAAATCCGCAAAATATCGATGTTCCGGGCGATCCATCCAGTGCAGCCTTTCCCATCGTCGCGGCGCTGATCACCCAGGGGAGCGAAATTACCGTGCGCAATGTCGGCCTGAATCCCACACGCAGCGGCATTTATAAAATGCTCGAAGCGATGGGCGCCGACCTGACCTATTCCAATGAACGCGAAGTGGGCGGCGAGCCGGTGGCCGACATTACTGCCCGGCATTCGGCGCTGACTGGTATTGAAGTGCCGCCCGAAGCCGCGCCGAGCATGATTGACGAATTCCCGGTCTTTTTCGTCGCGGCCAGCATGGCACAGGGGCGGACAGTGACCAGCGGGCTTGATGAGCTGCGCGTGAAGGAATCCGACCGCTTGGCGTTAATGGCCACGGGCTTGACCGCCAATGGCGCAACGGTAACGGAACGCGAAGATGGCTTAGTCATCGACGGCAGCGGCGGCGCGGCTTTAGCAGGAGGAGCCACTATCGCCAGCGCGCTTGACCACCGCATTGCGATGAGCTTTGCCATCGCCGCACAAAATTGCCGGGATGCGGTAACCGTCGATGACGTATCCCCCATTGCGACAAGCTTCCCGACTTTTGAAGGGATGTTGGAGGCATTTTCCGCTGGAAGGTAACTGTATATGAAATTTCCTATCTATTCGGCCTTAACCTCAATAGCCTTGGCCATGGCATCACCGCCCTGCTTCGCCCAAAATACCCCGATGCAGAATCAGGAATTGTTCGACCGGATCGACAAGGACATGTCACGTTTCCCGTTCGATATGAAAGAGGAAGAGGCGCAGAAGCTGAAGATTGAGGGTGTCACCTATAATCAAGATGAAGATGATTTTGGCGTCTTAATTGACGAGACCGGCGTCCTGCACAATTTTTATGATGGTCTTTATGGCAAGAGCATCGAAATTGATCCGTCCGCCATAGCCCAGCCGATAAAGGCCTTGGGCATTGGCTTGGCCCGGTCTCAAAAAGAGGTGCTTGCCGCATTTTCCGAATATTCAGGCGGCAAGCAGCTGGAATGCGACTATAGTTATGACTCGGATGGACCCAAGAAGGTGCGCTTGTCAGACGAGGTCTATTGTAATTTTACCTTTGACAATGAATATGACGCCGGAGTGGGATTGACATTTGACGGGAAAGATCAGCTGGTTCGGGTCTATGTCCAAGCGTGGAATCCCTTTTGATATGTGGGCCCATCCATGATCATCGCTGTCGATGGACCAACCGCCTCAGGCAAAGGCACGATCGCAAGGCAATTGGCCGCGCATTTTGCTGTTCCTTATCTCGACACCGGCCTTTTGTATCGCGCGGTTGGACGGCAGGTTGATTTGAATGGCGGCGACGCAGATAGCGCCGCAGATGCACTAGCCGCATCCGATTTTGACGAAAGCTTGCTCGACGATCCGGCGCTGCGCAGCGAAGCGGTGGGCAGCCTCGCCAGCCGGGTGTCGGTGCATCCGCAGGTGCGCGCCGCGCTGAATAAACGCCAGGTGGATTTTGCCCATCAGCCGGGCGGAGCTTTGCTGGATGGCCGCGATATCGGCACGGTGATCGCGCCGGACGCAGATGTGAAGCTGTTCATCACTGCACCTGCCGAAATACGGGCGCGCCGCCGCCATGCCGAAATGGTCGAAAGAGGCGAGCAAGTCGCCTTCGAAACAATTTTATCCGACACCATCGCCCGCGACGAACGAGACACAAACCGAGCAGACGCACCGTTGAAAGCGGCGCAAGATGCGCTCTTGCTTGATACTGGCGATTTGACTATAGGCGAAGCCGTTCAGCGGGCCATCGCCTTGGTGAACGCACAGATACGCAGCCGGTCGGGCAATTACTGACAACAGAAACCGGCGCATCGCATATGTATAATGGGGCAGCCTATTTTCCGGCCTGAGAAGGCGGGGAAGTGACGGCGGCCATTTGCTATGTGCGGGATATTATCGGTGCGTTTTCTTGGGCTTAGTCCGGTGGATGCCTTTATGACATTCGGTCATTTGGGCATGTCGGTCAAAGACCGCCGGAACCAACCGGCTGGCCGGAAAAAATGATGTTAAGGAATTTATCTATGGCAACTTCGCCAACACCAACCCGCGACGATTTCGCCGCAATGCTCGACGAATCACTCGGCGGCGCCGATGGCGGCTTTGAAGGCCGCGTTGTAAAAGGCACCGTAACCGCAATCGACAACGATCATGCCACAATCGACGTCGGCCTGAAATCCGAAGGCCGCGTGCCGCTGCGCGAATTTTCTTCGCCCGGAAAACCCGCCGAATTGAAAGTCGGCGATGAAGTCGAAGTCTTTGTTGACCGCGTAGAAAATATGAATGGCGAAGCGATGCTGAGCCGCGATCGCGCTCGCCGCGAAGCCGCATGGGATATATTGGAAGGCGAATTTGAACAAGAAAACCGCGTTGACGGAACCATTTTTGGCCGCGTCAAAGGCGGCTTTACCGTTGATCTGGGCGGCGCAGTAGCGTTCCTTCCCGGCAGCCAAGTTGATGTCCGCCCCGTGCGTGACGTCGGTCCGCTCATGGATATTGTGCAGCCTTTCGTGATCCTGAAAATGGACCGTAAGCGCGGCAATATCGTTGTATCGCGCCGCGCGATCCTCGAAGAAACCCGCGCCGAACAGCGCAGCGGCTTAATCCAGAATCTCGAAGAGAATCAGGTTATCGAGGGCGTCGTCAAGAATATCACGGATTATGGCGCATTTGTTGACTTGGGCGGCATTGACGGCCTGCTCCATGTCACCGACATCAGCTACAAGCGGATCAACCACCCATCCGAGGTCATCAATATCGGTGACACTGTGAAGGTTCAGATTGTTCGCATCAACCGCGATACACAGCGTATCTCGCTTGGCATGAAGCAATTGGAAGCTGATCCATGGGATGCCGCGGTGCAGAAATATCCAGTTGGCGCGAAGCTAACCGGTGCAGTCACCAATATCACGGAATATGGTGCGTTCATCGAGCTGGAAGCTGGCATCGAAGGCTTGGTCCACGTTTCGGAAATGAGCTGGACCAAGAAGAATGTTCATCCTGGCAAAATCGTTTCGACCAGCCAGGAAGTCGATGTTGTCGTTCTCGACATCGACATGGAAAAACGCCGCATTTCGCTTGGCCTCAAACAAGCTCAGGACAATCCATGGGCCAGCTTTGAAGAGAAATTTCCCGTCGGTTCGACCGTCGAAGGCGAAGTTAAAAACGCAACCGAATTTGGTCTGTTCATCGGTCTTGACGGCGATGTGGACGGCATGGTCCATATGTCCGACATCGCATGGGGCATTTCGGGTGAAGAAGCCCTTCACCTGCACCGCAAGGGTGAAATGGTCAAAGCCGTGGTGCTCGACATCGACGCTGAGAAAGAACGCATTTCGCTTGGCATCAAGCAACTTGAAAAAGGCGCGCCATCGGCTGCTCCTTCGGCAAGCGGCCTGAAAAAAGGCGCAACCGTTACCGTCACTGTCCTTGAAGTGCGCGATGGCGGGCTCGAAGTTCAGGCGGGCGAAGATGGCGTCACAGGCTTCATCAAACGCAGCGACCTTGGCCGCGACCGCGACGAACAACGTCCCGACCGTTTCCAAGTTGGTCAGAAATTCGACACGATGGTCACTGGATTTGACCGTTCGAAAAAACCGAATTTCTCGATCAAGGCATTGCAACTATCCGAAGAGAAGCAAGCGGTTGAACAATATGGTTCGTCCGATTCCGGTGCATCGCTTGGCGACATTTTGGGCGAAGCGCTCAAGAAGCAGGAAAAATAAGCAACTGCTTCAAATGAAAACAAAAAACCCGCCGCGCTTCTGCCCGGCGGGTTTTTTTATGCGCCTTACCCCAATTGGGACGAAGAATTTTGCCATTTTCATTGTAAAATCGAAAAAAGTCTGCCAAAATTATGGTCTAAGTTCCGTGAAGTGCATGCGGCTATATGGGGGTATATCCGCAGGTTGGTTGCACTAGGTTCGTCATTTTTGAGGGATAAACACATGATCCGATCCGAATTGGTTAAAAAGCTTGAGAGCGAAAATCAGGATCTCAAAACAGAAGAAGTAGAGCGGATCGTGGATCTGTTCTTCAATCAGATTATTCAGCGGCTGGCCGATGGTGGCCGCGTCGAACTGCGCGGCTTTGGCGCATTTTCAACCCGTGAGCGCAGCCCCCGTAAAGGCCGCAACCCGCGCACAGGAGAATCGGTGGACGTTCCGTCAAAACGCGTCCCCTATTTCAAACCGGGTAAGGAAGTACGCGAACGGTTGAATGGCTGAACGCAATGATACGGGGCCCAATCAGGTCCCGTTTTTCATTTTTCTTTCCAATAAGCTTGACCTGCAGGGCAATATATTGTTTTCGCAGCCGACACCTTATGCGGACGTGGCGAAATGGTAGACGCTACAGACTTAAAATCTGTTATCAGAAATGGTGTGCGGGTTCGAGTCCCGCCGTCCGCACCATCCTAAAATTCGATTATAGCTATTTTTTCTGGGCTATCGCCGCGCCGCAAGCACATCGTCAGCGACAAAGGCGTTGGTCCGCCGTTCATGGCCAAATTGGCTTGCGGGGCCATGGCCGGGGATGAAAGTCACATCATCGCCCAGCGGCCATAATTTCTGGGTGATCGCGTCGATCAGATGCTGATGATTGCCGCGCGGAAAATCCGTGCGGCCAATTGAACCTTGAAATAGGACATCGCCGACAATCGCAAGCTTTGATGGGCCATGGTAAAAAATAACATGGCCAGGCGTATGACCCGGACAATGAATGACATCCAATGTCAGATTACCCACGGTGACCGTGTCGCCATCATCCAGCCAGCGATCAGGTTCAAAAACCTGTCCATTGACGCCATATTTGCGTCCATCCTCGGCCAATTGCGATATCCAGAACCGGTCTTCCTTTTGCGGCCCTTCGATCGGCACGTCCAGTTCCTTGGCCAAAATCCCCGCCTCTCCGCAATGGTCAATATGGCCGTGAGTGATCAGGATCTTTTCCAGCTCGACCCCGGTCTGCGCCAGCGCCGATTTGACCTTATGCAAATCACCGCCGGGATCCACCAACGCTGCCTTATTGGTGGCGGTGCACCAGATGAGCGAGCAATTTTGCTGCAGCGGTGTCACAGGAATGATTGCGGCTTTTAACGGCGGCTGCACCGCTGCTGTGCTATTAGAAAGATTATTCGTCATGTCTGGCTATCTGGCGCGAATAGGCCGCCATGGCAAGGTTTTCTGATAGAATTATCACAGCCGCCTGCCGGTCCAGACCACCCGGCCAATGACCGAAATATCGGTGCCGGCAACATCGGGCCAATCCGGATAGGATGGATTATCGGATAGCACCGACAAACGTCCTGCGGGCCCCTTCGCCAATCGTTTCACCATCAACACATCGTCCATGCGAATGACATGGATGCCATCGCGCAAGGGCCGCTGTGCTGCGCCGCGATCCACCATAATGTCATCACCATCGAGCAAAGTCGGCGACATGCTGTCCCCTTGCACCCGGATCAGCGAAAGCAGCGATATATCGCTTGCCAGTTTTTTCAGCCATTTTTCATCAAAGCCAATCTGCCCCGCAATCCATTCTTCATCGGTCAATGCCCCCGCGCCCGCCGACGCACCAATTTCCAGTTTGGGCATAAGCCGCAGCCCGGCAGGCATTTGCGCTCTTCCCTCTGGCCCGCCCAGATCCGTTTCGGAAACACCGAAATATCGGGCCAATATCCCGCGTTCGCGTTCACCCAGAAAACGCGGCGTGCCGCGCTTAATATATTGTTGAATATAGGCGGCATTTTTGCCGATCAATTTGGACAAGCCAGCATAATCATCGCCATTGTCCGTAATCAAACGGTCCAAAACCACCCTAGGGTCATTTTCATCCATTTCGGCTTCATAGCATAGGATTTTTCCTAGACAAGTAGGATTTCGCCTATCATTGATGTTCCTGATTTGTTCGCATCGATTCGTTCCGGCTGGAGCGTGGCGGATCCGGTTGCAAGAAAAGGAGATGAAATGTTTATCAACCGCGAAATCGAAAAATTCCTGATCGAACAGGATATGCCCGCCACAAAATTTGGCCGTCTTGCCGCGCATGACCCGCGCCTCGTGCTCGACATTCGCATGGGCCGCGAATTGCGAAGCGGCACAATTGTAAAGCTGCGCTCATTTATGAACCGTTATCGGCAGGAGTGCGGCATATGACCGGAACAGCCGATGAAATGCGCCTGAAATCAGAATTGATGCAACTAATTACCCCTGCACAAATCACAAAAATTGAAAGCCGCGATTGGTGCAGCGCCACATTTCAGGGACGGCAGCTGCGCTATGATATCCTGTGGCAGGGGCGCGCAGGACAAGCCGGTGTCAGCCGGTTGGCAAGCCTATTGCCCGATCACCCATTCCCGCTGGAAAGGCATTTTATTGCGGACATCATCGTTGAAAATATTTCGGATCTTGACGCTGAAACTACGGCAGAGATTAGCATATTGATGATCGCGGATTAGGCATAATGAGCCAAAGGAAATTTCCTATTAACGGTTATTCATCCGCCTCAATGTCTCCAAAGCGGCATTGAGCGCATCGTCCATTTCTTCTTCGGCGGCGGCATTTACGGGTTGCGGCGGGGAGGCTGGCACGGCCTCCAATGGTGGGCGTGTCATCGGTTTGGGATCGGCACGCTCCTGCGCCGGCGATGGCACCGGTAAAGGTGCAGCGGGCGGCGCAATGGGCGGCTCGGCATCAGCCTGTTGATGCGCTTGAACTGCAATTTGTGGTTCGGCCTGTGCGCGCAGCATTTGTGCGGCCACTTTTTCCAGCTCATCCAATTGTTTTTTGCGTTCGGCAACCGCAGCCTCCATTTGCGCCACCATTTCGGCCAAACTGGCCCCTGGCTTCGTGGTGGGGGCGGGCTTCGCGGTGGGGGCGGGTTGGTCCACAGGAGTGGCAGGCAGTGGCGGGGCCGGTAGAGGGGCCGAGGGCTGGGCTGGTTCGGGCGAGACGGCAATATTTGGCTCCTGAGCCGCCATCCAAGCTTCTTGTTCCGGCGATGCGGCAAGTTTAGATATATTCGGCGCAGCTGCCTGCTGATCGCCCATTAAATCGGCTCCAGCCAGATCGGTTAGTGCCGATATGGGTTTTCGCACGGGTGCGTCCGGATGACTATCTTGGCCCCGCAATTTCGGCAGGTCGGCAAGATCAAATATGTCATCTTCACCGCGTTGCCAGGGCATTTTGGGGCGAATAAGCCCGGCCAAGCGCTGTTTGATTGCGGCAAATGCACCGCCGCTTTGCTGACCGCTTTCGGCGGCCGAGCGGGCGGCATGGTGATCTACGGCTTCGCTACGCGCTTCGGAAGCCATCTCGCCCTCTTTGGGGCGCAGCACCAGTGCGAGCAACAGCAATAGAGCAACGGCGCCTGTGCCAAATGCGATTAACGCCCGCGCTGTATCGCCGAGCGGCGCAGCGGTCGCCGGAAATAACTCGGATAAGCCGGTGGCACCGGTGATCGATTCGAGGATGGATACAGGAATAAACATTGTGCCAGCCGCAGCAATCACGCTGCCGCCTATCGCCATCATTATGGCTTTCATCTGGTTATTGTTCGGGCTTATCATACCCATATCCACTGGCTCCGGTTTTGCCCGTCTGTCAGGCTGCTTTACAAATACTGCTCTGACCTAACAGCAAATGGTAAACAGGATCGTAACGATGAATATTTTCTTGCCAGTTCCGTTCTTTGGCAACAAAGGCGCGGGCCGTTTGACGCCGATTGTCCCATAAAGCCCGCGAATCCAATAAGCCTTCCAATGCCGCCGCGATACCCGCAGGATTGTCGGCTGGGAATAAGGTGCCGGTCACGCCATCTTCGATCAATTCCCGGTGCCCGCCGACATCGGATGCCGCCACCAGCCGCCCCTGCGCCATGGCCTCGAGCGGTTTTAAGGGCGTCACCAAATCGGTCAGCCGCATCGATTTGCGCGGATAGGCCAATATATCGACAAGGCTATAATATAGCTCAACCTGATCATGCGGGACGCGGCCGACGAAATGGATTTTATCTGCCGCCGGTGACGCCTGCGCCCATGCTCGCAGCGGCGCCTCCATTGGCCCGCCGCCAACCAGCAGTAAGTGGGCGTCCTTCACGCTGCCTTTCATATGCGCCATTGCAGCTATCAGGTCATCCAAGCCTTCATAATCGTAAAAGCTGCCAATATAGCCGATAACATCCTTGCCAATCAGGCCCAGCTGCGCGGCAAGAGCATCGTCACGCGGAGCCGGATTTCCGAACAGCTCCATATCGACGCCATTGGGTGAAACGATAATTTTGTCCGCCGCTACGCCGCGCTGAATCAAATCACCGCGCAATCCTTCACATATCACGGCAACCGCATCGGCCTTTGCCACGACGTGATTTTCAAGCGCGCGGGTCAGGCGGTATTTGGCCGAACCTTCGCTGCCTGTGCCATTGCCGACCGCGGCATCCTCCCAAAAAGCGCGAATCTCATACACCAGTGGTAGCCCGAGCCGCTGTGCTGCCCAAGCTGCGGCCAAACCATTGAGCGCAGGCGAATGGGCGTGCAGCAAGTCAAATGGCCATCGGCGGTGAAGGGCGCAAATGGCATCAGCCAGTACCGAAACCTCGCGCCATTCGCGCAAAGGACTGGGACCACTTGCTTCGGCGGTGCAGCGGTGGAAAGTTAATCCTTCGACCGCCTCGATGTCCAACCCGCGGGTTTCGCCATGCTGATATTGCCGCACGCTGGTTATTCCGGCAACATCCCAGCCAGCGGCGATCTGTGCTTTCATAATCGCGCGGGTGCGAAATGTGTAACCGCTGTGGAGCGGCAGGCTATGATCCAAAATGTGCAATATACGCGGCATGATGGCGTTTTATTTGGCAGAAAAGGATTAACGGGACGTCAACCCAATCTGTCTATGGGATGGAAGAGCCGATATTTTTCGGGCAATTATTTGGGATTTGCAGCCGCGTATCATGATCGACAATTTTTCGATATTACTCAGCCACGGTCTGCTGCTGATTACATTCTGGATATTGATCCGGCGTGATGACACCGATGTGGAGGAGCCACCCGTGCCCGATAGCGAGCCCGAAGGTTTTGCCCATGGCCGCGTCAAAAGCGGCAGAGTGAACCGGCCCAAACCGCAAAATCCCTTCAAGCGTAAGCCAGCGGTTCCGCCAAACAAAAAAGGGGGAGCAGGCGATGCGTGACCTCATTTTTGTGGCATATGTCGGGGCGATCTTGCTGCTGGCGTTCAACCGGCCTTTTATCTTCACGCTGATCTATGCCTATATCGATATATGCTCGCCGCAGCGGCTCAGCTATTTTATGCTCAATTCCATTCCCTTGTCGCTGATCGTATTTGCGCTTGCGGTGCTGGGATTTTTGGTCAGCGATGACAAGAAAAATGTCCGCCTTTCGCCGCGATGGGCGCTGCTCGTTTTCCTGCTGATCTATTGCGGCTATACTACGACAGTGGCAGTGGAGCCGGTGGCGGTTTGGGAAAAATGGGACTGGGTGTGGAAAGCGCTTGTTTTTGCGGCCTTCCTCCCGCTGACGCTGACCACAAAGCTGCGGATTGAAGCATTGGTGCTGACCATGGTGCTATGCGCATCGGCGCTAATTGTGACAGGCGGCATCAAAACGATGGCGGGCGGCGGTGGATATGGCCTGCTCGTCCTGTTGATCGACGATTATAGCGGCCTGTTTGAAGGCAGTATCATCAGCTGCGTCGCTATTGCTGTTATCCCGCTCATCCTGTGGCTGTCAAAACATGGCACGATATTTAAACCGGAATGGCGAGTCACCGCCTATGCCGCTGCCCTCGTCTTTGCGTGCTTGCTTATTCCCGTAGGGACGCAGGCGCGAACCGGAATTATCTGCATTGCGGTATTGGGCATATTGATGCTGCGTTTTGTCCGGTACCGGATGCTATATCTGGGCGGTGCGGCGCTGCTTGGCCTTGCCGCTATTCCGTTGTTGCCGCAAAGCTTTACCGAGCGAGCGGACACAATCAAAAATTACAAGCAGGACGAATCCGCTTTTACCCGGATAGCCGTTTGGAAATGGACATGGGAATTTGCCAAGGATCACCCGCTGGGCGGCGGCTTCAACAGCTACCGCCAGAATAAAATCGTTTATGATATTGAACAAAAAGCGGACCCCGATGCCCCCGCCGGTGCTTATCCAGCCGAAACCGGCCCCAAGCAGGTGGTCGATGAAAGCCGCGCTTTTCACAGCAGCTATTTCGAAATGCTGGGGGAACAGGGCTATCCCGGCCTGATCGTTTGGCTGATTATCCATATTGGCGGGGTGTGGCGAATGGAGTTTCTGGCCCGGCTATATCGCAAACGGGCGCGCGATGACGAGGCATGGGTCGCGCCGCTGGCCACGGCATTGCAAAATGCGCAGATCATCTATCTGGTCGGGTCGCTATTCGTCGGCATCGCGTTTCAGCCCTTTGTCTATATGCTGATCGGTTTGCAAATCGGGCTCGATACCTATTTGGCCCGGCGGCGCAAAGAAGCCGCTTGGCGGCCCATTAAGAAGCAACGGATCAAAACCGCGAGCACCGCGGTGGTGTAAAATCCGGCGTTGTCACAGCGCGCCAATCCCCCTAACAGATGGCGCTATGACCGTTATTAGCTTCATCACTGCCAAACCGGCCGCGACCTCCGCCAGCAACCCGTTGCTTGAAATTTCATCGCGGCTCGAAAGCTATGGCAATATTGCGGTCAATTGGATGCAAACACATTGGTTCGAATTGATGGTGGCCGCCATCATGGGCGGGCTGATTTACACATTGTTGAGTTTCCTGCGGCGCCGAGCGGCCAGCATCGCCGATAAATCAGCGGACCCATTTGCCCTGAAAAGCATCGCGATGCGGACTTTGGGCAAAACCAGCCGTTTTTTCCGGATCATGGTTTCGGCCGAGCTGGTCAATGAAATGGCGCAGACACCGGCACCAATTTCCCGCGTCGTGGTGATTTTATTCACCATATCGGCGGTCATGCAAGCGGCAATATGGCTGCGCGAAATCATCCTTGGTTTACTCGAACGCCGGGTGAGTGAGGGCGGCGCGCAGGATGAAACGCTTTCCAACGCCATGGTGCTGATCCGGCTATTGGTCAGCTTTGCCCTATTTGCCATTGCTGCGATATTGATCCTCGACAATCTGGGCGTCAATGTCACCGGCCTGATCGCTGGGCTTGGCGTAGGCGGCATTGCCATTGGTTTGGCGGCGCAAGGTATATTCTCCGACCTGTTTGCCGCCATCGCCATCATTTTGGACAAGCCATTCAAAAATGGCGAGGTGGTACAATTCGGCACCCATATTGCGACGGTCGAAAAAATTGGCATGAAAAGCACCCGGCTGCGCTCTGTCACGGGTGAGCAGCTGATTATCTCCAACGCCAAATTGTTGGAGATGGAGATCACCAATTTCACGCAGACCAATTACCGGCGCACCAAATATCCTATCGGTGTGATTTATCAGACCCCGCCGGAAAAGGCGCGCGCGATTCCGGCATTGCTCCAGCAAATTGTCGAACGCGAAGGCGGCGTTTTTGTGCGCGCGGGCTTTGTCGGCTTTGGCGACAGTTCGATCGATTTTGAATTATTGTTCGATATTCTGTCTGCGGATTTTGAAGAGATATTCGCCGGGCGGCACCGCGTCGGAATAGCCATTATCGAAGCCTTTGCGCAGGAAGGATTGGAATTTGCCTATCCCACGCAAACCACCTTCACCGCCGCGCCCGATGGAGAGATGATCATGCCCTATGCGGCCATCCCCCAAAACCGTAGCGTCAGGGCGAAAAAATAGCAGAAATCTGCGCTCAGAGCCTTGTCTTTACGTTAAGGGCAAGGCAATGTTAACTCGATAACAGAATCGGGAGAACAGCATGTCTACTATCAGCCCCAATGATCTTGCCGCAAAGGTTGGCGAAACAATCGGCACTTCGGAATGGATTTTGGTCGATCAAGAGATGATCAATAAATTCGCCGATGCCACAGGCGATCATCAATTCATCCACGTAAACGAAGAAATGGCGAAAATGACGCCCTTTGGCGGCACGATCGCGCACGGGTTTTTGACGCTGTCGCTATTCCCGGTGATGACCGCCAAATCGGAAATGCCCAAGGTCGAAGGCGCGAAAATGGGCGTCAATTATGGCGGCAACAAAACCCGGTTCTTGGCCCCTGTTCGTTCAGGCAAAAAAGTGCGCGGCCATTTTAAGCTGCTTGAAATGGTCGAAAAACGCCCCGGCCAATGGCAACAAACACTGGAATTCACAGTCGAGATAGAGGGCGAGGATAAGCCTGCCCTGATCGCCGAATGGATCAGCCAGATTTTCGTATAAACCCGCGATAATAGTCCGGCCAACGGACCAGTTTATTTCACCAGTTCCCGTCCCCAAGGGAGCGTTTCAAACAAGGATTTCCATTATGCGTGACGCCGTCATCGTATCCACCGCCCGCACCGCCATCGGCAAAGCCTATCGCGGCGGATTTAACGCCACATCTGGCCCTACCTTGGGCAGCTATTCGCTCGCCGCCGCCGTTGAGCGGGCGGGCATTGAAGGCGCAGAGGTTGACGACTGTATCTGGGGCAGCGCGCTGCAACAGGGCACGCAAGCGGGCAATCTGGCGCGTCAGGTTGCGCTGCGTGCGGGTCTTCCCATCACCACATCGGGTATGACGCTGGACCGGCAATGTTCGTCGGGCCTGATGGCGATTGCCACCGCATCAAAGCAAGTCGTGCATGACCATATGGATGTCGTGGCCGCTGGTGGTCAGGAATCGATCAGCCTGGTGCAGACCGCAGAAATGCGAGTCGCCCCAGACCGTGAATTGATCGCGATGCATAACGCCATTTACATGCCCATGCTGCAAACCGCCGAAACCGTCGCGAAACGCTATAATGTCGGCCGAGATCAGACCGATCCCTATTCGCTGCAATCGCAGCAGCGCACCGCCGCAGCACAGGCCGCCGGTTTGTTCGATGCCGAAATCATTCCTGTCACCACCATGATGAATGTGATGAATAAGGAAACCAAAGAGGTTAGCCAGCAAGAAGTGACCATCGCAAAGGATGAAGGCAACCGCCCGGAAACCACATTGGAAGGCCTGCAATCGCTGCAACCTGTCATGGGGCCAGATATGACGATCACGGCGGGTAATGCGAGCCAGCTGTCGGATGGATCGTCAGCTTGCATCGTCATGGAAAGCAAGCTGGCGGAGAAAAAAGGTCTGACCCCCTTGGGCCGCTATATCGGCATGGCCGTTGCAGGAACCGAGCCTGATGAAATGGGCATTGGTCCTGTTTTTGCTATCCCGAAACTGCTGGAGCGTTTTGGCCTGAAAATGGACGATATCGGCCTGTGGGAGCTGAATGAAGCCTTCGCGGTGCAGGTGATTTATTGCCGCGATAAACTGGGTATTCCGGACGAACTGCTCAACGTCAATGGCGGTTCCATCTCTATCGGCCATCCCTATGGCATGACAGGTGCGCGCTGCACCGGCCATGCCTTGATTGAAGGTAAGCGGCGCGGTGCCAAATATGCCGTTGTCACCATGTGCGTCGGTGGCGGCATGGGCGCGGCCGGATTGTTTGAGATTTTTTAATATCGCCGATTGATCCAACTCATCGTTGACACGTTTAGGGGCCAGTGGAAATTGCGTGTTTCCGCTGGCACTTTTGCTTGCGCTCACCAAAAGATGCTGACTACACGCGCGAAATCACTCACCCCGCCGCAAATGCCAGCCATCATATCGCAGCGAATATTGGCGCATAACAACCGCTGACCCATAAGCCCCCAAGATCGAATCCGGGTGAGGGTTTTACTATGAAAATGCTGAAAATTGTTGCGGTAGCTGCGTTACTGACAGGCGGGGTGCCATTGTTGGCACAATCAGCCAGTATCATGGAATTGGGCAGCGGCATGGCAAGCTATTATGGAAAAGAGCTGGCGGGAAACCGCACCGCAAATGGTGAGCGATTTGACCCGTCGGGGATGACTGCGGCGCACCGCACCCTGCCCTTTGGAGCGCAAGTCCGCGTCACCAACCTGTCCAATGGCCGCGATGTTGTGGTCCGAATCAACGACCGGGGCCCATTTGCGCGCGGCCGGATTATCGACATTTCCCATGCCGCCGCCGTTGAAATCGGTATGGTCCGCAGCGGCCATGCACGGGTGAAGTTGGAAATGGTGGATAGCTAAATTTGGTCGGATGACCAACTGGCTAAACCACTTAAAATCAGTCATATATTATTAACGCTTCTCGGATAAACCTGTTTGATATCGTAGGGTTTATCGGGGATAATTACGTGAAATATATGTTTTTGCCATATGCGCGGATGATGGATTTCGCCGGCCGGTCCTGCCGCCGCGAATATTGGAGCTTCATGCTGCTGCAAGTGCTGGTCGGGATGGTCATGGGTATCGGCGTCGCCATGGCAAGCGCTGTGATCAGCGCGCCTTTCCTATCCAGCGCATGGTTGACCGCAATGCTTGGCAATGCATCGTTGGTCATAGCATCAGTCATTTATCTGCTGTTTTTCCTGCTACCACAAATCGCGCTGACCGTGCGGCGTTGGCATGATATTGGCAATTCGGGATGGACGATTGTTGTCCTGATGGTCATCGGCGCCATTCCCTATATTGGGTTTTTGGCAGGCATTATCCACATTTTTGCGATGTGCACCCCGGGCGATAAAAATGCCAATCAATATGGCCCCAATCCCGCCAGCACGGCCGGTAACAAAGCCAATAAAAACGTGTATGCCTGATCCGCTTTAGGACATATCATTGCTCTGCCCCGCCGCGTCCAATAACCAGGCGGGCAGCTGTAATTCGGCCAAATCCTCTATCCGGCGATGCTCCACCGAAAGACCGAGCGCCGGATAGGCGGCGCGTTGCCGTTTTTCGTCGGCTTGGTCGATCGGCACGATCACAAGCCGCCGGTTGACTTTGGAACGCCAATTCATCCGCGCGGTATTTTCCTGCCCGACATAACATCCTTTGGTAAAGCTGACCCCGTTCAGCTCAGCGGCATTTGCCTCCAGCCATAACGTCTGCCCATCGCCCAATTCGTTCAGCCCTTCCACTACGCCCAGCGATAAACGGTGGGCATGATAAGCAGTGCTCACATCTTCATCGCCATCGGACACAGCCGCAATCCAGCGGTGGCCCAGCGCGGGTAAGCGCGGGTCGCAGGCGGCGTGACCTGCACCCGTCGCGGCCCAATAGACGCCCAATGTGGTATCCAGCCCTATCGTAATTTTGCGCCGCAAACGGTAAAGCGACAATCGCGTGATTAGCGCCTCTGCCGCCGCCGCCTGACAATCCAACAGTATATCCAGCGGCGCTGCGCGGTCGGCGAACAGGATGAAATCAAACAATGCCTTACCCTGCGGCGTCAGCAGCCCCGCCCATAACGGGCGGTCGGGCGAGACCAGCGCCGTGTCCTGCGTCACCAACCCTTGCAAAAACCCGCGCACATCCTCCCCCCCATCGGCGGGGGACAGGCGGATAACGGCGCGGTCAAAAAGGCGGCCATTCAGGTGTGCGGCATCAAAATCTTTTGAGATATTCATCCCACTGAGTTAGGGACAGCGGCAATCGCAAACAAGAGCTATCCGCAGGATCCCCAATTACCATGATCAACAGCATCACCATCCGCCGCCCTGATGACTGGCATCTTCACCTTCGCGATGGCGATATGATGCGGGCCGTTCTGCCCTATACTGCGCGGCAATTTGGCAGAGCGATTGTGATGCCCAATTTGTCGCCGCCGGTGACTGATGTCGAAAAAACCGCCGCTTATCGCGGCCGGATTATCGCCGCGATACCGGCTGGATTGGACTTCACCCCGCTGATGACCTGTTACTTGACCGACACCACGGATCCAATGGATGTCGCGCGTGGGCACAGCGAAGGCGTATTTGTCGCAGCAAAGCTATACCCCGCCCACGCCACGACCGGCAGCGCGCATGGCGTCACCGATATTGCCAAAATCTATCCCGTGCTCGAAAAAATGCAGGCGATCGGTATGCCGCTGCTGATCCATGGGGAGGTGACCGACCATCATGTCGATATTTTCGACCGAGAGGCGGTATTTATCGAACGCACCCTGTCCAAATTGGTGCGCGATATGCCCGAGCTGAAAATCGTGTTCGAACATATCACCACCCGCGATGCTGCTGATTTCGTGATTGACGGTCCGGAGACTTTAGCCGCGACAATTACGCCGCAACATCTGCACATTAACCGCAATGCGATATTCGCAGGCGGCATTCGCCCGCATTTTTACTGCCTGCCGATTGCCAAGCGGGAGGAACACCGGCTGCGCCTGCGCGAAGTGGCTGTATCGGGCAGCAGAAAATTCTTCCTCGGCACCGACAGCGCGCCGCATAGCGTCGGCGCAAAAGAATCGGCATGTGGCTGCGCCGGCATATTCGGCGCCCCTTATGCAATTGAAAGCTACACGGCGGTATTTGATGAGGAAAATGCACTAGACCGGCTGGAGGCTTTCGCCAGCGAAAATGGCCCACGCTTTTACGGCCTACCGCTGAATGAAGGCACCATCACCCTGCACCGGCAAAGCCACCAGGTAGAGGAAAAATTGACCGCGGCAGGGGAAGATATTGTTCCCTTTCACGCAGGCGAAGAAATTAACTGGCGACTGGGCTTAAAATAGCCAGCCGCCAGGCACCGGTTTTGTAATGATAACGGATTTAGCCGTTATCTTCTTCCGCTTTATCCAGCATCCGAGTCAGTTCCGCGCTGGCATTTGTTAAGTCACCAGCATCAATATAATTGACACACCGACCGATAAAGTCGTCTTCATCCTTCTTGTTCCGATCCTCGGATTTTTCTTCATCAGGGTCCTGCACAAGAGGGCCTAAGATGTAGCGGGCTAGATCACCCTTTTTTTCGTTCAAAAATTGCCGTGCCAGCACGATCCGTGAATAAGGATCGTATGGCGATAATTTATACCCTTGCTCCAACCCCAATAGCGCAGACTCGGGTATCGCCTCACCTGCCTTATAATAAGACAGATAGTTTAGGATAAGCGAGCGCGCATTGTGATCGTCGGATTCAAATGCCTTTACGAAATAGGGTCGTGCTGCGACATATTCCGAACTATCGGTTTTGCCGCGTTCCATTCGGATCATACCTTTATACAGCAGAGCCTTACTATTTTTGGGATCAACGGCCAACGCGCGATCCGCTGCTGCATCGGACGCAGCGAAGTTTTTGGCATCAAATTCTGCCTCGATCAACGCGTCTAAAACGAATTTGTCATCGGAATATTGCGCTGCAGCAGAACGTATACGGTCAGCCACGCCTGGAGCCGTCGATTTTGTCACACCCCTGGAGGATTTAATCACATAGGGTATCACTGCTTCTTCGGCAGGAGTGAGCTGGCGGACAGAAATGATGGGCTCTTGGTAATTATTTGGTATAAATTCAATCGCCCCGAGAGCCGTGTTTTGATATTTGCGGACCTCTTCCGATAATTTTTCCAAATCGCCGAATGCCGCCTCGGCCGCCTGCATGCTTGTCTTGCCATCATTCACCAATTTCAAATACTCGGTCAATTGCCCAGGCCGCTTATCGGTAAACGTCAGATAATGCGCCAACAACCAACCAACGGAATAAAAATGCCGCGAGTCACCTGGTTCTAATTTTGATGGGGGGAAAAACAGTTTTTTCGCAGGAAATCGCTCATCATATAGAAATTGATTGGCCCTGTGCGTCGCTGGCAAGCCTAAACGAAAAACGCCTTTGGGCTGTATATCCACGGTTCCGTAAACTTCGGCATAGGCTTCCACATACCATGCCGGATAGTTTGCCGGAAAATTCTGCAACATGAAGTGATGCCCATATTCGTGGGCTAATATGATATTCGGATCCAGTTGTTGGTCGCCATCGGACCGTGTACCCAATCCCCTTGCTCTTGGTTTACGGGCGGGTATGAATGCCACCGCACCATTACTACTGGGTATATAGAAACCGGCTACCCCGCGGCTTCCGGCCAGACGGCCAATATCATCTGTATCGCCGAAACGAAAAATAGTAACCGGGACCGGATCCTCATCTTTGGTCATATTTTGCATAGCCCGCATCGCCATATCAACCCGCTCCATGCGCGTAGCTAGTTCCAGCGCTTCTTGCTCTTTACCTTCAGAATATACGACGAAATGGTCGGATTGAGCCCGCCACCATTCGGCCATAGCCGGTGTGGTAAATGCCAAAGCGGAAATCGCTGCCAGTATTTTCACCGATGTGCGCATATTATATCTCCCTGTTATTCCATAATGTTCATCAGGTCTTAAATGGTGCTTTCATACTGCGGATGCCCCCTTAGCAAGATAATATTTTGCTATCGATCTACCCCGCCCAGCATATCGAATCTGAACCCTATGTTTGTTATATCCGTCTTCTTAACGAAAGAAAATATAGACCGCAAACCTCATAAGTGTGCGGTTTAAAGGGAAATGCATCCTATTCCATGTGGCGAAGAAATTAACTGGCGCGTGGCAGATTAGGGGCAGGACACAGCCTGGTTGACAATTTTCGCTCCGCCTTCTTGGCGCATCTCTGTGACCGATAAAACACAAAAAAGGGAGCGCTAAACTGCGCTCCCTTTCATGCGAACCGGGCTCTTACCGGTTTAGAACTTCACGCTGATCCCGCCCGTGATGCGGCGGTCGGTGAAACCTTGGAAGCACAGTACGGCGTTGTTGTTTACGCAGAAAAGCTGTTGATCTTCGCGCAGAAGGTTGATCCCTTCAATTCCGACATTGATATTGTCGGTAATGTCGTAATTGATGCTGGCATTAAGCTGTCCGCGTGCACCAGCAATCACCGGCAGATTCCATCTTTGCTGCTCATTGGTGACATAGTCGGAACGCCATGTGTAGCGCAGCCGTGCGTTCAAACCATATTTGTCGTAGAAGACAGTGGCGTTATAGGCATATTTCGACAGATTGGGCAGCGTGATCTTGCTTTGCAATTCACCAGCATCAAAGCCCAAGCGAACATCAAGTTCACGTGTGCGCAGGCCGGTAAAGAAGGATTCAGCAGAACCGCCTTCTTTTTGGTAAGTGAAGTTACCAATAAAGCCGAAACCAGACGCAAAGCCGAGCGCATCTTCATATGCCGACAAATCATGCTGGAACGCAATTTCGATACCCGTTTGAGTTGTCGACCCTGGTACGTTGAACTTTGAGCTGAGCGGTGCGCAGATACCATTACCGGGGTTCGCTACGTTGTTAATGTTGCGGTTGGCCAATGGGTTAAATATGCCGCCGCCTGGGCAATTTGGATCGATTGAAAATTGCGGGTTCACACCAACAAAGCCGATCGGTGTCGGTGCGTCTACCAAAGTACCGAACAAATTGGTCCGATTTTTGTGGAAGAAACCGACGCTGATCAAGCTGGACCGTGTGAAATAATATTCACCCGACAGGTCAAATGACCATACCACTTCCGGGATTAGATTGGGGTTGCCACCTTCGACAAATGCTTCGGCGGATGTTGAAAAATTCCTCGATGTCGACAGGTCGTCGAAATTGGGGCGACGAATATCGCGTGCGATACCCGCGCGCAGCAAGACATCGGATGCAGGCTCCAACACCGCGCTAAAGCGTGGTAGCAAGAAATTATATTTGGACCGCCGCGTGGTTGTTCCGGTTGCAACGCCGTTTGCGACATTGTTGCCGGTCGATGCCAACGTCGTGCTCAACCAGCGAAGGCCGATATTGCCCCGCGCAGGCATTCCGAAAATCTCACCTTCCATATTCGCTTGAATATAGGCGGCGTTGGTTTTTTCCTTAATGCTGAAGAAACCGACGGCGGATTCGGTCGGGCCAGCCAGCAAAGGCACAGCGGGTAATGTTGGGTTTGCCGTATTGCTGGCGGTGATTGCGTCATTCAACGCGGACAGCACTGCTGCCGGATCGTTGAAGGACAGCGCCCCATCAATGATCAGGAAGTCGCGGAAAAATAACTCGCGGCCATCAACGGAGTTAAAGTTGGTCGGCGCCGCGATTAAGATATCTGCGAACAGATCTCCTTCTGGGCGATTAAACCGGTTCGCCAGCAACGCAGCTGCGTTATTGCTGCCATTTGCGGTTAGTGAAATGTTATTTGTGATGTCATTGTTGATCGCGGAGGTTTCATTCCACCGATAACCAAAATCAACTGAAGTCACAAACGGGTTCAGGTCCGTCGTGTCATAAGTGAAATCAAAGCGAACAGCTTTTTCCTTATTATCAGACCTGCTGGCCCCCTGCGAGACCTGGTTAATCTGATAATTGGCAGGGTTCAGCAATTGCTCCGCACTCGGCGCAAAGGGGCTATTCTGGTCAATTCCGAATGTAAGCCCGTTACGTAGGTCGAATGCCAGCGGCACGCCATTATCAAGGCTGCCCCTACCGAATACCGGTTGCGGTCCTAATGGATTGATAAAATCGAGCGTCGTCGAGAAATTGGGGTTGGTTGTTTTTGACGTCGACAGCGCAGCTTCTGCCCGGACGGTCAGCTTTTCGCCTTCCCATTCAAACCCTGCATCGAACACCCGGCTTTTGGTGACCCGCGATCCGGTATCACTGGAAGTGCGCAAATTTGGATCAACCGTAGCCCCGCTGACGCCGCCAATGCCCAACGTCCCTGCGACCGTTGATTGGATCGAACCCAGGTTGATCGGGCCATTGGGGCCATTCAAACTGCCCAGATTTACAGTTTCAAAGGCGGTGTTGTTCGTTGTATTTACAACGAGCGGCGAAGATACACCAGACAACTGCACGCGGTTGCTTTCCTGCGACCGTTGCTGGTCATTTAAGGTTGCATCAAAATACAGGCGCAGATTGTCGGCTGGTTTCCACTCTAATGCCGCCGTGCCATTGTAGGTTTCATATTCAAAATTGTTGGTTTCCTGTTGGAAAAACTGAATTTGCAGGAAGTTGAAATTTTCGGAGCTTGGACCGGAATTGGCCAGGTTGATTGCGTCGCGGTCGACACGCGGGGCGAATTGCGCAACATCCTGACGTGCATAACTGCCGCTCAATACGATGCCGATTTCACCAATGCCCGTTTCAAACCGATTGCCAATCGTGCCGGAGATGCGGGGCAATGTTGTTTTTGCAAGGTCGCTATTTTCATATTGGACACGCGCTGCGATCAAAGGTTCATTCAAGCTAAGCGGACGGATTGTTTTGAGGTTAATTGTGCCGCCAACCGAACCTTCAATCGTTTTCGCTTCGGGAACCTTCGTTACTTCAACCGCAGAAATCAGCGCTGCGGGTAAATCTTCGAAGCTAATACCTGAACGACCAGCTCCTGAACCTACCGTAGAAACACCGTTAATTTCGGTCCGGTTTGCATCGGTGCCGCGAATCTGCACAGCATTACCCACACCAGCCTGCCGGGTGATTTGGATACCGGTGACATTTTCCAGAACTTCGGCCAAATTCTGGTCAGGGAGCTTACCAATGTCTTCGGCTTGGATGACCTCAACGATATTGTTCGATGCCCGTTTTTCGCCGAGGGCGGATTCAAGTGAAGCGCGGATACCGCTCACCACAATGACATTATCATTCGATTCTTCAGCAGCCGTGTCATCGACATTTTGCGCGAAGCTAGGCGTTGCCGCGCCCATAGTGAGTGCCGTTCCGGCCAATAAGGCGGCAAGCATGCGCCGCGAATCCCGGCCAGACGTAGTTATAGCGTGTTTAGTCATTGAAAATCCTCCCAAAAGCTCTCCAAGATGCGCGCCGACTTACCTTATCGGTAGCGCCCTCAAACATCGGTGAATGAAAAAGACACCGGTGTCAATATTCTTTTCATCCGTTCTTGCGGCAGCATGAGAGTGATGTCAACCAATAAATATGACCAATTATGCAACTAATCCGACATTTATATAATACCAGTATGCTATACCAATTTTGGGTAAGGCATGGTAATGCGCCGAAAAAGCTGCTCAAATGGCAGGCTATCGATATAGTGATAAAGTTTTAGGGGCCTGAGCCCACTAAAGGCCGTGCGGTTAGCGGCGCTCATATCTTTTCAGATTGGAGCCGAGCCGATTGACGCCCAAATTAATCTGATCGCCGGACCAATCCGCAAGGAAAGTGCTATTCCGATCAATACCCGGACCGATGCGCGCGTCATTATTGAAAATAGACAGCCCCGCGCTGCTATGCTTTTTGCCTTCGGGAGCAACGGTAATGAACGCGCTGTAATTTTCTTTATTCTCGCCTTGCACAAATTTATTGCCGCTTATCGTGCCGGTTGCCCCGCCGGGCAGGTCAATCATGTAATTGGTCGTGCGTCCCCGGCTGTCGTCAAAGGCATTGTCGCGAATATCAACGCGGGCGGCGCGGCTTTTTACATAATGGCCGCCATTGCCGCGTTCAAAGCGGCTGTTGGTGACGGTCAGCGAGCCATAATCGCCGATATAGATGCTATGCGCGCAATCAAGCCCGCGGTCACAGCGGCCAAGCCCGGAAAAGGTTGACTGATCAATGCGGATATTTGACGATGGATCAGGCGCGGTCAATATACCTTGCTCGCTGTCGCGGAAGATAGAGCGCGTGACGACCAGATCGCCTTTTTCCAAACGGATCCCCGCGCCATTGGCATCGGGCACAGCCATGCCCTGAAAAATAATACCGTCCACGCTTGCACCGCGCCCCCGCAGCACCAATGCGGCTTTTCCTTCGCAGGTCGCACGGTCAAATATGACCTGACCTATGGCCGCCGCGCGGTAGGCGATACTGCCCTCTTCCTGCACCGCGCATTGTTGATAAAGGCCGGGCCGAATTAATATCGTGCCCTCGCCGTCTCCAATCGCTTTTACCGCTTGGTCCAATATCCTGAATTTCTGTCCAGTTTCGGCAATTTGAAATGGCGCATTCTGATCCGCCTGCGCGGAGGCGTCATGCGCCCAAGCAAGTAATGCGGCAAGACCGACAAGCGAACCGATCATATAAGGCGATTTGGACATAAGGCACCTGTGTCATTAAAATTCGTATCGGCATACAATAACGCCGCTGTTAACTTCCAGAGCATTAACCAAGCCTGATGCAACGAGTCCTACAAAGAGACGAGAAAATCTCAAAAGCTAACCGCTTGTTTATGGGCAGCGGCTTGCCTATGGGGCGATGATGCACCCTGTCACCACCACAGAGCTGTTTTTATTGGCAATGCTCATAATTTATTGCCTGCCCTATTTGGTCTGGCGATTGGGACGAACCGAATATTATGCGCCGCTGGTTGTGGTCCAAATTGTCGCCGGGATTTTGCTTGGCCCCGGCGTATTGGGCGGGATATTTCCATCTTATTACCAAACTATCTTTACCCCTGATGTGATCAAGATGTTGTCTGGCCTTGCGACATGGGCGGTCATGCTGTTTGTGTGGATAGCCGGAATAGAGCTGGAATTGCATAAGGCAAAGGCAAATGCCCGTGAAACCGCCGTGACGGCCGGCCTCGCGATGATCGTACCGATGGCACTGGGCAGCTTGGTTGCGGCGGGGCTGTTAAATAGCAGCAACATTTGGGCGGGAAATAAGGGTAATAATGTCCAAGTGATATTGGGCCTGGGCATGTCCTGTGCCGTCACCGCGCTACCCATCCTAATCCTGTTTATGGAGAAATTGGAGATTTTGCGCGCGCCGCTGGGGCAGAGGATTTTGCGCTATGCCAGCCTTGATGACATTGCCATTTGGGGCGTACTCGCGCTCATCCTCCTCGATTGGGAGAGGATCGGGCGACAGGCGGTATTTTTGGTCGCTTTCATTATTGCGGCATTCCTGATCCGAAAGCTCATGGAGGCGTTGCAGGAACGTGACCGCTGGCCCGTCAGCTTGGTATGGTTAGCGGCTGTGGCCTTGGGCGCGGATTGGTGCGGTCTGCATTTCATGGTTGGCGCCTTTTTGGCAGGTATGGTGCTGGAGGCGCGCTGGTTTAATCAAGAGCGGATGGACCTATTTCGCCATTATATATTGCTCGCCTTCATGCCTGTTTTCTTCCTATCAACGGGGCTGCGCACCCAATGGGAAAGCGGCGGCGTGATGGTATTTGCCGCGGCCGCCGCATTGCTGGTGGCCGCCATTGCGGGCAAGCTGGCGGGCGTGCATCTGGCTGGGCGGATATTGAAATGGCAGAAGGGAGAGGCGAGCATCATCGGCTGGCTGCTGCAAACAAAGGCATTGATTATGATTATCTTTGCCAATGTCCTCCTCGATAAACAGATTATCAGCAACACCAGCTTCACTGCGCTGCTGTTGATGGCGGTCGGTTCGACAATGCTGACGATCCCGATGGTCACGCCCCGCCTTGCAAAGCTGAAAAGCTTGATTGTGCGCGATAGCTGAGACTTTCGGGCTTTGGGTTGCAATCCAAAAGTCTGCGCTTATTTGTGGAGACAGACAATACCCACGCATATCGGCGCGCTCTTCTGGCCGCCAATGTTATGAGGAAAGGATAGACAGATTCTCACCCTGCTTTCACCTGCCAAAAAATTGAAATTCACTCCCGATATGCATGGGTTGGAAACGACCAAGCCGCAGCTATCCGATGATATGCGGGAAATTGCGCAAGTGGCAAAGCAGCAGTCCGCCGCCAATTTGAAAAAACTGATGCATATCAGCGACAAACTGGCCGAATTGAATGCGGAGCGGTTCCAGGCCTTTGACCTGGATGGCAAAAGCAACAGCGCCGCGCCTGCCGGGCTGACCTTTGACGGCGATGTTTATTGGGGGCTGGATGCCCGGTCATTAAGCGCAGCGGCGCTGGATTATGCGCAGGACCATCTGCGCATTTTGTCGGGCCTATATGGCGTGCTGCGCCCGATGGACGCGATCCAGCCCTATCGGCTGGAAATGGGCACCAAAATGGCCAATCCGCGCGGGGCATCTCTCTATGATTTTTGGGGCAGTAAAATCGCGGAAAGCTTGAATGCCGATCTGGCCGGTCATACCCATCCGGCAATCGTAAACCTGGCGTCAAATGAATATTTTAAGGCCGTGGACCGGTCAGCGCTCAATGTGCCCATCATCACGGCGTCGTTCCTGAATATAAAAGACGGCGAGGCCCGGGCGCTAATGTATCATGTCAAATTTGCGCGCGGCTTGATGGCCCGCTGGATCATCGAAAACCGCATCGATCGCACCGACGGATTGAAAGATTTCAATGCCGAAGGCTATCGTTATGACATTAAGGCATCGACCAAAGACGAGCTAATTTTCACCCGCAAACAACCACCGGTAAAGAAATAATAGCGGCGGGCATTACCGTGAAACATGCAGCCCCAATTCCTTGTTGAAATGTTGAGTTATGGCTATCGATCTCGGGAGTCGTGACCCTCACCTAATAATTCGGTACGCCTCAACAAAATGCTATGAATGCGCGTTTTTTGCGTTAAGCTAGGCTAACAAGAAAATAATGTGATCACGGGATGAACGTTTTTTCACTCCAATCATGGGGGAATGACGATCGATTATTTTGACGAGATGCTGCAACCGGGTGGGTCCGATCAGCAACCTGATATGCGTGCACCCTATGCCGGCTATGGCCATTGGTTGCAGCAGGAAAACCCCAAACGTATTATGCAGAAAGCCGCGCAGGCAGAGGCTTTTTTTCGCACCACCGGCATAACATTCAATGTCTATGGAGAGGAAGATGCCGACGAACGCCTGATCCCCTTTGACGTTGTGCCGCGTATTATTGCTGGATCCGAATGGCGCAAGCTATCACGTGGGATCGAACAACGGGTCCGCGCCATCAACGCGTTTCTGCATGATATATACCACCGGCAGGAAATTTTGCGCGCGGGCCGTATCCCGATTGAGCTTATCTCAAACAATGCCGCGTTTCTACCGCAAATGGTTGGCGTTAATCCACCGGGCGGTATTTATACGCATATTGTCGGCACCGACATTGTACGCACCGGCGTGGATGAATTTTTTGTATTGGAGGATAATGCCCGCACGCCGTCGGGGGTCTCCTATATGCTGGAAAACCGGGAAACGATGCTGCAAATGTTTCCGGAGCTATTTTCGCGCATCTCGGTTCAGCAGGTGAGCGATTATCCGGTTAAGCTGCGCCGCTCGCTATCGGATTGCATGCCGGATAAATGTGATGGCAAACCAGTCGTGGCAATATTGACGCCGGGCATCCACAATTCAGCCTATTTTGAACATAGCTATCTCGCCGATCAAATGGGGGCGGAGCTGGTCGAGGGGCATGATCTGCGCGTGGTGGATGGCCGCATCGCCATGCGCACGACGCAGGGTTATACGCCAATCGACGTGCTTTATCGCCGTGTCGATGATGAATATTTGGACCCGCTGAATTTCAATCCAGATTCGGTGCTGGGCGTTCCCGGGATCATGGACGTCTACCGGTCGGGCGGTATCACCATCGCCAACGCGCCGGGCACCGGTATCGCCGACGACAAAGCGCTATATAGCTATATGCCCGATATCGTCGAATTTTATACTGGCGAAAAACCGCTGCTGAACAATGTCGAGACATGGCGGTGCAGCGAGGCAGATCATTTGCGCTATGTGCTCGATAACCTATCGGAACTGGTCGTGAAGGAAGTGCATGGGTCGGGCGGCTATGGCATGTTGGTGGGGCCAGCCGCGAATAAAAAAGAGATACAGGCATTTCGCGCGAAATTGATGGCCAACCCCGGCAATTACATCGCGCAGCCGACGCTGGCGCTGTCCACTGTCCCGATTTTCACGCGTAAGGGATTGTCGCCGCGCCATGTCGATTTGCGCCCCTTTGTGCTGGTTTCGCCAGAGCGGATTGACATTACGCCGGGCGGATTGACCCGCGTAGCAATGACGCCCGGATCGCTGGTGGTGAACAGCAGCCAAGGCGGCGGGACCAAAGACACCTGGGTATTGGAGGAATAGGGCGCATGCTTAGTAAAACAGCGGGCGGTTTATTCTGGATGTTCCGCTATCTGGAAAGATGCGAAAATAATGCACGGTTGCTGGATGCGGGATTTCGTATTGCGCTGACCCGCTCGGCAACGTCGGAGGCAGAGTGGAAATCCATTTTAACGACGACAGGTAGCCTTGCCGATTTTGAGGCGCGCCACGATGGGTTCAAATCAGCCAAAGTCATCAACTTCATGCTGCGTGATCCAAATAATCCATCGAGTATATTATCAACGATGAAAGCTGCGCGCGACAATGCGCGGCTGGTGCGCACGGCGCTTACCCGGGAAGTTTGGGAAGCGACCAATGACAGCTGGATGCGGCTACGTCAGCTGCTGTCGAAACCGGTGAATGAAAATGAAGTGCCCGATGTGTTGACGGTGATCCGTCAGCAAAGCGCTCAGGTGCGCGGCGCGACGCTGGGCACGCTGCTGCGTAATGACGGCTTTAATTTCATCCGCCTGGGGACCTTTTTGGAGCGGGCGGATAATACGGCGCGCATATTGGATGTGAAATATTATCTGCTGCTGCCGTCTATTGCCCAAATTGGATCGGCGATCGATATTATGCAGTGGGAGACGATATTGCGGTCGGTATCGGCGCAGCGTGCCTATCGCTGGCTCAATGGCGCGCAGCTGAGCCCGCTGAACATCGCCGATTTCCTGATCTTACACGGCCAAATGCCTCGCTCGCTGATTTTCTGTAGCGAAAAGATCGCAGATAATCTGGGCTATTTGCAGCGTGATTATGGTGTCGATCATCCCAGCTGTGCGGCCGCCCGGGCATCTGCCGACAGGTTAAAGCACATTACAATTGATCAAATTTTTGAAGAGGGGCTTCACGAATTTTTGGAAGATTTCATTTTGCGGAACGGCAAATTGGCCGCGCAGATTGAAAAAGATTTCCGGTTTCAGGGATAAATATGCGGCTTAAAATCAATCATACCACCCGCTATCAATATGACACGCCGCTGGATTACAGCCTACAGCAAGTGCGCTTAACCCCTAAGGATCGCAGCGGGCAAAAAATTATTGATTGGCAAATGACCGTAAGCGGCGGCAAAACAGAATGTAGTTTTGTCGATCAGCATAGCAATCATGTCGATTTAATCAGTATTGATCCCGGCGGCCTTGATTTAACCATCCATTGCGAGGGCGAGGTTGAGGTCACCGACAATGGCGGCGTGGTGGGGCAGCATCAAGGCTTCATGGCACTCTGGAATTTCCGGCGCGAAACGCCCCTAACCAAAACCGGTCCGCATATGGCGAGGCTATTGGCAGAGCTGGGCGATGAGTATGACGGGGATATTGCCAAGGCCCATGCGCTCTCTGCGCTCGTGCTGCAGCATGTGCCCTATATTCTGGGCAAAACCGACGCCCGCACAAGCGCTGAATCTGCCTTACAAATTGGCGGCGGCGTGTGTCAGGATCATGCCCATATTTTCATCGCGGCGATGCGCAAATTGGGCTTTCCGGCGCGTTACGTGTCCGGTTATCTGATGATGAACGACCGCGTGAACCAAGATGCGACGCATGGCTGGGCCGAAGCTTATTTTGACGAAATTGGCTGGATCGGCTTTGACATATCCAATGGTTATTCACCCGATGATCGTTATATTCGCATTGCAACCGGTTTTGATTATAAAGACGCGTCGCCCGTTTCGGGTATGCGCTACGGCGGGTCGTCAGAGAATCTGGTTGTGCAATTGCAAGTTCAGCAATAAGCGCATTGCTGCGGCCTGATTGAGGTCGCTGGGGAAATTAGAATGACATATTGTATAGGGCTCCGCCTCAATAAGGGGTTGGTTTTCATGTCCGACACACGCACCAATGCAGGCGTGGACGATATTGCTCAGGTCAAAAAACTGAACAGCTGGGAAATTCCGGGCGAGCGGGTCATCACGCTATTATCGGCCGGCAATCTAGCCACCACACAAGCGGTCATCAGCCTGCTCGATGAACGCAGCAAGGCACCCGAAGACCGTAGCCCTTCCATTCTGGCTGCGCCATCCATGTTTCAGATCGCCACCATTATCGGTCAAACATTGCGCGAAGTCGTCAAATCCTATGCCGAAGAAGGGCAAGAGGCAAAATCCCCTTTTGGCGCGACGTTGATATTGGGCGGACAGATTAAAGGCAGCGAACCCCGATTGTTCCTGATCTATCCCGAGGGTAATTTTATCGAGGCGGGCCCCGATACCCCATTTTTCCAAAGCGGCGAAACCAAATATGGCCGCCCCATATTGGTCCGCGCTTATGATCCGGCGATGTCCTTCGAAGAAGCCATCAAATTGATGTTGGTATCATTTGATTCAACCATCCGCGCCAATTTGGCCGTGGACCTGCCGCTGGATTTGCAAGTCTATGAAACAGACAGCTACCGGATCAAAACGCAGCAGCGCATCGAAGCGGACGATCCTTATTTTCAGCAGATTTCTGCGGGCTGGGGCAATGCGTTGCGCAGCGCGTTTCAAATGTTGCCGCCATTTACTTTTGCAGCGGATGATTAGGACTCTGATGAGCTGGGCGCAGGGTCAGGACCTGATCTGGGTCTTCAAATGGGTGATAATATCGCTGGCTAAAATGCTATCAAGCTCGCGCCGCCAGCAGACATAGGCGGCATTTTCAATCTCGGCTATTTCCGTGATTTGATATAAATTTCCGTTGGCTATATCTTTCCGGACAAGGCTTGATGGCATGAAACCGTACATCTCATTGTGGATCAGCCATTCTTTGGATAGCACGCCCAGGTCGATGTTCAGGCCAGTCATTGGACGCAGTTTATGGTTGATCGCAATTTCGGGGCTCAGCGTTGGTCCCCAATCAATATGGACATAGCGTCCACGCCAATTGCTGTCCTCTTTCGGTCCGACCAATATTAGGGGGTCGTTAAACAGCAATTCTGAGACGACGTCGCGGCGAAAAACCGGATTATACATGACCGCAATGTCCAGCTTTCCCTCGGCCAAATCCCGGTTGAGGCGCGGCGAAGCCCCAGCGGTTACGTTGAAAGCGATATCAGAAAAGTGCCGCCGTGCATCGGCGAGCCAAGGCAGTAGATAGGCCCGCCAAAGTGCATATTGACCCCCGAAAGAGAGGGAGCGGGTAAATTCATCGGGCAATGAAACATTATGCAGCCCCAATTCCCATGCGCGGACCGTTTGCCGCGCCGCATCCCTGAATTTCGTCCCTGCCGAGGTCAAACGGCATCCACGCCTGTCTCGGTCAAACAGGGTCACGCCCAATCGATGCTCCAATTGCTTTATCCGTTCGGTAACCGAGGACGGGCTGGCGTTAACCGATTGCGCAGCGCCCGCAAAGCTGCCGGTTTCGGCAGCGGCAAGAAATGTTTTCAAGGTCGTAATATCCATTTAATTCGGATATACCGAATTTATTATTCTAACAATCCCGTTTCCTAAAATATATTCCGGCCCCTATATTGGTTTCAACAAACCAATGGAGCCTTATATGAACAAGAAAATCATCCTATCATTGATCACCGCATCAATGGCTTTTGCTACACCGCAATTGGCCGTCGCTCAGCAGGACGAGAGTGCTCCTGCCATTGTTGTCACGGCCAAGCTGCAAAAACAGTGGGACAAGGGCAGTCAGCTGGAGCTGAAGGGGCTAAAGGAGCGAGCAAAAGCCGAAAAAGCATTGGCCGATGCCAATCGTGATGTGATCGCGGCTCAGTCGAAACGCGACAATAGCCGTGCCATCGGCAATAATGCGAAGGATGAGTTTTTGAAACTGACCTCGCCGGTGCCATATTTCGCCGATGCCGATGAAGCGGCACGGTGGGCACGCCAAGTCGATAAGGTCGCGGGCGAATGGGCCAAGCATGATGACCGCCGCTTGGATGGCCGCGCTGATCTCGAAAAGGCTCAGAAAAAGCAAGCGAAAGCCCAGTCTGCATTGGCAAAAGCCCAATCGGATGTCGATCAGGGCAGGTCTTTAAAATTGGATGCCGAACAGCGCAGCCAGATCGGCTCCATCACAAGTTAAATCGTAACTTATAATCCGGTTAGGCAGGAAGCTCTTTGGGTCGTAAGAGCAAGTGCCGGGGAGGAGCGAGCTCTTTGGGAAATGCTTCTCCCCAGATCCGGGCCCAAATGCGGGCCCAAAATGCGGGAAGGTCATTATGCCAAACGAGAGAAAATGCAGCTATATATTCGGCCTACCCTTGGCCATTGCGGCTGCGATGATCCCGATAACGGCAATCGCGCAAACATCCGGAGAGAAGCAGCGCTCGGTTGGAGGGGAAGCAGCCCAAGCAATTGTTCAGCCCCTCGATGATTTAAACCTCAGCAAAGATGATATCCCGCCCGCCTTATTATTGATTCAAGATAATCCCTATTCGATGGACGGGCTCAATAGCTGTTCGATGGTTGCCACTGAAATCGACCGGCTAAATGCCGTATTGGGCCCCGATGTCGACGAGGACGCGAAGAAAACAGGTGTGGCGCAATCCGCGTTGCGCGCGGGGGGTAACTTGCTTGGTAGCTTCATTCCCTTTCGCGGTATCGTGCGCAGACTGTCGGGTGCCAATGCCCATCGGCGTAAAGTCCAAGAGGCGGTTTTTGCAGGCGTCACACGCCGCAGTTTCCTGAAAGGTTATATGGCTTCCAACGACTGCGCCGCATTTCGCGCGGGATATGCCGGGGACAGCAGTGGCGCGGCGGAGGGTTATAGCGCAATGCCGTCGGCGGATGACCGCTATCGTCCGATAGACACCACTCCCCTGCAACCTATAATGGAGATACAGCTACCTGCCTCAAACGATGCGGAGGATAACCCAGAATGATAACGCCCCATCAATTTCAATGAGCGGTTAATGTTACTAGGAGTGGGTGTTTATGCTGCAATGTAATGCCAGGCTCTGCCGTGATGGTTTGGCCGTCGCATAATTTCAACTGAAATAACTGTGTAACCGATTGAATGACACGGTGCGCCACCATATTAGCCATATGCAGGCCAACGCATTTATGCTTGCCAATGCCAAAGGGTATATAACGGCCTTTTGCGCCTTTATCGCTGCCATCATCATGAAAACGGCCAGGGTCAAATTCATCCGGCCGGTCCCATAAATGTGGATGCCGGTGCAGCACATAAGGTGACATTAGCATCATTGATCCGCGCTCAATATGGTAACCGCCAATGTGATCAGGGCCAACCGCGCGCCGTTCCATGATCCAGATAGACGGATAAAGCCGCAGCGTTTCGGCAAATATCTGCGCCGGGGAATAGGGGGCCGCGATGCCGGGCGCAGAGCGGGCTATCAAATAAAATGCCCATGACAAGGCATTGGCGGTTGTTTCATGGCCAGCGAGCAACAACGTCACCGCCGCATCACGCAGCTCGGCATCGGATAGTCGCATATCCCCCTCCGCCTCATGCGCGGTCAAAAGCCGGGCGAGCAAATCATCCTGATTGCCGCCGCTGTCCCGCCTTTCCCGCAATATGGCCAATATGACGCTATCAATTTCAGCCTTTGCCCGTTTGAAGGAGCGGCGGTGAAAATGAGGTGAAATGAAGGAAGGATCAACCGGCGCTTGCAGCCGCCGCCATGTATCGTCCAATATGATGGCCAGCGCATCTTCGATCCGCCGCGCATCGACGCTGCTCGAAAATAGCATTTTTGCGGCAGCACGGATCATCAAATGCAGCATTTCGGCGACGATGTTAACTGGCCGTCCTTCCCGTTCGCATTGCCGCCAGCGGTCCAGCATCAGGTCAAGTTCAACGTCAATCGCGGGCAGGATCGTTTCCAGATATTTGGGCTGGAATACTGGCTGAATCAAGCGGCGTTGCCGCTGCCACGCGGGTTTATTCGCAGATAACAGGCTGTCGCCGCACGTCTCCTTTATCTGCGCGACGCTACGTGTTTTCTTGTCATAGTTGGACGCATTTTTGGCCAGCACATGGTGGATATATTCCGGACTATTCAGCAAATAGGCCCGGAACGGCCCAAACCGCATCCGGGATATATCCCCGTAACGGCTCGCAGTTTCCATCAGGAAGCCTGTGGCATCGGCCTGAAATGCGTGCAAATTACCCCATAGCAATCCGCCTTTTGGACCGGGAGCGGTTCGGCGGGAGGCAGGAGGCGGAGCGGTTGCCATGGCTATTGCGGATAACCCCAATGGTCAAAGCTGCGCCGCCAGCGGTCATAAACCATCGCCTTTTCATCCTCGGTCAGGCGCAGAAAGTCATTTTTCTGATAGCCTTTAATGCCATCCAAATAACGGCGTAACTTGGGTTGATATTCGCCATAACCCGGCAATGCCAATTGCTCGTAAACCGATTTCATCTGCGCTACAGGATCAGCTTCCAGCTCGTCAAAACGCAGCTCACAAAAATGCCCTTTGGGGATTAACGGCAAATCTTCGAAATAGGCATCATACATATTCACTTGGCGCTGCAATATGCCTTCATCAATGCCTGGCAAATTCGGCCTTTGGAGATAGGTATACCATCCGGCGGTGTCGAAAAAATGCCGCTGCGACTGAAACACACGGTAGGGGTCGCGGTGAATATGAACAAAGCGGGCGTCTGGGAACACCTCCAATATTGTGCGGATCCGCGCAGTATGCGGCGGTGATTTGAGCAGCAACGCCCGGTCATCATTCAACGCCAATTTCTGACAGAAATAATATAGCGCGGCTTTCCAGGCCTCCACTTCCTCCCGCTTCGCATCACGGAAGGTCAGATATTTTTCATATTCCGCCTCCCGCCTTGGGAAACTGGTGCCTAAATAAAGCGATTTCAGCGTCATCAAAAGCGGCGCAAATTCATCCTCCTGCGGCGAGGAGAATTTGAGCGCCATATTGTCCATCGGCCGGGTCGGCGGCACCAAAAACGGAAATAGCCGAGTGATCAGATTTTCCGTGGTAAGGAAAGTCAGCGGATTGACCACTTGATAGGTGTTGGCATAATTAAACTGCGCATCATCCTGAGCCAGCAGGTCATGCAGCAATGTCGTGCCGCTGCGCCAATGGCCAAGGATGAATAGCGGGGGCTGTTTGATCTGAACGGCATCAATGGCTTTGCCATATCGGGCCTTCTCCATCGCAGCGGATACGCTGTTCATCATACTGGTCAAGCTAATGAAAGCAGCGCGGTGCCAATAAGGCGCAGATATATGGAAATTATTTTCTGCAAGCACCCGCATCCACGCTCCGAAGGTGATACCGGTCATATAATTATGACCAATACTCCAGCGATGTTTCAGCTTATCCGCCATATCACCCTCCCCCTATTTGACCGGCTGAGAAAAATCTCGGCATATATTTCTTTGCAACAAGGCTTTTTTCATCAATAGTTTCTATCCGTAGCTTTGGCTATGTTGTTTGAATAGGGGTTTAGGGTGTTTGCATGACTTTGCTGCCGGATAATGTGCACCGAATGCTCGCATCGCTGCGGCAGCAATTGGCAGAGCATGGCTTTGTCGGCCGTATGGGTCCGTCGGACGCGCCGCCGCCGCAAAGGATGCCGACCCGGCAATCCGCGAGCGATAAAAGCGTAGAGGCTATCTGGCAAAGACTGCAAGGCGACACACAGGTCAGCGACGCAGACAAAGGCGAATTGGCCGATAGCCTGTCGATCTCAAGGGCGAGCGAATATGCGGCCAATATCGAAAATTATATTGGCACAACCAAATTGCCATTGGGCGTGATTGGACCATTACGCGTCAATGGATTGCACGCGGCAGGCGATTATTTTGTGCCCATGGCAACATCCGAAGCGGCGCTGGTGGCGTCGTATGCGCGCGGAGCGGAAATATGTTCCCGGGCCGGCGGTGTCTCTGCGGCAGTCTTGCGTGAAGGCGTGCTGCGCACTCCGGCTTTCATATTTCCCGATATGCTGACAGCCGGACATTTCATCAATTGGATCGCCGAAAATGAAGACGCGCTGCAGGCCGCAGCACAGGCAACCACGCGGCATGGCAAATTGATCCAGATAGAGCCATTTATGGATGTCGATTTGGTTTTCCTGATGTGCCGTTACACCACGGGCGATGCGGCGGGGCAGAATATGGTAACCGTGGCGACGCAGGCATTGTGCAACTATATCGCCGAACATTGCCCGATCAAACCGCTCCATTGGTTTGTGGAGGCCAATTTTTCGGGCGATAAAAAAGCCAGCTATTTGGGAATGCACAGTGGGCGCGGGCGCAAAGTAACGGCCAGTGTGACATTGCCCGACGATATGATCCGCAAATATCTGCGTGCTGATCCTGATGCGATGATGGCATATGGCCGGGTTGCCGGATTGGGATCAATCTTAAGCGGGCAAATGGGGGCGCAGGCCCATTATGCCAATGCACTCGCCGCGATATATATTGCCACCGGTCAGGATGCCGCCTGTGTGGCCGAATCCTCGGTGGGCTTTACCCGGATGGAACGCCGCGACGGGGGCATATTCTTCTCTGTCACCCTGCCCAATATATTGGTCGGCACCGTGGGCGGCGGCACCGGTTTACCCAGCCAATCGGCGGGCCTTGCTATCATGGGCCTAAAAGGAGCTGGCCATGCGCCGGCCTTGGCTGAGGTGATTGCCAGCGCCTGTATGTGCGGCGAAATATCGATTGTCGCTGCGATTGCGGCTGGTCATTTCACCCATGCCCATCATAAATTGGCCCGGCTTCGTTAATGCAGATCGCGCGGCACCCAAAGGCAGGGGCGGGTTTGGCGGAACGGCTGTGGATTTATCAAGCCGAGCGCTTCCCGCTGTTCAAAACCGGTCTATTGCTGCTGGTTTTTTCTGCTGCCAGTATCAGTATATCGGCCCATTTGGGCGGGCGCCCTTTGCCCGGCTGGCCCGTTTTTGCGTCCGTTTGGGCGGTGACATTCATCCTATTTTTCCAAATGCGCGCCTGTGACGAATGGAAAGATTTGGAGGATGACCGCACATATCGGCCCGAACGACCGATACCCAGCGGGCTGATCTCGCTCCGCTTTGTGATCATTACCGCTATCGCCGCAGCTGGCTTGGCGCTGCTGCTGGCAGGTAATATCTATCCCTTATTACTGCTTCCACTGGCGCTGGTGTGGGTGTGGTTGGCATTGATGACAGCCGAATTTTTCGCACCCAAATGGCTCAAGGCAAGACCGCTTATTTATCTGGTCACCCATATGGCGATTATGCCGCTGATCGATTTGTTCATCACTGCTGCCGAATGGTTGCCGCACGGCAATAGCCCGCCCGCCGGATTATGGCTGTTCCTGGCGCTCAGCTTCACCAATGGCTGCGTCCTCGAAATCGGACGCAAAATCTGGGCTCCGGATAGCGAACGAGAGGGCGTGGAGACTTATTCGGGATTATGGGGCGCAAAGCGGGCGGCCTACATCTGGTGCGGCATTTGCGCGGCGGCTTGGCTGCTGCTGAGCGCGTTGGGATGGGCGGTGGGCGCCCCGCTGCTGATATCTGGATTGGGCTTTATCGCGCTCGCTATCGCGACCATTACAGCGTTGCGCTTCATTCGTGCGCCCAGCCGCGCAGGAGAAAAAGCGATTGAGAATATCGCCGGACTGTGGGTGTTTATCTGTTACGCGGTGGCAGGATTTGCGCCCGCACTGGCAAATTGGGTGGCCGCATAATGATTGTAGATATGAACAATAGCTGCGACATATCACAAACTGGCGGAAAGGCCGCTGCCTTAATGCGGCTGGTCGCATCTGGTTTCGATATACCGGCATTTTTCACATTGCCGCCTGCCTTGTTCCAAAAAAATGTCCTGCCGGAAAATGCTCATTCAGATTTGGTACGCAAGCTGGCTGAAATTGGTCCCGGCCCCTATGCCGCCCGGTCATCGGCGGTGGAAGAGGACGGCGATGCTCACAGCCATGCAGGGCAATTTCTTTCTGTGCTAAACCTGTCCGCACAAGAGGTCCCCGCCGCTGCCGAGCGTGTCTATAAAAGCGGGCTGCAAGATAGCGTGCAAGGTTACCGTGCCACGAGGGGTCTAACCGGCGAAGGCGGCGGCACGGCGGTATTGGTGCAGCAAATGGTGGATGCCCGAGCAGCGGGCGTCGCCTTCACCGCCGATCCAGTATCGGGACGGCGCGACCGCATTGTTATCTCAGCAATAGCAGGCCTTGGCGACCGGTTGGTCGGCGGCGAGGAGGATGGTGAAACCTATATCATCAGCGATTCCGGTAAGCTCATCGACGGCGATGTAACCAGGGGCGTGTTGTCGCAGCAAGACATCTGCGCGCTTCACAAGCTCGCCATAGAGGTGCAGCAAGCCTGCGGCGGTCCGCAGGATATCGAATGGGCATTTGAAGGAGATCGCCTCTATCTGCTGCAAGCGCGTCCCATTACCACGCCCTTACTCCCGCCGGTGAATGCGGACACCGCACTGACCATTTTTGATAATAGCAATATCGTTGAATCCTATCCCGGCATGGTGTCGCCGCTGACATATTCTTTCGCTCAATATGCCTATGCCCGCGTGTATCGGGCATTCCTGTCGCTGCTGGGAGTGGGTGAGGCAAAAATCGCCCATAATGCCGCCGTATTTGATAATATGCTCGGGCGGATTGATGGCCGGGTTTATTATAATCTCGTCAATTGGTACCGCGCGCTGGCGCTGCTGCCGGGATTTTCGATCAACCGCAGCCATATGGAAACGATGATGGGGGTGAGCGAGCCCCTGCCCGCCGAGGTGGTCGACAATATTGGCCCGCCGCCTGCAAAAGGCGCGGCATTGTGGGCCGAATGGCTGCGGGTCACGCGGTCGGGCTTCAAGCTTGCTTTTGAAGCATTTCGCCTGAACCGGACCAAGGCAGATTTTTACAGGCGGCTCAATGCGGCCCTCGCTATTCCCGCCAGCGAGATTGAAGCTATGCCGCTGACCGGGCTGGCAAAGGAATATCGGCGGATAGAGGCCGATTTACTTGACCGGTGGGATGCGCCGCTGATCAATGATTTTCTATGCATGATGGCCTTTGGCGGGTCGCGCAAAATGCTGGAAAAATGGGGCGGGCCGCTTGGGCTTGAGGTGCATAATGACATTATGATCGGTCAAGGCGACATTATCTCGGCCGAACCGGCACAGCGTATCCGCCGGATGGGCGCGATGCTGTCTGACCATCCCGAATTAAAGGCACAAATGGCAAGTGGCAGCGGCGTGGATATCGCAACCCATCCTGAACTAGCCGCTGAAATTGCATCCTATCTGGCAAAATTCGCCGACCGCTGCACAGAGGAGTTGAAGCTGGAATCGGTAACGCTCGACCGTGATCCTACCCCGCTCTACCGCGCTATAGCAGCAGGCGGCGGCGGGCATAAGGAAAGCGCGGATCAAAGCGGTGCGCTGAAACAATTGCTGCGCGGGAAACCCGTGCGGCATATGATTGCGCGTGTGATAATGCGCTGGGCCAAGGCGCGGGTGCGCGACCGCGAAAATCTGCGCTTTGAACGCACACGGATATTCGGACGGGCGCGGCTGGTGTTTCGGACCATAGGCGCGCAATTTGCTGCGCAGGGGGTGATCGCCGACCGCGAAGATATTTTCCTGCTAAGCGTGCAGGAAATTTTGGGCGCGATTGAAGGATTTGGGCTGGATAGCGATTTGCGCGGCCTGATCGAACTGCGCCGTGCGCATATGGCGCAGGCCGCAAAACGCCCCGACCCAGACGAACGGATTGAAATCAGGGGTGCGATTTTTGCTGACTTGGCCGCGCTGGTCCCCGCGCCTGTCATCCGCAATAATGATGAATTGATCCGCAGCGGCACGGGGTGCAGCGCCGGAACAGTGACCGCAACAGCCCGGATCATCCGCGATCCCAGGACGCAGGCATTGGCCAAAGGCGACATATTGGTCGCTCGCCATACCGATCCCGGCTGGATTGCGGTATTCGCCAACGCGTCGGCCATCGTTGTGGAGCGCGGCAGCCTGCTGTCCCATTCGGCGATTGTGGCACGCGAGCTTGGCATACCCTGCGTTGTCGGCATGAAGGACGCGATGAATTGGATCAAAGATGGTGAAACGATTGAGGTGGACGGCGGCAATGGCCGGGTTCGGAGGATAATATGAGCACTGCCACGCCGCAAGCTACCCCGAAAGCCTTCCCACAGGCCGCAATCGCCGCCCGCGCCAATTTTGATGCGATCCGCTATGCGCAGCTATGGGAGGATGCCGATGTACTGACCAGCGCCTTGGGCAATCGGCAAGGTCAGACATTGGTGTCGATATGTTCGGCGGGGGACAATGCGCTTGCCATGCTGCTGCTCGATCCAGCGAAACTGGTAGCGATTGATTTGTCACCGGCCCAAATTGCTTGCCTGCAAATCCGCATCGCCGCCTATCGCAGCCTGTCACATGATGAATTTCTGGAGCTGATGGGAGCAAGGCCATCGGCACAGCGCGGGATTTTGTTGGACCGCGCGGCGGCTCTATTGGACGCCGATATCGCAGAATTTTGGCAGCATAGGCGCGATGATGTCATCGCTTACGGGCTGGGTGGAACCGGGAAATTTGAACGCTATTTCCGGGTGTTTCGCAAATGGATGTTGCCGCTCGCGCAGTCGCGCAGCACGATTGATGAGGTATTTCGGTCCAAACCCTATGAGCAGCGCAAGGCGTTTTTTGAAAGCCGTTGGAATAATATCCGCTGGAAATGGCTGCTCAAATTTTTCTTCTCCAATTTCGTCATGGGCCGGCTTGGCCGTGATCCGGCCTTTTTTGACCATGTCGAAGGTTCGCTCGCCGATCATGTTGCCAGCCGTCTGTATCATGCCGGAGTGGATTTGGACCCAGCTGGCAATCCGTATCTCCATTATATATTGAAGGGGATACAGGGCGAAGCGCTGCCCTTGGCATGGCGCGCCGAGCATTATGAAACGATACGCAGCCGTCTGGACCGGCTGGATCTGCGCTGCGGATCGCTGGAAGCCTTTGTGACCACGGGCGAGAAAGCCGACGGCTTCAACCTGTCGGATATTTTCGAGTATATGGACGCATCGGTTTTCGAAAGCGTCTATGGATCCATCGTGAAAGCCGCCAATCCGGGCGCTAGGCTGGTCTATTGGAATATGATGGTACCGCGCCGTGTTCCAGCCAAATTTTCAACTCAGATAGCGCCGCAAAGCGATTTGGAAATGGAAGGGAAAAAAGCGGACAAAGCCTTTTTCTATTCCGATTTCGTGGTTGAGGATGTGCTTTGACAGACAAGTGGTTGATTATCAATCCATGGGAAATCGCGCTCGTCCCTGTTGTCATTGCCGCGATATTGGGATTGATGGCATCGGTGCGTTTTTGTGCTGGCCGGTTTGGCATAGCCCCTGAATTGCAGCGCAAGATTATCCATGTTGCGGTGGGGGCATCGTCTTTATTTTTTCCGTTGATCTTCTCCAGCCCTTTGCCGGTCTTCATCCTGATCGCCTGCGCATTGGCAGTGATGTTCAAATTGCGCGGGAAAAAAGCGCGGGCAAGCGGCGGTATGGGTTCGGTGCTGCATCAAGTGGACAGGCCCTCCTATGGCGAAATATATCTCGCTTTGTCTGTCGCTTTTCTATTTTTCCGTCTCGATGGGCAAGCGGTGCTATATGTCCTGCCGCTGTTGGTGGTGACGCTTTCTGACACGGCATCCGCGCTGATCGGCACCGCATATGGCCGGATGCGTTTTGCGGTTCCCGATGGAACCAAAAGCATCGAAGGCGTTATTGCCTTTTTCGTGGTGACATGGATTTGCGGCATGATTCTGCTGCTGCTGATGAGTGATACGGGGCGGATGAATGTCATCATCCTGTCATTCTTAATCGCCGCATTTTGCGCGACGCTGGAAGCCGATAGCTGGCGCGGGCTGGATAATTTGCTGGTGCCGGTGGGCGCGCATTTGTTGTTGGAACGGCATTTATATACAGGTCCAGAGATATTGCTCGGCATTGCGGCGATCTTCACTGTTGCCGTGTTGATCGCGGTTAACTGTGCAAAATATGTTGGCCTGACCAAACATGCGGTGCGCTCTTATGCGGTTATGCTGTTTTTGCTCGTCACCTTCACCAATGGCATTAACGCTATCCTGCCCGCAGCAGCGATATTGGCGCATATTTATGTGCGCAAATATAATCCAGGGCGCAGCCGCACGCCGGAACTTGATTTCCTTGCGGCGGGCACTGCCTGCGGTTTGATCTGGTTGCTGATCGGCGAAGCATTGGGGCAGACCACCATTACCTTTTTCAACCTCAGCTTTGCGGGCGTCGCGATGATTTTCGTAACGCTGGCTGCCCGGCGGGACGGTGCATCCTGGTGGGCGCATATCTCCGTGTTGCCGGTGGCCGCGCTGCTCTTTGGCATTTGCGCGGGCATTGCCTATTTCACGCCTGCCCATGCCTTTTGGTACGGCGGCGCTATTCCCCCCATAGCGGTCAGCATTGGCCTATGCATGGCCGCCGCCTTTATCCGCCCACGCTGGTTCACCGATTGGCGCAGCCCCAAGGCGTTTGGCGTTGCCTTTTTGGTGCCCACAATTTTACTGGTTGCTGATGGAGTGATGTTATGAGTGATTTTGAAACCGTATCGTCCGGCGATGCCGAGGCCAAATTTTATCGGCGCAGTCCAGCATGGCAGGATACGAAAACTGCGGCCGTTGGCGGCATTAAATTCGGATCATCGCAGGCGGGTAGCGCGCTGCTGGAACAAATTTGCATAGCGGCGAAGGCAGAGGGTTTTGAGGCGCTGTTGGGGCCGCTCGACGGCGATACATGGCATAGCTACCGCCTTGTTTTTGACAGCGATGGATCACCGCCTTTCATGATGGAGCCAGTCAGCGGCGCCCATGACCTGACGGCTTTTACCGCCGCCGGTTTTGCCCCCGTTTCGCATTATATGTCCGCCAAAGCGCGCCTGACCGATACATTAGGTGACACGCCAGTGCCTGTGCCAACGGGTATCCATATCGAAGCATGGGACGGACAGGACGGGGAGAAGCTGATCCGATATCTGTTTGAAATGTCGACGGGCAGCTTTGCACAAAATCTGTTTTTCACGCCCATTGATTTCGAAAGCTTCCTTGGCATTTATACGCCGCTCCTGCCATTCATTAACAAGGATCATGTGCTGTTTGCCCGCGATACGGCAGGGGACATTCAGGGCTTTTTATTCGGCACGCCCAATTATCTGGCGCAAGGAGACGAAAAAAGCTGCATCCTCAAAACCTATGCCAGCGCCATTCCCGGTATCGGCCATTTGCTCGCCGATAGCTATCACCGCCGCGCGATTGATATGGGCTTCACTCATGTCATCCATGCGTTAATGCATGAGGATAACAAATCCCGCTGGGCGAGCGAGAAGCACCGCGCTCACATATTCCGCCGCTATGCGCTGATGGGCCGGAAGTTATAAAGGCCTCCATATGAACCTGCTTTCCAAATTTCTGGATATAGCCGAAAAACGTCGCGATGTGATTGCGGTCATATCGGGCGATGGACAAAGGATCAGCTATGGCGAACTCGCCGAAAGGTCGGCGCAGCATGCCGCTTATTGGCAAGGCAAGGGTATACGCAAAGGCGACCGGGTGCTGCTCGCTATGCCAGTCGGCATTGATCTGTACGCGGCGATAGCGGGATTGTGGCGGCTTGGTGCGGTGATTGTTTTTCCGGAACCTGCCATGGGGTTAAAGGGCCTGCGCCATGCGGTGCGCATCGCCGAGCCGCAAGCGGTCCTGACCTCCGGTATCTATCGTATCTTAAACATCATTATCCCCGGCTTGTGGCGGGTGAAACATAAACTACGCCTTGGCATGGGAACGGGGGCTCCAATATGCGAACAGGTGGTGAGCGACCATCCTGCTCTCATCTCCTTCACCAGCGGATCGACCGGCAATCCCAAAGCCATCGTGCGCAGCCACGCCTTTTTGATGGCGCAAAATGATTGCGTTTCACAAATGCTCGCGTCGGACAAAGATAATGAAATTGACCTTGTCGCCTTTCCGGTTTTTGTCATCGCCAATTTGGGCAGCGGCGTGACATCGGTGCTGCCCGACTGGAAACTCAGCCAGCATGACCTCGCCGATGCGTCCGCCATTTGCCGTTTGATTGCGCGGGAGAATATCAGCCGCGCTCTGGTCCCGCCGTCAATTTGTGAGATATTGGCAAGGCATAACACTGGTCCCGGATTACAGGCGATATTCACCGGCGGCGGGCCGATATTCCCCGACCTGATGCGCCGGATGATGGCCGCCATGCCCGGTACCCGCATCATGGCGGTGTACGGGTCAACCGAGGCCGAACCAATATCACATTTGATGCTGGAGGATATGAGCGCTGCGGATTGGGCAGAGATGGAAAATGGGGGCGGCTTGCTAGCTGGAACGCCGGTTCCGGAAACCGCCGTGCGGATTATCGACGACGAAATTGTCGTGACCGGCGACCATGTCAATAAAGGCTATTTGGACGGCGTCGGCGATGCAGAAAATAAAGTCGCGATGGATGGAGACATCTGGCACCGCACCGGCGATGCTGGACGGTTTGATGCGCAAGGGCGGCTGTGGCTGCGCGGCCGATGGTCGGCAAAGGCGGGCGCCTATTATCCCTTCGAGTTGGAGGTCGCAGCGCGCAGTTGGGACGGCGTAACGGCCGCAGCGTTAATCCCCAGCCGCCAGCCGGCTACCCTCGCTATTTCCGGCAAAGAACCGAGCCCCGGCTATTGGCAGGCAAAAGCCGCTGCGTTGGGAGATATTATCGTCACCGCGATGGCCGAGATTCCGATGGATCGCCGCCACCGGTCAAAGGTTGATTATGCCGCGCTCAACGACCAGCTGAAGCGGTAGCTACCCGGCCCGACACGGTAAGGCGGCAGAATATCGGGGCCGCAAGCTCCCGTCCCCATACCGCGCAAGCCGGCGTCGATATGAACCTCCACCGTATCGCGCCGCACCAGATCGGCCAGAGTCATCGCGCAGGCCAAATCGGTATCATGATGATGCCGCGCGGCAAAGCTGAGCGGGCGCGGCAAGCCAATTGCTAGGCCCATTCCATCCTCCCTGCGCAGCGTAAAGGCCCGCGTGGCATGATGCGCGCCATGTTCCTGCGGCAGGCAGTAGGGATGATATTGCGCGTCTATGCTGCTACTCCATCGGCCCAGTAGCTGCGCCCCATGCCGGTCATTATAGCTTTCGTCAGGACCAAGACCGGTCCATGATAATTGTTCAAAACCTGCTGGAACCGTAAAACGGATACCGGCGCGGGGATTGTCTTTCCATTCACCGGGCAGGATAATTTCTTCGTCAACCCGGGCGCTGTCCCCTGCCAATATCCAACGCGACCGGTGAATAGCTTTCGGTCCATTCTCATGCGCCCAGTGGCGTTCAAACAAAAGCTGCGTCTCGCCGTCGGTATGCGCCATTTGGCTCCATGCGTCCTGCATAGTCAGCCGGTCCAGACCCCACTGCTGCCATTCGGTTAAGCGGCTGGGCATCACCCCTTCTTCCAGTGTTTGTATCCCATCATTGTCAGTCGGCGCGCGGTATAGGCAGGCGGTCACATCGCCTTCGATGACCGGCTCTCCCGCCAGCGTCACTGCGCCGATCATGCCGCGGTTATCGAGCGTCACTGTGATCGCTCCTGCCGTAATCTTCTTTCCAGCCAGATCATGGGAAACGGAAATAGCAGGCAGCGGCATGGGCGGCGGCGCAAAGGCAAAATCCGAAATCGCCATCTGTTCCCATGCCAACATATGCCCGGCCTCGGCCCAGCTATTGTCTTGCTTCAACTGCCATTGCACCGTCAGATGATATTCATTCTGCTGATCTGGAACCGTCTGCATCGGGACAGTGATATCAGCGGTAGCGCCGGGCGCTATATCGCAATCCATCTCTCCGCGTTCGACCGTTTCGCCGTCCTTTTGCACCGACCATGTCAACGCCATGCCCGCGGTCGAGGTGAAATTCTGACGGTTATGAAGCCGCACTTGCCCCGCGCCGAGCCATTTGGCAGTCACCGGCCGCGCCGCCCACATATATTCGCGCAGTCCCGGATGCGGGGTCAGGTCAGGCCCGACCAGCCCATCGCAGCAGAAATTGCCGTCATGCCGCTCTTCGCCAAAATGCCCACCATAGCCCCAGTAAAAGCGGCCCTCGCTATCGGTTTCGGCAAGCCCGTGGTCGCGCCATTCCCAAATAAACCCGCCGCCCAATGCAGGCTCGGCGAAGAATGCATCGACATATTCGGTGATCGAACCGTTGCTGTTGCCCATCGCGTGCGAATATTCACACATGATCAGCGGCCGGTCATCGAGCTTCGTCTCCTCGGCCCACCGCGCCCAATTTACGATCAGGTCAATGGGCGGATACATCGGGCAGACAATATCGGTGGTGTTGCGCTCGCTACGATCCGGCGCCTGACGCGACAGGCTGCCCGGGTCGCTCCAAAAGGAAATGAAGCGGTCCATGACCGCCCCTTCATATTGCACAAAGCGGCTCTGGTCGAGCCTGCGGGCCAGCGCTGCCGCCCCGTCATGCGCTGGACCGTGCCCTGCCTCATTACCCAATGACCAGCCGATGATCGCGGGATGGTTACGGTCACGCATAATCATCCGCTGCGTCCGTTCCATGATCGGCCATTGATAGCGCGGATCATTGGCCACGGCCCGGGCGCGGGCATGACATTCGACATTCGCCTCCCCAATCACATATAGGCCAAGCTCATCCGCCAGATCGAGCAACCTATGGTCATTGGGATAATGAGCGGTGCGCACGGCATTGATATTATGCCGTTTCATCATCACCAAATCGGCGCGCATATCCTCTATGCTGCAGGTCTTGCCATTGACTTCATGATGATCGTGGCGGTTAACGCCAATGATGATGACAGGCCGCCCGTTGATCAGCAGGCGGCGGTCTTTTACCTCAATCCGGCGAAACCCGGTCCAGCTTTCATGGCTTTCGGCAACCGTGCCAGCGGTATCTACTAACTCTGTCACCAGCCGGTAACGCGCCGGATTTTCGGCGGACCAGAGCGCGGCATCATCAACCACCGCATTCAGCTGCGCCTCATGCCCTGGATAGCTATAGGTGGTCAGCAGCTGCTCCATCAAGCCGCCATCATGGGCAAATGTGGCGGGCGGCACGGCGGCCATGGTGGCGGCCAGATTACCCTGCGCATCATAAAGCCGCGCCTGCACCTGATATCCTTCAAACGCCCCGGTCACCTTTGCCCGAATGGATAGTGCGCCTTGGCCGGTAGCGGGGTCATAATCCGCGATAACGGTCAGGTCATCGATCCGCGTCTTGGCCCGCGCTTCAATATGGATGCTGCGATGCAGGCCGCCATGCCGCCAATGGTCCTGATCCTCAATCCATGTGGCATCTGACCATTTCACCACCATGATCGCCAACTTGTTTATTCCCGCCTGCATATGCGGTGTCAGGTCAAATTCAGACGGCAGGCGGCTGTCCTTGCCCATGCCGATAAAGCTGCCATTGCACCAGATGAGCGCCATACTTTCAAAGCCGCCGATATGCAGGATGATGTCGCGGCCATCCCAGGCGGTGTCCCAGGTAAAGTCACGGCGATATAGCCCGGTGGGATTATGATCCGGCACGCCGCCCGGTTCATGTGGGTCGGCAAATGGCATCCGCACGTTGCTGTAAATCGGTTTGTCGAATGTGCCCTGCCGCGTCCATACACCGGGCACAGTGATGTCGCGCCAACCGTCGCTCTGCCCATCTGCATTGTGCCAGTCGTCACCGGCCTGATCCGGGTTGGTCAACAAGGTGAAGCGCCAAATACCGTCTAGGTCCAAACAAAATTTACCGCCATCGGCACGCAGCGGCACACGGGAAGGCAACCGGTTTATCGCGGTCGTTTCTGGACGGGTCAGATATTCAATGGGCAAGGGTAACATCATGCAATGGCTTTCAGTATATGCCGGTGGATGCTGCGATACGGCGTGTCTGCAAAGGCATCAAGCGCAGTTTTGCAAAGCCCAGTTTTGCAATGCCTGTCTGAAAAAAATTTTGACATTGTTATGACAAGGATGTCATTTTATTCATCCTATAGTCAGGCAAAAAAGACGATAGAGATAAATGGGACGAGGCAAGTGTAAATAGCGGCGGCACCGCTGTGCATTCATGCGCTACACAGACTTTAACCATAGCCGACTGGGCCGAAAAAAGCCCAGCGCGTTGTTCAAAATTAAGAGTCGCAAATAACAGGGAAGAATCATGTTACATAAAACCAAATTATTGGGCTTGGGCGCATTGTTATTGGCATCCAGCCCGTTGATCGCCGCACAGCATAGCAATCCGGTATTGCAAGCCATTGACGATGCTTTGCCCGGTGATTTGATCAATGACCCGACCGTCATTGACTGGGTATTTTATGGCAATAGCAAAAAACCAAAACAGGTTGAGGCCCCCGAAACACCCGGGAAATTTGCCATGCAAATGCAGGTGACCAAAAAAGGTGCGAATAAATATGATATGGGCATCAATATCCCGTTGATGAGCGATATTAAAACCGGCCATGTCATTAATGTTGCCTTTTGGGCGCGGGTTACCAAAGCCGAAACCGAAGATGGCAAAGGTGATTTGCGGCTGCGGATTAACGAGAATAAAGAACCCTATCCCGGTTTTGGCGAGGCCGATGTGAAACTAGGCAACGAATGGTATCTGCATGAAGTCCAGATGCGCGCCAATCGCGACATTGCCAAGAAAGACGCGGTGGTCGGTTTCCAACTGGCCGGCGCGAAACAGACTGTCGAAATCGGACAGGTTTATGTGCTGGATCTCGGCGCAAAATAAGATTCCGTAATAGGAAGCTAATCCCATTTTTGCGGGCCATGATGGCAAAGGTCATGGCCCGCAAAGCTATCCGCTTGACCTGTTCTGAATATCCTATAATTTAGAACATAACATGAACATTATCGATTCGTCCTTTCTTGCAAAAACGCCTCCGCCCGAACGTATCGCGGCGCTCAGGACTATGGCGCGGGCAAAGGATATAGGGAATATAGCAGCAGATTCCGTGCCTGCGGATCAGCGCGATTGCGGCGAATATTTCACTTTGGGTGCGGCGATATTTGACCGGGCTATGGCGGGCGGCGCGGGATATGCTGGCCTGCCGCTGGCCGCCCTGCACGAAATTTACAGCGCGGAGGCAGAGGATATGGGCGCGGCGTCGGCCTTTACCCTGCTCTGCGCCGAACGGGCCAGCGCCGCATTACAAGCCAAAGGCAGTAAGCGACAAAATGCTCCAGACCGGCCGATATTATGGGCGCGGGAAAGCCGCCATGCCCGGCAAAATGGTTATTTATATCCTCCCGGCCTGACCGAACTTGGTATTGACCCTGCGCGGATATTATATGTCGATGCGCCCGATAGTATTGCATTGCTATGCGCCGCCGCCGATGCCCTGCGTAGCCATGTGCCCTGCGCGGTCATTGCCGAATTATCGGGGGCCAGGCCAAAGGGTTTGGACCTGACGGCGACGCGGCGGCTTTCGCTGTCAGCGCAAAAATCGGGCATTCCGGTTTTCTGCTTGCGCATCGATGCCGCACCGATGGCCAGCGCCGCTTTTAGCCGCTGGCGCATTGCCTCTGCCCCTGCCCAGCCATTGGAGGCCAATGCCCCCGGCTATCCAGTTTTTGACGTCGACCTGCTGCGCCATCGCGGCGGGTTGGAGGGGCTGTCCGCCCGTTTGGAGTGGCATAGTGAACAAAAATCTTTTCGGGACGCGCCGGATATTGGCGCTGTTCCTGCCGTTTCTGGAAACGGAACGCATATCGAAAATATACGCAAACGCGCCTGACCTGCCGCCGGGTGAGCCTTTTGTCCTGACCGCCAAGATAAAGGGTGCGGTCACGATCATGGCGGCTGACCGGAACGCGGCGCATATGGGTATAATGCGCGGGATGAAGCTGGCCGATGCGCGGGCGCAGATTCCCGAATTGCGCGCATTTGACCATGACCCGCGCGAAGATGCGGTGCTGCTTGGCAATCTGGCCGAAGCCTGCTTGCGCTACACCCCCCTATCGGCCGCCATGCCGCCCGATGCATTGATATTGGATATTAGCGGCTGCACCCATTTTTTTGGCAAAATAGATACAGCGGCGCAGCGGGCACAGGCCGAAAACCGCTTGGCCGAAGATGTAGAAGACAGGCTAGACCGCGCCGGTTTTGAGGCTTTATGGGCGATCGCGGGCACCGGTGATGCGGCGCTTGCACTTGCCCGCTATGGCCTTCGGGAAGGAGCCGAAGCGCAATTGCCGGTGGCGGCGCTGGGCATGGATGACAAAACCCACCGCGCATTGGAACGCGCCGGCCTATATCATATCGGCGATCTAGCCGCGCGGCCCCGCGCCAATTTGGCCGCCCGTTTTGGCAGCGAGCTGGGGTTGAAACTGGACCGGATATTGGGCCGCGAAGATAGACCGGTAAATCCGCTGCGGCGATTGGGTAACGTGATGGCCGAGCGCCGCTTTGCCGAACCATCGACGCATGTGGATTTCGCGCTGTCCTGTTTGGCGGAATTATTTGCTGAGGCCGCTGGCGAAATGGAACGGCGCGGGCAAGGTGCGCGGATGATCCGGATGCTGTTATTCCGGTGTGACGGCGATGTCGCGCGGCTGACCATTGAAACCGGCGCAGCGACCCGCGATCAGGCCTTGTTCAAACGCTTATTGCGCGAACGGATCCATGCGCTTGATGATCCGCTCAATCCCGGTTTTGGTTATGACCTGATCCGGCTGACCATCACCGCTGCCGAAAATATGACGGTGCAGCAATATCAGCTGGAGGGCGGCGAAGACCAGAAAGGCGATGAAGCCGCGCTTATCGGACAGTTGAGCACCCGGCTGGGCCGCGGCCGGATTGTCCGCTTTGCTCCGGCAGACAGCCATATTCCCGAACAAGCCCTGCTCGCCCTGCCCGCGCTCGATAGCCCGCCGCCCTATAAATGGCCACTCGCCACAGGGGAGCAACCTCCGCTGCGGCCCTTACATATGTTCGATCCGCCGCAGCGCATTGAGGTGATGGCCGAAGTGCCCGATGGCCCGCCGCGCCGTTTCAAATGGCGGCGGCGGCTGCATCATATTTCCCGTTATGAAGGCCCCGAACGTATTGCATCACAATGGTGGCAGCATAAGGACGGACAGAAGGCCGGAAAAGGCGGCCTGACCCGCGATTATTACCGGGTAGAGGATGTGCGCGGGCGGCGTTATTGGCTGTTCCGGCACGGTCTATATGACCGCGAACGACCCGACCCCAATTGGTATATTCACGGGCTATTCGCATGACAGCGGATAGGAACCCGCCCGCCTATGCCGAATTATGCGCGGCCACCCATTATAGTTTCTTGCATGGCGCCTCTTCGCCTGCCGATATGGTGACGCAGGCCGCGGCATTGGGCATGACCGGCATTGGCATTGCCGACCGCAACAGCGTTGCAGGCGTAGTGCGCGCCCATGCCAGTCTGCGCAGCTTAAAGGAAGAAGCGGAGGCGCAAGGATTAACGCCCCCGCCATTGAAACTGATCGTCGGGGCGCGGTTATGTTTTGCCGACGCTACGCCCGACATTATCGCCTATCCTACGTGCCGCACCGCGTGGGGGCGGCTCACCCGGCTATTGTCCGCCGGCAATTTGCGCAGCAAAAAAGGAGCGTGCCATTTGCTTCTATCCGATTTGCTGGAATATCAGGATGGCCTGTTAATGATCGCGGCGGCCACGCCTGAACAATGCGGTTTGCTGACCCCGCTTTGCGCCGCTGCGCCAGGGCGGCTATGGATCGGGGCGGCGATGCACCGCAAGGGACAGGACGCACGGCATATCGCCCGGCTGGCGACAGCAGCTCGAGCATTGGGCCTGCCGCTATTGGCCAGCAATGATCCGCTTTACGCCGCCCCGGATCAACGCCCCTTGCATGATATATTGACCTGCATCGCCGAAAAAACCACCATCACCAGGGCAGGCAAATTGCTATCGGCCAATGCCGAACGTCATTTGAAACCGCCCGATGAAATGGCCCGCCTGTTCAGCGCCTATCCCGCCGCCATTGCCGAAACGCAAAATCTGCTTGCTCAGGTCCGCTTTAGCTTGGACGAGTTGCGCTATCATTATCCAGAAGAGCCGGTGCCAGAGGGATGGGATGCGCAAAGCTGGCTGGGTAAAATCGCCCATGACGCCGCCAATGCCCGCTATGGCGGCGCTGCTCCTGCTGCGTTAACGGCAAAGATAGACGAAGAGCTGACCCTGATCGGAAAGCTGGATTATGCGCCCTATTTTTTGACCGTATATGACATTGTCCAATATGCCCGCAGTCAGGGAATATTGTGCCAAGGCCGGGGGTCAGCGGCAAATAGCGCGGTTTGCTATGTGCTGGGCATTACCTCGGTTGATCCGATGCAGCATGACCTGCTTTTTTCCCGGTTTATATCGGAGGAGCGGCGCGAACCGCCCGATATTGACGTCGATTTTGAACATGAACGGCGCGAAGAGGTGATCCAATATATTTATGCACGCTATGGCCGCCACCGCGCCGCCATCGCCGCAACCGTGGTCCATTACCGGTCACGCAGCGCCATTCGGGAGGTCGGCAAGGCGCTGGGCCTGTCCGAAGATATCACCGCCCGCCTATCAAGCACCGTATGGGGCAGCTATTCAAGCAAAGCGCCCGATGCGCGTTATGGCGAAAGCGGGCTGGACCCGGACAATCCAGAAATAGCGCGGCTCGCCGATCTGGTCCGTGCCATATTGAAATTCCCGCGCCATTTGTCGCAGCATGTCGGCGGCTTTGTCCTGACACAGGACCGGCTGGACGAGACCGTGCCAGTGCATCATGCCGCGATGGACGGGCGCACTTTCATCGAATGGGACAAGGATGATATTGATACGCTCGGCCTGATGAAGGTGGATATATTGGCTCTCGGAATGCTCAGCTGTATCCGCAAATCCTTTGACCTAATGCGCGCGCACCGGCTGGGCGATTATGATCTGGTCAGCATCCCGCGTGAAGATAGCGCAACCTATGATATGCTGTGCACGGGCGATAGTATCGGGGTATTTCAGGTCGAAAGCCGGGCGCAGATGAATATGCTGCCCCGCCTGCGTCCGCGTGAATTTTACGATCTGGTGATACAGGTGGCGATCGTGCGTCCCGGTCCCATAGAAGGCGATATGGTGCATCCTTATTTGCGGCGCCGGTCGGGGGTGGAACCGGTTACGCTACCTTCACCTGCACCGCCGCATGATCCATATGAATTGCAATCGGTATTGGGCAAGACATTTGGCGTTCCGCTGTTTCAGGAACAGGCGATGAAGCTTGCCATTGTTGCCGCCGATTTTTCCCCCGCCGATGCCAATAAATTGCGCCGCGCCATGGCGACATTCCGCAATGTCGGCACCATCCACCATTTTCAGGAAAAAATGGTCGAAGGCATGATTGCACGGGGTTATGAACGTGACTTTGCCGAACGCTGCTATCAACAGATTCAGGGTTTTGGCAGCTATGGTTTCCCCGAAAGCCATGCGCTATCCTTTGCGATCCTTGTCTATATCAGCGCGTGGATCAAATGCCATCATCCGCCGGTCTTTGCCGCTGCCTTGCTCAATTCTCAGCCCATGGGTTTTTATGCCCCAGCGCAAATTGTGCGCGATGCCCGCGACCATGATGTTGAGATACGCGGGATAGACATCAACTATAGCGATTGGGACAATAGCCTGGAACCTGCCGAAACCGGCCCGCATCTCCACGCGCTGCGCATCGGGTTGCGGCAGATTGACGGTTTTCGCACCCTATGGGCGCAGCGCATTTTGGCAGCGCGGCCATTTGATAGCATGGAGCAGCTGGCGCATAAGGCGAAACTGCCGCAGCGCGCGCTCCGGCTGCTGGCCGATGCCGATGCCTGCCGCTCCATCGGATTGAACCGGCGGCAGGCATTGTGGGAGGCGCGGCGGGTACAAGCGGATATATTGCCCTTATTCGAAGCGGCCAATGCCCGCGAATTGGCCGAAGAAGCCGACGCCCGGCTACCCATTATGACCAAAGCGGAAAATGTGGTCAGCGATTATCAAAGCATCAAATTGTCGCTCACCGGCCACCCAATGGAATTTCTGCGGGATGATCTGCGGCGCCAAGGCATTTTAAGCTGCGCCGAACTTGCCAAAGCAAAAAATGGTAGCTTTGCCAAAGTTGCCGGCGTGGTCCTGATCCGGCAGCGGCCGGGAAAGGGCAATGCGATTTTCATCACATTGGAGGATGAAAGCGGGGTGGCCAATTTGCTGTTATGGGCGCGCCTGTTTGAACGGATGCGGCGCCCGGTTATGGCCGCGCGGTTGATGGTCGCATCGGGCGAGGTGCAGCATAGCCGCGAGGGCGTGACCCATTTGATGGTCAGCCGGGTCGAAGATTGCACCGCCATGCTTCACGGCGTTGCTGCGCAGGAAAATCTGCCGATGCCCATGGCCCATGCCGATGAAGTCAAACGCCCGGTTTACCGTCAGGAGGACCGGCAATCGGCCCGAACGCAAGGGGATAACCGCTCCCGAATCCAAACGGCATTTCCCCGCGCCGGTCATCCCCGAAATGTGCGCATATTACCAAAATCCCGGGATTTTCATTAGGGTCAGGCCATATGCCATGAACCCACTGGCCGCGACCTGTAAAGCTTGATAGGGTTTGGCGCATGACCCAAATATCAAATCCGCCGCCGCATCGTCCGCGCCGTTCGTGCCTCTATATGCCCGCATCAAACGAACGCGCGATGGCCAAGGCGGCAAGCGTGGATGCGGATGTCATCATCCTCGATCTGGAGGATGCCGTCGCCCCCGATGCCAAGGATAGCGCACGTCAGGCCGCCTGCGACGCGATATCCGCTCGAAAATTTGGCGCGCGCGAAACCGTCATCCGCATCAACGCGCCCGATAGCATCTGGGGTCAGAATGATTTACGCGCCGCTGTTGCATCAGGCGTGGGCGCGGTGCTTGCCCCAAAAGTTACCAGCGCCGCTGATATTGCCGCCATTGACAGCGCCATGACTGCCGCTGGGGCAGCGTCCGATCTGCCGCTTTGGGTGATGATCGAAATGCCGGCCGCCATCTTAAACATTACCGAAATCGCCGCTGCATCGCGCAGCAGCCGCCTGTCCGCTTTTGTCGTTGGCACCAATGACCTGGCCAAAGAAATGCGGGCAACATCGGTGCCCGGCCGCGCCCCCTTCCTCACCGCGCTGCACATGACCGTTATGGCGGCCCGCGCGTTTGGTTTAGCTGCGATTGACGGCGTGTTTAACGACATTGGCGATCTAGACGGGTTAGAAGCAGAATGCGCGCAGGGCCGAATGATGGGATATGATGGCAAAACCGCCATCCACCCCGCGCAGCTGGCGCATTGCAACCGGATATTTTCGCCCGAGGCCGAAGAGGTGGCACAGGCCCGCGCCGTCATCGCCGCCTTTGCCGATCCGGCCAATGCAGGGCAAGCCGTCATCAAAGTGGATGGCCGCATGACCGAGCTACTGCATTTGGAAGAAGCCAAACGCACAGTTGCCATCGCCGATAGCATTGCAGCGGCAGCAAATTAGGGCATCAGGGCATTAAGGCTTTATATTAGGTTTGTTTTTGAAACTGGCTTTGCTAGCCTTCGCAAAATAAGTCGGCACCGCGCATAGGAGAGCAATATGGTCACGCTGAACATCAATGGAAAGGCGCATGAAGTTGATGCCGATCCAGCGACACCTATTTTATGGGTGGTGCGCGAACATTTGGGGATGACGGGCACCAAATTCGGGTGCGGCATCGCGCAATGCGGCGCTTGCACCGTTCATCTGGACGGGCAGCCGGTCCGCTCCTGCTCCACGCCCCTATCGCAGGCCGATGGCCGGTCATTGACCACGGTGGAAGGCCTGGCCAGCGCAGATGGCAGCCTGAGTAAGCTGCAACAGGCATGGATAAGCGAACAAGTGCCGCAATGCGGATATTGCCAATCGGGGCAGCTGATGTCCGCCGCCGCATTATTATCCCGCAACCCGCAGCCGAGCGATGAACAAATCAACAGTGCGATGGCAGGCAATATATGCCGCTGCGGCATGTATGGCCGCATTCGCCGCGCCATAAAGGTCGCCGCTGGTATTGAATCGCCGACTCAGCCGGAGGAAACGGCATGAGCGGCACCGATGAAAAGGCGGAAATAGCCGCCGCAAAAAATCCGCCGAAGAAAAAAGGCAAATGGACCCGCCGCGCGTTTATTGGCGCAGGGGCGCTGACCGGTGGGGCATTGATTGTCGGAGTTGCGGTGCGGCCCGGCAACCCTACGGGCAAGCTGAAATCGATGCTCGCAACCGGCGATGGCGAAGCGTTGATTAACGCCTGGGTCAAAATCGCCCCAGACAATATTGTAACCGCCATCGTCCCCCATGCCGAAATGGGCCAAGGTGCGCATTCGGCCTTAGCCCAGATGCTCGCCGATGAATTGGATGCCGATTGGAACAAGGTTGAAATTATGGAAGCGCCCGGCGTCGCGCTTTATGCCGGGGCAGACATCGGCCGCGAATTTCTGGTCCCCGAATTGGAGGTGCCGAATATTTTGGAACCCACGGTTCAGGGCACTTTCCTGAAGCTTGCCGACATGATGTCGATTGGTTTTACCGGTGGCAGTTTTTCGATACGGGGCGCGGGCAACCGCAGCTTGCGAACCGCTGGCGCAGCGGCTCGGCAAATGTTGATCGCCGCAGCAGCCGAAAAATGGGGTGTGCCAGCAGCGGAAATATCCACCGCCAAATCCATGCTGACCCACACGGCTTCCGGCAAGTCAGCGACCTATGGCGAATTTGCCGCCGCCGCCGCTCTACAAGATATGCCGGTGAAACCGCCGCGTAAGACACCCGATCAATATCGGCTGATGGGTAAAGCCATTGCGCGCAAAGATATTCCGGCCAAGGTCGATGGAAGCGCGATATTCGGCATAGATGCCAAAGTGGACGGCATGAAATATGCCGCCGTCAAAGCGCCGCCGGTGACCGGCGCTCGGGTGGAAAAAATGGATGCTTCGGCGGCAAAATCGATGCCGGGCATATTGCAAATATTGAATATGGGCGATTTTGTAGCGGTGATTGCCGACGGATATTGGCAGGCGCAGCAAGCGTTGGGCACCATCACCGCCGCCTATTCCAAGACCGAAGGCGATAGCGCCGATCAAACGGCCATATTTGCGGCTTATGCCAAAGCATTGGACGCAGCAGGCGCAGATGGCGGCGATGTCGAAAGCGAAAAAGGCGATGCCGCCGCTGCATTTGCGAGCGCCGCAAAAAAGGTGAAAGCCGAATATCAGGCCCCCTTTCTGGCCCATGCAACGATGGAGCCGATGAATTGCACCGCGCGGGTGAAGGATGGGCGCTGCGACCTGTGGGTGGGCACGCAAAATCCGCTTGGCGTCCGCCGCGATGTCGCAGCGGCCATTGGCATTGGCGAAGATAACGTAACCGTGCATAACGCCTATCTCGGCGGCGGATTTGGGCGGCGCAGCGATAGCGACGTCCCCGTAATGGCAGCACGGCTCGCCAAGGCAGCGGGTTATCCAGTCAAAATGATCTGGTCACGCGAAGAAGATACAGCGCAAGATCATTACCGCCCGTCTGCCATTAGCCGGTTTGAAGCCGGGATCGACGCGAATGGCAAATTGATAAGTTGGAATAATATCCACACGCATTCATTCGATCCCAAAGAAGCGCCGACCATGCCCTATTATGACATTGACAATCATCTGATCCGCAAGGTGGACGTCCCTATGCATTTGCGTTTTGGTCCGTGGCGCTCGGTCGATCATAGCCAGCATAGCTGGTTCATTGAAAGCTTTCTGGACGAAGTTTCGGAGGCGGCAGGTAAAGACCCGCTGGAAATGCGGCGGATGCTGCTGCAAAATGCGCCGCGCCATCTGGCGGTGCTCAACAAAGCTGCCGAAATGGCGGGTTGGGGCAAGCCGCTGCCTGCCGGGCATGGCCGCGGCATTGCCATCGCCGCCTCCTTTGGTTCGATAGTTGCCGAGGTGGCAGAGGTCGATTTAACCAGCGTTAAACCTAGGGTAACAAAAGTATTTTGCTGCGCCGATGTGGGTTTTGCCATGAACCCCGGCGGCGTAAAAGCCCAGATGGAGAGCGCCGTGATAGATGGTCTGAGCGCCGCGCTTTATGGCGAAATTACTGTGAAGGATGGCGCGGTTCAGCAAAGCAATTTCCACGATTACCAAATGCTGCGCATCAATGAAGCGCCGCAGATCATAGTGGAGATCATCAACGGCGATCCGGATCGTCCCGGCGGCGCGGGTGAACCCGGCCTGCCGCCGGTTGCACCTGCCGTTACCAATGCGATCCGGGCCGCAGGCGGCAAACGGATATATCAGCTGCCGATTGCAAAGCATTTCGCATGAGAAGGAACACCGATATGCACAGCCCCGCCAAAAAAACGGCATGTCTTTTGGGCGGCGCAATATTTGCCGCTTTGTTGGCCAGTTGCGGGTCCAAGCCGGCAGAGGAGCCAACCGAGCAAATTATCGTGCGGCAACCAGGCGACGCTGCAGCAGCATCCGTTGCCGCAGGCCCAGCGGATTTGGTCGCGGCCGGGAAAGCCGCCTTTGCCGCCTGCGCCGGATGCCATTCGGTTGCAGCAGATGGCGCATCAGGCGCTGGACCGAATTTACATGGCGTCGCTGGCCGCAAAGCAGGCAGCTTAACCGGCTTTGCCTATAGCGGCGCGATGACCGCGTCCGGCATCATCTGGACCCCGGAAGCGCTTGACCGCTATATCGCCAACCCTGCTGCCGTGATGCCGGGAACATCGATGGTCGCTGGCGCGGTGAGCGATGCCGATGACCGGGCGGCGATTATCGCCTATCTATCCAGCCTGTCAAAATAACGGCCGTTGGCGGGGTCAAATTAAGGGCAAAGCAGCATTGGATAATCGGCGCATATTCGGCTTTTTATGGGACAAGATCTCCAATCGCCAAGATTGCGTCCTCGTCACTATTTTATCGGTAGAAGGATCATCGATGCGCAATCCAGGGGCGCATATGGGCGTTTGCGCCGACGGAAGCTTCGCAGGATCATTGTCCGGCGGCTGTATTGAAAATGCGGTGGTTGCCGAAGCCTTACTGGCGCTGAAAAATGGCTGTCCCCGCGTCACCCGATTTGGTGCAGGATCGCCCTATATGGATATAAAACTGCCCTGCGGCGGCGGGCTGGATATCCATTTTCAACCGATAAATGCGCCCAAATTCATCGAACAATGCGCAGGGGCGATAGCAAAGCGAGCCCCATTTGCCCTCAGCCTGCCTATAACCGGGGACCCTATCGATTGCGGCGACGCGGCATTTCTGGCGGGCTGGCGGCCGATCACCATCGGTTCAGGCGGTGCCATTGTCGGTCATTGGCCTGCGCCCAAATTGCAGGTCATCGGCCACGGTGCTGCGACCGAGAGCCTGTGCCGTTTGGCGGTCAGCATGGATTTGGATGTGCGCGTCCTAACCCCCGACGCCGCGTTGGCCGCGCGGTTATCGGATACAGTGCAGGACAGGGTTCTGCTCCGCACGCCGCAAGATATAAAATCATTGGAAAGCGACCCGTGGACCGCAACGATATTCCTGTTCCATGACCATGATTGGGAAGGATATTTGATCCGGGAAGCGTTAGCCCAGCCGCATTTTTACATCGGCGCGATGGGCGGACGCCGCGCACACAGCAGCCGTGTCCAAGCCCTGTCGGCGCTCGGCATAACATCGCCCGCAATCAGCAGCATAAAAGCCCCTATCGGCCTGTTCCATTCCGCCCGCGATCCAGATACCTTGGCGTTATCGGCATTGGCGCAGATTATCCAATGCTATCAAGAGGCAGACTTCACCTTGGCGCGGCATCATGGGTGAAGGGCGGGCGGAGTTTTCCCAATTGGTGCTGGCCATTTTGGCGGCCGGAGCATCGCAGCGCTTTGGGCAAGCCGACAAGCTGACCGCAGATTTGCGGGGTAAAATGCTCGGCCATCATGTCACCGATAATTTGTCCGGTTTGGATTTCATGCGCCGCGTCATAATTGCATCGGCCCCCGATCATGAATGTACCGCAGGATGGCAAAGAGCGGGATTTGAAATTGCGGTCAATGGTGAGGCCCAAAGCGGCCTAGGCACATCGGCCGCGTTGGCCGCGTGCATCGCACGGGGTGCTGGCGCGGCTGGCCTGATCATCTGCCTCGCTGATATGCCCTTTATCACGGTGCAGCATATTGAGCGCTTGGCCGAAAGCTGGGATGGTTCAGATGGCGCAATGGTCGCATCGGATAGCGGGCAAGCGGCTTCGCCCCCTGCGTTATTTGGCGCGGGCCATTTTGACATGCTGTCCCGCTTAACCGGCGACAGCGGAGCGCGCTCCCTATTGCCGGGTGCACAGCTGGTCAGTTTCGAAAGCGCAGCGCTCACCGATATTGACCGGCCGGAAGATTTGGCCAAAGCAAGGGACCGGGCCTAGAAACCGGCCTCAATATCAGCAAATGATAAAGCGTTCGGTACTGCGCGATTATGCGCAAACCAAGCTGCCATGTTCCTTAATAAAGGCACCGGCGGCGCCATAGAGCCCGGGCTGTTCATGCATCAGCTGCTTAACAGGGATTGTTTCCATCAAGCTTTCAAACCGGCCTTTGGCCCGGAAACGCTCGCGAAAACCAGATGACGGCAGGCGATGCGCAATGCGGCTGCCCAGCCCGCCAGCCATCACCACCGAACGCGCGCCATGGGCCAATGTAATATCCCCGGCGAACGACCCAAGGCATAAGCAGAAACGGTCAAAGGCCGCAGCGGCCACGCTATCTTCACCCGAAAGCGCCAATTGCCACAGCGCCTTGTCATCAAGCTGCTTTGCCTGCTGCCCTTCCATTTCGGCAAATACCTTGTAAATAACCTGCAAACCCGGCCCCGCGACAATGCGTTCCACCGACACACGGCGGTGATGTTCGCGCAGTTTTTGCAGCAGCCGGTCTTCGATCAAATCATGCGGCGCAAAATCGACATGACCCGCTTCGGTTTCTGTCACGTGATAGCCCGTTTCCATTTTCAGGACATGGGCCACGCCAAGGCCAGTGCCCGGCCCCAATATGGTAACAAGCCCGGTATCGGGTATGCGATGGTCCGGCCCGCAAATATGTTGGAACTGGTCATCACCCAGCAACGCCACGGCATGACCAACGGCACCAAAATCATTGATCAGCGTGAAGCGGTCTAAGCCAAGTTTTTCCGGTATCATTGCTGGACGGATCATCCAGCTATTGTTGGTCAGGTGCAGCACCTCACCGCCAACATGTCCAGCAACGGCGATTGCGCCGCTCCTCGGCAATTCGCGGCCAATCTCCCGGCCATAGGCCTGCCACGCGGTTTGCAAACTTGGATGTTCCCCGCTTTTCAACGTCAATTGATCGTCGAGTGAGAGGATGCGGCCATCGTCGATGGTTGCGATGGCAAAACGCGCATGCGTCCCACCAATATCAGAAACTACGATTTCTTCGGTCATAATAAAAAGGTTCCGTCCCTCAAAACCAAGCACTTACCCGCTATACAGTCAAGTCAGGAAAGGCTTTCGTGATGAAGGCCAGCATTTTCTCCCTACCCAATATTCATCCGCCGCATGTCCCCACATCAGCGGCTGATGACATCTGGATGACAGCGTTGTCAGGAAAAGGCAAGCGATTCTATCCTGTTTTAGGCCAGTTCCCGTTATTTTATTTCATCAATGTAACGATCAAAGCCATTATTGCGCCACAATATGTTCGGCGATATAATCTTCATGCGGCGGCATATGATCAACCGATGCGTCGATGGTTTGCAGCATCGCGGCAAGCCTGCGCCGCACCTCTTCAGTATCTACCATATCGGCGAAGGGATGATAACGCGCCCCGCCGAAATTCTGCCCCGTCAGCACCGCGAGCCAATTGGCCGCTTTGAACAATTCCTCTTCTTTATAGGAAATCTGTCCGCAGGCGTGAAACAGGTCGATTTTCCGTTGCAGGCTGTCCGGGTTTTTCCGGTTTTTCCCAAATCGCCAAAATTCGGAATCTTCGCGGCTGGTGGCGTTATAATGGAGGATGAGGAAATCCCGGATATATTCATATTCCTCGGCCGTGCGCCGATTATATTCGGCGGTGACATGGGGGTCAAAATCCTTGCTGGGGAAAAAGGCCATAAGCCGCAATAGCGCGGATTGGATCATGTGGATCGATGTGGATTCGAGCGGCTCCATAAAGCCGGACGATAATCCCAGCGCCACGCAATTTTTCACCCAGCTTTTTTTGCGCCGACCCGTGGTGAAACGCAATTGCCGCGGATCGGCAAGCGGCTTTCCATCCAGACTGGCGAGCAACGTCGCCAAAGCCGCATCATCGCTGATATATTCATTGCAATAGACATGACCGTTGCCAATCCGGTTCTGCAAACCGATGCGCCATTGCCATCCGGCATCATGCGCCGTGGCCCGGGTATAAGGCAGCGGGGGCCCCGCATTTTCACACGGCACCGCAATCGCACTGTTGCAAGGTAGCCAATGGGACCAGTCTTCATAGCCCGCCTGCAACGTCTGCTCGATCAGCAACCCGCGAAAGCCGGTGCAGTCGATGAACAAATCGGCGCTGATTTGAGTGCCATTGTCCAACAGCACCGATTCCAAAAATCCATCATCGGCGCGTTGATGCACATGGGCGACCTTTGCCTCGATACGGGTAACGCCCAACCCCTCGCTATATTCACGCAGGAAACGGGCAAATAGGCCAGCATCGAAATGAAAGGCATAGGCAATGGACGCGAGCGGCGATCGTTCGATATTCAGCGGACGGGTGAATTTCCCGGCGCGCGCGGCAACGGCCTGAAGCGCATAATCCTCAAGCGGCCGCATATCCCCCGTTTGACGCATTTTCATCCAATAATGGTGAAAGGATATGCCCTGCATATCATAGCCATATTTGCCAAAGGGATGCATATATCTCTCCCCCTTGGCGCCCCAATTCACAAATTCGATCCCCAGCTTAAATGTCGCATTGGTCCGGCGGACAAATTCATTTTCGTCTATGCCGAGCATCTCGATAAAATTGAGGATCGGCGGAATCGTCGCCTCTCCGACACCCACCGTGCCGATCTCTTCGGATTCGACGAGGGTGATTTTGGCCGAGCGCCCCAAAGTGCGAGCGATTGCCGATGCAGCCATCCAACCGGCAGTACCGCCGCCTATGATGAGGATTTTCTTGATGGCCCGGTCCAAGTCAAATTCTCCCACTGCTAATATATTTTTCGCATCGCCGCATGTTACGCTTTGCCTAAGCTATTCATAATGAAACCCAATATAGAATTGGTCCGCTGCGCACTGGGGGCACCCAATACACCGCGTGCATGGGGCGGGATATGGTCTGCTGCGCGGGTGGCGCCTTCTTCAAACACATAATTGTCGAAATAGGCGCGCCAAGCCTGTTTTTCCGCCAGCGGGCGTTCCCGTAATGCCAGCATGGAAAGGGCCAGTGCCTGCATTTGGAGTGGGAATTGGCTGCTGGACCACCAATAGTTGACGAGCATGTTAAATGATCCGTCCGCCTCCACATGATGCCACCATAAAGGGGGCAAAAACAGAGCATCACCCGGCTCCAATTCAACAATAATCGCCGCCTCCATCGCCTGACGAAAACGGGGATACTTCGCAAAATCGGGATTGGCAAAATCAACAAGGCTTGCAGGTGGTCCCGCCATATTAAATTCCAGCGGGCCGATATAGAGATTGCCAATTTGGTCCGGCGGAAAAATGGTGAAACGCCGTTTGCCTGAAATGGCACAGGCGATATTGAAATCTGAATCAAAATGGGCGGCAACGCGTGATCGATTGCCGATCCATAGTCGCGGTTCAATTCTGCCATCCAATAATGGCATCCGGTTTTCCTGTGCAAATTGCGGAACAAAATGCGAGGCAGGGACCGATCCTGCATATATCGCCATAGGATCATCTTGCCCAGTCAGTTCGATCATTTTGTCCAGCAAGGCGGGTAACGGCGCATTGCGTCGTTCGAAATTGAATCCCCGCATTTGGGGATCGTAAAAATGACGGCCTGCCTGCGTCCCCGGTGCAAAGAATGTTTCAATCATCGCGCCATTATAGAGACCACGTAAATAGGCCGATAAGTTTTCTGGCGATTGAATTGCGGCTTTGGTTGCTGGCCAATCAGCTACCAGAGCGCGGAAGATAGCAGGGGTCCCGGAATTTAGAATGCCGTCTTCGAATAAAGGGCGGTCAACGTCATGATATTCAGCAATGGGTTCAACGGGGACAGTCAAATCAAACTCCTATAGGGCAGATGATTGGCGATCATTACCTTGGCCGTCAATGGCCAGCTGTCATCCAATGTCCGAAAATCGATCATCCTAAAAGAAAAATGGCGGCCGTTTTAAGGGCCGCCATTTCCTGTTATTCAATTGCTCTTGGGATTAGAAATTGAAACGTAGACCCACGCTGAACCGGCGGTCATTCCGCAAGTAGGAACGGGGAGCAGTTGGACCAGCCTGCGCTCCTGTACCATCGTTAAACGCTGTCAGCTGTTCGGTCGTTGTAATTTCGTCCAGCAAGTTCGACGCCTGAACACCCAATTTGAAATTGTCAGTGATCGAATAGAAAATCGACGCATCCAACTGTCCAGTAGGGGCATGATAAATCGGCGAGAACGGACGGATTACGTCACGCGAGGTCAGCAAGAACCGGCTGCGCCAGTTATATGCTGCACGGGCCGAGATACCATATTTTTCGAACAGCAACGCCGCGTTGAACGTATGCTTCGACAGCTGATCCAGCGGAAGAATGATACCCGCATAACGCGGTTCATTCGCTGGGCTCTCGAAATCGGACGGGCTCAAGTAGGTGTAGTTTCCTTCAACACCAAAACCACCGAAGAAACCGGGCAGCTCGTCATTGAAGAAGTGGCTGAAGCCAAATTCAAAACCTTTGACGCTGCCGCTGCCGATATTCACTTGCTGGTTCACCAATACATCTGCGGTAACATTAGTTGCCGGCGACGTGAATTGTTGCACAACCGAACCCGATTGCAGAACATTATCCAGTTTCTTGTAAAACAGATTGAGCGTCAAAGACGTTCCAGCCTTTGGATAATATTCAAAACCCAAGTCGAAGTTCGTTGACAAAATGCCTTCTTGCCGTGCGCCGCCGGTATTGGTCGAGAACAGCGGCGTTGTCGCCCGCTCCTCCGCAGGGAAGGCGTTCAAGTCGGTTGCAAAGATCGAGGCCGAAAATGCGTTCACGCCAAAATCAGGCCGTGACATGGCACGCGACGCCGCCGCTCGGATGATGAAATCATCCGAAAGGTGGAAGTTCACGTTGATGCTCGGCAGGAAATAGTCGTAGCTGTTGCGCAACGTAACCGGTGAAGAAGCGACTGAGGCATTGGCTGCCAAGAAGCTTTCAAAGGTCGCCAGCTGCGCGGCATCAAACGCACAATATCCGGGCAAAAGCGTGCCTGGCGTTGGTGTTACGGCACAGTTTATCGCCGCAGTGGAAATAGGCCGTGGAGCATCTGGATTCGACTCGTCTGCGGGCTGCAAACCATATACTTGCTCAAACGTAGGCGCTGTCAGGAAACCCCGCGTTTGGAAATCGGTATTCACATAGCGCACACCGACATTACCATTAATATAAGTGCCATCGCCAAATACATCTTCAATTTGGAAATCGGCGCGGGCATATGCCGCCCATGTCTCTTCACGGCTTTGGTTAATATCTCCTGGAAGGAAAGGAGTACCTTCTATCACCCCATCACGTTCAGCAAGCGGCGTCCAGAAGGCGCGAGGATTATTCGCAAGCAGCAGTTGTTGCAGGCTACCGTCGCGATAGGCCGAGATCAAATCGATCGTGGGGTAAGCCCCAACCGGAGCCGGGTTAAATCCACGCTGAAAATTTGGGAAGTTAAATAGTTCAGGCGCCAATCCTGTCCCAGTTGTATCGCTAAAACGGGTCAGATAACCCGATGAAAAAGTGTCAGGCTCTCCATCACCATTGAAATCTTGCCCATCGCCATTCCAGCTTTCCGACAAGTTACTCCAGTTATAGGTTGTGTAACGACGGGTCTGTTCACGGTCTGAATAACGACCACCCACCCGCAGGGCCCGCAAGAACCCACCGTCGCTAACATCATATTTGACATCGGCACGGAAGGCTTTTTCTTCGCCATCGCTCTGCTCAATATGATCCATGGCAGCACGGTAATAATAAGATTGGAGATTGTTGAGCGTATCCAATCCGCTGCTGCCATCTTGACCAACAAGCGCGACATTAGGAATACCGTTATTCGTAGCGCCAACTTGACCAACAAGCTGTTGAAGGCCAGGCGCTACTAAGCCCGAGAAATCAGGCAGCACGATTGAGTTGTCCGAAATCGCTCCGAAAATCGACATATCCAAATCGTCGGAGCTCGCCTTTGCAAGCTGCGCGTCAAATGTAAATGTCAAACGGTCCGTCGGCTTTAACACGATGTTCAGCGAGAGGTCTTCCGTCCGGTTTTTTGTTTCGCGTTGGCGCAGCGGGAAGGATTGCAGGTTTACGCCGCCTGTCAAAGTGCCCGAAGTAAGGACGCCGCGATCGTCAAAAACAAAATCGGCATTCGACGGATTTCCGCCGGCACCCAAATCGCCCTCAATTACCCGCTCGCCCCACTCTTGCTTCGCATCGGCGCGGATATATTCAAGAGTTACGACAGCAGATTCATCCAAAGATTCCCATTGCAGCGATCCAGCATATGTTGAACGGTCGCGCTGAAACTCCGAAGAGCGCGCACCAATTGCTCGAGGTGTAAATAGCACGCCATTTTCACCATCAGCGAGGTCCGGACGATCCACATAATCCGAAATTTGTGTTCCGTAAGATGTCGAATTCAGTTTTGAACGACCATAGCTGCCAAGCACCCCGATACGGCCGATCGGTGTGTCAAAGACATTGCTTGCCAAAATCGAATAGGTTGGCTGAATATCTTTACGAATGTCCCCGTAACTACCTTCAATCGTACCAGCAACAACGAAACCTTTTTGATCGAGCGGCTTGCGTGTCCGCAAATTGACCGTGCCGGAAATACCGCCCTCAATCATGTCCGCAGTCGAGTTTTTGAACACCAATACGCTGCCCAACAATTCAGGCGAGATATCATTAAACCCGAGCGCCCGGCCAGTATTCACGCTAAACGCATCACGGCCGTTAAATTCGCCGCGCACATAGTTCAGTCCGCGAATAACAACGTTCGATCCCTCAATGGAAAAGTGATCAGGGTCATCACGGCCTTGGAACCTTGTAATCGTAACACCTGGGATGCGCTGCAAAGTTTCGTTAACTGATTTGTCGGGAAGCGCACCAATGTCCTCGGCGGTGATCGCGTCCACAAATGTATCTGCTTCGCGTTTAATATTTTGTGCCGATTCGATACGGGCGCGAATGCCGCTGACGATAATTACGTCATCCGACGCTGCTGTTTCTTCGGCGGGCTCATCCGTCGTATCTTGCGCAAAAGCCGGCGCAGACACCATCAAGCCGAGCGCGAGCACCGATGCGCCAGCGAGCAAGCGCTTTGAGCTGCGCGATGCGGACGCAGGATATAATTCAGTTGATAAACGATTTAACATTCTTTCCTCCCATTTGGCATGACAAGCTTGTCATGCCGACAAAAACACGGCTGGTTAGCCCAGCTCAAAAAACTCCGTCCGGTTAATCCTGATTTATGACAAGCTTGTCAATCACTGTTTTCGGAGTTATTTCAAATTTCATCAAAACGTGACATCTTTGTTACAGCCGAGGCCGGGTCGCCGTAAGATAAATAGATTTATAGGGCCTTTGCCGAATATATTGAGGGGAGCAAGATATAATATGTCGAATGCAATGTCGAATCGCCCGCTGCTGAAAAAAAGCGTCGGTTTATTGATGGTCAGCGCGATGTTATCGCCTGGCTTCGCCAGCGCACAGACGCCTCCTCCGGGCGGCAAGCCTTATACCTCCGTCCCCGCGACACCGATCAAACGCTGCGCCAATTTGGGCAATATGTTTGAACAGCCAAAAGGCGCGGCGTGGGGCGGGCGGATGCCGGTGGAAAAGGATTTGTATGAAATAGCGGCTATCGGCTTTGACACTGTCCGCTTTCCTATTCGCTGGTCAGCCTATGCCGACACAAAGCCGCCCTACACCATCGACCCCGATATGTTCAAACGCGCGGATGAGGTCGTCGATTGGGCAACCAAGTATAAGCTGAATATCATCGTCGACATGCATCATTATGACGAACTGTTCGAGGATCCCGAAGGTCACAAGGAGCGCTTCATCGCATTATGGCAGCAAGTGGCCGAGCATTATAAAGACCGGCCAGATTCGGTTTTGTTCGAAATCATCAACGAACCGCATAAGAAGCTGACCAATGATGTGGTGGAACCCATGCTGACGACGATATTGGCCGACATTCGCAAAAGCAATCCCACGCGCAAGGTGATTATGGGCGGCGATTTTTGGAGCGGCATTTCTTCGCTGGAGACATTCGATCCGCCCAAGGACCCCAATGTGATTGCGACATTCCATTTTTACGAACCGTTTAATTTCACGCATCAAGGGGCGAGCTGGGTCGATCCGTCGCCGCCCGCACCGGCGCAATTTGGCAGCGACGCCGATTATGCCTGGCTCGATAAAATGGCCGATGCCACCATCAAATTTCAGCAGCGCACCGGCGTCCCTTTATTTCTGGGAGAATTTGGCGCGATCGACAGCGCTCCGTTAAAAGAGCGGGTGCGCTATACTTATGCCGTGCGCAAACAAGCCGAGGCTTTGAATATCGGATGGTGCGTTTGGGCCTATACCAATACATTCCATGTGCGCCGCGACGATGGCTGGATACCGTCCATGGTGGCCGCGCTGGGCCTACCGCCGGAAGCTCAGAAAAATAGCCGGACCGCCGCCGAATAAAGCGGCAGCGGGGCAGCGATAGAAGCCATAACCGGCGGCCGGTTATTCCAACCTTGTATTCAGGCGTCTTTTTCAGGCATCTGGCGCAGGCGGCCCTGCTGAATCCCGCTCGACCAGCGAATGTTGAAGGAAGATCGTGCTTTCGCCTTCTTCGCTGCTGAAACTTTGTGCGATATTTTCAGACAATAGTTGCACCGCATTGGCGGCCAAATCGGAAATAGGTTGCCGGATGGTGGTCAAATGCGGGCTAATAATCCCAGCGATGGGTGTGTCGTCAAAACCCACGACTGACAATTGCCCTGGCACCGCAATATTGCGGCGATAGGCGGCGGCAATGATTGCTGCGGCCATATCGTCATTGCTGGCGAAAATAGCGGTTGGCCGCTCCGGCATATCCAAAAGCGATTCGGCGCATTCGAGGCCACTGGCATAGTCAAAATAACCTTGGCGCATCAGTGCTGGGTCGGGTTCCATCCCATAGGCATGCAATGCCTGGCTATAGCCTGCATATCGTTTCACCGAGGCGCCATGATCGGGGTGACCGCGAATATAACCTATGCGGCGGTGACCGAGTTTCAGCAAATATTCGGTGATTTCCTTTGCCGCCGCCATATCATCCATATTGACCGAAAATTTCGCGCTATCCGGATCAACCGGCGCCACCAGAACATAGGTGCAGCCTTGCGCCTCCAGCAATTCAATCACATCGGGATCGTCGCATAAAGGCGGCGTCAATATCAAGCCAACGGGCGACAATGTTTTGATTAGGCGGCGGACATCGTCCACACCGTTGGGGCATTCGTCCAGAACCAATTGCATGGAAAGTTCATGGCATTTGGCCAGCGCGCCGAAATGGACATTTTCCAAATAGCTGCGGCTGGGGTTATTCACCAACAAGGCAACAATCTGAGTCGTTCCGGCACGCAGCGTCCGAGCGGCCTGGTTCAGTTTATAGTCCAGCCGCGCCGCTGCATCGAGGACGGCGGTCTTGGTTTCTTCGCGGACATAGCTTTCTTTATTCAACACCCGCGAAACGGTTTTCAAAGACACGCCCGCCTCACGCGCGACATCGACCATGGTCGAACGTCTTTGTCCTCTTGTCGCCAACTGCGTCATCCCAATGCCTTCCCCCGAAATATCCTCAACATCTCTATTCTCCTTGTCGCTGCCTGTCAAAGAAGGTCACGTCAAGACAAGCTTGTCATAAATCATGCTTGGTTCTATCGCAATCAACCTTAGGAGGCGAATTATGTCCGTAGGCGGGAATTTTGTAGATAATGTGGTTATCGTGGGCGGCGGCACCGCGGGATGGATGACTGCGGCCGCATTAAGCCATAAATTTGGCACATCGGGTGCGCAAATCACGTTGATCGAATCCGAAGAAATCGGCACGGTTGGAGTCGGCGAAGCGACATTGCCGCATATCCGTTTTTTCAATGCCGCCATGGGCATTGACGAAGCCGAGTTAATGGCCCGCACACAGGCTACATTCAAATTGGGCATCGAATTTGCAGGATGGGGAAAGCCGGGCGAAAGCTATATTCATCCCTTTGGCGATTATGGCGAACCGCATGATGGCATCGCATTCCACCATTTATGGACGCAGCAGCGATTGGCCGGGAACCATAAACGCTTATGTGAATATAGCCTGCCCGTGATGATGGCGGAGGCCAACCGCTATACAATGCCCGATCCAGATCCCGCTGCGTTGCTGTCCACATTTGGCTATGCGTTTCAGTTTGATGCCAGCCTTTATGCTGCTTATTTATCGCAATTATCACAAGGCCGGGGCGTCAAGCGGGTGGAAGGTAAAATCACCCATGCCAACCGCAATGGGGAAAATGGGCGGATCGATTCGGTGGTCCTAGAAAATGGCACGGTCATTGACGGCGATTTATTCATTGACTGCTCTGGCTTTCGCGGGCTGTTGATTGAACAGACGCTGGCAACGGGATATGAGGACTGGTCCCATTATCTACCGTGTAACCGGGCGTTTGCGGTGCAATGCGAACCGTCCGATCCGATTGGGCCATATACCCGGGCAACCGCACGCAAAGCCGGTTGGCAATGGCGCATCCCCCTGCAACACCGGATCGGCAATGGTCATGTCTATTGCAGCGATTATATCAGCGATGATGAGGCGCGGTCCATTTTGCTGGACAATCTGGAAGGCGCGCCGATCACCGAACCGCGCCAGTTATTTTTCAAAACCGGGCGCCGCAACAAATTGTGGAATGGCAATGTCGTCGCCATCGGATTGGCGGGCGGATTTTTGGAACCCTTGGAATCAACCAGCATCCATTTAATCCAGCAAGGTATCACGGCGTTGGTGGAGATGTTCCCGACCGACGCCAGTATGGATGCCGATGCGGAGGAATATAATGCGATGATGCAGTTGGAATTTGACCGTATCCGTGATTTTCTCGTGCTGCATTATGTTGCCAATCAACGCGAAGGCGAAAAATTCTGGGATGATATGCGCGCGATGGAATGGCCCGCGTCGCTGAAAGAAAAAGTCACCGCGTTTGTCCAAAGCGGTATCATCCCGCGTTATGATGTGGGTGCTTTTTTACCGCCAAGCTGGCTCGCCGTGTTTGTCGGACAAAATATCCTACCGCAAGGCTATGACCCCCGGCTAGACCGGTTTGACGCCAACCAGATTGCCCGCGAGGTTGAAAATTTGCGAAGCCGGATTGCGGGCACTGTGGACGGCCTGCCGGTGCATATGGATTTTGTGCGCGGTCATTGCCCCGGTAATATCAGCCCAGCATTATAACCGGTTCACAATGACGGCACAAAAACCCAAACCCTATATCCATATCATCGGCGGCGGCCTCCCCGGTTGGAGCGCGGCGGCAGTGCTTGCCGATCAACTTTCGGCTGTTGCCGATATCCAAATCAATGCCAGCGGCGATGACGATGCCGCCGCCAACGCCGATTATGGCCATATTATATTGGACAGCGAGTCGGTGTTGTTACTGCATAGCGGGATGACGGCAGGCGAATTGGTGTCGGGCGGGCAAGGCGGATTTTCGCTGGGCAGCTGCTTTGAGCGATGGGGGCCCAATGGCCGCCCTGTTTATCATGCGCCGGGCGAACCGCTGCCCGCTCCGGATGGGGTGGCTGTGCATCAAATACTGCGCCGCCTGTCGGTGCAGCAGGGCAATGATGCCTTATTTGCCGATCTATATTTGCCGCTGGCTTTTCAAGCGCGCATGGCCGCCACCGGGAAATTCAGTCCGCCATCCGAAGACCGCCAATCACCCCGGTCGTTGCTGCGCCCGGCAATCACGGTGGATGGCAGCATATTGACCGATATCATGCGCGATAAAGCGATGACCAGCGGCGTGCAATTATCCGGCGGCAACGGGGAAGGCGCGCTGCTCATCATCGATTGCCGCCCGATAATGGGACCAAAAGATATAGATTGCGGCGCGGCTTTGGGATTTGACCGGTGCGTCACAGCACGGTTTCGCGGGCGTGGGCCGCATCCACCCTATGACATTGTCCGGCCATTGGACCATGGGCAAATGAGCATTTTGCCATTGCAGGATGGCGCCATTGTCAACGTCTATTACCCCGCTGCTCTATGGGATACGGACGCGGCGGAGGAAGCGGCAAGAGGGGCGATATCGGGCGCGGTACCGGGAGCGCACGATCCAGCAGATTGCGCAATCATTGCCAATCGCGCCATCTGGCCCGGATATATGGAACGGCCTTGGCAGGGGAATATTGTTCACATCGGGCCGGGCGCGGCGGAGCTGGGTTCGGTCATGGGTGCCGCTGCCAAACTCTTGTCGCATCAACTCGCAACTTTGGTAAGCTTGCTGCCCCGAAATGCCGAAGATGATATGGCGATCAAAGCGGCTGAATATAACCGAAAAGCCGCCGCCTTTTTCGGCCATATGCGTGATTTTCATCAACTGGCGCTGGTGCGCAGCAATATGCAAGGGGACTATTGGAATCAGATGAAGCAGCAGCCCATGTCGCCCAATTTGCAGCGCCGCGTGAGACAGTTTGAACGGCGGGGCCTGCTGGTGTTGATTGACGACGATCCATTTGAAAAGCATAACTGGCTGGAGATGTTGATCGGCCTAGGCATCGTGCCGGCAATATATGACCATGCGGCAGACGGTATCGACATGGACAAAAAAATGAGGGCGCTGGGCGCTATGGTTATGGCATTCGACCAGACCATAGCGGCGATGCCAACACATGGCGATTTCCTGAACCAAATGGCGCATAGGATGACATAATGAGCAACGCAGAACAGGGCATTAAAAATATCGTCATTGTGGGCGGCGGCACGGCAGGGTGGATGACGGCAGCGGCGCTTGGCAACGTGTTTCGCGGCACGGATATGCAGATCGACCTGATCGAATCCGAAGAGATTGGAACGGTGGGTGTGGGTGAGGCGACGATCCCTGAAATATTGAAATATAATGCCATGCTGGGGATTAACGAGGCCGATTTCCTGCGCGCTACAAAAGCCACATTCAAACTGGGCATCGAGTTTATCGGATGGAAAAACGGGCAAGATCGCTATTTTCATCCCTTTGGCGTTTATGGCATGGATATGGAAGGGATCAGCTTCCATCATTTTTGGTTAAAAGCGCGGGCCGACGGCCAAGATATACCGCTCGCCGATTTCTGCCTCGCTTGGCAAGCGGGCGTAAATGGCCGCTTTGCCCATCCCGCTGGGCCGCCCAATGCACCGCTGGCAACGCTGGGCTATGCCTATCATTTTGACGCCGTCCTTTATGCCCGCTTTTTGCGGCAATATGCCGAAGGACATGGGGTGAAACGGCATGAGGGTAAGGTGGTGGAAGTCAAACAGGGCGGTGATACCGGCAATATCGCCGCCGTCAGGCTGCAGGATGGGCGCGAATTGTCCGGCGATTTATTCATCGATTGCACTGGATTTTTCGGGCTGCTGATCGAAAAGACATTGGAGGCTGGTTATGATGACTGGTCCCACTGGCTTCCGTGTAACAGCGCGGTTGCAGTCCCATCGGAGCGCGATCCGGCAAATCGGGCCCTGCGCCCCTATACCACATCGACCACGCGCAAGGCGGGCTGGCAATGGAACATCCCGCTGCAACATCGAACCGGCAATGGCTATGTCTATTCCAATCAGCATATCAGCGATGATGAAGCGGCAGATACATTGTTATCCAATCTGGACGGCAAACCGCTGGCCGACGTCCGTCAGCTGCGTTTCACCACGGGTAAGCGCAAACAGATCTGGAAAAATAACTGTATCGCCATTGGCCTCTCAGCTGGCTTTTTGGAGCCGTTGGAATCGACCAGCATCCATTTGATCCAAAGCGCGATTACAAAGCTGATTAACTTATTTCCCAACAGCATCAATGACAGCGTCAGCCGGTCGATTTTCAATCGTCTGATTGATCAGGAATTTTCCACAATCCGTAACTTCCTGATCCTGCATTATAATGCGACCGAGCGTTCCGGAATGTCCTTTTGGGATCATGTCCGCACAATGGACGTGCCAGATTTCCTGAAAGATAAACGCGAATTGTTTGAACATAGCGGCCGGGTGAACCGCGAAGACAATGAAATTTTTACAGAACCCAGCTGGCTCGCAGTGTTCACGGGCCAAGGGGTGATGCCGCGGCAATATCATCCCATCGCAAATGTGCTGGGGGCGGAAGAGAATCTGGCCCGGTTACAGGCCATTAAAGGGGCAATCGCCCAAACCGCAAACGCAATGCCAAAGCATGAAGATTATGTCGGGCGCATGATCGGCGCATGATGATGACCGGGAAATTCGCTCGATCATTCAGAAAATGTTGCAATGACAACCTTGTCAGCTTAAGGCATTGGCGGTTGAGAGGACCCGAATCCTGACAAGAAACACATATAGGGAACGGATAATTTTGTTCGAGGGAGTTTATTATGGCAGCACCAATAGCAGGCGGGGCAAACCCGCCGGGTAAGTATCAAAGCGCAGGCGGCAAAACGACATTGGTATTATGCCTTGTCTTCGCCGTATTTTTCCTGCTGGCAGGCGTCACCAATATCAATGACGCGCTGGTCGCGAAGTTCAAAGGAATGTTCCAGCTTTCGAATACGGAAGCCAACTTGGTGCAGTTTGCTTTTTTTACTAGCTACGCGCTTTTTTCCATTCCCGCAGGAATCTTGCTGCGCAAAATCGGGTTCATTCGCGGGTTTATTGTTGGATTTCTGATTATTGCAGCGGCAGCACTGCTGTTTATTCCGGCGGCATCAAGCGGGGTTTACATCAATTTTCTGGGTGCGCTGTTCATGATCGGCGGCGGGATAACCTTGCTGCAAGTGGCCATGAACCCATTGGTTACCACGCTTGGCCCGCCTGAAACATCGCATAGCCGCCTGACCTTTGCCCAGATGTTCAACTCGCTGGGAGCATATTTGATTGTCACCTTTGGCGCGGTATATATTTTGGGAGAGAAATCCACCGTTGATCCGACACGTTTATCTCCCACCGAACTGAACGCATTTCGGGTTTCCGAAGCCGAGGTCATCACCCATGTCTATATCGGGGTTGCAGTATTCCTGATCGCGATTGCCGCTATTTTCTGGATGTTTCGCAAATCACTCGACAATGCGGAGGCCGAAGAAGTTCAAGTTGAGGGCATATGGGCGCTGCTGATGAATGATGCGCGGCTGCGTTTCGGGGTCTTGTGCATATTCCTGTATGTTGGCGCAGAAGTAACCATCGGCAGCAATATCGTCGCCTATCTTGGTCAAGCCCGGGTGTTGAGCCTGAGCCACGCAGATGCGGCATGGTATCTTTCCAGCTATTGGGGCGGCGCGCTGATCGGACGTTTTGTCGGAGCATTCATCTTGCGTATCTTCAACCCAGGATATGTTTTGATGGGATTTGCCGGATTGGCGATAACGATGATTGCCGTATCCGCATTTTCCGGAGGCAATATTTCGGCGCTGACCCTGACCGCTGTTGGTCTGTTCAATTCTATCATGTTCCCAACTATCTTCAGCCTCGCAACAGAAGGCATGAAATCAACTAAAGCGGCACAAGCATCCGGGCTGCTGGCAACGGCGATTGTTGGCGGGGCCATTATGCCGGTTTTATACGGCTTGGTTGCGGATGGAACCAACCTGACCGCCGCATTGATCGTTCCCGTCATCTGCTACGCTATTATTGCAGGCTATGGCATTTATGCGCGGGGTCGCCGTCCGGTTGCATAACCGGTGCGAACCGATGGTTAAAAACGGGCGGCGCGGCAACAATATGCTGCGCCGCCCTTTTCGTTCATGACAGGGACAGCCGCTCTTGGTAAGGGAAGCGTCAAGTTAATGACCGGAGAATGTCTGTCCATGAAAATCCATCTGATCGCCGCAAGGTTCCTGCTGATACTGGCCGCTCTGTTCGGTGCGCAAACAGCCATGGCACAAAATGCGGCGCAGGGCGCAGCGGCGGTTCCTGCTGGACCCGATATGGAAAATATCCTCTATCTGGACCTGTCAACCGGCGGGCGCGTCACGATACAGCTATATCCGCAAATTGCCCCTGCGCATGTCGAGCGGATCAAAACACTGACGCGGCAGGGATTTTACGACGGCATTATTTTTCACCGCGTCATCGAAGGGTTCATGGCGCAAACGGGTGACCCCACGGGCACCGGAGAAGGCGACAGCGACTTGCCGGATTTGAAAGCGGAATTTAACCCGATGCCGCATTTGCGCGGAACGGTTTCGATGGCCCGGACCAATGACCCTGATACAGCCAACAGCCAGTTTTTCATCTGTTTCCAGCCCCGTTATGCTCTCGATAATAAATATACCGTCTTTGGCCGCGTGACCGGCGGGATGCAATATGTCGACGCAATTGCGCGCGGCGAACCCCCTGCGCAGCCGGACCGCATCGTGCAGGCCTCCATCGCCGCCGATAATAAAGCGGTGCCGAGCTTCCCCGCGAAGCCCGCTCCGGGGCCAGCAGCTGGCGATGAAGCGGTGATTTCGGTTACCGATTAAGTCGCTGCATATTTTTACTATGGTATAGCGTCCAAAAACGCTAACGGGCGTCATGCGCGTTGATCTGTTTGACTTTCACTTACCTCCTGAAAATATTGCCTTGCGCCCGGTTTCCCCGCGCCATGCGGCCAAGATGTTGCTGGTCCCGGCGGCAGGCGATTTCGGCCATCATCAGGTCATCGACCTGCCCAAACTGTTAAAGGCGGGCGATTGCCTGATCTTTAACGATACCCGCGTCATCCCAGCGCAGCTGACCGGTCGGCGCGGCGACGCGGTGATCGGAGCGACCCTGCATAAACGCATTGACCTGCGCCGTTGGCAGGCTTTTATCCGCAACGCCAAAAGGTTGAAGGTCGGCGATCAGATTGACTTTGGGCAAGATGTCCGCGCGGCCGCCGAACAACGCCATGCCGATGGCAGCTTCACATTATATTTTGAAGGCGATGATCCGGTTGAGCTGCTGCTTGCGCGCGCGGGAACCATGCCGCTGCCCCCCTATATCGCCGGAAAACGCCCGGTCGATGAACGTGATTTAAGCGATTATCAAACAATGTTCGCGCAAAAAGACGGCGCAGTTGCCGCGCCCACCGCCGCGCTACATTTTACCCCTGATCTGACCGAGGCACTGGATGTTGCGGGGATAAAAACCGCCACACTGACCCTGCATGTTGGCGCGGGCACCTTCCTGCCGGTGAAGGCGCAGGATACCGACGATCATAGGATGCATAGCGAGTGGGGCAGCATCGATGCCGCCACCGCAGGCCGGCTGAATCAGGTGCGCGCATCGGGCGGACGGCTTATCGCCGTAGGCACGACATCGCTGCGGCTTATTGAAAGCGCGGCAAAAGATGACGGCACGATAGAGCCATTTGAAGGCGACACCGATATCTTCATCACCCCCGGCTACCGCTTCAAAGCAGCAGGGGGATTGATGACCAATTTTCATCTGCCGAAAAGCACGTTATTCATGCTGGTCAGCGCGATGATGGGCCGCGAACGGATGCAAGCGGCCTATGCCGAAGCCATTGCGCAAAATTATCGCTTTTACAGCTATGGCGATTCGAGCCTGCTATTGCCTTAATGCCGCCGTTCAGCGCGCAAGCAGCGCCTGCCACCAGCCTTCATTTTCAAGATACCAGCGCAGCGTTTGGGCGAAGCCTTCTTCAAAAGTCCGGCTCGCGTGATAGCCTAGCTCCTCTCGCGCCTTGGTTTCATCAATGGCATAGCGGCGGTCGTGCCCTTTGCGGTCGGTGACGAAGCTTTTCAGGCTATCGCTGCTCTTGCCATTGGCTGCGGGCGCATCGGGGTACCGCGCGGCAAGGCCTGCGTCCTTGGCAAAGGCCGCATCAACCGCCGCGCAAATACCATCAATCACCGCCATATTGGGCAGCTCCTGCCCGCCGCCGATATTATAGGTCTCGCCAATCCGGCCCTTTTGCAGCACCGCCTCTATCCCCCGGCAATGATCCTCAACATGCAGCCAGTCCCGCACATTCATGCCGTCCCCGTAAATAGGCAGCGGCTTGCCATTTAAACAGTTGATCAGGAATAACGGGATCAGCTTTTCGGGAAATTGATAGGGGCCATAATTGTTGGAACAATTGCTGGTCGTCGTCTCCAACCCATATGTATGGTGATAGGCGCGAACCAGATGATCGCTGGCCGCTTTCGACGCGGAATAGGGCGAATTAGGCTCATAGGCGGTGGTTTCGCTAAAGGCCGGGTCGTCGGGGCCCAGGCTGCCATAAACCTCATCGGTGGAAACATGGTGGAAACGGTGCGGCCGCCCGTCCCCATCGAGCCAATTTTCCTTCGCAGCCTTTAACAGGCTGTGCGTGCCGATGATATTGGTTTGCAAGAAAGCATCGGGCCCATCGATTGATCGGTCAACATGGCTTTCCGCAGCAAAATGGACAATGGTGTCGATGGCATGATCCCGGACCAGCGCGCTCATCGCCGAATGGTCGCAAATATCCGCAACAATCAGCTCCGCATCCACCCCGTCGAGATTTTCCTTATTCCCGGCATAGGTCAGCGCGTCGACAACGGTGACGGTATCGCCGCTATGCTGCGCCTTCCAATATCGGACGAAATTTGCGCCAATAAAGCCGGCACCGCCGGTGACGAGCAAATTAGCCATTATTTGTAATCTCCCATAGGGTTTCGTGCAGCGCATCGCGCCAATGCCGCGCAGGCGCGCCTAATGCCGTCCATGTCGCCTCTTTTTCCAGCACCGAATAAGCCGGACGTGCGGCGGGTGTGGGATAGGCGCTGGTCGGGATGGCGTTAATGACCGGTATCTGCGTCAGCAACCCAGCCGCCTGCCCTTGTTCGGCAATCGCGACGGCAAATTCGTGCCAGCTGCAAATACCTTCATTGGTGAAATGATATATGCCGCGCGCTTTTTGTGCCGCAAGCGCCAACACCGCCTGGGCCAAATCATGCGCCGCCGTGGGTGATCCCACCTGATCCGCTACCACGCCCAGCGCATCGCGCTCTTTCATCAAACGCAGCATGGTCAGAACGAAATTTGCGCCCTGCGCCGCATAGACCCACGATGTGCGAATAATCAACGCACCGGGCATCGCGGCCTGAACCGCGCGTTCACCTGCCAGCTTGGTTGCGCCATAGATGCTTAAAGGTGATGGCGGCGCATCTGTCGCAATCGGCGTGTCATGGCCGCTGCCAAACACAAAATCGGTGGAGATATGCACAAATAGTTTGCCCGATGCCGCGCAAGCAGCCGCCATAACACCGGGCGCATCGCTGTTGATTGCCTGCGCGAGGGCTGGCTCGCTTTCTGCCTTGTCCACCGCCGTATAGGCTGCGGCGTTGATAACCACATCCGCGCCGCTATTAGCGATGGCCGCTGTGGTTGCCGCGGCATCGGTGATATCGCATTCGGACCGGCCCAGCGCGTCCACCTGCCACTCATCACCTGCTGCGCGCTGCAATGCGCGGCCCAATTGCCCTGCCCCGCCAAACACCAGCGCCTTCATGCAAATAGCTCCGCCTGCGCCAATGGCACGCCCGCCGCATCTTTTGCCGATAGTGACGGCTGCACCCCGTCCAATGGCCAATGGATGGCAAGGTCGGGATCATTCCATAGCAGCGAGCGTTCATGTTCTGGCGCGTAAAATTCGGTGCAGCGATAGAGAAATTCGGTGCTATCCTCCATCGACAAAAAGCCGTGGCCAAATCCCGGCGGCACCCACAAAATGCGTTTATTCTGCGCCGACAAAGTAAACGCTTCCCATTGCAGAAAAGTCGGCGATGACCGCCGCAAATCCACCGCAACATCATAGACGCTGCCTGCGGTGACGCGCACCAATTTCCCTTGCGGTTTTTCAATTTGATAATGCAGACCGCGCAGCACGCCTTTGGCCGACTTGCTGTGATTATCCTGCACAAAGGTCAGATCGAGGCCGAGCGCAGCAAATGTCTGTTCATTCCAGCTTTCGTAGAAAAAACCACGGTCATCGCCAAACAGTTTGGGTTCGATGATTTTAACATCGGCGATGCTGGTATCGATCAATTGCATCAGCCATGTTTCCTGTGCAGCAAGCCGTTGAGATACGCGCCATAGCCGCTTTTAATCAGCGGCTGCGCAATGCGGGACAGCTGCTCATCATCGATAAAGCCCATTTCCCAGGCCACTTCTTCGGGGCAGCATATTTTCATGCCCTGACGGTCCTCAATAACTTGCGTGAACTGCGATGCCTCCAGCAAGCTGTCATGCGTGCCGGTATCGAGCCAGGCAAAGCCCCGGCCCATCATTTCGACATGGAGCGATCCTTGCTCCAAATAGAGCCGGTTCAAATCGGTAATTTCCAATTCCCCGCGGGCCGATGGCTTAATCGATTTGGATAATTCCACAACCTGCTCATCGTAAAAATATAGCCCGGTTACGGCATAGTTGGATTTGGGCTTATCCGGTTTTTCTTCGATGGATACCGCGCGGCCATCGGCATCAAAATCGACCACGCCATAACGCTGCGGATCTTTCACATGATAACCGAAAACGGTCGCGCCATGACTGCGTCCATCGGCCGCACGCAGCAATTCGGGCAAACCATGACCATAGAATATATTATCGCCCAATATCAAAGCGCTGGGGTTATCGCCGATAAAATCATCGCCGATATGAAATGCCTGCGCCAGCCCCGCTGGTTCAGCTTGCACCGCATAGCTGATATGTATGCCCCAATCGGTGCCGTCGCCAAGAAGATAGTGAAATGCAGCCGCGTCATGCGGCGTGGTGATAATCAAGATATCCCGCATCCCTGCCATCATCAGCACCGATAGCGGATAATAGATCATCGGCTTGTCGTAAATCGGCATCAGCTGCTTGCTAACCGCTTTGGTCGCCGGATAAAGCCGCGTGCCCGACCCGCCAGCGAGGATAATGCCTTTGCGCAATGGATAGTCCTTTACATGAAAACCGATGCAGCGCCATTGCCAAGTTAACGGCCAATGTGCAACCCTTCACCGAGGCAAATTGACGCGCCGCCCGATTATGCTACCGCGCTTTATATGACAGGGTTATCGCTATGAAAATAATCATCACCGGTGCGGGCGGGAATATTGGCCGGGCACTTGTCCCCTATTTGCGGGAAAAAGGGCATGAATTGTTGCTCGTTGGGCGCGACGCGGCAAAGTTGCAACAGCTTTTCCCCGGTGATGCCTGCTGCAATTATCATGACCTGCAACATATCGGGTCCGACTATCACTCATGCGTCCATCTGGCCGTGATGAATAATGATCAGCACGGCAGCTTGGCGGATTTTCGTTCCGCCAATCTGACCGGTCTGCAGCATATTTTTAATGATGCGAAGCGCGCGGGCGTGGGGCATTTTATAAATCTGACCAGTTTCCACGCCGCCCATGGAAATCAGCAAGACCCCTATGCAGTCAGCAAACGGGAAGCGGATCAGTGGCTTTTTGAGCAACAGGATATGCGCATCTCGTCGCTATGCCTGCCGGCCGTAAATTCGCAGGACGCGGGCGGCAATCTGGCCAAAGTCAACAAACTGCCCGCTATATTGCGGAAAATTGCATTGGTGGTGTTGGGGGCCGCAAAACCGCTAGTTGATCGCGATTTGGTCGTCGCCGCGATAGCAGGCTTGGTTGAAAAAAATGAAGCCGTTTCGATCAGCCTTGCGAACCCGGTGGACCGCAATATCGTTTATTGGACCTTCAAAAAAATCGTCGATTGGGGCTTTGCCTTGGCGGTGTTGCTGGTGACTTGGTGGTTGATGTTGATCCTGTTTATCGCCGTCAAGCTGGGCAGTCCCGGTCCTGGTATATTTGCGCAAGAACGGGTGGGGCGCCATGGCAAAAGCTTTATTTGCTATAAATATCGAACCATGCGGACAGGCACAAAGCAAGCGGGCACCCATGAACTTTCGGCCGATGCTATCACTGGCATTGGCGCATTTTTGCGCAAGACGAAACTCGACGAATTGCCGCAAGTCATCAACATATTGCGCGGCGAGATCAGCCTTGTTGGTCCGCGCCCGTGCCTGCCGGTGCAAAGCGAGCTGATCAAGGAACGAAAAGAGCGCGGCGTGCTCAATATCCTGCCCGGTATTACCGGTTGGGCGCAGATTAACGATATTGATATGAGCGACCCGGTCCGGCTTGCGCGGGCCGATGCCGATTATATGGCCCGGCGCAGCATCCCGTTCGACCTATCGATTATTTTGAAAACCTTTACGGGGTCAGGGCAAGGGGACCGGACCGCGCGTTAGGGCCGTGGCCTATGACACGCGACCTAATTCTGCGCCGCTAATATGTCGGCGATCCGGCCCGCTGCGAAACCGTCGCCGTAGGGATTATGGGCGCGTGACATGGCCTGATAAGCGGTGTCATCATCGAGCAGCTTGATCACTTCGCAGGCCAGAGCGGTGCTATCGGTTCCGATTAGTTTAACCGTGCCGGCCTCAACCGCTTCGGGCCGTTCGGTGGTGTCGCGCGTGACCAGAACCGGCTTCCCAAAACTCGGCGCTTCTTCTTGCAGGCCGCCGCTGTCGGTGACCACCAGCGCACAGCGGTTGAGCAGCCAGACAAAAGGCAGATAGCTTTGCGGCTCGGCCAGAAAAACATTGTCAACGCCGGTCAATACCTTGTCCACGGCATTTTTAACCTTGGGATTAAGATGCACGGGATATAATATCTGCACATCACCGCGCGCCGCAATTTGGGCCAGCGCCTCGCACACCCGGGCAATGCCGCCATCATGATTTTCGCGGCGATGTCCGGTTACCAGGATAAGACGTTTTGACGGATCGAGATAGGGAAAGGCTGCTTCAAATTCGGCATTCAGCGCCGCATCATTTTCAATCTTATCCTTTACCATCATCAATGCATCGATCACCGTGTTACCGGTGACGTGGATCGTATCGGGCGCAACCGCTTCCTCAATCAAATTCGCCCGCGACAAAGCCGTGGGAGCAAAATGAAGGTTGGTGATCCGTCCGGTAATCTGACGATTGGCTTCCTCCGGCCAGGGCGATAACAGGTTTCGCGTGCGCAGCCCCGCCTCGACATGGCCGACTTTTGCCCCGGCATAAAAAGCGGCCAGCGCCGCCGCCGTCGATGTCGTAGTATCGCCATGAACCAGCACATAATCCGGCTTCATATCGGCCAGCACGGGCTCCAACCCCTCCAGAACCGCCGTCGTAATATGAGTCAGGCCCTGCCCCGCCTTCATAATTTTCAAATCAATATCGGGCACGATCCCAAACAAGCTGTTCACCTGCTCCAGCATTTCGGCATGCTGCCCGGTGACGCAGACGCGGGCGTCAAAACGCGGATCAGCCGCCAGTTTCAGGACAACCGGCGCCATTTTAATCGCTTCGGGCCGCGTTCCAAATACACTCAATATTTTGGTGGGATGTATCATGGCCCGCTAAATGCCGCGCCGCAGCATAAGGCGCAAGCTTAATATGCGGTCAAAGCCTGTCCAGCGACGCTTTATGGGACCCGAAATTACGCGCCGCACCGGCCATGAAATGCGCAATTTTCACCATGTCCGCCGCGCCTTCATGGGGCAACGGAGCGCGCAATTTGCGGCTATCGGGAAATACACCATATCCCGCAAACAGGCAGTGCCAGCTGATATTACCATAATAATTGCCAATATTCAGCCGCGCGATTTCGGCGGCCATATCCTTACCCGTAAACCAGGCCGTCATCATCGCTTTCAGATTATCCGACAGATGGTCATTCGCCGCATTATCGCGCCAATAGTCATTATCACCGCGCTGATTCAACCGGTAGTGAGCGACGATATAATCGCGTATCCCTTCATACCGAGCGGCAATGCGCTGGTTGAAAATATCGCGGTTCTTCGGCCCAAATTCGCCATCGTCAAAAGCCGCCATAAATTGTTGCGCCGTGGCAATTACAATGTGGATTGCGGTTGCCTCCAATGGTTCGATAAAACCTTGTGACAGGCCCATGGCAAGGCTGTTCGCGCTCCAACTGTCGGCAAGGCGGCCGACACGCATTTGCAAATGCCGCGCGCTGACATCGCTATCCAGCATATCCAGCGCCGCCCGCAATTCGGTTTCGGCGGCATCCGGATCAATATATTTGTCCGAATAAACATAGCCGTTGCCATGCCGCTGCGTCAGCGGAATGGACCAGCGCCAACCGGCATTCATTGCGGTCGCACCGGTCGCTATCGCCGCCGAACCCGCCGCATCCAAATCCGGCGGCGTTGGCATGACCACGGCGCGGTTGTTGAACAGGTTATCGGCAAAGGGAATATAGGGGGCGCCCAGCGCTTTTTCATTGATGATCGCGCGAAAGCCCGAACAATCGACAAAAAAATCGCCGTCGATGCGCTGTCCTTCTTCGCCCAGCAATGCGTCCACATTGCCATCATCACCGACAATCACATCCTCGATCCGCATCGGGATATGCCGCACCCCCAAACTGGCGGCGTGCCCGCGCAGAAAATCGCCCAATTTATAGGCGTCAAAATGATAGCCATAGCTCAGCTCAAAGGGGAAATTGTCGGACGGATGCGGTCCGCTGCGCTGCGCCGCCAAATGCGGGGAGAGATAAAAGCTATCGGGATGGGCCGGCACATCAATCCCCGCACGCCGCATTGCCGCATTGCGGATAAAGCTCGGCTCGCTATGCATATCGAGCGGCGCAGGAAAGGGATGAAAATAGCTGTCATAGCCATTTTTATGGGACCAGCCAGCAAAGCGGATCCCGATTTTATAGGTCGCGTCGCAGGCCGGCATCCACAGGGATTCGGATATATTTAGCTGGTCAAAAAATGCCTTTAGCTGCGGCGTGGACCCCTCACCGACGCCGATAATGCCAATATCGGGCGATTCCACCACCTGAATTTCAACATTTTTCCCGCGCCAATGATGGGCGAACAGATTGGCGGTGATCCACCCGGCCGAACCGCCGCCCAATATTACAAAGCGAAAGGCTTTTTCGGCGGTCATATCTTCCCGATGATGAAACCAAATGCAGGCAGTGAAGCTGCGCTGCTGCCACCGGGCGCGATCAAAATATCCTGCGGGTCAATATTATGCGCGGCAATGTCGATGCTGCCCGTGCCCATATTAAACAGGCAGGAAATCTGCGTCCCGTCATGTTCGCGCACCAGCTCCAGCAAGTCGCCTTGCGCATCGCATTTCGCAATATTACCCGCCCGTAAAGCCGGTATCTGGTTGCGCAAAGCGATCAACCGGCGGGTCAAATTCAACATGGAAGCGGCATCGGCATTTTGGCGGTCGACCGCCATCGCAATATGGTCCTCGCCCAGCGGCAACCATGTCTCGCCGCTGCCAAAACCGGCATTATGGCTTTCCGCTTCCCATGGCATCGGGGTGCGGGCTCCGTCGCGGGACAGAGTAAGCGGCCAGTTGCGCAGCGCCTCAGGATCTTGCACCAGCTCAAAGGGTATATCGACTTGCGTCAGGCCCAATTCTTCGCCCTGATACAGGATGATATTGCCGCGAAGCATGGTGATGAGCGCCATTTTCATCTGGGCAAAGGCGCTGCGATATTCGGGCCCGGTCCAGCGGCTGACGGCACGCGGCGCGTCGTGATTTTCGAACGCCCATGTCGGCCATCCCGTGCCGTCCGCCTCTTCCCATTTGGCGAGCGATGAACAGATTAAATCGGGCGTTAGTTTTTCGGCATAGAGGAAATCGAAACTATAGGCGCTGTGCATCCGGTCATTCCCGGCGGCACATTTTTTCATAAATTCATCGGGCGCAGTGCCGCCGACTTCGGCGACGGTGAAGCGGCCTTCATATTCATCGGTCACGCTGCGCAAGCGCGAAAGGAAATCAAATATCGCGGGGTGCCCTTGATTATAGACATTATTCTGAAAATCGTGGCTGCGCGTTTTGACCTTATGATTATTCATCGTCGGTTGATTATCGGTCAACGCAGGATCGTGCATCATATGCAGCACCGCGTCGATGCGGAAACCATCAACGCCGCGGTCCAACCAGAATCGCGATGTATCAAGCAGCGCATCCTGCACCGCCGGACAATGCAAGTTCAGGTCAGGTTGCTGCGTCAGGAAATTGTGGAAATAATATTGCTGCCGCCGCGCATCCCATGCCCATGCCGGACCGCCAAATATCGACTGCCAATTATTGGGCGGGCTGCCATCTGCCTTGGGGTCGGCCCAGACATACCAATCGGCCTTTTCATTGTCACGGCTCGAACGGCTTTCGGTAAACCAAGCATGCTGATCGCTGCTATGCGAATAGACCTGATCGATAATCACCTTCAGCCCCAATTTATGGGCTTTTTCGATCAAGGCGTCAAAATCGTCCAGGCTACCGAATATCGGATCGACCGCGCTGAAATCGGAAACATCATATCCAAAATCATGCATCGGCGATTTGAAAAACGGTGACAGCCATATGGCGTCCACGCCCAGATCGGCCACATAATCCAGACGCGACGTGATGCCCGGCAAGTCGCCGATACCGTCGCCATTGCTGTCCATGAAACTGCGCGGATAAATCTGATATATGGTCGCGCCTTTCCACCAGGGTGCATGGGCGCTGTGTGCCGGTTTCACAGCGGCGGATTCAGGGTGAGTGATGTGGTTCAATTGCCTGCTCCTAATGCTTCTGCGCGACCGCCAAAAACCAGCCCATGCAATTTTGTGAAATTCGTCATGCTACCATCCTATGTCCGGCATCGGACTTGCAATATTGTTCGATCCATTGATTATGCGGGATCATCTTGTCTGCTTGTGCATTGGCATGCTGTGCTGCCAACCCCAAAAATTCTGTAAGCTGTCCGTCGCTTATCTGCCCAGCCATTGGATGCCAGCTTTGCGGCGTCACCCCTTGGCCGGTCATCACCTGTAACCAGCCAACCTCGGTGAATAGCTCATCGCCTTCGCGCATGATCCGCCCGCTTGATTCAAACAGAGCCAAACGCCGCGCCAAGCTTTTGGGAATATCCGTTTTTCGGCCCGCTTCCCAAAATGCTTCGCTGCGCCCATTGCGGTGATAATGCAGGATCAGGAAATCGCGGATGGCGAGCCATTCCGCCTGCGTCCGGCGATTATATTCTTCGATGTCGGCGGCGGCGTCGGTGTCGCCGGGGAAAAATTGCAAAATCCTCTCAATCGCCGATTGGACCAGATGGATGCTGGTTGATTCCAGCGGTTCCATAAAACCAGCGGCAAGCCCCAATGCGACGACATTCGATTTCCAGCTATCGCGCCGCATCCCCGTGGTAAATTTGATCAAACGCGGATCGCCAATGGCCGCGCCGTCCAAATGGGACAGCAAGATAGAGGCCGCCTCATCATCCGACATAAAATCGCTGCAATAAACATGGCCGTTACCGGTCCTGTGCTGCAACGGGATACGCCATTGCCACCCCGCCGCGCGGGCGCTGGACCTCGTGTAGGGGGTGATGACGAATGCCGCCTCGCACTGCACCGCTGCCGCGCGGTTGCAGGGCAGCAAGTCGCTCCAATCATCAAAGCCACTCTCCATAGCGCCGCCAATCAGCAGCGCGGCAAATCCGGTGCAGTCGATAAAGAAATCGCCCCCCACCTGTCTGCCATCATCCAGCCGCAATGCGCTGATCCGGCCCTCTTGCTGCTGTGCCTCGGCTATTTTGCCTTCGATACGCTTCACGCCTTTGTCCTCGGCATAGCGGCGCAAAAAGGCGGCATAGAGTCCAGCGTCAAAATGATAGGCCCAGGCCGTTCCCGATGGCATTTGCCCCGGCCGTTCCTGCACCGGCGAAAACCGGTTTTGCGCAGCCGCTATCGCAGTGGGACTATAGGACCATAGATCGCGGGCACCGCCGCGCTGCTGATCACGCAGGACATAATGGTGAAAGGGGACAAAGCCCAATTGCCGGCCAATCTGGCCAAAAGCGTGGATGTATTTTTTGCCCGGCGCGGACCAGCCATCAAATTCGATGCCCAATTTGTAACTGCCCTGCGTGGCTTTCAAAAATTCGGCTTCATCAATGCCAAGGGCATTATTGAAATTTTGAATTTGCGGAATGGTTGCTTCGCCGACACCTACAGTGCCGATCGCATCCGATTCAACAAGCGTGACATTATGCCCGCCGCCCAGAAACCGGGCAAAGGCCGCAGCGGCCATCCAACCCGCCGTCCCGCCTCCTGCGATGACAATGTCACGCATTGAAAATCTCTCCATGCCGCATGGTATAGACCATGTATCATAGCCACGAAAAACGAACCTTTCTACCTTGCGGGAGGATGCAAGGAGAAAGGTTCAGAATTCAGACCATCAGAATTTGAAGTTGAAACCGGCTAAGAAACGCCGACCATAAATTTGATAGTCAATAACTTGGTTGGCATTGCCGCCGATGGACGCAAAACGCTCATCGGTCAGGTTCTGACCCTGCAGATACAGTGACAGTCCTTCAAGCGCACTACCTTCTTGGAAGTCATAACCAATTTGCGCATCAATGATTGTTTCTGCAAGCGCAGTCCGCCGGGTTGGCGAACCGCCAAAACCGGTGAAATCGCCCAAGAAGGTTGAACGGTAGCGAGCACTACCGCGCGCATTGAAGCCCCATTTTTCGAAATAAGCAGTCGCGTTGACAACCCATTTTGAATAGCCGGGAATTTGCGTGCGGTTGCCAGCGGCATCTTCAATGTTGGTTTTGGTATAGCTGGCACCGCCAGTGATACCAAAACCGTCCAAGGCCGATGTCAAATTACTCAGCGGCATGGTGACGGACAATTCAGCACCATATAGGTCGCCCCCGCCGGTATTTACAGGCGCATCAAGTGTTCCAAGCGTCGGCAAATTCGGGAAGGCTGCTGCACCCGTTGGCTCTGGCAGTGCAGAGAAATCAAACGGGAAACGACCGTTGAAAATAAAGCTCTTAATGTCTTTATAGAAAAGCTGCGCAGCAATTACCCCGCCTTGGCCAAAATATTGCTCTACGTTGAAATCAACAGCATTGGCGCGGAAGGGGCGAAGGAATGGGTTGCCGCCGCCGCCACGAATGATGCCACCTGGGACGCTACTATCAATGCCATATCCGATCGACAAACGTGTATCGTCCAACCGTGCCCGCATAATTTCCCGGGCAGCTGCGAAACGGATGACAGTATCGCTATTCAAACGCAATGACAGGTTCAAGCTGGGCAGAATATCCCAATAGTTGTCACCAAGGGTGCGCAATTCAGGACCTGTTGCCGGGAAAATAAATCCGGTTGATTTCTGCTCAGTGTTAATTGCCTGAACGCCGACATTACCGGTCAGGGTGCCGAAACCAAGCTCTGACTCCAGATTTGCCTGCAAATACGCCGTCATCAAATCTTCGTTTACAGTATAGCCTTTGCCGAGCACGTCATTCGCTGCGTTTGGACCAGTTGTTGTCCGTGGCTCAAGCTCCAACACGCCAGCATCGATTAAATCGCGTGCGTCATAGCTGACGATTGGCCCAAGACCCAAATAGCTCAAATTGGTCGATTCCAACAGGAATTGAGAAGGAATTGATGCCGTTACGGCTGTACCGGGCAAACGCACAAATGCTTCGTCAGGCGTCAGCGACTTTTCGCGTGTTGTATAGTTCAAACCAAATTGCAGGCTTTTGACAAAACTGCCTTCAAATTCACGCTCAACTTCGGTGCGGAATTGGAACAATTCATCTTCAACAATACGGTTGTTGAAATAGCCCGCCTGCGGCACTGTCCCGCCGCCCCAACCGAGCGGATCGGTCAGGAAAATGGTGGAAGGGTCACTATAATTCAGTGACGGGTTGAACACGGTTCCCGTAGGGCCAGATGCAAAACCAATCGTTGCAGATGCGCCATTGCCGGTGTCATCGCCGTTAAATCCTGTGCCCGCATAGCTTTCAAGGCTCAGTTCATTACGATCGGTGCGCGAATAACCAAAGTCAAACATGGCCTTCCAGCCATCATCACCTTCATAATCGGCGTTGAAGCCAAAAGAATAAAGATCGGCTTTCCGCTGGAAAATATCATTACGGATAACGCCGCGCACATTGCTGAATGTGCCCGCGGTTGCAAATCCATCTTCTTGCGAAGTAATAGCCGTAGAAGTACCAAAGGCTCCAAAGCCAAGCGGCAATTCGATACCACGCTTCGATTGGTCATCGTTGAAATTGGAATAGAACCCATCCACAGTGAGCATCAAGTTATCTGTAGCTTGGAATTGCAACGTGCCGTTCAGTCCAAGACGCTTCAACGTGGTCGATGTGACGAAACTTTTTGAACCGCCGATGACACTTGGTGATGCCGCCGTGCCGCTCCCTGCGTAGCCCCAAGCATTGAATTCTTGGATCTGATAAGGCTCATCCACATAAGACGCCGCCAAGGAAATTCCGACAGTATCGTCTGCGAATTGATCGACATAAGTGGCATTTGCCCGGTAGCCAAGTTCACTCGACCCGGCATTCAGCGCCCCTAAATCTGCGTATGAACCACGCGCGCCGACAGCCAGAACGCGCTTGCCATATTCGAGCGGACGGATGGTGCGAATATCGATTGTACCGACCAGACCCTGGCCGACCAACGACGCGGTTGGTGACTTGTAAACCACGACTTGGCTGACAACTTCTGAAGGATATTGATCAAGTTCCACCGACCGGTTGTCGCTGGTTGTAGTTTGTTCCCGGCCATTCAACAAGGTCTGCGAAAAGTCGGGTCCAAAACCGCGAATGGCGATAACGTTTGCGCGGCCATTAAGCCGTTGCGCAGCGAGGCCGGGCAAGCGCGCAATTGATTCACCAATGGACGCATCGGGAAGCTTACCGATATCTTCTGCTGTAACCGACTCAACGATCTGATCGCTGGTCCGCTTCTCATTCACCGCGCTTTCAAGGCTGGCGCGGAAACCGGTGACGACGATGGCGTCATCTTCTTCGGTTTGCGCGGCTTGATCGGCGTCGTCGGCGGCATCCTGTGCGAATGCATTTTGTGCGGACAGGATCATCACCATGCCCAGTGCTGTGCGGCTCGCATTCGTCAATAGCTTGCGGCTGCCAAAATTAGATTTTTTCATGTTCACTCCCCGGCTGTTCAGACTTTTTTGTGTCGTCTGATGTGGCAAATCTTCGGCAGGAGCGTGAACCATCTTTGGCGACTCCCCTCCCAAAGTTGGCCGCTTCTAGGCATCATAAACCGGTTATGCATAGTTTGCATACGTATACGCAGTTTATGCTGCGCCGCATCATGTCACATTTACGCAACATGTTGAGCGGCGCAGAATGCTTGCATTTCCGCCAGAAAACCCTAAATCAAAATCTGGTTAAGAGAGACATGCAAAATGCATGAGCGGGAGCATAAAATGGGCCGCTTGCCATCACGCAAGCCAACATCATTTGATATTGCATATCTGGCGGGCGTGTCTCAGCCAACGGTATCGCGCGCCCTGCGCGGCAGCCCATCGGTTAGCAAAGCGACGCGCGACCGGATCGAACAAATTGCGCAGGAATTAAATTACCGCGTCGACAAAAATGCGTCGTCGCTGCGTTCGCAACAATCAAAGACATTGGCGCTGCTTTTTTTCGAAGACCCCACCCCCGACGGTAGCCATATTAACCCGTTTTTCCTGTCGATGCTGGGATCGATCACGCGCCAATGTGCGCTGCGCGGCTATGACCTGCTGATCTCTTTTCAGCAATTATCGGGCAATTGGCATATCGATTATCAGGACAGCCATAAAGCCGACGGCCTGATCCTTTTGGGCTATGGCGATTATGAACAATATCGCGAAAGGCTAACCAATTTGGTCGATCAAGGAACCGACTTTGTCCGCTGGGGCTTGCCGCTGACCGATGAACCCGGGCTAACATTGGGGTCGGATAATTATGGCGGCGGGTTGGAAGCGGTGCGGCATTTGATCGCGAAGGGGCGGCGGCGCATTGCCTTTATCGGCACCGCGTCGAGCCATGCGCCCGAATTTGAAGCGCGCTGGAAAGGATATCGCGACGCTTTGGCCGAAGCGGGGCTGGATAGTGATCCCATGTTGCAAGCCGAAGGGTTTAGTTCGGAGGCGACCGGTGAGAATGCTGTGCAGGCCTTCCTGGAAAATGGCGCCGAATTTGACGCCATTTTTGCCGCATCCGATCTGATCGCCATTGGCGCGATGCGCGTGCTGCAAGCCGCGGGCAAGGTCATTCCGCGCGATGTTGCCGTCGTTGGTTTTGACGATATTCCAGCCTCCAGCATGACCGCGCCGCCGCTGTCTTCGGTGATGCAGGATTTGAAAGCAGCAGGCGAGGCGCTGGTTACCGCCTTGATCCGCAAAATTGACGGCGAAGAGGTTGAATCCTGCGCTTTGCCCGTCAAATTGATGATCCGGGGCTCCTCGCTTTAGGGCCAACACTCAGTTCAGGCATACGTATGCGCGATGGCTGCGGTTATTGTGCGGTCCCATGCAAGCTGCCAATAAGAGCGACAGGGCAGTTGTGACTGCAACTGATATGGGAGAGTATAATGGCGGAAAAACCGCGTCTGGGCTTTGGCGGCCTTTGGAACATCAGCTTTGGCTTTTTCGGCATTCAAGTCGGCTTTGTTTTGCAAAATTCGAATATGAGCCGCATCTTTCAAACATTGGGCGCGTCGCTCGATGACTTGCCCGTCTTATGGGTGGCCGCGCCGCTCACCGGGCTGATCGTGCAGCCGATCATCGGCTATTTTTCCGACAAGACATGGAACGGTCTAGGACGCCGGCGGCCCTATTTCTTAACCGGAGCCATATTGGCGGCCTTGTCGCTTTTGCTGATGCCGCTGGCCCCGACATTTGCTGCGCCGCTGATTTTCGCAGCATTGCTGTTATGGGTGCTCGATGCGAGCCTGAATATCACGATGGAACCATTTCGCGCCTTTGTTGGCGATATGCTGCCCAAGTCGCAGCATAGTTTGGGTTACGGCGTGCAAACCGCCTTCATTGGCGCGGGCGCCGTATTTGCCGCGATTTTCCCTTGGCTGCTCGGGCAATTGGGCGTCAGTAACATCGGCGCCGCTGGCCAAATTCCCGATACGGTCAAATGGAGTTTTTGGGCAGGCGGGATCGCTTTATGTGTGGCCGTGGGGTGGACGATTGTGACCACGAAAGAATATAGCCCCGAAGAAATGGCCAGCTTTGACGGCGCAGATGCGGCGCAGCATGGCGGCGCATCGGTGAGTGCGCTGGCCTCCAAAAGCTATCTTAACGCGATAGTCTGGTTGGTCGCTGCTGCCGCTGTTATCGCCATTGTCGAACCGTTGAAGCTGGAAAAAGAAATTTACCTGCTGGGCAGCTTGCTCGCCAGCTACGGCCTGCTCAGTGCGGTCGCAATTGCCATGGCCAAACAGGGCCGCAGCGCGAATATGCTATCGACCATCGTCGGCGATTTTTCCGGAATGCCGCCGATTATGAAACGCCTCGCCGTGGTCCAGTTTTTCAGCTGGTCGACGCTGTTCATCATGTGGATTTATTCAGGACCGGTTATTTCGCAATATTATTTTGGCAGCGCAGACGCAACGACGAAGGCGTATAATGATGGAGCAAGCTGGTGGAATTTTGTCTACACGCTGCAAAATGCGGTAGCAGTATTTGCGGCGTTATTCCTGCTCCCGTGGATGAGCAAAAAAATGGGTAAAGTGCGCACCCATGCCATTTCCCTATTCATCGGTTCGCTCGGGTTTCTGGGCTATTTCTTGGCGCGGGATGCCAATATCCTGATCCTATGCGAAGTGGCAAAGGGGATCGCCTGGGCCAGTATGCTCGCCATGCCTTACGCGATTTTGGCGAGCAGCTTGCCGCAAACCAAGCTTGGCACCTATATGGGGCTATTCAATATCTTTATCGTCGTGCCGCAATTGTTGGTGGCGACGTTGATGGGATCAATCATGGTCCGTTTCTTTCCGGGCGATCCTATCTGGACGATGCTTTTTGCTGCGGCCAGCTGGGCGATTGCTGGACTTGCCATGCTGCGGCTTGCGCCCGAATCCGATGATAAGACGGCATAAGGCGGTTTAGGGTTAGGGCCCAAATTCACCTGCTCCAACAAAAAAGGCCGTTTGCAATAAACGGCCTTTTTTATTTTGCGGAACGGCGGCGCCTATTTGCAAGGCAGGATATTGGCCGGATCGGTTCCCATAAACACCTCACCCAATTCAATATCGGACGGGCCAGTCAGCGACAGGACAAAGGATGCCGAAATCTTGGTCATATCCACACCTTTGTCGCGCAGGCATTTGAGCGGGAGGCCATAGGTTTTAAACTCGCTGCTCACTGGCAGGTCAACCGGTACAAAGCCATTTTTGCAATCCGCGCCTTCGCAGCTCATGCCCAGCATGGCTTTTTGCGGCGCTTTATTCACCTTGGTGGTGAACATCAAATATAGCTCAGCATTCATTTCCTTCGAAATATTGATCGGGCTGAAACTGCGCAGCGAAATCGCACTGCTGCCCGACGACAATTCGAACCGGCGGGCACCCTCTTGTACTTTATAGAAAGAGGATGTGATTTTCATCCGCCCTTCGGCCGCATCGCTTGGCACGGTGCTGATCCGAATCTCATTCGTAAAATCGGCGTTGCCAACCATTAAGGACCAGCTGCTCGCGGGCACGCCATTGGCGAACCAGACACGCGAATCTCCGGTATTTTCAACACCGGGCTCTTCGCTCAAATTGGTCCATGTGCTTTTGGGTGACGCATAATTCAGGCCATAGCCGAAGGGATATAGCTCGCCATCTTCCAATTTGGCCTTCATCGGCCAGCCGGTTGGCAATTTGCCGGTAAAGTCAAACCGCGCCTTGCCCATTTTGTCGCCGACCAAAACATCGGCCACACCGCCGCCCTCTGATCCGGGCAGCCATGTTACCACAAAGGCATCGGATGCATTGAGCGCCGGGTTCACAAATAGCGGACGGCCCGTCACCATGACGGCAATGACAGGAATGCCCTGCGCCTTCAGCTTCTTCATGGTTTCATAGGGTTTGGTCAGCTCCGGTGCCAATTGCAGCGAGCTTAAATCGCCCTGAAACTCGGCGTAGGATTCCTCACCAAATACGACGATAGCGGCATCGGGTTTTTGCTTATAGCTGCCATCGGGCGACAGCTGTGCACTGCCCCCGGCTTCTTGTGCAGCCTGTTGCAATCCTTTGAAGATCGTCGTTGCGCCTGGGAAATATTTCTCCGGCACATCCTTGCCCTGCCATGTCAATGTCCAGCCACCCGATTGGCGCGAAATATCATTGGCGGCATCGCCCGCAACCAGCAGCCGCGCATTGGCTTTCAATGGCAAGACGCCATTATTTTTCAGCAGCACCAGCGACTTGCGCACCGCTTCACGCGCAACTGCCCGGTGTTCCGGCGCGCCCAGCAAGTCCCATTGCCCAGCAAGCTTGCGCGAAGATGGCTTGCCATTGGTAAACAAACCAACCCGCTCCTTGACCATCAACACACGGTAAACGGCATCGTCAAGGCGGCTCATCGGGATGCGCCCGGCTTTTACCTCGGACACCAGATTTTCGTAAACCGCTTTCCAGCTATCGGGCGCCATATACATATCAAGCCCTGCGGTCATCGCCTTGGGGCATTGGTCGTTGGTGCAGCCTTCCACCTGACCATGCGCATTCCAGTCGGAAAGGACAAAGCCGTCAAAATCCATTTGGTTTTTCAGAACGCCGGTGATCAAACTGTCATTGGCGGTCATTTTGCGTCCCTGCCATGCCGAATGGCTGATCATCACAGTGGCAACCCCGCCTTTAATCGCGGCGCCATAGGGCAGGCCGTGAATATCGCGCAGTTCTTTTTCTGAAATTTCGGCATTACCCTGATCCACGCCATTTTTGGTACCGCCATCGGCCAAGAAATGCTTAGTCGACGCAATGACCCGGTCTTGAGCCAGCAGATTTTCATTGTCGGGCGCTCCCTGCAATCCGCGCAGCATGGCGCCGACATAGCTGGTCACCAATTCGGGATCGGACGAATAGCCTTCATAGGAACGGCCCCAGCGATAATCGCGCGGCACGGTGACGGTGGGGGCAAAGGTCCATTCCTGTCCCGTCACCCGGATTTCCTTGGCCGTGACATGGCCGATGCGTTCGATCAATTCGGGATCGCGCATCGCGCCAAGACCGACATTATGCGGGAACAAGGTCGCACCGATGATATTCGAATGCCCATGAACCGCATCGATACCCCAAATAACAGGGACACCAACGCCGCCATCGCTTTTGTCGATCGACGCTTCGTAAAATTCATCCGCCGCCTTCAGCCACATCGGCGCAGGCGCAAAATCGTCATTATACGGACCGGTGTTGCCGCCGACCAAAATCGAACCCAATTTATACTTTTTCAGATCGGCGGGCGTGATGGTGCTTAAATCTGCTTGCACCGTTTGCGCCACTTTTTCTTCGACCGTCATTTTGGCGATCAATGCGCGGACGCGGGCCTCGGCCTCGGCGCTCGGTTTCCACGGGTAGGTGTAGCTAGGCCATTGTTCGGGATGCGCCACTCCGGGGGTCGCCGGTACAGCATTGTCAAATCCTGCGGGGACCGCGGCTGGCTGGCTGGCAGCTGATTGGCTGGCGGCTGGCGGCGCAGGTATCGCGGCCTCCATATTTTTACCATTCGCCGCAGAACAACCCGCCAACGAGGCCAAAGAAATTGCGCAAAGACTGGCTTGCAGTTTAGTAATCATTCGAAAAATCCCATCTCTCAAAGAATATTATGTCCGTCGTTGTCATCCCTGAGCCGCAGTGTCAAGACACAGTGTCAAGCCGCAGTGTCAAGCCGCAGTTCGGTTATCGCGCTGTTGATGATCACCGCGTGACGGCGTGAACCCGATATTAATGTTGGCACTTTATGCGTTAACGCCTAAAAAGGACCCAACAGGAAAAGGCAAACGGGCGGCCATTATGAAGCAGGGGAAACGGGCAGCGATCTGCATAAATCAGAAGGTCGTGCGATGACCCGCATCTATATCACCGTCGACACCGAATATAGCAGCGACCATTTTGCAAAAAATGGCGCCTCTGGACGTGCAGAAAATTTTGACCAATCCATTCGCGGGCTCACCCCGGACGGAGAGGCGGGTATATTTCATCAAATGGATATTTTGGACCGCCATGGCTTGAAGGCGGTATTTTTTGTCGACCCCATGCCCGCTCTGGTCTGGGGAACCGAAGCTGTAACCGACATTGTCGCGCCAATATTATCGCGCGGCCATGATGTGCAATTGCATATCCATTGCGAATGGCTGCAATTTGCGGGCAAGGCCAATCCGCTGGGTAACCGGACCGGCAACAATATGAAAGATTTCAGCGAAGCCGATCAATTTACCTTGATCGGATATGGCATAGAACAGTTAATGGCCGCAGGCGCGCCGCGTCCCATCGCCTTTCGCGCCGGCAATTATGGAGCCAACGACGACACATTGCGAGCGCTCGCGCGGCAGGGCGTTGCATATGAAAGCAGCCATTGTCCCGGTATCGCGCATTCCGACTGCGCTATTTCGCTGGGCCCTGACCAATTACTGCCGCTCGCCTATCTGGGCGTGACTGAAGTGCCCATTGGTTCGATCGCAGCGGCCGGGGGCAAACAGCGTCATGCGCAGGTCACCGCCCTGTCGGCGCGGGAAATTTGCGAAACCGTTCGCCACGCGCGTGACATTGGCAGAGAGTCCTTCACCTTTGTCTCGCATAGCTTTGAACTGCTCAGCCGGGACCGCAAAAGAATTAACCGGATAATCGACCAGCGTTTCGAACGCGCCTGCGCCTATTTTGCCGGCCTACCCGGAGTGGACACAGCCACCTTCTCGGACAATCCGCCCCGCATTGAAACCAGCCCCAGACCTAGTGCAACCGCGATGCTGTTGCCGCATGATTTTGCCCGGACCGCGAGGCGCATGGGGGAGCAGGCGTTGAGTAACACGCTATATGGTAGCTAACGCGCGGGCCATGCCCCGATAACGCAACATTGCCAAACGCGCCGCCGCCAAGGCGGGACGGCTTTTTCATGTAGTTTTGGGATAATGGCGGACACGGAGGGATTCGAACCCTCGAAGCCCCGATAGGAGCTTGCCTCCTTAGCAGGGAGGTGGTTTCAGCCGCTCACCCACGTGTCCGTCTGGCTGGCTAAGTCAGGCGCTATAGCGAGGCTCTGTATCGCCTGCAATGGCTTTATTTGCTTCTTGAAATTTGTCGCTATGCTTGCCGGTTATGTCCGGCGCAGCTCGGTTAAGCAGGCAAAGCGACTCGTTCTGGCGCAAAAGCGACTCGGGTCATCGCTCGTTCATTGTGCTACGACTATGCGCTGACGCAGTGTTTTCGGTGGTTTCGGGAGTTTTATAATGAGCAGAAAAAGCAAAACGTCATTTTGGACCAGCATGATGCTGGCCATATCGATGATGATGAGCGGCGCAATCGTGGCGGCTCCGGCTTCTGCGCAATTACAGAGCGTTGATCCCAATGATGCGATCGGCCAAGATGCAGGTGACCCGCCAAGCCAGCTGCCGCCCGAAGAAGATACGGTTATCCGCGACGGTGTACCCACCGAAGGCGTCCCGCCGCAGGGCGACTATCCCGGCGATGCTGCGCCCGGGACGGAAAGCCTGCCAAACGATCCATCGCCGTTGCCATCGGATCCCAATAATACCTATCAAAAGGATGATTTGATCGGAGCCGCCGAAGGCCTGTTCGGCAAAGGCGCGGAAGGGCTTGGCGGGATTATCGAAAGCATCCTGAAAAAGCAGGGACAACCCAATGCCTATATTGTCGGGCGCGAAGGCGGCGGCGCATTCATCGTCGGCCTGCGATATGGCAGCGGCACATTATATCATAAGGTTGAGGGCGAGAAAAAAGCCTATTGGACCGGCCCATCCATCGGTTTTGATGCCGGTGCCAATGCGGGCAGCACTTTCATCCTCGTCTATAATCTCTACGACAGCGAAGACCTATATAAACGCTTCCCCTCGGCGGAGGGCGTCGCCTATTTGGTCGGCGGTTTCAACGCCAGCTATTTGCGGCGCGGCGATGTCGTGTTGATCCCCGTGCGCGTGGGTGCGGGCCTGCGGCTGGGCGCGAATGTCGGCTATATGAAATTTAGCAAGAAACAGCGCTGGTTGCCGTTTTAAGGAACGGCTCTAGGGACGGCCCGGCTGCTGCGGCGAAATATCAAGCGGCGCTGCGCAAATCTTCCATCCGTTTCAAATAGCGGGCGAGCACGTCAATTTCGAGATTGACCGCGCGGCCGGGAATATAGCTGCCCAAGGTGGTGACCGCCGATGTATGCGGAATGATATTGAGGCCGATGCTCGTCACGCCGCCGCCGTCATCCACGCTATTCACGGTGAGCGATACGCCGTCAATCGTGACCGAGCCTTTTGCTGCGACAAATGGCGCAATGATGGGCGGCACGGTGATTTCGAGCCGGTGCGATCCGCCCTCTGCATCCCAGCGGGTGACGGTGCCGACGCCGTCAACATGGCCGGTTACAATATGCCCGCCCAGTTCGTCGCCAACCTTTAACGCGCGTTCTAAATTCAGCCGCTGCCCCTGTTCCCATTGGCCCTGTGCCGTGCAGGCGATGGTTTCGCCCGATACATCCACCGCAAACCAGCCGCCATCGTTATCCTGTCCCTTATCCACCACGGTCAGGCACACGCCGCTGCACGCGATCGATGCGCCAATAGCGACGCCGTTCATATCATAGCCGCAGGCAATGACCACGCGCATATCGCCGCGCTGCTCGATGCTGCGGATGGTGCCAATATCGGTGATGATGCCGGTAAACATATATGCTGTCCTGTCATTGGTCGGGCGCGATTGCCCGCTCGTAAATTTCCGTCCGGTCTTTGGCAAGCATTCGCGTATCGACAAGCCGCCAGCGGTCATGCGCCGTCATCAGGTCATGCAGGCCAATATCGCCAAGACACGCCTTGCCCGCGCCCAAGATAATCGGCGCACGGTAAAGCAAAAGCCGGTCGGCCAGATCGGCCCGGATAAAGGACGCAGCGGTTTCGGCTCCGCCTTCGACAAATAGCATATTGCCCGGCAATTCCCCGATATCCGTCGGCGATGCCAATGCCTGCCAGCCTTCGGGGGCGCCCCCGCTGCCCAGCATGACCCGCGCGGGGCTGCGCGATTCTAATCCAGGCAGGCGCACGGTGAGCGCTGGATTATCCGCCCGCACGGTGCCCGCACCAACCAGGATCATGTCATGGCGGGCGCGCTGCAAATGGCAATGCGCCCGTGCCGCCGCGCTGGTGATCCATTTGCTTTCCCCATTGGGCAGCGCGATCCGCCCATCGAGCGATGTCGCAAGCTTCACCGTCACAAACGGACGGGCGAGCGTTTGCCGGGCAAAAAATCCCGCCATTGAAGCCCGCGCGGCGGTTTCCATCAATCCGCATTGCACCTCTATTCCAGCGGCTTTCAGCATCGCGATGCCTTTGCCTGCGGTGCGGGGATCGGGGTCTTCGCAGGCAATGATAACCCGCGCCGGGCGGGCCGCCGTCACCGTGGCGGCGCAGGCGGGACCGCGCTCGCTGTCATGCGCGCAGGGTTCGAGCGTCACATATATATCCGCCCCCGCCGCTGCTTCGCCGGCCATGCCCAGCGCCGCCGCTTCGGCATGAGGGCGACCGCCCGGCTGCGTATGGCCGCGTCCGATGACTTTGCCATGTTTGACAATGACACAGCCCACCGCCGGGCTTTGCCCCGTTTGCCCGGCAGTACGCTCGGCATAGGCTATCGCCGCCGCCATATAGCGCGGATCAATCGGGGCAGCGGTTATTGCGCGGCTCCTGTGGGTGCAGGGGATGCTGCGGGGGATGGTGCAGGAGCGCTGGACGGCGCGCCGCCAGCTTTCGCCGATGCCTGAACTGCCTCCGCCTCGGCTTTCGCAGCAGCAGCGCGGGCATCGGCCTTGATTTGATCGGCCTCACGCTTGATCGCTTCGACATCCATGCCCATGGCCCGGCCCAACGCTTCATAGCCTTTGCGCTTCTCTTCCAGAAACGCGTCTTTCTTCGCCTGACGCGCGGTGATGTCTTTTATCGTTTCTTCGCGCGACCGGTCGGCGGGCCAGCTTTCGAAATAGATCACCTCCGGCGGCGGCGGCACCGATTTTGTGACCATGTCCTTTTGAAACATATAGACCATGATCGTAGGCGGTAGGCAGGCGGCGATCCAGAATAGCCAGTTATATTCCCGCTTTTCGCGCAGATAGGCGATTAAGTCGGCTATGCCGCCCGTGGGGGATGCGTCTTTGAAAAAGCTCATAGCGCTGTAATAGCGATAGCGGTGGAGATTTTCCAGTGGGGGAATCACCTGCCCACCGCTGCCGCCTGTTTATCCCAAATTGCGCGTCAGGATGTGATGTCGAACCGCACGGTTAAGGTCTGCCAATCCTCCACCGGCTGCCCATCGCGGGTGGCGGGTTTGAAGCGCCAGCTGCTGAGCGCCTGTTTCACTGTCGCTGCCCCGAAATCGGGATGGCTCGCCGAAACAACCGCCGCCTCGCGCACCCGTCCGTCGGTGCCGATCAGGACCTTCACCGTCGCATTGCCCTCTATTTCGCGCTGCAAAAGCCCGCGCGGATAGTCGGGCTGGAACCGGCTCGCAAACCGGCTGTCCCGCTGCGCCGCGCGGAAAACGGGCACGGGTGTTTTGGGTTTCACCTTGGGTATTTCAGCGGCAGCAATTTTCGGCTCCTCACCCAGCGATCCGGCGGACGGCGCGGGGTCCGCTTGCATTATATCGGTAATGGTCGGCCCCGCAATGGGCGGGCGCAGCGGGGGCACGATCGTTTTCGGCGCATAGATGGGCGGCATGATCGGCGGCTGCGTTTCGGTCTGCTGCTTTTCGGGGGGCGGCGCGGGCGGCTGCGGCGCATTGACCGGCACGGCGGTGATTGTCGGCTGCATCTTTTTGGGCGGAACCACCATCGGCGACAGCATAATCGCCGCGATAATCGACCCGTTAATGGCAATTGCCGCCGTTAACCCTGCGGATTTGCCCCTTTGTGCTTGCGTGACATAGCTCATAAATAACTCCTCTCTCCATGGTGCACCGGACGGGTAGGAGATGCCCGGGTAAGAGCGACTCAAGATCGTCCGGTGCAATAGTTATGATATACTATAACATTTGATTGTCAAGAGCGAGCGATCCCTCGGACCGCGCACGCACGCGCGTGCTGACATCGAACATTTGCGGCTATAAGGAAAATAGACGTTTGCGGTTTTTTGTGTTCAACTACGCGTGTTCTATTGGTCATCTAAAACCGGAACTGAAAGCATCTTGCGTTCTGCATCGCTTACAACGGCTTGATCAAATTCAATCTGCTCATTCACATCATTTACAGACCGATATTGCGTGCCATAAATCTGTTTTTTTCCAATATTTAGAAGATACCGGTCTAATGTTGCAGCCGATATCCAAAGAGCTTGTTTATAGCCCAGCGAAACTGCAATCACTGCCAAATGGTGCGCACGCAAATAATCTTCCGGCGTATTGCCGTGCTGAAATATAAATGCAGCCCTATAATAGTCTACGCCTGCTTTAAGTTCGCCGTTTTCCAGAAGCTGTTTGGTGCGCGCCAATCGCTCTGCATCGCCGCTCTCCCAGCGTTTAAAAAACTCTTCATCGCTAGCAATTTTATCCTCAATTCTCGTACTTAGCTCGTTTCGGATCGCCTGGTCCTCTTCAAAAATTCTGGCCGTTTCCTGATTGGACGATATGGTATCGACGCCCCAAATATCATGCGCCAATCTCTGTGGCTTTACCGGTTGCAACGTGACTGGGTCATTATCAGCAATCCGGCGGAACCGATATTTGGGCGACGTATATTCAGGCGGCAAATCGTTCAGCGCTAGCCAGCCTTCATCTGAATCAATATACCGTGCAGTAAAACTATTTGTCTCACCGTCGGGCAATACATATTCCATGATGATCTGATTACCGTTGCAGTGAACTTTGGACAGAGGATAGCTTACCACCTTTTCGGTCAACTCTGCCTCCTCGAAGGTGCTCACCGCATTGCCATATCCGCTATATCGTCCAGTCATTTCGTTACCAGAACGATCCTCTCCTAAAGTGAACAATCGAACAGGTCTGCCCTCGGCCGACATTTGCCAAGTCCCTTGCCAATATGCAGCACATTCTGCTTGCAACTCGCCCGATTTAGCCTCGGCAATGTTTGATATTGAAAATACCGCCGTAAAAATCGTTATCAAGCGAATGAAATGTTTCATTATCATTTTTCGATCCTTTTATACGCGATCCCTCACCCGCTGCGAAACGCATTCGTAATCGGATAGCGGCGGTCGCGGCCGAAATTTCTTGTGCCGAGTTTTGTGCCCGGTGGCGCTTGACGGCGTTTATATTCGGCTATGTAGAGCAGGCGTTCAATCCGCTGCACCACCGCGCGGTCATGCCCCCGCGCAACAACGTCATCGACCGATAATTCCTGTTCGATCAGGCCGTGCAATATGTCATCCAACACCGGATAAGGCGGCAAGCTGTCGCTGTCTTTTTGATCGGGGCGCAGCTCCGCCGATGGTGGGCGCGTGATAATACGATCGGGTATGACGGGACCATCGGGGCCAAGTCCGATGCGCGGTTTATGCCTGTTGCGCCATTCGCTGATCGCAAACACCGTCATCTTATAGGCATCTTTCAGCGGATTATAGCCGCCCGCCATATCGCCATAAATGGTGGCATAGCCAACGCTCATCTCGCTTTTATTGCCCGTGGTCATCAACATATGGCCAAATTTATTGGACAGCGCCATCAACGTAACACAGCGTATCCGGCTCTGCACATTTTCCTCGGTTATATCGACTTCTTTATCGGCGAAGCTGCCCTGCAGCATCGTGTCAAAGGCATCGACCGCCGCGCCGATGGGAATAGTGTCCAGCTTGCATCCGATCATTTGAGCGCATTGCGCCGCAAGGTCGAGGCTTTCCTGGCTGGTATACCGGCTGGGCAGCATGACGCACCAGACCCGTTCCGGCCCCAGCGCGTCGGCGGCAATCGCCGCGCAAATCGCGCTATCTATCCCGCCCGACATGCCGAGCACGACACCCGGAAAACGGTTCGTATCGACATAATCACGCAAGGACAGCACCATCGCGCTGTAAATATCGGCGGGGTGATCCTCCCACTTCGCCAAATCGCCCGCAGTACAGCGCCAGCCATCCGGGCCGCCATGCCAATGAGTGATGCGCAAATCTTCCTGCCAATCGGGCAGGCGCAGCGCGGCTTTACCGTCGGCGTTGAGGACAAAGGAACAACCATCAAACACCAGCTCATCCTGCCCGCCGACGCGGTTGAGGAATAGCAGCGGCAGGCCGGTTTCGGCGACGCGGGCGGCAAAAACCTCCTCCAGCCGCCGGTCATCCTTGTCAATTTCATAGGGACTGCCATTGACCGAGATAAGTATTTCCGCGCCCGCCGCCATCAGATGTTTCGACACGGTGGGCAGCCAGCCATCCTCACATATCGGCAGGCCCAATTTCACGCCGCGAAATAGGACGGGATCGGGCAAAGGCCCGCTGGTGAATATCCGCTTTTCATCAAAGGTGCCGTAATTGGGCAGCTCATGCTTTTTACGCACCGCCGCAATGCGTCCGCCATCGAGCAAGGCGACGATGTTATACAGCCCGCTTTCCTCTTTCAGGATTGACCCGACCAGCATCGCCGGGCCGCCATCCGCCGTGGCGCGTGCCAGCCGCTCCAGCTCTTCGGCAGCGCGGCGTTGAAATTCGGGTTTCAGCACCAAATCCTCGGCCGGATAACCGATCAGCTGCTGTTCGGGAAACAGGACAATGTCGGTCGCAGGATCAGCCGCGACCGCCTTCGCCCGCCACGCCAGCATGGCATCGCCATTGCCGGCAAGATCGCCGACGCGCTGATTCATCTGCACCATCGCGATTGTCAGCTTTGCGGTCATGCGGCGCTCCCCTCGGCCTCTTGCTCAGCCTGTTCCTCGCCCTCACCTGCGAGCTCTTCATTCGCTTCGCCGTGGCGGCTCGCTGTGAAAATTTCCCAAGACGCGATAAACATGGCCGCGATAACGGGACCCACAATCAAGCCATTAACGCCCATCATGCTCAGCCCGCCGAGCGTCGTGATCAGGATGACATAGTCGGGCATTTTGGTGTCGGCCCCAACCAATATCGGGCGCAGGAAATTATCGACGCTGCCAATCACCAGCACGCCAAATCCAGCCAGGATCGACGCCGACAGATAATCACCCGTGATCGCCAGATAGATTGCAACCGGTAACCAAATCAGCGCAGAGCCGACGGCGGGAACCAGCGCCAATATCGTCATCACCACGCCCCATAATAACGGCGATTGAATGCCCAAAGCCCAGAAAATCGTGCCGCCCAAAAACCCTTGAACAATGGCGACGACTATGCTGCCTTTCACGGTGGCGCGGATCACCGTGGTAAATTTTTCGAATAGCTGCGCTTTGCGGTCAGTGGCCAAAGGAATTGACCGGCCAATTTTGCGGGTCAGGTCACGTCCGTCGCGCAACAGGAAGAAAATCAGATACAACATCACGCCCAGCGACAGCGCCAGACCAAAAGCGCTTTGCCCGATATTGAGGGCTTTTTCCGCCGCCATGCTGACGCCCGTTGTTGCAATGTTCGATACTTTTTCCTGCAAAGCCTGCAAATCGCCCACATCATATTTATCCAGATAGGCGGCAACAGACGGCGGGATGGCGCTGCGTATTTGATCAAAAATGGCGACAAAATCGATCTGCCTGCTTTCCAACTGGCTATAGGTGCGGATCACTTCTTCGATCAGCACGCCGCCCACCACGAGGAACGGCACAATAATAATCGCGATTACCAGCAACAGCGAAATCATCGCCGTCAAATTGCGGCGGCGCGGCATCCGTTTCATCAACCGGTCATGGACCGGCGCGAACATGATCGCGGTAATCACCGCCCATAATATCGCGCCCAAAAACGGCCAGCTGATCCACAGCATCGCAAGGCTCGCCGCAATGACAAAGCCAAGGAAAACCCGGTCTTCAAATTGCGGCGCAGGATTTTTTTCTATCGTCATTATTCACCGCGTTATAACGCCTCGCTTTTACAGCGCTACCGCTTTCTGCGGCATAATATCCAGCTGCTTGCCCGGGCATTATTTATCAGCGTTGTCATTACCGCGCGGCGGGGTTAGAGGGTCAGGCGAATCCGTTCACGATCACCGTCACCATCCGTTCACCATCCGTCACGGGGAGCCGCCATTCATGAAATTAATCGCTGGTAATTCGAACCTTCCGCTCGCCCGCGCCATTGCTGGCTATTTGGAAATGCCGCTGACCGATGCCAGCGTCCGCCGCTTTGCCGATGATGAGATATTCATCGAAATCCACGAAAATGTGCGCGGCGAAGATATGTTTGTCATTCAACCGACCAATCATCCGGCGAATGATAACCTGATGGAATTGCTGATCATGATCGACGCGCTGCGCCGGGCTTCGGCAAAGCGGATCACCGCCGTGGTTCCCTATTTCGGCTATGCCCGCCAAGACCGAAAGCCCGGACCGCGCACGCCCATTTCGGCAAAGCTGGTCGCCAATCTGATCACGCAGGCAGGCGCCGACCGCGTGCTCTGCGTGGATTTGCACGCTGGCCAAATTCAGGGCTTTTTCGACATTCCCACCGACAATCTCTATGGCGCGCCGGTCATGAGCGCCGATATATTGTCGCGCTATGGCGGGCAAGAGCTGACCGTTGTGTCGCCCGATGTGGGCGGCGTGGCCCGCGCCCGCTCGCTCGCCAAACGGCTCGACAATGCGCCGCTCGCCATCGTCGACAAACGCCGCGAAAAAGCGGGCGAGAGCGAAGTGATGAATATTATCGGCGATGTTGCCGGGAAATTCTGCATCCTGCATGATGATATGGTCGATTCAGGCGGGACGCTGTGCAACGCCGCCGAAGCGTTAAAGGCGCAAGGCGCAACCGATGTTGTCGCTTATTGCACGCATGGCGTGCTGTCGGGCAATGCCGCCGAACGCATCACCGGCAGCGTGCTGAAAGAGCTGGTCATCACCGATTCGATTATGGCCACCGATGAAGTGAGCGACGCGCATAATATCCGCTATCTTCCCATCGCCCCTCTGCTGGGCGAAGCGATCCGGCGGATTGCCGATGAAAGCAGCGTATCGAGCCTGTTTGATTGATGACCCCGGCTGTCACCGCACTTGCACACGGGCTGGCACACCGGCTTGCCGACGCGGCGGGTCAGGCCATCCGGCCGTTTTTCCGCGCCAATTTCGCGCATGAGGCCAAGGGCGATATGTCGCCTGTAACCGAGGCCGACCGTGCAGCCGAAGCAGCAATGCGCGCGATATTGGATGCGGAATGCCCCGATGACGGCATATTGGGCGAAGAATATGGCGTGAAACCGGGCACAAGCGGGCGGACATGGGTGCTCGACCCCATCGACGGTACCGTCAGCTTTATGGCGGGCCGCCCGATTTTCGGCACGCTGATTGCGATGCTTCAGGACGGCTTTCCGGTGCTCGGCATACTCGACCAATGTATCAGCGGCGAACGCTGGGTAGGGCAAATAGGCGAGGCGACGATGCTGAATGGCAAGCCGGTGCAGACCCGCCGCTGCCGCACTCTCGATCAAGCGACATTGGCGTCCACGGGCCCGCAATATTTTGACAATCACAGCGCAGAGCATTTCATGGCACTCGCGGCAAAGACTTCGCACAAACGGATGGTTTGGGGCGGCGATTGCTATAATTATGGATTGCTGGCGGCAGGGCAAATTGACCTGGTCGTCGAAGCTGGGCTGAAAGCCTATGACATTGCCGCACTGATCCCGATCATTGAGGGTGCGGGCGGCTTGGTGGCCGACTGGGCCGGTGAACCGCTGCATTTTGATGCGGGTGACGATAACAAACTGCATAATATCATCGCGCTGGGCGATCCGGCGCGGTTGGAGGATGTGGTCAGCGCGCTCGCCTGCGCGCATTAGGGCCCAGATCCTAAGCTTTTGTGGAGCAATCCGCTTGCATTCTGAACGAATCCCGCTATACGCGCCGTTCCGATGAGCATAGCTGGCTAGTAAGGGCTGCCATGCTGGCTCCAAAAGGACTCAACGAAAAGGAGACCAAAATGCCCAAGCTCAAGACCAAAAGCGGTGTGAAGAAACGCTTCAAAATCACTGCAAATGGCAAAATCAAGCACGGCGCCGTTGGCAAACGTCACCGTTTGACTCACCATAGTGGCAAATATATCCGCCAGAACCGCGGTACCGACGTCATTTCCGACGCCGATACCAAAACCATCAAAAAATGGGCGCCCTACGGTCTTTAAGATCGCCGCGACTTTTTTACCAACTGGAACATGGCGAGAAAAAGTGAGAACCGGTTTTTCGGTTCAGCCATACGACCACAAAGAATCAAGGATATAGAATATGGCACGCGTCAAACGGGGTGTTACCACCCGCGCAAAACATAAGAAGATTTTGGATCAGGCAAAAGGCTATTATGGCCGCCGCAAAAATACGATCCGTATCGCACGGCAAGCTGTTGAAAAAGCAGGTCAATATGCCTACCGCGACCGTAAGGTTAACAAGCGCAATTTCCGCGCATTGTGGATTCAACGCATCAATGCCGCGGTTCGCGCCGAAGGCATGACATACGGCGTGTTCATGCATGGCCTGAAACTGGCTGGCGTCGAACTCGACCGCAAGGTTTTGGCCGATATGGCGATGCACGAAGCCGCAATGTTTAGCACCATCATTGCGCAGTCGAAGGCCGCGCTGGCAAAGGCCGCTTAAGCAAACCTTCTTCGAATAATGCGCAAATGGGCGTGGGCGGCACTTGCCGTTCGCGCCCATTTGCTTATGGAATAAACAGCCATTTGCTACCAGCCAACAGCCAATTGCGTCATTCCCGCGAAGGCGGGAATCCAACTCCGGATCTTTCGTATGAAGCGCGATTTTCAGCCCGTTGTTTATATGATGGCCAGCCGGAAATATGGCACAATTTATGCTGGCGTGACGTCAAATTTGACACAGCGCGTTCAGCAGCATCGGGAAAATGTTTTTGAAGGCTTTTCAAAAGACAAAAATACAAAGATGCTTGTTTGGTATGAACAGCATATGACAATGGAAACGGCGATTATCCGTGAAAAGCAGACCAAAAAGTGGAATAGGCAGTGGAAAATCAACTTGATCGAGGCGGAAAATCCTGATTGGCGAGATTTAGCGGTCGATTTTGGGTTTCCACCTTCGTGGACGCTAGGCAAATAGGCCGCCTATCTTAGGGTGACGTCACCCCCGTGCAGGCGGGGGTCCGTCACCGGAATTATAAACTAAACGGCGGGTGATGGATTCCCGCCTACGCGGGAATGACGAAAATGGATGATATGGATAGATTATGGACCGGTTTCTATGCAGCCAAATCAGCAGCGGGTACACCAGAGGCCATCACCGTTGTAACGCTCAGCAAATAGGCTGTCTATCTTAAGGTGACGTCACCCCCGCGCAGGCGGGGGTCCATCACCGGAATTATAAACTAAACGGCGGGTTATGGATTCCCGCCTTCGCGGGAATGACGAAGATTATGGATATTGCCAGTATAAACCGGATCATCGCTGATATTAACAGCGCCAGCACGCTGGAAGCGCTCGAAGAATTACGGGTATCCGCGCTTGGTAAAAATGGTCAAATCACCGCATTGATGAAAAGCCTTGGCGGGCTTTCCCAAGAAGAAAAGAAAGAGCTGGGGCCGCTTTACAATGGCTATCGCCGCGATACCGAGCAGGCCATCGCCGCGCGCAAGGATGCGTTGGAGGCAGAGGCACTCAATCAGCGATTGGCCAGTGAGAGCCTCGATATGTCGCTGCCCGCGCCCGCTACTCCGCGTGGCAGCGTGCATCCGGTGTCGCAAACCATGGACGAGCTGGCTGAGATTTTCGCCGATATGGGCTTTGCCGTTGCCGAAGGGCCGGAGATTGAGGATGACTGGCGTAATTTCAGCGCGCTGAACATCCCGGAAACCCACCCGGCGCGGGCGATGCATGATACATTTTACTTCCCGAACAAAGACGCCGAAGGCCGCGACATGTTGCTGCGCACGCATACATCGCCGGTGCAAATCCGCACGATGACGAGCCAGGAACCCCCGATCCGCATCATTGCGCCGGGCCGTGTCTACCGGTCCGACAGCGACGCCACCCATACGCCCATGTTTCATCAGATCGAGGGCCTTGTGATCGACAAGGGGATTCATATGGGGCATTTGAAATGGACGCTGGAAACATTCCTGAAGGCCTTTTTTGAACGCGACGATGTCGTGCTGCGCCTGCGCCCCAGCTATTTTCCCTTCACCGAACCCAGCGCGGAGGTTGATGTTGGCTACACCATCGTGAACGGCAAACGCGTGATCGGCGGCAGCGGCGATGACACAGATGGCGGCTGGATGGAGGTGCTGGGCAGCGGCATGGTGCATCCCAAAGTGATCGCCAATTGCGGGCTGGACCCGGACGTGTGGCAAGGTTTTGCCTTTGGCACCGGCGTCGACCGGCTCGCCATGCTGAAATATGGTATGGATGATTTGCGCGCCTTTTTTGACGGCGATTATCGCTGGCTGGGTCATTATGGATTTGAAGCGCTCGATGTCCCAACACTCAGCGCCGGAGTTGGCAAAGGAGCAGGCGCATGAAATTCTCATTAAGCTGGTTGAAGGCGCATTTGGAAACCGATGCCACCATTACCGAGGTTGCCGATTGCCTGAACCGCATTGGCCTGGAGGTTGAGGGGATCGAAAATCCCGCCGACGCGCTCGCCGATTTCCGTATTGCGAGAGTCATCCGCGCCGCCCCGCATCCGCAGGCGGATAAGCTGCAAGTGCTGAGCGTTGATCCGGGCGATGGCAGCGCCCTGCAAGTCGTATGCGGCGCGCCCAATGCGCGGGCCGGAATGCTGGGCGTATTCGGCCCCGCGGGTGCAACGGTGCCGTCCAATGGCATGCTGCTGAAAGTAGCCGAAATACGCGGCGTTGAATCGAACGGCATGATGTGCAGCGAGATGGAGCTGGGCGCGGGCGAGGACCATGACGGTATCCTCGACCTGCCCGCCGATGCGCCATTGGGCATGGGCTATGCCGATTATGCCGGATTGAACGATCCCGTGATCGATGTCAGCATCACCCCCAATCGTCAGGATTGCATGGGCGTGCGCGGTATCGCCCGCGATCTGGCGGCGGCGGGCCTCGGCACGTTGAAACCGCTCAATGTGCCAGCGGTTACGGCAAAGGGCGCTTGCCCCGTGGAAATTCGCACCGATGACAGCGAAGGCTGTCCCGCTTTTTATGGCCGTGTCATCAAGGGCGTCAGCAACAAAGCCTCGCCCGATTGGATGCAAAGGCGGCTGAAATCGGCGGGCCAAAAACCGATCAGCGCGCTCGTCGACATCACCAATTATGTCATGCTCGACCACGGCCGGCCCAGCCATGCCTATGATCTGGCGCAGCTATCGGGCGCGGTGGTCGCGCGCAAGGCGGTGGACGGCGAAAGCGTTACCGCGCTCAATGGCAAGGAATATAGCCTGACCAGCGGCATGACAGTCATCGCCGACGATAACGGCGTGCATGACATTGCCGGGATCATGGGCGGCGAACATAGCGGGTGCAGCGACGCGACCGCCGACGTCCTTTTAGAGGTGGCCTATTTCACGCCGGAGCGCATTGCCAAAACGGGACAAGCATTAATGCTGACATCCGATGCCCGCACGCGGTTTGAACGCGGCGTTGATCCGGCCTTTCTGGACGACGGGCTGGAAATTATCACCGCATTGATCCTCGACATTTGCGGCGGTGAGGCAAGCGAGATCGTGCGCGCGGGCACGCCGCCTACAGACACGCGGCGCATCGCGTTTGAACCTGCACGCACATTGTCACTGGGCGGTATCGATGTGGCGGCGGATAAGCAGAAAGCGATCTTGGAAAGCCTGGGCTTTGCCGTCGATGCCGAATGGAATGTCACCATCCCCACATGGCGGCGCGATGTGGAGGGCAGCGCCGATTTGGTGGAGGAAGTCGTGCGGATGATCGGCCTCGACCATGTCCCGTCGACCCCGCTGCCCCGCACCGATGGCGTAGCAACGCCGACCGCGACGCCGATGCAGAAACTGGAGCGTAAAATGCGCCGGGCCGCGGCGGCAGGCGGGATGAACGAAGCGATCAACTGGTCTTTCCTGCCCGAAAAAGACGCGGCAGCTTTTGGCGCGAAGGCTGGTCATGGCGATGATTGGACGCTCGCCAATCCGATCAGCGAAGACATGAAAGTCATGCGGCCCAGCCTATTGCCCGGCCTGCTATCGGCGACGGCGCGGAATATGGACCGGGGCGCATCATCGGTGCGCCTGTTTGAAATTGGCCGCCGTTATTTCCGTGCCAAGGACGGCAGCAGCGACGAACGGCTGACGCTCGGCCTGGTGCTGGCCGGCGATAAAACGGCACGCAGCTGGCAAGGCGGCAAGGCAGCTCGCTTCGATGTCTATGATGCGAAGGCGCAGGTCATCGCCCTGCTATCTTCCGCCGGTGTGGCCACCGACAATCTGATGGTCATGGGCTTTGATGATACGGGGCTTGGCGATCATTATCACCCCGGCCAGTCGGCGACATTGCGGCAAGGACCAAAAAACGTGCTGGCAAGCTTTGGCACATTGCACCCGGCAACGGCCAAGGCATTCGACCTTGATGGCGCAGTCGTGGCCGCCGAAATTTATTTGGACGCGATCCCGCAAAAGAAAGCCAAGGGCCCCGCGAATTTCATGCGCCCGGCCTTTGCGCCGCCCGCGCTGCAATCGGTGCGCCGGGATTTTGCCTTTCTGGTGCCGCAGACCACACCTGCCGCCGATTTGCTGCGCGTCATCCGGGGATGCGACAAGGCGAATATCGTCGACGTCTCATTATTCGACCGTTTCGCCGGACAAGGCGTGCCGGAGGGACAAGTTTCGCTCGCACTCGAGGTGGTGATGCAGCCCGCCGATAAAAGCTATACCGATGAGGATCTGAAAGCCATGTCGGATAAAGTCATCGCGGCGGCTGCCAAGGTTGGCGGGGTGTTGCGGGGGTGAGTAAGGATTATAGCAATTCGTCATTCCCGCGCAGGTCGGAATCCAACCTCGTTGCTGGATATTTTCTCTGACGGGGATGCGTAAAATTTGATTTCAGGAGATAGATTCCCGCCTATGCGGGGATGACGGAACGAATTTTAACCGCCCCGATTTTTTATTTAGGCCGTATTTATGACCACCAACAGACGCACCTTTGCTATTATCTCCCACCCCGACGCGGGTAAGACGACGCTGACCGAAAAGCTCCTTTTGCAAGGGGGCGCGATCCATTTGGCCGGCGAAGTCAAGGCGCGGGGGCAAGCGCGGCGGGCGCGGTCCGACTGGATGAAAATTGAACAGCAGCGCGGCATTTCGGTGACATCGTCGGTGATGACATTTGAAAAAGACGGCATCATCTTCAACCTGCTCGACACACCGGGGCATGAGGATTTTTCCGAGGATACCTACCGCACGCTGACCGCCGTCGACAGCGCGATCATGGTGATTGACGCGGCCAAAGGGATTGAGCCGCAGACGCTGAAACTGTTTGAAGTATGCCGACTGCGCAGCGTGCCGATCATCACTTTCGTCAATAAGGTCGACCGCGAAGGGCGCGAATGTTTTGAGATATTGGACGAGGTCGCCGACAAACTGGCGCTCGACGTCTGCCCAATGAGCTGGCCGGTGGGCATGGGCGGCGAATTTGAAGGGATATACGAATTTGCCTCTGGCCGGTTAACGCAGCCGAGCGGCGGATCGAAGGAATATGAAGGCAAACATAGCCTGCATGACGGATTAGACGCGGAAAGCCTGACGGCGCATCTGTCTGAACGCGGCCTTGCGAAATTCCGTGAAAATGCCGAACTTGCGCAAATGGGCTATGCCGAATTTGACCTGGAGGCCTATCGCAATGGCGATTTAACACCGGTCTATTTCGGCTCTGCGCTGAAAGAATTTGGCATCGAGGAAATGATTGGCGCGATCGCCGCCATCGCCCCGCCGCCCCGGCCGCAGCCATCCGATCAAGGCGAGATTTTGCCCGGCGCAAAAGATGTCACCGGCTTTATTTTCAAAGTGCAAGCGAATATGGACCCGATGCACCGCGACCGTATCGCCTTCATGCGGCTGTGCAGCGGCACATTCAAACGCGGGATGAAGCTGATCCCGTCGGGGCATGGCAAACCCGTCGCCATCCATTCGCCGATATTATTTTTTGCGCAGGACCGCGAGATCGCCGATAGCGCAGAGCCGGGCGATATTATCGGTATTCCCAATCATGGCACATTGCGCGTTGGCGATACATTGAGCGAGAAAAACCAGCTGCGCTTTACCGGCCTACCCAATTTTGCGCCGGAAATTTTGCGCCGCGTGGTGTTAAAAGACCCGACCAAAACGAAACAGCTGAGGAAGGCGCTCGACGATCTGTCCGAAGAAGGCGTGATCCAGGTTTTCTATCCCGAAATTGGCGCGCAATGGATTGTCGGCGTGGTCGGGCAATTGCAGCTGGATGTGCTCATCTCTCGGTTGGAGGCGGAATATAAGGTGGAGGCGGTGCTCGAACCATCGCCCTATGATACCGCCCGCTGGTTGATCGGCGGCGACGATAAAATCCGCGCCTTCATGGATATTAACAGCGCCCTGATGGCCAAAGACCGCGACGGCGTGCCCGTTTTTCTGGCCAAATCCGCCTGGGATGTCGGCTATCAACAGGAAAAACACCCCGATTTGAAATTCAGCGCCACCAAGGAACGGTGAGCGGCGGGGGCGGCGTAGACTTTACCCGCGATGCTGGAGTTGCTGGCCGTAGGGCGCGTTAACAACTCATTTACCATGTCCGTTTAACAATGGAATGCCTGTAAATAGGGGCTGTTCCATGGGCCGGAATGTGGTCGACAGATTATTGGGTATTTCGCGCGGAAACAAACGAGCTGCGGCGCTATCGCTTGATATATGCCTATGTATGGCGACGGTTATCGTCGCTTATTATTTGCGCTTGGGGCAATGGACATGGCCGGCCGGCGTGCAATGGGCATCGATTATCGCCGCGCCGATCATCGCCATTCCCATCTTCATCCGATGCGGATTATACCGAGCGATTTTCCGCTATTCTGGTTCGTCCGCGCTTGCCGCTGCGGCCATGGCCGCGATGATTTATGGCATTATCTATGCCGCTATCTTTACGCTATATAGCTTCGCGACGGTGCCGCGCACTGTGGGTTTGATCCAGCCCATATTATTGTTCTTGGCCATTGGCGGATCGCGTGCTTTTGTCCGTTTCTGGCTCGGCGGCGCTTATGATGCGATAGTGAATAGAGAGGCGCGCAGCCGTGTACTTATTTATGGCGCAGGTACCTCCGGGCGGCAGTTGGCCGCCGCACTGTCGGGTAGCAGCGAGCTAAAAATCATAGGTTTTATCGACGACAATCCGGCCTTAAGCGGCAGCATATTGGCGGGGCATAAAATTTATGCCGGCTATGACCTGCCCGGATTATTTGCCGCGCTGAAAATTGACGATGTGTTGCTCGCCCTTCCGACTCTGTCACGTAAACGCCGCAATGAAATCGTCGAACGGATGCGCGGCACGTCGGTTGCGGTCCGCACGCTGCCTGGCCTGAATGATTTGGCGCAGGGCCGAGTGACGGTGAACGATTTGCGCGAGTTAGACATTGAGGATTTACTGGGCCGCGATCCCGTCGTGCCCGATGCCACATTGCTGTCCAAAAATATTGCCGGCAAAACCGTGCTGGTCACCGGCGCGGGCGGATCGATTGGCAGCGAGCTATGCCGCCAGATTTTGTGGTTAAACCCCGCCTCCTTATTGCTGGCGGATATGAATGAATATAACCTATATGCCATTCATGGGGAGCTCGAGCATCAACGTCAGATAGCCAAGCTGGAAACGCAAATACGGCCATTGCTCGCCAATGTAATTGACGCCGCGCGGATGGAAAGCATTATGACAACATGGGTGCCCGACACGGTCTATCACGCGGCCGCCTATAAACATGTCCCGCTGGTCGAACATAATCCGGCGCAAGGGGTGCATAATAATGTTTTTGGAACCATCACGGCCGCCCGCGCCGCTGCGCAGGCCGGTGTTTCAGATTTTGTTTTGATCAGCACCGATAAAGCCGTGCGCCCCACCAACGTGATGGGGGCCAGCAAAAGGTTAGCCGAAATGGCGTTACAGGCGCTTGCGGCGGAAAAGCCCAATACCCGTTTTTCCATGGTCCGTTTTGGCAACGTCCTGGGCAGCAGCGGTTCGGTCGTGCCGCTGTTTCGCGAACAGATTAAGCGCGGCGGTCCGGTAACGCTGACCCATGCGGAGATTACCCGCTATTTCATGACCATTCCCGAAGCAGCACAGCTGGTCATCCAAGCCGGCGCGATGGCCGTCGGCGGGGAAGTATTTGTGCTCGATATGGGTGAACCGGTGAAGATCATCGACCTTGCCCGCAAAATGATTGAACTATCTGGTTCGACCGTGCGTGATGCCGATAATCCGGATGGAGAAATAGAGATTGAGACAGTCGGCCTGCGTCCCGGCGAAAAATTATATGAAGAATTATTGATCGGCAATAATCCCGAACCCACAAGCCACAAACGGATTATGAAAGCCAATGAGATATTTCTGCCGATAGGCGCGCTGCAAATCGGGCTGGATAGCCTGATCCGCGCCTTGAATGCGCATGACGCTCAGATGGTCCGCGACAACCTGAAAATGCTGGTGAGCGATTATACCCCCGATAGTGAAATGGCCGACTGGGTCATGTTGGAACGTCGCAAAAGCCCGCGAGCACCGATTAAAGCAAAATATGAAGGCGGTTTGCGTAAAGCCAGTTAGGGCCTGACCCTTAAACCCGCTTACCCCGGCACTTTCCATACCACCCGGCTGTCATAGCTGCCGGTGGTTTCCAAGCCGTTTGCGCCGCGTGCGGGGGTAAAACGGGCGCGGCGGGTCATGGCGGTGCAGGTCGCTGCATCCAGATCGGCATGGCCGCTGCTGCTGGTTATCTCACAATTGTCGACCCGGCCATCTGACCCGATGGTCAGGCGAAAGGATGTCGTGCCTTCGCGCCGGTCGCGCAGGGCGCTGCTAGGATAATCGCGCATTTCAATCCAGCTGCCTGGGCTACCCTTTGGCTTTGCTTCGGTAACAGCGGCTGCGGAAATGGTTTCAAACCCCGCCGATGCCGCCGCCGTGCTGGCGCTTGCGGTAGAGCCCGAGCCTCCGCTGCGCAGCTCGTCAAGGCAGCTTTGCGCCACCGCCAGCGCAGCCGAACTGCCGCCAAGCGATATATCGGCGAGCGTCAGGCCGTTTACGGTGATGGAAAGCCTTTTGCCCCGGCGCAAATCGGCTTCCAAATCGCTGCTGAAAACGATGATCATACCCCGGCCGGGATAGGCGGAAAGCGGCGCGACATTCATCACCCCGCCATAGCTTTGCCCGTCAATTTCGATGCGGGTCGATGCCTCCCACCCATTGCCCAATGCCCAGCTGAGATTATTCGCCTGAAGATAGATATTCCCATCCAGCCGTTTCAAAATCACGACCTCTGTTCCAGGTCCTGCAAATTCGCTGGAATATAGGCCGCAGCTATTTTCGCCGCTGCTGACATACCAGCCGCTGACATTGCCCCAATCGCGGGCGGCGGCGGGGGATAGGGGGATGGCGAGCAAGGCAGCCGCCAAAATCAGGGGTGATATCTTCATATCGCCCGCGAATAACCCAAGCCGTTTATCGTTACAAGCACCGCCGCGAATCGATGCGGTAAAGCGCGATATGAACGCTTGTTTTTACGGCCACTTGCACGGGCGCTGAATCCCGCTAAATACAGGCGATGGACAAGATAATCGTACGCGGCGGCAACCCGCTTAAAGGCCAAATCCCGATCAGCGGCGCAAAAAACAGCGCGCTTACCCTGCTGCCCTGCGCCTTGTTAACCGACGAGCCGGTGACGCTGCGCAACTTGCCCCGCCTTGCGGATATTGACGGGTTTCAGCATTTGATGAACCAGTTTGGCGTATCGACCAGCATCGCGGGCGCGCGCCCCGAAGATTTCGGCCGGGTGATGACGCTGCAAGCCACCCGGATGACCAGCAATGTCGCGCCCTATGATCTGGTGCGCAAAATGCGCGCGTCCATCCTGGTGCTCGGGCCATTGCTGGCCCGCACGGGCGAGGCGACCGTATCGCTGCCCGGCGGATGTGCCATCGGCAACCGGCCCATCGACCTGCATTTGAAAGCGTTGGAAGCGTTTGGCGCAAAGATTGAAGTCGCCGCAGGTTATGTGAAGGCGACCGCGCCATCGGGCGGCCTTCCCGGCGGCAAATTTACTTTCCCCGTTGTGTCGGTGGGCGCGACCGAAAATGCGATCATGGCCGCCGTCTTGGCCAAGGGCACCTGTGAGCTGAAAAATGCGGCGCGCGAGCCGGAGATTGTCGATCTGTGCAATCTGCTGGTCGCGATGGGGGCGGAGATTGAGAATATCGGACGCGGCAATTTGGTCATCCACGGCAAAGACCGGCTGCACGGCGCGACCTACCGCGTGATGAGCGACCGGATTGAAGCGGGCAGCTATGCCTGCGCCGCAGCGATGACCGGGGGTGACGTTGAACTGCTCGGCGCGAATGAGGAAGAAATGGGCGCGACCGTCGCCGCGTTGCGCGAAGCGGGCGTGCTGGTTGAAGAAACCAAAAATGGCCTGCGCGTTGCGGCACAGGGCAAAATGCGCGCGATCACGCTGACCACCGCGCCCTATCCCGGCTTTGCCACCGATATGCAGGCGCAGTTTATGGCGATGCTGTGCATGGCAGAGGGCACCAGTGTGCTGACCGAAACGATATTCGAAAACCGCTATATGCACGTGCCCGAGCTAAACCGCATGGGCGCGCATATCGAAACCAAGGGCCGCACCGCGATTGTCCATGGCATCAAAGGCTTCACCGGCGCCCCCGTCATGGCCACCGACCTGCGCGCCTCGATGAGCCTGGTGATGGCAGGTCTAGTCGCCGAGGGCGAAACCGAAGTGTCGCGGCTCTACCATCTCGACCGAGGATACGAGCGGCTGGAGGAAAAGCTGGCCATGGTCGGCGCAGACGTGGAGCGTGTGGGGGCGGATTGAGATAGTATGAATGATAAACTGCCTATTTTTATATATTTGATGGCGGTTATATCGCAAGACACAACAGATATGCCGCCAAGGCCACCGGCGCCGCCCGCCCCCGCGCCGCGCCCTGTGATGACCAAATCGGAATGCACCCCCTATTGCACCGTGGAAATACCGGACCAAAGGCGGCCTGTTACACCTATCAGCAATCCGGGCCGATGGGTGATGACGAATGATTATCCGATTCTTGCTTTGCGTGAGGAATTGCAAGGCAAAACCTTCTTTTCTCTGTCGGTCGAAAAATCGGGGAAGATCACGCAATGCGCGATTACCCGTTCCAGCGGTGTTCAAATATTGGATGAAACCGCTTGCAACAATGTCACGAGGCGTGCCCGGTTACAGCCTGCGTTGGATGATCTGGGTAATCCAATTGAAGGAAGTTATAATAGCGCAGTTGCTTGGGCCATCCCGAATAATGTCGGAAGCGTCACGAATGCAGGAAATACGGTAGATTATCCGGCGACGCCAGCAAATGCACCGGCCAGTTGGGTCCGCAATAATGCTTGGATGAATGAATCGAGTTATCAGTTAAAGCCCGATGAAAAATACCAAAAAGTCCAAATTTTGGTGAAGCTAACGGTCGATAAGACGGGCACAGTGGTCAAATGCACTCGCGAAGATAGGCATAGCCCTTATCCTCAACCCTCAGCTGCGTTTAAGAACCAAGCAAATTGCGAGCAAATTAAAAATAACGCCCGGTTTAACCCCTTGGGTGAAGATCAGTTAGGGTTGCTCTCTGACAAAAAGGGAATGCGCTATTTTCTGGCGCATGTCGATGCCAAGATTGTCAGAAAAGTCTTTTAGGCGCAGCTCTCAGGCGCAGCTCTTAAATCTTCTTCGTCATCGCAAAGCGCCTTAGCTGCTCCGCGCCGATCGTAACCGTCTCTTCCTGCGTTACCGTAAATCCCTCCCTTTCAAAGGCGGGCCGCGCGGCGAGGCTGGCATGGGTGGTCAGCCGCGTAATCCCTGCGCCGAGCGCCCGCGCTTCTATCCAGCCATAGAGCGCCGCGAAAATACCCTGCCCGCGATACTGCGGCAAGATATAGGCGAAATCGACATAGCCTAGTGACGCATCATCCTGCGGCTCCAGACTCATAAATCCGGCGGTATGGCCCGCTATATCCGCAATGACGATATGCTGGCGGCAAAGCCGCGCATTCCATTCATCGCCCTGCCTTGGCTCCGGCATCCATGCGCGGCGCTGCGCTTCACTATACGGGCTGGGCAACGCGTGGACGGCATCATACATGATCTGGCCCAAGGCAGGGTAATCGGACTTTGCGGCCCAGCGCAGACGCGGCCCTGCCGCTGCGCCCTGTTTCGCCACCAACCAAACCCGCACCGCGCTTGCCAGCCCCGGCGGGGTTGCGCTTTTGATGCGTTCGGCGTCAATCTGCGCGACCAATGCATTGACCGCTATTCCGCGGGCCTCAGCGGCGGATTTCAGCATATCCCAAAATAGCGGCTCCAGGCTGATGCTAGTTTGATGCCCGTTTATGGTCACGCTGCGTTTGACGGGGGGGTGATAATGATCGGCCATAGCGCGTATCTATTGCCGCCACTGGCAAAAGCCTACAAAATTTTTGGGGTGGATAGCAGCGGTTCAGCATCCTAAACTCTGCGTCCAGTTTCCAACAGAGCGAGTGCGATCATGGCGGACGGTTATCAATCACTTACCGATAAGGAAAAGGATACGTTGCGCCTGTTACTGCGCGGGTATGATGCCAAATCCATTGCGCGGCATTTTGAATTATCGGTCCATACGGTGAATGAACGGCTGCGCAATGCGCGGCAGAAAATGGCGGTATCGAGCAGCCGCGAAGCCGCGCGTCAGCTCTTAAAGGCCGAGGGCAACACCCCCCAAAATGTTGCGGACAAGATAATAGGGGAAGCCAATAACGCTGCCGATGCCGCAGATATGGCGCTGCCCGGTGGCGCAAGGAAACCGGGCCATATGCTTTCCCTTGCGATCATAGGAGGTTTGACCATGTCATTCATTTTAGCCGCATTTGCCTTAACCACGCTGTCGCCGGAAACATTGCCGGCAAGTGCAGATAAGGCCGCCCAAACCGCGCCGCAGGACGTAGCCACTCCGGCCGCCGCAACCGAAAATGAAACCATATTGGCGGCGCGGCAATGGCTCGCGCTGGTCGACGCCCATGATTGGGCCGCGACTTACGCAGCCAGTGGGAAACAATTTCGGGAGCAAAATACGAAGGAAAAATTTGCCGAGGTGGCCCAATCGGTGCAGCCGAAATTGGGCGCGACATTATCGCGGACATTTCAGTCGCAGGAATTTGTCCCCGCCCCGCCGTCTGGATATGAAATGGTGAAATTCCGCACGCAATTTGCGGCAAAGCCCGACACGGTGGAGACGCTTGCGCTAAGCCAAGAGGACGGAAAATGGCGAGTGGTGGGATATTGGCTGAATTTTGATGGTCAGCTATAGGGCAAAAAAAAGGAGCGCCGGCATGGTGATCCGGCGCTCATAGAGACGCAGTGACGCGCGCTTATTTGTACACTTCAACCTTGTCATATTTGGCCTGACCGCCGCCGCCGGTATGTTCGCCCAAAAAGCCGACGCCGGAGGCGCTGTTGTCGCTATACCAATGGTTCATGAACAGGTTCATATTGTTGGAGATGGAAACATTGGCGGTGCGGTAATTATTCTCTTTCCCGTCCGATCCGACCCAAAACCAGCGGATGGTATTTGCCCGCCATTCAAAACCCAATTGCACTAGGCCAGCGCCAAGGTTGAACTGCTTCACATTTTTGCCGCCATTATCGCTGCCTTTGACGAAATAATTGGTATGCAATGTCTTGCCGCCGTTGATGATTTCTATGTCAATTTCATAATGGTTGGTGGCCCCGCCAGTGGTGCCCGTATAAAGAAAAAAGCTGGTATTTCCGCCGGCAAAGGTGCTGGGCGTCACGCGGACCAGATATTTGCCATATTTGAAATCGGACTTCACACTTTTGACTTCGGCGCATTTGTCGGTGTTTGGGTTGACGTTCAAAATCAAATTCCCACCGCTTTTCCAAACTTCGCTCGTGGCAAAGGTGCAGCCGAAGGGCGAACCATTATTCTGTGTCGATACGGTCCATTTTGTTGAATCAGGACCGCCCGTTCCCGAAAAATCATCGACCAGCAGCGCTTGCCCGAAAGCCGTTGATGACATCGTTGTCATGGCGACAAGCGCGGCAGTGACGCATTTTTTCGATATACGCATATTCTCTCTCCTCATTTTTCAAGAACCGGCCAAATCTCCTCAAAAAATGAACCGGTGCGCCGTAATCGCGAAATATGACAAGGTTGTCAAATCTATTTTTGCAGTTTTGTGACAAATATCGAGGCGAAAGAGTTATTATATAATGACGGCAGTGGATTCTGCCGCATTTATGGAAAGCCTGTAGCCTTTCGCTCTACCGCTCTAATGCTTCCGTCCGAAATCGGGCGCATCGTCATCTTGCCCCTGTTCCACGATTGAGCGGCGAATATCGCGGGTGCGGGTGAACAACGCCTCTAAATCCTCGCCCTTGTCATAACGGATTGCCCGTTGCAGCGCGGTCAAATCCTCGCTGAACCGTTGCAGCATTTCCAGCACCGCTTCCTTATTCGACAAAAACACATCGCGCCACATCACGGGATCGGACGCGGCAATCCGGGTAAAGTCGCGAAAACCCCCGGCGCTATATTTAATCACTTCGCTTTGCGTTACCTCGCCCAAATCATCGGCGGTGCCGACAATGGTATAGGCGATCAAATGCGGCAAATGGCTGGTGATGGCGAGCACCATATCATGATGCCGCGCGTCCATAATCTCGACATCCGCGCCCAGCCGTTGCCAAAAAATGCGCAGCTTTTCGGTCGCGGCGCTCGGCGCGTCGGCGGGCGGTGTCAAAATGCACCAGCGCCCTTGAAACAGCGTAGCAAACCCGGCCTCTGGACCGCTTTTTTCGGTGCCCGCCACGGGATGCGCCGGGATAATAACTGCGCCCGGCAACGCAGCGGAAAGCGCGCTCAGCACGCTTTGTTTGCAGCTGCCGACATCGCTGACAACTGCATCTGCGGGCAAATCAGCGGCAAATTCTGCCGCGACCGCGCCCATAGCGCCCACCGGCACGGCGAGCAGCACGAGGTCGGCATCTATGACGGCGGTCCCGGCATGACCTGCAATGTCATCGCAAAAGCCAAGCGGCCGGGCCCGTTCGCGCACACCTGTATCACTGTCATAGCCGGTGACCCGCACCGTGGGCATATTCGCCTTAATCGCGCGGGCAACGGACGAGCCGATCAAGCCAAGGCCGATGATGGTGATCCGAGCGAAAGGCAGCATCAGCGCGCACGTTCCAATATCGCCCGCAGCGCGTTCATGACACCGCGATTTTCCTCTTCGGTCCCGATCGTGATACGCAGCGCATGACCAAGTCCTTGTCCGGCAAGCCGCCGCACGACATAGCCTGCCTCTATCAATTCGCGGTCGGCGGTTTCGGCGGATACAGCGCCGTCAAATATCACCAGCACAAAATTCGCCGCCGACGGAATGGCGCGCAGGCCGTGATTGGCCAGCGATGCGATTTGATCATTCATCCATGCGAGCCATTTGGTATTATGCTCCCGGCTCTTCACCACGAAATCCTGATCGGCCAGCGCCGCAATGGCGGCAGCCTGGCCCGCGCTTGTCACATTAAACGGCCCGCGTATCCGGTTGAGCGTGTCGATCATCCCGCTCGCGCCATAGGCCCAGCCTATGCGTTCGGCGGCCAAGCCGTAAATTTTCGAAAAGGTCCGCGTGACCAGCACATTGTCGTGGCGGCGAGCAAGGTCAAAAGCCGCAGGGCCATCATTGGTCAGATATTCGCCATAAGCCTGATCCAAAACCAATATGACATCGGATGGCAATGCGGCATGCAGCCGCTCAATCTCGCTATCGGGTGTATAGGTTCCCGTGGGATTGTTGGGGTTGGCAAGATAGACCAGCCGCGTCTTTTCATTCACCAACGAGAGCAGCGCATCGACGTCGGTCGCATAATTCGCGTCCGGTGCCATAACAACTTCGGCGCCAATTTTGCGCGTTGCAATTTCATAAACAGAAAAGCCATAGCGGACATGGATAATCTCATCCCCCAAACCGGCATAGCCCGCCGCGATCAGGTTCAGCAGCTCGTCCGATCCCGTGCCGCACACGATCCGTTCCGCCTCAAGCCCATAGGTTTCGGCAAGCTTTGCTCTTAATGCGCCGCTTCCCGGATCGGGATAGCGGGCCACGCCGCCGGCCTGTGCCGCGAGCGCCGCGCTGGCATGAGGGCTGCATCCCAATGGGTTTTCATTGGCCGATAATTTGATCAGCGCGCGGCCATCATCGGCCTTTGCCTTGCCGGGCGTATAGGCATGGATCGCCGAAATATAGTCTTTGGGCTTGGGTATAGTCATGCCGGCGGCATAGCCGTGATTGCACAGGAATCCAATATTCTAATCCAATATTCTATTGTATCGCCGCCTTGGCCTGATAATGGATTGGACATGGGCGCGGATGAACGTTTCGGATTGAACAAGGGCGTAAGGCTGATGGGGCCGGTGCAGCTGGACAATGGCGCCGCCTTTGCCCCGCTTGATTTTGCCTATGAAAGCTATGGCGAGCTGAATGCCGATAAAAGCAACGCGATACTGATTTGCCACGCGCTGACCATGGACCAATATGTCGCCAGCACGCATCCGGTTACGGGCAAGGATGGTTGGTGGGTGAATATGGTTGGCCCCGGCAAACCGATTGATACAGACCGTTACTGCGTCCTGTGCATCAATGTGCTGGGCAGCTGTATGGGCAGCAGCGGTCCGGCCAGCATTGATCCCGGCACGGGCGAGCCATATGCCATGGATTTTCCGGTGATCACCATCGCCGATATGGTGCGGGCGCAGGCGATATTGCTCGACCATTTGGGCATAGACACGCTGGCGGCGGTGGTCGGCGGGTCGATGGGCGGGATGCAGGCGCTGTGTTGGGCCAGCCTGTATCCGCAGCGGGTGCGCAGCGCGGTGGTGATCGCCTCTGCCGCCCGGCATAGCGCGCAAAATATCGCCTTTCATGAGGTTGGCCGCCAAGCCATTATGGCCGATCCCTATTGGCGCGGCGGCGATTATTATGGCGATGACACCCCGCCTGCCAAAGGATTGTCGGTGGCGCGGATGGCGGCGCATATCACCTATATGTCCGAAGCCGGATTGACCGAAAAATTTGGCCGCAATTTGCAGGACCGCGACGCCAAAAGCTTTGGCTTTGACGCCGATTTTCAGATTGAAAGCTATCTGCGCCATCAAGGGATCAGTTTTGTCGACCGGTTTGATGCCAACAGCTATCTCTATATCACCAGAGCGATGGATTATTTCGACCTGGCCGAGGCGCATGGCGGCAACCTGTCCGCTGCATTTCGGGGCAGCCAGACCCGTTTTTGCCTGATCAGTTTTGACAGCGACTGGCTCTATCCCACCGCCGAATCCCGCCGCATCGTCCATGCGCTCAACGCCGCCGGCGCGCCGGTTAGCTTTGTCGAGCTATCCAGCCCCTTTGGCCATGACGCATTCTTGATCGACGCGCCGGACATGAACCGCATCGTCGATGGTTTTTTAAGGGCGGGGGTATGATGGTTGAATTGGATGATACACCGGCTCGGCTGCAATTGGACAAAATCCATGGCTGGCTGGCCAGCAGCTATTGGTCACCGGGTATAGAACGCAGTTTAGTGGAAAAGGCGATTAATGGATCGCACGCGTTGGGCGCATATTCCGGTGATGAACAAATTGGCTTTGCCCGCGCGATTACCGATTATGCAACATTTGCCTGGATTGCCGATGTATGGATTGATGAACCTGCGCGCAGGCAGGGACTTGGCCAAAAAATGGTTAACTGGTTTATCCAACATCCCAGCTTTACCGGTATCCGCCGTATATCCTTGGTCACCGCCGATGCGCATGAAGTATACAGCAAAATCGGTTTTCACAGCCTAATCCGTGCCGATATTTTCATGGAGCGGCTGGCCCCTGATTATGCCGCGCGCTTGCGGGGCATCACATGATCCTTTTACCCGCCGGATATGAACTGCGTGATGGGGCTGATCCGGTCGCAGCCCATGCCTATTTGACCCACAGCTATTGGTCACCCGGCATTGTTTTGGCAAAAATTGAAACCGCTATCGAGAACAGCCTGTGCGTAAGCATTTATTTTAATGGTGAACAAGTGGCGATGGCACGCGTGGTTTCTGATTATTCGGTCTTTGCTTATCTAGCCGATGTCTATGTGCTCAAGGAACATCGAAGCAAAGGCTTGGCCCATGCCATGCTTCTATCCTTGCAAGCCCACCCCCGTCTGCAGGGATTGCGCCGCTGGATATTATTCACCCGCGATGCGCATGAGGTATATGCCCGCACAGGCTGGCAACCATTGGACAATCCCGAACGGGCGATGAAACTTGATTTTCCGGATGCTTTCAAATGACTAAGCTACGCCCTGATCTTGCCATTATCGCCCGCAATGTTGCCGATGGTGCGCGGATATTGGATGTTGGCTGCGGCGATGGGGCGTTGATGGCGGCGCTGCGCGATCACCGCCATGCCGATGCCCGCGGGCTGGAAATTGATCCGGCCAATGTCGCACAAGCGGTCGCACGCGGCCTGCCGGTGGTGCAGGGGGATGCCGACCGCGACCTTGCCGATTATCCCGACAAATGTTTCGATTATGCGATATTGAGCCAGACATTGCAGACGACGATGCGGCCCGATCTGGTGCTTGACCATTTGCTGCGTATCGGGCGGCAGGCTTTTGTCTCTTTCCCCAATTTTGCCTATTGGCGGGTGCGCGCGTCGTTGCTCGCGGGCGGGAGGATGCCGGTGACACCGCATATGCCCGCGCTATGGTATGAAACGCCCAATATTCACCATACCAGCATCGACGATTTCCGCGCTTTCCTGCAAAATAGGGAGGTGAGCGTGACCGGCGCGTGGTTCTTATCAGGCAACCGGCAACGCAGCGGCCGGATGGCCAATTTGCTGGCGGAACATGCGGTATTCCTGTTGAAAAAGGATTAGGGTCAGGGCCTAGCGCGTTCTGGCGCTGCTCATTCGGCCAAGGCGGCGGCTATAGCCTGAATGGCGGCGGGTTTGCTGACAAAATCCATATGACGGCAATCCAAGCGGATTTGATGGTCCGATTGTCCCGGCAGGCCGCAGGCGGCCTCTGGCGCGACAATCCCGTCGCCGGGTGACCAGAATGCGATTGTCGGAACCGGGGGTTTTTCATGCAAAACCGTTTGAATGGGGGGATTATCCACACTGTGTCCGGCAATGGCTTCATAGGCGCGCCACGCATTATTCGCGCGCGGATCGCCGGAAAAGGGGCTACCGAGAGTGACCACTTTCCGCACATTTTCGGGATATAATTTGGCATATTCCCGTGCGACCAAACCGCCTAGGCTCCATCCGATCAAGCTGATAGGCCCCACGCCTGCCAGCGAACCGATTTTGTCATGGACCCGGGCAAGCATATCAGCGGTGACACCCCGGTTGCGCCCGAGGCCCCAGCCATGGCTGTCAAAACCGGCCGCATTCAATGATCGGCGTAGCCGTCCGGTGGATTGGTCGGATGCCATAAATCCAGGAAAAACAATAACCTTATGCCCGCTGCCGCGTGCTGAAAGCGGCACGGCCCCGCCAAAGGTCGCGGCAATGCGCATATAAGCAAAAGCGCCGCCTTCCTGCATTAGCAGGCCGAGCGCCGGTGCCTTATAGGCCGGTTCAGTCAAGGGTGCGGTTGCGATCATCGAATCGCTAATAACAACATTACAGATTTATGAAAGATTTACGGCAATCAAGGTGCCGGTATATTGTCCGCTTTTTCTTCACCGGTTTCGCCTGCCGCCGGTGCAGCGGGGACAGGCGGTGCGGGTGCAGCCGATTTGGGGGCAATCAAATCGGCAGGCTGCGCCAATGCGCTGCGTTCAATCGAGTCCAGCGCCTTGCGGACATTGACATAGCGCCTTGCTTTTTCCAGCCAGCCAGACGCCTCTCGTGCACCCGGTAGTTTTTCAACCTCTTTGATCGCGGCTTCCATATTGCCCATCTCGGTATATTGCCGCGCCCGTTCCAATCGCCGCGTGGGCGCAGGCGACGGGGTTGTATCCTTGCGCAAGACGAATAGCTCGCTCATTTCCTTTTGAATCCGGCCCCATGTTGTCAAACCATCCTGCGCCAGCCAGCTATCGCCCTGCGATGCCAATTCGGCGCGCAATATATCAAGCGTTACTGGCGTGCGGGTGGCCTGAACAATCGCGGCCACTTCCTTAGGCTGGGTCGCGCCAAACCGGCTTTGCAATTGCGGTTCAATATAGCCAAGCGCTGCGCCGCTATCAATCGCACGGCGGGCGGCAAAAGCGAGCAGCATGGCTTCGGCCCGCGCGGCATTGCCCGACGCGGCCTGCGCATCGGCATTGATCCGCGACAGCCGTGCTTCCAAATTATCAACCTGTTGATCCATCGCCGCATTTTTGGCCGGTGCAATGGGAGCAGGCAGGCTGCTAAAGGCCGGTTCGGCGGCGACTTCAGGCTTCGTCGCGGGGGCATCGGCGGCTTTTTCGGTGGTGCCGAATAACTCGAAACGCTGCGCCGCCCAAACGGTCAATATGCCGCCGCAGATAAATGCGGCCAGCAGGAATATCGCGATATATCGCGCTTTCATCCCGCCAGATGCGGCGCCCGTTTGTGGCCTGTAATTATCCATTCGCTACCCTTCATGCGGCTTTTGCCGTCCCTTAACCGCTGTATTAGGGGCCAGAGGTGCTGCTTGTAAAGTCGCTTGCTATTTTGGCGAGCAAGAGCCGGTCGCAGGGGCGCGCGGCGATAATTATTTTTGCCCAGCCTGAACCTGCATTTTTCGCGATATTGGCCGATAGAGCCGCGATGGTCACTGCGGATTTATCCAGCGCTAACTCTGCGCATATCTGCGCAAAATAGCGTGCAGCGCGGGGCGAATGTAACATCACCGCACCCGCGTCCTGCACCTGCTGCGCAAAATCCGGCGGTGGAGGCAGCCTTGCGGCGTCATAGATAATGCGGCTGTCCAAATGCACGCCAGCGGGCGGGTCAACCACCGTGCGGTTTTTACCGCATAGCCATAAGAGCCGGGCCGCGCCATTGGCCGCCGCCATCGCCGCAATCTGCGCCGAATCTGTGTCACCTGTGGCGGCGATGGTGAATCCGGCCTGCGCCGCGCGCTGCGCCGACTTGCCGCCAACTGCATATACCGGCAGCGATGTGAGCGCCGCCAACCCGTCACCGCCCAAATGAATTGCGTTGGCGCTGGTGATCAGCAGCGCGTCATATGCGGCCGGATCGGGCACGTGCCACGGCAAAGCCTCGATATGGAATAGCGGCAGCGTCACCGGCACAAAATCCATATCCGCCGCCAATTTGGCGGTCGCATCCGCGCCGGGTTGCGGCCGGATAATCAGGAGTTTTAGGCCCCGAATAATGCCTTCACCCGGTCACTGGCGGCACGCAGCAATTGCTCGGCCAATTTATGCGGCCCGCCCACATCGCCTTGCACAAAACGAATATCGCCCGCATATTTTTCGTTGCCATCATCGGACAATATCTCTCCGCGTAGCCAGATTTCTGCGCCCTGCTGCACCGCGAGCGCCGCCACCGGGGAATGGCAATTACCGCCCAGCGCCTCCAGGAAAGCGCGTTCAGCCATCACGCAGGCAAAAGTGGGGGCATGATTGACCGCCGACAACATCGTTTGCAGATCCTGCCGCGCCGCCAATGCCTCGATGCCCACCGCGCCCTGCGATGCGGCGGGCAGCATTTGGTCCACCTCGATTGCATGGCCGGTATCGGGCCGGGACAGGCGGTCAAGCCCCGCCGCCGCCAGCAACGTCGCGTCAAATTCGCCGCTTTCCACTTTCGACAAACGGGTGGCAACGTTACCGCGAATGGATGAGATTTTCAGGTCGCGGCGCTGCGCGAGCAATTGCGCGGCGCGGCGCGGGCTGGATGTCCCGACATGCGCGCCCATCGGCAACGCGGCGATGGACGGCGCGCCCACCATCCGGTCGCGCACATCGGCGCGGGGCAGCATCGCGCCAATCCGGTAATCGGCAGGCCGGACGGTTTCGACATCTTTCATCGAATGAACCGCAACATCAATATCACCGCCGGACAAAGCGCGCTCCAGCTCCTTCGTCCATAATGCCTTGCCGCCCAATTGCGCGAGCGGCCGATCCTGAATTTTGTCACCGCTCGCCAATATCGGCACCAATATCACCGCCGCCTCGGCAAGGGCATGGCGCGAACGCAGGGCTGACGCGGCCATTTGCGCCTGCGCCATGGCGAGCGGGGAACGGCGCGTGCCAATACGCAGCGGTTTTTGGGCGGTAAAGAGCGGATAAGCGGTCATGCCGCTTGTCCATAGCGCCGCACCTGCTATTGGGGAAGCGCAGAATATGACCGTATCTTTATGACTTTAATCTTAGGCCTTGAATCCAGTTGCGACGAAACCGCAGCCGCTATTGTCCGCAGCGACCGGACGATATTGTCGCACGCGCTTGCCGGGCAAGAGGATCATCACCGCGCCTTTGGCGGGGTTGTGCCCGAAATTGCAGCGCGCGCTCATTCGGATTTGATGATGCCGCTGATTGAAACGGCGCTTGCAGATGCGGGGGTTCGTCTGGATGATTTGGACGCCATAGCCGCAACCGCTGGCCCCGGATTGATTGGCGGGGTGATGGTCGGCCTCGTCACCGCCAAAGCATTGGCGATGGCCAGCGGAAAGCCGTTGATCGCGGTCAACCATTTGGAGGGACACGCGCTGTCGCCGCGGCTGGTCGATCCCGATTTGGATTTTCCTTATATGCTGCTGCTGGTATCGGGCGGTCATTGTCAGCTGCTGCGCGTGCGCGGCGTGGGGCAATATGACCGGTTGGCCACTACCATCGACGACGCGGTGGGCGAAGCGTTTGACAAAACCGCAAAGATATTGGGCCTTGGCTTTCCCGGCGGACCAGCAGTGGAAAAGGCGGCTTTATCAGGCAACGGCGCTGCCGTGCCGCTGCCCCGCCCGCTAAAAGGCGCAGATGAGCCGCATTTTTCCTTTGCCGGATTGAAAAGCGCGGTGCTGCGCGCCCATGAATCGGGGCAGTATCGCGCCGAAGATATTGCCGCCTCGTTCCAAGCAGCAGTGGTGGAATGCCTGTCCGACCGGCTCCATTACAGCCTGTCGCGGATGGATGAGCGCCCTACGGCTTTGGTGGTGGCAGGGGGCGTTGCCGCCAACATGGCCATACGTGCGATGCTGGAGCAAGTGGCGGGGCAATATGCCATGCGCTTTTGCGCGCCGCCGCTATGGCTATGCACCGACAATGGCGCAATGATCGCTTGGGCCGGGGCAGAGCGTTTTGCCGCAGGCCTGACCGATCCGCTCGACGTGGCGGCGCGGCCCCGCTGGCCGCTTGATCCAGATGCGCCCGCCGCGCGCGGTGCCGGGGTAAAGGCATGAGCAGCTATGACTATCCCGTCGGCATCGTGGGTGCAGGCGCATGGGGCACCGCACTGGCCGCGGTGATGGCCGATATTCATGGCAAGGCGCTGCTATGGGCGCGGGATCCGTCGCTGGTCGCTGCCATCAACGCTGCACATGAAAATGCCGATTATTTGCCCGCTATTCCCCTGCCCGCCTCTATCATGGCCAGTAACGATATGGATGATCTGGCCCGATGTGCGATATTACTGATCGTCACGCCGGCGCAGCATTTGCGCCATTTTTTGACCAACATGCCCGATATCCGCAGCCCGCTGCTTTTATGCTGCAAAGGCATTGAGGCGGGGACCGGCGCGTTAATGGTCGATATTGCCCGCGAGGTCCGTCCGGTTAACCCGGTTGCGATATTGTCCGGTCCGACATTTGCGCATGAAGTCGCTGCACGTAAACCGGCGGCGATGACGTTGGCCTGCGAACATGAAGCCTTGGGTGAACAATTGGCGCAAGCCGTCGCGGCCCCATATTTCCGGCCTTATTGGACTGATGACGTGATCGGCGCAGAAATTGGCGGGGCGGTTAAAAATGTGCTCGCCATAGGCTGCGGCGTGGTTGACGGCGCAGGGCTGGGCCTGAACGCCCGGGCGTCGCTGATCGCGCGGGGATTTGCGGAGATGCAGCGCTATGGCATCGCCCGCGGGGCACGGCCCGAAACATTGGCTGGCCTATCGGGGCTGGGCGATTTGGTGCTGACCTGCTCATCGGAAAATTCGCGTAATTTCTCGCTCGGCAAAGGATTGGGGCAAGGGCAATCGGCGGCGGATTTGTTGAACGGTCGGCGCACTGTCGCGGAAGGCGCGGCAACCGCGCCCGTGCTGCTGGCCTCCGCGCAGGCGCTGGGCGCCGATATGCCGATCGTGGCGGCGGTATGCCGATTATTGGATGGCAGCGCAGACGTGAATGAGGTCATAAAAGCTCTACTTTCCAGACCATTAAAAGCCGAAAGATGACAAGCCCAACCAATATGGGCTAAGCACCGGCTTTCGAGGGGGACGATATTGACGTCAGCAGCATCCAGCAATGATCAAGATATTGCCGCCTTAGCCAAGGGCGGCCGCACCAATATTTTGGGTTTCGTGCTGCGTTTGGCCGCGCGTATCCCCTTTTTGATACTCGGCACGCGCTATTATGGGCCCGAAGCATTGGGCCGTTTCGCCATTGCCGTCCTAGCGGTTGAATTTGTGGCACAGCTCGCGACATTGGGCCTGCGCCGGGGGCTTGCGGAAATATTATCGCGCGAGGAAAAACCGCCCGCGCAAATTGTCGCCGACGCGATGCTGGTCGGTATGATTGCATCGGCCATCGGCGCAGCTTTACTGATCGCCGTGCCGCAGATCATGTTTCCCAATAGCGCGATTAACGGTTTTGATCGTTTCCTGCCGATCGTCATTTTCGCCATTGTCGCCACCGATATTGCGCTGGCGGCGCTTGCTTACCGGTTTGACATTGCCTCTGCCGTGCGCGCGCGGGCGGTGGTGGAACCCTGGACGATCAGCATCATGGCCGGGCTATTTGCGCTGCCGCTCATGCCATTTTATTCGCTGCGTGACGGGTTGATCATCTCTTATATTCTGTCGATGCTGGCGGCGATGCTGACGGCATTTTGGCCGCTTTTCAAAAGCTATGGCCTGCCCTGGGGATGGCGGCCCAAACCTGCAACATTGGTGATGGTGGCGCGGCGCAATATGCCGCTGGCCGCCGCCGATGCCGCCGAATGGGGCAGCAGGCGGCTCGACCTATTCATCCTTGGCCTATTTGCAACGCCAGCAATTGCCGGGATTTATTATACGGCGCAGCAGATTGCGAGCCTGCCGCAAAAGCTCAAAACCAGTTTTGATCCGATTTTGAGCCCGGTTATCACCGCCAATTTGAAACAGAAAAATTATGGCGCCATCGCCCGGCAAGTCGGCCAAGTGGGTTTCTGGATCATCGCGGCGCAAACCGCAATCGCGCTGGCGCTGGGTATACCTGGCGAAGCGGTGATGGGCCTGTTCGGGCCGGAATTTGTCGGCGGTACGGGCGCGGTCGTGTTCCTGCTCGCCGCAGAGGTTGCCGCCGCGACAGCCGTGGTGAGCGAGGCAGCGCTCGTCTATATGGCGCGGCACCGCAACTTGCTGATTTCGCTTTTTACCCTCGGCCTGCAAGTGGTGCTGAGCCTGATTTTGATCCATGCCGTGGACTGGGTGGGTATAAAAGCCGAATCGCGCGGCCTTGCACAGGCCGCTGCCGTTGCCATGGCGTTGATGCTGTCGCTGGGCATTGGGTCGCTGATTAAGGCGCGGCTATTATCGCGGCTTCTGGGCGAATCGATCAGCATCTGGCGCTGGGCATTGGTGTGGGCCGTTGCCGCAGCCACGATTGTCGGCATTGCTGCGACCTATATTCCCGAATGGGCGGAGCTGACCATTGGTATACCGGCGATATTGGCTGTCTATGCCTTCATCATCTGGACCAGAGGATTTGGCGAGGATGACCGGGTTTTATTCCGTAAACAGGAAAAAAACAGCGCAGAAGAAAAGCCAGAAGCTGCGGCTTAACCCAGTTTCTGTTCGACCAGTGCCTTGATATCCGCCTCTGGACGGGCGCCGTAATGCGATATGATTTCCGCTGCGCATACCGCTCCCATGGTCAGGCATTGATCCATCGGCCGCCCTTCGGCAATGCCCGCTAGCACGCCCGATGCAAATAAATCGCCTGCGCCCGTTGTATCGACCAGCCGGGCAACAGGTTCGGCGGCCACCTCAAAACGGGTTCCATCCTGCACTGCAATCGCGCCATGTTCGCCGCGTGTGCAGATGAGCAATGGCACTTTGGCAGCGGTCGCAGCGACCGATAGTTCAAAATCGTCATTTTGCTGCAACGAGCGAATTTCAACTTCATTGGCGAATAAAATGTCGATCAGGCCGTCATTCATCAGCTGCAAAAAATCATCGCGGTGACGGTCGATGACAAAAGCATCGGACAGAGTGAAGGCCACTTTGCGTCCTGCCGCCTTGGCATGTTCAATCGCGCTGCGCATCGCCGCGCGCGGTTCTTCGGGATCCCATAGATATCCCTCCAGATAGAGGATTGCCGCCGACGCGATCAAATCCTTATCCACCAAATGGGCCGCCAAAAATTGCGATGCGCCCAAAAATGTATTCATTGTGCGCTGCGCATCGGGCGTCACAAGGATCAGGCAGCGAGCGGTCGGTGGCTGCTTGCCCAGCGGCGGCACATCAAAATCGATACCGGTCGCGCGAATATCATGGGCAAAAACCTGACCCAATTGATCGTCGGCGACCTGGCCAATAAAAGCGCATTGATGGCCGAGCATCGATAGGCCCGCCAGCGTATTGGCCGCCGATCCGCCGCTAATTTCGCGTGCTGGCCCCATGGCGTCATATAAGGAGGTTGCCCGGTCGGCATCGATCAACTGCATCCCGCCCTTGGTCAATTGTTCCAAGGCGATAAATTCATCATTGGTTTCCGAAATGACATCAACAATAGCATTGCCAATGGCGAGAATATCATAGCGCGGATCGGTCATTTTATTTCCTATTTTGCAAATCTTTCGCCGCGCCCTAGAGATTTGCCGCCCTGTCAGCAAGCCTTTATGCCCATTGACGCGCCCGCACGCGCCGATAGAAGACGCTTATGATATTTCGGGCTTTCACCCTGTCCCTGCAAAGCGTGAGCGATGGCAAGATCATCGCGCTGATGCTCAAAACACTGGCGATCACCGCCGGGCTTTTTATCCTTTTGGCGGTTGGTTTCTGGTTTGCGCTCGGCCGGCTCCTTAGCCATTGGCAATGGGACATATATGGCCTCGCCGCGATCGGTGCAGTGGCATTCGCTGTGCTATTCGGCTGGCTATTGTGGCGGGCCATCGCGATTGCGGTATTGTGGTTTTTTTCCGACGACATTGTGGATGCGGTCGAGGCGCGGCATTATCCCGCCCATGTACTGTCGGCAAAACGGCCGGGCGCGGTGGAAAGCGGGAAAATGGCGCTGCGGTCTGCGGGCCGGTTGATCGGCTATAATCTGCTTGCTGCGCCGCTTTACTTATTATTACTGATTACCGGGGTGGGCACGGGCATTGCGTTTTTATTCGTCAATTCATTGCTGCTCGGCCGTGATTTGCAGGATATGTTGGAGGCACGCCATGGCAAGGGGCAAATTGCGTTTGACCGGGTTTCGCGCGGCTTATTGGGTGCGGTTGGAACTGCGGCGATGCTGCTGCCTCTTGTCAACCTGCTCGTTCCGGTTGTAGCAACCGCAATGGCGGTCCATCTCGCCCATTTGAAAAAGCCTGTTTGAACCGCATATTGGAATTGAAAATGCATAAAATCATTTTGGCGCTCCTGCCTCTGACTATGGTTGCTGCTTGCGGCGGCGGCGGCCAAACGAAAGTCGCCAGTGCGAGCGTGCCGGTGCGCGACGTGCCCGTCACTTCGGCCCCGCGCCCGGTCATTTCGGCAAAGGGATTGGAAGCGGTGATGGGCAAGGACAGCAACGCCCTGACCCGCCTGTTCGGCGAACCGCGCCTGAATGTGCAGGAAGTGTATGGCCGCAAACTGCAATTTTCGGGCAAGGCCTGTGTCTTGGATGCCTATCTCTACCCGGATGGGAAAAATGGCGGTGAGATTGTCACGCATGTCGATGCGCGGCGCAGCGACGGAGCCGAGGTTGACCGCGCCGCCTGCGTCAACGCTTTGCAAAAACGCTAAAAACTATTCCATTCAGCCGCGACATCTGGATCGCGTTCTGCGGATAACCGTGCCTGCTTTTCGGCGGCAAAGGCTGGCCTATCGATATGCGCCAGCGCCCAAATGGCCGCGCCGCGGACCACAGCGGAAGGATCACCGAGCAGCGCGGTAACCGGACCCGACAGCGCCGGTTTGCCGCTATTGCCCGCCGCGATTAAGACATTGCGGATGAACCGGTCGCGGCCAGTGCGTTTCACAGGTGAGCCGGAAAAGAGCGCGCGAAATGCAGCATCATCGAGCGTAAGCAGATCGGATATTTCCGGCGCGGTCAACTCCGCACGCGGATGAAAGGCTTTATGTGTCGCGGCGCTTTGCGCAAATTTATTCCACGGGCACACTGCCAGACAATCATCACAGCCATAAATATGATTGCCGATCCCTGCACGCAAATCATGCGGGATGGGCCCTTTATGTTCGATGGTCAGATAAGAGATGCAGCGCCGGGCGTCGAGCTGATAAGGAGCCGGGAAGGCTTTGGTCGGGCAAATATCCTGACACGCATTGCAGGACCCACAATGATCGCCCAGCGGCGTGCCCGCGGGCAGGTCGGCGCTGGTATATATTGCGCCCAGAAACAGCCAGCTGCCATGATCGCGGCTGACGATATTGGTATGTTTGCCCTGCCAGCCGAGCCCCGCCGCTTCGGCCAGCGCCTTTTCCATCACGGGCGCGGTATCGACAAAGACCTTCACATCCCCGCCATTTTGCTGAACGAGCCAGCCCGCCAGCCGTTTGAGCGCCCCTTTCACGCGGTCATGATAATCGCGCCCCCGGGCGTAGACCGAAATGCGGGCATGATCATGCGCATCCGCCAGCGCCATCGGATCGTCGCCAGGGGCATAGCTCATCCCCAGCATGATGACGCTGCGCACGTCATTCCATAGCGTTTTGGGGTCGCTGCGTTCATCGCTGCGGCTTTCCATCCAGATCATCTCGCCATGCCGCCCAGCGTCGAGCCAGGCCCGAAAGCGCGCCGCCGTTTGCGGTGACACGGCGGCGGGCGCAATCGCGCATACCGCAAAGCCCTCCTGCTCGGCGCGATCTTTCACCGCGTTAACCAAATTTATCTTGTCTCTGTTCACGCACCGACTCTATGTAAAGGCCACACTCTCTTTGGGGCAAAATATATGGCAATTGCAATCGAGGCGCGCGGCCTTGTGAAAGAATTTGACGGTTTTCGCGCGGTAGACGGCGTTGACCTCAACATTCCCGAAGGCAGCATATTCGGTATCTTGGGCCCTAATGGCGCTGGCAAAACGACGATGCTGCGCACTTTATTGGGGATAATCGACCCCGATGCCGGAACGCGGACATTGCTGGGTTCCTCCAAACCGATCAGCCAATCGCGCATTGTCGGCTATCTGCCCGAAGAGCGCGGTTTATACCAATCGATGCGGGCGGTGGACACTATTGCTTTCATGGGCGCATTGCGCGGCATGGCGTTAAAAGACGCGCGGGACAAAGGCCGGGCGATGCTGGAGGAGGCAGGGCTCGGCTATGCCGCCGACCGGCAAATTAAACAGCTTTCCAAAGGCATGGCGCAAACCGTGCAGTTGATCGGCACCATCGTTCATGACCCCAAGCTGATCGTGCTGGATGAACCTTTTTCCGGCCTCGACGCGCTTAATCAAGCGAAGCTGGAACGGATGATCCGGGCTCAGGCGGAAAAAGGCGTGACGGTGATTTTTTCAACCCATGTCATCGCCCATGCCGAACGGCTATGCGAGAGTATCGCGATCATTGCCAAGGGTAAGATCAGCTTTGACGGGCTGGTCTCTGCCGCGCGTGACCGGCTTCGGCCGCAAGTGCATTTGGAAACCGAAAGCCTTGACGGCCCCTGGCGGAGCGCCCTGCCCGCTGATTGTATCGCAGAGGGCAATTGGTGGCATTTCACCTTGCCGGAAACAGGCGTGGAACCACTGCTAACGGCGTTAGTGGAGGGTAAAGCGGGCGTGCGGTCCTTGTCGATTGAACGGCCCGGACTGCATGACGCCTTTGTTGCGATTGCCGGAGAATCGGTGGCCGCCGAAATGGATCAACCGCTAGCGGAGGAATTGCTATGAAAGAGATTATCCGCGCCGCATTTGTCATCGGCCGCCGCGATTTGACGGCGATTATATTTTCCAAAGCCTTCATCCTGTTCCTGTTGGGCCCGTTATTCCCGGTGATCGTCGCGGTCGCGGCGGGTAGCCTGGGCGGGCAAATCGCGCGCGATTCCGACAAGCCCATCGTCGGCGTGCTGATGCAAGCGGACGAAGCCGCCAAGCTGGTTACGGTGCGAGATGACCTGTCGCAGCAGCTCGGCGACGGATGGTATCCCGAGTTGAAAGCGATCGGCGCGCCTGATGGTGCTGGCGCGAAAAGCCCGCGCGAATATCTGTCCGATACAAAAAATAATCTGGTCGCTGTGGTGTCGGGAACACTGGAAAAACCTATCATCACCGCGACCAAAACCGAAGCGGACCGGCATGACGATGAAATAGCCAGTCTAGTCAGCTATGCGGTCACCGGCAAATCGACACAAATGCCCAAGCCGCAGATTGAAATTATCGAAAAAAGTGCCAGCGGCGCGAAGAAAAGTCAGCAAGTGACCGGCCAATTGGCGCAAGTCATCATGTATTTCCTGACCGTGTTGCTCACTGGTATGGTGCTGAGCAATCTGGTTGAAGAAAAATCGAATAAGATCATTGAGATATTGGCTGCGTCTATCCCGATTGAATCGGTGTTTATCGGAAAGCTGTTCGCCATGCTGGTCATGTCGCTGATCGGCCTGACCATCTGGATTGGAGCCGGACTGGGGCTGTTTTCCCTCTTTGCATCGGGCGTTCCAATGGCCGCGATCCCCGCCCCTGCGGTTGGCTGGCCCATATTCCTGACGCTCGGCGTGATATATTTCACCATGACCTATTTGATGCTGGGCGCTTTGTTTTTAGGCATAGGCGCAATGGCCGCGACCGTGCGCGAGGTGCAGACATTGTCGATGCCGGTGACGATGGTGCAGCTGATTATCTTTTTCTTCGCCGCCTATACCGTGACGCAGCTGGGCAAACCGATTGAGCAAGCAGCGGCGATATTCCCCTTCAGCTCGCCCTTTGCGATGATTGCCCGGGCGGCGCAGGTGCCAACATTATGGCATCATGCGATAGCCGTCATTGGCCAGATATTTTTCACCATCGCATTGCTGCGCATCGGTGTCATTTTATTTAAACGCAATGTGATGAAATCGGGCAGCGGCGGTAAAGTGAAGGAAGAAGGCACGCGCCGCAAATTATTCGGCTTGATCCCGATGGGGCGATAGTCCGCGTAAATCGGTTGCTTATCGAAACGGGATTGACATTATTGTCAGTAATGGCACTCTCTCATCCGAGAGAGAAGGAGAATTGCCATGGCCACGGCCCCCGTCATCGATTTGAATCATTTAACCACCTCGCCCACTGCCGACGAGGCATTGGAACAATGGTATAAAACCAACCCGCCGGTGTCCGCAAAACTGCCCAATCCCTGGGATGTCAGCCGGTCGGAGCTATATAGTCAGGATAAATGGCAAGCCCCCTTTGCCGAAATGCGCGCCAAAGCGCCGATCAACAAAATCGAAGAATCGGGTTATGGCCCCTATTGGAACGTGACCAGCCATAAAGCGATTCAGCATGTCGAGGCGCTGCCCGAAATTTATTCCAGCGAGGTATCGCGCGGCGGTATCACCATTGCCGATCCCGAATGGGACAGCGATTTCCAACTGCCCATGTTCATCGCCATGGACCGGCCCAAACATACGGGACAGCGCCGGACCGTCGCCCCGGCTTTCACTCCGGCTGAAATGCGGCGGATGGAGGATGATATTCGCCGCCGCACCGGCGAAACATTGGACAGCCTGCCTTGGGATAGGCCCTTTGATTGGGTTGATAAGGTTTCGATTGAACTGACCACCGGAATGCTCGCCCTGCTTTTTGATTTTCCATGGGAGCAACGCCGCTTGCTGACCTACTGGTCCGATTGGGCAGGCGATGTTGAATTGTCAAAAGCGCAGGAACTGGACGAATTTCGCCGCAAGATATTGTTCGAACTCGGCGCGTATTTCCAACAACTTTGGAATCAAAAGCTCAATGCTGAGCCGACACCCGACCTGTTGTCGATGATGATCCATTCCGACAGCATGAGCCATATGGATCAGATGGAATTTATCGGCAATTTGATCCTGCTCATCGTCGGCGGCAATGATACCACCCGCAATTCCATGTCCGGCTTTGCATGGGGGCTCAATGCATTTCCCGATGAACGGCGCAAGCTACAGCAAAATCCTGATCTGATCCCCAATGCGGTACAGGAAATGATCCGCTGGCAAACGCCGCTCGCGCATATGCGGCGCACAGCGGTGGAGGACCATGACCTGTTTGGCAATGATATCAAAGCTGGGGACAAGGTCATATTATGGTATATCTCCGCCAACCGCGATGAAAGCGTGTTTGAACGCGCAGATGACATTATCGTCGACCGCGAAAATGCCCGCCGCCATCTGGCCTTTGGCTATGGCATCCACCGCTGCGTCGGGGCGCGGCTGGCCGAATTGCAGCTGAAAATCCTGCTGGAAGAAATGCATGAACGGCGGATGCAAGTGAATCCAACGGGCAAAATCCGCAGGGTTCATGCCTGTTTCGTCCATGGCTACCGCGAAATGGAAGTGGGGTTGAGCAAATATTGAGGAGATAATCTATGGCTGCGCCTGCAAAAGCCGTTCAAGCGGGATTTGAACCTGTCCCATGGCAAATTAACGAAGCGCCGCACCGCTGGGATGTGACCCCGCCCGATATTTATGCCGAGGACCGCTGGCAACCGGTCTTTGCCGAGATGCGCCGCCAAGCGCCGATCAACAAAATCAACAATAGCGGTTTTGGCAGCTATTGGAATGTCACCACGCATAAAGCTATTCAGCATGTCGAGGCGTTGCCCGATATTTTTTCCTCTTCATTCGAATATGGCGGCATATCGCTGGCCCCCATGAATGAACCGGATATGGAGGGCTCAGACCGCGTGATCCTGCCCATGTTCATCGCCATGGACCGGCCCAAACATACCGAGGAACGCCGCGTCGTTGCCCCCGCCTTTACCCCTGCGGAAATGGAGCGGATGACCGGCGACATCCGGCGGCGAACCGGCGAATTGCTGGACAGCCTGCCCTTGGGCACTGATTTTGACTGGGTCGATAGCGTCTCGATTGAGCTGACCACTCAAATGCTGGCCATATTATTCGATTTCCCGTGGGAGGACCGGCGAAAATTGACGCTCTGGTCGGACTATGCCGGCAACATCGAGCTGTTCCGCACGCCCGAGGGACGGCAGGCGAGGCTGGAAAAAATTTATGAAATGGGCGCTTATTTTCAGCGGCTTTGGGACGAGCGCAAACAAAAGGGCGAAGCGCCCGATTTGATCAGCCGGATGATCCATTCGCCGATGAAAGATATGGATGCCAATGAATTTATGGGCAATTTGATCCTGCTGATTGTGGGCGGCAATGATACGACTCGCAATACCATGTCCGGCTATGCCTATGGCCTGAACCAATATCCGCAGGAGCGGGAGAAGCTGGAACAAAATTCCGCGCTGATCCCCAATGCGGTGAGCGAGATTATCCGCTGGCAAACACCGCTGGCGCATATGCGGCGGACCGCGCTGTGTGATTATGACCTGTTCGGCGCGCCGATACAAAAAGGCGACCGGGTGGCATTATGGTATTTGTCCGCCAACCGCGATGAAAGCGTGTTTGAACGAGCGGATGACATTATTGTCGACCGCGAAAATGCCCGACGGCATCTATCTTTTGGGTATGGCATCCACCGCTGCGTCGGGGCAAGGCTTGCCGAATTGCAAATCCGGATATTGCTGGAGGAAATGGCCGCACGCCGGCTGCGCATCAATCTGCAGCAGGAACCGGAACGCGTACCGGCCTGTTTCGTCCATGGTTATAAAAAAATGATTGTGAATCTGTCGCGCTATTGAAACCTTTTGCGGCCATTTCCCGTATATATACCAGATATGGCATTGGGATCGATGGTATGACGGACAAGAATAAACGCAATTTTTTAATCTTTGGCGGCGTTGCTGCCGTGGGTGGCTCGCTGCTCGGCATCGGATTATTGCGATCAGGACCCGCCATCGCAAAGGGCAAATTCCCCGTTACCAAAAGCGATGCCGAATGGCGCAAGCTATTGTCGGCACCGGCTTACCGCGTCCTGCGCCAAGCATCCACCGAACCCGCCGGATCCAGCCCGCTGGATAACGAACATCGCAAAGGCACCTTTGTCTGCAAAGGCTGCAGCAAACGGTTATATTCCTCCGCCACCAAATTTGACAGCGGCACCGGCTGGCCCAGTTTTTATGCGCCATTGCCGGGCGGAATAGGAACATCGACCGACTATCTGCTCGGCTATCCGCGCACCGAAGTGCATTGCGCACGGTGCGGCGGCCATTTGGGCCATGTGTTCAACGACGGTCCAAAACCAACCGGAAAGCGCTATTGCATGAACGGCGTCGCGATGCTGTTCATTCCCGGCTGATCGGTTGTCACGCGCGGAAAAGTCCGGTTAATCCGGTGCTGTCATTTGCTGCCACAGCTCGATCTTGACCCCGTCGGGCGCCATGATCCAAGCGAATGTGCCATAGCCTTCGTCGGATTGGCCGAGAATATCCACGCCTTTGCCTACCAATTGCGCGACAAAGCCGTCTAAGTCATCGACCCTTAAATTGATAATGAAACCGCGCGTTCCCGGCTTTATGTAGCTGTCATCGGCGAAATGACTGATCAGGCTGTAGGGCTTGTCTCCGGTTTCTTCAGACCATGGCAGTAGCGGTCCGTATTCGCCATCTAAACCCAATATATCCTTATACCATTGCCGGGTAGCGGCTGGGTCTGCGGCAGTGTAAAATATGCCGCCCAAACCCGTAATCTTGGCCATTTACTCTCTCCCCATTATTGGATGGGACCCGCTCCTATGCCGGAAAAATCCAAATCGCCCGAATCGCCTTTGGAATCTGGGGCGGCTTTGCCCTGTTTCTTGTCATTTGCTTCGATGAGCGCGACGATGTCCGCCGCGCGGCTATCGCGCTTGGCATAATCACGCGCCGACAGGCCGGCCACATTATCGGTTTTATCGGGATTGGCCCCTTTGGCCAGCAAGGCGCGGACCAGTTCCGCATAACGCAGCTGCACCGCCAAAATCAGGGGGGTTTCCCCGCTGCGGTTGGATTGATCGACATTCGCTTTATAACGCAGCAACCAATCGGCACCCTCAGGAAAATTGAGCTGCGTGGCCAGGATCAGCGGCGTATTGCCGCTTCGGTCGGCCACATTGGGGTTCAAACCTCTTTGCAGCAAAAATCCGGTCCAGCGGGCATCGCGGCGTTTGATAACAATATGCAACGCGCCTTCGCCCGTGCGCGCTTCCCGGTCGTCGATAATGGCCGGATTGCCATTGGCCTCGTCCAATATTTTCGTCGCCTCCGCACCGTCGGCGTCCTTCACCGCTTTTAAGAAATTGTAACTGTCGGAAAATTGTGCCTGAGCAGGCATAACCGGCACCGTCAAAGCAAGCATCGCCGCAGCAGCAGCAAGGACCGGCTTTACCGGTAAGGATAGAAAGGAACGGAACATCAAAATTTACCCTGTTAAAAACTTTGTTCGAATCTTCGAAACGCATCACTTGATATTCATGGTTTAACAGACCATGTCTGGCCATGCCATGAACAAAAATAATCTTATCCGCTCATTCGCGCTTGGCGCGGCCCTTTTATCTCTCGCCAGTTGCGACAGTCCGCCCAAACAGCTGCCCTATGAACAAGGACCAATTTACGGCGCGACGATTGGCGGGCCATTCACCCTGACCGACCAAAATGGCAAACGGCGCAGCTATGACGAATTTAACGGCAAATATCGGATGGTCTATTTTGGCTATACCAGCTGCCCCGACATCTGCACCCCCGATGTGCAAAATTTGATGGCGGGATTAAAATTGTTTGAAAAAGCAGAGCCGGAGCTTGCAAAGAAGGTCCAGCCGTTATTCATTACCATCGATCCGCAGCGGGATACACCGGCGGTGCTCACGCAATTTGTTCGCGCATTTCATCCCAATTTGATCGGCCTAACCGGTAGCAAGGCGGAAATTGACGCGGTGAGCAAAAGCTTTGCCGTGGTGGCGGAGCGCGTGGAAGGATCAAGCCCCGAAAATTATCTGATGAGCCATTCGCAAACGCCCTATCTGATGCTGCCCGATGGGAAGCCGGTCGCGCTGTTACCGGTGGATAATCCCAAAACCGAGGCCAATGAAGGCAGCCCGCAAGCGGTGGTGGCTGAATTGGTCAAATGGGTGCGCTGACGTGAGCGGCAAGGTTCCTTTTTGGGAACAGCCGCTCGAAACATTGGACCGCGGCCAGTGGGAGGCGTTATGCGACGGCTGCGGCAAATGCTGCCTGCATAAGGTGGAGGATGAGGATACCGGCCGGGTCTATCCCACCAACATCGCTTGCAAATTGCTCGACCTGAATAGCAGCCAGTGTAGCGATTATAAACACCGCAAAACCCACGTGCCCGACTGCCTGCGCCTGACCCGCGCCAAAATTGACGATTATTTCTGGCTGCCCTCCACCTGCGCTTATGTGCTGCGTGATGCGGGGCAGCCTTTGCCCGAATGGCATTATTTGATCACCGGCGACAGGGACAGCGTTCATAAAGCTGGCATGTCGGTGCGCGGACGGGCTATATCCGAAAATGATGCTGGACCGATTGAAAACCATATTGTCGAACAGCCCCTCTGACGGCGATCCAGTCGCCTGTATAGAAGGCGAAAATATCCCGGTGCGTATCCTGCGCAATCCCCGGGCCAAAAGATTGTCGATGCGGGCCGATGCGGTGGCCCGCGAAATCCGGATCACGATGCCCAGCTATGCCCCGACATCGGCGGCAATGGAATTTGTCGCGGCCAAAGCCGAATGGATAGCCGCCCGGATGCAAAGCGCGCCCGGCGCTGCGCCGCTGTTACCGGGCCATATGGTGGCGGTTGAAGGGGAAGAATGCCGGATATGCTGGCAAGCCGATTGGCCGCGCCGACCGGTGCGCTGCGACGGTGAAATCCGGCTGGGCGGTCCGCAGGACCTGATCCAAGCGCGCTTGCTGCGCTGGTTAAAAGAGCACGCCCGGCGCGTTTATACCGATGAGATCGCCCATTATTGCGGCATTGCCGGTGAAGCGCCGCTCAAGCTGCAACTGGGCGATCCGCGCAGCCGCTGGGGCAGCTGTTCGTCGCGCGGGACCATATCGCTCAGCTGGCGGCTTATCATGGCCCCGGCGCATGTCCGGCGCTCGGTCATCGCGCATGAGGTCGCGCATATCCGCCATATGAACCATAGCCCCGCCTTTTACGCATGGATGGACGAAATTTACGAAGGCGACCGCAAAGCCGCCGACCGCTGGTTAAAAATGCACGGCACCGGCCTGCAAAGAGTGGGGCGGTAAAGGCCGCTTTATCTGGGCCGCTGTGTTAACTTTGCGCCCAGCCCCAGATGCACGGGCCGCCACGCAAGGTCAAATACCGGCACCGATCACCCCATTACAAATGCGTTGAGTTTGTTGCCGTCGGGATCGCGGAAATAGCCAGCGTAAAATCCTTCACCGCGTGGACCGGGCGCCCCTTCGCAGCTGCCGCCATGGGCAAGTGCAATATCGTAAATGCGCTGCACTTGATCCTTATCCTGTGCCTCCAGAGCAACCATCACGCCATTGCCAACGGAAGCTGCTTGGCCATCATGCGGCTTGGTCAGCGCGACGCCCGGCGCGCCGCCCATTTTGCCCCATGCGATGAAACTATCGAAATCCATCATCCGGCCAACGCCCATTTCGGCGGCGATAGCATCGTAAAATTTGGCACCGCGTTCCAAATCATTGGTACCCAAAGTGACATAACCAATCATACATTTTCTCCCTTTCTTTTTACCGGCTCTGCAATCGAATCTCCAAGGGAACATTATAGGAACAATATCGGCTGGTCAATCGGTTCATAAGAAAAGGGCCGCGACATGGGCGGCCCTTTTTTGACATATTTCGGATAGTATCCCGGGTGAGGGTGCTAAGGATCAGCCGCGATCAATCTCACTGCCTAATGAGCCATATTTTTTCTCGAAAGCGGCAATGTCGCCCTTGACCAGCAGCTTTGCCTGATCGACCCAATTATCGCGCCCGATGCGTCCGGCGAAGCTGCCCAATTTGGAATCGACATCGCGTATATCGGCGGCGGTCCAATTGGCAACCTGTTCAAAACTGGTCACGCCCAAGCTTTTCAACAACGCGTTCAATTTGGGTCCGACACCTTTCAGCAGTTCCAAATTATCCGGTATAACCAATTTTGGTTTCGCCGCTGGCTTCGGCTTTGCAGCCGCTTTGGGCTTGGCTGGGGCTTTCGCTTTTGGTGCGGATTGGGCTGCTACTTCTGCCTTGGGTTTCACCGCTGATTTGGCCGGAGTTTTTGCCGCTGCCTTCGCCGTTACCGGTTTCGCCGCCGCTTTTTTAACCGGAGCCGCTTTTGCCTTCGGCTCGGCCTTTTTCGGCTCAGCTTTTTTCGGGGCAGCTTTCTTTGCTGCTGCTTTTGGCTTGGGCGCTGCCTCGGCCTTCGGCGCGCTCATCAATGGCGCGGCGGCGGCAGGAGCGGCGACCTTTTCTTTCACCGCTGGTATATCCGCGGCTTTGGCCTCGGGCGGCTCCACTTCGACCACGCGGGGCTCCGGCACGGAGACATCTTTTTTCCCGCCCCAAATCCACCATGCGGTCAGCAAACCAATGATCGCCGCCAATATGAAGGGCAACCACCAATATTGGCCGCAAGCTTCGATTATCGCATTCATGAAACTCTCCCCAAATCCTTTAATTTTGCCGATCAGACGGCAGTATCGCCGCTATTCCAAATGAGCCAACCCACGCCCAGTGCGATGAAATAGACGAGTAGCAACAGCAATATATATTGAAACATCATTGTCCTCCAGTTGGTACAGGGGCGGCGGAAGTCACCACAAGCACGGTCCGCTGATTTTTTGCATTAGCGGCCGTTGTCTGCGCATTTTCGAGCGGTTGGCTGGAGCCATATCCTTTGGCCGTCAATTGCACGGCGGGAACGCCCGCTTTGACCAAGGCATCGACAACATTTTGCGCTCGGGCTTGCGAGATATTCTGGTTTGTTTCAGCGCCCCCGGTCAGCGACGTATGACCTTGCACCTCAATTTGAAGTCCGGCACATTTTTTGATCTGATCGGCAAGCTCAGCAATCACCGCCTGACTGTCGCCGCCGATATAGGCGCTGCCCGATTGGAAAGATATCGTCTTGCTGCCCATCAAGGCATTGATATCCCCCTGACATGCGGCGACCGCTTGCGCTGTTGCTGGCGCTGCGGCGGCTGCACCGGCGCTGGATGCCGCGCCATCGGCAGTCGCTGCGCCATCCGTGCTGGCGGCGCTGCTGCCACTTGCGGCGCTGCTGCTGCCTAAATTGCCCGATGCTGCGCACATGGCCCCATAGGTGAGCCAGCCGAGCAGAGCCGTGATCAACGCCCCTATCAGGATTTTAGTTGATGTTCCCATATTGATAATTCCCTCTACGAGTCCTTTACCCACCGCTATACTTAACGGTGCATTTTATTCTGTCCATAGGGGCAAGAGTAAATTGTATCAGTAAGGGACAATGAGCTGCGGTCAGGGCCTAACCCAAATGCACCTGCGCGGTTACCCCCATGGCATCGGCCAATTTCGCCAGCCGTCCGCGGATTGATTCGCTATCCAGCGCGGCGAGGTCAGGCGGTATCGTCAGCACAAGATCACCCGCCGCCATTTTCAATGGACACCGCCCCAAAATTTCCGCCGTGCCGCCGCTCAGCCGGTGTCCCAAACGGATGGCCAGCCCCCAGATGCGAGCCCGTTCGGATATATGCGCAGGGATCAGGGAGGATAGGGCCGACAGGTCACCACCGGTTCCGCCAAAGGTAGCGTAAAGCGCGGTTGCCAATATCGTCCGGTCACGGGCGGTGACGCCAACCCAATTGCCATGTAGCGCCAATTCCTCACCGCTTAGTGCGCGAAATTCCGGATTGCTGGACCAGCCCAAGTCCGCAAGCAAACAAGCCGCATGGCGCAGGCGGAGCAGCTTTACCGCTTCGCCCGGGAACAAGCCGTCCAACCATCCGGCAAGCGCATCGCCGAATCCTGGGAAGCGCTCGGCAATTTGCGAGGCAGCGCGCGCGCCGACGATCAGCGGATCATGGCGGCGTTCTTCGGGGTCCAATTGCTGGAACAATAATCCTTCGCGCAAGCCAAAGGCGCAGACGCGCATTTTTGACGGGCTGATAATATCATTCAGTGCCGCCAAAAGCAGCGCCGCATCATGCAGCATCGGCACCCGCCCTTGCGGCATTGCGGGCAGGCCGGATAAAATCGCCTCATCCATTTCCTGAATCTGCCGAACAAGCGGCGCGACATCTTTGCACGGAATGACATAATTGCCGATAATCGGCAGCGGTGATTTGCTGACATGGATATGCACCCGCGCCAGCGCCCGCCAACTGCCGCCTACCAGATAAAGCGGCAAATTATTGGACCGCCATAGCCAGGGGATATCCGCAGTCAATTTCTGCAAATGTTTGCGCAGCGCATTGCCGCCCCGTGCGGTAAATTCGGGCACGCGCAATATGCCCAAATTGAGCGATACGGATTCATGCACCTCGCCGCCCGAGACGCGGACCAATTCCATGCTGCCCCCGCCCAAATCAACGACAATGCCATTGGCAATTGGTAACGCGGAAATCACCCCCATGCCCGACGCCGCCGCTTCTTCTTCGCCGGATAATATTTTGACAGGCAGGCCAAGCTCGCGGATTTTCTGAACAAAGGCGGGGCCATCGCTGGCATCACGCACGGCGGCGGTGGCCGCCACTTGCAAATCTTCGACCTGCATCAATTTGACCAGCATAGCAAAGCGGGCCAGCGCTTGAAGCGCCAACGCAGCATCGCCGGGGTCAAGCGCGCCGGTGGCAATTACCCCGCGGCCCAGCCCGGCCAAAAATTTCTCATTATATAAAACCGTGGGCGCCCGCGCCGGTCCGCCATAAACGACGAGCCGGATCGAGTTGGACCCAATATCAATAATGGCGCGCCGAATATTGTTCCTCACGCAGGGGGGTTTAGACGCAATTTCGGAACCTTACCAGAGGAGAATATCGCTGCGCCTCGCCCGGAAAGGGAAGGGTTATTCATAAAATAATGATGCAGGTTAAATTTGCGTTTGCCCGGTTCCAACCGGCGATAACTGCCATCGCTTTGCAGCATCCAGCTCTGTTCATTGTCGAGCAGATTGGCGACCATCACCTGATCCAAAATCTGATCATGCACCGTTTCATTTTCGATTGGCATGGCATATTCGACCCGCCGGTCGAAATTGCGCTGCATCCAATCAGCGGAGCTGATATATACTTTTGCACGTTTGTTGGGCAGCGCTTGTCCATTACCGAACGCCCATATCCGGCTATGTTCCAAGAAACGGCCAATGGTCGATCGCACCCGGATGTTATCGGACAAACCTGATACGCCTGGCCGCAAACAACAGACACCGCGCACGATCAAATCAATGCTCACGCCTGCTTGGCTCGCCTCATATAATTTATCGATGACCTGATCATCGGCGAGCGAATTCATCTTGGCCCAGATCATCCCCTTTTTACCCGCCGCGACATTGGTGATTTCTTCATCAATCAACGCAATGACATGCCGCCGCAAATCTTTCGGGCTGATGGTGAGTAGCTCCAGACTCGGCGGATTGACATAGCCGGTGATATAATTGAACACTTTGGCGGCATCGCGCCCGGCTCTCGCATCGGCGGTGAAGAAGCTTAAATCGGTGTAAATCCGCGCCGTAACCGGATGATAATTGCCCGTCCCAAAATGGCAATAAGTCGTGAATTTGCGCCCTTCCTTGCGCACCACCATCGAAATTTTGGCGTGGGTTTTCCAATCGATAAAGCCATAGACGACCTGCACCCCCGACCGTTCGAGCTGCGCCGCCCAGTGCAGATTCTGTTCCTCGTCAAAGCGCGCCTTTAATTCGACCACAGCGGTCACCGACTTACCCGATTCCGCCGCATCACACAGCGCCCGGATAATCGCCGACTGCTTGCCTGCGCGGTAGAGCGTTTGTTTGATCGCAATCACATCCGGGTCGGCGGCGGCTTGATTCAGGAAGGACACCACCACATCAAATGCTTCATAGGGATGATGGACGACGATATCCTTTTGCTTAATCGCGGCAAAACAGTCGCCGTCATGCTCGCGGATCCGTTCGGGAAAGCGCGGAGCATAGGGTTTGAATTTCAGATCGGGCCTATCTTCCTCGACCAACTCGCCCAGCTCGGTGATTCCCAAAAAGCCGCTGGTTTCCATAATCAGCGCATCATCCCCGCCCAGCTCCCGCCGGATCAGCAATTCCAGTTCATCGGGCATTCCCACCTCGACCTTCAACCGGATCACCCGGCCCCGGCGGCGGCGTTTGATCGCGCTGCGGAAATAGCGGACCAGGTCTTCGGCTTCTTCTTCCATTTCAATGTCGCTATCGCGGATGATCCGAAACGCCGCGCTGCCCAGCACTTCATAGCCGGGAAATAACCGGTCGCTAAATTTGCGGATCAGCGTCTCAATAGAGATATAGCGCACCGTCGATCCCGACAGCCGGATGAAGCGGTTGAGCGAATTGGGGATCATTATCAGCTCGCGTATCTTTTCCCCATCGGAAAGACGGCGCAGATCGAAAATCAAGCTTAGGCACAAATTGGGGATGAAGGGAAAAGGATGCGCCGGGTCCAGGGCCTGCGGCGTTAATACCGGGAAAATCTGATCCTCAAAATCGGCACCGGCGAGGCGAACGTCATCTTCGGTCATGGAATTTTCATCGAGCACCAGAATATTTTGTTCGGCCAACTCGCTTTTCAGCTTTTGCCACAAATCCTGCTGCGCCGCCATCAGCTCGTCTGCCGCCAAGTCAATCGCCGCCAATTGCTGTGTTGGCGTCAATCCGTCAATCGACGGTTCCTCAATCCCTTGCACCTGCTGCCCGCGAAGACCAGCAACCCGGACCATGAAAAATTCGTCCAGATTGTTGCCCGAAATTGACAGGAAACGGAGCCGTTCGAGCAGCGGATGGCTGGGATTTTGCGCTTCTTCGAGCACCCGCCAGTTGAATTTGAGCCAGCTAAGCTCCCGGTTGAAATAGCGCTTTTCACAATCATTGGCATCCGCAATGCTTACGGGCGCCAATAAAGCGGTGCCCACCGGCCCCGTTAGCTGCCCTTTTTTTTTACGCGCCATGGATTGATGTACTTTCTTGTGAATCGCCGTCTGGTTATAGCCTATGCGAAATATTTATTACAATTTTGCTTAAATAGTATCATCCGCGTATCCATCATGTTCGATCAATGTTCTCTTTTTCTTGCTCTTGACCGGTCGCCGCGCTAATTGGCGGATAAGAGGGACGTGCCATGATCGCAAAATTAACCGGACGAATAGACGAGGTGGGCACCGACCATCTGGTCATTGACGTGCAAGGCGTCGGCTATCTGGTGCAAGTATCCGCGCGGACATTGGGCGTTTTGGGCGGCACGGGCGAATTTGTCAGCGTTTATACCGAAATGCAGGTCAGCGAGACCGACATGCGCCTGATCGGATTTGCCAGCCGGGAGGAACGCGACTGGTTCCGCCTGCTCACCACGGTGCAGGGCGTCGGCGGCAAGGTGGCGCTGGCGATTTTAAGCGCACTGGAGGCCGATGACCTGACGCTCGCCATCGGCAGCGGCGATGCCGCGATGGTGGCGCGGGCGAATGGTGTCGGACCAAAGCTTGCCAGCCGGATCGTCAACGAATTGCGCGACAAGGTTGGCGCATTGGCTGGGCTTGGTGGCGGTGCGAAACTGGCCGCAAGCGCTGGCGGCAAAGTGCCGAGCCACGCATCAGACGCGGTTGCCGCACTCACCGGCCTCGGCTTCAAACCGGGCGAGGCATCAAGCGCAGTATCGGCGGCGCTGGAAGAATTGGGCAAGGACGGAACGCTCGACGCGCTGGTGCGGTTAGCCCTAAAAATGGCTGGCAAGAAGGCGGGGAAGTGAGGGACACCCGACCTCTCCACAACCGTCACTCTGAACTTGTTTCAGGGTCCATCAGGCGGTTTCTTCTTCCCAAGCGGCGGCAAACCCAACCCCACCGCCAAGTCGGCCCAGTGGGGGTTATGTTCATTGATCAGGTTGATCTTCCATGGGCGGTGCCAATTCTTCAACTGTTTCTCTCGGCGAATGGCAAGCTCCATCTCGCCAAACATTTCAAAATGGACGAGGCGATAGATTTTATACTTCGAAGCATGCCCCAGCGTCGCGCCGTTGCGGTGCTGCCAGATGCGGCCAACAAGGTTGGACGTCACACCAATATAGAGCGAGCCATAAAGCTTGCTTGCAAGAATATAAACGCTGGGTTGCTTTTCCTCTCGTATGTGAAGAGCTTAGCGGAGAAATGGACTCTGAAACAAGTTCAGGGTGACGGTTTATTTGAAGTTTGTTCTCCCCAACCACGTCATCCCGAACTTGTTTCAGGACCGATAGTGCGGGTTTTCCGGGCTGAGCAGCTGACATCAAAAGGGGCCTAGATTTGAGCGACGAAAAACTTAGCCAAAGGCATGAAATTGCGATCCAATTCGTGCTTGACGATCACAAGAGAAGAAGGGATGCAATCCATCAAATAAATTTGGATCTTGCGAAATGGTTATACGCATCACTACTCACATTGAATACTGGCGCTCTGCTGTCATTGTCCAATAAGCTTGGAGAGCTCTCGCCCACTATATCCGGAACAGCAGCTATATTTTTCATCATTGGCTGCCTGAACGCTTTTGCATTGGGTCACAACCAATTATTGAGGGCTAGCCAAGCCTCAAAATTTCTCGACGAATCCGCCAAAAAAATAGTGTCGGAATTAGTTCCCGGCCCGACTGATGCGGAATTGGAAAAAAAAGTCGAAAAAATGGCAAATGAAATCAGAGCCGGCCGCAAATTGCCCGTTATTTTTGGATGGTTATCCGCATTATTTTTTGCGGCTGGTATATTGGTTATTGTATTCGCCACCTCCACGCAGCAAACCAAGGACTTAGACGGCCCTTTGCATCCGAAAACCCTGGAAGAATTTATCAAGCGGTAGGCAGAGTGGTGCGTTTTCCTACAATATCTATACAATTCCCTAGGATATGCTATAAATAGGCTATGTCACAGCTAAACATCTCTATCCCGCCTGCCCTGAAAGCGTGGGTTGAATCTCGCGTTGCCGAAGGGCGCTTTTCGTCTGCCAGCGATTATGTCCGCCATCTGCTCCGCCGTGATCAGGATGAGGCAGCAGAGGAGGCCGAATGGCTGCGCGGCCTGATTCAGGAGGGGCTTGATTCAGGTGTTGTCGACAAAGACCCCAGAGATGTTATCGAAGATATTATAGCCGAGCGCCACGCCCGGCATGGCTAAACTGGTCCTGACGCCAAAAGCCCGCAATGATCTCGCCGCGATAGATGAGTGGGGGTATCAGCAGTTCGGATTAAACGTGGCGGACGATTATTCACGCGGTCTAAAACAAGCTTTTGACCAGATCGCTGATTTCCCTAAGTCGGACGCGGCTGCTTCTGAAATAGGCAAAAACATCCGTTGCCTTACGCATCGCAAGCATCGGATATTCTATTCCTATACCAATGACACCGTTCTGATTGTGCGCATCGTGCATCATGCTATGGATGCCAAGAGAGCGATGAATTGATATGGCAACAAACCCTGACCTAACCCCCGCGCGCCAGCCGGACGACCTCGACGCCGCTTTGCGTCCCAAAAGCCTGTCCGAATTTATTGGGCAGGAGGCGGCGCGGGATAATTTGCGGGTGTTTATTGAGGCTGCGCGGTCGCGGGGTGAGGCGATGGATCATGTGCTGTTTTTTGGTCCGCCTGGCCTCGGCAAAACGACGCTGGCGCAGATTGTTGCCAAGGAAATGGGCGTCGGTTTCCGCAGCACATCGGGGCCGGTGATTGCCAAATCGGGCGATCTGGCCGCGTTGCTCACCAATTTGGAAGAAGGCGATGTCCTGTTCATCGACGAGATCCACAGGCTAAATCCTGTGGTCGAAGAGATCCTCTATCCGGCGATGGAGGACCGCGCGCTCGACATTATGATCGGCGAGGGGCCAAGCGCCCGTTCTGTCCGCATCGACCTGCCCGCCTTTACTTTGGTGGGCGCGACGACGCGGCAGGGGCTTTTGACCACGCCGCTGCGCGACCGCTTTGGTATTCCGGTGCGACTCAATTTTTATACGCATGATGAACTTGAACTCGTCGTGCGCCGCGCCGCAAGGCTGCTGGGGCTTGAGATTGCGCCCGATGGCGCGCAGGAAATCGCTCGGCGCGCGCGGGGCACGCCGCGGGTGGCCGGACGGCTGCTGCGCCGGGTGCGGGATTTTGCCAATGTCGCTGGCGATGCCATCGTGACGGCCAAATCGGCTGATGCCGCGCTCACTCGGCTGGAGATTGACGCGCTGGGGCTCGATGCGATGGACCGGCGGTATTTGATGATGATCGCCGATATCTACAAAGGCGGCCCCGTCGGCGTTGAAACGCTGGCCGCAGGGCTGTCCGAACCGCGCGATACCATCGAAGAAGTGATCGAGCCCTACCTAATCCAGCTGGGCCTTGTTGCCCGCACCGCGCGGGGCCGCGCGCTCAATGACCGGGCGTGGAAGCATCTGGGGCTCAACCCGCCCGCGAGCGCCCAACCCATCGCCGATCTATTCGGTGAGGGAAAATAGCGCCTCCACAGGCCGATCAAACGCTTCGGTCATTTTGCGACCATTGCGAAACAAACTGCGACGAAATGAGTGATAATGTCACATTCCCCCTTTCGCCGTCTGCGCCGAACCGATAAGCCTGTGGGCCAATGACAGCGAGCCGCAGCCCTCACCTCCCCTATCAAGGCCATTTTGACGGCACAGAGCATAAATTTGCCGTGCGGGTTTATTTTGAGGACACCGATTTTTCCGGGGTTGTCTATCATGCCCGCTACCTGCATTTTATGGAGCGGGCGCGGTCGGATATGCTGGCACGGGCGGGGATTGATCAGCGCGCGGCGCATGAGGCGGGCGAGGGCGCTTATGCCGTTACGGCGATGGATTTGAAATTCCGGCGTGCGGCGCATTTTGACGACGCGCTGCTCTTGACCAGTACGGTGGAGCGCATTGGCGGGGCCAGCGTTGATATCCATCAAACCATCACCCGCGATGCAGAGATTATCGTAACCGCCAAAGTCACCGCCGCTTTTGTTAGCCCGCAAGGCCGCGCACGGCGGCAACCAAAGCAATGGGTTGCGGCCTTTGAAAAGATTTTGCACAAGGGCGGGGCTTCCCTCCCATGAAACAGCCACAGGATAAATATATCATATGTTATTGTTAACCGCCGCTGCCGCCAGCGCCGAAAGCGCGGCCAATTTCAATCCGCTGCAACTATTCCTCGACGCCGACCTGGTGGTGAAGGCCGTGATTATTGGCCTGATCATCGCCAGTATCTGGGTATGGACGATCATCGTCGCCTTCATAATGAAAATGGGCAAGATCAACAAACAAACCGAAAAATTCGAACGTGATTTTTGGAAATCAAACGATATTGACGGATTCCACAATGACCGGGGCAAAAGCGAATTGCCGATTGCCCGGGTGTTTGCAGCGGGCGTGGCCGAATGGCGGCGCTCGACAAATGGCAAAGTGATTGACCGCGATGGCACGCGCGAACGGCTGGCCACTGCCATGGATGCGACCATTGCGGCGGAATGCGACAAGCTGGCCAATCGGCTCAACTTTCTGGCAACCACAGGTTCGGTTGCGCCCTTCATCGGCCTGTTCGGCACAGTGTGGGGTATCATGCGCAGCTTTGCGGCAATTGCGGCGGAGCAAAATAGCTCGCTCGCCGTTGTCGCACCGGGGATTGCCGAGGCTTTATTTGCGACCGCGATCGGGCTTTTTGCGGCCATTCCGGCGGTCATCGCCTATAACCGTTTTTCGCACCGGCTGAATCAGCATGAGGCGCGGCTTGGCCGTTTCGCCGACGGGTTCCACGGCACATTGTCGCGCGAGCTGGAGCGGGAGGCTTAACCCATGGCGATGAATATATCTTCATCCGGGGGACGCGGGCGGCGCGGGCGCAGGGGCGGCGCAAACCGTGCGCCCATGGCCGAGATTAACGTCACCCCCTTTGTTGACGTGATGCTCGTGCTGCTGATTATCTTCATGGTCACCGCGCCGCTGCTGGTATCGGGCGTGCCGGTTGATTTGCCCGACAGCAGGGCCAATGCATTGGACCAACAAAAGGACCCGGTTGAGGTCAGCATCGACCGCGAGGGCGCGTTTTTCGTCGATGGCAACGCGGTGGCACCTGCCGATTTGGGCGCGGCCTTTGACCAAATTGCGGTCGGGCAAAGCGCCGATAATCCCCGGCAAATCACCGTGCGCGCGGATAAGGAAATCAGCTATGGCCGGATCATGATGGTTATGGGGGAATTAAACCGGGCGGGGCTGAATAGCGTCAACCTGGTCACCAACACCGCCGCTACAGTCACCGCAGGTTCATCTGGAACGGAATAGCCCATGAGGATGGACCGCATAGAACAAACCGGTCTCGCTACGGCGGTACTCATTCATGGCTTGCTGGCGCTTGCCATATGGTTTGCCATGCAAAATGCACCGAAAGAAGCGGTGAAGCCGCAGCCGAGTATTAACGTATCGCTCGTCGGCGAAATCGCTCCGGTGTCGTCCGCGCCCGACGCGATACAAGAAGAGCCTGCCCCTTCTTCGCTGGCAGACGCGCCCGCTCGTCTATCCGATCCAGCGCCAGAAGCGCCGACGGTCACGCCGACACCGGTGCCGCAAGTGACGCCGACACCGGTTCGCAAAATAACGCCAACCCCGCCCAAAACGCCGCCAAAGACGGTTCCAGTTCAAAAGACCGCACCGCCCAAAACTACCCCCAAAGCAACGCCCAAAGCTACTCCGAAATCAACACCGAAGGCGGCGGCTAAAACTAGCCCACCAAAAACCGCAACGAAGAAATCTGGTGGCTTTGGTAAAGGATTTGAACAAACCATCGCGGGCATAGGCGGCAGCTCTAGCAGCAGCGCCAGCGCAGCGTCGGGCGCGGGCAAAGCGTCGGGCACTCCGGCGGCCAAGTCAGGCGCGGAAGTGCGCCAATCGGTCACCGCCGCATTGGGATCGCAAATCAAACCCTTTCTTAACAAATGTGTGCCTAACTCGCCGGAGATTAACCGCCTGATTTTCCCAGTCACGGTCAGTCTGGACAGCAGTGGCCGAGCGACAGGCACCAATATCGGTAGCCCGTCTGGCGTCACCGACACCAACCGGCCGCAAGTGTCGCCGGTCAAAGATTGCATATCCAAAGCGATCAATGCCGCATCGCCCTTTCGCGGCCTTGATCCTGATTATCATGATGTATGGAAATCCCATTCCATGCGTATCAAGCCCTCTTAACCTTCCGATGACGGAAACAGGAAATATGACTATGTTTGACAGAATGAAAATCGCACTACCGGCAAAGACATTTGCTGGTTTATACGCCATTATTTTCTGCCTGACCGCGCCTGCGTTGGCGCAAAATAATGCGCCTGCAGCAGCAGCCCCGCCGCCCGCCGACGATGAGCCTGAATTGGTCGAATTCGAAACCGCAAAAGCGCGCAGCGTCGCGGTGCCCAGCTTTGTCGCGCCATCGCCTGTCAATACGCCGGCGGGCAATAGCGCGAATTTGGGCCGTCAAATTGCCGAAGTTATATCATCCAATCTGCGGGCCAGCGGCCTGTTCGAACCCATCGGGCCTGCGGGCGTTCGCGCAATATCGCTCGCGGAGGTAACCGCGCCGCAATATAGCTATTGGAAAGGGCGCAATGCGTCTTTGCTGATCGAAGGTTTTGTGCGCGTTGGTGCCGACGGCAATCTGACCGTCGGATGCTATCTCTATGATGTCACCTTTGGCAGCGAAACGACGCGGCTTGGCTTTGTCGTTAGCCCCGGCGATTGGCGCCGCGCCGCGCATAAATGCGCCGATGCCTTTTATTCCAAAGTCACTGGCGAAAAACCATTTTTCGACAGCCGCATCGCTTATATCGCGGAAAGCGGGCCAAAGGGGAACCGGGTCAAACGGCTGGCCATTATGGATAGCGACGGGGCCAATCACAAATTTATCACCAGCGGACAATCGACCGCGCTGACCCCGCGTTATTCGCCCAATTACCGGTCGATCCTCTATCTCAGCTATACTGACGGTAACCCGCGCATCTATGTCTATGATGTCGATAGCGGGCGGCAGCGATTGATTACGCAAAGCTCCAACCCGACCTTTGCCCCGCGCTGGTCCCCCGATGGGCAGACGATCCTCTATTCAATGGCGATAGCGGGCAATACCGATATCTATAAAATCTCCGTCAATGGCGGCGAACCGGTGCGGTTAACCAATGCGCCGGGCATTGATGTCGGCGGCAGCTTTTCCCCTGATGGGCGGCAAATTGTGTTTGAAAGCGACCGTTCGGGCAGCCAGCAGCTATATGTTATGAATGCCGACGGATCGAATCAGCGCCGAATCAGTTTTGAAGGCGGCCGTTTCGCTACACCCGAATGGAGCCCGCGCGGCGATTTAATCGCCTTTACCCGCATCGCTGGCGATTTTCGCATTGGCACGATGCGCCCCGACGGTTCAGGTATGCGCCTTTTGACCAATAGCTGGCAGGACGAAGCGCCGACATGGGCACCGAATGGCCGGGTCATCCAATTCTTTCGTACGGCAAAGAATAGTGGTAAAACAGGCATATGGCAGGTGGACCTGACCGGACAAAATGAACGGCAATTGCCGACTCCGGTTGACGGGTCCGACCCGGCATGGGGGCCAGTATTGCCCTGATTAAGGGCGGCATAAGCTTCTACGCAACCCAAATCGGGGGGCGGAGTATAGAATGGGGAAGTATATATTAAGGAGAAGGCTAAGATGGTAAAAATGACCCAAAAAACCCGGTTAATCGGCCTATTGCTGGTATCCAGCGCGCTGGTTTCCGCTTGCGGTAAAAAGAATATCGAAGATCTTCCGCCCACCGCATCAGGGACCGATGATGGCGGATTTAATAACGGCAATAATGGCACGATCCAAAATGCAGTTGTACCAGGCAGTCAGGAAGATTTCGTCGCGTCGGTTTCCAGCGACCGTATCTTCTTTGACACCGATCGTTTCAATATCGACACCCAGGATCAAATCGCGCTGCAAAGTCAGGCGCAATGGCTGGCCCGTTATCCGCAGGCACAGGTGACGATCGAAGGCCATGCCGATGAACGCGGCACACGGGATTATAACCTGGCGCTTGGCGAGCGCCGCGCCAATGCCGCGAAAAACTATCTGGCGTCATTGGGCGTCAATCCCGCGCGTATCCGCACCGTCAGCTACGGCAAGGAACGGCCAGATGCGTTGGGATCGAACGAACAAGCATGGGCGCAAAACCGCCGGGCCGTTTCGGTTATCATCCGCTAAGGCCAAATTTGTTTGCGGGCGTGTGCGGCGCCAGTTGCCGCGCCCGCAATGCTCCGGTCAACCGCCGTTGGTATCGGCTTTGCGATAGGGGACAAAGGCACCGAAACGGCATATCGGTCCCGGGATATTGCTAAACCGGTCCACCATCTGGAACGTATCTCCCTTGCAATAGTTACCGGCAAAGGTGCGGATGACCATGATGTCGTCCTCATCGCCCAACCCGCGGCAGGCATAATCCAGCTGCGTTTTATAAACCAGCCCGCGGCCCGCCCTATAGAGCAATATATCATCGCTGATCCGCTCCATATTGAGCCGCGCCCCGTCGGTGAGGCAGGTTTGCGGCTTGCCAGCAACTTTCCCGGCAAGCGCCTTATCCAGCCGCTCACTTTGTTTGACGGTCAGGGGTGCGGGCGTGCTGTCAACATTGGCCGCCGAACAAGAGGCCAAAGCAACGGCGGCGAGCGGGGCAATAAACGCGAAACGATAAGTCATGGTCATTCTCCTTATTCCCCCCTCAGCATCTACGTTATGTATAGCCTAAATCCTGCGCCTATTCCAGCGCGGCCTGATGGCGTTTTTCTCCCGCTGTCACGCGGACAATCGCGCCGGCCAGATCGCCCGGTGGCGGTTCCGCCATCATCGCAAGAGCGCGCGCGCCATGTTCCATTTCCAACAATAAAGTCGCGGCCCCCGGCACGTCCTTCACCACCGGCTGACAATAGCTGAGCACGCGTCCTTTGCCGCTGGGCATATGATCCAGCGCAGCCGTTGCAGGCTGGTAGCCGCCCGCAACCTCGCCGGTCCATGGCCGGGCAGGCTGGACCGCGCTATAGATACCAATCGCCTGTTTCGACATCACCCCGCCATTGGCCGTCACCATTGCTGGTTTTTCCCCATTCTGCCGCAGCGCTTGGACCATGGCAGTCAAGCTGTGCAGTGCGTAGCCATTGCCCGGACCGCCAAAAAAGCTAAGCCCGCCGGTCAACGTATAATCGCCCAGCGGCCTTTCTGGCGCTCCGACGGCATCGATGGCGGCAAAGACCGCGCAGGGAAAACAGCTGTAAATATCGACAGGGCCAAGCTGCGCGGCGGTCACGCCCGCCTGATCCAACGCTGCCTGCGCCGCAAAAGATAGCGCATCGCTGCCCGCGATATTGGCCCTTTCGCTGAGCGGCACATCGGCTGCTTCTGCCGCCCCGGTCAGCCATATCATCTTATCTTCGGCAATCCCCAATTGCCGCGCCATACCGGCGGTCGTTAGGATCAGCGCGCCTGCCACATCGACCGCATCCTGCGCCACCATCCAGCGGCGGTAAATTTGTGTCAGCTGATAATTGCCATCCGCATCACTCTGCAAAGCTTCGGCGGTCCAGTCTTTGGCAAATTGGGCATGGTCCCGCCCCAGCGACCGAGCGGAGAAGGCAGCCCATAGCTGCGCCATCTCGCCATCATATTCGGCAGGTGAGAGGCCAAGCCGCACCCGCCGCGCGGTTTCGATCAGGCTATAGGCCAGCGGCATAGAGATGACGGCATGACGGATTTCGGCGCGGCTCAAGATCGGATAGGACGACAACCGGTTGTCAAAAGCGATATCCGATGGTTGCCGCCAGTCGAGCTGCTTACCTTGTTTGCGCGCGCGTTTTGCCGTGCCGTTGGCCTCCCCCCCGGCGATCACCACTGCGCGATATTCGCCGCGCCGCACCGCGCCCGCCATTTCGCTGACGATGGCTTGCGGGCTTTGGCCGCCAATATCGGCATAGATAAAATGCTGCGGAGCGATACCCGCCGCATGGGCATAAGCCTGCGGCACATTTTCGGGCGATCCGGTGCCCATGGAAACGCCGCTATCTTCAAAACTGCGAATGGCGGCGATGCAATCAATCGCGGCGGTCAATGCCGCACCCTGACCGCTGTCATCCAACGCTGTTTTAATCGCGGCGCTGGTCAAATCGGTTGGCGAGGGCCATTCCAGTCCCAGTGACCGGCCGCTTGCTTCCCCCACCGCAACCAGCACCGGCGCCCGTTCATCAAAATCAGCCATTGCATCCTCTTCCCATAAGTTTAATCATCTGATTAAATCAGCAGACGAAAGCTGCAAGCGCAAATATTGGTGGGAGAGAAGATTATGGCGAAATGGCCAAAGCTGAAATGGGATGTTGAACCAACAGGGCCGTTAAAGGGGATAAAGGTCGTTGATATGGCGACCGTTGTGCTGGGCCCCTTTGCCACCTTGCAGCTAGCTGATCTCGGCGCAGAGGTTATTAAAATTGAAAATAGCGAGGGCAATACGCCCGGTGACCTAATGCGGTATGCCGGTGATTCCCCGACCAAGGATTTAGGGCCAATTTTTGCCGCGCTGAACCGTAATAAAAAAGCGATGAACCTGAATGTCAAAACGGATGCGGGCAAAGCGATATTGGCGGCGCTGTTGGAGGATGCCGATGTTTTCATCCACAATGTCCGCATGGCGGGTATGGAGCGGCTGGGCTTTGGCTATGACGAAGTGAAGGCGATCAATCCCGATATTATCTATGTCCATTGCGCCGGATTTGGTGCGGGCGGCGAATATGGGGAGCGGCAGGCTTATGATGATTTGATCCAAGCGGCGTCGGGCTTTGCCTCTTTATCTGAAATGCGCGATGGCGGGCGGCCAAGCTATGCCCCGTCGCTGGTCGCGGACAAAGTCAGCGGGCTATTCGCAGCGCAAGCCGTGATGGCGGCGATAATCGCGCGGCAAAATGGCCAAGGTGGGCAATTTGTGCAAATGCCGATGTTCGAAGCCTTCACCTGGTTCCATATGGTCGAAAATCTGTTCGGCGAAACTTTTCTGCCTGGCAATGGGAAGCTCGCCTATACCCGCTCGATAAACCCGCGCCGCCGCCCCTATCCAACCGCCGATGGCTATATCGCCATCGTCCCCTATAATGACCATCAATGGCGTAAATTTTTTGAACTCGGCGGGCGGCCCGGCGTGTTCGACGATCCCCGCTTTTCGACCTATCAGGAACGGTCGAATAATGTCGGTGAGCTTTATGCGATTATTGAGGAGGTCGCCGCGACCAAGGCCACTGATGAATGGGTGGCGTTGCTTGACGAACATAACATCCCGGCGATGCGGTATCAGCGTATGGACGATGTCATTACCGATCCGCATTTGGCGCAGGTCGGATTTTTTCAAGAGCGCGAGGGCGAACATATGGGCAAATATCGTTCGATGCGTCACCCCGTGCAGTATCACGGCACGCCGGTTGCGACCTATGCCGATCCGCCCCGCCCCGATGCCGATGGTGATGAAATCAGGGCCGCTCTTGGCCTTGGGACCTGACCCTCGCCGATTAAGCGAGCAGGCCGCGCATGATGATGTCGACAGTATGTTCGCGGTAATTGTCGCGCAGCGCTTCGCTCACCTCATGCTGGTCATAGCAATGTTTCAGCACTTGCCGCGCATTGAAAAAACGGTCAGCTGCGCCGGTGACGGTGAAATAGAAAAGCTGCGGGTCCACATTGCGAAATTTGCCCGCATCAACGCCGTCGGCGATCAGCGAGCTATAGGCATCGGAAATGGGTTTCAGGTACAGCTCCGCAATGCGTTTCGCCTCTGCTGGCGCGCTATCGCGGATCATCCGCATCAACAGGCGGTTGAGATAGGGGAAGGAGAAATAGGTATCAATCACCGCGCCAATATGCAGGCGCAGTTTTTCTTCGGGCGGCATATCCTTGGCCACCAGCGCCTGTAACGCATTGACCACATTGGTCATATCACGCTCCAAAAGCGCCTGCATCAAACCGTCTTTATTTCCAAAATAATATTTGACGAGCGCGCTGTTCAGCCCGGAACGCAGCGACAATTCGGAAAGCGACAAATCGACAGTGTCGCCGTCGCGCATAATTTGGCAAGCGGCCTCCAATAATTGTTCGCGGGCCGATGCATTGTCGGAATTATCATTCAACTGTGTCGACATTAACGCCCCCTCCCTTCGGGCCTCATTGTCTATCGCCATAATGGGGTGCTGTCATCACTTTAGCGATATTCTGCCTTTTCCCACCAGGGATAAAAATCGGGCATATCCGATGCCACACCATCGGGGTAGCTCGGCGTTCGTTTTTCCAGAAAACTGGCGATCCCTTCCTGCGCATCGCCGGAGCGCGAGCGGCGGTATATTGCCCGGCTGTCGATCTTATGCGCTTCCATAGGATGATCGCTAGCCGAAAGCCGCCACAGCATAGCGCGGGTGAGCGCGATGGAAACCGGCGCGGTGTTATCGGCAATTTCCCGGGCCAGCGCGATTGCAGCGGGCATTAAATCTTCCGCGTCATGGACACTGCGCACAAGGCCGCCAGCCAATGCTTCATCCGCGCCAAACACCCGGCCCGTCATGCACCATTCGAGCGCTTGCTGCATTCCCACGAGCCGCGGCAGAAACCAGCTGGACGCCGCCTCTGGCACGATACCGCGCCGGGCAAAGACGAAACCGAACCGGGCGCTTTTGCTGGCCAGGCGGAAATCCATCGGCAATTGCATGGTAGCCCCGATGCCGACAGCAGCGCCGTTAATCGCGCCAATAACGGGTTTTTTGCATTCAAATATTCGCAGCGTCACCATGCCGCCGCCATCGCGAACGCGCGTATCAGAAAGGCTTTCGACCTCGCTGCCATCGGCGAAAACTTCGGCGCCGTCATCAGGGGTCAGGTCCGCGCCTGCACAAAATGCCCGCTCACCTTCGCCCGTGACAATAACCGCACGGACATCATCATCGGCATCTATTTGATCAAATGCCGCGATCAATTCCGCCATCATCACGTTGGTGAAAGCGTTCATTTTGTCGGGGCGATAAAGGGTGATAGTCGCGATATTGTCCGTCACGGCGTAGCGAATTTGCGTAAAATCACCCATTATCTTGTTCCCTAATTTAACGCGGTGACATCCGGATTGCACCGTCAAGCCGCACATCTTCGCCGTTGAAATAATCGGTTTCGATCATGCATAAAGCCAGCTTCGCATATTCATCGGGCTGACCCAAACGCTGCGGAAAAGGAACCGACGCGCCCAGTGCATCGCGCACATTTTGCGGAGCCGCCGCCAGCAGCGGTGTATCAAAAATGCCCGGCAATATGGTGTTGACGCGAATGCCATCGCGGCTCAAATCGCGCGCGATAGGCAGGGTCATGCCAACAACACCGGCTTTCGACGCGGAGTAAGCAGCCTGGCCGATCTGGCCATCTTCGGCGGCGACCGACGCGGTATTCACAATTGCCCCGCGCGCGCCGCTGTCATCCAGCGGGTCGAGCGTCAACATGCCCGCCGCTGATTTGGCGATGCAGCGGAATGTGCCGACCAGATTGACCTGAATCACAAAGTCAAAGGCCGAAATCGGGAAATGCTTCACCGATCCGTCCTCTTTTGACCGGCTTGCGGTTTTGATGGCGTTGCCGATGCCCGCGCAATTCACAAGGATCCGTTCCTGTCCGTGGGCGGCGCGCGCCTTTTCAAATCCAGCATCCACATCTTCGTCGCTGGTCACGTTTACTTTGCAAAACACACCGCCAATTTCGGCGGCGAGCGCCTCGCCTTTTTCGGCATTCATGTCAAATAAAGCGACCTTCACGCCCTTTGCCGCCAATGCTCGCGCGGTCGCCGCGCCAAGGCCGGATGCGCCGCCGGTAACGACAGCCGCCATAGTTTCATTCAATTCCATATTCGTATCCTGTTATTCAAAAATTATACGCGCTCAATGATCGTGACATTCGCCTGACCGCCGCCTTCGCACATGGTTTGCAGACCATATTTACCGCCGCGTGTTTCCAGCGCGTTGAGCAATGTCGCCATCAGCTTGGTTCCCGACGCGCCCAGCGGATGACCCAGCGCAATTGCACCGCCATGGACATTCAGCTTTTCATGCACGCCGCCGGTATGCTTCATCCAGGCCAGCGGAACCGGGGCGAAAGCTTCGTTGACTTCATACAGGTCGATATCGTCCATCTTCATGTCGGCACGGGCCAAAGCGCGGTCGGTGGCAAAGAGGGGTTCCTCCAACATGATCACTGGGTCTCCCGCCGTCACCGTTAAATTGACGATCCGCGCGCGCGGGGTCAGGCCATGTTCTTTCAACGCTTTTTCCGAAACGATCAGCACCGCCGACGATCCGTCGCAAATCTGGCTGGCATTGGCCGCCGAAATCGCGCCGCCTTCTTGCAGCAATTTGACGCTGCCAATGCTTTCCATCGTCGCGTCAAAGCGGATGCCTTCGTCAACCGTATGCCATTCTTTGCCATCGGGGGTTTCAATTTCCAGCGGCACAATTTCATTTTCAAATGCACCAGATTCCACCGCAGCAATGGCGCGCTTATGCGATTCAAGCGCATAGGCGTCCAAATCTTCGCGGGTGAAGCCGTATTTTTTGACGATCATTTCCGCGCCCACAAACTGGCTGAACATCACCTTGGGATAGGCTTCTTCGAGGCGGGGTGATTTATAATTGCCCAAACCTTCTTTCATATAAAGCGTGGCGGTGGATCCCATCGGCACGCGGCTCATGCTTTCAATACCGTGCGCCAGAACAATATCCTGCGTTCCGCTCATCACGCCTTGCGCCGCAAATTGCATCGCTTGCTGCGACGAGCCGCATTGGCGGTCAATAGTCACCGCTGGAATGCTGTCAGGCAATTTCGACGCCAGCACCGCATTGCGGCCAACATCCATTGTCTGCTCCCCGCCCTGCATAACGCAGCCGGTGATAACATCTTCAATCGCAGCAGGGTCGAAATCATTACGCGCGGCAATGGCATCAAGCGTCGCCGCGCCCAAATCAACCGGGTGGATACCCGCAACACGCCCGCCGCGGCGGCCGCCAGCGGTTCTTACGGCATCAACAATATAAGCATCGGCCATTATAAAAGCCTCCCTTTCATGGTGGAATCAGATAATTTAATCGCTTGATTAAACTGCGGATCGGCTATGGTCAATCCATTCCTGCTGTTCTTCTCACGTCCCTAAACGTTTTGTGGAGTGACACCGGCCCTTAGCCGGTGCACCTTCGCTGTCAGTCTTGCAATGTGAGAGGTCTTTGTCATGTCATTTACAAACGCAGCGGTTCGATCATCTGCTTCCAATTTATTGACGAGCTTAAGCACGCTGAACTCTGCGTTATTGCCGCTTTCTCCTTTGCGGGTTGGCGAAGCATTACGACACAAAGACAGCCTGATAGGTAATATACTCGCAAATATTTTCGATGTCGTGTCCGGCCAAGCGAAAGCTGCAACACATAGCCCGATTACGGTGGGATCGTCGGTTACACGGCGTGACGACGGCACAAAATTGACAACAATTTATATTGATGTTCAAGCCAATTTTAGGGTGGATGGGGGAACATTGCCGACAGGCGTAAGCTCAGCTTCCGAGGCGCGTGCGATAGAACGGGCTATCGAACGTGATTTTTCCAAGAGCTACACCGATCCGGGCGGCAACACTGTGCGATATGTGACGAATGTCAATATGACAGTCGGACAGCCAGAATCGGATACACGCGCGCAGTTCATCATGGTTGCGGCGGGCGATTCTAGGTTAGGAGGCGGTGCAGGAACATTGGGCCGTGCACCGGGATTTGAACATGGCCGAATTGCCTATATCAGCGATCAGGCGGGCGCGCGCACAGCGCCGCATGAATTCGGCCATCTTGCCGGGTTGCGGCATACAGCGCAGGTTGATCAAGGATGCGTTACCGGTCCAGGCATCAGCATCGACAATCTGATGAGCCAAACAGGGTGTTCAGCGACTTCTCACCAAATTGAGCGTCAGCAGTTGCAACAGATTTACCACAATCCTGTTTTCCGCTAACTTATAACAATGCAATTTCTTCTCAAAGCCGCTATTTTGCCCATCCTATTGGTTTCCTGCGGCGGCTTGCCGCAATCAGAGCCTGAAAAGAAAACGGAAATGGCGGACAAACTCGTGCGGATACAATTTGCCTTCATGCGCTTTGACGGCGCTGACGTACGCGTCGCTTTGAATGGAAAAACCGTTTTGGACCGAAAAATGACAGTTGCGAAGGACAATTTACGCAGCGGATTTGCGGATTTTGCACAGATTGAAATGCCAACCTGCGTCCTGATGACTATCACTGCTGGCGAGCAAAAATTGGAAGAAGATATTTGTCTTAAAACCTCTACTAAGAGTATTACTGTCCATGCGGGCCCCCCGCTGACATTGACCCAGCAAGACTATCTTCAAGGGTTGGATTAACAGATAACGGGGACGGCGGGCCGCTTAACAGCAGCGGCCCACACGATATTTCCATGACCGCAGTTACGCGGGCACATTATCCTTCTTCACCGTAATCACCTGCGGATAGGTGAATTCGAGCAAGCCTTCTTTGCCATATTCGGCGCCAAAGCCCGATTGTTTATGCCCGCCAAAGGGAGCGAAGGGCGACAAATGGAGGAATTCATTGACCCATACCGTCCCTGTTTCCAACTGTTCCGCGATTTCCACGCCTTTGTCGGGGTCGGCGGTCCATACGGCCCCGGCAAGGCCATATTCGGACGCATTGGCCCGGGCAATAGCCTCTTCCTCGGTTGAAAATTTCATCAACGGCATAACCGGACCAAATTGCTCCTCGGCCACAATTCGGGCATCTTCGGGCGGGTTATCTAGGATGGTGATCGGCACATAATAGCCGCTACCCGACGGATCGACATCGCCGCCGACTAGGAATTTATATCCATTATCCTTGGCATCTTGGATCAGTTCACACACACGGTCAAACTGCTTCTTATTCTGAATCGGGCCGACCGCTGTCCCTTGCTCGCTGCCATCGCCCACTTTTACATTTTTGGCATATTCGGCGATGGCGGCGGACAATTCGTCATATATATCTTCATGGATATAGATGCGTTTTGCCGCGACGCAAATTTGGCCTGCGTTGGTGAAGCTGGACCAGAAAAGCTGTTCGGCAACCTTGGCCACATTGGCATCGGGCAACACAATAGACGCGTCATTGCCGCCCAGTTCCAGCGTGATACGCTTCAAATCTTTCGATGCACCTTCCATGATTTTCTTACCCGTCGCGGTTGATCCGGTGAAGGTGACCTTGTCAATATCGGGATGCGCGGTCATCAATGGGCCCAGGCTATCTTCGCCGGTGATGATGTTGACCACGCCCGCAGGCGCCACGTCCTTAATCAGCTCCGCCAGCCGTAAAGTGGTCAGCGGCGTGAAGGGTGAGGGTTTGAGCACGATGGTGCAACCCGAAAGCAAGGCGGGGGCAATTTTCTGCACCGCCATCATCACCGGGAAATTCCACGGCACAATCCCCGCAACCACGCCAACAGGCACACGCCGCGTTCGTGACAGGCGCGTTTCGCTATCCTCATTGATCTCATCTTCAAGCGTCAGCGTCGATTGGGCGCCGGCCATCATCGACGCACCGATAATTTCGCCAGTTGCCTGCGCGTGCGGCTTGCCTTGTTCGGCGGTCAGCAACCGCATCAGCTCGTCACTATTTTCCTTAATAATCGCACTGATTTTCTGAACCACTGCGCGGCGGTCCTCGATCGGGGTTTTCGACCATGTTTTGAACGCCGCCCGTGCAGCGGCCACCGCCGTGTCCAGCTCCGCCGCGCCGCAGGCCGGAACCTGACCGATCACTTTTTCATTGGCAGGATTAACGACGTCAAGCCATTCGCCATTGCTGGTCATTTCGCCGTTTATTAGGTTATGATATTGTGTCGCCATCTCTTCTCTCCTTGGATTTGCAGTAACTCGTTTATGAACCTGCGATCATGCCTGCCCCGCCTAAACGGGATATAGGCCTAGTGGCCGATGATTTTAAGGGGCAGGGTCTTCAATCCACCCACGAAACTCGATTTCGCGCGCTTTGCTTCGCCGGCAAGCTCGATCCGGTCGATCCTATCGAGCAACTCGCCAAATAATATCTTCATCTCCATCCGCGCCATATGTAGCCCCAAACATTGATGTGCGCCTGTTCCAAAGGCGATATGCCGGTTAGGTGACCGGCTGGCATCAAATTTGCGCGGATTATCAAATATCCGCTCATCATGGTTGGCCGACACATAATTTATCATAATCCAATCGCCCTTTTGGATTTTGACCCCGGCAATTTCCGTATCTTCGGCTGCGGTGCGCATGAAATGCTGCACAGGGGTGGTCCACCGAATGGCTTCCTCCACGATCCCGGGCAAGAGCGAGCGGTCCGCCTTTAACCGCGCAAATTGATCGGGATCACGCGCCAGCGCCAGCATCGCGCCGGCGGTGGAGGCCGACGTCGTATCATGCCCGGCGGCGGCAAGGATGATGTAATAACCCGCCATATCCCGGTCGCTGAGATATTCGCCGTCCACTTTCGCATTGGCTATGACGCTGGCCACATCGGCGGTTGGATTGGCCCTGCGATCTGCGGTAATCTGCGCAAAATAGGCTTCAAAACCGGCGACGGCGCCGATAACCAACTGCGTAATTTGCTCGGGCGTCATATTGGCCATGCCGGATTTGTTCAAATCTTCATCCTGACCGCCGAACATTTGCTGCGTCAGGAACAGCATGCGTTGCTCGTCTTCCTCCGGCACGCCCAATATCTGCATCACCACATGCAGCGGATAGGGCGCGGAAACCAGCGGCACAAAATCGGCAATGCCGTCATTACTGGCCGCCGCATTTATCAACCGGTCCACCGTGACCTTGGCCAGCGCGGCAATTTCATCCTCCATCTGCTTCAGATTTTTGGGCATGAACCAATCTTGCGTCAGGCGGCGATATTTCGGATGGATCGGCGCATCTAGCGACACCAGCGAATTGACCAGATGCGGGCTGCCGCCGGTCACTTCGCGGATCAAATTATCTCCAGCTTTCAACCCGAAAACTATTGCGCGCGGATTATTCAGGAATGTTTGGTTGTCCTTGCTGATCCGCATGACATCTTCATGGCGTGTGACCAGCCAGAACGGATCGTGCAAATCGCCATTTTCGACCCACGCCACTGGCATATCATGGCGCAGTTTTTCAAATATATCGAGCAACCCATCCCATTGGGCATAGGCCTCAGGATCGATCACCGGATAGGCATATTCATCCATAACAATGTTGGCATTCGTCATAATTGCCGCTCCTATGCCCTCGCTTTTTGCTCCGCCCAATATTCATCACGCAGCAGGCGTTTATAAAGCTTGCCGGTGGGATGACGCGGCAATTCATCGCGAAAATCAATCTGGCGCGGAATCTTAACACCCGAAAGCGACTGGCGCATAAAGGCATTGAGTTCGTCGCGCAGCGCATCGCCCGCCTGTGCCATATCGAGCGGTTGCACCACGGCCACAACGCGCTCACCCATTTCTTCATCGGGCGCGCCGATAACCGCGGCATCGGCTACTTTAGGATGGGTGACGAGCAGATTTTCAATCTCTTGCGGATAGATATTCACGCCGCCAGAAATGATCATAAAGCTTTTCCGGTCGGTCAGGTATAAAAAGCCCTCTTCATCGACCCAGCCAACATCGCCGAGCGACGTCCAGCCATGTTTATTCGCCGCCTTGGCGGTTTTTTCGGGGTCATTATGATAGCTGAACGGATTGCCGCCTTCGAAAAAGACCGCGCCCTCGGTGCGCGGCGGCACTTCATCGCCGTCATCGTTGCAGATTCGCGTGATGCCCATCAACGCACGGCCAACCGAACCTTTATGCGTCAACCAATCCTCGCTGCTGATATAGGTGAAACCATTGCCCTCTGTTCCGGCATAATATTCTTTCAGCACCGGCCCCCACCAATCGATCATCGCTTCCTTGATCGGAACCGGGCAAGGCGCAGCCGCATGGACCGCCGATTTCAGTGAGGATACGTCATATCTGCTGCGCACTTCCTCCGGCAATTTCAGCATCCGGACGAAATGCGTCGGCACCCATTGGCTGACATCAACCTGATATTTTTCCACCAGAGCCAGCGCTTTTTCGGGGTCAAATTTCTCCATCACTATGACGGTCCCGCCCAGTTTATGGACGACCATGCACCAACGCAGCGGGGCCGCATGGTAAAGCGGTGCGGGCGACAAATAGGTGCAGCCCTCGCTAAAGCCAAATGCCCCCACCGCCAGCTGCACCAAAATATTGGGGCCATCAAGCGCGGGATTTTCGGGCAGCGGCACGCGCACGCCCTTTGGCTGTCCCGTGGTGCCGGAGCTATAGAGCATGTCGACGCCGGCGCGTTCGTCGGCAATCGGGGTATCGGGCATATCGGCCAAAGCACCGGCCAAAGATGGCCAACCGGCATGATCGCCCAGCGCATAGCGGGCCACACCCGTTTGCAGCTGATCAAGCATCGCACCGAGCGACGCCGACGCCACCAGCATTTTTGCGCCGCTATCGGCGATGATATAATCGACCTCCGCTGCGGTCAGGCGGCTGCTAATCGCGACATAGAATAAACCTGCGCGGTGTGCGCCCCAGACCAGTTCAAAATATTCCGGGCAATTGTCGAGGCACAGCGCGATCGTATCGCCGATTTGCAATCCCTGACCGCGAATAAATTGGGCGAAGCGGTTGGATGCTTTGTTCAATTGGTCATAAGTGATGACCTGCCCCGAACCGCCCATGATGATGGCGGGATGATCGGGTTTATTTTGTGCATGGACAAATGGGTGCATGACGGCCTCTCCTTATTCGCCGGTCCAATTGGGTTTGCGCTTCTCGGCAAAGGCACGCGGGCCTTCCTGAGCGTCTTTGGAAGTGAAGACAGGCCCCATAATTTCGGACTGCTTTTTCCACATATTCTCGCTATTCCAATCGGGGCGCTCGTTGATAATCCGCTTCGTCGCGATCAGCGCCAACGGGCCGTTGGCCGCGACCTTTGCCGCCAGTTCCAGCGCGCCATCAATCGCAGCGCCGCTGGTCAAACGGTTCACAAAACCGATGTCATAGGCCCGCTGCGCATCGATGAAATCACCTGTCAGCGCCAGTTCCATCGCCATGCGCTTGCCGATAATGGACGGCAGCGTCAGCAGGCCCCCTGCCGCCGCAACCAAGCTGCGTTTGACCTCTGGGATACCAAATTGCGCCTGATCATTGGCGACGAGCAAATCGCAGGCGATGGCGATTTCCATTCCCCCTGCGAGCGCATATCCCTCTACCGCGCCGATCAACGGCTTTGCGGGCGGGCGTTCGATGAAACCGGCAAAGCCTTTCCCCTTCACCGATGGCAATTCCCCTTTCAAAAAGGCTTTCAAATCCATGCCTGAACAAAATGTCCCGCCCGCGCCCGTAATGATGCCAGCGTTGAGCGCCTTATCGCTATCCAGCTCTTCCATCGCGGCGGCGATACCCTCTGCCACCGCCTTATTAACGGCATTTTTCGCCTCGGGCCGGTTGATGGTGATAATAAGGACGCCGTCCTGCCGTTGGGTTAAGACTTCGCTCAAATTTCTGCTCCTTTTAAGGTGATGGGATCAGCGTGTTTTGGGCAGGCCCAGAACATGTTCGCCGATAATATTGCGCTGTATCTCGCTGGTGCCGCCGCCAATCGTGGCGCTGAAACTATTCAGATAAGCGCGGTGCCAATAACCATCATCCTGCGCCGCTTCGTCGCCGACATAATAGCCCGCCCGCGTCCCTTGAAACTGCAACGAAAATTCGGTCAGCTCGCGCACCAGCTCGGTGCGGGCGAGCTTATTCATCAGCGCAAGGCCCATCGGCTTATCCTGATTCAGCGGGGCCATGCGGCGGCGCTGATTATTAAGGTTCAGCGCCTGTATATCGATCATATAATCGACCAATTTGTCGCGCATTACCGGATCGTCCAGCACCGGCTTTCCGCCGCGCCGTGCCTCCCGCGCCAGATCGACGACGCGCATCACGTCCATTTCCTTGACGAAATAACCACCGACCGGATTGACCTTTGCCCCGCGTTCATATTCCAGCGTCTTCATCGCGATGTTCCACCCCTGACCCTCTTCGCCCATCAGGCCGCTGGCCGGTATCCGCGCATCGGTGAAAAAACATTGCGTGAAGCCATATTCACCGGTCAGTTTTTTCAGCCGCCGTGTTTCCACGCCGGGGATTTTCATCGGCGCTAGGAAAAAGGACAGACCCGCATATTTGCTCTGCCCCGCGTCATTGCTGGTGCGGGCGAGCAGGATCATATAATCCGCCCGGTCGCCCAAAGACGTCCAGATTTTCGACCCGTTGATCACATATTCATCGCCATCGCGGACCGCTTTGGTCTGCGCGCTGCCAAGGTCGCTGCCATGTTCAGGTTCGCTAAATCCTTGGCACCAGATTTCCTCAGCCGATAGCATCGGCTTGATAAAGCGCCGCTTATCCTCTTCCCGGCCAATGTCCAGCAGCAGCGGACCGGTCCAGCCATTGGCGATGGCGTTGATCATAATCGGCGCATCATGGCTTTTCATGATCCGCGTGGCGATCCGTTGATAGGCGGGATGCATCCCATGGCCGCCATATTCGGTGGGCCAGCTCATCCCGAAATAGCCCGCTTCATAAACTTTACGCTGCCATTCGCGCAGGAAATCAAATTGCTGGTCGGTCGATACCTCCATAAACGTCAGCGGCAACATGAACCCGGGATCAGCGACAACATTGTCGGCGAACCAGGCATCACATTGCGCTTCAAAATCGGCCAGCTCTTGGGCGGTTGGTTTTGACGCGGTTGCACTCATCGGGCGACTCCTCTCTCACCCATTTAATTGCGCGATTAAATCGCCAAATGCAAGGGGGATTTACGGGAGGATTTACCCGATGACCGCTGGCCCTATATCCGCCATCTGCGACGCATCAAGCACCGCGCGCACGACATAACGCTGCTTTCCGCCGCGCACGCTGCCAAAAGGATAGCAGGTGGACAGCGCCAGTTCATTCTGCGTCATCCCCGTTTCCACGGTGAAGCGGTCGGCATGGACCACCTTCATCGATGTAACGCGGTACGGCATCATCACCCCGTCCCGGCCCGCGACTTGGAATATATCGCCGACCTGCACGTCTTTTAGGAAAGCAAAATGCGTGTCGCGGTGCGCGGCAATCACGCTGGTGCCGGGGGCTCCGATATCGGCGCTGCCGGGGACCAAGGTTGGCCCTGCCCGCATCGCCTCTACACTGCCCGCATTGAGGATGATTTCCGATACGCCCAGCCGGGGCATGGTGATTTTGCCAATCGGCGCAATATCGGCGCCCATCCACGGGCTTTGCAGCTCGCCGCTTTTGACGGTTTCGGCATAGGCATTTTCGAGCAGCACCTGCGCCACTTTTGCCTTGATCGGCACCGCAGCGCCGCTGGCGGCAACCGCAAGGCCGCTGGTGCACAGGGCGATAGAGACGGCGAGGGTGATTTTACGGGTCGAGTTTTTCATCTCAAATTTCCTTTTTCCGGCGTGAAAATGTTAGGCCGATGAGCCCCAGCCCAAAGGCGAATAGTCCAAGCAGCAAGCGCAGCGCATAATTGGTTGCGGTTTGCGGCAATTGAAATTGCTTATCGGTGCGCAGCTGCGCCATATGGGCTTCATTGGCGATGGCTGCAGCGGCGGTGTCACCGCCGAACAGGCCGTCAAAATCCCAGCCCTCGGGCAGGTTGATCGGCAAATCTTCCTTGCGCAGCGGCTCACCCTTGGGACGGGTGCGCTCTTCTTCCACCGCAACCAAGCTCGTCTGGCTGGTGACCAGTGAATAGCGCAGGCCAAGCTCGGCAATCTGGGCTTCCCCTGCCTCATATTCGATTTTGCCGAGCAGGCTGTCCGCTTCAATATCGTCGATCCGGCGGCGCGCCCACAGCTTGGCCACGGCGGGGCTTTCGGATGCAGAGGACAGGTCGATCGTGCGGGTCCAATTGACCTTGCCGATATGGCCGCTGACCGTTACTTGGCCCTCCAGCCGGTCCGACCTGCCAAGCAGCAGCAACGGTTCACCCGCATAGAGATCAGGCAGCGTGGAGGGAGTCAGATCAAAGCTGTTTCCGGCAACGCTGACCTTCAAATCCTGCATGGCGGGACGGGACAGCATATCGAGCAGCTTCGCCATTTTCGCGGTCACTTCGCCCGCCTCGCCAATATTGGTGTAAATCCCCCGGCCCATCGTCGCCATGCGGCTCATCAAATAGCCATTGGGCGCGCTGCCGATACCGACCATGAACACGCGGCTATTGCCATTATCCGCGCCAATCGCGGCCAGCATTTCAGTTTCATTGGAAATTGATCCATCGGTCAGGAAAATCACTTGGCGCAGCGTCGTGGCGCGGGGCGTTATGGCGTCATCCTTCAGCGCAGCGATCAGCGCGGGCAGCATTTCGGTGCCGCCGTTCGCCTCCAATGTTTCCGTATAGGCTTTGGCCTCAGCAATTTTTTCCGCACTGGCAGGCACGCTGACGTCAAATAGCTGCGTCAATGTATCGTCGAAACGGATGATGTTGAAATGATCCTGCGGGCGCAAGGTGCCGAGCGCATGGATCAGGCTTTTCTTCGCCTCCGCCATCGAGTCGCCCGTCATTGATCCGCTATTGTCGATAACGAAAACCATTTCGCGCGGCGGGATGAAGCTGCTTTTATCGTTGGCAGGCGGGGTCAGTGACGCCATGATATAATAACTGCCGTCAAATTGCTGTTTATAAAGGCTGAGCGTTGGATCGGCGCTGGCCGAACGCCAGCTTAATTCAAAATCCTTATCCGCTGGAACCTGCCCCTGCGCCAGCTTCACGGTGCGCTTTGCGCCTTTGCCGTCAATGGCCACTTTATGATAGGCGCTGTCCACATTAGCCGGGACAAATCCGGGGTCCAGATGGACGGTGATCGACACTGGATTGGTCTTTTCCCCTCGCTTTGGATCAACCAGCGGCGCGGAGACAATAGCAGCGGCATCTTGCGCCGCCGCCCCGCTATCAATGCTGTGCGGCGGGATATAGCGCGGCGCCACCACCAGTGGCAGGCGCAGCGAAAACACACCGTCGAGCTGACGCAGCGGCATTTGATATTCAATCACGATCAGCACGGTTTCACCCGGCCCGATATTGGCGACGCTGTTGGTAAACATATTGGGACGCAGCTGTTCAACCAGGCCAGCCTTTTTGCCTTCGGCCATCGCCTCTTCGTAAATTTCGCGGGCTTCCTCGCGTTTCTTGATCTTCCCAATAATAACCCGGTTACCGACGGTCATTTTCAAACTGTCGACCGCCGCATCTTCGGGCAAAGGATAGAGGTAAGTCGCCTCCATCCAGTCGGCGGACACATTGCGAAATGCCTGCGTCACCCGCACCCGCGCGATATTGCCGGTTACGGTGACTTCCATGTCGGTGCCCAGCTGCACAGCGGGGATCTGCGCGCTGCCATCCTTATGGGCGAGCATCAATGTGCCGCTTTGCGGACCGCCATCTTCGGCGGCATCTGCGGCTTGCATGGCAAAGGCGGGCGCAGCCAAAACTGCGCCCGCAGGAATGGCTAGCAACATTGCAGCCAGGGGTAGAAGGCTGCGCGAAATGCGGGCCTTCGGGGTGCCTCGTGCGATGTCCAGCGCAGTAGGGCCGGACAAGATGGATGGCGATGTGATAGCGGATAGGGTCATTTTCGGGTCCTCAACTCAACAGTTCATCGCTTGTATCTCTCATTTCATCGCGATGATCCACGTTCATTATCGGCAAATCTCCGCCAGAAATTGCAGGATTTGGCGGCTTTTCCGTATTTGTTTGACGAAATGTGCGGATTTGTGCAGGAATGTGCGGACTAATAGCAGCCGAAAGCGCGTGAATGACCGATATTGATGCCGATTTGGTAAGCCAAAAAATCCGTGAAGAAATTGCGCGGCGGCGTTTGTCGCGGCAACAGCTTGCCGATATGGCGAAGATCAGCCTGTCGACATTGGAAAAAGCCCTGACCGGCAAACGAGCCTTTACCTTATCAACGGTGATCCGCATCGAAGAGGCGCTGTCCACATCGCTGCGCGGCAAAAATACCGGAGTGCCCGCCGGTATGGAAGGCAGCGGCGAGCTCGCGCCCTTCTATCTCGGCAGCTACAGCCATGAAGGGATAAAATGGATTGAGGGCCAATATCTGACCATCCGGCCGAGCTTCAGCAATCCGGATGATGTCTACAGCTATATTATCACCATCCGTTGGAATGATGATGCCAGCTATCTCGAATTTGCCGAAACCAGCCGTGAAGATGCCAATTTTGAACAGACAGGCCGAGTATCCATGCCCAATTTGTCGGGGCATATTTATCTCGTCACCAATGATAATGGCCAATATCGGCTGATGGTGCTCGGCCGTCCGACCATTGACGGGACTTTGTTCGGGCTGCTGACCACTTTGCAGGTCGGCCATGGGTCGCAGCTTGTGCCGGTATCCAGCCCCGTGGCCTTGGTGAAATATAACCGGATGGCTGGCGCGGCTATCGGATCGGTGAAACCGGGCATGCCGCATTATGATAGCTACCGCAGCCTGATCGATTCCGCGCTGGCAAAGGATTATGTCCGCTTTCACAGCTGACCTGCGGCCCGGATCACCCCCGTTTGAACGGCATCATCTCACCGAGAAACGCCATTTCCCGCACCATTGCCTGTTCCTCGCGCCGCAGGAAATCGGCAATCGCGCTGCGAAATCCCTCATTGGGTATATAATGCGCGCTATAGGTCGGCACCGGTTCATATCCCCGCGCCAGTTTATGTTCTCCCTGCGCGCCTGCCTCTACGCGCGACAGGCCCTGTTCGATCGCAAATTCGATCGCCTGATAATAACAAAGCTCAAAATGCAGGAATTCAATATCCTCGCTGCATCCCCAATAGCGGCCATAGAGGCAATCCGGCCCGATCATATTCAGCGCGCCTGCCACCGGCCGGTCATCGCGGTAGGCCAATATCAGCAGCAGCTTATCCGCCATCATCTGCCCAATCAGGTCGAAAAATGCGCGGGTCAAATAGGGCTGACCCCATTTGCGCATCCCGGTATCTTGATAAAACAGCCAAAAGGCATCCCAATGTTCGCGGCGGATCTGGTCCCCGCTCAGCCGTTCAATCCGCACAGCATCCTGCGCCCCGCGCCGTTCCTTACGCACCGCCTTGCGCTTGCGTGAGGCCAGCGCCGAGAGGAAATCATCAAAACAGCCATAGCCCCGATTTTGCCAGTGAAATTGACTGCCCGTGCGGATCAGCCAGCCAGCCGCGCGAAACAAATCAAGCTGACCTTCCTCGACAAAAGTCGCATGGGCCGATGACAGGCCATTTTGCGCCACCACCTCCTCCGCCGCCGCCAGCAAGGGTGCGGCCTGCGACGGATCGCGAAGCAGCAATCGCGGCCCTGGCACCGGCGAAAATGGCGATGCAATTTGCAGTTTGGGATAATAACACCCGCCGGCCCGTTCATAGGCGTCGGCCCAATGGTGATCGAAAATATATTCGCCTTGGCTGTGCATTTTCAAATAAGCGGGCATGGCCCCTGACAACGCGCCCGTGTCATCGCGCACCGAAATTGGCACCGCTTGCCATCCTGTGCCTTCCCCGACGCTGCCCGATTGTTCGAGCGCGGACAGGAAATCATGGCTGGTGAAGGGATTGCCATTATTCAGGCCATCCCAAATATCGCGGTCCACCGCGGCCACCCCCTTGCCAATCTCTGCGATTATCTCGCCGGGCACATGGCGCTCCTTTATTTCGGTTTCACCGCGACGATGGCGTCAATTTCAACCGTGGCATCGAGCGGCAATACCGGCACGGAAACAGCCGACCGCGCATGTTTACCAGCGGGTCCAAATACCGCTTCCATCAAATCCGATGCCCCATTGGCGACCATAGGCTGTTGAATGAAATCCGGGGTGGAGGCGACAAATACACCCAGCTTCACGATCCGTTCCACCCGCTCCAAATCGCCCAAAGCGGCTTTCATCTGCGCGATCAGCATCAGGGCGCAGGCACGGGCCGCTATCTGCCCATCCTCCATCGTCCGGCCCAGCGGGTTGGTGAAATCGCCAACCTTGCCGGTCATCACCTGACCATTGATGAAAGGCAATTGCCCGGAAATGTAGAGCATTCCGCCCTGCTCCACCGCGGGGACATAGGATGCCACCGGCGGCGCGGCTTCCGGCAATGCCAGTCCCAATTCGGCCAATTTTGCTTCAATCGTCATAATGCCTTCCCTTCGGTTCGCGGCGCAGGCGCGGCGGCGAGCAGCCTTTCTTCTATCCAGATATGTGCGGCATCCCATTCGTCAATCCGCGCATGGGCATGGGGGGCAGGTTTAATATGCCGCGCCATTAACGGTTCGCCGACCATATGCAGCCGCCATACATCGGGCTGCACCTCTCCGACCGATTCATGATGGCCGCCCATATCGTCGATGAACACCGCAACGCTGGGTTGATATTCGGCGACGATCCGGGCCAGCGCTTGTCCCTTTGGCCCTTGGTTGGTGAATATCGGAGCTTCGATGCCGATTGCCTTCAACTGCTCCGCCCGGGCTTCGGCACGGTGGTCCTGCAAATTGGTCAATATCGCAATATCCGCCCGCTGCGCCAAGGCGGTCATCGCTGGAACCGCGCCCGCAATTGGCGGCTGCCGGTGCATTTCGCTGTCAAAAAATCCGCCCAGCAGCTCCCATATTTTAACAGGCTCCACAAAACTGCCATCATGGCGATAGGTCAATGCCTGCGAAAAATCATGATTGTCGAGGCTGAAGTCAATATCATGCGCTTCATCCACCCAATCGCGAAAGGGCACAACCATATGCAGCAACACTTCGTCACAATCGGAAATGATCAGCGGTTTAGTCATATAGCTCTGCTCCGTCCAATTGCCGCCGCGCCGCCACCAAAGCCGCTGGGCTCACATCGATCGCTATGGCGCAGGCCAGCAAATCGGGTTCATGGCTTTCCAAAAATCCAAGCACAGCCGCCTGTAATCCTGCCTCGCCAATCCCGGCGCGCAGGCCCTCCGGCGTCAAGCCGGTCAGCGACAAGAGCCGCTGCGCCCGGCTATCATCGCCCAGCGCCCATGCCAGCGCCTGTATCGCGAGCAAAGCGGGGTCGTGATTATTTTGATTTAATTTATGCACCGCGCTGGTTTAAGACTTGTCAGCCCAAGGGCAAGATGGGAAAGACGCCATATGCCAAAAAAAGTGATGATCGTTGAAGATAATGAGCTGAATTTGAAATTATTCACCGATTTGCTCGCTGCGCATAAATATATTGTCGAAGGCGTGAAGGATGGCCGCCTCGCCATGGAACAGGCGAAAATGTTTACCCCCGATCTGGTCATCATGGATATTCAATTGCCGCATATATCCGGCCTTGACCTGATCGAAGCGATGCAAAAGGACGCATCGCTATCCGCTATCCCGATACTCGCCGTCACCGCCTATGCCGGCAAAGGCGACGAAGACCGCATCATGGCCGCAGGCGCGCGGGGATATCTGTCCAAACCCGTATCGGTGATGAAATTCTTGGAGGCGGTGAGGGGCATATTGGGGTGAGGGGTGCGGTTGTTGGGGGGTGCAGACTGTCCGGTTTTGAGAACAATCGGCGGAAAGTTGCCCTTCGACGTCGGTTGCAGGATTGCTCCAACAGTGATAATACTTTAGTGTCGGGAACGCATCAGGGGAAACGCGTGTGACTACGAACCGTGCAAAGTTAGTTTTCTTGATCGCCTCGTGCCTGACCGCTCTGTTGGCTACAGCTAGTCTTGCTGCAACGGACCCGTTGACCACCGTTATCGACACGCGGGATGCTGAGCGCTTCGCTGCGGTCTTCGCGCGCAGCGGCGGAAAGCCCGACGCCGCATCACTTCAGCGCGACTATCTTAACGGTGCCGGACGAGGCGTCGAGGTCTTCATGCCGGGCCGCATCGAGAATGCCGCAAATCTGGCGACGGCGATTGCTGCTGATCGCGAGCGCTATGCCTATGCGATCAAGACCTGTCTGCCGCTGGTCGCTTCGCTCGACGGTGAGCTTCGCGCGACCTATCTGGCCTATCGCGGATTGCTGCCCGATCGTCAGCTTCCTGAGGTATATGTCGTGTTCGGCGCCGCGAATTCCGGGGGCACGGCCAAACCGGATGCACAGGTCATCGGCCTTGAATCAATGTGTGGTCCGGGCACAACGCCAGAGCAGTTCCGCACAGGGATGCGCAACATTTTCGCTCATGAAGTCGCGCACACGTTTCAGCCGGACGTTCTCGAATCTGCGACCCACGACAAGCTGATGTTCATGGCGCTTAGTGAAGGCACACCGGACTTTCTCGCCTCGCTTGTGACAGCCAATCCTCCAAGTGCAGTGCGCGAGGAGTATGGGCGCGCCAACGAGACAAAGCTCTGGGCACAGTTTCAGCGTGATCGCTCCGTGCTGCTTGGCAAGAGCTGGGCGGAAATAGACACTGATCCCGTTCTGAAGGCCGCCATGCACCGCTGGTTCGGAAACGCAGGCGCAGCACCGGAGGGCGTTCCTTCCGAGATGGGCTACTGGGTGGGCATGCAAATCGCGGCAGCGTCCTTTCAAGCCGCGCCTGACAAACGCGCGGCAATCAACGCGCTGCTTGCACGGACTGATCCGATCGCCCTAGCCAATGCGAGCGGCTATGACGGAAAGGTAGTTGTTGACCCCCGCCAGTGAATTTGATGGGAGCTGCTACCGTTCGCGCCGACCTTGCCGTGAACGAACGTCAAGTTTGGTCGAGTTTGTAAAGCATGTTGAACGCCCAAAATCTCCTCACATTCTGCCTCCCCACTTACCGTCGCCCCGCACTTGATGCGGGGCTTGGCTTTTCTTTTGCGCGGCATTGCGCAATACCGCCTGCATGGCAAAGCGCGGCTGGGTTTACATCATGACGAACCGGTATCGCGGCGGGATGTATGTCGGGGTTACGGCGGACCTTATCCGGCGCGTGCAGCAGCACCGCGAAGGGGCTGGCTCTTCGCATATGACCGATTTTGGCAAGAAACGGCTGGTCTATGCGGAGCGCCATGAAGACATTGCCCCCGCTATTGCGCGCGAAAAGTTGGTTAAGAAATGGCGGCGCGAATGGAAATTTGCGCTGATTGAGGCCGATAATCCCGATTGGCGCGACCTTTGGGATGGTTGGTTTGCAGAGGATAGCGCGGCAAAATAGCCAAGCCCCGCATCAAGTGCGGGACGACGTGGACTTGAATGTCAGCTTCAGATGTTGACGATACGCTGAACCAACGAACGCAAACTTGCCGGAAGTGGACACTCTACCCGCGCTGCTGCAGCAGTTGCCCTTACAATGTTGGTCTTTATCGAGCCTGTTATCCCTGACAACCGGTATCGCTGCAGAGCCAACCATCCGCGTAGCTTTCGAAACGCGCTATCTCGTTCCTCCGCGATCCCGTTTTGGTGAGACTATTTTGTGACGTCCGAGGTAAATTGCGGGTTTTCGCTATTTGATATGGCGAACCGAATACAGGGGGCTCTTCACAAAAAAGGGCGCCCGGAAGCGCCCTGTTCATTGTCTTTCTATCGCGGGAAAGCGCTTATTTGATTTTGGCTTCCTTAAACTCGACATGCTTGCGCACGACGGGGTCATATTTGCGGAAAGACATTTTTTCGGTCGTGTTGCGCGGGTTTTTCTTCGTGGTGTAGAAAAAGCCAGTGTCAGCGGTGCTGAGCAATTTGATTTTGATAGTGGCTGGCTTCGCCATGGCCCGTTCCTTTATTTCGAAATGCGTAAAAATTTAGGGAGCGGCTGTGCGCCCCGTTTCAGACGCGGGCTAATGTCGGCTATGGCAAGTAAAGTCAAGCCTTTTGAATCAATCCGGCCGCCATTTACCCGATATTAACCATGTTGCCCGAAACTGCAGTGGTACAGAAAGGCATGGCCTTTCGATAGCAGGGGCAGCAATATGGATTTCGACAATGACCGTTTGTTACTGGCCAGAGCCACGCTTTCCGACCTTGTCGAAGCATTGCGGCTCACCCATTTTAACACCAGCCCCGTCCTGTTCCTCACTCGGTTAGAGGCGATCCGCGAAACCGCAAAGATACAGCGTTTTGACGCGGTGGCCGAAATTGCCGCTTCATTTGAGGATGCGATGCAGCGTGTCATCACGCGCGGCGGGGCCGAATCGGTGATCGAAAATTACCTGCTGATATTGCGGGAGGCGATTGGCTGTTCGAATCTGGATGCGGTCATTGCCGAATCGCTGCTCGCCTCGGTCGCCATTCGCCTGCGGGCCTGAAACACGCGGCGCAGCAACGCCGCCATTATTTTAACCAAATGATGCTAGGCACAGCCTATGGATGCCATGCTCGCCACTTTCTTTGCGGTATTGGTCGCCGAAATGGGCGACCGGAGTCAGGTTTTGGCCGCCGCGCTTGCTATCAGATTCCATGATGACCGCCGGATATTGGCGGGCCTGACGCTCGCCACATTGCTTAATTGCGCGATCAGCGCCGCCGCCGGATCGGTGATCGATCAATGGATCAGCGAAGAGCCCGTGCGCTTATTCATCGCCCTCGCCTATATATTCGCTGGCGCAGGCATGCTGATGTGGCGGCGGCGAGTAGATATATTGAGTGGGTGGAAAACCGGGGCCTTTACCACCAGCTTTTTGGGCCTGTTCATCCTGCAATTTGGGGATAAGAGCCAGTTTTTGATCGCGGCGCAATCGGCCGGGACGCCATTTTGGGGATTTGCTTTTGCGGGCGGCGCGCTCGGCGTGCTCGCGGCCTGCGTTCCTGCGATATTGCTCCGCGAAAAAATGGCGCAAATGCTGCCAATCGGACTGATCCGGAAGATGGGCGGCCTGTTGCTGCTATTATGGGGCGCCTATCTTGCGCTGGGTGTATTTGACCTGATTTAGGGTATGGTCCTCACCCAACCTATCCCATCCATGAAAAGGCCAGCAGACAGTAATCTGCCGGCCCAATCCATGGGATGGTTTATCCCTGTAGGCGGGCCAAATTGGTCGCCGAAAATTTGCCGCGGCGGTCGATTTCAATGTCAAATTCCAACCGGTCGCCTTGAGTTACTTGACCGACGCCAGCGCGTTCCAAGGCGGAGATATGAACAAATACGTCTTCCGCGCCATCATCGCGTTGAATGAATCCAAAGCCTTTGACATCGTTAAAGAATTTGACCGTGCCATTGGCATGTTCCCCCGCCACGCCGGGGCTACCGCCGCTGCTGCGCGCTGCTGGACCGCGATCTTCGCGCGGCGGCGGCGCGGAGGCCTCAACCGCCATGGGTTCACCGTCAATCACCAGGTCCGATGCAGACACTTTTCCGCCCCGGTCAACCAATGTGAATTCCAGCGGCTGCCCTTCGGCAAGACCGGTTAATCCGGCTTGTTCAACGGCGCTGATATGAACGAACACGTCATCGGCCCGGTCATCGCATTGGATGAAGCCGAAGCCTTTTTGTGTGTTGAAAAATTTAACTATCCCTTTGCCCGAGCCCACAACCTGTGCGGGCATCGAAGGAGCGCGGGGCGCGCCGCGAGGAGGGCCGCCAGCGCCGCCACCTGCATTATAGCCGCCAGACCGGCCACCGCCAAAGTCCCGGCCACCGCCAAAATCATTTCCGAATGTGGATGGAGCCTGATAGCCGTCATAACTTTCGTCACCAAAACTATCTCTTTTGTCCCGGCCCCTGCCGCGCCGTTTGCGATCAAAACTCATAATTACTCTATTACTTCCCCAACGCCCGGCCACTTCGGCAAATGCGGTCAAGGGCGAAACTGACTGCATCTGTAAACAGGGAACCTCAACCCTATTGCCCTGTGCATAACCTATTAACGGCGCAGGGTATAGCAATATTATAAGGCGTCCTGACGGCCAATATCCCCATATATCGCGGCTTTCTCACCATAGCTTATCCTTGCCATAGCGGCCTGCTTGGTGCAAAGCGCCGGAAATAGGCTATTATGCGGCGATCTGGGGTGCCGCCCATAGCCCGCCCGAGTCGCATTACTTATTAAGGCCTGTTGATGAGCATTTTTTTCCACGAAGAAGATTTACCCGAAAATATACTGGCAGACGGGCCGGTTGCGGTGGACACCGAAACCATGGGCTTAATCACCCCGCGCGATCGGTTATGCTTGCTCCAAATTTCCGATGGACACGGCGATGAACATTTGGTCCGTTTTGGCGTCAACAGCGATTTTGCCGCGCCCAATTTGCGCGCCGTTCTTGCCGATCCAAACCGTTTGAAACTATTTCATTTTGCGCGTTTCGACCTGGCCGCAATCGAACATTATCTCAAAGTCACTGCCGCGCCCGTTTTCTGCACGAAAATCGCATCTCGCCTGACCCGCACCTATACCGACCGGCATGGGCTCAAAGAATTGGTCCGCGAAATGTTGGGGCAGGATATCAGCAAGCAGCAACAATCGAGCGATTGGGGCGGGCCGATATTGTCCGACGCACAAAAAGACTATGCGGCAAGCGACGTGCGTTTCCTGCACCGTTTGCATGCGCAATTTACCGAAAAGCTGGAACGTGAAGGCCGCAGCGAGCTGGCACAGGCTTGCTTTGATTTTCTACCGCACCGGGCGCGGCTCGATTTGGCAGGATGGCCCGAAATTGATATATTCGGCCATAGTTAATCGATGGCGCAATAGAAGAGAAGAAAATGTCTGATCTTGCCGACCGGCAAAAAACGCAGCGGCAGCATTGGGCCGCACCGGGCAGCCGCCATGACCGGCTGATCCGGGCCTTGCGCGTTATCTTGCCCAGCATCATCGGTATATTGCTCGCGCTGCTGACATTCAGCCCCTTCACCAATAATAATGAACTCAGCTTCGTTCTGGATAAAGACCGCGTGAATATGGCCGCCGAACGGATGCGGATAAGCGAGGCGCTGTATCGCGGTGAAGATAGCAAAGGGCGTCCCTTTTCCCTGCGCGCGGGCAGCGCGGTGCAGAAAAGCTCCGCCGAACCGATAATCCGCATGTCCGATTTGTCGGCGCGCATATTGCTGGATGATGGTCCTGCGGCATTGATCGCGGGGAAGGGCGCCTATGACCTAGACGCCGAAACGGTGCAGGTGAACGGGCCATTGTCGATCAAGTCAGCGGACGGATATTCGCTGATCGCCAACAATGTCATATTGGCGTTGAAGACCCAGATTATGCGCAGCAGCGGCAGCGCGTCTTTCACGGGCAAGGACGGATATGAAGTCACCGCCAATAATGTGCAGGTAAATTTGCTCGAAAAAAATATGCAAAGCTTTGGCCCCGTGCGCGGCAGTACCAAAGTCGGAACATTCAGCGCCAATAGCATGAGCGCGGACCTCGACACGCGGGTCGTGAAATTAACCGGTAACGCGAAATTGCGTATCGAAGGAAATGCGTTTAGACAATGACGATGAAATTGCATAAATCCCCTTTCAAAAGCCCGCTTGCGATTATGGCAGCCAGCTTCATCGGCACGGCGGCGCTGATTTCGGTGGCGGTCCCGGCGCAGGTGATCCGTGGCCATAATAGCAACGCTCCGGTTGATTTTAGCGCAGGCGAGCTGGTGTTGAATGACAAGGCCGACCGGGTAATCCTGTCCGGAAATGCAACGGTGCAGCAGGCAGGCCTGACCATCCGGGCAGCGCGGTTAACCGCCGCTTATACCAATGGCGCAAAGATTGACGTGAACCGTTTTGACGCGGTTGGCGGCGTGCGGATTACCAAGGATGATCTGGTCGCCACCAGCAATGCCGCAATTTATGATGTTGATGCCGCGCTGATCACCCTGATTGGCAATGTGAATTTGAGCCAGGGCAGCAACCGGTTGAATGGCGGGCGGATTGTGATTGATCTCAATGCCGACCGCACGACGATTTCGGGCGGAAATAACGGCGGCGGCGCTGGTTCGGGATCAAGCAATAATAATGGCCGGGTGACCGGGACATTCACCGTACCGCAACGCAAAAATTAAATGCTTTGCTGAAGGCCGGGCCAAATCCTGCCAATTGTCAAAAGCGCAAGGATAAATTAGCAATTGGCAGCGCAGATAAGCGCATTGCAGAATAATATGAAGCGGGACTGAAAATATATGGACATAGTCGCGGATACCAAGGACGCAGCTGCACCTGCCGCCGATGCCACGACGGCGGCGGGCATGACATCGGGGCTTGCCGTTGTATCCATTGCCAAAAGCTATGACAAAAGAGCGGTTTTAACCGACGTCTCGTTGTCGGTGGCCAAGGGCGAAGTGCTCGGCCTGCTCGGTCCCAATGGCGCGGGCAAGACAACCTGTTTCTATTCGATTATGGGGCTGGTGAAACCCGATAGCGGCCGAATCATGCTGAATGGCGAAGACATTACCCGCTTGCCCATGTATCGCCGCGCGATATTGGGCCTGGGCTATCTGCCGCAAGAAACCTCAATTTTTCGGGGCATGACCGTTGAGCAGAATATTATGGCGGTGCTCGAAATGGCCGAACCCGACCGCGATGCACAGCAATCGCGGCTGGATACGCTGCTCGATGAATTTGGTCTTACCCGGCTGCGCACGGCGCCCGCGATGGCGCTATCGGGTGGTGAGCGGCGGCGCTGCGAAATTGCGCGCGCTTTGGCGGCCAATCCGTCGATCATGCTGCTCGACGAACCGTTTGCCGGGATCGATCCTTTGTCGATTTCCGATATTCGCGATTTAATTAAAGACCTGAAAACGCGCGATATCGGCGTGCTCATTACCGATCATAATGTGCGCGAAACGCTCGATATTGTCGACCGGGCCTGCATCATTTATGGCGGCCAAGTGCTGTTCGCCGGTACGCCCGAAGCGCTGGTTGCCGATGCCAATGTCCGCAGGCTTTATCTGGGCGAAAGCTTTGCAATGTGATCTGCGCCTATGCTTAAACATAACCAGTTTTCCGCCATCATCATCTCTGGTTAAGCCATGGCTTTATCCCCCCGCCTTGATTTACGACAAAGCCAGTCGCTGGTCATGTCGCCGCAAATGCAGCAGGCGATCAAGCTGCTGGCGTTATCATCGGTAGAGATCGAAGCCTATATTAGCGAAGCCATTGAAAAAAATCCGCTATTGGAATCAGGCGGCGAGGATATTTCGCGCGATACCGATAGCAGAGCGGAGAGCGAGAGCACACCAGCCAGCAACGACGCGGCGATGGGCAGCGATGAAATATTAAACAGCAATGCGGTGTCGGGCGAAAATGCGCTCGACGTCGATTATAATAGCGAAACCTATCATAGCGACAGCGCCAGCGACGGCATCACCGATGGGGGGGGCAACCGGCGCAGCGGCAGCGCGGACGATATGCTCAGCCTGTCGGGCGGCGGCGCGATTGGCGCAGATAGCAGCAGCTTTACCGATGGCCCGGACTTCGACCGTTTCGCCGCGGCCGATATATCCCTGCGCGATCATTTGATGATGCAAGCAGGCTCGGCGCTGTCCGGCCGGGAATATCTGCTGGTGCAACAATTGATCGAAAATATCGAAAATAGCGGCTATTTAGGTACCGACCTGCTGGGCCTTGCCCACCGGCTCGGCGTGCCGATGGCGGAAATGGAGGCGGCGCTCGAAAAGCTGCAAACTTTTGACCCAACCGGCGTGGGGGCGCGCAATTTGTCCGAATGTATCGCGCTGCAAGCCAAAGAGGCCGACCGCTATGACCCGGCTATGGCGCGGTTGATTGATAATCTTGATTTGGTCGCGCGCGGCGGATTTGATCAATTGAAACGGCTATGCCGCGTCGATGATGAAGATTTGCGCGATATGCTGTGCGAATTGCGCAGCTATGATCCCAAGCCTGGGTCGCATTTTGGCGAGGAAGAAGCGCGCGCCGTAACGCCGGATATTTATTTGAACCCACGCGGCGATGGCTGGACCGTCGAATTGAACAGCGCCAACCTGCCCCGCTTGCTGGTCAACCGCAGCTATGCCGCTGAATTGAGCGCAGGCGGAGCGGATAAGGCGACCAAGGCCTGGCTGAATGAGGCGCTGGCCGATGCCCATTGGTTGATCAAAGCCATGGATCAGCGGCAACGAACGATCATCAAAACCGTATCCGAAATCGTAAAGCAGCAGGATGGATTTTTCCGCCATGGTGTCGCGCATTTGCGGCCCTTAACGCTGCGCCAAGTGGCCGAGGCGATTGATATGCACGAATCCACGATCAGCCGCGTGACCAGCAATAAATATCTGTGCTGCGACCGGGGACTGTTCGAATTGAAATATTTCTTCACCAGCGGCGTTGCCTCCGACGACGGCGAAGGCGCATCGGCAGAAGCGGTAAAAAGCCAGATAAAGGCCTTGATCGACGGCGAAGGCGACAAGATTTTGTCCGATGACAAGCTGGTCTTGCTGCTCAAAAAATCAGGCTTTGATCTTGCCCGCCGGACGGTGGCCAAATATCGGGAAGCTATGGGAATAGGATCATCGGTGCAGCGGCGGCGGGCACGGAAAATGGGCGGCTGAACGAAGTCAAAGCGTTTCGGTGTCTATGTGCAAGTCCTAACTCACTCCATTATTTCAGCCGCAGCGCCAACCGGGGCGCTGACCACGGCATCGGCCAATTTCTGACCCGATAGCCACGCCGATTCCACCCGGGGACGGGTCAACCAATCGCCGCAGCATCCCAGGCCCAATTCGCCATTCCATAGCATTCCGGCCCCTGCGCCTTCTCCGCTCGGCCGCGCAAAACGCCAACGATGCGCTGCGGACACGGCCGGTTCAGGCAAAGCCGCGCCGGTGACATCAGAAAGCGCCGACAGCAAAGCCGATTCAATATGCGCCGCATCGGCCTCCAAATAGCTTTGCGACCAAGCGGGCGTTGCTTGGATCACCCAGGTTTCCTCCGCGCTGCGCTGCGGCTTGGCTCCGCCGCGCGCGGCCCACCCAATCGCGCCAATTTCGCGGATCGTGTCGGCATCAATTTCCAGCCTTTCGTCAAAAGCCGCCATCACGGTCCAACAGGGCAGCGACGATACGGTTTCGGCCTGCGCCGCCATCGCAGCGTCCCATGGGGCGACCAGCGGCGATACTTGTTCGGCGGGGACCGCGACGATCACCGCGTCATAGCGGCTATCACCGATATTTGCGCCGCGCAGCTGCCACCCATCTGGCCGGCGCTCTATTGTTTCCACCCGCGCGGACCAATGCACATTTTGCTGCGCCGCCATATGCCGTATCGGGGCATTCATCGTCGGCGTTCCTACAAAAGCATCGTCGCCCGCCTCGCTCCATTTTGCGGCGACGCCCTCTTCCTGCCAGCGCAGTACCGTTTCGGCAAAGCCGGCATCGCGCACCGTGAAATATTGCGCGCCATGGTCGAAATGCACATCGCCCGCTGGCCCTGCCATGCGCCGCGTCGACATTCGCCCGCCCGGTCCGCGTCCTTTGTCAAATAAAGTGACGCTGTGCCCCGCCTCGGCCAATTTTTCGCCGCAGGACAGTCCCGCCATACCGGCTCCGATAATTGCTATCTGCATAAATACCCTTTCGCGGCCCTGCATAAGGCGGCGAGGTCGCAATCACCATTTGGGCTTTTGCCCTATATAGCTGGCAAGCGGCGGTTATTCACCATCATCCTGCACGATTTTCATCACGCGCAGCTTGTCAATTTTGCGGCCGTCCATATCCACCACTTCAAACCGCCAACCCTGATCGGAAAATGCTTCGCCCTCTTCGGGTAAATGCCGCAGCAAATAGAGCGCATGACCCGCCGCCGTCGCATAATCGCGATCTTCCGACAGGCGGATATCCAGCGCATCGGCCATCGCGTCCGCCGCCATGCTACCCGATATCAGCATCGATCCATCCTCGAGCGTCACGATACTCGGCGCGCTGCCTTGTTCCTGATCCGACGCAAATTCGCCAGCAATGGCCGATAATAGGTCATTGGGCGTCACGATGCCTTCAAAATGGCCATATTCGTCATGCACGAGCAGCATCGGCACTTCGGATGAACGCAATATTTCGAGTGCGTCCATCGCATCCAGTTGATCGGGTACAATTTCCGCCTTGCGCATCAATTTGCGGATATTGAGCCTTTTGCCCTTAATCTGCGCAATCACAATATCGCGCGATTGCACCACGCCGATAATATCATCGGTATCCTCGCCAGTGACCGGCAACCTTGTATGCGGCGAGTCGACCAGCGCGGCGCGCACATCATCGGCGCTGGCATCAACCGAAATCCAGTCCACATCGGTGCGCGGGGTCATCACCTCGCGCACTGGGCGGTCGGCAAGCCGCACCACGCCTGCAATGACTTTATGTTCATGCTCTTCGATCAGGCCCGCATGGGTTGCCTCGGCAAATACCACCCGCAATTCCTCTGCAGATAGCGCTTGGCGCGAATCGCGGCGCAGACCAAGCAGCCGGAATATCAATGCGCTCGATTGATCGAGCAACCATACGAAAGGCGCGGTGATGCGGGCCATCCACTCCATCGGGATAGCCATCGCCGTCGCAATGCGTTCCGGCGCGACCAGCGCAAATTGTTTGGGCACCAATTCGCCGATGACGAGCGACAAATATGTGGTGATGCCTATCACGATTCCAAATCCGGTGGTTGCTGCCCAGCCCGCGTCCATCCCCAAATATACCAGCCGTTCGGCCACGGGACCACCCAGCGTTGAACCCGAATAGGCGCCTGCGACAATCCCGATGAGCGTAATCCCGATTTGCACGGTGGACAGAAACTTGCCCGGATCGCTGGCAAGCCGCAGCGCCGCAACCGCTCCATTGCTGCCTTGATCAGCCGCAGCCTGCAGCTTGGCCGTGCGCGCCGATACGATGGCGAGTTCCGACATAGCGAACACACCGTTCAGCGCAATAAACGCCAATATGATAGCCGTATCGATCCAGGGAAAAGGGGTTAGTGTCATGGGACTTGTCATTGCCTTTAATCAATTTGCGGCTTTTGGCAATATTTACAAGTTGAAATCCCGCTCAATCAGCTTCTGTTCATTTTCAAAAATGGTATAAGCGACGCCAGCGGATCGAAATCTAACGCCGTGCGTTTGATGAAGATTGTGCCTGGATAAAAAGGAAAATTTTATGAATAAGACCCGCAAAATCGCTCTCATCGCCGCATTGGCTGCATTGCCGTTATCGGCCTGTGTCACCAATCCGGAAACCGGCAAGAAATCCATTTCCAAAACCGCAATTGGCGGCATTGGCGGCGCGCTTGGCGGATATTTACTCGGCGACCTGGTTGGCGGAAAGCGCGACCGGACCGAAAAAATCGTCGGCGCAGGCATTGGCGCAATCGCTGGCGCTGGTGTTGGCTATTATATGGATCAGCAGGAAAAGAAATTGCGCGAACAGACCGCCGGAACCGGGGTCAATGTGATCCGCGATGGTGACAATCTGGTGCTCGATATGCCGTCTGATGTCACATTCCCGGTAAACAGCTACAGCGTGCAGCCTGAATTTCGTCAAACGCTGGTGAACCTTGCCGGGACATTGCGCGAATATGAAAAAACCTATGTCGATGTGCTGGGCCATACCGATTCGACTGGATCGGATGCCTATAATCAAACCTTGTCGGTAAACCGTGCGCAGTCGGTGGCGCAGATTTTAACCGGCAATGGCGTGCAAAATGCCCGCGTTGCAACGCAAGGCTATGGTGAAAGCCAGCCCAAGGCAAGCAACACCACCGAAGAAGGGCGCGCCGCCAACCGCCGCGTTGAAATCCGTTTGGTCCCTGTTACCGAAGGATAAATACCATCATCACTCAGCGGCGAGATATGTGCGGGCATTGTCCCGGGTTATCTCGTCGCTGACGATGCTTTCGCGCATATTGTATGCTTCACCCGTTCCATAATCAAAAATGATGTCGTCCAATTTCCATTGGCCATCCTGTTTCACCCATATCATTTGGTCCGTCCACCGGGCGATTTCGCCTTCATATTGAAAGGACAAAGCCATCATCACTTCGGCGCGGCCGTCGCTGACGGTGACATTTTCAATTTCGTGGCCAGTCATCCCTTCATAACTGCCAATGAAAATCGGGCCTTCGCGGATCAATTTTTCATCCGTGCTGGTAACCTTACCCAGCGCGATCAATGTTTCGAGATAGGGGCATAATTCGGCCTGTAATGCGCTGGATAATTGGCTGCGAAAACCAAAATCATCGCAGCTCACCCCGGTATAACGAGCATCGCCGAACCTGCTATCGGCATAAAGGGCCAGCGCGCTTTTCCTGACATGGCCAGCATCAGCACCATCCTGCGGCGCGCATGCCAAAGTAGGTGAAACCAGTAGGACCGAAAAAGCGGCCATTCCCATCATCCATTTCATATGGCGGATCCTTTCAGCAATTTCGGCAAGCTACCGCTTTCGCCGCGTGCTTCGGACATGAAAAAAGCCTTGGCGGGCTTCGTCCGTTGCACCATGGCCATGCCCAAACGGCGCACCGCGCTCGCCGTTTTGCCTGGCACAGAAAATAGCCGGTTCAATCCATCGGTGGCCACCGCCACCATCATCGTATCGACACTGCGCCACTTGCCATAGCGTTCCAGCAGTTGCGCATCGCCCAGATCGAGCCCCAAACGCACCCCATCCACCAGCACCTCGGTCAGGCTGGCCACATCGCGCAGCCCCAAATTCAACCCCTGCCCGGCAATCGGGTGGATGCCATGCGCGCTATCACCGATCAGCGCGAGCCGCTGCTCCGTGATCTGTCCCGCATGATGAAAGCCGAGCGGATAGCTGGACAGCGGCGCGGCCAGTTCCACTGCACCCAGCATATGCCCCATCGCCTTTTCCAATTCAGCCGCAAAGCCGCGCGGCGATAATTTCAAATAAGCAGGCGCATCGCCCCGGGTTTGCGACCATACAATCGCGCTGCGGTGGCGGCCATCTGCATCATCCAGCATCGGCAGAACCGCAAAAGGTCCGGTGGGATAAAAAATTTCATAGGCGATATTCTCATGCGCTTTTTCGTGGAAAATCGCTCCCACAATCGCGGCATGATCATATTGCCAATGCGCAATTTTCAGGCCCGCTTCCTCGCGCGTCTGGCTCTGCCGCCCTTCCGCCACGATCAGCAATTGCCCGGTCAGGATAGAACCATTGTCCAGCGTGACGCGCACCGCACCTGCATCGCGCAGCTTTTCCGTTATCTGCGCGGGCATATGCAAATGGATCAACTCGCTGTCCTGCGCAGCGGCCAGCAATGTCCGGCGCAGCAGCTTATTTTCAAACATTTGCCCCAGATAGCCGTCATCTTCGCCGGGAACAAAATCCAGTTCGCCCGGTTTCAACCCGTCGCTCACCCAAATCTGTTCAATCGGGCACCCTTTGCCCGATAGCGCGCCGCCCAAACCAATGGCCTCGAACATTTTCATCGAAGAGCTGGAAATAGCCGAGGTCCGGCCATCAAAACCGTCGGCCATCATCACCGCCGGATCGGCGCGATCAACAATATGGCTGCTAATCCCATGCGCCGCGAGCGCCAAACCCTGTGCCAGACCAATAAGACCGCCACCGATGATGATGACATCTGCTGATGCTGATTCGGATTGCGCCATGTTGATCCTTTTGATTCTGCTTTTATTTGCTGGGATAGTAAGGCCGATAATCCGCGCTGCAAAGTGCAAAACTTGGCAGGACTCTTGACGGGGAGTCACTCCTCGGCGCAAAAGGCGTGTGGTTAACAATATTCATCCAAAGGCATCTTCATCCATGGCGACAAGCGCCCGAAAATCTGCGAGCAGGACCACATTGACGGGTTGGCGCGAAATGATGCGCCAATCGATCATCCGCAGCGGCACGTTAATTGGCGCAATTGCCCTTTTGCTTTTCGCGCTTTTTTACGCGCTATCGGTACTCAGCTATTCCCCCGCCGATGCCGCCTTTAACAGCGCAGCGGACGGTGTGCGCCATAATTGGATGGGGACCGCGGGCGCTTATTTGGGGGATGGCGCGCTGTTCCTATTCGGCCTGCCTGCTATTCTATTCCTGCCGCTGATGCTCGTGATCGCGCAGCGGCTATGGAAAGATGTGCCGCAACCGCGCTGGCGGCGGCAATGGCTGCTATGTCTTACTGGAATATTGCTGTTGGGTTTCGGCATGGCTTATTGGCAAAGCGGCAGCGACATTGGTCTGCCCGGCGGATGGGGCGGCGCGTTCGCGCTGCTGTTGGAACGGTTGGCCGCCGCCGCCGTCGCTATGGCATCAGGCGGATGGACGGCATTGCTGCGCTGGGCCCTTATTATCGCGAGCCTGTTAGGCGGAATCGCGGTGGTGATCAAATCATTAGAACTGGAACGGCCCTTGTTGCGTATGCCGGCATTGCCGTTGCCCCAGATACCGTCCATGCCCGCCATGAAAAAGAAGCAGACGGCAGATGATACTGCACCCGAAACCGAGGAAAAACCAGTCAAAGCCGCTCCGCGCAAAATCGTGGAACGCGAAGAACGGCGCGCGCCGGAGATCAGCGAACGAAAACTGGCCCCGCAAAAAGCCAATTTTTCAACCGGCGCAAGGCAGGGCGATTTTTTCGGCAGCTACGCCTTGCCCTCGGTTGACCTGCTCGACCCGCCGCCGCCCAATGCCGCGCCGAAATTGGACAAGGCGGCGCTGGAATCCAATGCCCGCCTGCTGGAAACTGTGCTCGAAGAATATAGCGTGAAGGGCCAAATTGTCGCGGTGCGCCCTGGCCCCGTCGTCACCATGTATGAGCTGGAACCTGCGCCAGGGATAAAGGCAAGCCGCGTGATCCAGCTGGCTGAGGATATTGCCCGCAATATGTCCGCCTTGTCGGCCCGCGTCTCCGCCATTCCGGGCCGTACGGTAATGGGTATCGAACTGCCCAACAGCCATAGGGAGATGATTTCGCTCAATGAAATGGTCGGCTCCGACGCCTTTGCCGAACAAAAGGGCACATTGCCGATTATCTTGGGCAAGAATATCTCCGGCGATCCCGTTATCGCCGATTTGGCCCCGATGCCGCATCTGCTGGTCGCGGGAACCACCGGTTCGGGTAAGTCGGTGGGGCTGAATAGCATGATATTGTCGCTGCTATACCGGATGACCCCCGACCAATGCCGGATGATTATGATCGATCCCAAAATGCTGGAGCTGAGCATTTATGATGATATTCCGCATTTGCTCTCGCCCGTCGTAACCGATCCATCAAAAGCCGTCCGGGCGCTGAAATGGGCGGTGGAGCAAATGGAAGAACGCTACCGCATGATGTCGTCTTTGTCGGTGCGCAACCTTGCCAATTTTAACGAAAAAGTCCGCGCGGCAAAGGCCAAGGGCGCGCCGTTGGGACGCAAGGTGCAAATTGGCTATGACCCGATGACCGGACAGCCGCAATATGAGGAAGAAAGCCTCGAATATGAACCCATGCCGCAAATTGTGGTGATTGTGGACGAACTTGCCGATTTGATGATGACGGCAGGTAAAGAGGTCGAATTCCTGATCCAACGTATCGCGCAAAAAGCGCGAGCTGCGGGCATCCACCTGATCATGGCGACGCAGCGGCCATCGGTTGACGTTATCACCGGCGTGATTAAGGCCAACCTGCCCACGCGCATATCCTTTCACGTCACCAGCAAGATCGACAGCCGCACGATATTGGGCGAACAAGGCGCAGAACAGCTGCTCGGCAAGGGCGATATGCTTTATATGGCGGGCGGCAAAGGGCTGACCCGTATTCATGGGCCGTTCGTGTCCGATGATGAGGTGCGCCGCGTCGCCGATCATTGGCGCGCGCAAGGGCAGCCCGAATATATCCAAGCCGTGACCGAAGAACCCGAAGATGGCGGCTTTGCCCTTGATGGTATTGGCGACGACGACAATCCCGAAGATGCGCAATATCGCAAAGCCTGCCAGATTGTTTTCGAAAGCCAGAAAGCGTCGACCAGCTGGATCCAGCGGCAATTGCGCATTGGGTATAATAGCGCGGCGCGGCTGATCGACCGGATGGAAGAAGATGGTTATGTCAGCGCCCCCAACCATATTGGCCGCCGCGAAGTGTTGCGTGATCAAAATGGGGAGCCGATTTAACCCCAGATCATCACGCGAAATTTGCGGGCTTATGCGGTTCACGCTCTATTCAAGCCCGGGCCGCTACCTCCGATTATAGATTGTTGCAATTCAACAGGATAAAAGACGTTATGAATAAATATCTTACCGCCATCATCGCTGCACCTATTGCGTTGGTCGCCACCGCGCCTGCACCGGCGCAGCAGTCATCCGGCAAAATGGATATCGTGGTGCAGCATATGAAATCGGTCGGCACGATGACCGCCAATTTCACCCAAACCGACGGAGCGGGGCGCAGCGTGGGCGGCAAGCTGCTGCTGAAACGGCCGGGCCATGTTCGTTTTGAATATACAGGCGATACGTCGCTGCTGATCGTCGCCGATGGCAAAGCGCTCACCATGATCGACTATGCCGTCCGGCAAGTGCAAAGATGGCCGATCAAAAACAGCCCGCTGACCGCTTTGCTCGATCCCGGTCAGGACCTGCGCAAATATGGAAAATTACAATCGACCAGCAGTGACAAGGTAATCAGCGTCGAGGTCCGCGACCCTAGCCGGCCAGAATATGGGACGATGACATTCACCTTCACCAAAGATGCCAACGCGCCCAGCGGCTACACGCTTTATGGATGGGTGGCGCTCGATTCCAAAAATAATCGGACCACGGTGCGACTCGCAAATGTAAAATATAATGTCGCCATATCGGATAAGAGCTTTAACTGGACCGATCCACGCCGCCGGGGACGGAAATAACGGTTAACTGCGGTTAACAAGCGGCGAAACGAGCCTTTGGGCACGACCAACCGGTAACATGAACGGCTTTGTTCATGTAAATGACAGGAAAGCAATTGTATAAAAAAGACATCGAAGGAGGGTTGTTGTGAGGTTTTCCCCCTGTTGCCCGCAGCAATAAACTTTCCCTCGATATCCGCGTGACGAACGCAAGCTTAGCCCTCACTCCAAATGCCCCCGGAGTGAGGGCTTTGCTTTGTCCGGTGGCTGCACAATATCGGCGCCTGCGACATACGCGCCACCTAGAAACATCCTTGCCCCTGTGCACAAGCGGCTCTAGAGCAAGTCCCCATGTCAAACAGCCTTCGTATCGCATCTTGGAATATCAATTCTGTCCGCGCCCGCCTCGATATTGTCGAACGCTATTTGCGCGAAGAGGCACCCGATATATTATGCCTGCAAGAAACCAAGGTCACCAATGAGCTGTTTCCCGAAGGCCCGTTTCGGCAATTGGGCTATCGCAATTTCGCCATCAATGGCATGCCTGCCTATCACGGCGTGGCGATCATCAGCAAAATTCCGCTGCGCAATATCGAAAAGCTGGATTGGCAAGCCAATGGCGAAGCGCGCCATGTCGGCGTCGAAATTGACGGAGGCATCCGGATCAACAATGTCTATATTCCCGCAGGCGGTGAGGTGCCCGACACCGATGTGAATTCAAAATTCGCTCAGAAACTGAATTTCCTTGGCCGGATGACCGAATGGTCGCAAACGATAAGCGGCAAAACATTGCTCACCGGTGATTTCAATATCGCACCGCTTGAACATGACGTGTGGAGCCATAAGCAGCTGCGCAATGTGGTCAGCCATACCGAGATTGAAATTGACCTGCTCGCCAAATTGCAGGCAGCGGGCAATTGGGTCGATCTGGCGCGTGAATTTGTCGATCACTCGCAAAAGCTCTACACTTGGTGGAGCTACCGCGCGCAAGATTGGGAGAGCGCCGATAAAGGCCGCCGGCTCGACCATATGTGGGTTACCCCCGATTTGAAGGACAAAGCGAAAAGCCATCTCGTCCATAAAATGTGCCGCAGCTGGGGCAAGCCATCCGACCATGCGCCGATCGTTACGGAATTTGATTTTTGACAGGCGGCGCACCTCATTCGGCGAAACAGGCGGCCCGCGCCATTGATGCGCTGCGCCGGGGATGGCCGGTCCGGGTGCACGGGGAGCAAGCCGCCATAACCGTGGTTGCCGCAGAAACCGGCGGCGCAGACAAGGCGGGCGCGATGCTGCTCTCCGCCGCCCGTGCTGCGACCCTCAAACTCACCAATCAGCGCGCGGCAGGCGATACCAGCCTGCCCGTGATGATCGCCATGCCGCCGCAATATGATGCCGGGTTGGCCATGGCGATTGCCGACCCTGCGCTCGATCTGCGTTACCCGATGAAGGGGCCATTTGGGGCATTGCCGCTACCCGATGATGCGGCGGCATTGGCTGCGATGGAATTGGCCCGCCATGCCGGACTGCTGCCCGCATTTCTTGTCAGTGACGGCGACAGTGATACCCGCGATGGCGATGATATTGATAATGTCACCCCGGCGCAAATTGCCGCTTATGCCGATTCCCATAATATTCAAATCGCGGCGCGGGCGCGGTTGCCGGTGTCGGCATCGCAGGAGGCAGAAATCATCGCCTTTCGCAGTATCGCCGATGCCACCGATCATATTGCGCTGATCATTGGGACGCACGATGGCAGCGTGCCCATCGTCCGGTTGCATAGCGAATGCCTGACCGGCGATGTGCTGGGCAGCTTGAAATGCGATTGCGGGCCGCAGCTGCATGAAGCTTTGGAGCAAATGGCGGCGACAAATTGGGGGATACTCCTGTATCTAAGGCAGGAAGGGCGCGGCATTGGTTTGATCAATAAACTGCGCGCCTATGCGTTGCAGGATCAAGGGTTCGACACGGTTGACGCCAATATCCGCTTGGGCTTCGCCGTCGATGCCCGCGATTTTTCCATCGCGGCGCAAATGCTTCGCTTGCTGAATGTCAGTACGGTCAAATTGCTGACCAACAATCCCGAAAAAGTCGCGGGGCTAGAGGCGCAGGGCCTATCAGTGGCAGAGCGTCTGCCGCTGCAAATCGCCGCCAATCCGCATAATCGGCATTATCTGGATACGAAGCGCGAACGCACCGGGCATAAGCTTCGATAATCCCGCTCTAATTGGCCCCTAAAATCCTTCGGGGAGCAGATTTTCCGGTGGACCCTCATCGCCTTGTTTGGGCTTTGCGCCCTCCCCGTTGCCTTTGTTACCGCCTTTATTGCCGCCGCCGGACTGGCGCCCCAATATCTCATCGACCCAGGCATCATCCGCTTGGTTGGAACGAATAGCCTCATCGACCTGATTGGGATCAACCTCTGGCACCCCTTCAATCGGCAGCCCATTTTCGTCTACGAATATCGTGCCGTCATCGCCCTCTGCGGGCGCGGTTCCCTCTTCGTCGAGCCGTTCAGGGAAAGTGACATCGGTGTTGAATTTTTCCACCGGACGCTTGGCCACTGCCACGCGCATGAACGCAGCAAAAGCGCTGGCCGGAGCGCGGCCGCCCTGCAAATCACCCACGGGCTTCGCATCATCGCGGCCCATCCAAACGCCGGTGGTCAACCCGCTCGAAAATCCGACAAAATAACCATCCTTATTGCTGCTGGTTGTGCCGGTTTTGCCTGCGGTAGGCCGGCCAATTTGCGCGCGGCGGCCGCTGCCCGTTTCAACCGCGCTTTGCATCAGATCGATCATTGCGCCTGCAACATAAGGCTCAACCAATTGGATCGATTTGGGCGGCTTTGCCTGGTAAATCACATCGCCGTCAATCGTGGTAACCTTGGCGATACCATAGGGCTCGAGGCTGCGGCCATTGGCGGCGACTTGAGCAAAAGCGCGGGTCATATCGATCAACCGCGTTTCGGACGTGCCCAGCACCATCGACGGGCTGGTATTGATCTTTGTCGTGATACCAAACCGCCGCGCCATATTGGCGACCGTGCTGGTCCCCACTTCATTCCCGATCAGCGCCGCGATGGTATTTTTCGAATAAGCAAATGCGGTGCGAATAGTGATTTCGCCGGAATAGTTGCCGCCGCTATTTTTGGGTTGCCAGCCGTCTATATCAATGGGTTCATCAACCACTTTATCCTCTGGTTGGAACCCAGCCTCCAACGCGGCCAGATATACGAACAGCTTCCACGCCGATCCCGGCTGACGCTGCGCGGTGACGGCGCGGTTATAATTGCTGGTGACATAGTCGGTGCCGCCCACCATTGCCCGAACCGCCCCATCGCGGTCGATGGCAACCAGCGCCCCTTGCGCCCCGCGCGGCGCATTGGCCTGTATTGCCGCCGTGCCCACGCGCTGCATATTCAGGTCGATCGTTGTCCATACATCGAGCGGCTTTTCACGCTCCTTGATCAACCCATCCAGCTGCGGTAGCACCCAATCGGTAAAGTAACGCACGCTATTTTGCGGTTTATCTGCGGTCAATTTGACTTCGGCCGGCTTCACCGATGCGGCCTGCGCTGCGGTAATCATGCCCGCATCTTGCATCACCTCAACCACGACCTTTGCGCGGCCCAATGCGGCCTTGGGATCGGCGGTAGGGGCATAGCGCGAGGGCGCTTTAACCAGACCCGCAATAATCGCCGCTTCGGATAGCGATAATTTTTCCGCACTATGACCAAAAAACAGCCTTGAGGCGGAATCGACACCATAAGCGCCGCCGCCGAAATAGACTTTGTTCAGATATAATTCGAGTATCTGATCCTTGCTGAATTTGGTTTCCATCGCCATGGCGAGAATAATCTCCCGCATTTTTCGGCCAAATTCCTTATTGTTATTCAGATAGATATTGCGCGCCAATTGCTGCGTTATGGTCGATCCGCCTTGCGCGAAATAGCCGCGCTGAAACCGCACCCAAAAAGACCGGCTGATCCCGATGGGGTCGACGCCCGGATGGCTGTAAAAACGGCGGTCCTCCACCGCGACCATTGCATCCTTCATCTCAGGGGGAAGCTCATCGATGGTCAGCCAGCGGCCAAAGCTTGGGCCGATGGACTGTATCACTGTGCCATCGGCGGCGCGCAGACGGATCATCTGCCCATTGGGCGACGCTTTCAAATCTTCGAAACTATCAATTTCGCCGCGAGCAACCGCAACAAATATGCCGAGCACCATCACGCCCATCAGGCTGGCGAATATCCCGGTTTTCACGAGACGCCAAAACCAGAGCTTCACCCGCCCCTGCTGCTTGCCCGCTTTTTGGGCGCCATTATTTTTACGTGCCATAGACAGCAGGTGTTACTGACAATGACCTGCCGCCACAAGTGAATTTGATGTGCAGGAACCGTGCAGCTTCAGGGTTTGGACCTCGGGTCAGGCCCTATTAATTCTGGCGCCATAAAAATCGATTTTTTCATAATATTAACCTCTGATTGGCTATCCTCTGCTGACTTCAGGGGGTGGATGATGAAATCGATATTCAAAGGTTATCTGAATATTTTTAATTTTAGGGGGCGAACTCCACGCCGAGAGTTTTTCCCTTTCTTCATCGCCAATATATTCCTGTATTTCGGGGCGTCACAAATCGTGATTGTTCAAATGTTAATGCAAATGATAGCTAATGGCTCCGAGCTGCAAAAAAACGAGCATTATCAAGCCGCTTTAGAGCAATCTACGATAGAACTCACGATATTCATGTATCAAGCAACAGCTGTCATTGCGGCTGGAATAGGGATTTCACTTGGCGCGGCTGTGTTCCGCCGCGTTCATGACAGCGGTGGTAAGACATTGATTGTGAAAATATTCGCTCTGGTTTTCATATCTGAAATACTAATGCTTTGGTTTGCCGGACCGCAGATGGCAGAAGCCGCCATTACCGAGCGGACGAAAATATACATGGTTTTGATGCAGACTTTGAACGCCGTGCTTTTGGTCACTGGCTTTGCGATATTTATCGCAATTCTTAAGCCAAGCGAACTTGATCATAATGAATATGGTCCAAATGATGATCCGAACCGTTTCGAAAATTTACGCGAAGACATTGCCTCTATAAAAATACCTGCGCGTAGCTATGCCATTCCGAAAGGTTTCGGAACGAAACAAGAGGATTAGGACTTCCCGCCACGCCGCGATTTATTCCTCGGCGTCAAATTCCAACGCGGCGCTGTTGATGCAATAGCGCAGGCCGCCTGCCTGAACCGGGCCGTCGGGGAAAACATGGCCCAAATGCCCATCACAAGCGGCGCAGCGCACTTCGGTGCGGACCATGCCATGGCTGGTATCGACATTTTCTTTAACCACTTCGGCGTCGGCAGGCGCGGTAAAGCTGGGCCAGCCGCAGCCGCTGTCAAATTTGCTGTCCGATGCAAATAATTCCGTCCCGCAACCTGCGCAAAAAAAGCGACCTTCGCGTTTTTCATCGGTCAGCTTGCCGGTAAAGGCGCGTTCCGTCCCCGCCTCGCGCAGCACATGATATTGCATCGGGTCGAGCTGAGCTCGCCATTCGGCATCGGTTTTTTCAATCTTTTTCATATCCGCAATGTGTGATGCCCCGCCCGCTTCGTCAAGGCTTGACGGCTTTACCGCTTATTTACCACATATGTTGTAATTTGAGGGGATGATTGGAATCCGCCTCTCTTTACTGGCCGCCGCCTTTACCGCGGTAATCCTGTTGCCCATCGGCGCAGCGCGCGGCGACGTGTGCCGCTTGTGTGAGGCCGCGCCGAGCGCCAGTAACGCGCCCAAGGGGCCAGATACGCCGATCAGCATCGACATTACCACGCGGCTCAATTTCAGCCGCTTTGCGATGGCTGGCACCGGACAAAGCGGACAGGTGAAGATCAATCCGCAAAGCGGCACGGCGCAGGTGCAGGGCGGTCTCGTTGATCTAGGCGGCTATTCGCTGGCGGGAACAGCAGTGATCCGGGGCGAACCAGGGCGGCAAGTGCGCGTCGATATGCCCGCCTCGATTCAGATGACATCATCCACCGGCGGCACCATGACGCTGGCCGAATTGCAGACCGATTTGGGCCCTGCGCCCCGGCTCGACGCATCGGGTGAGCTGCGTTTTTCCTTTGGCGGTGCGCTCCAAGTAAGCGGCAGCGTATCGGGCAAATTTCGCGGGCGGATCCCGATCACTGCGCAATATGAGTAAACCCGGTTAGCCCGCGCGGGCGGCGGCGCGGGCGATTTTGGTCAGCTCTTCTTCCAATATCACGGTGCCCAGCTCTGCTTTGACGCTCATCACCCTTTGTTCAATATCAATCAAATGGCCATTTAGCCCGGCGAGCCGCACCGCAGGCCAGCGGATCAGCTGTGCCTCCACCGATTCTTTTTCCTTAAAGAATATCGACGGGGTCGCGCGCACCACAGCGCCCGGCGATGTCCCCTGCTCCACTTTAGCGCGCAGCCCGATCAGCAACGCCACCTGACGCTGCATCGCGCGGATAATGCGCACGGCATCCACCCCCATTTGCCGGTTGTTGAGCAATTCCCCGCCGAGCGCGCGCAATTTTCCGCCCAGCACATGATTGATCAGCGCCTGCACATTTTCCTCGCCGGTTTCCGCCGACAATTGTTCAAATGCGGCCATATCCACCGTCACCGGATTATCCGGCGAGGCGTCGTGATAAAGCGCCAATTTTTCCACCTCCATGGCCGCCAATTTGCGGTCTTGGCCGGTATAGCGCGCAATCCGCAGGGCAAGCGCCCGGTCCATACGCAGCCCCTGTTGCTGTGCGAGGGCCGATATGGTGGCCGCCGCCTGACCTTCGCCGGGCGGATAGCAGATATAGGTGAGCGCTTGTTTTGATCCTTCGGCAAGTTTGCGCAGCTTGCTGGTTTTCTTCAAATCACCCGCGGTCGCGATCACGGGATTGCCGCCCTGATCGGCGCCCAGCAAATTTTCAAAGGCATTCAACGCCTCTTCGCGCCGCATCGTCAGCCGGATATAACGGCTGCCGCCAAATAGCGACAGCGACGAAGCTTCATCGGCCAATAATGCCGGGTCTTTACGAATATGTTCGCCGTCCAGATCAACCCGCTCGGCCTCCTCCCCCAAGGCCGCAGCCGCGCGGGCGGCAATATCCGATATGGCCGACGCATCTTGGCCAAATATCAGGAACAGGCGGATATCTGGCCGCGCGGTGACGGCGCCGATAAATTCGCTTTCGCTGAGTTTTTTGGGTCCGCTGCGAAAGCTCATTGCTGCTGGCGGGCGTAGAGCGACAGCCGAGCGACAATCATGTCAGCAAGCTTTTGCGACAGATTTTCGAGCGCGGCATTTTCCCCGGCGATGGTGGCATATTCGCTGCTCACCACGTCAATACCGGCGTCCGATCCGGCGGTTGCATCGACCACCGTTTTGCCGCTTTGCGTGTCAATCAATTGATAGCGCGCGCGCAAGGTGCGGCGTTCGCGGGTCACCGTGTCATCGCTGCGCACGCCGAGCCCCTCAATGCTGTCATCCAGCTTCACCACCAGCCTATATCGAACCGATTCCCCTGCACCGCTATTCAGCCGGTCTTGCAGCGCATTGCGCATCAGCCAGCCGGATTTGCCCTCAATCGGATCGACCGAAACCGTGTCGAGCGTGCTGGCAACCGCGCCGGTGCTGCCGCCGCTATAAAGCGGTTTCAACCCGCAGGCCGTGAGCGCCGCGCAGCATAGGATAAGGGCAAGGAAACGGATCATATCACAATATTCACCAAGCGGTCGGGAACCACAATCACTTTGCGGACCTCGTGACCCGCAATTGCAGATTGAACTTTCTCGCTGGCCATTGCAAGCGCTTGCAGCTGATCTTGCGGAAGGCCCTTGGCCGCTTGCACCGTATCGCGCAGTTTGCCCTTCACCTGAATGGCGATTGTCACCTCGTCATCGACGAGCAGATTTTCATCCACTTCGGGCCATGGCGCATCGGCGATGAGGCCTTCGTTGCCAAATCGTTCCCACGCTTCCTCGGCCAGATGGGGAACCATTGGGCTGGCGAGCAGAATGATACGGTGGATAGCTTCGTTACAGCTTTGCGAGGGCGGCGCCTTTTCAATGGCATTGGCCAGATCGTAAATTTTCGCGACCGCCTTGTTAAAGGCCAGCGCCTCAATATCTGCGGCAATGCCGGCTGTCGCCTGATGCATTTTGCGCTCGATGGCCTTGTCATGCCCTGCGGTGCGGGTCACCGAACCTGCAAGCCGCCACAGCCTTTGCGTAAAGCGCCAGCAGCCTTCAATGCCCGCCTCCGACCATTCCAGATCGCGCTCGGGCGGACTATCGGACAGCATGAACCACCGCACGGCATCGGCGCCATATTGGTCGACAATGTCATCGGGATCGACGACATTTTTCTTCGACTTGGACATTTTCTCGATGCGGCCGATTTCCACAGGAATGTCAGTCCCTTTCAAAAACAAGCCGTTTTCTCTGCGTTCAACATCTTCAGGCGAATCCCACATATAAATAGGAGGGTTCATCTTGACGCCATTTAATGAATCCACTGCAACATGCCGGTAGGTAGCATGCGTCACCATGCCTTGCGTGAACAGCGAAGCAAAGGGCTCCTTCACATCGATCATGCCAATATGGCTGAGCGCCCGGGTCCAGAAACGCGCATAGAGCAAGTGCAAGATCGCATGCTCCACCCCGCCAATATATTGATCGACCGGAAGCCATTTTTCGGCGGTCAATTTGTCGAACGGGGTGTCACCCGGCTGGCTAGCAAAGCGGATGAAATACCAGCTGCTATCGACAAAAGTATCGAGCGTATCGGTTTCGCGCCGCGCCGCGCCGCCGCATTTCGGGCATTCCGCCTTGCTCCATGTCGGATGCCGGTCGAGCGGGTTACCGGGTATGTCGAAACTGACATCTTCGGGCAGCTTCACTGGCAATTGATCTTCCGGCACAGGCACCGCGCCGCAGGCGTCACAATGGATGATCGGGATCGGCGTGCCCCAATAACGCTGACGGCTGACACCCCAATCGCGCAGGCGATATTGCGTCTGACCCTGTCCCCATCCTTCGCTTTCCGCCTTGGCAATCACGGCGGCTTTCGCTTCATCGATATTCATGCCGTTGAGGAAATGGGAATTCACAATCTGGCCCGGCCCGGTATAGGCCGTGTCGCCGTCAAAATCGCTATCGGTTTCATCACCTTCGGCAACGACGCGGGTGACATTCAGGTCATATTTGCGCGCGAAATCGAGATCGCGCTGATCATGCGCGGGGCATCCGAAAACCGCACCGGTGCCATAATCCATCAGCACGAAATTGGCGACATAGACCGGCAAATGCCAACTGGGGTCGAGCGGATGAGCCACGCTGAGCCCCGTATGGAACCCTTGTTTTTCCGCCGTATCAATTTCCGCCGCCGTTGTGCCGCCTTTTTTGCATTCGGCGATAAATTCCTGCAATGCGGGGGCATTTGCGGCCAACCGCTGCGCCACCGGATGATCGGCGGCGATGGCGACAAAGCTTGCCCCATACATGGTGTCGGGCCGCGTCGTGAAGACATCAATGCCGTCATCGCTGCCGACGAATTTGAAGGTGCAGCGCAGGCCCTGAGATTTGCCGATCCAATTTTCCTGCATCAACCGCACCTTGTCCGGCCAATGTTCAAGATCGCCCAAACCATCCAGCAATTCTTCGGCAAAATCGGTGATTTTCAGGAACCATTGCGATAATTTGCGCCGCTCCACCTCTGCGCCGCTGCGCCAGCCTTTGCCGTCAATGACTTGTTCATTGGCCAGCACGGTCATATCCACCGGGTCCCAATTGACCTCGCTTTCCTTGCGAAAGACAAGTCCCGCCTCGAATAATTTCAGGAACAGCGCCTGTTCATGGCCGTAATATTCGGGCTCACATGTGGCGAGTTCACGCGACCAGTCGAGCGCAAAACCAATACGCTTCAACTGTTTTTTCATATGGGCGATATTGTCGCGGGTCCAGCCGCCGGGATGCACGCCTTTTTCCATTGCGGCATTTTCCGCTGGCATCCCAAATGCGTCCCAGCCCATCGGGTGCAGCACCTCAAACCCGCGCATCCGTTTATAGCGGGCCAGAACATCGCCCATCGTATAGTTGCGGACATGACCAATATGGATCCTGCCCGACGGATAAGGAAACATTTCCAGCACATAACTGCGCGGTTTTTCGCTGGCGTCATCGGCGCGAAATATGCCGCGCTCTTCCCATATTTTTTGCCACCGCGCGTCGGCGACGTGCGGGTTAAAACGTTCATTTTCGCTCATAAATGCTTATCCGCTGATCGCGCTACGGCGCAGGTCGCGCGCCTTGGTCAGGATGATTGCTTCCATTTTCTGCACCGTGGCCGCGCGCATTGGCGCGTCAATCCATTGGCCATTTTGCGCAATTTGCCGCGAACCCGCCACCCGCAGCGCATCGGCGCGCAAGTCCTGATCAAGGATAGACACGGTCAACTTCACCCGCTCTCCGGGCGAATTGGGGTTCACATACCAGTCGGTTACAATCACGCCGCCCGCGCTGTCCGCCTGTGCCAGCGGCAATTGCGACAAGGCATCAAGCGATGCCCGCCACAAATAGCTATTGACGCCGATAGTGTTGATCTTGCTCGCCGCCAATTCCGTATTGGGGCGGTCTTTTTTACCGCAACCTGAAATCAGCAATGTGCCGGCGGCCAAAATGAGGGCGAATTGATTGCGGTTCATGATCGGTCCTTGAATTTCTTTGGATGAATGTCAGCCTCTATATCGGCTTTGCTGGCGGGAGCAAGCTTTCCCGATGCTGAACCGCGCGTGATTTTTCGTTCAGCTTGCAGATAGGGAGCCTGTTTTATGTGTGCGATATGCAACATTATTTGAAATATCGGCTATTTCTGGGCGATAAGCCTTTTTTGTGAAGCCATTACGGTCTATGTAAGGTCCACAGGGAGTCGAATGTGTCAATCATGACCAGCAAAGTGAAATCAAAACGCAAATATGCCATGGTAACAGCATCGCTGCTGGCGGCTTCTGTTTTTGCTTTTTCACCGATCCTCTTTCCCGCTTTGGCCGCCAATTTGGGTGGCGGAAAAATAACCGCGAATCAATTGCTTGAAAATTTCACGCCTGCTGGCGTCGATAAAAGGCTGGCGGCCAAATTCCGCGCCGACGAAAAAAATGAAGCGGTCAAAATTAACAATAGCCGTTTTGCTTTCACCCCTGCGGGCGTGAAAAATGTGCCTGGCCGGACGATGACCATTGCTGCGCGCACCGATTCGCCGCTATCATCGAAGGCGGTTTCCATTCGGTCCGCGATTGCATCAAGCGAAGCTGGCACGGCCACACCGATCCGTTTGGCCAAATCCGATTTCCGTTTGACCGCATCCAAGGGTTGGAAAGGTTTTTCTGCTCCGGTTGAACCACGGCAAGCGGTCCGCGCTCCGATTGCCAATCTGGATGTCGCAGCCGGTAGCTTCCGACTCGAAGACGATAGCGCACCGAAGAAAAGCCGCTTTGGCGCTGACATGCGCGTCGCCAAAGACCGCAGCGTCGTTCCAAGCGCCAATGGCAATGCCGCAGCTGGCGATTACAAGGTTGATCTGGAAGGTAGCTTCTCCGTTACCAAACGCGTGGCGGTTACCGCAGGTGTCCGTTATCAGAGCGATCGCGACCGCGTGGCGCCGGCGGTCAGCGACCGCAACGACAGCGAAGCCGTATATGTCGGCACAAAAATTCGTTTCTGATCGCTTTGGTTAAGCCGCTTTGCGGTCCGCATTTCTCTGCCGCCGACGCATATTCCAAATTTTTGAAAGCGTCGCGTTAATCAGCGATTTTGAGGTCTATACCGGCTTATCACCGATATGCCGATATTCCCGCCCAGCCATGGACGATGCGTTTATCCTGCATTCGCCCGCGCGCGGCGGTCATGCCCCCTAGCACAATTATCGCGGCCCGCCCGCTGTGCATGGCAATGCGGCGGAAACGAGTCATGCCCATGGGCCGCGCACCGGGATGCGAGGCCGTGGCATAAAGCGGAGAGACCAATATCATCTGCGCCCCTTTTCGCTTCGCCTGCGCCAATTCGGTTACATCATGCACTGGCGCGCTGCGGGGCAGCTTGCTGCGTCCCGCAGGGCCGCTGCGGCTGTGAAAGCCATCGGCATGGCAGCGGATCGCCTGCCGCTCATTGCCCGCCCAGAAGACGAAATGCCCGCGCCTGCGGCAGATACGGCGCACATCGCGCAGCAACGCCGCCCGCTGCTGTTCCGGCAAATGATAATGCCGCACTATAACGCCAGAGCCGGTGCGAAGCCGCTGCACCGCCGCCAACAACCCGCCGCCCAAACGCGGATCGGTCATCAACCACCGGCGCGGCACCGCCCGCAGCTTGCCCGCCGGCCGATAATATATATGTCGAAGCGCAGGAGGCGGGTTTTTGTGGCGGCGCGGCATTGCATCTTCTATAGCGCGGGGCGATGACAAATGCGATAGAAGAGATCAGGGCCGAAATGGCCAAAGCCGCGAAAATTGCCGGGCGCAAACCGCAGGATGTTAGCCTGATTGCGGTATCGAAAACCCGTACGCCCGATGAAATTCGTCCGCTATTGTCCGATGGCCAGCGCGTATTCGGGGAAAACCGGGTGCAAGAGGCAGCGGCAAAATGGCCCGAATTGCTGGCCGATTATCCCGATGTCACGCTCCACCTGATCGGACAGCTGCAATCCAACAAGGCGGCAGAGGCGGTGGCGCTGTTCGATGTCATTCATTCGGTAGACCGCGCCTCACTGATCACCGCATTGGGCAAAGCGATGAACGCCGCCGGAAAATCGCCCGACTGTTTCCTGCAAGTCAATATTGGCGGCGAAGCGCAAAAGGGCGGATGCGCGGTCGGTGGTATTGCGGATTTATTGACGCTGGCACAGCAGCAGGGCGTGCCGATCATTGGCCTAATGTGCTTACCGCCCGCCGACGTCGAAGCCGCGCCCTATTTCGCGCTGCTATATGAATTGGCGCAGCGGCACGCCCTGCCTGCTTTGTCGATGGGGATGACCGCCGATTATCAAACCGCGATCATGCTGGGCGCGACGCATATCCGAATTGGCACCGCATTGTTTGGACCGCGCAGCGCCTGACCGCAGCGGATGACAAGAGCGGCTTAATCGGGCGCTTTATCCTTATTATCCTTATTATCCTTATTATCGCCGCTGCGTTTTTCCTTACGCTGCGCGGCGCGTTCCTCCCGCGTTTCGGGGGCGACGAAGCTGATCAGCATATCGCCCGCTTCGGCGACGGGTTGATCGGCGGTGGTAAAGAATATCAACCGATCGTCGGGCTTAACCAGCGCCAATGGCTCTTCACCCTCATCCAAATTGGCGACATAGTCTTTCCAGCCAAATTTGTCGCTCAGCCGCGTTTTGCTAAATTGCCATCCGTCGCGCAATCTTTCGTCCAATATGTCATAGCAAGTGCCGCTTTTGAACAATATCCGGCCGCGCCCCTCATCACGCATATCGCCAATGTCGGCATCCATGCGGGTGATTTTTTGATAGCCAAATTCCGGCCCCAAATCGCCCGCGACGAGCCGGTTATGGCTGTCATTATCGGTGGCAATCAACATTTGTTGAAAGGATTGCAGGTCAATGTCATGGCTATGCGCTTCTTCGGCCAGATCGCCGAGGACGGTTTCAATTTCGGCCCGGCGGGCATGGCGCAATGCGGCGCGGTTATGGTCGTGGATGACCGCGCGAATATCCATATTTTTCAGGAATCGCGCAAAAGCAACGGTCCAGCGGTTCGCGCCGACGATTAAAATATCCTCGCCCTTGCCCTGATCCAGACCCAGCTTGCGCGCGACCCAGCCAGCGGAAAAACCATGCGCGATGATCGTGGTGATGACCACCGCGAATACCAGCGGCACCAGCGCATCGGCGCCTTCATAGCCTTCATCCACCAGCCGCAGCGCGAATAGGCCAGTGACCGCAATAGCGACGATACCGCGCGGCGCGATCCAGGCAATAAACAACCTTTCACGCCAGGGCACATCGCTAAACATCAGGCTGGGCAATACGGTGAGCGGACGAACAACAAACAACAGCAGCGCCAAGAAGACCACAAATTGCAGCTGGAATTTCTGCATTGTTTCCCAATCCAGCGTTGCCGATAATAAGATGAAGACACCGGAAATCAGCAGGACGGTCAAATCTTCCTTAAACCGGCGCAGCGCGCGGCTGGAAAAAACGGGCCGGTTCGCCATCACCACGCCCATGATGGTCACCGTGATCAGGCCCGATTCATGCATGATAAGGTCCGCGCCGACAAATCCCGCTATCACTGTAATCAGCATCACCGGCGCTTTGAGATATTCGGGCACATGGCCGCGCATGAAAGCCCAGGTTAAAATCCAACCGAGCAAACCGCCGATGATTGCAGCGATCAAGCTGGGGCCCAAGACCGAGATGATGACCGTAGCCATTTGGGCGTCGGCGCCAAATTCGTTGCGATATTGGATATAGGCAAAAATACCGATGGCGAGCAATGCGCCAATCGGATCATTCACGATCCCTTCCCATTTCAAAATATCGCGCACCCGGTTGCCGACCCGCATCGACCGCAGCAACGGCCCGATCACGGTCGGACCTGTCACCACCATAATGCCGCCAAATAAAGCAGCGACCAGCAAGGGCAGGCCCGCGCCATAATAACCCGCCGCGGTTGCAAGGCCCCATCCCAATGGCACACCGATGATGACAAGCCGCAACACGCCGCTGCCCGCGTGGCGCAAATCCCGGAAATTGAGGCTAAGCCCCCCTTCAAACAGGATAATGGCAACCGCCAATTTGACGATCGGATCCAACAAATTGCCAAAATCATTTTCGGGATCAAGCAACCCCAGAACCGGGCCTGCCAAAATCCCCGCCAGCAGCATCAGCGCAATCGCCGGACGGTTAATCCGCCACGCCACCCATTGTGCGCCCACGCCCAATATCCCGATCAGCGCGATCTTAATGAGTAGGGAGTCTATGTAAAACATTATGCCGGTTTATGGGAGAGTTTCGCCCGCTTGGCCAGTTAAAACAACGATATGGCCCGCTTAGGCGCTTTCAGCGTGGATCGCAGGACGGGTCATCCAGCCGCAGCCGCCGCCCGGGCCTTGGTAAGATCAAGCGGAAAACGGATAATTTTGCCGGTTACGTTCAAAACCGCCATTGCGCCGCCATGCCGCGCGGCGTCTGGCTGTGCCAGAAATGCCGCCTGCGCCGCATCCATACCGCCGGTCAGCGCGCCAAATGCCGGCATGATAATTTTTCGGTCACTGACGGTGAAACAGCGGCGGGTGACTGCGCGGCGAGCGGTTTCAACGCGCAGCTTGGGATGGTAATGGCCGCTGATTTCCGGTTCCCGATTGGCAGGATCGGCTTCATGGCGCAGGGCGATGCCGCGCACAATCTGTTCCAAGCGGCTATGCCCGCCCCAAATTGCGTCCAGTTGCGGGTCATGGTTGCCGGTAATCCATGTCCATTCATATCGCTGGGTCAATTGGCGCAGCAAAATGGCGGCCTCTCCCGACAAGCGGGCTTCACCGCCGGTATCGTGGAAATTGTCGCCCAGGCAAATGACCGACCGGACGTCCTGTTTGGCCGCGATATCGGACAGCTGCGTCAATGTGGCATGACTATCATATGGCGGAAGCATTTGGCCCGTTTTCGCGTAAAAGCTCGCCTTCTCAAGATGCAGGTCAGCAACCAGCAGCGTATTTTCCTGCGGCCAAAAAAGCGCGGCATCGCCAACGATATGAAATATTTCGCCGCCAAACTGCAAATGATCCGTCATGCAGACGGCTATGATAAAGGCAGGCGCTTTGGGCAAGCCCGGATAATGATATTGCGGTTATTTTGCCGCCGGTTGCTGCTGTTCCTGTGCGTCCGGTTTTGACGCAGGGATAATCGCGGGGGTGGGCGTATTTTCCTGATCAAGCTTTTCCGCGGCCTTATCGAGGGCGGCGGCATCTTGCGCTGTCAACCCATTGGCGGCATCATCGCCGCCCTGACCGCAGGCCGCCAGCATGAGCGATAGGGCCGATAGTGATAACGCAGCTGCGATAGCGTTATTTTTCACAATTTGCTCTCCCCAAAGAAAAAAGGCTGCTCGGTATATACCAAGCAGCCTTTCTATCAGCTAAAAGCCAGTAATAATTACTGAGCAGCTTCTTTGGCTTTGTCGGCCATGGCGCCTACTTTGTCGGCACCTTCAGCAGCTTTGTCAGCCATTTCGCCAACTTTTTCTTTTGCAGTTGCAGCAGCGTCGGTTGCAGCAGCAGTTGCGTCGGCACCTGCTTCACCAGCAGCAGCAGCGCCAGCTTCAGTAGCTTCGGCTGCAGCGTCGGTTGCTGTAGCAGCAGCGTCGGTTGCAGTGTCAGCAGCTTCGGTTGCGGTGTCGGCTGCATCGGTAGCAGCTTCTTCTGCACCTGAACAAGCAGCGAGGCCGAGTGAAGCGGCGAGAACGAAAGAGACAGCAATTTTCTTCATTTGGGAAACCCCCTAGCAAAATACTAAAAATAAAACCTGACAAACGCCCGTACCTGATGCACGGGTTGGTCTGCGGAATGCGTCTTTACTCACTTCATTTTGCCTTGGCAATGTGGTTTTAAGATAAGCAGGCTAAGCGCCGAGAAAAATCAGGTCACTTGCGTGATAGAAAAACCATAACCTAAGCATTTGAGCCGATTGACAGCATATAAAGAATTCTTTATATGATTTTGCCAATGGACAGATTGTTAACCTTAATGCGGGCTTTGGCCGATCCAACACGGCTTCGAATCGCTATTTTGATCCGGCAATTGGAATTGTCGGTAGGTGAATTGGTCCAAATTTTGGGGCAAAGTCAGCCCCGGGTGTCCCGTCATATTCGCATATTGGATGAAGCAGGCCTTGCGGAAAGGCGTAAAGAAGGCAGTTGGGTTTTTCTGCGCCCTGGTCCGCAATTGCTGGAAGAATCAATGAACAGCCTTTTTGCGAAATCTGGACATGATGATGCCGACATTATTGATCAGGATTTGAAAAAGCTGGAGCTGGTGCGCGCCGGACGAGCGGAAATGGCGGCCAGCTATTTTGAACATCATGCCAGCGAATGGGACAGCCTGCGTAGCCTTCATGTCGCCGAATCAGAGGTTGAGGCAGCGATGCAGCTATATTTGAACATCGCGCCGCTGGGCCGCGTGCTGGATATTGGGACCGGCACGGGCCGCATGATCGAGCTATTCGCCCATAATGCAGACCATTTTACGGCCATCGACAATAGCGCCGAAATGCTCCGGCTGGCCCGCGCGAAATTGGCGGCGCTGCCCGCTGGCGGCGGGGATGCCGCCAAAATTGATATCATGCTGGGCGACTTCAACGCCCTCCCGTTACCCGACGCCAGTCAGGATACGATACTCTTCCACCAGGTACTCCATTATGCGCAGGCCCCCGAACGGGTGATTGCCGAGGCGGCGCGCGTTTTGGCACCATCGGGCCGAATGATGATCGTCGATTTCGCACCGCATGACAAAGAGGAGCTGCGCAGCATTCACGCCCACGCGCGGCTGGGTTTCAGTAACGACCTGATCCTGCGTTCCTTTGCCAATGGCGGGCTGCATCTGGCCGATCATGCGACATTGGACGGCGGCGAATTAACGGTGAAAATCTGGCTGGGTCAAAAACAGGCGGATGGGTCACAGCGCCGCGATCCGGATTCAGATTTATCCCAAGAGTCCAGCCCTCACATCAGGGCAAACCCCCAAATTAGGCCGCAGATTAGGCCACAAGTTAGGCCACAAGTTAGGATAGTGAAATGAACTTAACGCTCGATCAAATGCAGGAAACCCGCCGCGCGGTTGATGCGCCCTTATTTGCCGGCTTGCCCGGTGATGCGGAGATTAGCTTTGAATTTTTCCCGCCCAAGTCGGAGAAAATGGATGCGCAGCTATGGGATAGCATCGTGACCCTTGCGCCGCTCGCCCCCCGTTTTGTGTCGGTTACCTATGGTGCGGGCGGGTCCACGCGCGAACGCACCCATGCGACAGTGGCGCGGATCGTAAAGGAAACCGGCATTCCCGCCGCCGCGCATCTGACCTGCGTCGAAGCGAGCAAGCAGGATATCCGCGAAGTCGCCGAAGCTTATTGGGAGGCAGGCGTGCGGCATATCGTCGCGCTGCGCGGTGATCCGCCTTCTGAAGGAGAGTTTTTCAAACCCCATCCGCAAGGTTATGACAGCGCCGCTGCGCTGGTCAAAGGATTGAAAGAGATTGCCGATTTCGAAATTAGCGTCGCAGCCTATCCCGAAACCCATCCGCAAGCCGATTGCCCGCAAAGCGACATCGACAATCTGAAACGCAAATTGGACGCAGGCGCCAGCCGCGCAATCACGCAAATGTTCTTTGATCCCGAAGTCTTCTTCCGGTTCCGTGACAAAGCCGCAGCAGCAGGGATCGACCAAGAGCTGGTTCCCGGCATATTGCCCGTGTCCAACGTGGCGCAGGCGCGCAAATTTTCCGGCATGTGCGGCGTTACGATCCCGGCCTGGATGGATGAGCTGTATGAAGGGCTCGACGATCATCCCGACGCGCGGGCCTTGGTCGCGGCGACATTAACCAGCGAAATGTGCCGCAAGCTCTATGCAGGCGGCGTGCGCCATTTCCATTTCTATACCTTGAACCGAGCGGAGCTTAGCTATGCCATCTGCCATCTGCTTGGCAAGCGGCCCGTCGCCAACAATGCCAAGGATATCGCAGCATGACATGCTTAAGCTTCCTCACAACCGTCGTCACCCCCGCGAAAGCGGGGGGCCAACTCCGGTTACTTAAATTTACCGGGCAGGAGTTGGATTCCCGCCGCCGCGGGAATGACGAAGTTTTAGAATGGAAAGGTTCATTGGTATGAACGCACGTCAAGAGTTTACCGAGCGCGCGCTAAAGCAGATCATGGTATTTGACGGCGGCTATGGCACCGCCATTCAGGCCTATAAACTGTCCGAAGCCGATTATCGCGGCACGCTTGACCTGCCGATGGATCAAAAGGGCAATAATGACCTGCTTTCGCTGACCCGCCCCGATGTGATCGGCGCGATCCATAGCGCCTATTTGGAGGCCGGGGCCGATTTGATCGAAACCAACACCTTCAGCGGCACGAAAATCAGCATGGCCGATTATGGCTGCGAACATTTGGTGCGCGAATTGAATGTTGAAAGCGCAAAGCTCGCCCGCAAATGCGCCGATGCCGCCGAAGCGAAGGATGGCAAGCGGCGTTTCGTCGCGGGCTCCATCGGCCCGACCAATAAAACGCTGTCTTTGTCCCCCGACGTCAACGATCCGGGTTACCGCGAAATTGATTTTGACTATTTGAAAGATGTCTACCGCGAACAATGCGATGCGTTGATCGACGGCGGCGTTGATTTCCTGTTGATCGAAACGATTTTCGACACGCTGAACGCCAAATGCGCCGCGATGGCCGCCGCGGAATCCGCCGCTGCATCGGGCCGCGATGTGCCCTTGATGATCAGCATGACGATCACCGACATGGCGGGACGCAATCTATCAGGCCACACGGTTGAGGCATTTTGGGCCGCGATCCGGCATACAAAGCCGCTAACCATGGGGCTGAATTGCAGCTTTGGCGCGGACCTGCTCCGCCCGCATCTCGCCGCATTGGCCAAACAGGCCGATACGCTGATCATGGCCTATCCCAATGCCGGCCTGCCCAATGATCTGGGCGAATATGATGAGCTGCCGCAGCAGACGGCGCAATTGATTGAGGCGTGGCTGGATGACGGGCTGGTCAATGTCGTGGGCGGATGCTGCGGCACGACGCCTGCCCATATTGCCGCGATTGCAGGCGCGGTAAAAGGCCGCCCGCCGCGCACTATTCCCAAAGCGGGCGTTGCCACACGGCTTGCCGGGCTAGAGCCGTTCATTATGGCGGCGTGAATATAAGCTAGAGTATATAGTAATCCGTCATTCCCGCGCAGGCGGGGATCCATCACCCCAGATCAATTTATTGAGCAGGCTTTTCAATGCCGAAAAATCAGATGATGGATTCCAGCCTGCGCGGGAATGACGAAGTTAAAGAGATTGACATAAAAAAATGACCACCTCCCAATCAACCGGCTCTTCCTTCGTCAATATTGGCGAGCGCACCAATGTCACCGGCAGCGCCCGGTTCAAAAAACTGATCCTGAGCGGCGATTATGAAGCCGCAGTTGAAGTCGCCCGCGATCAGGTGGAAAATGGCGCGCAAATTATCGACATCAACATGGATGAAGGCTTGCTCGACGCCGAAGAGGCAATGACCAAATTCATCAAGCGCATCGCCGCTGAGCCCGATATTGCCCGCGTCCCGGTGATGGTCGACAGCAGCAAATGGAGCGTGATTGAGGCGGGGCTGAAATGCGTATCGGGCAAACCGATCGTCAATTCCATTTCAATGAAAGAGGGCGAAGAGGCCTTTTTGCATCACGCGCGGCTCTGCATGGCTTACGGCGCGGCGGTGGTGGTCATGGCCTTTGACGAAACCGGGCAAGCCGACACCAAAGCGCGCAAGGTGGAGATTTGCAAACGCGCTTATGATCTGCTCATGACCATCGGATTTCCGCCCGAGGATATCATTTTTGACCCGAATATTTTCGCGGTTGCGACGGGGATTGAAGAACATAATAATTATGGCGTCGATTTTATCGAGGCAGTGGCGGAGCTAAGACAGCTATGCCCCCATGCGCATTATTCCGGCGGTCTGTCCAACTTGTCCTTTTCTTTCCGCGGCAATGAACCGGTGCGCCGCGCGATGCATTCGATCTTCCTCTATCACGCCATTCCCGCCGGCCTCGACATGGCCATCGTCAATGCGGGGCAGCTGGATATCTATGATGATATCGACCCTGAATTGCGCGAAGCTTGTGAGGATGTGATCCTCAACCGCACGCCGAAATCAGGGGAAAGCCCGACCGAGAATCTGATCGCGCTGGCCGAAAAATATCGCGGCACAGATGCGGTGCAGGAAAAGGCGGCGGCCGAATGGCGCGGCTGGGAGGTGAAGCGGCGGCTCGAACATGCGCTGGTCAAGGGCATTGACGCGCATATTATCGACGATACCGAAGAAGCGCGGCTGGCCATAAAGGCGGCGGGCGGGCGGCCGATTGAAGTGATCGAAGGGCCATTGATGGACGGCATGAATGTCGTGGGCGACCTGTTTGGCAGCGGCAAAATGTTCCTGCCGCAAGTGGTGAAATCGGCGCGCGTGATGAAGAAAGCCGTTGCGCATCTTTTCCCCTATATTGAGGCGGAAAAAGAAGCAGGCGCAAAGGGCAAGGGCAAGATCATCATGGCCACAGTAAAGGGCGATGTGCATGATATTGGCAAAAATATCGTCGGCGTCGTCCTGCAATGCAATGGCTTTGAAATTGTCGATTTGGGTGTCATGGTCCCTTGGGCGGACATTATCAAAGCCGCGAATGACCATGATGCCGATATGATTGGCCTGTCGGGCCTGATCACCCCGTCGCTCGACGAAATGGTGACGGTGGCAGAGGAGATGGAAAAGGCGAAGATGACGATGCCGCTGCTAATCGGCGGGGCGACGACATCGAAAACGCATACTGCGCTGCGCATCGAAACCGCCTATAGCGGCCCTACCGTCCATGTCCTAGACGCCAGCCGCGCGGTGGGCGTTGCAGGAACATTGGTCAGCGAGACGATGGCCGACAAATTTGTCGCCGAAACCCGCAGCGAATATGAAGCCATCCGCAGCGCCCGTGCAGGCAAAACGGCAAAGCGGCTCACCCCGCTGGCCGACGCGCGGGCCAATGGTTTTACCATCGATCCTGCGTTGAAACCGCCCGCACCGCAGCAGCCCGGGCTGCATATTTATGAAGATTGGGATTTGGCGGACCTGCGCCCCTATATCGACTGGACGCCGTTTTTCCGCGCCTGGGAATTGCATGGCAGCTATCCCGCCATCCTGACCGACGATATAGTCGGCGAAAGCGCAAGCAGCTTATTTGCCGATGCACAGGCGATGCTCGATACGATTATCGCCGAAAAATGGCTGACCGCAAAAGGCGTCGCCGCATTATGGCCGGCACGGCGCGACGGCGACAATATCGTGGTTGATATCTCTTCCGTTCCGAGGACAGAAGCGGCTATTCATCATGCCGCCCCCTCTCCTAACCTCTCCCCTGAAGGGGAGAGGAATACGGTTGCGCTCCCCTTTTTACGGCAGCAAGTGGTCAAACGCGAAGGGAAGGCCAATATGTGCCTTGCCGATTTTGTCACCGAAACCGACGATTGGATTGGCGGATTTGCCGTTACCACCGGGCATGGGATTGATGTCAAGCTGGCCGAATTTAAGGCCGCGCATGATGATTATAATGACATATTGCTGAAAGCGCTGGCCGACCGGCTCGCCGAAGCATTTGCCGAACGGATGCACCATCATGTCCGCACAAAGCTGTGGGGCTATGCCGAAGGCGAGCAGCTGACCAACGAAGCGCTGATTAAAGAAGAATATCGCGGCATCCGTCCGGCGCCCGGCTATCCCGCTTGTCCCGACCATAGTTTGAAACCAATATTATTCGATATGCTAAGCGCCACCGCCCATACCGGCATCGAATTGACCAGCAGCTTTGCGATGACACCAACGGCAGCGGTATCCGGTTTCTATTTCGGCCATCCGCAAGCCGAATATTTCGGCGTTGCCCGCATTGATGAGGATCAAGTCACCGACTATGCCGCGCGGCGCGGGCTGGATCTGGACCGGGCACGCCAATATTTGCGGCCCAATTTGAATGATTGAGGCAGGTATGTGATCCAGCGCATGGACCGCGAGCCATTTGCCCGCCGCCAAGGGGCTTGCACTGCTGCTGTGTCAGCAAAACCAAAATACAAATGCTTCGTCACCCCCGCGTAGGCGGGGGCCCATCTCCCGAGGCCGAATTTTGAGCCGGGGTGGCAGTTCAAACCGATAGCTTAGGTGATAGACCCCCGCCTTCGCGGGGGTGACGAGTGGGTTGTGCGAGCTACACGCTTCCTCTTTGTGCTCTTCGTGGCTTCGTGTGATTAAATAGGTTCGCGCAGAGACCGCAGAGGCTGTCACCGCACGCCAAAAAACGTCAGCCCAATGTCGCGTTGCTGCGCGAGATGTTTACGCAATCCGTCATCCTGAACTTGGTTCACCACTGAAACTATTCAAACGGGTCGTCATCCTGAACTTGTTTCAGGATACATAATGCTCTGCGCACTAGTTTATTGAAACTCACCTTATAAATGCTGCAAATACATTGTCTCCGTCACCCCCGCGTAGGCGGGGGCCCATCTCCTGATGCCGAATTTTGAGCCGGAGTCGCAGCTCAAACCGATAGCGTAGGTGATGGACCCCCGCCTTCGCGGGGGTGACGCGTTTGTGTTTTGGACATTGGCTAGTTTTTGAATCTCGCCAGCCCGCAGCTATGCCAAACCTATTCAGAATAACGGTCAGGAACGTGGTTAAGCCGTCATCTCGCCTTTACAAAAACCGCCGTGGTCAGCGGGGGCGTGACTAGCTGGCCCCGTTTCATCCGCGCCTTGCGCACCACCGGATCGCTCGACCGGCGCAAAATATCATGCAATTTATAGCGGCCCGTCACCGGAACGCTTTGCGTTTGCGGGGCCGTGTTGATGACGACAATCATCTCCTCGGCTCTGGCGGTGCCCAGCCGCATGACGATCAGCCCGGGAATCTGGTCCGGCCCGACATTGTCAAAGCGGATATTTTCGATCACCTCTGCGCCGCTGCGCAGCCGAAACAGCGGTGATGACTTTCGGATATGCAGCATTTCGCGGACATGGTCGCTGGCACGGGCAATATCCGCCGGTCCCATATGCAGGCGCTGGTCAGATAGCAGGTCGCGGGCAACCGGCCATTCGGCTTCATTATCGGCGCGGTGCGGCAATCCCCGGCCCCATCCATTTTGCGCTTTGCTATAATCCAGCAGGTTGAACCAGTCGCCGCTATTATAACTATTATGGTCGAGCGATTTGGAACGCAGCAATTCCTGCCCCGCATGGAGGAACGGCACGCCTTGCGACAAGAGGACGATGGACGAAGCGATATTTTGCCAACGCACCCGGTCCGCCGGGCTCGTATCGCGCGGCAGTTTCAGCGCGCTGATATCAAAGAAGGTTTGATTATCATGCGCCTCGGCATAGTTGATAATCTCCTGCGGGTCGCTGGCATAGCCTGCGGCGCTGCCATTATAACTGACATCTTTGGCCTTTCGCACCATACCGTCGGCGGTGGTGAAGGTGAAATCACCAATGCTGCCCGCCAATCCCACCCGGATGTGATCCGCGATCCGCAAGGCTTCTTTGCGCGCGGCGTCATCGGCTTTATTCATAGCGTTGGGCGCAGTGAACAGGCCGTTGGCAAAACCTTGTTTGCGCACGCTGTCGCTACCCTTATCACCGACACCGCCGCCGCGTATCGCGTCGCGGATGCGGTCGTTAAATGTGCCGATGCCTGTGCCCTGCCCCATATTCATCTGGCTGGCTTGCACAAAACGGGCATTATTGGCGACCTCCCCAAAATTCCATCCTTCGCCATATAGATACAGGTTGCGGCCATCGACGCCGTCCTGTTGCAAGGTCAAACGGCGCAGCGTATCGCGGGCCTTCAAGATATTCTCCCGGCTGTGATGACCCATCAGGTCAAAGCGAAAGCCCGAGACTTTATAATCCCGCGCCCAAACGGTGAGCGCATCAATCATCAGCTTTTCCATCATCCGCCGTTCAGTCGCGGTGTTGGCGCAGCAGGTGCTGCGGGCGACCGCGCCTTTATCATCAAGCCGGTGATAATAGCCCGGCACAATCCGGTCGACCACCGACAGCGGCGCTTGGCCCGATGCCATCATATGATTGAAGACCACGTCGACGATCGTGCCAAGCCCTGCATCGGACAAGGCCATCACCATGCGCCGAAACTCCAATATCCGGGCGGCGGCGTCCGCATCGCTGCTATAGGAACCTTCGGGCGTCATATAATGCAGCGGATCGTAGCACCAGTTAAAGCCGTCGCGTTCCTTGACCTTGGCAATCTCCGCCTGCTGCTGCTCGCTATTGGGGGCAAAGCCGGACAGGTCGGGCGGGGACAGCCTTTCCGCCGGGGTTTCAGGGATGGTTGCGCAGTCATACGTGGGCAGCAGATGCACATCGCTCAGCCCCGCCTCGGCCAAGCTGCGCAAATGGCGCATCCCGTTACCGGCGGCATCGGTGAAGGCCAAATAACCGCCCCGATGTTCCTCCGCCACGCTCGCATCGCTGATGGAAAAATCGCGGACGTGGAGTTCATAAAGCACGCGGTCTTCGGGCGCTTCGGGCAATGCGCGGCGCATCTTATCCCATCCGGCAGGCATCAACGCGGGATCATTCAGGTCGGCAATATGCGTCCGTTTACTATCCGCCGACAGGCTCAGCGCATAGGGATCGGTGACCATATTGGTCTCAACGCGGCCGGTTTCAGGGACGAAAACCCGCACTTCATAGAGATAATATTTGCCCTTCCAATCCGCCGCGCCGTCCAGATGCCATACGCCGGTCGCTGCGTCCTCAGTCATCGGCAACACCGCACGGGCCGCGTCGCCAGGACCATCAAACAGATGCAGCTTCACCGCCTGCGCCGTGGGCGCCCAAAGCGCGATATGCAGCTTCGCGCCATCAAAACGCGCGCCCAAAGCGGCGTCATTGGCATAGAGGTCGTCGAGCACCCCGCCTATTTGCAAGGATGTCCGCTGTAACTCCTGCGCGGCGTCATCCTGCGCGCGAATATCCACCCGCCCCTTCAACCAGCGGCGCACCCTGTCCCTGCTGCCATCATGGATCCGCCACAGGGAAATCCCGCGCAGATGCGGGTACGCAGCGGCCAGATCGCCATCCACTTGCCCTGCGGCGACCAGCGGCGCTGCCGCCTCACCATCGCTCAGCAGTATGAGGTCAGAGCCTTTGGGCGCATTCCAAGCGATCATATCGCGCGACAGCCAATGCGCCTCGGCTGCGGCTTGCGCCGGAACGGCAGGCGCGCTGTCCTGCGCCGATAGTGCCGGAATATAGAGACAGAAAAGCAGGGCAAATGCCGCCCGCCAAAATATGCTGAAATTCATGCGCTGTCCCTCTTTCCCGGTCGCTGTATTGTGTCGCTCGCTCTCTTATGCCTTGTGCTATTTCGCAATGACCGGCGTTACGCAATGCTTCGCATACGAATTCATTTTATGTGCCCGTCTTTTGCCTTGCGGGCGGCCGCCGCGCCGCGATAGGCTATGGCTCAATTGGAGGAGAGCCTTTTTGGGCTCGTAAAAACGCATTATGACCAAAAACCGGCTATCTGTATCATGCATTATCGCTCTTGGCCTTGCAGCGGCGGGCCTTGCGGGCTGCGCCGCGCCCAATAACGCCGCTCCGGCCAGCGCGTCGGCACCCGCCGCTGCAACCGCGGCCCCGGCGATCTATGGCACCGACAATGCCTTTGCCTCCGAAGCCATATATTTCCTGCTTACCGACCGTTTTGTCGATGGCGACCCCAGCAATAATCAGGTGGATCAAGGCAAACCGAATTTCAAAACCTTCGACCGCAATTTGCCCGGGCCGGACGGCCAATATGACAATATCGGTTATTTAGGCGGCGATTTTAAGGGCATCGTCGACAATGCTGATTATATCGCCGAAATGGGCTTCACCGCGCTGTGGACCACGCCGATTGTGGACAATCCCGATGCCGCCTATTCAGGCAGTGAAGAGGTGAAATTCGGTTCCGGGTACCAGGATGGCGGCAAAACCGGCTATCATGGATATTGGGCGGTGAATTTCTACAAGGTGGACGAACATCTGCCCTCACCGGGATTGCAGTTTCAGGATTTCACGAAAGAATTGCGCGACAAACATGGCTTGAAATATATACTCGACATTGTCGCCAATCACGGCTCGCCCTCCTACACCATGCCGGTCAGCCAGCCGGAATTTGGCAAATTATATGATGGCGAGGGACGGCTGGTTGCCGACCACCAAAATCTGCATCCTGAAAAGCTTGATCCCAATAACCCGCTGCACCGCTTTTTCAACCGGACGCCCGGCCTTGCTACGCTGTCCGATCTGGATCCCGATAATCCCGATGTCATGGATTATTTGATGGGCAGCTATGAACAATGGCTCGATCAGGGGGTCTATGCGCTGCGCATCGACACATTCAAGGAACAGCCGCATTATTTCTGGAAAAAACTAGGCGACCGTATCCGTGCCAAACGGCCCGATATTTTCATGTTTGGGGAAAGCTTTTCCTTCGATGCCAATTTTCTGGGCGAACATACGCAGCCCGAAAATGGCGGCTTTAGCGTGCTCGATTTCCCCGGCCGCGCGGCGATGAAAGAGGTGTTTGAAAATCCGAATAGCAATTATTCCGAGTTGCAATCCTACCTGCATCTGACCGACAAAGTGTATCGCAATCCTTATGAATTGGTCACATTCTACGACAATCACGATATGTCGCGGCTGAATGCCAGCGATGAGGGCTTTATCGACGTCAATAACTGGCTATTTACCTCGCGCGGGATTCCGGCGATTTATTACGGATCGGAAACCGGCTTTATGCGCGGTACCGCCGAGCATTTTGGCAATCGCAACTATTATGGGCAGGAACGCATTGACGCCGGGCGCAATCATCCGATCCGGCAAAATATGATGAAAATTGCCAATCTGCGCAAAGCGCTCGTCTCGTTGCAAAAGGGCGTGCAGCTGAATGTCGACTTTAGCGGTCAATTTGCCAATTTTTATCGCATTTACCAAAAGGATGGGGTGAATGAAATTGCCCTGGTTATGCTCAATAAAGGTGATGCGGCGAAATATGTGACGCTCGATGATATGGTTGAACCGGGCCAATGGCGCGATGCTTTTACGGGCGAAAAATTGACTGTTGCCGCCGATCAAACCAGCTTTTCGGCTGAGGTTCCTGCGCATGGCGTGCGCGTATTTGTGAAAAATACGCCGCTGGTGAATAAAGACATAATGGCACAGGCGGCGCAATTGGCAAAAGCAGTGCAATAAAACAGCTGCCTCAACCAACCGCCGTCATCCTGAACTTGTTTCAGGATACATATTGTTCTGTGCTCTATGCCTTGTTGAAGCGCACCTTATAAATAACGCAACTACAAACCCTCCGTCACCCCCGCGCAGGCGGGGGGCCACCACCTAAGCCATTGGTTTAAGATGCGATCCTGGCTCAAAATTCGCCCTCGGGAGCTGGACCCCCGCCTTCGCGGGGGTGACGAGTGGGTTGTGCGAGCTCCATGGTTCCTCTTTGTGGCTTCGTGTGATTAAATGGGTTCGCGCAGAGCTCGCAGAGTTTCGCAGAGACCGCAGAGGCTGTCAGCACACACTAAAAACCACCAACGCAAAGTTGCCTCGCTGCGCAAACCATTCACGCAAACCGTCATCCTGAACTTGTTTCAGGATACATAATGTTCTGTGCTCTATGCGTTGTTGAAGCACGCTATATAAATAACGCAAATACAAACCTTCTGTCACCCCCGCGCAGGCGGGGGGCCACCACCTAAGCCATTGGTTTAAGATGCGATCCTGGCTCAAAATTCGGCCTCGGGAGATGGACCCCCGCCTGCGCGAGGGTGACGCGTTTGTGTTTTGGACAGTCGCTGCTTATCGAATCTCGGCAGCCCCTATGCATCCTGAAATAAATTCAGGATGACGTTATTATCATCCAAAAAATACCTCACCCCTCACCTGCGAGTTTTTTCAGGTCGTAGAGCAGGTCGAGCGCATCGCGCGGGCTGAGCGCGTCGATGTCGAGGTCGGTCAATTTTTCACGCAGGCTATCAACCTTTGCCTCGGCGGCGTCGAGTGCGGCGCTGAATAACGGCAAATCGCCCAGCCCCGCGGCGATCCCGCCGGTTTGCGCGCGGCCTTTTTCCAGCCGGTCCAACACATCCTTCGCCCGGGCCAGCACGTGCGGCGATATGCCCGCCAGTTTCGCCACCGCGATACCGTAACTGCGATCGGCGGGTCCGGGACCAACCTCATGCAGCAGCACCAAATCGCCCTTATATTCTTTGGCCCGGACATGATGCAGCGACAGCGCATCCAAGCTATCGGTGAGCCGGGTCAATTCATGATAATGGGTCGCGAATAAACAGCGGCAGCGGTTATTTTCGTGGATCGCCTCAACAATCGCCCATGCGAGCGCCAGTCCATCATAGGTGGATGTGCCGCGCCCCACCTCGTCCAATATCACAAAGCTGCGTTCGGTGGCCTGCGCCAAAATTGCGGCGGTTTCGACCATTTCAACCATGAAAGTCGATTGCCCCTGCGCCAGATTATCCGACGCGCCGACCCGGCTGAATAGCCGGTCGACAAGGCCGAGCCGCGCCGAAGATGCCGGAACAAAACTGCCCGCTTGCGCCAACAGGATGATGAGTGCATTTTGCCGCAGAAAGGTGGATTTGCCGCCCATATTGGGGCCGCTGACCAGCCACAACCGGTCGGCAGGGGCAAGAGCGCAATCATTGGCGACGAAACGCTCACTACCCTTTGACAATGCGCTTTCCACGACGGGATGCCGTCCGCCCTCAATTTCGATCACGGGTTCGCTGTCAAATATGGGCGCGCACCAGCCGCTTTGTACCGCCCGCTCGGCCAGCGCCGATGCCACATCAATCCGCGCCAGTGTATCGGCGCTGGCCGCAATCGCTGCGCGGCGTGCAATCGCCGCCTCCAACATCTCTTCCAAATGCGCGGCTTCAGCGGCGATAGCATGGCCGCCCGCCTGCGTGATCCGCATGGCTTCTTCATGCAATTCCGGCGAATTGAACCGCACCGCGCCTGCCATAGTCTGCCGGTGCGTAAAACCGGAATCGGCGCGCAGCAGTGCATCGCCGTGCCGTGCCGGCACCTCGACAAAATAGCCCAGCACCGCATTATGTTTTATCTTGAGCGCGGCGACGCCGGTTTGTTCGCGGTAGCGGGCTTCCATTGCCGCTATCGCTTGGCGCGCGTCGCGCCCCGCCAATCGCAAACTGTCGAGCGCGGCGTCATATCCCTCGGCAATATAGCCGCCTTGCGATGCTTCGGTTGGCGGCTGCGGAATCAGCGCGCGCATCAGCTTGTCGACCATCGCGCCATGGCCGTCGAGCGCCGGCAATATCCGGTCCAGCAAAGCGGGGCGGGCCTCCATCGCGCCGAGCCGTTCGCGCAGAGCGCGGCCCGCATCCAGCCCGTCGCGCAGTTGGCCCAGATCGCGCGGGCTGCCCCGTCCAGCCACAATCCGTCCCAGTGCGCGGGCGATGTCGGGCATTTGGCGCAATGCAGCGCGCACCGCATCGCGCAGCAGGGGCGCATCATGAAACCAGCGGACCAACTCAAGCCGCGCCTCAATCGCTTGCCGGTCCATCAGCGGCGCGGCGAGATCGGCGGCCAGCATCCGTGCGCCTGCACCAGTGACCGTCCGGTCGGCCTCATGCAACAACGATCCAGCCCGTCCGCCGCGCTGCCCCGCTGTAATCTCCAGGCTTTCGCGGGTCGCCCGGTCGATCAGCATATGTTCGGCGTGGCTGCGCTGCACCGGCATTTTTAGGAAAGGCATTTTGCCTTGTCCGGCATGGGCAAGATACGCGAGCAAGCCGCCCGCTGCGCCGCATTCGGCCCGCGTGAGATGCGCGGTTGCGGACGGGCTCTCGAGCGCGAAGTGGACGCGGAGTGCTTGCTCTCCGCTGGCGCTGTCAAAATCCGCTTTGGGCCGGATAATGGCGCCTACGGGCGGATGCGCAAAACCCTCTGCCACGATCAGCTCGCTGGGGCCGATGCGGGCAAGTTCGGCGGCGATCAACTTCGGGGCCAAAGTGGCCACTTCGAAATGGCCGGTGGAAATGTCGGCGGCGGCGATACCAACCTCGCCGCCAATCTCGCAGATGCAGGCGAGCATATTTTGCGCCCAGCTGTCGAGCAAGCTATCCTCGGTCAATGTGCCTGCTGTGACAAAGCGGATAATATCACGCGAAACCAATGCTTTATACCCGCCGCGCGCCTTGGCTTCCTCTGGCGTTTCGGTCTGCTCGGCAATCGCGACGCGGTGCCCGGCCTTAATCAATTTGGCCAGATAGGCCTCCGAACTATGCACCGGAACCCCGCACATCGGTATCGGATCCCCCCCATGACTCCCCCGCGAAGTCAGCGCAATATCAAGCGTTTCTGCGGCAATTTTGGCATCTTCGAAAAACAGCTCAAAAAAATCGCCCATGCGGTAGAAAAGCAAGCAATCCTGCGCCTTTTCTTTCAGCGCCAGATATTGCACCATCATCGGCGTCGGGCCGTTTGCCGCGCTTTTTTCTTTTGAGTTTTTCGCAGCACCCGCCATGACCGATAGCGTTAGCGGACCTTATACCCGAATGCCAACCCATTTCATTTTGCGGATAACGGCTTCTTCTTTTGCGCATTGCCGATGCCGCCTGATACAGCTAGGACATAAGGCAGGAAGCGGCGATAACAGAGCGAGAGAGGCCAGATCATGGACGATAGCGACGTAAGATTTACCCCACAGGAGGCGTTGGATTTTCATTCGCAGGGGCGACCGGGCAAAATTGAAATTATCGCCACGAAACCGATGGCAACTCAGCGCGACTTGTCGCTCGCCTATTCGCCTGGCGTGGCCATCCCGGTGCAGGCCATCGCCGATGATCCCAGCACCGCTTATGATTATACCGCCAAGGGGAACCTTGTCGCGGTCATCTCCAATGGTACCGCGATATTGGGTATGGGCAATCTGGGCGCATTGGCATCCAAACCGGTTATGGAAGGTAAAGCGGTGCTGTTCAAACGCTTTGCCGATGTCGATTCGATCGATATTGAAGTCAAAACCGAGGATGCCGACCGGTTCATTGACGCGGTGGAATTGCTCGAACCAACCTTTGGCGGGATTAATTTGGAAGATATCGCCGCGCCCGATTGTTTCGTCATTGAACAAACTTTGCGCGAACGGATGAATATCCCCGTCTTCCATGATGACCAGCATGGCACCGCGATCATCGCAGCAGCTGGGCTGATTAACGCCTGCGAACTGACCGGACGGAGTTTGAAAGACATAAAGGTCGTCTGCAACGGGGCCGGTGCAGCAGCGATTGCCTGCACTGCGCTCATCAAAGCGATGGGCGTACCGCATGGCAATGTTATCATGTGCGACCGCAGCGGTGTAATCTATCAGGGCCGAACCGAGGGCATGGACCAATGGAAATCCGCCCACGCGGTGCCCACCGAAACCCGCAGCTTGGCCGAGGCCATTAAGGGCGCAGATGTGTTTCTAGGCCTATCAGCGGCAAATGCGCTGAAACCCGAAATGGTCAAGGATATGGCGGATCAACCGATCATATTCGCCATGGCCAATCCCGATCCGGAAATTTCCCCGCCCGTAGCGCGTGAAGCGCGGCCGGATGCGATAATCGCGACGGGGCGCAGCGATTTTCCCAATCAGGTGAATAATGTCCTGTGCTTCCCGTTCCTGTTTCGCGGCGCATTGGACGTGCGGGCCACCGGCATAAATGAAGAAATGAAGATCGCCGCTGCCCATGCCTTGGCGCAGCTGGCCCGGGAAACCGTGCCCGAAGAGGTTGCCGCCGCTTATGGCGGGCTCGCGCATAAATTTGGCCGCGATTACATCATCCCGTCGCCATTTGACCCGCGTCTGATGGAAATTGTTGCCAGCGCGGTGGCAAAAGCGGCAATGGATTCAGGCGTCGCGCAAAAGCCGATTGCCGACATGGACGCCTACCGCGCGACCCTTCGTGCGCGGCAAAATCCGACGACCTCTGTGCTCACCCGTGTATATGATGCGGCCCGCGCCAAGCCAAAACGCATCATCTTTGCCGAAGCCGAGGAGGATGTCGTCCTGCGCGCGGCAATTCAGTTCAAGCAGGATGGTTATGGCGTTCCGGTCCTGATCGGCCGCGACGAACGAGTGAAGCAGAAATTACAAGAGCTGGGCGTCGACCCGAACAGCTTTGAAATCCATAATAGCGTGTCCAACCCGCTGGTCGATACGATGGTGGAGCGGCTGTATGACCGGCTGCAACGGCGGGGATATTTGCGCCGCGATATACAGCGTATGGTCAACCGCGACCGCAATATATTTGGTGCCAGTATGCTGGCATTGGATCAAGCCGATGCGATGATCACCGGCACCACCCGCACCTTTGCCCAAACGATGCGGGAATTGCGCCGGGTTCTTGATCCGAAAAAAGATCAAATCCCCTTTGGCATCCATGTGCTGGTCGGCAAAACCCACACCGTGTTCATGGCCGACACCACTGTGAATGAACGGCCAGAGGCGAGCGACCTTGCCCATATAGCCGAACGCACCGCAATGGTCGCACGCCGCATGGGGCATGATCCGCGGGTCGCCTTTTTATCCTATTCGACATTTGGCAACCCGCCCGGCAACTGGCTCCATAATATCCGCGAGGCCGTATCAATACTGGATCAGCGCAAACCCGATTTTGAATATGAAGGCGATATGCCGCCCGACGTTGCCCTGAACCCCGCTTTGATGGCGCGCTATCCCTTTTGCCGCCTGTCCGCACCGGCCAATGTCCTGATCATGCCCGGCTTGCAATCGGCCAATTTGAGCGCGAAGCTGTTGCGGGAGCTGGGTGGTGATCGGATTATCGGGCCAATGTTATTAGGCTTAGAGCGGCAGGTGCAAATTGCCACCATGGCGTCAAGTTCATCAGAGCTGGTTACCCTGGCGGTTCTGGCTGCGGCCAGCGTGGTGGAATAATGCTAAACTAGGTCACATACTCATAAAAGGGATTCCCAAGAAGCGTAATATCTGATTCAGTCTTTTTGCGAAAGGAGACTGGGTAATGGGACGTTTTGATTTGACTGATTTT
>NZ_JBHSDH010000014.1:0-516 GCF_042651485.1 Sphingorhabdus arenilitoris
GATGTCACATTTGGCCACCAGAGACACGCAGTGGGAAATTAAGGCCACAAGGTGTTTGTTGAAGGTCACTAGCCCTTATTAGAGCGCGGACTACAGCAGAGGAGACTAGTCTCCATGACGATGTCAACCTGCCAATCGCGCGCTTACGTGGCCCACCTTTGTAATAGTCGATCTGGAGACGGATTGCCGCAGCTGGCAGCCCGTAGACGGTTCTAGACTGTTGCTACTAGTGTACGACATGTTGTTTGTTTTGGATGTCAGACGAAATAACGTGTCTAGCTCCGGGCCCCAGTACAATCAAAACAAGCGTATCGGTACATATAGCTATGGCAACATATATCCATCTAATGGAGCTGCCCTCGAGTGCGAGATGTGAATGCGATCTTCTGCCAAGATGTGCTGGGATGTCTCCGCACAAGTAGCCCGGCGTATATCTGTATCTTAGACGCCTCGACAAGGCCACTAGCAAGTTGGTGGATAGATATCGTATACTGAACCCAAACAGTGATTTATTAC
>NZ_JBHSDH010000015.1:0-525 GCF_042651485.1 Sphingorhabdus arenilitoris
ACCGGCGCTGTCGGAAGCGGCACCGCCAATGGCACCACGGTCGAAGGCATTGGCGCTGGTGAAGCGGTCACTTTGGCGGCGGGCGATAACCTGGTTGTCGATCAGGCTGGCAATGATGTCACCTACCGGCTTGCCGATGACCTGACCGGATTGAACAGCGTCACCGCAGCAACGGTCAATGCCGATGCGCTCAACATCACCGGCGGACCGGTGATCAACGGTGCAGGCATTACGCTGGCGGCGGGCGATGTGTTCGATGCGGGCGGCAATGTCCTGACTAACCTTGCCAATGGCAATGTCGCGGCAGGCTCCACCGATGCCGTGACCGGAGATCAGCTGTTCACCGCCACACAAGCATCGGGTGCAGCAGCCGATAATCTGGGCCAAAGCGTCGCTGATAATCTGGGCGGAAGCGCGGTATATAACCCTGCGACCAACAGCGTGGGCGGCCTGTCCATCGCAGTTGCAGGCGGTAATGAAACCAACGTCACCGATGCGATAGAAGCGCTCGACACCGCAAGCCAA
>NZ_JBHSDH010000016.1:0-540 GCF_042651485.1 Sphingorhabdus arenilitoris
ACCGGCGCTGTCGGAAGCGGCACCGCCAATGGCACCACGGTCGAAGGCATTGGCGCTGGTGAAGCGGTCACTTTGGCGGCGGGCGATAACCTGGTTGTCGATCAGACTGGCAATGATGTGACCTACCGGCTTGCCAGCGATGTCACCGGCCTCAACAGCCTGACCGCGACAACGGTCAATGCGGGCGATGTAAACGCAAATGCGCTCAACATCACCGGCGGACCAGTGATCAACGGTGCAGGCATTACGCTGGCGGCGGGCGATATGTTCGATGCGGGCGGCAATGTCCTGACTAACCTTGCCAATGGCAATGTCGCGGCAGGCTCCACCGATGCCGTGACCGGAGATCAGCTGTTCACCGCCACACAGGCATCGGGTGCAGCAGCCGATAATCTGGGCCAAAGCGTCGCTGATAATCTGGGCGGAAGCGCGGTGTATAACCCTGCGACCAACAGCGTGGGCGGCCTGTCCATCGCAGTTGCAGGCGGTAATGAAACCAACGTCACCGATGCGATAGAAGCGCTCGACACCGCAAGCCAA
>NZ_JBHSDH010000017.1:0-545 GCF_042651485.1 Sphingorhabdus arenilitoris
CTGTTTTGTTTGGTCTGCATTTGGGGAAAATGTCCGATGGTATCGATTTTTGCGGGTTTGGGTGCGGGTTATACGCGGGGTTCTGGTAATATTATCGGGGCAGCGGGTCAGCTGGGCGGCGCGGCGCAGGGTCGCGGGGGCGATCTGGTATCGGTGAATGCGGCGACGGGCAATTTGCTGATCAGCCGTCAGGATGAGTTTTTGGTGGGCCGGGGCCCTGATGTGGGGATCAACCGGACTTATAATAGCCAGCTGGATGCGGGCTGGTCGGATAATGACAATGGCGACCAGTGGCAGCAATCGACGACGCGGCGGGTATTTGGGCTGACAGGCACGCTCAATGCAGCGGGCAGCACGATCAAGCGTCAGGCGGCCGATGGTTCGGTGATTACCTATACATGGAATGCGAGCCACCAGTTTTTGAACGGGGCGACGAGCACGGTGACGACGGGCGCTTATGTGACGACCGACGGGGATGGTGCGCATGATATTATGGTGCGTCAAGGCAATGACTGGCTTTGGATAGATGGCGCCAGCCAGACGCG
>NZ_JBHSDH010000018.1:0-585 GCF_042651485.1 Sphingorhabdus arenilitoris
TAGAGACTCATCTATCAAATATATACAATAAATGCATGCAACTACCACAAAAAAACTAGTTTCAAGTCTTTTCATGCTAATTTCTTGAAAACCAATATCTATCACCACTGTAGAGACTCGTCTATCAAATATATACAATAAATGCATGCAACTACCACAAAAAAACTAGTTTCAAGTCTTTTCATGCTAATTTCTTGAAAACCAATGTCTATCACTACTGTAGAGAGTCATCTATGAAATATATCAATAAATTCATGCAACTACCAATAAAAAACTAGTTTCAACTCTTTTCTTCCTAATTACTTGAAAACCAATGTTTATCACTACTAGTGAGACTCATCTATCAAATAAATTCATGCAGCTACATAAAAAAAACTAGTTTCGAGTCTTTTCATGGTAATTTCTTGTAAATCAATGTCTATCACTATTATAAACTATCTAAAGACACATGTGTCAAATATATACAATATATTCATGCAACTACCACAAAAAAACTAGTTTCAAGTCTTTTCATGCTAATTTCTTGAAAACCAATATCTATCACTACTATAGAGACTCATCTATCGAATATATACTATAAATTCA
>NZ_JBHSDH010000019.1:0-621 GCF_042651485.1 Sphingorhabdus arenilitoris
AACAACATATACAAATCTCTCAATATTCACTTCACCTATCTTTATGTTATGTTTATAATCTATGCCACTACACTCAGACACAATATACATAAAACAAAATCAAATCATAAATCTCAAACCCTTATATTACACCAACCCCAATCGAACCCCACCTCCCCGTGACAACCCCCAATTTTACCGAAATAATGTACGGGGGAGATGCATGAATTTTCCGCCCCAAATTTGAACGCCCCTCCCAAAACCAACTTTCTGGATATTTTCTAACCATCATTTTACCACAACCACCAAGCACAACCATAAACAACCCATACCTACACTAACACACAATACAATATCAGCATTAACTCTATAACAACAAAAATTCAAATCTCTTATAACATATTCTACACACAACTCACAGTATATCACCTCGCAACCACCATACTCTTTCATAACTCAAATCCATAAATCACACACACTATAATATACCCAATAGCCTATATTACACCAACCCCAATCGAACCCCACCTCCCCGAAAATTCCGCCAAATCACGAAAATAATGTACGGGGGAGATGCATGAATTCTGGCCCCAAAAGTTGAACGCCCCTCCCAAAACCAGAATTTCCGATTTATCCGAACCT
>NZ_JBHSDH010000020.1:0-644 GCF_042651485.1 Sphingorhabdus arenilitoris
ATTTCTTTTGTTTCACTAAGCCGAAACTGCGTAAACCGGTTCTGTAACCCGATAAAGAAGGGAATGAGATATGGGTTGATATGTACACTGTAAAGCCCTCTGGATGGACTGTGCGCACGTTTGATAAACCAAGGAAAAGATTCATAGCCTTTTTCATCGCCGGCATCCTCTTCAGGGCGATAAAAAACCACTTCCTTCCCCGCGAAACTCTTCAATGCCTGCCGTATATCCTTACTGGCTTCCGCAGAGGTCAATCCGAATATTTCAGCATATTTAGCAACATGGATCTCGCAGATACCGTCATGTTCCTGTAGGGTGCCATCAGATTTTCTGATCTGGTCAACGAACAGATACAGCATACGTTTTTGATCCCGGGAGAGACTATATGCCGCCTCAGTGAGGTCGTTTGACTGGACGATTCGCGGGCTATTTTTACGTTTCTTGTGATTGATAACCGCTGTTTCCGCCATGACAGATCCATGTGAAGTGTGACAAGTTTTTAGATTGTCACACTAAATAAAAAAGAGTCAATAAGCAGGGATAACTTTGTGAAAAAACAGCTTCTTCTGAGGGCAATTTGTCACAGGGTTAAGGGCAATTTGTCACAGACAGGACTGTCATTTGAGGGTGATTTGTCACACTGA
>NZ_JBHSDH010000021.1:0-661 GCF_042651485.1 Sphingorhabdus arenilitoris
CAACATTATAAACTATCAATACATAACAAAATAACGTCAACTATTCTACCTACTAGATATTACATGTTCATAATCTATACATCACAATCTAAGACATAAATCAACATTCAAACATAACAACTTTATAATCATCTCACCCACCCTCTATATTACACCAACCCCAATCGAACCCCACCTCCCCGAAAATTCCGCCAAATCGGCAAAATAATGTACGGGTGAGATGCATGAATTTGGGCCCTGAAATTTGAACGCCCCTCCCAAAACAAGATTTCTCGGAAATTTTAGACCAATAACATCGCACTAACCGCACACCAAACTACCCCTCATACACAACTACCCCTCATACACAACTACCCCTCATACACGAATATCAATACAACAACTATGTTACTCTCTATTCACCATCAAGTACATTAACAACCTATACTAACACACCACCAACTGTATTCAAACTGTATCAACTTAACGCACATAACATACTCCCTCTAGCAACCACAACACTATATTACACCAACCCCAATCGAACCCCACCTCCCCGACAAAATGCAAAAATCGGCAAAATAATGTACGGGTGAGATGCATGAATTTGGGCCCTGAAATTTGAACGCCCCTCCCAAAACCAGAATTTCCGTATTTTTAGGATCACAAACGTAACCGTAAC
>NZ_JBHSDH010000022.1:0-767 GCF_042651485.1 Sphingorhabdus arenilitoris
GCCCCTCCCAAAACAGAGTTTTCGCGAATTCTGGGACACGCTATCGTCGCAATTTTAACAAGACAACACAACATTCCAACACAACATACTGCACAAGCATCCAAACCACCCCACCCACATCAAGCAACGCACAGGTGTCATATCACCACCCAATCAAACATTTATGAAGATAAGATAAACATATAAACATACATATCGAATAAATGTTTGACTGTTGATGGTACTGCGCTGCACTCGCCAACTAATCATGGTCACGGAATATAACTAACAATCAACGCAATGTACTCAAATATAATCGTGTCGCAACAATCCAACCATATCACCCACACAACCCCATTGATAACAACCCCACACCACTGCAACACCAAAATACCACCCCACCAACGTAACAACAAGTAACACATACCCTACACCACCAACATCATACACACCACCAACAATCAACACATCAGCAACCAACATAGTGCCACCAATAATACCACCACCCACAAAAGCACCAACCAACATCACCCCACAACACCTAACACCACCAACAACCAACACACTGCAAACAACAAACAACAAACAACACATGCAACCTAAACACCTGCAACAACATTACAAACCCAAACACGCCAGGCAACAACCAAATCAAAAATTCCAAAATGTATCGCCCATCCTATATTACACCAACCCCAATCGAACCCCACCTCCCCGTAAAATCCATGTTTTTGGGCCAAATTAGCAGTTGGTTTTAATGAGCCAAAATCAGCCAAAAAGTTGAACGC
>NZ_JBHSDH010000023.1:0-767 GCF_042651485.1 Sphingorhabdus arenilitoris
CTGCTGACCAGATCGCCCGCTTTGTTATAGGTGGATGTGGTCACCTGACCATTGGCCAGCGTCACAACCGTTTGCGTCGCCGCATCGTTAAACACCACGCTGGTCGTGCCGCCATTCAAATCGGTCGACGCAATGACCCGGTCCATCCCGTCATAAACGAATGTCTCCGATACCTGACCCAGTCCGGTGCGGGAAAGCAAACGCCCATTGGCGTCATAGACATAATCGGTCCGGCTATAGCCCTCTGCCGCCGTGCCATTGCCCGCGGCATCCGCCGAGCCATAGTTCACGCTGGTTAGCATATTGCCGCGCACATCATAGGCATAGGTCATCAGCTGCGATGTGCTCTTATCCGTGATCCCCGCCAGCCATGTGTTCATCGCGGCTTCGCTGGGCGCGGTCAATGCGCCTGCCGTGTAGCTATTGCCCGGATAGCTGCGCGTATATAAAAGCTCGCCTGTCGCCTGATAGCCATATTCAGTGACCAGCCCCTCAGCGCTGATACTGAACCGCAAATGACCCTCACCGTCATACACATAATGGGCATATTGCCCGATATTGGCCGATGATGTGTTGCTGCCATAGGTCCGCTCGGTGACCAGACGGTTGGCCAGATCATACCAGCGCTCCACCGTATTGCCATTGGCATCCACAATCCTCGTTACATTGCCCTTGGCATCATTGGTGCCCGACTGGTTCGCCGGCGTCGTGACCCCTGGGTCCAGATAGCTTTCGGTATAACCATAACTCGTCACCTTGCCATTGGC
>NZ_JBHSDH010000024.1:0-786 GCF_042651485.1 Sphingorhabdus arenilitoris
CGCGGTTTTGCGCCCCAACCTGTCATAATAGCTATAGGTCGCTCGCCCGTTGGGATCAGTCAGGCTCACCACATTGCCATTGGCATCATAGACATAGCTGGTGGTCAGATTACCCGTAGCTGTTACATAGGAAGAACCGTTCCAATAGCCGGTGGCAATGCCCGTTACACTGCTCGTTACCATCCGGTTCAGATTGTCATAGGCAAATACTGTCTCGCGATATGCGCCTGCGGGAATGCCGGGGGCCTCTTCCTCGCTGCCACCCTCAGCAGGCAAGCTGACCGCATTTTCATAAATACGGATATTGGTGACATTGCCATTCTTGTCATAACTATATTTGGTGTAGGTGCCGACCGCATTGATCTCCACCACTTTACGATTGAGATCGTCATAAAAGAACAGCGTGCGCCCGCCGGTCGCATCGACCGTCTCGGTGACATTGCCGCGCAAATCATATTTGATATATTCATTCGCCACATTGCCATGCGGCGCAGGGACGCTGGTTTGGATCAACCGGTTATTCTTGTCATAGATATAAGAGGTGATGCGCTGCTCAGCCAGGCCGAAAGCCTCGATCAGCTTCGTACGGTTGCCTCTGGCGTCATATTCAAATTTGTTGACGATGGTCGAGGATTGCAGCGTGGCGTCATTCAGATAGGTCGCCTGCGGCAAGGTTTCTTGGACCAAAAGCCCGCGCCGGTCATACGCATAATTGGTGACCGCGCCCAGCTTGTTTCTGGAGGTGATCCGGTTGCCCAGCGCATCATAGCTATATTCTTCATAAAA
>NZ_JBHSDH010000025.1:0-823 GCF_042651485.1 Sphingorhabdus arenilitoris
CTATGATGCGCTGGGCAACCGGATCACCTCCAGAAACAAGCTGGGCGCGGTCACCAATTATGCGTATGACCGGCGCGGGCTTTTGGTCGAAGAAACCTTGCCGCAGGCGACCTATCTGAATGACGCCACGCTGCAATCCTCAACCATCGTCAACAAATTTGAATATGACGCCAGAGGCAACCGTACGAAGCTGATCGAGGCTTTCGGCCTGGCTGAGCAGCGCGATACAGTTTTTGTCTATGACAAGAATAACCGGCTTGTTGAAACGCGGGGAGAAGCGCGTTCGGTTTTGGACCAGAATAATCATACTTCGGTCACGACGGCGTTTGTTCCAGTTGAAGCTGTCAGCTATGATGCGCGTGGCAACATCATACGCACCATTGATGCGGCAGGTGCCAAAAGCTTATTCTTTTACGATGATTTGAACCGCAAAACAGCGGAGGTCAATGCGGCCGGCACTTACACCAAATATAGTTATGACAAGAACGGCAATGTCACCAATATCCGCATTTATGAGCATCCCTTAACGTTACCGGAAATACCGGCAACTGGTGGCAATGCAGCGGCTGGTGAGGCATTGTTGATCTATGCAGACGGCTTGTTCCGCGAGACAGTGTTCAGCTATGATAATCTGAATCGGATGGTGACCAGCAGCGTAACGGGCGTGGGTTCAGGTTATTGGAATGGTTCATTATATATAACCAGCGCCGCTCCACTCACCACCAGCTATGTCTATGATGCCAATGGCAATGTGGTGAGCCTGACTGATCCCAACGGGCGAGCGACCTATAGCTATTATGACAGGTTGGGGCGCAAAACCGCG
>NZ_JBHSDH010000026.1:0-848 GCF_042651485.1 Sphingorhabdus arenilitoris
CTAGGTCACATACTCATAAAAGGGATTCCCAAGAAGCGTAATATCTGATTCAGTCTTTTTGCGAAAGGAGACTGGGTAATGGGACGTTTTGATTTGACTGATTTTGAGTGGAGTGTGATCGAACCGTTGTTGCCGAACAAGGTGAGAGGCGTTCCGCGTGTGGATGACCGGCGGGTGTTGAACGGGATATTCTGGCGGCTGCGCACTGGCGCGCCCTGGGCGGATATTCCAGCACGCTACGGGCCGCATACAACTTGCGTGAACCGGTTCAACCGCTGGCGCAAAGCGGGCCATTGGGCCCGGATATTGGAGGCTGTTTCAGAGGCTTATGATGGCGATATCCAGATGATCGACAGCTCCTCGATCCGCGTGCATCAGCATGGCGGCAACGCCAAAAAAAAGACGGGCGATCCCATTGCATGGGCCGCTCGCGTGGCGGGCTGACTACCAAAATCCATGCTATGGTCGATGCTAATGGCATGCCCGTCACGCTGCGCCTGAGCGCAGGGCAAGCCTATGATGGGCATAGTGCGTTCGAGATGCTGGACAGCCTGCGTCCTGACAATATCCTGCTGGCGGACCGTGCCTATGATGCCGATAATCTGCGCGCTGCTATCGCCGCCAAAGGTGCGTTCGCCAATATCCCCGCCATGCCGCAGCGACGACGCAAGCCCGCCTTCAGTCCGTTCCTCTACAAATATCGTAACCTTGTTGAACGCTTCTTTAGCAAACTCAAACACTTCCGTGCCGTTGCAACACGATACGACAAGCGCGATGACAATTATCTCGCCTCGGTACAACTCGCCTCAATCCGCATCTGGTTGCGCTTTAATGAGTCGGTGACCTAG
>NZ_JBHSDH010000027.1:0-1005 GCF_042651485.1 Sphingorhabdus arenilitoris
TTGAACGCCCCTCCCAAAATCAAATTTTCCTAATTTTTCGTAATCAATTTTATCACACGTAACCAATATTCAACCTCAACACAGACTACCACAACCCCACCAAACAATAATTTTATAAATATCAAATATATTCTATAACAACTTCAACTATACAAGAATCTACAACATACTACAACCCATAATGTTTGTGCAGTCAACTACTCAAGTCACACAACCTCATTAACTATACATACGACATTAATGTACCTTCAGCCTCCATGCTATATTACACCAACCCCAATCGAACCCCACCTCCCTGAAAAAATCACAAAATCGGCAAAATAATGTACGGGGGAGATGCATGAATTCTGGCCCTGAAAGTTGAACGCCCCTCCCAAAACCAGAATTTGCTGAATTTCTGAACCATTATCTTAACCCAAAACCATAACCACACCAACCACACCAACCATTAACACAAGTATACCAGTATAGCATTAACATATTATACACTAAACAAACAAATTATCAAACTTACTCAACTCACTAACAAACGTACCTTATTCATTCACTAGCGTAACATCACCTATAACATATACAAAACTATAATTAGTAAATAAACTCTTTATACTCCAATCCTTATATTACACCAACCCCAATCGAACCCCACCTCCCCGACAAAATCGCAAAATCGGCAAAATAATGTACGGGGGAGATGCATGAATTCTGGCCCTGAAAGTTGAACGCCCCTCCCAAAACCAGAATTTCCGGAATTTTACAAACCCATTCACTTACATACCATACCCCACAACACAAACTAACCACCAAACACAAATATAACATAGAGCTATAACATTATCAATACTAACTAACTACAACAAATTCAACTCTAAATCATTCTTAACCAACTCATTACATAACACACAACCATTCTCTAAATCCAACTCAACATACAAAATACATAGAATACATTTTAACCTTACCCATGCCAATCCCTATATTACACCAACCCCAATCGAACCCCACCTC
>NZ_JBHSDH010000028.1:0-1101 GCF_042651485.1 Sphingorhabdus arenilitoris
ATTATAGCCGGTGCCAGATAGCAGCACGAGGCGCGTCAGATTGCCATTGGCGTCGCGGCTCGCCACCAAGCGGCCGCTTGCGTCATAATAGTAATTTTCGGTCGGGCGGATATTGCTGACCGCGCCATTTTCGGCGGTCACATTAACATAAGGGCTCTCGCTCTTAATCAGCTTGCCCGCATTGTTATAGGTATAAGTCAGCGTATGGCCTAGCGCATTGGTCTCGCTTGTCACTTCGCCAAAGGCGTTATAGCTGCGCGAGCTGGTCAGCGTTTCCAGCGCGCCGGTTGCATTCAGACGGCGCCCTTCCTCGGTTACCGTTGTGGCCAGATTGCGGTTGTCATAGACCGTATAGGCCGCAGTGACATCCTCTTGCCCCACCAGCGCCAATACTTGCGCAAAGCTCGTTATATTCTGAAGATTGGCCCCTGCAGAGGTGATCGCTATCGTCTGATTGCCATTGGCATCATACCCAAAAAACTTCCAAACCCCATCGCCAGACGTCGTCGCCCACAAACGGCCCGCTGCGTCATATTTATTCTGACCATTGCTGATGCTGTTCAACCGTGTTTCAGCGACATCGCTATAGGCATTATAAATGGTTGCGGCGACATCGCCTCGAACCCAAGCGGTTCCGTTCCAGCTGGCTACGGCTTGCTCGATAACGCGGCCCATCGCGTCAAATTTAGTAAGAACGCCATTTTTGACGCCCACTCCACCCGCAGAACCGGCACGCAAATAATCTTCGGCAATGACCCGGCCTGCCTTGTCATAGGAATAGTTGCGGATAAATCCGCTCGCATCCTGTATGGCGGCAAGCCTCCCGCTACCATCATATATATAGCGGGTTTCACGGGCCGTTGCATCGCCAGCACCCGCAGCTATCGTGCGCACCAAATTGCCCAGACCATCATATCTATAATGGACTTGCGGCGTTATATTGGCGGTTGTTGTGGCGCCTGTATAAGCCGTAAAGCTATTTCGCGTCTCGCGGAGCATGCGGCCTGATGTGTCATAAGTATAGGTGATCGCATCACCCGTGGCTTCGGTCTTTTTCGTGACTTGACCCAGGCCATTATAGATATAGGTGACCTGTGCTGT
>NZ_JBHSDH010000029.1:0-1107 GCF_042651485.1 Sphingorhabdus arenilitoris
ATTATAGCCGGTGCCAGATAGCAGCACGAGGCGCGTCAGATTGCCATTGGCGTCGCGGCTCGCCACCAAGCGGCCGCTTGCGTCATAATAGTAATTTTCGGTCGGACGGATATTGCTGACCGCGCCATTTTCGGCGGTCACATTGACATAAGGGCTCTCGCTCTTAATCAGCTTGCCCGCATTATTATACGTATAAGTCAGCGTATGGCCTAGCGCATTGGTCTCGCTTGTCACTTCGCCAAAGGCATTATAGCTGCGCGAGCTGGTCAGCGTTTCCAGCGCGCCGGTCGCATTCAGCCTGCGCCCTTCCTCGGTTACCGTTGTGGCCAGATTGCGGTTGTCATAGACCGTATAGGCCGCCGTGACATCCTCTTGCCCCACCAGCGCCAAAACTTGCGCAAAGCTCGTTATATTCTGAAGATTGGCCCCTGCAGAGGTGATCGCTATCGTCTGATTGCCATTGGCATCATACCCAAAAAACTTCCAAACCCCATCGCCAGACGTCGTCGCCCACAAACGGCCCGCTGCGTCATAACGGTTTGCGGTAATCACTGCACCCAGCTGCGAAGCGGTGCCCACATTGACCGCCGTCACATCGCCATAGGCATTATATGTGTAACGAGTGACCGGCGTAGCAAATATACGCCCTTGCGCTGTATCTGCAGACACCCATTGGTCGGTCACACGTCCAGCTGCATCGTAGCGCGACTCCTTCAGTTCCCGAGGAAGGTCATTGCCATTTGAGTCTTTGCGCGTGTAATATTCGTCATGAAGCAAGCGCCCAGCGGCATCATACCAATGATACCGTTGAAAGCCGCTCGGATCGATTGTCCAAACAAGTTTGCCTGCTTCATACCCATAGCGGGTCACCCGCGTCGCAGCGTCCCCTGCGCCTGCTGCTACCGTGCGCGCAAGATTGCCCAGCCCATCATATTGATAATTCACCATCGGGGTGACATTCACGCCCTGATGCGAGATAAAGCCGCTGCGCGTCTCGCGGACCATGCGGCCTGATGTGTCATAAGTATAGGTGATCGCATCACCCGTGGCTTCGGTCTTTTTCGTGACTTGACCCAGGCCATTATAGATATAGGTGACCTGTGCTGT
>NZ_JBHSDH010000030.1:0-1804 GCF_042651485.1 Sphingorhabdus arenilitoris
ATATTCGTAGCTCGTAACTCCGCCTGCCGCATCGGTCATCGTCACCATGCGGCCCAGACGATCGTAAGTGTAGCTCGTCACCTTGCCGTTCGCATCAATAACAGAGGTCAGATTGCCAAGGCCGTCATAGACATATTGCGTAAGCACGCCCTCTGCATCGCCATAAGCGCCATATTCACCGACCAACCGCCCCGCTGCGTCATAACGCTGCAAGTTCAGACTAGAATCGGCTGTATTATAGGCCGTATGAATATCAATCTCAGTGCCATTGGCATAGCGGCCATAGATCGTCAGCATACCCAGCGGATCGGTCATGCTATACATCTCGCCATCGGCATAATAGCCATAGCTTGTCTGCGTATATTGGCCCGCGCTATATTGTCCGCCAATCGCCGCCGCAACATCCCCGATGCCGCTGCTATCCGATAGGCTCACCGCTGCATTATAACGCAGACGCGCTGTTACCTGGCCTTCGGCATCAAAAAACTGATCGGTGACAAAGCCTTCGGCATCTTGGCTATAGCGCAGCTCACCCTTTGGCGTATACCAGTTGCGGGTGACGCGGTTGCCCGCATTGCCCGCTTGGCCCGCAGCCCAGCTATTCATATCCGCAAAGCTCGGCAGGCCGCTTGTCGCCCGCGCAGCAGCATAGATCACGCTCTTCGTTACCTGACCTACAGTGTCATAGGTCAGATGGCTCACCGTGCCTGCAGCATCAATGCTATAGACCAACCGGTCGCGGTTATCATATATATTCCAACTGGTACGGTCATTGACATGCGCCGTCACTGCGGCCTTGACGGTCGCCAAATTATAATTGGCGGGGCTCTCGATATTATTATGCTGCGTCACGCTGGTGACATTGCCGTTCACATCATATTGATAGCTGGTCACTTGCCCCAGCACATTGCGCATATAACGCAGCTGACCCTGGCCGTCATAAACATAGCGTGTGTCGCGGTCATTGGCAGAGGACGCTATCGTTGCCAAAAGCGCTGTGAAGGTTGAACTTGCCCGGTCTACCGCTGCGACCCCCGCCTTTGTATTGGTGGCCGAGGCATAAGCTATCTCCTGCACCTTTTGACCGGCTTTGTCATACAGAATGCGGGTCACATAACCCTCGCCATTCAAATTGCCGATCAAACGTCCATCCCGGTCATAAAAGACCCGCGAGACCTGATCGCGCCCGGCATCCGCCGTCACCGCCTGCACCGTCAAGGGCGATACCACCTTAAACCCATCAACCGCCGCTTGCGCCAGCCTGTTCACATAGCTGGTCGTCTTGATCAGACGGTCCGATTTGTCATATTCAAAAGCGGTCACCCCGCCTGTGGCGTCAATATTCTGGATAACGCGCCCGCCCGCATCATAAATGCTCCAGGCCCAATGGTCATACGTGCTATTTGCTGGCGGACGCAGCGCCGCAACATCCACGGTGTTATTGGGATCGCTCAGCGCCGCCAAATAGCCCGCCGACACAGCATTCAAATAGCGCGCCTCAGCAATAACCCTGTTGGCATTGTCATAGCGATATTCGGACATCCAGCCATCATTATTGATCTCAGCTGTCTTGCGCCCCGCCTTGCCATATAGATAATACGTCTTATGCCCGCCCGCATCGGTCATCACCCGCACGCGGCCCAGCCTGTCATACAGATAGCTGACCGTGCCCGCTGGCGAGAAGTCGCTCGCCGCTGTGCTGCTGACCAGATCGCCCGCTTTGTTATAGGTGGATGTGGTCACCTGACCATTGGCCAGCGTCACAACCGTTTGCGTCGCCGCATCGTTAAACACCACGCTGGTC
>NZ_JBHSDH010000031.1:0-1837 GCF_042651485.1 Sphingorhabdus arenilitoris
ATATTCGTAGCTCGTAACTCCGCCTGCCGCATCGGTCATCGTCACCATGCGGCCCAGACGATCGTAAGTGTAGCTCGTCACCTTGCCGTTCGCATCAATAACAGATGTCAGATTGCCAAGGCCGTCATACGTATATTGCATGTCGGTAACTTCAGCTTGGCCGTAGGCGTCAGATTGTTTGACCATCCGGCCTGCGCCGTCATATTCATAATGAGTTATAGTCAAGTCTGCAGAAATTACGCCATTCCGCTGATCCGCAATATAGGCATCGGATATTTGCCCGAGCGCATTGTAAACATTCGAGCTGCGCACACCCTCGGCATCGGTAGAGGTTAGCAAACGCCCTGCGTAGTCATAACTATAGCGGTTGGTTACGGCAGGTCCTGCTCCTAATATTAGGCTATCTAAGTTGGGTATTGTCGTCGTGTCAGCGGTTGAGGCGATATTTGCCCATTTGCTTTTGATCACATTTTGGCTCAGAGCATCATAATTATAACCGGTGACAAAACCTTCTGCATCTTGGCTATAGCGCAGCTCACCTTTTTGCGTATACCAGTTGCGGGTGACGCGGTTGCCGGCATTGCCCGCTTGGCCCGCAGCCCAGCTATTCATATCCGCAAAGCTCGGCAGACTGCTTGTCGCCTGCGCAGCAGCATAGATCACGCTCTTCGTTACCTGACCTACAGTGTCATAGGTCAGATGGCTCACCGTGCCTGCAGCATCAATGCTATAGACCAACCGGTCGCGGTTATCATATATATTCCAACTGGTACGGTCATTGGCATGCGCCGTAACTGCAGCCTTGACGGTCGCCAAATTATAATTGGCGGGGCTCGCGATATTATTATGCTGCGTCACGCTGGTGACATTGCCGTTCACATCATATTGATAGCTGGTCACTTGCCCCAGCACATTGCGCATATAGCGCAGCTGACCCTGGCCGTCATAAACATAGCGTGTGTCGCGGTCATTGGCAGAGGACGCTATCGTTGCCAAAAGCGCTGTGAAGGTTGCACTTGCCCGGTCTACCGCTGCGACCCCCGCCTTTGTATTGGTGGCCGAGGCATAAGCTATCTCCTGCACCTTTTGACCGGCTTTGTCATACAGGATGCGGGTCACATAACCCTCGCCATTCAAATTGCCGATCAAACGTCCATCCCGGTCATAAAAGACCCGCGAGACCTGATCCCGACCGGCATCCGCCGTCACCGCCTGCACCGTCAAGGGCGATACCGCCTTAAACCCATCAACCGCAGCTTGCGCCAACCTGTTTACATAGCTGGTTGTCTTGATCAGACGGTCCGACGTGTCATATTCAAAAGCGGTTACTCCGCCCAGCCCATCAATAGTTTGAAGAAGCCTCCCACCGGCATCATAGATATTCCAAGTCCAGATATCCAACGCTTGAGCCGCCGGGCGAATGGAACCGATCGTCGTGCTATAACCATTATAGTTGGCTGCGGAAGACAGCGCTAACAACTGCGTCGCATTTAACCGTCCGTTATAAGCGACTTGCCCAATAATACGATTGGCATTGTCATAACGATATTCGACGACATCACCGCTATGTGAAATATCGGCTGTCTTGCGTCCTGCCGCATCGTATAAATAATAACTGTTGTAAAATTCTGTTGTGCCTGTGCCCCAGTAATTTCTGGCAACCCTTATACGGCCTAGCTTGTCGTATAAAAACTGGCTTTTACCCGCTGGCGAGAAGTCGCTCGCCGCTGTACTGCTGACCAGATCGCCCGCTTTGTTATAGGTGGATGTGGTCACCTGACCATTGGCCAGCGTCACAACCGTTTGCGTCGCCGCATCGTTAAACACCACGCTGGTC
>NZ_JBHSDH010000032.1:0-33941 GCF_042651485.1 Sphingorhabdus arenilitoris
AAAATCAGTCAAATCAAAACGTCCCATTACCCAGTCTCCTTTCGCAAAAAGACTGAATCAGATATTACGCTTCTTGGGAATCCCTTTTATGAGTATGTGACCTAGGATCGCGCCCGGCTTGCAAATGCTGTCCAGCTTTCCAAAAACCTCCTTCTTCACCTCCATGCTTTCATACACGGCCTCGATCACCAAATCGCAATCGGCAAGGTCATCCATCGAAAGACTGGGGGTGAGCAGGCCCATCATGCCCTCAACCTGTTCAGCCGTGAAGCGGCCCTTAGCGGCGCTGGCTTCGTAATTTTTGCGGATCACACCGACGCCGCGATCAAGATTTTCCTGTGCCATTTCGACGATGGTAACTGGGATACCTTTGGCTAGAAAATTCATCGATATGCCGCCGCCCATCGTGCCTGCACCAATGACACCGACTTTTTTAATGTCGCGCAGGGGCAAATCTTTGGGCAGGCCGTCAATCTTTGCGGCTTGCCGTTCGGCGAAGAAAATATGCCGCTGCGCCGCCGATTGGCTGCCCATCATCAGCTTCATAAACTCGGTCTGTTCAAAGGCCATGCCTTCATCAAAGGATAAACGCGTGGCCGCCTCAACACAGGCAAGGTTGGCGTAAGGGGCATCGAAGCCTTTCCATTTGCGGGCATTGGCGACTTTTAATGCTTCGATGGATGAAGCATCGCCCTTCACGGGCAGGTCGCGGGTGGCGCGGGGCCCCTGCGCGATCATCTCGCGGGCAAAGGCGATGGCATCTTCCGCCAGGCTTGCCTCTCCGGCGATCCTGTCCACAAGGCCCATATCCTTGGCCGCAGGGGCAGGGACGGGCACGCCGCCCGAACACATATTCGCTGCTGCTTCAACGCCCACTAAACGCGGCAAACGCTGCGTCCCACCAGCACCGGGCAATAGGCCAAGCTTAACCTCCGGCACGCCCAGCATGGCCGAGGGTACGGCGATCCGGTAATGGCAGCAGAGCGCCGTTTCCAAACCGCCACCAAGCGCGGTGCCATGAATCGCGGCGATGATCGGTTTGCTCGATTGCTCCATTGCGTCGAGCGTTGCGTGCAAGCCGGGTTCCTTGGGAGCCTGCGTAAATTCGGTAATATCCGCGCCCGCGATAAAGGTGCTGCCATCGCAGCGCAGCACAATCGCTTTGACCGCATCATTGCTCAGCCCTTCTGCTACGCCGTCTTTCAGACCCTGCCGGACGTGCCAGCTCAGCGCGTTGACGGGCGGGTTGTCGACCAAAACGACAAGAACATCATCATGGATTTGGGTGGTTACGGATTGCATGGAGATTTCCTTCAATTTGTCAGGCGGCAAGCGCCGCATAGAGCATGGTGCGAATTTCGCGGCGAATGGGGTAGGTCATGGACGGCATGAGCTGCGTCATAAATATCATGCAGATATCTTCCTGCGGATCGACAAAAAATGTCGTCGAATACATGCCGCCCCATGAAAATTCGCCCTGCGATCCCGGGATCATCGTGGCGGCCGGATCAATATTGACGGCAAAGCCAAGGCCAAAGCCAATGCCTGCATTTTCCGCCTCGCTGAATAACGCCGTGGAATGCTGTGTCAAATCGCCGCCACCCGGCAGGTGATTTGCGGTCATCAGCTCTAATATTTTGGGGCTGATAATCTGCGCGCCATCAAGCGCTCCGCCATTCAGCAGCATCCGGCAGAATAAATGATAATCGGCAACAGTAGACGAAAGCCCGCCGCCGCCCGAATGGATTTTGAACCCTTTGGCCCATGCGCTGTCTGCGCCGCCCGGATCGTTGGGGATCATTTTGTCGGTTGGGTGAAAGGCAAAGCTGGCTGTTAACCGGCTGGCTTTCGATGCTTCGACCTGAAAGCTTGTATCGGTCATGCCCAGCGGCGCGAAGATATGTTCGGCAAAATAATCGCCCAGCCGCTGCCCCGATATCCGCTCAACAATGACGCCCAGAACGTCGGTGGACACCGAATAATTCCAGCTGCTGCCCGGGTCAAATTGCAGCGGAATTTTCGCAAGGCCAGCGATGAAGCTGTCCGAGTCAAATTTATTCCAGCTTTCAATATCGCTGCTGCGATAGGCGGCGTCGACCGCGGTGCGTTCTTGAAAGCTATAGGTCAACCCGCTGGTATGGCGCAGCAGGTCGATGATGCGCATTGGCTGCACCGGTGGGCGGGTGTAAAATGGGATGTTGCCGCCGCCCGCAACAAAAACGCCCATATTGGCAAATTCAGGCAGATATTTGGCGACCGGATCGCTGAGCGCCGCCTTGCCTTGTTCCACCAGCTGCATGAAGGCGATGGAGGTAATCGGCTTGGTCATCGACGCGATGCGGAAAATGGCGTCCTCGCTCGTGCCAGATGTCCAGCGATAGGCGATCTCATCACCGCGCCCGATCAGCAGCGACCCGAACGGCATCCGCCCGCTATCCAGATATGTGCTTTGAATAAACGCGCCAATGCGCTCCAACCGGTCAGGCAGGAAGCCGAAGACGGAAGGGCTGGCGGGTCCGTGCATCATACCGCCGTTTGCCCGGTCAATTGCCGCGTCACGGGATGGGAACTGGACAGACCGCCATCAACGGCGATTGCCTGCCCATTGATATAGCTTGCCTGATCGCTGGCAAGGAACAAGGCAACATTGGCCAGCTCCTCTGGCTGTGCACCCCGGCGCAGCGGGTTCAGCCGCCCTACTTTATGCATCACATCCTTTGCCTTGGCATAATCAAATGTTGGTTTGGTCATGCCGGTTTCGGTCAGGCCGGGGCAGATGGCGTTGACCCGGACGCCGGTGTCGCTCATCTGCTGCGCCGATACCATGGCCAGGTTAATGACGCCCGCTTTACTGGCTGAATAGGGCGGGCCGCCTGCGCCCGAACGGATGCCCGCAACGCTGGCCGTCAGGATTATTGATCCGCCGTTTCCGGCATCGGCCATGACTTTTCCAGCATGCTTGACCATCAACCAGGGGCCAATCAAATTGACGCGCAGCACCTCAGTAAAATTTTCAACGCTATTGTCGAATATCCCCTCCATACCGCCCGATATACCGGCATTGGCAAAGGCGATGTCGATCCGGCCATGGGTATCCAGCGCCAGCTTTACGATAGCCGCAACATCCTCTTCCTTGCCTGCATCCATCTGCATCGCGGCCGCGCCGTCACCGATCATCTTTGCGGTTTCCTGCACGCTCTCTGCCATATCACCCAATATCACTTTCGCCCCTTCGGCGGCAAAGCGGATGGCGGACGCGCGGCCAATGCCGCTGCCTGCGCCGGTGATGATTGCAATTTTTCCGTCCAATGCGGCCATTATGCTCCTCCTGATATTGTGGCTCCGCCATCGCAGATGATGGTTTGTCCGGTTGTGAATGCGCCTGCCTTTGACGACAGAAAAACGACAGCACCGGCAATTTCCGGCGGTTCGCCGATGCGTTTCAAGCAGGCCATGTCGGTGGAACGTTTCAAGGTTTCGGGATTGTCGGTCAGCGCCTTTGCCATGTCGGTCCGGATCAGCCCGGGTGCAACGCAATTGACGCGCACGCCCTGCGGTCCAAATTCAACCGCCAGATTGCGCGCCATTTGCATGTCGGCGGCCTTGGAAATGCAATAGGCGCCGATGATGGGCGACCCTTTCACCCCGCCGATGGACGAAATGATCGTGATCGCGCCGGACCCGCGCTCCAGCATTTCTGGCGCTGCCATGCCGATCAGCCAATGGTTGGACAGGATATTATTGTCCATAATCTTACGAAACTGATCATCGCTAATCCCCAATGACGGGCCATAATAGGGATTGGTTGCCGCGTTGCAGACCAAAACGGTAATCTTGCCAAAAGCGCTGCGGGTTTCATCGACCAGATTTTGCAGATCATCCTTGGATGAAATATTTGCGGCAACCGCGATAGCCGTGCCTTCGCCATATTGCGCGTTGATTTCGGCGGCGGTCGCCTCGCAGGCATCGAGCTTGCGGCTGGAAATAACGACCTTTGCGCCTTGTGCCGCCATTTCAAATGCGATGGCCCGGCCGATCCCGCGCGACGATCCCGTAATGATGGCGACATCGCCGCTCATGTCGAACAGGGACATATTTCTCTCCTCTTTATCCTGCGGCCTTTGCCCTCATATGGCCTCGGCTATCGCTACCGCGAATGATGTTAGGCTCCCGCCTTTTGCGCAAACGCCCATGCGGCCTGCGCCAAGGGCGTGACGCGTTCGGACATATTTTTTGCATGGGCGCTGCTTGCTGTGCCTTCGATCACTCGTTTCTTAATGCCTTGAATGATCCCGGCCAGACGGAAGAAATTATAGGCGAAATACCAATTCATATCGGGGATGCCGTCCCGTCCGGTGGCCGCGCAATAGCGTTCGATGACTTCCTCCAATTCGGGGATGCCCAGCGCGGCGCGGTCGAGATCCATGACGCCGGAGCGCCCTTCGTTGGGCGTCACCCAAGCCATGCAGACATAGGTGAAATCCGCCAGTGGATCGCCAAGCGTCGATAGCTCCCAATCGAGCACCGCGCGCACCTTTGCCTCATGAGCATCGAATATGGCATTGTCGATCCGGTAATCCCCATGCACCACGCTGGTCCGCGTTTGTTCCGGCATGGTTTCGGGCAGCCATTTCATCAGGCTTTCCATCTCTGGCATCGTTTCGGTTTCGGACAGGCGATATTGCTTGGTCCACCGTTCAATCTGCCGTCCGAAATAATTCCCGGGCTTGCCAAATTCGGAAAGATCAGCCGCGTCCACATCGACATTATGGAGCGCGGCCAGCACATCAATCATTTCCATGTAAATGGCGCGTCGTTCATCCGGGTTGCTGTCGGGCAATGCGCCGTTCCAGAAAGTACGCCCTTCGACCATGCCCATCACATAAAACATACTGCCCGCAACATCATCATCGGTGCACAGGCCATAGGGACGCGCCACCGGAAACCCGGTTGGATATAGGCCGGATATAACGCGAAATTCCCGGTCCACTGCATGAGCCGAAGGCAGCAATTTGCCGAACGGTTTGCGGCGCAATACATATTCGCCGCTCTCGGCGCTGATTTTATAGGTTGGGTTGGATTGGCCGCCGGCAAATTTGCGCACCGTGATCGGCCCTGTAAAGCCTTCCACATTTTCGGCCATCCATGCAGTCAGCTTGACCTCGTCTAGCTTATCCGCGCCTTCGGGTATAACGGTTCCGCTAAAGGCTTTTTGAGCATCAAGTGTTTCTGTCATTGGTCAAATATGATGACCGACCGGGCGGCATCACCTTTCCTCATTTTATCAAAACCATCGTTAATCTGGGCCAGCGGTATCGTCTCCGCAATGATGCTGTCGAGATCGAGCATATCGCGCAGGTAGAAATCAACAAGCCGGGGTATATCAACTGGGAAATGGTTGCCGCCCATGATTGCGCCCTGCAATTTTTTGCTGCCTAGCAGGTCCATCGCCGATAGGCCGACTTTATGGTTTAGCGGCATCATTCCCAATATCGTCGCCGTGCCGCCGCGCCGTAATATTTTGACGGCCAGCTCACCGGATTCCGGTCGGCCCACGGCTTCGATCGCATGATGCACACCGCCCTGTGTCATTTCGATAATTTGTGCCGCCGCGTCATCCGCCAGCGCGTCGATCACATCGGTCGCCCCCAGCTTTTGCGCCAAAGCCCGTTTTTCAGGCAGCGGGTCGCAAGCGATGATCCGGCCAGCACCGGCAATCTTTGCGGCGTTTATGGTCGCAAGCCCAACCCCGCCGCAGCCGATGACGGCAATGCTTTCGCCGGGCGTTACGTTGCAGGCGTTAAATATAGTGCCCGCGCCGGTGGTGACTGCACAGCCAATGACTGCCGCCCGGTCGAGCGGCATATCGGGGTTGATCGCAACGCAGGCATTTTCGTGGATCAGCATCTGTTCGGCAAAGGCCGACAGGTTGAGCATTTGCGCCACCGGAGAGCCGTCCGCGCGCGTAATACGCGGCGCGTCGCTTGGTCCCCGCCGCGTTGCTGCACCAAGGCACAGCGACATACGCCCGGTCACGCAAAATTCGCATTGCCCGCAAAATGCGGACAGGCAGGTAACAACTGCATCGCCCACCTTCACGCTGCGCACTTCGCTGCCCACGGCCTCGACAATGCCCGCTGCCTCATGCCCGGCGATGGCGGGCAGGGCATGGGGATAGGCGCCGTCGATGAAATGCAGATCGCTATGACATAGACCGCAAGCGGCGGTGCGGATTAAAACCTCATGCGCTTGCGGTTTGGAAATAACGACATCTTCTATTTCCAGCTTTTTTCCCGGTTCGACCAGAATGGCTGCTTTCATAACGGCGCTCCTCCGTTTTTGGCTTTCACCCGTCTTGCCGCTTAACGGGTGGCCGCCATGTCACCTGACGAAATGCGCGATGATGGACGTCCGCCATGCTTGCCAAATTCCATCCGGGCAATGGCGCGCGCGTGCACTTCATCCGGACCATCGGCCAGCCGCAATGTGCGTTGATGGGCATAGGCTGCGGCTAGTCCGAAATCTTCTGAAACGCCGCCGCCGCCATGCGCCTGTATTGCGTCATCAATGATTTTCAGCGCCATATTCGGGGCTTGAACCTTGATCATCGCAATTTCGGCTGCTGCGGCTTTATTGCCGACCTTATCCATCATATCGGCGGCCTTCAGGCATAGTAGCCGGGTCATTTCTATGTCGATCCGGGCGCGGGCAATCCGTTCTTCCCACACGCTATGCTCGGCGATAGTCTTGCCAAAAGCGACCCGCGACAATAGCCGCTTCGTCATTTTTTCCAGCGCCTCTTCGGCAACGCCAATAGTGCGCATACAGTGATGAATACGGCCTGGCCCCAAGCGGCCCTGCGCAATTTCGAATCCGCGCCCTTCACCCAATATGCAATTGGACACTGGAACGCGCACATCTTTCAGCTCGATCTCCATATGGCCATGTGGCGCATCGTCATAACCAAAGACGGGTAAGTGCCGAAGGATATTGACGCCCGGTGCGTCGAGCGGGACCAATATCTGTGATTGCTGCGCATGGCGCTGCGCCTCGGTATCGGTTTTACCCATGACAATCGCGATTTTGCAGCGCGGATCGCCTGCGCCCGATGACCACCATTTAACGCCATTGATGACGTATTCATCACCGTCCCGAACCATGCGGGTTTCAATATTGGTGGCATCGGATGATGCGACGGCAGGCTCTGTCATCAAAAAGGCGCTGCGGATTTCGCCGTTCATCAATGGCACCATCCATTTCTGCTTCTGCTCCGCTGTGCCATAGCGCATGAACACTTCCATATTGCCTGTGTCAGGCGCAGAACAGTTGAACACTTCCGACGCAAAGCCGATGCGGCCCATTTCTTCGGCGCAAAGTGCATATTCCAGATTGGTCAGCCCGGGGCCTTCAAAGGCGACAGTGTCATCGACATGGGGGTGACCCGATGATGGCGGCATGAATAAATTCCATATGCCCGCCGCCTTCGCTTCCTTTTTCAAATCTTCAAGGATCGGGATGACTTTCCAGCGGTCCCCGGCGGCATCCTGTTCCTTGTAAACAGGAACGGCGGGACGCACTTTAGCTTCGATAAAGTCGCGGACCCGGTCACGCCAATAGCTTTGCTTCTCCGTCAGTTCGAAATCCATGAATCATCTTCCTCTTCTCATTAACTGTCCGATTAACTGTGTCAGAATAAAGCGGCTATGGCCAGCCCTCAAATTGGTTATCTATTGACGTTACGGCACGCTGCTATTGCCCGTAATTCCGTATATCTTGCTTGCCAGCACCGCGTTTCTGGCCTTAGTCTGCACAACATTAGAGGAGATTGATTCATGACCGATCTGGAAAAATTCCGCGCCGAAACCCGCGTCTGGTTAGAAGCCAACTGTCCCCCCGAAATGCGATTGCCAGTAAAAGGCGATGATGACATGTGCTGGGGCGGGCGCAAATTTGTCTTTCAAAATGATGCGCAAAAACAATGGCTCAATATTATGGCGGAGCGCGGCTGGACCGTTCCCGACTGGCCGACGGAATATGGCGGCGGTGGTTTAACCCCGGCAGAGGCGAAGGTGCTGCGTCAGGAAATGGCGAAGCTGAAATGCCGCTTGCCCTTGTCCAGCTTTGGCATTTGGATGCTTGGCCCGGCATTGCTGCAATTCGGAACCGAGGAGCAGAAGAAACATTATCTGCCGCAAATTGCGCGCGGAGAAATCCGCTGGTGTCAGGGATATAGCGAGCCGGGCAGCGGCAGTGACCTTGTGTCCCTGCAAACCTATGGCGAGGATATGGGCGACCATTGGAACGTCAATGGCCAGAAAGTATGGACCAGCTATGCCGACAAGGCGGACTGGATTTTCTGTCTCGTTCGGACCGACAAAAATGACAAATATCGCGGCATCAGTTTCCTGTTATTCGACATGGAAACACCGGGCGTCACGACCAAGCCGATTAAACTCATCAGCGGCAAAAGCCCATTTTGTGAAACATTTTTCGACAATGTCAAAGTGCCCAAGCATCAGATTGTCGGCGAGCTTAACCGCGGCTGGGATGTGGCCAAATATCTGCTGGGTCATGAACGTGAAATGATTTCGGGTGGCGGTGTTTCGCTCGATATGCCGAGCATCGGCGCGGCCTATGCCGATATTGCGGCGCTTGACCCTATCTTACGCGCTGAAATGGCGGCATTTGATATTGAAACCATGGCGTTTCGCGCAATGAGCGAGAAATTCATGGATGAAATGAAAGCAGGCAAGGGCCATCCCGCACAGCCCAATATGATGAAATATGCAGGTACGGAGCTTAACAAAAAACGCCATGAGCTGATCATGGCGGCATCGGGCAGCGACGGGTTGGAATGGGACAGCGAAGCATCGGGTGAAGGCAAAAAGCCCCGCGACTGGCTTCGCACCAAAGCGAATAGCATCGAAGGCGGCACGAGCGAGGTGATGTTGAATGTCATCTCAAAGCGCATACTCGAACTACCCGGCGGGTAACTCACTTTACTGCGCCCGTTTGCCGTGGAGCAGTCCATGGCCGCCCGCTTAATGTTTAGGAAAAAATATGCCCCTTTATCATAATGACGAACAGCAAATGCTCGCGGATAGCGCGCGGGAATTTATGAAATCAGAAGCTCCGGTTGCCCATCTGCGCGAATTTCGCGACAAAAACTGTAAGGATGGCTTCAGCCACTCCTTGTGGAAGCAATTTGGCGAAATGGGCTTTAACGGCATTTTGGTGAGCGAGGACGATGGCGGGCTTGGCATGGGCCATTATGAAGCCGGCATCATTTTGGAAGAGATTGGCCGCAACTTGTCACCATCACCATTTTTGACCACTGCTGTTGCGGGTGTCGAGGCACTGAATGCGGGCAGCGCCGAAATGCGCAGCCGCTGGCTGCCGGGCATATTGGCGGGTGAAACCGTTCTGGCGCTGGCCATTGACGAACAGGCAAAGCACCGTCCCGAAGCAATTGCGATGGAGGCGCAGCGGTCGGGTAACGGGTTTCGGTTGAACGGCAAAAAGCAATTTGTCATTCACGGCGCATCGGCAGATATGCTAATCGTTGCGGCGCGGACGGACAATGGCCTGACCCTGTTCGCGGTTGAAAAAGACACGAAGGGGATGGACGTAGAAGCGGTGCGGCTGGTGGATAGTGCGGTGGCGGCTCATGTCACTTTGGACAATGTGGAGCTGACCGCCGACGCGGTTATTGGAGAGGTTGATCAGGGAGCGGCTGTCCTTGACCGGATGCTGCGCGCTGGACGGATCGGGTCGGCGGCAGAAACCGTCGGCGTCGGCGCTGGCGCCATGGATATTACGGTCAACTATCTGAAAGAACGCAAGCAATTTGGGAAGGCGATTGGCGAGTTTCAGGGCCTACAACACCGCGCCGCGCATTTATATTCCGAAATTGAAATTGCCCGCGCGGTGGTGATGAAGGCGCAGCAACTATGCGATGAAGGCAGCGCCAATGCCGAAATGATGGTCAGCGTCGCGAAAGCCAAAGCGGGACGGGCCACGAACCTATCCGTGCGCGAAGGCGTGCAGATGCACGGCGGCGTTGGCATGACCGATGAATATGACATCGGCCTTTACATGAAACGCGACCGGGCGCTCGCAGAATTTTTCGGTGACGCCAATTATCATATTAACCGCGTTGCCCAAATGAACGGCTATTGATTTTTTCAGGAGATAAAAATGGACCTCAATTCCTTATTCAACCTTAATGGCCGTGTTGCACTGGTAACGGGTGGTTCGCGCGGCATCGGACGAATGATCGTCGAAGGCTATCTCGCCGCCGGGTGTGAACGGGTGTATATCAGCGCGCGTAAAGTGGATCAAATTGAACAGACTGTTGCCGACCTCGGTGGTAAGGTGATTGGGCTACCCGCCGATTTGTCCACCGTGGACGGCTGCCACAGCTTGGCACATCAAATTGCCGAGCGTGAAGAGAAGCTGGATATATTGGTCAATAATGCAGGAGCAGCATGGGGCGCAGAATATGGCAGTTTTCCTGAGGCGGGTTGGGACCGCACCATGGATTTGAATGTGAAGGGGCTGTTTTTCCTGACACAGGCGCTGCACGGGACCATGAAAAATGCGGCGAGTTTTGAACGGCCTGCAAAGATAATCAATATCGCATCGGTTGACGGCATTAAAATCAACCCATGGCAAACCTATCCCTACCAAGCGTCAAAGGCTGCGGTGATTCATCTGACACGGCGGTTGGCGGCCGAATTGGCACCGCAAAATATTTTGGTCAGCGGCATCGCGCCGGGTGCTTTTCCATCGGAGATGAATAAGGTTGCACGGGATCATGAAGATGCCGTTGGCCAAAACATCCCTTTCCCGCGTGTCGGCACTACCGAAGATATGGCCGGATTGGCGATCTTTTTGGCCAGCCGCGCGGGAGATTATATTTGCGGCGATACGATCGCATGCGATGGCGGAATCGCTTATTCCAGCCTGCCTGGTAATAGCATCGACGCTTAAATTCCTATAATTTTGTAAAAAGATAGCGGGTCTCGAATTTATTTCGAGGCCCGTTCCCGTTGAAAATACTGGCAAAATTGACAACGAAAGACATAGTTGCACATTTTGCAACAGATGGAATTTTTTTCGCACTTGCACAAAAATTAGGAAGGGCCCATTTGCAGGTCGTCGGACGCGGTAACGCACCGAAACAGTTTTGACCGGCGAGCCTCTCTCTCCTCCTCTCCCTCGCTCGCTGGAAGAAATAACGGCCCTCATGCTTCGCGCTGGGGGCCGTTTTTGTTTATCCCCGAAACTTTCCACCGCTAACTCCGCAGTCTGTGGATAACTTTCCATTTTCTCATTGCACCGACTCGGGGGCAGGGTGCATCTTTCAATTGTCAGCAGGAAAAATGACACGGCGAAATGAACCGGCAACGGGGAATTCGGCCAAGTTACTTGACCTAATGATCGCCAGACTGGGAAAACGACCGGACCGAAAGGAAAGGGAACCGAACAGACCTGACGTGCATTAAGACAACGAACATCAAGTGCGGGTCCGTGATAGAATCTTCGGATGAAATTAAGGATCAACGCCGGATGGGATACCAAAAATGCTAAAGGTGAAATGGAATATCTTCGGATAGGAAATGGAACCGGACACCTGATAACGTATAAGCGCGGTCTTCGGACGGCGAGTTTGCAAGATCAGGTGCAAGTGGTCGCTGACAGCAATGTCAGCGGCCATTTTCTTTTTACGCGGCTACCCCGGCTATACCCCGGCTTTTAAGAGCCAGTCGTGGAACAGTTTCACCGACCGTTGTTTCAGCGCGCGCGGACGGCAGACAAACCAATAACTATAGGGGCTTTCCACCTCGACATTGAACAACCGTGTCAACCGGGGGTCTTTTGCATCGGACAAATGGCTGCCATGCATGATCGCAATGCCAAGGCCATTTGCCGCCGCCTCGAGCATCAGCGGCCCGCTCGAAATATTGTCGATTGCGGCGGGTTTCAATTTCGGTATGCCCATGGCGTTGCGCCACTCGTCAAATATTTTCGGCATATCACTATGCACAATCACCGTATGCTTGGCCAAATCCTCTGGCTTGGTGATATTATGCTCTTGCGCTATTTGTTTCGATGCAATGGCATAGACGGTGTTGGTGTCCAACCGCACGCTATATAATTTGGGATCAACATCGGCGGCAATGATAATGGCCGCATCTACAACATCGCCCAGCAGATTTTCGGCATGGGCCGACGCATCCACATCGATATGCAGCTTTGGAAACATTTTACGCAATTCGGGAAGGCGCGGGATAAGCCGCTGTGTCCCGAATAAAGGCAATACGCCCAGCCGCAGCCGATATTCGCCGCCCTGACCCGATAATTCATCCACTGCCTCTGCCATTGCCTCCAATGCAGGCTCGATCGCATCGAGTAATTGTTGCCCGTCATGGTTGAGGATCATCGCTTGCGACCGGCGATCAAACAGGGACTTGCCCATAAAATCTTCGAGGGCCTTAATACGGCGGCTGAGCGCGGGCGGGGACAGGGACAATTCGCTGGCCGCTGCTTTGGCAGAGCCCAATTTGGCCACGCGCACAAAAGCTTCCAATGATCGTAATGGGGGCAGACGCCGCATATTTTCCTCCAATTTACCTTGCTCGGCCAACATAGGCGTGGTTGCAAGTTTTGCAATCGATTAAAGGCTGTTGTCATTTGCGCAATATAGGCAAATCCCTCATAAGAACATTGCCTAATCGGCACTCTCTCCCAAAGACTTCCCAAAGGGTCAGCAATTCGCTGGCCCTTTTTTTGCGCGATTGAGCGGTGCAGCCCTTGCGCCTGAGGGTATTTTTGCCCATTTATCTGCTATCTATCACCGACCTCGGACCGGGAAAGGCCGATATGGCAAAAGAAAATAGCAGCACCAAAATTCAAGTCGCAAACGCAAAGGCCGAGGATTCCGGCCGCGGTCTTGCGCGTCTGTCGCGCGAAATCATGACGTCGCTGGCCCTACAACAAGGGGATGTGATCGAAATCACCGGCAAACGTAGCACCGCAGCGCGCGTGGTTGATCCTTACCCCGAAGATGAGGGTTTGGAGATTATCCGGCTCGATGGATTGCTGCGCGCCAATACTGGGGCGAGCGCAGGCGAAAAAGTGGAAATTGCCAAGGTAGAGTCCAAAGCCGCAACTAAGGTTGTGTTCGGCCCTGCACAGCGTGAAATGAGGCTGGAAGGTCCGCCGCAGGCATTGCAGCGCAGCTTCATGGGGCGGGTCTTTGTTGCAGGCGATATCGTTGCCACCCATGCGCAGCAGCGGGTCGCCCCCGATGATATGCCGCCGCAGCTGCGTCAGATGCTGGCCGCGCCGGCTTTCTCATTGGCGGAAATTCGGTTGGCGGTGGTGTCCACCGTGCCTAAGGGCGTGGTGCATATTGATGCGACCACCGAAATTGAGCTGCGCGCCGAATTTTCCGATGCGACGCAGGGACGCCGCGCCGACGTGACCTATGATGATCTCGGCGGTATGGGCGATACCATCAATGCTTTACGCGAAATGGTCGAGTTGCCGCTGCGTTATCCGGAGCTGTTCACGCGGCTGGGCGTTGATCCGCCGCGCGGCGTGTTGCTCCACGGCCCCCCTGGCACCGGTAAAACCCGCCTTGCCCGCGCCGTGGCCAATGAAAGCGATGCGCAATTTTTCCTGATCAACGGCCCTGAAATCATGGGCAGCGCTTATGGCGAATCCGAAAAGAAGCTGCGCGAGGTTTTTGATGCAGCGGCCAAAGCGCAGCCGTCGATCCTGTTTATCGACGAAATAGATTCGATCGCCCCGTCGCGGGACAAGGTGCATGGCGAGGCGGAAAAGCGGCTCGTGGCGCAGCTGCTCACCCTGATGGACGGGTTGGAGCCGCGCACCAATTTGGTTGTCATCGCCGCCACCAACCGCCCTGACGCAATCGATGCCGCGCTGCGCCGTCCGGGGCGCTTTGACCGCGAAATTATCATCGGCGTTCCCGATGAAAGCGGACGGCGCGAAATTATCGGCATCCATACCCGCGGTATGCCGCTGGCCGATAATGTCGATTTGAAGGATCTGGCCCGTGCGACCTATGGTTTTGTCGGTGCGGACCTGTCCTCGCTATGCCGCGAAGCCGCGATAGAGGCAGTGCGCCGGATGATGCCGCAGATTGATTTTAGCGACGGCAGCCTGTCACCCGAACTGCTCGAAAATATGCGTGTCACGCGTGATGATTTTACCGACGCGCTGAAACGCGTGCAGCCGTCGGCCATGCGTGAAGTGATGGTGCAGGTCCCCGATACACGCTGGTCGGATATTGGCGGCTTGGATGAGGCGCAAATGCGGTTGAAAGAGGGCGTTGAGCTACCGATGAAAAATCCGGAGGCTTTTCACCGCCTTGGTATTCGCCCGGCAAAGGGCTTTTTGCTATATGGCCCGCCCGGCACCGGCAAAACGCTGCTCGCCAAAGCAGTCGCGCGCGAGGCATCGGCGAATTTCATCGCGACAAAGGCGAGCGACCTGCTGAGCAAATGGTATGGCGAGAGCGAACAGCAAATTGCCCGCTTGTTTGCTCGTGCGCGGCAAGTGGCGCCAACGATCATCTTCTTGGATGAGATAGACAGCCTTGCGCCCATTCGTTCCGGCGGAGCAGGCGGCGGCGCGCAAGTGAGCGAGCGAGTGGTCAACACGTTGCTTGCTGAAATGGATGGGCTCGAAGAAATGCAGTCGGTGGTGGTCATCGGTGCGACCAACCGGCCGACATTGATGGACCCCGCGTTGCTGCGCCCCGGACGCTTTGACGAGCTCGTTTATGTGACGGTGCCGGACAAGGCGGGGCGGCGGCGCATCCTGGCCATCCACACCGGCAAAATGCCGCTGGGCAAGGATGTTGACCTAGATGAAATTGCCGAGCGCACCGACCGTTATACCGGCGCAGACCTAGAGGATTTGGTTCGCCGTGCGGGCCTGTTCGCGCTGCGCGAAGATGAAAGCGGAGCAAAAGAGGTGCGCATGGACCATTTCAGCCAAGCGCTGAACGCCAGCCGGGCAACCGTGACGGTGGAGATGGAGGAAGAATATCGCACCATCGAAACCAAGCTAAAAACCGCCGCCTCCACCCCGCGCGGCATGGGTTTCGTCATGCCAGGCCAAGTCACGCCCACCAACGCCAGCAAGCATGAGGATTGAGGAGCGGGCAAATGTAACGATGGAATTTCTGACATTTTTTTGCGGAAATTACAGATGAAATAAATCGTTCAATTTCGGTTCATTTTTTTGGGCGTAATTTCAAAAAACAAAGTTTGTTTGGGAGATATTATTTATGACCGTGAAAAAATATTTGCCGTTATTGGCTGTCACTGCATCCTTGTTTGGCGCGAGCGCTGCGGGTGCAAATGCTGTTGTCGATGGCGCAAATCAAAAGATGACTCTCGATTGCAAAGGCGGTCCGGCAGTGATTGATGGTGCCTATAATGATGTCGTATTCACTGGTGTTTGCACCAGCTTAAAAATTGACGGTGCATATAACAAAATCAAAATCACTTTGAAGCCCGGCGCGTCCGTATTTGTAGACGGGGCCTACAACGAAATTATGTGGCGGTCGGAGGGTAAAGAAAAACCACGAGTGTCCGTCGATGGTGCCGGTAACCGGATACTTCGCAGCAAATAGAATATCTCCACTCCTATGCCCGGCCCCTTGAGGGCCGTGCATGGCTTCGGCATAGCTATATCACCAGCGGTGGCGCTAGGTCCTCACCCTAATCCGCAGGTATCGCAAGCGCCCTTTTGCCCCAAAGGATCAAGAATGCCAGCGCTGCGGCCATGAGGATGAAGGTCGCCGGTTCCCATATGCTGAATAGCCATACGCCGAGCGCGGGTGCAGCGATATAGGCGGCGCCGTTGATGCTGGCGATTTTGCCAGCCACATCGCCTTGTTCGCTGCGCCGCACCGCGAGCGATGCGCCGGCGGTAAAGCCCGGCCGGTATAGGCCAAAGCCCAAAGAGGCGAGGGCAAAACCGGTGCTGATCCCGTAAAAATCGTGGCTGGCCCCGGTCATACTGACGCCGATGAGCGCCAATATGCTGCCCCACAGCACCGATGCTTTGGGTCCAAGCGACAATATGGGGATCAGGCCCCATTGCGCCAGCAGCGTCGCCATCGCGCCGATGAACATCACGCTGCCAATGGCTTGAACCGCGCCTGATGGATCGTCATGCAGGCCAAGGCGGTCGCGGACCAAAAAGCCGACCACGCCCATCATGACCGCCTGCGCGTGCCCGCCGATCAGGCCCGCGATGAGCCACGGCAAAACTCGCCGGTCGCGCCAAGGCAGGTGTGCAGGCGGCGTAGCATTTTTGGGCGAACCCAAAGGAGCGTTGTCCTCTTCGTCATTCGGGCGGCCGACCTGCGCCGAGCTAGGGTAACTGGTGATTGTGCCGCGTGCTTCAAATCGCGGTGTATCGGCAGGCAAATAGCAATATAGCGCCACTAGCACGCCCACACCGAACAGTGCAAAGATAATCATCGGCCCTGCAAGGCCGAGCGGGTAGAAAACAAGGAAATGGGCGATAGCCGGACCGATGACGGTGCCGAGGCCAAAGGACGAAGCAAGCAGCGATAGCGCCTTTGTCCGTTCTGCCCGTTCGGTGCGCGCGGCGACATAGGCCTGCACGGCGGGCGGGGCTGCGCTGCCAAATGCGCCATAGAGGCTGCGGAACAAGGCGAAGAGGACGAAGGTCGCCGTTGCTCCCAAAAAGCCTTCCAGCCCCAGCCATAGCATCAAACCGCACAGGCCCATCGAGGAGATAAATCCATAGGTGCCAAGCGTCATCAGTTGCTTTCGCCCGCGCCGATCGGACAAATGCGCCCATTTCGGCGCGGTGATAACCCACAATAATGCCGACCAGCTGAACGCGAGGCTGACCCATACATCGGCGATGTCAAGCTGACTTGAGATAGCGGGCAGGATGGATTGCATCGCGGTATTGCCCGCTGCCGCAACGAGCATCACAAGGAATAAAATCACCAGCCGCCCGTTGGGAATTGCGGCGGCAATCGCATTGGGCGAGTCATTGGGACCGGACGAGTCTTTGGGATTGGGGGAGGGGCCCATGCTATTGCTCATTGCGCTTTTTCCCAATCATAGCTGCGTTCGGTGGCGGCGACGTGCAAATCATAATGGCTGTACCAACGGTCACGTCCAGCGTCGCGGATAGCGCGGTGACGCGGATGGTCGCGCCATGCCTTGGCGGCGGTATCATCGGCCCAATAGCTCACCGTGATACCCAGCCCATTGGCGTCCCGAACGCTATCGATTCCGCAATAGCCGGGTTGCTGCTGCGCCAGCTGGATCATTTCCTCTGCCGCTTCGGCATAGCCTGCGCCGTCTTGCGCCGTGCGCTGGGCGACGAAAATGACAGCAATGGTTCCGGCGGGATAACAGGTCATATGGCTGCCATAAGCGGATATGCGTGCGGGCGGCAAGAATAGTTGCAAATCACCATGTTGTTTTTTCTGTAACAGGCTTGCAACACAGCGTCAGTTTTGCGACTAGGGCGGGTCCCTGAAATTTGGAATAAGCCAATATGACATCTTCAAGCCTCAGCAAAACGCGCCTGATCGACCGCGTGAAAACAAAGGTCAGCCGTTTCTTTGGCCCGTGGGGCGTGTTTTTCAAAGGCTTTATGAAGCATCCGGTTATGGTCGGGTCGATCATCCCGTCGTCTTCGCGCACGGTGCATAAAATGCTGGCTCCGGTTGATTGGGAAAATACGACTTTATTTGTCGAATATGGCCCCGGCATCGGCACATTTTGTCAGCCGGTGTTGGACCGGATGCGGCCCGATGCGAAATTGATCGTGATCGATTTGAACCCTGACTTTGTCGACTATTTGCGCAAGTCTATTCACGATAGCCGTTTTGTCGCGGTACATGGGTCGGCGGCGGACGTGAATCAGATTATTCGCGATTTCGGCTTTCAACATGCCGATTATATTCTGTCCGGCCTGCCATTTTCCACATTGCCGGATGATTTGGGTCCAGTCATCGCCGCCGAAACGGCCAAGGCGATACGTCCGGGCGGAGCATTTCTGGTATATCAGTTTCGGGCCCGTTGCCGCGATTTCATGGCGCCGCATTTTAAGAAAATCGACCATGGTTTTGAAGCGTGGAACATCCTCCCCTGCCATTTATTTTGGGGCTGGAAAGAGTGACGATTGGGCTCATTTGTTCAATTTATCAGTCAATAAATTTGCCGGTTTTCGGAGCAATCCAAATTTGATCCTGCGGCCGATGGTATAGTCCAGCGTATTGACGAGCAGATAAGCAAGCCCCTGCTTGATCCGCCGGAACAAGCCGCTGCGTTTCGCATGTTTGATCAGCGTTTGTTCTTCGCTGTCCTGTGCCATCGCGGTTAAATGGCTGCGGACAAATTCGGCTACCTCCCGGTCGTCGATGCGAACCATAATTTCCATATTGATGAACAAGCTGCGAATATCGAGATTTGCCGAACCGATATAGCTGATATCGTCGATGACAATAATCTTGCAATGGAGCGGGCGTGTTTGAAATTCGAAAATGCGCGCACCGCGTTTCAGCAAATAGCGATATAGCGACCGAGCGGCCGGGATCGTTGCCCCATTGTCGGTTTTTCCGGCCATAATTAACGTAGAATTTCCGCGCCTTGTGACCTTTGCAATCCGCCGCAATATGGATTGAGAGGGCGAAAAATAGGCTGCGGCAAAGTGGAGTTGCTCGGCCCTTTCCAAATCCCGTTTCAGCGATAATGCCCATGACGATATCCGGTTGGTCGGCCCGCCCAGCAACCAGGAAATTTTGCTGTCTTGCGGTTTCCAATCCTGTATCAGCTTGCGTAATTGTCCAAACCGCACCCCGCCATCTGCGGTAATTTTCCGCAGCTCCTCATAATATCGCGCAAGCGCCTCTACATTTTCACCGATAATAATAACGCCGAAATCTTCCCAGCTTTTATCTCCTGCGCGGCCAAAATAATGATCGGTTATATTATAGCCGCCTATTAAGGCGCTGCTTCGGTCCGCGATGAGTATCTTTTGGTGGTTGCGAATGAAATAGCCCATATTCCAACGCGAGCTGAAACGGTTGAACCGGCCTCCTGCGCCGGCAATCTTGTCGAAAAAGCTGTCCTGCGTGTCTGCTGATCCGAAGCTGTCAACGATCAGGTCGACCGATACACCGCGGCGCAATGCGTTCATGAGGGCGGCCATCACTTGCCGTCCGCTTTCATCGTCACGAAACATATAGCTGAACATCAAGATGCTGCGCTGCGCCCCGTCAATAAGGCGCAATACCGCCGCCAGCCTGCTTTCCGGATCGCTGATCAGATATAGATCATGTCCGCCTACGTGGCTATGTTTGCCCGGCAATTCAAGGCTTTTGGGGCTTGACGTCATGTATAGGAGATAGGGACCGATTATGGCCCGTGCAAGCGCCGTCGCACATTGCTTTTCATTGACAATTGCGGGGTGTCGGCCTAATGGCGTGTCAACTTTCCGATATAACTATGAGAATCAGGAGCCGATATGGCGCGCGTTACCGTTGAAGATTGTGTTGATAAGGTCACAAACCGTTTTGACCTTGTGCTGCTTGCTGCTGAGCGGGCGCGGGAAATAGCTGGCGGTGCAGAGCTGACCTTGGACCGTGACCGCGATAAAAATCCGGTTGTTGCCCTGCGCGAGATTGCCGAGCAAACCGTTAAGCCTAATCAGCTTATGGAAGGTTTGACCCAAAGCCTGCAGAAAGTTCAAATTGACGAAGATGAAACGCCCGACGAAATTGGCTCAATCAGCCTGTCTGCCGAAGCGCTTCGCCTGACAGCGGCTGCACCGGCGCGCGGTGCCAGTGTTGCGCGGGATTATGACCGGTAATCATTGCCGATAATGTATTTCAAAAGCCCGGCCTCGCTCCGGGCTTTTTTATGCCCAGCGTTCATATGTCGGGCAGGATATGCATGACGATCCGGCCATTTTGCAAAAGAGGTTCGGCAATCGCCGCAAGCCGGGCCTGACGGTCGGTCACCAATGCGCGGTTGAAAAATGTGTTGGCAATGACATCGGCGATTTGCAGGCCAGCCAGCTTGTGACTTTCCTCGAGCCGCACCTGCCCCCATTGGCCTACCTGATCGGCTATATCACTTCGGATCAGCTCCAGCGTCCGTTCGCCATAGCGTCCATCATCCAGGATCACATCACCGCATCCGCCGGTTTGCGGCAACATGGCGCCGATTACCTCATTGGCTAGCTGTGTGTAAATTTCTATGTCATGCTCGCCGCGGTCCGCTCCTTCGTCCGGTTTTAGCGCGGATATCGCTATGCCGACCGTGGCACGGCCAGCGGTTTTTTCGAATAGCTCAAAAATATAAGCGCGCTCGGCCATGTCGATCCGGCTGCCCTTCAACTCTGTGCGCAGGCCAGTGACTTCGCGGTAGCGTTGCAGCAGCGCATCGGCCTCTTCCTCTTCAATATGGACGCCAGCAAATGTCATCACCCCGCGCCCGACGCCGCCGCTTTCATCGCAATAAATGGGCATGATTGTGTCCTGTGACGGAGGCTTAGCAGGGATAACGGCGGATCAATATTTCGCGCAATGCCTGTGTGACCGACATTTTGCTGCGCCGGTTGGATGGAATTTTGCCAAATTCAGCCAGCATCTTGTTGGCGTCCATTCCGTGATTATCGGGGATGCAGAATAGTGGGTTTCCAGCTGCTTTGGCGCGATCATTTTCGGCCTTAACTGCTTTTCCGGCGCTCCTCATTTCCGACATGAGTGGTCTTATTTCAGGCGACAAGATGGCGGCGGTTCCCTTTTTCTGAAGCGCCAAACCTTTGACGTAGAAGCTTTGCGCATCCATTGCGTGCGCGACCGCTGGCATCGCCGCCAACATCAATAAAACCGCCAAAAGCCTGATACCCATATCTGCTCCTTCATCCGATATGCGAAAGATTACAAGCTTGGGTCATTTTGTAAATATTTGATTTACCGGACCATATCCGATTGCTCAGAACGGGTCCGGTAAACTTACGCGCCTTGCGGGGATGCGCCGCCAATATTGCTACCTTTACGGCGTCCGGTTTTCGGGATGGCTGATCCAGTTTGCGTGACTGGCAAGGCTTTTGGTTTGTTATCATCGTCGCGGTTCATCGTTCCGGTTTCAATCAGCTGCCTGATTTCATCGCCGGTCAATGTTTCATATTCCAGCAACGCATTGGCAACGAGGTTAAACTCCTTCTTATGCTTTTTCAGCAAGGATTCCGCTCGTTTATAGCCGCGATCCAAAATCTTGCGGATTTCTTCGTCAATGGCCAGTGCGGTCTGGTTGGCCATCGGGCGGCGCTGCGCTCCGCTTTGGCCAAGATAATTTTGCGACTGATATTCATATTGGATCGGGCCAAGATCGGATAGGCCCCATTGCGTGACCATGGCAGTTGCCATGCCGGTTGCACCCTGAATATCGCTCGACGCACCTGCCGAAACGCGTTCTTCGCCAAAAGTGATCTTTTCGGCAATCTGACCCGCCATCCAAACCGAGATATGCGCGTGCATTTGATCGCGGTGCATGGATGTCCGGTCGGATTCAGGAAGTTGCATCACCATACCCAACGCGCGGCCACGCGGAATAATGGTCGCTTTATGGATCGGGTCCGACGCAGGTTCAAAGAAGCTGACAATTGCATGGCCCGCTTCATGGAACGCGGTCATGCGCTTTTCATCTTCGCTCATCACCATCGATTTGCGCTCGGTGCCCATCATCACCTTGTCTTTGGCCTCTTCAAACTCGCTCATCGCAACGAGCCGTTTGGCACGGCGTGCGGCCAGCAATGCGGCTTCATTGACCAAATTGGCCAGCTCAGCGCCCGAAAATCCGGGCGTGCCTCGCGCAATAATATTGGGATCAACATCGGGTGCGAGCGGCACTTTTTTCATATGCACGTCAAGGATGAGCTTACGGCCCTTAATATCGGGCAACGGCACCGTCACCTGACGGTCAAAACGGCCGGGACGCAGCAAAGCAGGGTCAAGCACGTCAGGGCGGTTGGTCGCCGCAACGATGATGATGCCTTCATTCGCCTCAAACCCATCCATTTCAACAAGCAGCTGGTTCAGCGTCTGTTCGCGCTCATCATTTTGATTGCCAAGTCCTGCGCCGCGGCTGCGGCCCACTGCGTCGATTTCGTCGATGAAAACGATGCAGGGTGCGTTCTTTTTTGCCTGCTCAAACATATCGCGCACACGGCTTGCGCCAACGCCGACAAACATTTCCACAAAATCGGAGCCTGAAATGGAGAAGAATGGTACGCCCGCTTCGCCCGCAATTGCGCGGGCCAGAAGCGTTTTACCCGTTCCCGGCGATCCGACAAGCAAAGCGCCTTTTGGAATTTTTCCGCCCAGACGCGAAAATTTGCCCGGATCCTTCAAAAATTCGACGATCTCCTGCAATTCTTCGCGCGCTTCGTCGATACCCGCAACGTCTTCAAAGGTAACCTTGCCATGCTTTTCGGTCAGCAATTTGGCCTTGGACTTGCCAAAGCCCATCGCGCCGGAACCGCTGCCTTTTTGCATCTGGCGTAACACGAAGAATGCAATGCCAAGGATTAAGAGGAATGGCAGCGCTTGATAGAGGAAGATGAGCCACATGCTCGGCTGCTCGACCTGTTTGCCTTGCACATCAACGCCTTGTTCTTCGAGCAGTTGATATAGCGACGAATCGCTGGCCACGGGCACCGTTGAAAAAGTCTCATTATTTTTCAGCTTGCCAGTGATCTTATCAGGTGCAATGGCCACCGACTGCACTTGGCCAGCGGATACTTTTTCACGGAAATTGGAATAGCTTATGCCCTGCGCTGCATCATTTGCACCGCCGCTGAAAATAGACGCGATGATCAGGAAAGCGAAAATGATCGCTGCCCAAATCGCCATATTTTTCACCAAAGGGTTTTGGCCTTGTGGTTCTTGTTCGTCATTCATCGCTTTAACCTTGCCGTTTAGCTGCGTTATCTCACCCTCCAATGTAGGCGCGAATAGGTGAATGGCAATATAATAGAGCGAATTATTTCTGCATGCCTCTGGGCGGGGCAGGGCGAAGCAGCCATTTGTCGCCGCCCTTGCACAAAATATCCCCAATGCTCGCCGTTTCGCCACGCTTTATACTGTGCAATAGCCGCGTGATCGCTCCGCCCCTCGGCTCAAATTCGGGGGATAGCTGCTGCAAAGCGATGCGCAGCAGGCGGCGAAGCAATTCGGGCGGCAGGTCGGCAGGGTCCAGCCAAATTTGACCGTCTTGTGCGGATATATGCGTTTCGCGCAAACGCTGCGCAGTCCAATCCAGCGCGGCCGATGCTTCGGCCAGTGCTGCGGCGCTATTGGCTGCCGCCAACGGGTTTAGCGGATGGTCCATGCTGGCCAGCCATTGCCGTATACGCACGCGGTCAAAATCTTCGTTCCGGTTGCTGGGGTCGGCGATTGCAGAAACACCGGCTGCGTCGCAGATGGAGATCAGCTCTGCCTTCGTGAAATTGAGCAATGGGCGGATGATCCGGCCATTTTGGGTCCGCACCGCCGAAAGACCATCGACGCCGCTGCCCCGGGCGAGGCGCATCAATATCGTTTCCAGCTGGTCATCGGCATGATGCGCCGTTGCGATCCAAGCGCACTCGCGCCGGTCTGCCCAGCGATGGAGGGCGGCATAGCGTGCGGCGCGGGCCTGTGATTGAATATTGCCGGTGATGGCGCTGTCTGGGTGCAAAATGTCACAGCTTAACCCGCGTTCTGCGCATATTTGCGCAACATAGCGGGCTTCCGCTGCGGCCTCAGTGCGCAGCTGGTGGTCAACCGTGGCAACAATGAACTTGCCGGGCAACACATCATGGGCGAGCAGCATCAAGGCAAGGCTATCGGGGCCGCCCGAAACAGCCAATCCCATCTGGCCATCCCATTCCGATAAAGGAACGTCTAGGATCGTTTCGATATTGGCCCTAAACCGGCTTTGATATTCAGCCGTCACACTTACTTATTTACATTTTGCCCGGGCGCGGCCCGATGCAACCCTGTCGGACAAGCGGCCCGATGCGATATCGGGATAAGCCTCGGCCAATTGGCCAAAAGCCTCGCATGCTTCGACAGGTTTATTCAGGTCGATTAACGCCACGCCAAGGAAATACAGGCTGTCAGGCGCCCGTTCGCCGCGCGGGTCATCCTTGTAATTGTCATACAGGATTTTGACGGCACTGGCCGGTTTCTTGTCATCCAGCCAAGCCCGGCCCAGCAGGTTACGCGCAAAGCTGGCACGGGGATGTTTGGGGAATTTCTTCACCGTATCGGCCAATTGCACCTGCGCTTCGGGATAAAATTTGCCTTCCCATAAACGGTAACCATAGGTGTAGCTATCGTCGAAGGCATCGCCAGTAACAGGCTTTTCTATTGCAGCTACCGCTTGCATCCGAGCCGTGCTGGCGACGGTTGTTGTTTTTGGCGGTGTTGAGTTCGCGGCGGGCAGTGGCACCGCCGCGGCCGTGTTGGCGGGTGGAGCGGTCGCCGCAGCTTTTTGCTGCTTCAACTCTGCTTCTACCGCTTTTAGGCGTTCGTCCATTAGTCGGTAATTGTTATTTTGCCGTTCCACCTGCCCGGTCAAAGTCGCAAGCTGCGCCTCCAACGCGTCAACGCGCACGATCAGGTCGCTAACCGCCGAAGATGAGCTGTTATTGCTATTTGGGGTCGCGGTTTCTGGTTTAATTTCCGGTTCAAAAAACTTCCCCGCGCCATTGGGAAAAACTTGGCGCTGAACAGCAACCATTTCCTTTTCCAGTTTTTTGACCCGGCCTTCCACATTGGCATCCTGTGCCAAGGCGGCATGGCTTCCCGCAAACAGCGTGGCCGCTGCGCCTAATAGTGCCAGTCGAAGCTTCATTTTCTTCCTTCCAATATGGACGCCGTTATGCTGGACTATAGTGTGCTTCGTCAATGGGATAAAGCCTTTCCGCAATAGCGAATCCAATCACTGACCAGATGGCGGTGCTGCCGTGCCACCACCCGCGCCAGCCGCAGTTGGCTGTGACGGCTGCGCCGCGCGGGCCGAAAGCGCAGACGCGCTGACCCCTATATCAGCAATCGTTTTTGTGCCATCGCCCAGCGGCGCAATAGCGGCGCCATCGACCGTGATTTTCAGCATGTCGGGCCGACCGGTAACAATCATCGGTCCATTTGCATCCTTGGGCACATTATAGCTTTGACCCGGTTTCATCTCTGCTTCGAACAACCGTTTATTGTCGGCATCATATATTTTGATCCACACATTATCGGTTGCCGTGATGACCACTTGTCCATCCGCCGCAGTGGTGGCAGGCGCGGCTGCGTCGGGCGCTGGAGCTGTTTCGGCTGCGGCGGCATTATCTTCCACCGGTGCGGCAACCGGATCACTGGTGATCGAATTGCGCCAGATGAAAAAACCAGCAATAATCAATATGGCGATAATAGCTGCGGTCCATGCCAGCGTCTTGGAGGGCACGCTGGTCGGATCGGCCGGCTCATAATCTTGTGAGGGAATATGATGCCCGGACAAACCGGCATCGCTTAATTCACCGCGAAGCTGCGCAATCAATTGCGCATCGTCAAGCTCCACCGCTTTGGCATACGACCGCGAAAAACCGATCATGTAAGTGCTGCCGGGCATTTTGGCATATTGTGATTTTTCAATCGATTCCAGATGCCGCATAGGAATACGGGTTTTCTCGGCCACTGTTTCCAGCGACCATCCACGCCGTTCGCGTTCTTCCTTTAATTTTTCGCCCACAGTTTGAAATGCGAACTCATGATTTTCCGGCGCTTCTTCTTCCAAAACATCTCTCCAGACCCGATAAACCCGTCTCTAACGGACGATAAGCTGACAATGGCACTCACTGACCGAAAGTCAATGCTGAATAGCGCGGTTTGCGGGGCTTTCAGGGGCCAATTGATACAAGTGTTTACATCAACCGAGTTCAACACCCTGCTGCTGCGCCCATTCGGTTAGGACATCCCGCAAATTTTCCGGCGGTTTAGTAAGCAATTCTTCCATTTTCGCGGCAATCGCTGCGCTGTCGAGCGAACGAACCATTGCCTTAATCGGTCCGATGCCCGCCGGTGTGATCGATAACCGTTTAACGCCTATACCAATCAGCGCCATCGCCTCCAATGGCCTGCCGCCCATCTCGCCGCAGACGGCAATGTCGACATTATGGCCTTCATTCGCTTTGACGACGCGGCGGATGAAGCGCAATATGGCGGGGCTTAGCCAGTCATAGCGTTCGGCAAGGCGCGGGTCGGCCCGGTCTGCGGCGAATAGAAATTGGGTCAGGTCATTGGTGCCGATTGACAGAAAATCAATTTTGGGCAGCAATATATCTAGCGCATCCGCCAGCGCCGGAACCTCCAGCATCGCGCCATAACGTATTTTGCTGGGCAAAGCTTTTTTGCGGCTGGTTAAAAAGGCGAGCTGTGCATCGAACACCGCCTTGCACGCATCAAATTCCCATGGTTCGGCAAGCATCGGGAACATCACATTCAATGTCCGTCCCGCCGATGCCTCTAACAATGCCCGCGCCTGCGCCTTCATCAAGCCTTCATTGTCGAGCGATAAGCGCACCGCGCGCCAGCCCAATGCTGGATTTTCCTCGTCAATCTGACCCGCGCGAATATAAGGTAGCGCTTTATCGCCGCCGACATCAATGGTTCGAAAAATCACAGGCTTGTTGCCCGCGGCGTCCATCACCTCGCGGTAAAAGCGCTGCTGTTTTTCGCGTTGCGGCAGAGTGGCGGAAATCAGGAATTGAAACTCCGTGCGGAACAGGCCGATACCGTCTGCGCCGGTTAAGGCCACCGACGCGACATCATCGCGCAGGCCCGCATTTATCATTAACGTTACCCGTTCGCCATTGGTTGTAATCGGTTCATGCTCGCGCATCGCGGCATAACGGGCGCGTTTTTTCTGCTGATCGGCAAGCTCACCTTGAAAGGCTTCGATCGCAGGCTCACTGGGGCGGACGATGACGCTTTTTTCGTCGGCATTCAGCAGCAGCATGTCGCCGTCGCCGATCTGATGCCTGACCCCCGCGACACGGCCGAGTACTGGAATGCCCATGGCGCGCGCGACGATAGTAACATGAGCGGTCAGCGACCCCTCCTCCAATATCACCCCGCGCAGCCGCCTTTTGTCATATTCCAAAAGCTCGGCCGGACCCAGATTTCGCGCGATCAGGATGCTGTCCTGTTTCAACCCCATTTGCGCTGCCGTGGTCATCTGCCCGGAAACAATACGCAGCAACCGGTTCGCCAGATCCTCCAGATCGTGCATCCGGTCGGCAAGCAGCGGGTCGTCAATTTGCCGCATCCGCATCCGCGTGCGTTGTTGCACCCGCTCAATCGCTGCTTCAGCCGTCAGGCCGCTGTCAATCGCTTCATTGATCCGGCGTGACCAGCCTTCGTCATACGCGAACATTTTATAGGTTGCCAAAACCTCTTCATGTTCGCCGCCGACGGCAAAATCGGCTTGCGACGCCATCCGGTCAATCTGTTCGCGCATTTTGTCAAAGGCGGAATAGACGCGGTGACGTTCGGCCTCGATATCTTCGGCAACCGTATGTTCGATCCGAATGCTCGGTTTGTGGAAAATCGCGGTTCCCGCCGCCATACCCTTTACCAGCGGCAGGCCGTTGAGCACCAAGGTGCCGCTGCTAATCGCGCCGGTAACAGAGGATGGGTCAATTAAATCGGCATTGGCGATCAGTTCGGCCAGCACCATCGCCACGGTTTGCAGCGCCTCTATCTCCACCTCTTCATATCGGCGGGGATCGACATGCTGCACGCATACCACGCCAACCGCTTGTTCGGCGCGCACAATCGGTACGCCGGCAAAACTGTGAAAGCGCTCTTCACCCGTTTCCGGCATATAACGGAAATTGGGGTGCGATGCCGCCTCGTCTAGGTTCAGCGTTTCGACATTGTCGGCAATCGTGCCAACCAACCCTTCGCCAAGGCCAAGCCGCGTGACATGGACCGCTTCTTCATTCAGGCCGCGCGTTGCAAATAGTTCCAGCGAACCATCGCGCAGCAAATAGATGGAGCAAACCTCACTTGCGAGCGCGTTGCCGATAATATCGACAACCTGGTTCAGCTTTGCTTGCGCATTGCCTTTTGCGGCCATGACATCATGCAGGCCGGTTAATATTTCGCGGGCGGATCGTGAGGCTGTTTCCATATAGCCTAGAGACTTAGCACAGCCCTATCGGCTGCGCGAGTGCGCGAAGCATTTTTTTGACCTGAAGACCGGAAATAAATTTCCCTTAACCGAAATTGCGGCGGGATTTTTATCCGTGCGCCAATTCCTGCGCCATGACATCTTTCAAATGCAGCTTTTGTTTTTTGAGGTCCAATATCGCCTTGGCATCGGGGAGCGGCCTGTTTTCCTCTCGTTCAAGCTTTGCTTCCAATTCCTGGTGCTTGATCCGTAATGCGGACATATGGCTATTGTTCACCTCATTCTCCTTTTTTATGAGACTCGACGACATAAGGACAAGAGTAAAACATGAAATTTTCATCATGTCTGCCCCCAAATTTTGAAATTTCCTTCCACTCGCCCGATTTAGGCGGTGACTTGTTAACCCTATCGGGTCTATGATTACCGCATGAACGATGAAGGCTATCAGCATCAGTTGGAAACATTACGGATTGAGCATCGCGATCTTGATGATGCGATTTCCGTGTTGCAGGAACAGCCGCTGGTCAATCAAATGCAAATTGCCAGATTGAAAAAGAAAAAGCTGATTTTGAAAGATCAGATACGGCGGCTGGAAGATCAGTTGATCCCCGACATCATCGCCTGACATCCCGTCAATCTTCACAGGTCGCGGCCTGTGCGTTTCAAAGCGGCACAGGGCAGATTTATTCTGTGGAAATAAGGTAAACGCGCTAACATTGTGACGGCGAAGCTGTCATATAGCCGCTTATGAATATGCCTCAGACCGAAATGACGTCGAAATTGATCGACGCGCTCTATACCGAAGCGATGCTGCTTGCGGATGAAGCGCGGTCTTATTTTGACCGCGATCCGGTTGCGGGCGGACTGCCTGCGGATATCGCAGTGGCATTTTCGTGTGAGTCACTGAAAGTCACCACGCGGTTGATGCATTCGATCGCATGGCTACTTAATCAAAAAGCATATCGTGCAGGCGAAATAGATCAGGCCGAAATGACCAATGAAGCCCGGGAGCTTGGTTATGCACCGGCCAGCGACGATATATTGGCCCAACGCTTCCCCGAAGAGGCGCAGGAAATAATTCAGGCGAGCGAGGATTTATATTTCCGTATCCAGCGGCTCAACGCCCGGCTGCGCGAACAGCAATCGGAGTTACCGGAGCCAGTCCGGCTACGCGAAAAGATTCTGCAAGCCTTTTGACGCGGGTTATCCTGCGCCCCATTTGTCCTACCTTTGAAATTCGCCCATTGGCGGGCACCTAATCTGCTACATTACCCATAATTGGCGAGGCAGGGCATGCCAGTGCCGCCCAAGTACAAAGCGATATGCAAATAAAAAAGGCGCGCTCCGTTGCGGGAGCGCGCCTGTATTTTTAACCGCTTACCGGATTAGTAGCTGTAATACATATCGAATTCGACCGGGCATGGTGTCGTTTCGACGCGCAGCACATCGTCCATTTTCAGCTCGATATAAGCATCAATCTGGTCTTTGGAGAATACGTCGCCTTCGAGCAGATAATCATGATCCGCCTGAAGCGCTTCCAAAGCTTCGCGCAAGCTGCCGCATACGGTGGGCACTTCTGCCAGTTCTGCGGGCGGCAGGTCATAGAGGTTTTTATCCATGGCTTCACCGGGATGGATTTTATTCTTGATACCGTCCATGCCGGCCATGAATAGCGCTGCATAGGCCAGATACGGGTTCGCCATTGCGTCGGGGAAGCGGACTTCAACGCGCTTTGCCTTTGCACCGGCGCCATAAGGAATCCGGCAAGATGCCGAGCGGTTGCGCGCCGAATAAGCCAGCAATACGGGCGCTTCATAACCGGGAACCAAACGCTTATAGCTGTTGGTGGTTGGGTTGGTGAAAGCATTGACCGATTTTGCGTGCTTGATGATGCCGCCAATGAAGAACAGGCACATTTCCGACAGGCCGGCATAGCCGTCGCCCGCGAACAAGGGCTTTCCGCCGTCCCAGATCGACAAGTGGGTATGCATGCCCGAACCATTGTCCGACTTAATCGGTTTGGGCATGAAAGTTGCGGTCTTGCCATAGGCATGGGCAACTTGATGCACGACATATTTGTAAATTTGCATCCGGTCGGCGGTTTGAGTCAACGTGCCGAAAGTGAGGCCCAGCTCATGCTGCGCGGATGCAACTTCGTGGTGATGCTTGTCGCAAGGCAGGCCCATGTCGAGCATGGTCGCAACCATTTCGCCGCGAATATCCATGGCGCTATCGACGGGAGCAACTGGGAAATAGCCGCCCTTGGCGCGGGGACGGTGGCCCATGTTACCAGTTTCATAGGTCCGGCCGCTGTTTGTGGGCAGCTCAATATCGTCGATATAATAAGACGATCCGGCATAGCCGTCTTCGAAGCGGACATCGTCAAACATGAAAAATTCGGCCTCGGGTCCGACATACACAGTGTCACCGACGCCCGATGCTTTCAAATAAGCTTCGGCGCGTTTTGCGGTGCTGCGCGGATCGCGGCTGTAGAGCTGTCCGGTTGATGGCTCAACGATGTCGCAGAAGATGATCATCATCGGCGTCGCGCTGAACGGATCCATGTAAACCGAATCCAGATCAGGCTTCAGGATCATGTCGGATTCGTTGATCGCTTTCCAACCTTCGATCGATGAACCGTCGAACATCAGGCCGTCGTTGAGTTCATCTTCACCCATAACGCCTGCACACATCGACAAATGCTGCCATTTGCCTTTGGGATCGGTGAAGCGCACATCGACCCACTCAATCTCCTCATCCTTAATCATCTTGATAATATCAGCAGCGGTATTCGCCATATTCTTTTTCCCTTTTTGCTTTGATTTTGGCTGCTTCTCATCAGCCTTGTTTTTCCTGTGCTTCTTGGATTTGTCTTTCGCCATGATGGTCAGACAGCTTCATCATCCCGTTCACCGGTACGAATACGCAGCGCCGATTCAACGGGGATTACGAAAATTTTACCGTCGCCAATACGGCCGGTTTGCGCAGCAGCGGCAATAGCCTCGACAACGCGGTCGGCCAGCGCATTTTCAACGACAACCTCCAATTTCACCTTGGGCAGAAAATCGACGACATATTCCGCGCCGCGATATAATTCGGTATGGCCTTTTTGCCGGCCAAAACCTTTTGCTTCGGTCACGGTGATACCCGACACACCGACTTCATGCAGCGCCTCTTTCACCTCATCGAGCTTAAACGGTTTGATAATTGCTTCTATCTTTTTCATGGGCTTCCCCTCTTCACTTTATCCGCCATAACCGGGACGCCCGGCCGTACGCGCGTATGAATGTAGCACGTATATCAAATATCGTGCCAATTATCACGATGACGGTTTCTCGTCATTCGACCAGCACGGCCAAAAGGCAGCTGCCTAAAAAATAGGCAGCTGCTAGATTCATGGGCAGCATTATGGCTGCGAAAAATAAAAAGGGGCAGGCACATGGCCCACCCCGATTTTTTTGCTTTTACCTTAAAATTTGCGCCGCTTACCGGCTGGGTTGGTCCGCTCCGCTGCCGGGTACGAATTGCGGCTGCGCAGGCGGTGCCGCCCGGTTCAAATTCACCGATAGGCCAAATAGTTTCCACAATCCGTCCGTAGGTTCAAATTGCAGATCAAAATCAACCCGCATGGGCTGTGTCGGAAAGTTGCCGACCAGCCTCAGCTTACCATCCACAATCTGCGGTTGCTGGCTCAATTGCGGCGTTACAAAAACAACCGGGGCCAGATCAACTTTATTGGTCCGAAACGGAGCAAATAGCTCTGACAAGCGGGCAGGCGGATTGGCGCTGCGGAAATTTTCGGAGCCCAATTGGTTAAGAACGGTGTAATTATTGGTCACATTGGCCTGGCTTAAAGCGACAAGCGAAGACCGGATCATAATGATCATCGCTTCGGGCGGGGGCATTTGTATTTGAGCTGATGGGGCACGGGGGGTAGGCGCAGGAACCGGATTTGCTTTGCTGCGTTGCTGATACGCAATTTTGGCTTCAGCGGCCTTTTCCAGCGCTTGTTTCATGGGTAATTGATTGGCATCCAACCCGGTGCTGTTTGCCGCCGCCGGGCTGCCTATGATTACCGCTATAGCAGCGATTGCCCCATATAACTGGTTATATTTCATCGTCATTCTCCTGTTTCAAAAAGGCGTGGAAACAGTTGCCCCGCATCCACGCCTTATTTTTGAATCGTTGGTTTAAAATTGGATACCGAAACCTACTCGGGTTCCGACCAATTGCTCTTCAAACCCATAGCTCAGTCCCGCGTTGATATAGCTATCGTCGCTCAACCGGATATATGTTTGGAGTGATGCCGCATTATATCCGGCAAAGTTACCCCATGCGCCCCAAAGTGAGAAGTCCTTATCATCCGATAGGAACCCGCCGCCCATAGCGATGGCCAGTGCAACGCCTTGGCTATTGCGTTCGATACCTTTGAATGCGTTGTTCAAACCGGCGGTGAGAAGATTGAAGTTATTCACATTCTGGGCCTGCAATCCGTCAACATAGCCGCGCGTTGCGGCATCGCTGGCGTCGACCGGAGCGGCAAGGCCGGTAATCCGATTTCCGCCCAGATTGAGGTTGCCCGACAATGTCCCGCCGGTGCGTTGCAACGCGCCGTTGGCCACCACGCTGACATCATATAGCTGCCCGCCATTGACTGCATCCGTGCTGCCCGCTGCGACATTGCCGTTGGCAACATTGGTTACCGCAACTGGCGGGCCGCCCGGAGCCGCGCCAAAGCGGACGGCGTTGGTTGGCTGCCCATTGGCATCGGCGACATATTGCACCGCCAGCATGTTGGTTGCAGTCAAGGCGTCACCCACATTGCCATAGCTGCGGCCGCCCACATTATAGGTCGGTCCAGTCAATGCGCCATTGGCCGGGTTATAGCTAGCTCCGCCACCGAGCGATGCAGCTACCACAGTGCCGATATTGGTTGTGGTTGCCGCTTGTGATGCGGCTACCCCGTCCACATAGTCACGGTTGACAGCATCGGTGCCGGCGACCGGAGCAGCCACATTGGTAATGCGGTTCCCGCCCAGGCTTAGCTCGCCAGTTAAAGTGCCGCCGCTACGCTGCAATGCGCCATCGGCAACGGACTGAACGGCGAAGAGCTGACTGCCGTTTACCGCATCGGTTGAGGTCGCATTGACCGCTCCGTCTGCTACGCCAGTTACCACCCGGTCGCCGTCGGTTCCAGCAACATTGATGCTGTGACCGCCGGTTGCCGCGCCGACTGTGATTTGCCCCATTCCCGGCGTACCGCCCGTTTGCTGGACAAGGCCGGTGGTGCCGTTGGTCAGGTTGGTGATCTGGTCACCCAAATTGGTCAAGCTTCCGTCCACAGCGGCGATAGCGTCTCCAACATTATTGTTGGCTGTGCCTTGCACCACATAGGTCGGATTGGTGACTGTGCCATCGGGTGCCACGCTCGCGCCGCCGCCAAGGGCATTTGCCAACCCGCTATCGCCTGTTTGACGAGCGGTATCGGCGGCCTGAACCGCGCCGGTGACGTTATTATAGCTGTTACCAGCGACAATGATCGTCGGCATGGTAACTGTTCCGGTTACGGGATCGAATGCCGCTCCGCCGCCTAGGTTGGTGGCGACGCTGGTGAGGGCGGCGTTGATCTGACTACCGTTGATGGCATCGGTGGAGCCAGCCGACAAATCGCCG